>NZ_FOKG01000048.1 GCF_900111885.1 Amycolatopsis marina
GAGCCGTCGGAGTGCCCGGCATCGGCCTGGGCCTGCTCGCGGGCCATCTGGGCGGAGTCCTTTTCCTCGCTCATCCCGATGGGACCCAGTCGGCGACCGTTGAGGAACTGCTCCACCACCGGCTCGTCCGAGGTCAGCAACACCTCCCGCGGCCCGAACATCACCAACTCCTTGCGGAACAACATCCCCAGGTTGTCCGGCACCGTCCGAGCCACGTTGATGTTGTGCGTCACGATCAGAATCGTCGCGTCGATCTGCGCGTTCAGATCAATCAGCAACTGCGACAAATACGCCGTCCGAACCGGATCCAAACCCGAATCCGGTTCATCACACAGAATGATCTCCGGATCCAGCACCAACGCCCGCGCCAACCCCGCACGCTTACGCATGCCACCGGAAATCTCCCCCGGCAACTTCGTCTCCGCGCCGGCCAGACCCGTCATCTCCAGCTTCTCCAGCACGATCCGCCGGACCTCGGTCTCCGACTTGCGCGTGTGCTCCCGCAACGGAAAAGCCACGTTGTCATACAAGTTCATCGACCCGAACAACGCGCCGTCCTGAAACAGCACCCCGAACAACTTGCGAATCTCGTAAAGGGTCTTTTCCGAACAGTCGCAGAGGTTCGTCCCGTTGATGATGATTCGTCCGGCGTCCGGCTTGAGCAGACCGATCAGGCACTTGAGGAAGACCGACTTCCCGGTTCCCGACGGGCCGAGCATCGCCGACACCTCGCCCGGAGGCAGCGTCAGCGACACGTCCCGCCAGATGGCCTGCTTACCGAAGGACTTCGTCAGGCCCTGCACCTCGACCTCAACGCCCATCACACCTCCCGTGGCCGATGTGTCCGGGAACGCCCTCGCGGACAAAGCTGTCCATCTCCCTTCTCCGGTTCATCCCGCCTCGCAGACTTCCCGCGTGATGCACCGGATCGAGAGTGTCGTGCGGAGTTCGTTGCCAGGACCGGACACGAGCCCGGAGAGCACGCGGTCGAGGTCCTCCCGCACCCCGCAGCCGGAGAACGACGGCATGTCGAAAGTGGAGACCACCTCGGTCGGTGGCGCCTCTGGCGTCAACCCGAGAACTCCCTTGATCCTGATCGAGGCCGGAATCCGGGTACGGCACCCGGGTCCCGCGTCCAGCGGGACACCGTCCACCCGGACGTCCTTGAGTGCGATGAGGATCTTCGCCGTGACGTCGGCGTCCGCTGCGAGACCGTGTTCGCCCGGCACGATCTTGACCGTCCCCGTCGCCTCACCGTCCGGTATGAGTTCCACCGTGCTGGTCACCGGCATGATGCCGAAGGTGACGAAGTATCCCTTCGCCGCGGGAAGAGTCAGGTTTCCCCGCAGTGTCCCCGTGGATTTGACCAGTGCGTCGAAGCGGCCGCGTGGAACAGTCAGGTTCGAACCCAGTTTCGCGATTCGGGTGACGGAGTCCACCCAGTAACCGGCCACGATGCCGTCGCCGGGAGGTGCGTCCGCGGGCTGGAGGTCGGCGGACGTGGCCGACGTGGCTGCGGCCTGTCTGGCCTCGATCCCTGCCGAAGCGGATCCCGAACTCAGCACTGCCCCGGTCGTCCCCAGGGCAAGAGCGATGGCGAGTACGCGGGCCACCATGCCCGATCGACGTAGCATCATCTGCCGGTACCTGCCCTGCGGGAATTAGAATTCATGGCGGCCACACCCATTATTGGTCGGCCGGATTCGTTACCGGCCGGTACGTTACTGGTCACCCACTGGTCGCACAAGAAGCAGTGGAACGGTTGACGGGAAAGTACGCACGAGCGGCAGTTTTTGTTGTCAGCTTCAGTGCCCGGTAGCCGGAACCTCACTCCCGCACAACAGCTCGCTGCCCGACAAGTACCTCTTTCCCGCCAGGTCAGCCCACATCCGGCCGAACGGAGCAGCGACGGCGGAGCTTTGTCATGAGCGTGACAACCAGCCGAATCATTTCCGTCACCGGCATGGCAAACAACGGGATGGCGAAGAAAAGGCCAAATCAGCCGTTCACGCTCCATATCGTCGCCGCAAACGTGTCGTTAGAGTAACCGTCGAACATTTCCCGAAGACACTCTGGAAGGAAGGCCTGCATGCCATTTCGAGTTCTGCCCGACGTCCGGGTGCTGATCTGCGCCGTGGCGGCGGGCGCCCTGACGCTGACCTCGGCGGCGTGTGGGCCGGAAACCTCCACTCCGGCGCCACAGCAGCCATCCACCGCACTGGCTGCTGATCCGGAGGCAGTGGTCTGGGCGGATCAGGTGTGCCAGGCGATTCAGGGTCAGGCGGGCAAGCTGTCCACACTGCCCGCACTCGATTCGGCGGAACCGCGGCGACTGAAGCAGGGAATGATCACCTATCTCGACACCCTTTCGGAGGCGTTCGGCGACCTGGTGGCGCGAATCGAGGCAACTGGTCCGCCACCTGTGGCGAACGGCGAAGCCCTGCTCTCGCGCACCACGACGACCCTGCGCGACACAAAGGAGTCCATCGAAACGGCACGCGGTACCGCGAACGAGGCGAGCACGGAGGATCCAGCCGCTTTCCAGGCGACCATGACCGCCGTCGGCGAGGACATGGGGGAACTGCACCGCATGGAGGACCCCACCGGCGACCTGAAGGCGGATCCCGCACTCGGGAAGGCCTTTGCCGAAGCTGCGACATGCAAACAGATTGAAGGCGCGTAACCAGCAGGACCTACGCGAACTGCCCCTGGGCCACGTGGCCCAGGGGCAGTTCGTCATTGGTGGGCTCGGGAGCCCGTTCCGATCATCTCCTGTCGATGTTGAGTTCCAGCGTGTTGCCGGGGCCGGGAACGATCAGGTTGATGAATCCGGTGAGGAACCCGCAGCCGGCGAACTTCGGGATCCGGTACTTCCCGGAAAGGGTGCCGCCGACGAGGGGATCGAAACCCGCCCCGGACGTCACGTCGACCTCTGCCGGGGTGACCGTCTTGCACTTGTTCGACGTCATCATGGGCAGGCCGAGTACCCGCACGTCCAACAACCGGATCGACAACGTGGACGTGGCCTCGACACCACCGGCGTGCACCGTGCCGCTGGTACCGCCGACATCGTCGATGGCGACCTTGGACGTCGCAGGCAGGAAGCCGAACAGCTTGAACCTCAGCTTCGCGTTCGGCAACGTGAGATCCGCGTCGAACTCACCGGTCGGCGTGTCGAGCACCGCGTCCAGACTGCCCGGCCCGAGAGCGAGAGCGGCGTTCATCTTCTTGATCACCGTCTTGCCGTCGAGGTCGTAGGACAGCTCGACCTCCTCACCCGGCGGCTCCGTGGGCTCGGTGGGTTCCGTGGACTCCGTGGGCTCGGTCGGCTCCGTCGGCTCCGTCGGCTCCGTCGGCTCCGTCGGCTCCGTCGGCTCCGTCGGCTCCGTCGGCTCCGTCGGCTCCGTCGGCTCCGTGGGCTCCGTGGGCTCCGTGGGCTCCGTGGGCTCCGTGGGCTCCGTGGGCTCGGTCGGCTCGGTCGGCTCCGTCGGCTCGGTCGGCTCGGTCGGTTCCGTCGGCTCCGTGGGCTCCGTGGGCTCGGTCGGCTCGGTCGGCTCCGTCGGCTCCGTGGGCTCGGTCGGCTCGGTCGGTTCCGTCGGCTCCGTGGGCTCCGTGGGCTCCGTCGGCTCCGTCGGCTCCGTCGGCTCCGTCGGCTCCGTCGGATCGCCGACGATCTCGATGGTGCCCAGCGAGTTGTTCTGCCCCGGGTTCTGTGTGCAGTCCGAGGTGAACGTGCCAAGCCCGGTCTCCGAGCCGTCCTCCGTCTTCGGTGTCAGCGTGCTGCTGAAGTCTCCGACCGTCACTTCGGCGGTTCCCGCCTTCGGGAAGGCGATCGCCGGAGCCGACCCGCTGGTCACGATCTCGAAGGGACCGGACTCCGGAACCTCGGTCGACGGCACCGGCAGCGGGAGCTGCAGCGGCAGGTTCAGATCGGGTGCGGTGAGCGTTGCCCCAGCCGTGGCATCGCCCTCGACCGTGGCCGCACCGACGAGGTTCAGCCCTTCGGTCGCGGTCGACGGCACCGTCACGAGTGCTTCGAACCCGATGGGATCCGTCGCCTCGCCCACCGGCACGCTCTCCGGCAGGTTGGCATTGACCTTGACCGTCAGCTGCTGGTTCCCGATCAGTGGGAACGGGCATGTGTAGCTCAAGGTGGCCTCACCGGGCTCGTTCGGTGGTGGCTCCTCGGTCGGGGTGGTGGGATCGGTAGGCGGAGCATCCGGATCCGGCGGCGCGACCTCGAACGAGCCGAGCCGCGTGTTCTGATCCGGATTCAGGGTGCAGTTCGAGGTGAACGTGCCGAGCCCGGTCGGCGTGCCGTCCGCCCTCAGCGGAGTCAGGGTGGTGGCGAAGTTGCCGATGTCGACCGAGGCCGTGCCGCCCTCGCTGAACGTCACGGCAGGTGCCGAACCGCTGGCCAGAATTTCGAAGGTGCCGGAGGCCGGCACAGGTGTGGAAGGAACAGGCAGCGGCAGGGTCAACCCGAGCGGCGCGTCACGACCCGGCGCGGTCAGCGTCGCGCTCGCCTTGGCCGAACCCTCGACCGTGGCCGCCCCCACGAGGCTGAGTCCCTGGGTCGCGGTCTCCGGAACCGTCACCGTCGCCTGGTAGGTGATCGGATCGGACGGTTGCTCGGCGACGGCGTTGTCGGGCAGTTGAGAGTCGATCTTCACGTTCAGCTGCTGCTCGCCGATCAGGGGAAACGGACAAGTGTAGCCAAGCGTGATCGACACCGGCTGAGCGGCACTGGAACCCGCGCCGACCAGGCCCACCATGGCCACCGCGACCGACCCCACGGTCGCGAACGCGAGAGCGTGCGCCGCTCTTCTCGACTTCCAAGGAACTTTCATCAGTTTGTCTCTCCTACTGAGGCGAACACGAGGCAATCGCACATTGCACAGGCGCCAGAAGGGCCGCGGCTTTCCCCGCGGCGAAGCGTATTCCGTGCGGGATGCCGTTATGGCATCTCCCCAAACGCAGGTAATGTGATCGCAATATCGCGACCACAGGCCGTTAAACTACTCGCCAGTACGACCGGTCGCAAGAAACATATTCATGATCCATTAAAACAATCGCAACGAATCGAACAAGACCAGGACGGGCGGTTCTTTCTTGTCATTCTCGGGCGATCCGACATGGTCGATCCCGTGCTCAACTGACAGAAATACGGACGGTAGACAATGGCCAAAGAGCGCACTCGGGTCGTGAAGTGCACACATTGTCACGAGCACACGAATCACAACACACAACCTTGTCATGGGACTGAGTGGGGCCGTTCGAGGACAGGAGCGTCATGCTGACGACCACAATGGGCCGAACAGCGGTACCCACCGCAACCACCCGCTCCCACTGCCGTCCGGCGGACTGGATCATGGCTGCCGGAAGTGTGTTCGCGTCCTTTCTCATTTTCCGTCCGTTGTGGACTGCCGGTCCACGTACGTACCTGACCTCGAGCGGCCAGGACCAGAACATGTGGGAGTGGTTCTTCGCGGTCACCGCGGACGCGGTGTTCTCCGGAGCCAACCCACTGTTCACAGAGCTGCAGAACGTCCCGGCAGGCGTGAACCTGATGTCGAACACGGTGATGCTGGGAATGGGCGTGCCACTGGCCCCCGTGACCGCGGTGTTCGGTCCTTCGGTGACGTGGGCCCTGGTACTGACCGGCGGCCTGGCCGGCTCGGCTTTCGCCTGGTACTGGCTGCTGTCCCGCTGGGTGGTCTCTTCCTCCTGCGCTGCCGTGCTCGGCGGGATGTTCTGTGGCTTCGCCCCGCCGATCGTGTCGCACGCGAACGCACACCCCAATTTCGTCGTGCTGTTCGTACTGCCGCTGATGGTCGTCCAACTGCTGCGTCTCGCACACGGGGCGCGGCCGTCCCGCGCAGGCACCATCCTTGGCCTGCTTGCCGTATGGCAGGTGTTCCTCGGCGAGGAACCACTGCTGATCGCCGCGCTGGCGCTGGTCCTGTTCGCCTCGGCGTACGCCCTGTCCCGGCCACAGCAGGTGGCCACGATGGCCGCCCCCGTGGCCAGAGGACTCGCGGTCGCCGCCGCTGTCTGTGTTCCGCTGGTCGCCTTTCCGTTGTGGTGGCAGTTCTTCGGGCCACAGAGCTACCGATCACTCGAGCACGGACCATCGGGAAACGATGCGGCCGCCTTCACCGCGTTCGCGACCGAGTCCGTCGCGGGCGTCCCTGGTGCGGCAGGTGAGTTGTCCCTGAACCGCACCGAGGAGAACGCCTTCTTCGGCTGGCCGCTGATGTTGCTGCTGGCCGTGCTGACGTTGGCACTGTGGCGGGACGCGGTCGCTCGCGCCGCAGCCGTCGCGATGTGGCTGCTGGCCTGGATATCCACCGGTATCGTGCTGTTCGTCGCGGGTACCGGCACCGGTGTCGGCGGACCCTGGCTCGGCATGTTCCGGCTCCCGCTGCTGGAATCCGTGCTGGAGTCCCGATTCGCACTGGGCTGCGTTCCCTTCATCGGGATACTGCTCGCGCGCGCCACGCAGCATGTCCTCGCGGCCGGAACCGCGAGCGGATCGGCACACCTGCCGCTGCGCTACGTGTGGGCCGCGGCACTCGTCCTCACCCTGCTGCCGGCCGCGCCGACCGAACTGCGTACTCATCAGCGGCCCGAGATCCCCCGTTTCTTCGCCAGTGGCATCTGGCAGAGCTACGTCGACCCCGGCGGCAGCGTCGTGTTCGCGCCCCTGCCCGACACCGGTGACGCCGAGCCACTGCACTGGCAGGTCAGCACCGAACTGCGGTTTCCGATCGCCGAGGGTTACTTCGTCGCACCGCACGGCCCGGACCGTTCCGGCAACTACGGCGCGCAGCGACGCCCGACTTCCTGGCTGCTGGAGCGGATCACCCGGACCGGGGTCGCACCGCACATCGGCCTGGCCGACCGGCTCCGGGCGCAGGCGGATCTCCGGTTCTGGCGGGCCGACGTGGTGGTCCTGGTACCCCGGCGGCACCAGGACGAACTTCGCCTCACGGTGGAGCGGCTGGTCGGTTCACCTGGCCGGGTCGTCGGCGGTGTCTGGGTCTGGGACGTCCGGGCACTGGTGCGATGAGGTACGGGAGTGCTCCAGCATCGCTCAAGGCAGGCGAAAACAGTGGCGTCCGGTCACGGTCCTGCCGCTTCGTCGCCGCGCTCGGGGCTAGGTTCGGCGCCCATGGAGGGTCCGCGGATCGAGGTGATCGGTCTCGGCAAGTCGTACGCCGGAGTGACTGCGCTCGACGGGGTGAACCTGCGGCTCGGCGGGGGCGGCGTGCTGGCCGTGCTCGGGCACAACGGTGCGGGCAAGACCACGCTGCTCGACATTCTCAGCACCCGGACCCTGCCGAGCACGGGAACCGCCACCGTCTGCGGATATGACGTGGTGCGCAAGCCCCGTTCCGTGCGCCGCCGGGTGGGGGTCACAGGTCAGTCCGTGGCCGTCGACGACACGCTGTCGGCGCGGGGGAACCTGGTGCTGATCGCCCGGCTGCTGGGTGCGCGCCCGGCCGCGGCAAGGGCACGGGCGGGAGAACTCATCGACACCTTCGACCTTGCCGACGCCGCGGACCGGCCCGCGCGGACCTATTCCGGGGGCATGCGCAGGCGGCTGGATCTGGCCGCGGGGCTGGTCGGTGATCCGGACGTGTTGTTCCTCGACGAGCCGACCACAGGTCTGGATCCGGTGAGCCGCAACGGACTCTGGGAGATCGTCGGCCGTCTTGCCGAGAACGGGACGACCGTGCTGCTCAGCACGCAGTACCTGGAGGAGGCGGACCGCCTGGCTGACGAGATCGTCGTGCTCGGTATGGGTCGGGTCGTCGCCTCCGGCACCCCGGACCAGCTCAAGGCCGGCATCGGTCGCAGGACGGTGACGATGTCCTTCGCCGATGCGGACACCGCCCGCGATGCGGCCTTCGTGTTGAACAACTCGGGGATGGAACCACTGCACGATCAGGCGAACCGGACCGTCACCGCGCCCCTGCACGCGGCGGGTGACCTCGCGGACTTCATCCGGAGCCTGGACCGGCTGGAAATCGGGATCGGCGAGCTGACCGTCGCAGAGCCCACCCTCGACGATGTGTATCTCGCGCTGCACCGCACGGGTTGGCGGACACCGTGAGCAGGCACAGCCTCGGCGCTACCGCGGCTGCCGCGCCGCCCCGAGGCGCGGTACGGGACGATCCTCGGCAGTGGACCGGCAGCAGCTTTCGCGTGCAGGTGTGGGTGTTGACCCAGCGGTCACTGCGTTCCGCCTTCGGCGACGCCAGGCTGGTGTTTCTCGGTCTGCTTCAGCCAGTGGTACTGCTGTTGCTGTTCAGTCAGGTGTTCGCCGGCGTAGGCACACTCCCCGGAGTGGCCGAGTACGGCGGCTATATCAACTTCCTGATGCCGGCGACAATGGTGAACATCGCCATGACCAGCGCGATGGGGTCGGGAGCGGGGTTGCTCGCCGAGACCTATACCGGAGTGCTCGGCCGGTTCCGGCGCATGCCGATCAGCCTGCTCTCGGTTCTGCTCGCGCGCACCCTGTCCGACACCGCAAGGCTCGCCGTCCAACTCGCCGTCGCCATCGTCGCGGCCGTGCTGGCACTGGGTTTCTCCGCTCGTGGCGGCGTGCTCGGGATGACCGCCGCCCTTGCCGTGACGCTGGTGGTGGGCTGGGGTCTCGGGTGGGTGTTCGTGGCGCTCGCCACCTGGCTGAAGAAGCCCGAGACCATGCAGGCGGTGACTTTCATCGCGGTGTTTCCGCTGATGTTCGGTTCGAGTGCGTACATGCCGCTGGACACTATGCCCGCCTGGATGCGGGCCGTGTCGACGGTGAACCCGTTGACCTACGCCATCGACGCCATCCGCGCTCTCTCCCTGGGACGCCCGGTAGGCATGTCCGTGGTGCTCGCGCTCGTGCTGGCGCTGACGACCGCGACGCTCGGCGCCACCGCAGCGACCCGCAACTTCCGCCGCAGCGCCTGAACGATCGTGTCGCGCGTTTTCACCGGCACTGAGGTAGCTCACCTTCATGACATGGCACAGAACTCGAACTCGTCCCCGCGTGCACAGTTTTTCCTACCGATCCTGGTTCCCGTCGCGGACCACTGACCTGCGGAGATTTCCCGTCTAGCATCCATGGTTGGTGATCGTCGTTCCCACCACGACGGTCCGAATTGCACAACCAGGCCCATGCGGATGAGCACGCGGAAGTCGGTATGGCGGGGAGGAACCCGCCGTGATCACCGGATGTCTCCGGCCGGCGCCGTCATTTCGAGGGGCCGTGCCGACGTTCTTGAGCGTCGATCGCAAGAGAGGGAAGCAGATGGAAATCAGCGGGAGTTCCGCGATCGTGCCCGGGGGCTCGGGCGGCTTGGGGTACGGCACCCTCGTGCGGCACGTCTGCGAGAACGACCACCTCGACCGCGGACGCACACGGGAGTCGGCATGCCGGTGAGGGTGAGTGTGTTCGGGGCCCTGCGGCTGGTCCGCGACGGCGAGCAGGTCACCCCGTCACAACCCAAGCTGCGCCAGCTGATCGCGCTGCTCGCGGTGAACGAGGGTGAGGTCGTGCGACTGGAGTCCATCACCGCGGAGTTGTGGGACGAGACACCGTCGGACAAGCGCATCAGGATCATCCAGACATATATCTCGCAACTACGCAGGATCTTGTTCTCCCCGGGGGCGAACCGTCCTATCGGGACCACGGGAGCGCTTGAGCATCTGGCGAAGGTCGGCTACCGGCTCGTGCTGTCCTCCGACGACCATCTCGATCTGCGCGAGTTCCACCACTTCCGTACCGCGGGAGACGACAACATCGCGGCCCTGCGAGCCGCGACCGACCTGAGTCGTGGGTGCGCGCTCGCCGACGTCGCGCTGGGTCCGGAGCTGCGGGAACACCGAGCCAGGCTGGACGCGAACCGCACGGCCGTGTTCGAGGAGTACCTCAGACAGCAGCTGCGAGCGGGCAGGCCGGGTGCTGTACTCGAGCAGGCCGAGCGAATTCGGGCCGAGGACCCCCGGCACGAGGAGCTCTACGCCAGCCTTGTCCTGGCGCTGGGGGCGAGCGGCAGGCGCGCGGACGCGGTCGAACTGTTCCACACACTGCGCGGCCGCCGGGTGCGGGACACCGGGATCGAACCCGGTGCCGCACTGCGGTCCGCCTTCGAGCAGGTGCTCGCGGACACGGCGAACGAGCACCGCGAGCAGACCGTCATCAGCGAGCCGCCCGCTCGTCCGGCGGCGCCCGCACAGGTGCCCCAGAACGATCCGGGCTTCCTCGGTTTCGCCGCCGAACTCGAAGCGGCGTCGGCGGCGCTGACCGGTCTCCGTCGCAGCAGGCCCGCCGTTCTCGCGGTCGTGGGTGCACCGGGAGCGGGTACCACCACGTTCTGCACCAGACTGGCCAACGGTGTCAGCGCACACTTCCCCGATGGACAGCTCTTCGCCGACCTCGCCGTGGTGGCTCCCCAGGACGCGCTCGCCGGATTCATCAACGCCGTACGGCCGGGCGCCCACGTTCCAGCCGACCGGCACGAGCGGGTACGCCTCTTCCGGGAGTGCACCACGGGCAAGCGGATACTGGTGGTACTCGACCACGTCCGTTGCGGACTCGACGTGCCCATGCTCCAACCGGGGTCCGCCGGCGGCGCGATGCTACTGGGGTGCTCGGCGAGAATAGGCATCGACACCGTGACATCGGCGATGGACCTGCCCAGGATGAGCGAGAGCGAACTGCTGCTGTTGCTGACGCGGCGGATCGGCAGGGCCAGGGTGGAACGGGAACGAGCCATCGCGCACGACCTCGTCACCTGGTGCTCCGGCCATCCGCTCGGGGTCGCGCTGATCGCGTCACTCGTGCGCACTCGTCCACATTGGTCATTGGGGAGGCTGCTGCGCAGGCTGGCCCACGAACCCTCCCCGCAGACGCTCGCCGCGGGCGGATTCGACATCGTCGCCAGTGTCCGGCAACGGACCGATCTGCTGGACAGCGCGGAAATGGCCTGGCTCGGCGCCTTCGCGCGGGCCGAACCAGGTCCGGATCCTGTTCCGGTCACCTGGGCCGCCGACGTCCTGCGCACTCCGGTGC
Organism: Amycolatopsis marina; assembly: GCF_900111885.1. Taxonomy (GTDB): domain Bacteria; phylum Actinomycetota; class Actinomycetes; order Mycobacteriales; family Pseudonocardiaceae; genus Amycolatopsis; species Amycolatopsis marina. The sequence goes on from NZ_FOKG01000048.1 coordinate 11,075, forward strand.
ACACTGCGGAACGCATGCTCGAGCGGCTGGTCGAAGTGCGCCTCGCCGACCCACACGCACCCGCACGCGGCGGGCCGGGGGGACGTTATCGCTACCGGCTCGACCCCCTCTATCAGTTGGCCGTCCTCGACATCGCGGGCCGGCAGGAGAACCGCCTCGCCACCGCCCAGCAGACCGCATCCTGACCCGGGAGGAACCCGTGGGACGTCACCACATCGCGCGACCGCCCCGACGGCGCCGGCCGAACATCTGGCATGCCCTGCGGTGGCGCTATCGTGGTGCCACGGCGACGCTGGGTGGAACGCTGGCCGTCGTGCCCGCGACCGTGGCGGTGATCGCGGCGGGCGGCTGGGCCGGTGGACAGCCCGTACCCGACGCGCCCGGAGTCACCCGGGTGCTCGGGCTCGAAGGCGGAGTGGACACGGGCCTCGCGCCGGTCGCGGTGAACGGCAGCCTGCCCGACGCCGCGCAGCCCGCCGCACTGCCCGCACCGCTGAGTTCGGGTCAGCCCCCAACCACGGCGCGACTGTCCGTGGGGTCGCTGGGTCCCGGCGGCGCGTTGGGGATTCCGGGGTCGGCGTTGCAGGCCTACCGCAAGGCGGCCGAGCGGATGGCCGCCGAACAACCCGGCTGCGGGATCGACTGGGCCCTGATCGCCAGCATCGGCCGCATCGAGTCCAACCACGCCCGCGGCGGCTACGTCGACGCGAACGGCACCACCCGCGAACCCATCCTCGGCCCCGTCCTCAACGGCATCGGCCCCGTCGCCGCCATCCGCGACACCGACAACGGCCGCCACGACGGCGACACCACCTGGGACCGCGCCGTCGGCCCCACCCAGTTCATCCCCTCCACCTGGATCCACTACGCCGCCGACGGCAACAACGACGGCACCGCCGACCCCAACAACATCTACGACGCCGCCCTCGCCACCGCCCGCTACCTCTGCTCCGGCGGCTTCGACCTCACCGACCCCGAACAGCTCCGCGCCGCCGTCTACCGCTACAACCACTCCGACACCTACGTCAACACCGTCATCCTCTGGGCCACCGCCTACCGAGGCGGCGTCACCCCCACCCCCGACAGCACCGTGCCCACCGGCACCACCCACAACACCACCACCACCGGCGCACCCAACCCCACCACACCCCCACCAC
>NZ_FOKG01000003.1 GCF_900111885.1 Amycolatopsis marina
GAGCCGTCGGAGTGCCCGGCATCGGCCTGGGCCTGCTCGCGGGCCATCTGGGCGGAGTCCTTTTCCTCGCTCATCCCGATGGGACCCAGTCGGCGACCGTTGAGGAACTGCTCCACCACCGGCTCGTCCGAGGTCAGCAACACCTCCCGCGGCCCGAACATCACCAACTCCTTGCGGAACAACATCCCCAGGTTGTCCGGCACCGTCCGAGCCACGTTGATGTTGTGCGTCACGATCAGAATCGTCGCGTCGATCTGCGCGTTCAGATCAATCAGCAACTGCGACAAATACGCCGTCCGAACCGGATCCAAACCCGAATCCGGTTCATCACACAGAATGATCTCCGGATCCAGCACCAACGCCCGCGCCAACCCCGCACGCTTACGCATGCCACCGGAAATCTCCCCCGGCAACTTCGTCTCCGCGCCGGCCAGACCCGTCATCTCCAGCTTCTCCAGCACGATCCGCCGGACCTCGGTCTCCGACTTGCGCGTGTGCTCCCGCAACGGAAAAGCCACGTTGTCATACAAGTTCATCGACCCGAACAACGCGCCGTCCTGAAACAGCACCCCGAACAACTTGCGGGTCTCGTAAAGCTTGCTCTCGGAACAGGTGACGATGTCGACACCGTTGATGACGCACCGACCACGGTCCGGCTTGAGCAGGCCGATCATCGACTTCAGGAAGACGGATTTTCCGGTTCCCGACGGGCCGAGCATCACCGACACCTCGCCCGGAGGCAGCGTCAGCGACACGTCCCGCCAGATGGCCTGCTTACCGAAGGACTTGGTCAAACCTTCGATGACCACCTCGGCACCCATCGCACCTCCCGGAGCAACGTCGTCGTCTTCCTCAGCCTTGCCTCACTCGCGGCTCGCGCCCTGGCGTTCTCGCACGCGTCGTCGCACGGCGAAACCCGCGTCAAACAGGTGCAACGAGTTGAGTGCGCACAGGTTACTCACCAGTTTTTCCGCATCCACCATCCGACCGGACATTGTTCTGTCCACATGGCCCATTCAGGTGGTGGCAGCACCGTAGCCCACCGAGCCCGAGAACGCCGCCCTACCACCTGTTCCCCACCCGGACATGCGAAAGGGCGGGCACCCGAACCGGGTGCCCGCCCTCGAACGCGCGTGTTACTTGATGGAGATCTTGGCGCCAGCGGCCTCGAGCTTCTCCTTGGCGGCCTCGGCGGCCTCCTTGTCGACCTTCTCGAGGAGGGCCTTGGGAGCGCCCTCGACCATCTCCTTGGCCTCCTTGAGACCAAGACCGGAGACGACCTCGCGGACGACCTTGATGACCTGGATCTTCTTGTCGCCGGCACCCTCGAGGATGACGTCGAACTCGTCCTGCTCCTCAGCGGCCTCGGCGGGGGCGCCAGCGGCGGCCGGCGCGGCAACGGCGGCCGGGGCGGCCGCGGTGACGTCGAAGGTCTCCTCGAACTGCTTCACGAACTCGGAGAGCTCGAGCAGGGTGAGCTCCTTGAAGGCGTCGAGCAGTTCGTCAGTGCTGAGCTTCGCCATGATGGCGTTCCTCTCTAGTTACGACCTCGCGGTCAGGGGTTTGTCAGTTCAGCTCTCGGCTGGTGCTTCGGCCGCGTCCGTCGATTCGGCCTTGCGCTTGTCCTCCAGTGCGGCCGCCATGCGGGCAACCTGGGACGCCGGTGCCTGGAACAGCGCGGCGGCCTGGAACAGCTTGGCCTTGAAGGCGCCCGCTGCCTTGGACAGCAGAACCTCACGGGTCTCGAGATCCGCGATCTTCTGGATCTCTTCGACGCTGACGGGGCGGCCATCCATGTAGCCGCCCTTGATGACCAGGGACCCGTTGTTCTTCGCGAAGGCCTTCAGCGCCTTCGCCGCCTCGACCGGCTCACCTTCGACGAAGGTGATCGCGGTCGGACCGACGAAGAGGTCGTCGAGCCCCTCGATGCCAGCGTCCTCGGCGGCACGCTTGACGAGGGTGTTCTTCGCGACCCGGTACTTGGCACTGGAGCCGAGAGCGCGGCGCAGCTCGCTGAGCTGGGACACGGAGAGGCCGGTGTACTCGGTGACAACTGTTGCCGAGCTGGTGCGGAACCGGTCCGCAATCTCGGCGACGGCCGCCACCTTGTCGGGCTTCGCCATGGTCGCCTCCTCTCTTGGCTGGTAACTGCAGAGTCGACCGTGGCCGTCCCAGACCCCTGAAACGACGAAACGCCCCAGCGCAGCAGGCGCGGGGCGTTGTGGCGCGCGCGACGCATCGCGCGGCTGGCCTCGTTCCTCCTGCGCGGGCCGCCCGTCAGTACGGGGCCTTCGTCCACTTCACCAGGTGGCGGAGTGAAAACCAGCGGTCTTCGGTAGAACCGTCGACAAGAGTACCCCGACGCCCTGCCGCCCGTCCCGGCACCCCCGCCGAAGTGCAGTTAGCGGGCTAAATGCACTTCGGGGGGGTGTCGACGTGGCGCACCAGCGCCTCCTTTTGGGTGTTGGTGGGAGACGGGCGGTGTCGACGTGGCGCACTAGCGCCTCCTTTTGGGTGGTGGTGGGCGACGGGCGGGCCAGGTGGGCTGCCACTGACCGTGCCTGTGCGGGCATCATGGGTCACGTGGCGGAACGCAACGGAGACCAGCGGCCTGGCCCGGACGAGCAGCAGGACGGCGAGCAGCCGCCCGGGACGGCGATCGAGCCTGCCTACCCCGCCCCGCCTGCGCATCCCGCGCAGCCCACACCCCCGATCCAGCCGCCCGGCCAGTACGCGCAGCAGCCGGCGGCCGACCTCGACGCCGAACAGCTGCGCCAGTTCCAGCAGTTCCAGCAGTTCCAGGACTTCCTGCGATACAACGAGGCGCAGCGCCAGGCCGGCGGGGACATGGTGCCGCAGCCGACCCAGCAGCCCGCGCCGCCGTACCCGCAGGGCGGACCTCCTGCTCCTCCCGGCCCTCCCCCGCAACTGGTCCCTGTCGCGCCCCAGGAACCACCCCGCCGCCGGAAGGTGCCCCGCTGGTTGCGGCGACTCGCCGCCAAGCTGCTCGGCTGGGTGATCGTCCTGGTCATCCTCGGGCTCGCGGCCAACTGGGCGTACGACCGAATCTTCGGGGTCGAGAACGAGGACCTGCCCGCCTCGATGACCGGTGGTGGCACGTACAAGACGAACGATCTGCTCTCCGACCTGCCGTACGAGGCGGTCCGGCAGGTCTACGACGCCATCGCCCAGGAGGACCCGAGTACCGGGGAGCCGCCGGTCGCGCAGGCCTGCGGGCGCTTCGCGGAGGCGGTCCAGCAGCGCTTCGCCGTGAACCTCGGTTATGCCGACTGCAAGCAGGCCGTTCTCGCGCTGCACACCGACGTCACCGACATCAACGACTACGCCGAGTCGATCCCCTCGAGCGTCTCCGAACCGGTGAGCAGCGAGACGATACGCATCGACTCGTGCGACTTCGACATCGCCGGAGGGCCGGCGCTCGGCGTCTTCACCGTCAGTCAGGTCGAACTCGGCCAGTGGCTCATCACCGGCCACGAGCCGGGCCCACGCACCTGCCCCGCCCCGACCAGCACCTCCCGCTGAGTGCGTTTAGCGGGCTAAATGCACTCCCGCCGAAGGCGACCACCCCACGGGACAGCACCGGGGCAACAGTGCCCCGGAGCCCGGGGGCGGGTCTGTGACCTGCAGTTAGCGGGCTAAATGCGGTTCTCGGTGACGAAGGCTGCCAGGGTGCGGGAGAACTCCGGGGCCATTACCGCGGTGAGGTGGTCACCAGGGACGAGCTGGAGGCGGGCGTCGGACAACGCCGCGGCCAGCCGGTGCGGCTCGGCCGCCAGCGGGTCCGCGTCGCCGGCGAGCACCAGTGCCGGAACGGTGACGGCGTCGAGGTCCACAACCTGCGTCTGGATGGCTGACGCCACCGCGGCGAGTGCCTTGCGGTCCGCGCCGAGGCCGTCGGCCAACGCGCGGAACGCGGCCCCCTCGGCCGGCGCCTGCGCAGGGTCATCGGCGAGAAGTGCGGTACTGATGGCCTCCCTGGTGACGACCCTCGTGTCGACTCCCCCGCAGTCGATCACCCCCGAGCCGACCCCGCCGATCGCGAGCCTGCGCACCCTCGGGTCCCTGCCCGCGACCACGAGTGCGATCACCGCACCCATGGAGTAGCCCACCAGGGAGACCTCGTCCAGCCCGAGCTCGTCGAAGAGCGCCTGGACATCCCGGGCCATCGTGTCCTCGCCATAGCTGGCCGCATCATGCGGTTTTGCCGAGCGCCCGTGTCCGCGTGCGTCCAGGGAGATCACCGTGAGCCCGGCCGTACGCAGCGCTTTCACCACGCCGGGCCCCATCCAGTTCGCGTTGGTGTCCGCGGCGAAACCGTGCTGCAGCACCACCGGCGGAGCCTCGGCGGTGCCTTCCCAGATCGTGTAGTTGAGCGTGAGTCCGTCGAACGACGCGAAAGTCGGCATGGCGCGATCATCGCCCACCGGCAGTCCGAGCGGGGCAGGTAAGTGAGGTACGACAAAGAGAGGCGGCCCCGCGAAAGTTCGCGGGGCCGCCTCTCTTGTTCGAACTCGGACTAGCTCGCGTCCTCGGCGAGCAGGTCGCGGGTGCGCGACGGATCGACCTGGATACCCGGGCCCATCGTCGTGGAGAAGGTGATCTTCTTCAGGAACCGGCCCTTTGCCGCGGACGGCTTCGCCCGCAGGACCTCGTCCAGCGCGGCCGCGTAGTTCTCCACCAGCTTCTCGGTGTCGAACGAGGCCTTGCCGATCACGAGGTGCAGGTTGGCCTGCTTGTCCACGCGGAAGCTGATCTTGCCGCCCTTGATGTCGGCGACTGCCTTGCCGACCGCGGGGGTCACAGTTCCGGTCTTCGGATTCGGCATCAGCCCACGCGGGCCGAGGATGCGGGCGATACGCCCGACCTTGGCCATCTGGTCCGGCGTCGCGATCGCGGCGTCGAAGTCGAGCCAGCCACCCTGGATGCGCTCGATCAACTCGTCGGTACCGACCGCGTCCGCGCCGGCGGCCTCGGCCTCAGCGGCCTTGTCGCCGGTGGCGAAGGCGATGACGCGGACGGTCTTACCGGTGCCGTGCGGCAGGCTCACGGTGCCGCGGACCATCTGGTCGGCCTTGCGTGGGTCCACCCCGAGGCGCATGGCGACCTCGACGGTGGCGTCCATCTTGACCCTGGAGGTTTCCTTCGCGAGCTTGGCGGCCTCGAGCGGCGCGTAGAGGCGCTCGCGGTCGATCAGCTCGGCGGCCTGACGGTAGGCCTTGCTGCGCTTGGTCATGCTCTGTCCTTAACTTAGAAATGGATCAGGTGTGGTTGGGGCCAGCGCCTGGCCCTCCCACGGTGTGCGATCGGCATACACATGATTGCGTCGCAGGACGCCAACACGTGTGCACAGAACGCAAACTCGGAAGTACTCGAGTCAGCTCACTCGACCGTGATGCCCATCGAGCGGGCCGTGCCCGCGATGATCTTGGCGGCCTGGTCGACGTCGTGCGCGTTGAGGTCGCTCTTCTTCGTCTCGGCGATCTCCTTGACCTGGTCCCAGGTGACCTTGGCGACCTTGGTCTTGTGCGGCTCGCCGGAGCCCTTCTCGACCCCTGCGGCCTTCAGCAGCAGCTTCGCCGCGGGCGGGGTCTTGAGCTTGAAGTCGAACGAGCGGTCCTCATACACGGAGATCTCGACCGGCACCACGTTGCCACGCTGCGACTCGGTCGCGGCGTTGTAGGCCTTGCAGAACTCCATGATGTTGACGCCGTGCTGACCCAGCGCGGGGCCGACAGGCGGAGCCGGGTTGGCGGCACCCGCCTGAATCTGCAGCTTGATGATCGCTGCAAGCTTCTTCTTCTTGGGTGGCATTTCTGTGTGTCCTTCTAACTATCGCGTTTCCCGCGAACCTGCCAGTACCGCGGGAACTGCCGACCCTGTCCGGGCCGTCAGATCTTGGAGACCTGGTTGAACGACAGCTCGACCGGAGTCTCCCGGCCGAAGATCGACACCAGGACCTTCAGCTTCTGCCCGTCCGCGTTGACCTCGCTGATCGTCGCGGGCAGCGTCGCGAACGGGCCATCCATAACGGTGACCGACTCGCCGACCTCGAAGTCCACCTCGACAGCGGGTCCACCGAGCGCGCCTTCGCCCGATTCCTGCTCGCCCTTGCCGGCCTTGGCCGGAGCGGCCTTCTCCACCTGGGGCGCGAGGAACTTCAGCACCTCGTCGATGCTGAGCGGTGAGGGCCGTGAGGTGGCGCCGACGAAGCCGGTGACCCCCGGTGTGTTGCGGACCGCGCTCCAGGACGCGTCGTTGAGCTCCATCCGGACCAGGATGTAGCCGGGCAGCACCTTGCGCTGCACCTGCTTGCGCTGGCCGTTCTTGATCTCGGTGACCTCCTCGGTGGGCACCTCGATCTGGAAGATGTAGTCCTCGACGTCCAGCGTCTGGGTACGGGTCTCGAGGTTGGTCTTGACCTTGTTCTCGTACCCCGCGTAGGAGTGCACCACGTACCAGTCACCCGGGGCCGCGCGGAGGTCGGCACGCAGCTTCGCGACCGGGTCCTCTTCGACGTCGGGCTCGGGCTCGACCGGCTCGTCCTCGGCGCCCGCAGCGTCAACAGCGCCGTCGGTGTCGGTGTCGTCGTTCTCGGAGGTCTCGGCGTCCTCACCGACCTGCGCGTCATCGGCGCGGTCATCGGCCACGTCGACGGGCTCGGTGCGCTCGGAGCTTTCCTCGCTCGCGACCGCGGGCACCTGCTCGTCGGAAAGGCCGGTCAGGTCCTGACCGGCTCCTGAGCCGTTCTCGGAGGTCACTTTCCGTCCTCTCAATTGATCACGTATCGGGTACGCGGCTGTTCCACCACTACCTACGGCCGCACTCCCTTGCAGGCGCCGGTGACGCCCGACGACTCAGTCGCCGAACACCAGGGCCACGACCTCGTTGAAGCCGAGGTCGAGCACGAACACCAGCGACACCATGAACACCACGAAGATCAGCACCGCAGTGGTGTAGGTGACCATCTGCTTTCGGTTCGGCCAGATGACCTTGCGCAGCTCGGCCCAGACCTCACGAAGGAAGCGGCTCAGCCGCCGGAACAACGAAGGCTGCTTCGTGTCCGGGCGGTCCCGCTTCGGCGTCGGCCGCTCCTTGCCCGGCGACGCTCCGGCCTTGTCGGCCTTACCCGACTTCGATGCGGCCGAAGCTTTGCCCTTCGGCGCGGGAGCCTTGGCGCCATCCGCGGCATCCGCCCCGGCGCCCTCGCGCCCGGCGGAGGCGCGGCGCGCACGCCGAGCCGCGGCGGTGTCCGGACGGGAAGGGCCCTTCGGGTCCTTCTCCTGGTCCTTCTCGCCGTCCTCGCTCACGGGCTACTCCTCCGCTTCAACCAGTCACGCGTCCATCCGGAATCCACCTGTTCCACTTACGCAGGGGTGACAGGACTTGAACCTGCAACCTGCGGTTTTGGAGACCGCTGCTCTGCCAATTGAGCTACACCCCTTCGAGCGGCCCCGGTAGGAACCCGCTCATCAGGACGCCTTCCACCCTCCCCGCAGCCGAGCGGGGCAAGCTGTCATGCGTTCCAAGTTCGGCAGTCTACGGCAAGCCGTACCGAGACCCGCAACCGCGCCTCCCGGAGACCCGACTAAAGGTCCACCGCGCACGTTCCACAGCCCCTGATCACGGCCCGCGGCACGGTCCCCGGCACGGCGCTTGACACCGAGCATGAAAACATGGGACGCATGGCTACCACCGGAAGTCCTGTCACCAGCCCTGCCTCTCGTGTCTCGGCGCGCATCGCCGCGATCAACCCCTCGGCCACACTGGCCGTGGACGCCAAGGCCAAGGAGCTCAAGGCACAGGGCAGGCCGGTCATCGGTTTCGGCGCGGGACAGCCGGACTTCCCCACGCCCGACTACGTGGTCGAGGCCGCTGCCGCCGCGGTGCGTGACCGGGCCAACCACGGCTACACCGCCGCAGCGGGTCTGCCCGAGCTCAGGGAGGCGCTGGCGGCGAAGACGCTGCGCGACTCCGGCTACGCGGTCGACCCGGCCCAGGTCCTGGTCACCAACGGCGGCAAGCAGGCCGTGTACTCGGCATTCGCCACACTGCTGGACCCGGGCGACGAGGTGCTGCTCCTCGCCCCTTACTGGACCACCTATCCGGAATCGATCACCCTTGCGGGTGGAGTTCCCGTGCAGGTGACCGCCGACGAGTCGACCGGCTACCTGACCACGGTCGAGCAGCTCGAGGCGGCGCGCACCGAGCGCACCAAGGTCCTGCTGTTCAACTCCCCCTCCAACCCGACCGGCGCCGTCTACCCGCGTGAGCAGGTGGAGGCGATCGGCCGCTGGGCACTCGAGCACGGCATCTGGGTCGTCACCGACGAGATCTACGAGCACCTGGTCTACGACGGCGCCAAGGCCGAGTCGATGCCGGTCGTGGTGCCGGAACTGGCCGACACCACGCTGGTTCTCAACGGCGTTGCGAAGACCTACTCGATGACCGGCTGGCGGGTCGGCTGGATCATCGGCCCGAAGGACGTCATCAAGGCCGCCTCGAGCTACCAGTCGCACCTGTGCGGCAACGTGTCGAACGTTGCCCAGCGTGCCGCCCTCGCCGCCGTGTCCGGACCGCTGGACGCCGTCGAGGAGATGCGGAAGGCCTTCGACGCGCGGCGCAAGCTCATCGTCTCGCTGCTGTCCGACATCCCGGGAGTCGAGTGCCCGACCCCGCAGGGGGCCTTCTACGCCTACCCCTCCGTCAAGGGCGTGCTGGGCAAGGAGATCCGCGGGGAGCGTCCGGCCAACACCCTCGAACTGGCAGACCTGATCCTGCGCGAGGCCGAGGTGGCCGTCGTGCCGGGTGAGGCCTTCGGCACCCCCGGGTACTTCCGCTTCTCCTACGCTCTCGCGGAGCAGGACCTCGTCGAGGGCGTCAACCGGGTCGCAGCACTGCTGGCCGAGGCGAAGTAGCCGGAGCGACCGTGCCCGCACACCGCAGCGTTCCCCGGCTGCTGCTGGCGACGCTGGGTGTGCCCGCGGTCGCGATCGCGGGCGGCTGGCTCACCCGGCAGGCGCTCGCGCCCAGGCTGCCCGACCCCATCGCGGTGCACTGGGGCGTCGACGGCCCCGACCGATCGGCCGGGCTCACCGGGTTCACCACGGCCGCGCTGCTGATCAGCGCGGGAGTGGCCCTGCTCGGTACGGCGCTCGCGGTGGCGGCCCACTATCGCGGTGGTGGGCTCGGCCGGGCGGCCATCGCCTTCCATGCGGGTGCCGCCTGCTTCCCCGCCGCGATACTCCTCGCCACGTTGCTCGGCAATCTGGACCTGACGCACTGGGAGCAGGCACCCGCCCCCGTCGCCGTGGTGGCAGTCCTGCTCGGCGTGAGCGGAGCCGGTGCCGCGGCGGGCTTCCTGGTGGCCGGGTCTGCCCGGCGCGGATCGCGAGCCGAGGCCGGCATGCCCGCGGCGGGCGCCGAGGACGTCAACTGGAGCGGCGGGGCGACGAACACGCTGCTCGTCTGGACCATGTTGCCGGTCCCGGTCGTCCTGATCACCCTGGCCCTCGTCGGTGGCACCGGCGTCCCCGCCCCGCTCTACGTCATCGTGGCCGCGGTCGGTGTGCTCGCCGCCCTCGGGCTCGGCAAGCTGCGTGCGCAGGTCGATCGCACCGGCGTCTCGGTCGAGTTGGGACTGCTTCGGTTTCCACGCGGGCACTTCGCCCTCGCGGAGATCGCCGAGGCGGAGGTACGGACACTGACCTTCTGGGGCGCGGGCGGCGTGGGCTACCGGGTGAATCCGGTCAGCGGTGATGTCGCTTACAAGTTGCGCGGCGGACGGGCCCTGACCCTGGTGCTGCGGACGGGCCGCAACGTCTTCATCACCGTCGATGCCGCGGATGAGGCAGCCTCGGCGGTGAACGCGTTGTTGGGTCGCACATCGCAGACCGACGCCGAATGAGCTAGAAACTGAGGCATGACCAGGAAGAGAGCCGGCCTCGCCGTCGGCGCGGCCGTGCTGCTCCTCGTTGCCATCGCGGGCGGGGGCTATCTGTGGCAACGCAGCGATGACTCGGCTCTGCCCTCCCCGGAGAGTTCAGCGCCTCCCGCGGCAGGCCAGTCGGCGACCGGCGGCGGCGAAGGGCAGTACGTGGCGCTCGGAGACTCCTACACCTCTGCCCCGCAGATCGGCCCCGCTGTCGGTCCGAGCGGCTGTCACCGGTCCGAGAACAACTACCCCCACCTCATGGCGGCGGAACTGGATCCGGCGGGGTTCGTCGACGTCAGCTGCGGCGGTGCCACGACCGCACACCTCACCACACCGCAGGACATCGGCCAGGAAGTCCAGCCGCCGCAACTCGACGCCCTCACCCCGGACACCACGCTGGTCACCCTCGGCATCGGTGGCAACGACGTCGGGCTGGTCCAGCTCGCCTCCGAGTGCGTCTCAAGCGAGCAGTCCAAGTCCCCGTGCCGCGACCGGCTCACCGCAGGCGGCCTCGACCGCCTCGCGGAGGCCATCAAGAGCACGGAGACAAAGGTCAGCGCGGCGCTGACCGAGATCCACGACAGAGCGCCACAGGCCAGGGTGCTGGTGGTCGGGTACCCCACGGTTCTGCCCGCACCCGGCGAGGGCTGCTGGCCGGAGTTGCCGATCGGTGCTCCCGACGTGGCGTACCTGCGGGACGCGCTGGACGCACTCAACACGATGCTCGACGAGCAGGCGGCCGCGGGCGGGGCCGAGTTCGTCGACACGGCGACGCCCACCCTCGGGCACGACATCTGCAGGCCGCAGGACGTCCGCTGGGTGGAAGGCCTCACCAGCACCGCCGACTCCGCACCGCTGCACCCCACGGCTCGTGGGCAGCAGGCGATGGCGGAGGCGGTGCTCGCGGAGCTGAACCGCCCCGGTCCGTGAGTTCGCGGCTCAGCCAGGGCGGATGACCGCGTTGGCCTTGCCGAGAACGGTCCTGCCCTCGAACTTCGCGGTGATGTCGACGCGGGCGGTCCCGTCCTCGCGAAGTTCGCCGACCTTTCCGGTGAACTCCACGAGCGCACCGTCGGAGTCGTCGGGAACCACGACGGGCCGGGTGAAGCGCGCCCCGTAGGACACGAGCCTGCCCGGGTCGCCGAGCCAGTCCGTCACCAGCCTGCCGCCGAGGGCCATCGTGAGCATGCCGTGCGCGATCACGTCCGGCAGCCCGACCTCCTTGGCGAAGCGCTCGTTCCAGTGGATCGGGTTGAAGTCCAGTGCGGCGCCGGCGTACCGGACCAGCTGGTCGCGGGTGACACGCACGGCCAGCGGGGGCAGCTCGTCACCAGCTTGGACGGTCGCGGGCATTCAGGACCCCTCCCCTCGGACGACGAGCTGTGCACGGGAGGTGCAGACGTGCTCGCCGTTGTCATCGGTGATCTCGGCGCGCACGGTCAGGAAGTCGTTTCCCGCGCGGGCCATGACGTCCTCGATGTGGACGGTGAGTTCGAGGCGGTCACCGGCGTGGGCGGGCCTGGTGTGCGTGAACTGCTGTTGCCCGTGCACCATGCGCGCGTAGTCGAGGCCGAGTTCGGGATCGGCGACGATGCGATTGATCGCGGTCAGGTTGATGACGGTCAGGAAGGTCGGGGGCGCGATCACGTCCGGATAGCCGGCCGCCCGCGCCACCTCGGGATCGCGATAGAACGCGCTGTCGTCGCCGATCGCCGCGGCGAACTCGACGATTTTCTCCCTGCTGACTTCGTAGCTGCCGACCGGCGGATATGTCCGGCCCTCGAATGACGGATCCAGAGGCACCCGGGCAGGTTACCCGGCGGCGAAAACCGTCAGGGCCACCCTGGCCGCGTCGGATGCGGCCAGGGTGGCCCTGAAGGCACGAAGCGGGTCAGTTCAGCTGGACACCGTAGGCGTTCAGCGCCTCCACGACGGGCTGGAAGAAGGAGCTTCCGCCGCCCATGCCGGACGTGATGCCGAGGCCGGTGCTGCCGGAGAACATGCAGCCGCCGGAGTCACCGGAGTTGACCCGCGCCGAGGTCTGCACCAGCTGGTACACCGCGCCCTGTGAGTAGTTGACCGTCACGTTGGTGCGCTGCACCGTCCCGCAGGTGAGCCGGGTCGTGCTGCCGCTCTTGCAGATGTTCTGGCCCACGTAGGCGTTGGCCGCCGAGCTGATCCGCTGGGTCGAGCCGTTCCACAGGGTGACCGCGCCGGGTGCGCTGCCCGTGGTGTTGCGGATCAGGCCGTAGTCGTTGCCAGGGAAGCTGGCCGCGACCGAGGGACCGACGTTCCAGTTGGAGACCGCGCCGGTGCAGTGGCCCGCGTCGACGATGTAGTTCGTGCCACCGCGGTTGGTGTTGAACCCGGCGGAGCAACGGCTGCCACCGCCGGTGATGGCCTCACCGTTGTAGATGGCCTTGCTCATGCCGCCCGCGACGTGCTCGACGCGGACGGTGTCGCCGAGCCGCTTCGCGGTCGCCAGCAGCGCGCCGAGCGCCTTGCCCTTGGCCTGCTCGGCGACGGTGACCACAACCTGGTTGGTCCGCACGTCGGTGCCGATCGACGTGTGCGGGACCGCGGACACCGCCTCGAGCGCGTTCTGGGCGGAGTCGAGCTGCCGCGCCGACCGGGAGACGATCTTCGCGGTCGCACCGGCGCGGCTCGCCTCGGCCGCTGCCGCTTCGGTGAGGACGTTGACCACGGGCTTGCCCTGTGCGTCCAGGTAGGTTCCGGCCAACTGCTGACCGAGTTGCTCGGTCACCGTGTCCAGGACCTTGACGCTGGTCTCCTGTGTCCGCAGCACGTTCAGTGCGGCGGTTTCCGTGATGCCCTTGCTGGAGCTCAGCGCCTCCACCGCGGCCTGCTGGACCTCGGTCGAGTAGCCCTCGACACCGCCAGGTGCGGCGGCGACCGTGGGGGCGAGGAAGCCGAGCGCTGTCGCGCCGGCGACCGCGGCGATCGCGGAACGGGTGACGTGTCGTCGACTCAGGAGACCGACAAACTTCTTACGCATACCGCCAACTCACTTTCGCAGGGGGTCGATCGACGCTCCCGCGTTACCGAAGCAGCGCGACCACGCCGATCACAGTGGGTTGTCCGGACACGTTTTCTGTGACCGGTACCGGTGAAAACCGGCACACGACAGAGTGAAGTGTGTCACCCAACGATGGGTAGGACCTTTCGTTGGTTTTCGGTTGGAGCACGTTTATTTCCAACGAAAGTTGCAGTGTTCGCCGCATGCCCCGAAGCCCGACACAGCACTGAGGCCGTCCCCCAGGATGGGGAACGGCCTCAGTGAGATCTGGGGAGAACGCGTCAGCGCGTCTCTTTGTGCACCCGGTGCGTACCGCAGTTCGGGCAGAACTTCTTCATCTCCAAGCGGTCCGGGTCGTTACGCCGGTTCTTCTTGGTGATGTAGTTGCGGTGCTTGCACTCCTCGCACGCCAGCGTGATCTTCGGTCGCACGTCGGTGGCAGCCACAGCAAAGCCTTTCTCTAACTAATAGTTTCCCCGCACCGCAGCCAACTCCGAACGGAAGCCGACCACACCGGGGGTCCAGGGGGCCTGCCCCCTGGCCGGGGTCTGGGGGCTGGGCCCCCAGGGCAATGCGAAGCGAGTCAAGGTTTGCGCAATCCGCAAACACAGCTCACCCAACTCGCGTAGCGGGAGCGGGACTTGAACCCGCGACACCACGATTATGAGCCGTGTGCTCTAACCACCTGAGCTACCCCGCCTCAACGATCACTTCGTGTTCAGCATACCTGCCGACACTTCGTGATCACCGAGCCCCAATACGGAATCGAACCGTAGACCTTCTCCTTACCATGGAGACGCTCTGCCGACTGAGCTATTGGGGCGTGCTCAACCTCAAGCCTCGGAAAGAGTACACAGAGCCGGAACTCGCGCTGCGACCGGGGTACCCCATCCGAGGAAAACCTCAGCTCAGCAGGGTCAGGACGGTCTCGGCCTGCCGTCCGGGCGAGCGCGTCGTCCTGGCCTGCAGCCAGGCCTCGAGACGCTCCTCGGACAGCGGACGGGAGATCAGGTAGCCCTGCGCCACGTCGCAGCCCATCGCCTCCAGCTGGTCGCGTGCGACGTCCTCCTCGACGCCCTCCGCGACCACGGTGAGGCCGAGCGAGTGGCCGAGTTCGACGATCGAGCGGACCACGGCGAGGTCGCCGAGATCGGTCCCCATGCCGAGCACGAAGCTCTTGTCGATCTTGACCTGGTCGACCGGAAGCTGCCGCAGGTAGGCCAGCGACGAGTACCCGGTGCCGAAGTCGTCCACCGCGAGCACGATGCCCAGCTCGTGCAGTTCGCGCAGGATCGGCAGGGCGCGCTGCGGGTCGGCCATCACACCGGACTCGGTGAGTTCGAAGGTCAGCAGCTTCGCGGGCACGTCGAACCGGTTCAGCGCGGCCACGACCTTGGCGGGGAAGTCCGCATCGGCGAGGTTGCGGACCGAAAGGTTCACCGCGGCCGAGATCCGCAGGCCCTCGTCGAGCCACTTGCGCACGCGCCGCAGCGACTGTTCGAGCACGAACTCGGTGAGCGCGCCGATGAGGCCTGCCGCCTCGACCGCGGGCACGAACTCGTCCGGGTCGAGCTTGCCGAACTCCGGGTGCTGCCAGCGCACCAGTGCCTCGACACCCTGCACCTGCCGTCCCGGCAGCGAGACCTTCGGCTGGTAGTGCACGCTGACCTGGCCGTCCTCGAGCGACTGCCGGAACTGGGTGACCAGTTGGAACCGGCGCATGAAGATCTGGCCCATGCTGGGCACGTACCCGCGAACCTCCTCGCCGCCGCGGGTGGCCCGGACGGCGACGTCGGCGCGCTGCAGCATGCCGTCCACGTCGACCGGCTCGTCGTTCTCCTCCACGACAGTGGCCGCGTAGCCGACCATGGCGTTGGCCTCGACCGTGAGGCGATCGACGGGGTACGGCTCGGACAGCTCGGCGCGCAGGCGCTCCGCGGTGTCGTGTGCCTGCTGTGGCGTGTGGTCCACCAGCAGCGCGGCGAACGACGCGCCTTCCAGCCTGGCCAGCGGGACCTGCGGGCCCAGTGCGTCCCGAATGCGCCTGCCCGCCGCGATCACCATCCGGTCGGCCCAGGCGTAGCCCAGAGCGTCGCTGACGGTGGAGAACACGTCGAGGTCAACCCGGAGCACCACCGCGCCGTCGCGCTCCCGCAGCGGGTCCTTGGCGACCTGCCGGAAGCCCGGCCGGTTCAGCAGGCCGGTGAGCGGATCGTGGTAGGCGTCGTGGCGCAGGGTCGCGAGCAGCCGACGGTTGTCCAGCGAGGTGGCCAGATGGCTGGCCATCGTGCCGAGCAGCTGAACGTCGTACTTGCCGAATCCCCGCCAGCGGGAGAGCCGGTCGTGGGCCTCGACGACGCCGAGCAGCTGGTTCGCGCTGCGCAGGGGAACGACCAGCGCCTCCTGTGCGCCGCGGTCGAGCAGCGCGGCGCGGACGTCGGGATTGGCCTCGGTGATCCGGAAGTGCCGCACATGCGCGCCAGGCAGCCGCATCAGCGGATCGTCCGCGACCGCGTCGCCCGGCGGCAGCGGCTCCCCGACCACGACCATGCGCATCACGTCGTCGGGTTCGAGGCGCAGCCTGAGCACGACCCTGCCCGCCGCGAGCTGGTCCTTGACGCGCTCCGCGATCGTCACCCACTCGTCGATGTCGACGCCCCTGCCGAACTCGTCGGTGCGGCTGGCGGGGCGGGCGGCGGCCTGCTGCCCCGACCTCGCGACCATCAGGCTCACGTCGGAGAGAGCTTCCATGTCGCGCTGCTCCCGGAGCAGATCGGAGTAGGCCCAGTAGAGCGCGGCGAGGCCGAGGAAGACGGCGAGCACCAGCGGCCAGGCAGCGGGCTCGTTCGCGATGACGAGGTACCCGGACAGCCCGACCGAGGCGTTGACGAAGCCGACCACCAGAATCCGGCCGGTCAGGCGCAGCGCGGTGCCGACGCGCATCCTGCGGCGCAGCACGCGTACGGCGGCCAGCGCGAGCAGGGTGCTGGCCAGCGGTGCGGTCAGCGTGCCCGCGAGCGCCGCGACCCAGGGCATGCCCTCCGCGCCCATGGCCTGCTTGACCAGGCCCGCGATGGCGAACGCACTGGTGATCTCGAGCAGGAACGCGCCCGCGTTGTAGAGCACGCGGCCGGAGACCCGGCGGGCGAGCAGGGTGCTGATCCCGGCGACGACGTGCGCCGCGAGCACGACCTCGAACGGCGCGATGAAAAAGCCGATGACCAGTGGGATCTCGGTGAAGGAGATGGTCCAGGAGATTCCGCTGCGGACGTCGACGTTGATTCCGAGCTGTTCCGCGAGCAGGAACGCCACCGCGAGCAGCGGGCCGATCCACAGGAGTTCGACGCCGCCCTCGAACGGCAGCCAGGACGAGACCGCTATGGCGGCGAGGATGCCCGACGTGAGCACGACCGCCGTGTACATCCGGAACCGGCGCTCGTCGGACCGCGATTCACCCCGAGCACTTCTGGGAGTCGCGCTTTCGGGGGCCGGAATAGCCGGCGGTGACACAGCCGAGGTCGAACCGGCGGATTGGCCGTGTGACTCCGGCATGCAACCTCCTCGTCCTCTGCGCGAACGAGAACTCACTGTACCCCGGAGGGCGTATATCGGCCGCGCAACGGGCCACATCAGATCACCTCTCCGTTAACACGGGGCCAACAAGGACGCCACGGACCGACCACCGGGTGACATCAGCCTGGAAGAGATAGCCCCGCGTGACCGGATTCGCCGCCGGTCTTTTATTCCCCGAATGAGCCGGATCGGCGCTCGCTACCAGCGAACGAGGAAGGGAAACAAACCACCTCTCCGCAAAGTTGAGCCTTATGCACTCAACAGACAGGAGCGGACAGACATGAGCCGAACACAGCTGCTCCCCATGCTCACTCTGCACGATGACGTTGTGCTGCCCGGAATGATCGTCCCGCTCGACCTCGGGGACGACGAGACGCGTGCGGCCGTCGACGCGGCGCAGGCCAGGACACCGAGTGCCGAGACCCTTCCCGGCATCAGGTCCGGGCAGACGCGCCCGGCAGAGGTGCTGGTCGTGCCGCGGATCGACGGCGAACTCGCCGAGATCGGCACGGTGGCGACCATCGAGCGGGTGGGACGCATGCCCGACGGCGAGCCCGCCGCACTGGTGCGCGGCACGCGCCGCGCGCTGGTGGGCGCCGACGTGCGGGACGGGGCCGACGACGACTCCGGCGAGGTCCGGTGGGTACTGGCCACCGACGCCGTGGAGACGCCGGTCGACGAGCGCACACGCGAGCTGGCCGCGGACTACAAGGCGGTCGTGATCTCGGTGCTGCAGCATCGCGGGATCGGTCAGATGATCGACGCGGTGCAGCAGCTCGACGATCCCTCCACGATCGCCGACCTCTCCGGCAACGCGCCCTACCTCGGCGCCGCCCAGAAGCTGGAGCTGCTGCGCACGCTGGACGTGGCCGAGCGGCTGGAGAAGGCGCTGGAGACGGGTCGCGAGCACCTGGCCGAGCTGGAAGTCAGCGACACCATCCGCAAGGACGTCGCGGAGGGTATGGAGAAGCAGCAGAAGGAGTTCCTGCTGCGCCGTCAGCTGGAGGCGATCCGCAAGGAACTCGGCGAGCTGGACGGCAGCGACGCCGAGGACGACTACCGCAGCAGGGTGGCGGCCGCCGAGCTGCCCGAGCACGTGCGCAAGGCCGCACTGGCCGAGGTGGAGAAGCTGGAGCGGACCTCGGAGCAGTCGCCGGAGGGCGGCTGGATCCGGACCTGGCTGGACACGGTGCTGGACATGCCGTGGAACCGGCGGACGACCGATGTGCACGACATCGCCGCTGCCAGGGCGATTCTGGACGCCGACCACGCCGGGCTGGCCGACGTGAAGGAACGGATCATCGAGTACCTGGCGGTTCGCCAGCGCCGCGCCGAGGCGGTGGCTGCCGCCGAGGCGCGGTCGGACACCGCAGAGCAGGGGTCGGCCGCGCTGCGCGGCAGGCACTCCGGAGCCGTTCTCGCACTGGCGGGTCCGCCCGGGGTCGGCAAGACCTCGCTGGGTGAGTCCGTGGCCAGGGCGATGGGCCGGGAGTTCGTTCGCGTCGCGCTCGGCGGCATCCGGGACGAGGCGGAGATCCGCGGGCACCGGCGCACCTACGTCGGCGCGCTGCCCGGCCGGATCGTGCGGGCCATCAAGGAGTCGGGCTCGATGAACCCCGTTGTGCTGCTCGACGAGGTGGACAAGGTCGGCGCCGACTACCGGGGTGACCCGACGGCGGCTCTGCTCGAGGTGCTCGACCCCGAGCAGAACCACACCTTCCGCGACCACTACCTGGAGGTCGAGCTCGACCTGTCCGATGTGGTGTTCCTGGCCACCGCGAACTCGCTGGACACCATTCCGGGGCCGTTGCTCGACCGGCTGGAGCTGGTGACGCTGGACGGCTACACCGAGCACGAGAAAGTCACCATCAGCCGCGACCACCTGCTCCCCCGCGAGCTCGAGCGGGCGGGCCTCGGCGCCGAGGATGTCCGGATCACCGATGCGGCGCTGAGCCGGATCGCGGCCGAGTACACCCGCGAAGCCGGGGTCCGCGAGGCGAACCGGACGATCGCGAAGGTACTGCGCAAGATCGCGACCAGGGTGGCGCTCGGCGAGTCGGATCTGCCGGTTGCGGTGGACACGGACGATCTGGACGACTACCTCGGGCGGCCGCGGCACGTGCCGGAGTCTTCGCTGCCGACCTCGACGCAGCGCACCTCGATCCCGGGTGTCGCGACGGGCCTCGCGGTGACCGGAGCGGGCGGCGACGTCCTCTATGTGGAGGCCTCACTGGCGGACGCGGAGACGGGCGGCACCGGCCTGACCCTGACCGGGCAACTCGGTGAGGTGATGAAGGAGTCGGCGCAGATCGCCCTGTCGTACCTGCGCTCCCGGGGTGCGGAGCTGGAGCTGCCGGTCGGCGACCTGAAGGAGCGGGGTGTGCACATTCACGTTCCGGCCGGAGCGGTGCCGAAGGACGGTCCTTCGGCGGGCGTCACGATGACCACGGCGCTGGCTTCGCTGCTGTCGGGCCGTGTGGCGCGCGCGGATGTCGCGATGACCGGCGAGGTGTCGCTGACCGGCAGGGTGCTGCCGATCGGCGGGGTCAAGCAGAAGCTGCTTGCCGCGCACCGGGCCGGGATGACGACGGTGATCATCCCGCAGCGCAACGAGGCCGATCTGGACGACGTGCCGTCCGAGGTGCTCAGCCAGCTCGACGTGCACCCGGTGGCCAGCGTGCGTGAGGTGCTCGAGCTGGCGCTGGCGCCCGCGGCGTCGCCGGTGGCGCAAGCCGCCTGATCCAACCCGGCGGGGTCGGTACTTTCGTCGGGAAAGACATCCCGAGCCTCTCGCACTTTCCCGGGAAAGTGCCGTCCCGTCCGGCGCACTTTCCCGGGAAAGTGCGTGGCCTGCCGCGGCTTCGCCCAGCCCAGGCGCCCCCCGGCCGCGCACTTTCGCGGGAAAGTGCGAGAGAAGTTCATCAGGGCGCCGATTCGTGTCGACCACCAACCGTGTCTGACTGAGTACTCTCCGATCCGCTCCCATCACTCCCTGCGGATTCTCGGAGGTACCCGTGAAGAGACGCCACTTCCTGCGCGCAGCCGTGGTCGGCGCCGGCGTCACGGCGTTCGGCAACACGCTCTCCCCTTCGGCGTTGGCCGATCCGGCGCAGCACGGAACGAGCCCGTACGGCCCGCTCGGGCAGGCCGACGGCAACGGAATTCAACTGCCGTCCGGTTTCACCAGCCGCGTCGTGGCCCGCTCCGGGCAGCAGGTGGCCGGTACCGGTTACCCGTGGCACCGAGCTCCGGACGGCGGGGCCGTGTTCGCCGACGGCGACGGCTGGATCTACGTGTCCAACTCGGAGATCACCCCTGGCGGCGGGGCGAGCGCGATCCGGTTCGGCTCCGGCGGCGACATCGTTGGCGCGCACCGGATTCTCGACGGTACAAGGCAGAACTGTGCTGGCGGCGCGATGCCGTGGCAGACCTGGCTCTCCTGCGAGGAGACCGACCGCGGTTACGTCTTCGAGTGCGACCCGCGCGGACCCGCCTCATCAGCGGTGCGGCGCGCGGCGATGGGCCGGTTCAAGCACGAGGCGGCGGCCGCGGATCCGGTGCGGAAGGTGATCTACCAGACCGAGGACGTGTCCGACGGCTGCTTCTACCGCTTCGTCCCGGACACCTGGGGCGAGTTGAGTTCCGGCACCCTCCAGGTGCTCACGGCCGGCTCGGCGACCTCCGGGTCGTTCACCTGGACCACGGTCGCAGACCCGGACGGCTATCCGACCGCGACGCGGAAGCAGGTCTCCGGGGCGAAACGGTTCAACGGCGGCGAGGGGCTGCACTACGCGAACGACACCGCCTGGTTCACCACGAAGGGCGACAACCGGGTCTGGCAGGTCAACCTCGCCTCCGGGACGTACGAGCTGGCCTACGACGACTCGCTGGTCAGTCCGGGCAACCCGCCCCTGACCGGGGTGGACAACGTGACCGGGGCGTCGTCGGGGGATCTGTTCGTCGCCGAGGACGGCGGGAACATGGAGATCTGCATCATCACCCCGGACGACGTCGTCGCACCGTTCCTGCGGATCAACGGCCAGAGCGGTTCGGAGATCACCGGACCGGCCTTCACCCCTGCCGGCGACCGGCTGTACTTCTCCTCCCAGCGCGGTACCTCGGGATCGTCGAGCGGCGGCATCACCTACGAGGTGCGCGGTCCGTTCCGGACGGCCTGATCACCTGGGTTTCCCCTGCGTCGTGGTGTTCGTCTCCGTGGTTCCCGCCACGGAGACGAACAGCCACGAACACCACGACGGCCAGCACGACAAGGCCGATCACGATCTTCTGGAACACGCTCGCGTAGTCCTGCACGAGGTGCCAGTTCTCGCCGAGGCCGAAGCCGGCGAGGACGAAGATCGTGTTCCACAGCAGACTGCCCAGCGTGGTGAGCGCGAGGAACACCGGGAACCGCATCCGCTCGATCCCGGCCGGCACCGAGATGAGGCTGCGGAACAGCGGCACCATCCGGCCGAGGAACACGGCCTTGGTGCCGTGGCGGGCGAACCACGCCTCCGTGCGGTCGAAGTCGGCGGCCTTGAGCAACGGAATCCGGATGACCAGGGCCCGTGTCCTGTCCCGGCCGAGCAGCATGCCGAGGTAGTACATGATGATCGCTCCGAGCACGGACCCAACGGTCGTCCAGGCGAGCGCTCCCGCCAGGGTGAACGTGCCCTGGCTCGCGGAGAACCCCGCGAGGGGAAGGACCAGTTCGCTGGGAATCGGCGGGAACAGGTTGTCCATGCCGACGATGAGCGCGGCTCCGGGACCGCCGAGTGAGTCCATCAACTGCACGGCCCAGCCGGCGAGCCCGTCGAGGGGTTCGGCGGCGGGAGGTTGAACGGTCATGAAGCGCCTTTCTCCTGACGAATCGGCCGGTACCGACGCTAGGAATCCGGCGTGGGGCACGCCATGGGGTACACGGCCCGGTACACCTGTGGAAAACCACAGTCCGCCGCGCACACGGGCTGGCTAGCCTGCCCATATGACCACTGCTGCCGACCCGAGCACTTCGCGGCGCGTGGGCCTGGGCACAGTCGGGTTGCTGATCGGCGGCGCGCTGGCCTTCGTCGAGTTCGGCTACGTCGTACTCACCGCTCCGCTGCTGCTGTTCCCGGTCACGCGAGCGAGGGTGCACACGGGCGCCCGCACCCTGGCCGAGGTGGAACGGTGGCGGATCGCGAGGTACCTGGACAGCGAGGCGTCGAGGGACTACGCCGGTTTCCGCGCGCTGCAGTACGTCGCGGTTCGGTCGGTGGTGGGCGGGCTCGGCGCGGGGATCTTTCTGTTGATGCTGTTCGGCATGATCGGCGGAGTGATCATGCTCGGGCAGGTGCTGAACGGGCTGCCGGTCGGCGGCGGGGACCCACTGGGCACGGACTCGGACTGGTACGACCCGTTCGCGGTCCTGTTGTTCGGCACGCTGCTGACGTTCCTCGCCGTACAGGGATTGCTGGGGGTGGCCTCGCTGGACCGGCGGCTGGCACAGCATTTTCTCGGGCCGACCTCACAGGAACTGTTGCGGCGCAGGCTTTCCTTCGTCACCCGGAGCCGGGCGGAGGTGGTGGACGCCGTCAACGACGAGCGTCGCCGGATCGAGCGCGCACTGCACGACGGGGTGCAGCAGCGGCTGGTCGCGCTCGGCATGGTGCTGGGCAGGGCCCGGCGTTCGTCCGATCCGGACCGGACGGACGAGCTGTTGCGCCAGGCACATGAGGAGGCGCAGCAGGCACTGCTGGACCTGCGCGAGGTCGCGTGGCGGGTGTACCCGGTCGCGCTGGACTCCGGCGGCCTGCACGGGGCACTGGAGGCCCTCGCCGAGCGGTCCGGTGTGCCCGTCGACCTGACGTTCACGCTGCCCGAGCGACTGGACACCGCGACCGAGACCGTCGCGTACTTCGTGGTTTCGGAGGGGGTGACCAACGCGATCAAGCACGCACGGGCGAGCCGGATTCAGATTGACGTGTCCCGAACCGGCGACCTGCTCGTCGTGCGCGTCCGCGACGACGGTGCCGGCGGCGCGAGACCGGAGGGCGACGGTCTCTCCGGCCTGGCGCGCAGGGTGTCCGCCGCCGACGGCACGTTCACAGTGGACAGTCCCGTCGGCGGTCCGACGACAGTCCGGGCGGAGCTACCGTGCGCATAGTCCGGCAATGCCCGTCCCGGCGGGGTTTGGAGCGCCTGAGGCGGGGACGGCAGGGAACGGGGTGGGGCAGCCATGCGGGTAGTGCTCGCTGAGGATTCGACGTTGTTGCGGGAGGGGCTTGTCCGGCTGCTGGCCGAGGAGGGGCACGACGTCGTCGCGTCGGCGGGCGACGGGGACGCGCTCCTGAACGCGGCCGGGGCGCATCGGCCCGACGTCGTCGTGACCGACGTGCGGATGCCGCCGACCCATACCGACGAGGGCCTGCGCGCGGCACTGGAGATCCGGCGGCGGTGGCCGGAGATCGGCGTGCTCGTGCTCTCGCAGTACGTCGAGAAGCGGTACGCGACCGAGCTGATCACCGGCGACACCGGCGGCGTCGGCTACCTCCTCAAGGACCGGGTGGTGCAGGTCGGCGAGTTCCTCGACGCGCTGGAGCGGGTGGCCACGGGTGGGGCCGCGTTCGATCCCGAGGTGGTGCGCCGCCTGCTGGCCCGGACCAGTCACGCCGATCCACTGTCCCGGCTGACCACCAGGGAGAACGAGGTCCTCGGCCTGATGGCCCAGGGACACACCAACGCCGGTATCGCCGGCCAGCTGTACGTGTCCCAGAGCGCGGTGGAGAAGCACGTGAATGCGATCTTCGACAAGCTCGACCTCGGCCACACCACCGGGTTCAGCCGCCGCGTGCTCGCGGTGTTGCGCTACCTCGGGTCGTAGGCCAGACCGGCTAACGGAGTTCACCTTCCAGTAAACCCATCGTGAACATGTCGTACCAACGGCCGTCACGCCGGAAAACCTGCCGCAGTCTGCCTTCGGTGACGAAGCCGACCTTGTCGTAGACGCGGCGTGCGGAGTGGTTCTCGGTGACGACGGTCAGCGTGATCTTGTGCAGGCGCATCTTCTCGAACCCGTACCGGCAGATCGTGCGCATGGCATCGGTGGCGTAGCCGCGCCCCCAGTAGTCCTTCTCGCCGAGGTAGATGTCGAGTTTGGCACAACCGATCTCCGGTTCCGCGTCGTGCAGCAGAACGAGACCGATGAGCTTCTCCTCGTTGATCGCCTCGATGCCGTAGACCACGTCGCCGTAGGCGTTGCGCGGGCGTTCGGCCAGCCACCGCCGGATCCTGGACAACGGCTGTGCGTAGTCGTCGTTCATCCATCGCATGACGTCCGGGTCGTGGTTCCAGCGCCACATCGCCTCGGCATCCCACTCGTCCATCGCCCGCAACGCGACCAGGTCTCCTCGCACCCGCAAGAAGTAGCACGGCAAGTTCGGCAGCTCAAACCAATAACAAGACCACAAGGATGCCGCGGGCCATCCGCCCGCGGCATCCTCGTGGGTCACGTCAGGTTGCCGTAGAACTTCCTGAGATCGGCGACGAGCAGGTCGGGAGCCTGGTGTGCGGTGTAGTGCCCACCACCGTCGAGTTCGGTCCAGTGCACGAGGTTCTTGTGGTCCCGCTCGGCGAACGGGCGGATGGACTGGAAGTCGCCCGGTGCCATCGCGAGTCCGATCGGGACGGTCGTCGGCTCGGTCGGGTGCTCGGCGTGCGCGTCCTCGTAGTAGATGCGCGCCGCGGAGTTGGCCGTTCCGGTGAACCAGTAGATCGCGACGTTGGTCAGGATGAAGTCGGGATCGAGCCCGCCGAACAACTGGGCGTTCCAGCCGAGCTGACCGACCGGCGAGTCGAGCAGTGCGTAGGACAGCGTCTGCGGCTGCTGCGCGTGCAACTGGTTGAACGCGGACATGTTGTCGTTGAACCACTTCAGGTGCTCGAGCGCGGCGAGGTCCTGCTCGCTGAGGTTCGCGAACTCGGCCGGGTCGCCCGAAGGGAACGAGAAGATCTGGGTTACGTGCACGCCGACAACGTGCTCGGGATCGATGCGGCCCACCTCGGGCGAGACGAACGAGCCACCGTCGTTGCCGACCGCTCCGTAGCGGTCGTAGCCGAGCCTGCCCATCAGTTCCGCCCATGCCGCGGCGATGCGGTACCGGTTCCACCCGCGCTCCCGGGTCGGACCGGAGAACGCGAAGCCGGGCATGGACGGGATGACCAGGTGGAACGCCTGCGCCGGATCGCCGCCGTGGGCGCGCGGGTCGGTCAGTGGGCCGATCACGTCCAGATACTCGACGAAGGACCCGGGCCAGCCGTGGGTGAGGATCAACGGCAGCGCGTCGGGCTCCGGGGAGCGGACGTGCAGGAAGTGGATGTCCTGTCCGTCGATGGTCGTGACGAACTGCGGAAACTCGTTGAGCCTTCGCTCCTGGGCGCGCCAGTCGAAGTCGTTCGCCCAGTACTCGGCCAGTTCCCGGACCTCCGTCAGCGGCACGCCGTAGTCCCGGCCGACGCCGGGCAGTTCGTCCGGCCAGCGGGTGGCGGCCAGCCTGGCCCGCAGGTCGTCCAGGTCGGCCTGCGGAATGTCGATGCGGAAGGGGTGGATCTCGCTGCTCTTCGTCATGAACACAAGCTATGCGGGCATTAGGAACAGCAGCTTCCTAATGCCCGCATCTTCCGGAAAACTTCCGCGATTCCGGTCAGCTAGGAGCCTGCCTCCTCGAGCCGGAAGCCGACCTTCATGCCGACCTGCACGTACCCGATGTCGTCGTTGTCGATCACGCCGCGGATCTCGGTCACCTCGAACCAGTCGAGACCGCGCAGTGTCTGCCCCGCGCGCTTGAGTCCGCCCCGGATGGCGTCGTCGACGCCCTCGGACGAGGTTCCGACGATCTCGGTCACGCGATAGGTCTTGTCGGACATGGCTGCCTCCAACTCGATCGGTGGCCTCCCAGTGTGCGACGCGAACCCGCCCGACGCAGTGCGCGAACACCCGGTCAGGCGAGCGCGGGTGTGCGTTCCCGGACGAACAGGTACAGCACCGCGGAGGTCAGCATGATCCCGCCCGCGACCCAGGTGCCGACCGCCCAGCTGCCGGTCACGTCGCGCAACACGCCACTGACCACGGGGCTCGCCACCGCACCGATCTCGGAGATCAGGTTCAGCAGCCCGAACGCCGAACCGCGTTGCGACTCGGGCACAAGATCGCCGGTGATGCCCTGGGCGATGGGCTGCAGTGCGTTGAAGAACAGGCCGGACACGAACAACAGGGCACCGAGCAACAGCAGGGACGGCTTCTCACCGTCACTGATGGACAGTGCGAACGCGAATACGAGCAGCGAGTAGATCACCGTGAACGAGACCAGCAACGGCTTCCTGCCCTGCCCCCTGCGCAATGCGCGGTCGGCGAGCCAACCACCGACCGGGAAGCCGAGGATGCCCGCCCCGGCGTTGAACGCCGCGGTCAACGCTGCCGCGAGCAGTGAGCTGTTGGCGGTCTCCCGGACGATCTCGACGGACCAGAAGCTGAAGAACCACAGGTTCCACAGAATGGCGGTGTATGCGATGTAGACGATCACGATGTCGCGGCCGAGCAGGGTGGCGGCCTCGGCGGTGCGGCGCAGGCGCAGCACGATCACGGCGATGACGACAGCGGCGAGCGCACCGGAACCGAGCGCGGTCGCCCAGGTCGGCCAGCGCAGCTTCTCCGCGACGACGAAGAGGAGCAGCACGGCGGCGAGCAGCGGGGCGGAGACGACCAGCAGGCGCAGCAGCGGCGGTCCCATCCGCAGGCGACCGCCGAGCTTGCGATGGAAGAAGGCCCAGCAACCGAAGCCGACGATCGCCGAGACGACGGCGAAGACGAGGAACGGCACCCGCCAGGCCTCATCGCCCAGGTTCATCCCGGACCCCCAGCTGATGAGCAGCGGCGTGCCGATGATGCCCGCGGTGAGGCCGATGGAGAGTCCGGAGATCACCACGCCGAGACCGAGGGTCCGGCGGCGGGGCGGTGTGTGGGTGAGGATCAGTGTGCGGTCGTTGGAGTAGAAGACACCCTCGCCGAGCCCGGTCAGGACGCGCGCACCGACGAACGCGATCAACCCGACCACCAGGCCGGACACCGCCGTCATGACCGCCGCCCACAGCAGCGAGACGACGATCATCTCGCGGTGGCCGAACCGGTCCCCGAGCCTGCCGCCGGGGTACTGGGTGAGCATGTAGCCGGTGAAGAACAGCGATCCGACCAGGCCGCCGAGTGCGCGCGGGTCCGTCGCCTCACCGATGAAGCCGACCTCGTTGGCGATCATCCAGCTGACCACGGGCCCGGTCAGGGTCCGGTCGGCGTAACTCACCACCCAGCCCAGCAGGAGCATCACCCACAGACCGCGATAGGGCGTACCGCCGGTCGTTCGCGTCGGCAGGAACGGGGTCGGACTGGGAGCACTCATGACGGCCTCTCCGCTGAGGTGAACAAGTCCAGTGTTCGCATAGTGAACTACTGTGACGAGAGCGAACAATCGAGGACCATAAGGATGTCACCCGACGGTGTCAATGCTTGCGTGAGCGGCCGCGGAAACCTGCGCGGGAAGCACGAATTCCTTTCACTCAATGAAAACAGCGATGGCGATCACAGGCCCGCTCCCCCGACGGTGTCGAGCACAGCTCACCCACCACCGAAGGAGCGCTGGGAGTCAATGCCGACATTCGCCCGCAACCAGTGGTACGTCGCCGCCTACGGCAGGGAGATCGGTCGCGAACTGTTCGCGCGCACGATCCTCGGCGAGCCGATCGTCTTCTACCGCACCGAAACCGGCGAGCCGGTCGCGCTCGCCGATCGCTGCGTGCACCGCCGATTCCCGCTCTCGGAAAGCAACCTCGACGGCGACCGGATCGTGTGCGGCTACCACGGCTTCACCTACGACACCACCGGCACGTGCGTCGCTGTTCCCGGCCAGAACCGGGTGCCACGCACCGCGCGAGTGCCCAGCTATCCCGTGATCGAGCAGGACTCCTTCGTGTGGGTGTGGATCGGCGATCCCGCGCGGGCCGACACCGCCCGCATCCCCCGCGCACCATGGCTCGCCGATTCCGGCTACGCCACCGTCAGTGGGATGGAACCGCTCGCCGCGCGCTACGAGCTGCTGGTGGACAACCTGATGGACCTCTCCCACGAGACCTACCTGCACGGCGGCTACATCGGCACGCCGGAGGTGGCGAGCACCCCGATCACCACGGAGGTGGACGAGGAGCGGGAGATCATCTACGTGAGCAGGCACATGGACGACGCCGAGTGCCCTGCGTTCTACTCGAAGTCGACCGGACTCGAAGGCCGCATCACCCGGTGGCAGGACATCGAGTACCACCCGCCGTGCCTGTACCTGCTGCACAGCAGGATCGCCCCGGTCGGCGTACTGCCACGCGAGGACGGCAGCGACCCGGATGCCTTCCATGTCGAGGTCGTCTACGCGATCACGCCCGAGACGGAGCACAGCACGCACGACTTCTGGGCCGTGGCAAGGGATTTCGCTCTCAAGGACGAGGGGGTGTCGGAGTTCCTGCGGGAGAACAACCGCACCGTGGTGCTCCAGGACGTCACGGCGCTGGACATCCTGGAGAAGGTGGTGGCCGCCGAGGCCGACGGGTACCAGGAGCTGAGCATCAACATCGACACCGGCGGCCTCGCGGCCCGGCGCTTCCTGAAGCGGATGATCGAGCGGGAACAGGAAGTCCGGGCATGACCGTCAGGGCGGAGATGCTCAGCGGGGACACCATCTTCCGCATCCACTGGCGACTGGGCACCGACCGGCTGGTCGGGGTGTGTCACTGCGGGGCCGAGCACGAGGCCGAGGACCCGATCGTGTTGTGGGACTGGCTGCTGGCCCATCCGCGACATCCGGAGGGTGGCGATGAGTGACCGCAGGGAACTCCTCGTCGCGGCCAGGGAACAGGTCGCGGACGGAGTGGTGCGGCTGACCCTGCGGGATCCGAACGGCGATCCCGTCCCGGCCTGGGAGCCCGGCGCGCACATCGACCTCCTGCTGGACGAGGGCCTGGAACGCCAGTACTCGCTGTGCGGCGACCCGGCCGACCGGACGGAACTGCGGATCGCGGTCCTGCGCGAGCCAGTGGGCCGAGGCGGTTCGGCCAAAGTGCACAGCGAGCTGGTGCCGGGCAGCAGGGTGCGGATTCGCGGGCCGCGCAACAACTTCGCGCTCGTCGATGCCAAGCGCTACCTCTTCCTGGCGGGTGGCATAGGGATCACGCCGATCCTGCCGATGCTCGCCGCCGCCGACGCGGCCCGCGCCGACTGGCGACTGGTCTACGGCGGACGCACCCGCGCTTCGATGGCGTTCGCCGACGAGCTGCGGGCCGAGTTCGGCGACCGCGTGACGGTCTGCCCGCAGGACGAGACGGGGCTGCTCGATCTCGACGCCCTGCTCGACGCGCCGGATCCGGCGACGGCGGTGTACTGCTGCGGGCCCGAACCACTGCTGGCCGCCGTCGAGCAGCGGTGCGGGAGCTGGCCACCGGGCGCGTTGCACGTGGAGCGTTTCGCCGCGGTGGCGGACAACGGGCCGCGCGCGGGGTTCGAGGTGGAGCTCGCGCGGTCCGGGAAGACGCTGACGGTGACGTCCGATCGCTCCATCCTGGAAACCGTCGAGGACGCCGGAGTCCAGGTGCTGTCCTCCTGCCGGGAGGGTACCTGCGGGACCTGCGAGACCGACGTCGTCGAGGGCACCCCCGACCACCGCGACTCGCTGCTCACCGAGCAGGAGCGGGAGGCGGGCGAGACCATGATGATCTGTGTCTCCCGGGCACAATGCGCAAAACTCGTGCTCGACCTGTAGCCGATGCGGCCGACCGTGTGCGCCGGGTATCGCACTTTCCCGGGAAAGTGCGATGGGGCAAGCCGGTGACCTGGGACGCGAATTTTCGGACTCGCACTTTCCCGGGAAAGTGCGAGTGGTGGTGTCGCCGTGCGGGATGGAGGAGGGCGTGGTGGACGGTGCAGTCGGTGAGGCGGCGGACGGGCGGTCGGTGACGGCCAAGGTGCTCGCGATGCTGGCCGCCTTCACTCCGACCACCCCGGCGCTGACGCTCAGCGAGCTGGCCCGCCGGGCCGGGATCTCCCTGCCCACCGCCCATCGGCGCGCCAGGGAGCTGCTGGAGTGGGGCGCGCTGGAGCGCGACGGCGACGGCCGCTACCGGGTGGGGCTACGGCTGTGGGAGGTCGCCTCGTTGGCACCTCGCGGGCTGCGGCTGCGCGAGGTGGCGATGCCGTTCCTTGAGGACCTGTACGAGGTGACGCACGAGAACGTGCAGCTTGCCGTGCGGGAGGGCCTGGAACTGGTGTTCGTCGAGCGGATCGCGGGCAGACACGCCGTTCCTGTGCTCACCAGGGTCGGCGGCCGGTTCGCTCTGCACGCCACCGGGGTGGGACTCGCGCTGCTCGCGCACGCCCCTGTCGAGGTGCAGGAGCAGGCGCTGACCGCGCCGCTGCACGCCTACACGGTCAAGACCGTCACCGATCCGGAGCGGCTGCGCTCGATGCTCGCGGCGACGCGGCGCGACGGCTACGTCGTCAGCGACGGCCAGGTCACCACGGACGCCTTGTCGGTGGCGGCGCCGATCCGTGAGGGCGGCGAGGTGGTCGCCGCGGTGTCGCTCGTGGTGCGGGCCGAGGGTGCACAACCGCTCGCGCTGGCCCCACTCGTGCAGGCCGCCGCCCGCGGGATCTCGCGCTCCCTCGGCCCCGGCCGGTGAGGCGAAAGTTCAGTCCTGTTTGGCCTGGCCCTCGGCGATCTCCTTGTGGACCTCGTCCATGTTGAGGTCGCGGGCCTGCCCGATCACGTCCTCGAGTGCGTTCTCCGGCAGCGCACCGGGGTTGGCGAAGACCAGCACCTTGTCGCGAATCACCGCCAATGTCGGGATGGACTTGACGTCGAAGGCGGCCGCCAGCTGCGGTTGCGCCTCCGTGTCGACGGTGGCGAAGACGACGTCGTCGTGCTTCTCCGAAGCCCGCTCGTAGACCGGGGCGAACTGCCGGCACGGGCCGCACCAGCTCGCCCAGAAGTCGATCAGAACGAAGTCGTTGCCGGAGACGATTTCGTCGAAGTTATCCGTGGTCAGCTCGACTGTGCTCATGACTGGATAACACTTCCAGCGTGCACACAATTCCGTCAACCGGCGATCGGGGGTAGCCGCACCTCCACCCGCAGGCCGCCGTCCGGCCCCGGTTCGGCTCGCACCTCACCCTGGTGGGCGTGGGTGACCGAGCGCACGATGGACAGTCCGAGACCCACCCCGGCGGCATCGGCCAGCCGCTCGCTCCCGAGCCTGCGGAACGGCTCGAACAGGCCGGCTATCTCCTCCTCGGGCACCTCCGGTCCGGTGTTGGTGACCACCAGCGAGCAATCGACGCCGACCTCGACGGTGACCGACCCGCCCCGCACGTTGTAGTGGACGCCGTTGCGCACCAGTCGACAAGGCGCTCCAGCAGGACCGGATCGCCGGAGACCGTGCAGGGCCGCAGTGCCTCGTCGACGGTGACACCCCGATCCCTGGCGAGCTCGCCCACGCCGGCCAGCAGCCGGCCCACCAGCTCGTCGAGCCGCACCGGGATCCGGCGGGAGAGCCCTCGGTCGCTGCGCGCGAGCGTGAGCAACCCGTCGATCAGCCGTTCGCTGCGCTCGCCGTTGTGCAGCAGGTGGGTCGCGAGCCTGCGCAGCTCCAGGTCGGCCTCCGGATTCGCCAGTGCGACCTCGACAAGGGTGCGCTGCACGGCGAGCGGTCCGGCGGACGAACCTGATCGACGAACAGGAGACGTCGGGGCTGTCGGTGGTGCCCGCGCGACCGGACCTGCTGGACGTGCTGGAGGGCACCGTGCACGACGGAACGTTCCTGAACCCGGCCAACTCGGAGTACCCGGTGGTGGTGCTGGGGTCACTGGCGGCATCGCGGCTGGGAATCACCGGCGTCGACGCGGCGCGACCGCCGCAGGTGTGGCTGGGCGACCGGTGGTTCACCGTCGTGGGCATCCTCGACCCGGTGACGCTGGCACCGGAGATCGACCGGTCGGCGCTGGTCGGCTGGGGCGCGGCAGCGAGACATCTCGGCTTCGACGAGCATCCGACGACGGTGTACGTGCGGGCCGAGGAGCACGCGGTCGAGGACGTCCAACGGGTCCTCGGGGCGACGCTGAACCCGCAGAGCCCGAACGAGGTGGAGGTCAGCAGGCCGTCGGACGCGCTGGCCGCCAAGGAACTGACCGACTCGGCCTACAGCTCGCTGTTCCTGGGACTCGGTGGGGTCGCGCTGCTCGTCGGAGGTGTCGGCGTCGCGAACACGATGGTGATCTCCGTGCTCGAACGACGGCGGGAGATCGGGCTGCGCAGAGCACTCGGGGCGACGCGGCGGCAGATCCGGGGACAGTTCCTCGCCGAGTCCGTGCTGCTCTCGTTGCTCGGCGGCGTGAGTGGGGTGCTGCTCGGGGTGCTGGTGACCTCGGGATACGCGTTGAGCCAGCAGTGGCCGGTGGAGATCCCGATCGTGGCG
Organism: Amycolatopsis marina; assembly: GCF_900111885.1. Lineage (GTDB taxonomy): Bacteria > Actinomycetota > Actinomycetes > Mycobacteriales > Pseudonocardiaceae > Amycolatopsis > Amycolatopsis marina. The sequence goes on from NZ_FOKG01000003.1 coordinate 32,100, forward strand.
GCGCTCGGGGGCGTCGCGGCGGCCGCGCTGATCGGCGCGGTGGCGGGGGCATACCCGGCGGTGCGGGCATCCCGGCTCACGCCGACGGAGGCACTCGCCTGAGTACCGGTCCGGTGGCGTCTGTCGGGGTCCGGAGCGGGTCGCGAGTCGGGGGCGTCACCGGGCCGGTCTGGCTCAGTTACCCAGCAGGTTCAGCAGATAGGCCACGAAGAAGCCGACGCCGATCAGGATGACGAGCACCGCGGCGGAGATGCCGATGATCGGCCCCGCCTTGGATCGTTGTGGCTCCTGGTGACTGACCCCGGACACCTGGGCGGAGTCCGGCGGCGTGTCGCCCGGCCGTACTCCCCCGCCGGGCTCGAGGCCTGCCGTGTCCTTCGGATCGGGGTCCGGCGGTTGCGCAGTCATGAACGGCGGGTACCCCTCGATCCGGTTGTTCAATCGGCGGCGGTCCGGGTACCCGCCGGCATGACTTCGAACAGTGATCTCCGCGCATTGGCCCTGGTCTGCAGCCTCAAGCCCACGCCTGCCGAGTCGAGCAGTGAACTGATGGCGCAACAGGTGATTGACGCCCTCGGAGAGCACGGCGTCGACAGCGAGTGTGTTCGCGTGGTGGACCACGAGATCCATCCCGGCGTGAAACCGGACATGGGCAAGGGGGACGAGTGGCCGTGGCTGCGCGAGAAGCTGCGGCTGGCCGACATCCTGATCCTGTCGACGCCGACATGGGTCGGGCACATGTCCAGCGTTGCGCAGCGGGTGCTGGAGCGACTGGACGCGGAGCTGTCGGAGACCGACGAGCAGGGTCGGCCGTCGATGTACGGCAAGGTCGCGGTCGCCGCGGTGGTGGGCAATGAGGACGGTGCACACAAGATCGTGGCGGACACGTTCCAGGCACTCAACGACATCGGGTTCACCATTCCGGCGCAGGGCAGCACCTACTGGAACGGCGAGGCGATGCACCCGAAGGACTACGTCGAACTCGCCGAGACACCCAAGGCCGTGGCTTCGACCACGAAGTCCCTCGCGGCGAACGCGGCGCATCTGGCCCGCCTGCTCAAGGCGCAGCAGTATCCGGCGGATTGAGCCGGGCAGGGCAGGTCACGCGCGATCAAGGTCGACGCCGAGCGCTCACGAAGTGTCCGTCCCAGAGGTGCCGGCGGGGAGCGGGGGCTCGCCTGCCCAGGGTGGTGCCGTGGGCTTTGCCGGTGTGCCCTGCTTCTTCTCCTCCCCGTTCTTGCCCGCGTCGGTCTGACCGGCTTCGGTGATGGCCTCGTCCGTCGGCGGGACGTTTCCGCGGCGAACAGGTCCGGCCCGGCGTTCTCGCAGTGGATCGCGGCGCAGGTCGACCATGAGCGCGACACACAGCGCGACCATCACCACGACGAACGGCGCGGCGACGATGACCGTGAACGTCTGCAGGGCTCCCAGTCCGCCGACGTAGAGCAGTACCGCCGCAACCGCCGCGCTCAGGCCTGCCCACAGCGCGACGAGGTACTTGTTCGGCTCCCGCGCGCCGTGCGAGGAAAGTGTGGCCAGCACGAGTGCGCTGGAGTCGGCGCCGCTGATCCAGAAGATGGCCACGAGGATCATCACCATGATGCCGGTGGCGGTGTATCCCGGGTAGTTCTGCAGCACCGTGAAGAACTGCTGGGCCGTGCCGCCACTGCCCGAGATGTCGGCCCCGCTCAACTCGAGATCCAGCCCGGCCCCACCCAGCACGGTGAACCAGAGCGCCGAAACCGCGGTGGGCACGAACAGCACCCCCGCGACGAACTCCCGAACCGTTCGGCCGCGGGAGATGCGGGCGATGAACGTGCTGACGAACGGTGTCCAGGAGATCCACCAGGCCCAGTAGAAGATCGTCCAGCTGGAGAACCACTCGGTGCCACCGAACAGCGGAACCGAGAAGCTCATCGGCACCAGGTTGGACAGGTAGGCGCCGATGGAGGCCGGTATCAGGTCGAAGATGAACACGGTCGGCCCGACGATCAGCACGAAGAGCAGGAGCAGCGCGGCTAGCACCATGTTCGTGTTCGACAACCATTTGATGCCGCGACTCACTCCGCTGATCGCGGAGATGATCGCCAGTGTGACCAGCACGAAGATGACGAAGAACGCCGCTCCCTTGGAGCCGCGGCCTTCGGTGAAGCCTCCGCCGAGGTCGGTGACCAGGGCCAGCCCACCGGCGATCTGCAGGGCCCCGAGGCCGAGCGAGGTAGCACCGCCGAACTTGGTCGCCACAATGGACCAGATGTTGACGAACCGCCCCCACCACGTGTACTCGACCTCCTTGTCCCGGACGAGCGACTGGAACGGCGAGCTGATCAGATTGCCCCGGCCCTTCCGGAACGTCGAGTAGGCCAGCGCGAGTGCCACCACGGCATAGATTGCCCACGGGTGCAGTCCCCAGTGGAAGAACGTGTAGGCCATGGAATGGCGGGTGGCCTCCTCGGACGAGGGCGCGACGTCCAGACCTGGTGCGGGTTCCGTGAGGTGGGCGATGGGTTCCGCGACGCCGAAGAAGATCAGTCCGATCCCCATACCCGCGCTGAACATCATGGCGATCCACGAAGAGGTGGAGAACTCGGGCGGTTCGTTGTCACGGGACAAGGGAATACGCCCGTACTTGCTGAGCACGAGCCAGAATGCGAAAACCACGAAGCCGGTCGCGGCCAGCACGTAGATCCATCCGAGATCCGCGACCAGCCAGGACAGGATCGCCGACCCGACCTCGCCGACGCCGACAGGAAAGATCGCGCCGACAACGCAGAACGCGATGATCAGACCGAGCGAGATGCCGAACACCACTCGATCGATACGGGGTTTCTCTGTTGCGTCTGCCATGTTTCCCTCGCGGTGCTGCTCGCTCGGACCGGTGACGTGCTGCCGGTGGCCGGTGTACCCGTTGACCGGCAAGGAAAACCACGTCTTGAGCGATGTCGTGGCTTGATGGCTACGCTTTCGAGGTATGGCCGTTCACGAGCAAGCTGACGAAACCGAAACCCCGCGGTACACGCGGACGGGGGACGAGGGCTTCACCACTCTCGGTGATCGCAGTCGTGTCGAGAAGACGGATCCCAGGATCGCTGCCTACGCCGCCTGTGAGGAGGCGAACACGGCGATCGGGGTGGCACTCGCAGGCGGCGCCTTTCCGAAGAATGTCGCGACCGTGCTGGCCCGGCTGCAGAACGATCTCATCGAGGTGGAAGGCGACCTCGGAACGCCGACGAAAAGGCGTGGCGACCGGCAGACACGCATCGACGACGACTACATCCGGCGGGTCGAGGAGGCGTGCCGGCATTTCAGTTCCGAATTGCCTGAACTGAGCAGTTTTGTGGTTCCGGGCGGCACCCTGGGCGGCGCGATGCTCTATCGGGCCTACACCGATGTGCGGCGCGCCGAGCGCGCGACCTGGGCAGCGGTGGAGCAGTGTGGCGACGTCAACACCCTGGTCGGCCGCTACCTCAACCGGTTGGGCGAGCTGATGTTCGTACTTGCCCGCGCGGCCAATTCGGAACACGGCGACACCATGTGGGAACCCGGGCTGACGGCGCGCGTCGGCCTACTGCCCACTGAGGACGATGCCACGGCGCAGACCTGACGCACAGGCACACTCAGCCCCACCAGAAGGCGGTGGCGATGATCGCGTAGAGCGCGATGAGCGCTGCGCCTTCGAACCAGATCGCCTCGCCGTCCAGCACCACCACGACGGTCAGCACGACTGCCATCACCAGTGCGGCGACGAGCAAGGGTGGCAGCACGAGCGTGAACGTGGCCGCACCGAGCAGGGGCGCGACGAGCACCAGAACGGGCGCCAGCACGAGCGCGATCTGCAACGGGCTCTGCAGGATCACCGACACGGCGTAGTCCGGCTTGTTCTGCCAGGCGAGCTGCACGCCGACGACGTTCTCCACCGCGTTGCTCGCGATCGCGACGATGACGAGACCGGCGAACGCCTGGCTGATGTTCAGGGCCTCGATGGTCGGCTCGAGCGCCTCGACGAACCAGTCGGAGATGAATCCGGCGCCGACCCCGGCCGCAGCGAGCACCCCGATTCCCAGGGCGAACGGCCACTGCGGCGGTGGTCCCTCTCCTGACTCCTGCTGCTGTGACTTCGGCTCGGCGGCCGCTTGATCCTTCAGTTCGCCGCGTGGCTGTTCGTCGCCGGCCTGCTTGCTCGCCGTCGCGCGCAACGAGAGTGCGAACAGGACCAGCAGCACCACTGCCACCACTCGCGACAACCAGTCCTCGTGGCCCGCGGCCGGGCTGTGCAGGGCCGCGGTGAGCGAGGGGACCAGCAGCGCCGCCACCGCCAGCAGCAGCATCAGGCCGGTCAGCCTCGCCGACTGGGCACCGAACCGCATCGGACCGTGGCGCAGCCCGCCCACGACGAACGCGAGCCCCAGGATGAGCAGCACGTTGGCCAGGATCGAGCCGACGATCGCCGCCTGCACGACTCCGATCAGCCCGGCGTTCAGCGCGAACAGCGCGACGAACAGCTCGGGCAGGTTGGCGAACGCGCTCTGCACGACCCCGGTCAGGTTGGGACCGAGCCGGTCCCCGACCGCCTCCACGGCGACACCGATCAGCCGCGCCAGGAACGCCAATGCCACCGCGCTGACGGCGAAGGTGACGACATGCCCGATGCCGAAGAGCCGCGAGAGAAAGGTGGCGAGCACCGCCGCGACCACGAACGACAGCAGTCGCACGTCGCGTCCGCGAATGTTGAGGCGCTCCATGACAGAACCGGACTGCTCGCCCACGACACCACCCCGCTCGATCGCCTGCGCGCGAGAAGACCTACCCGGGCTCGCGAGGAGCAAACGTGGGGCGGTCGGAGTGACGCCGTACATACGAGAAACGCCCCGGTGGCCTGTCTGTGCAGGTCATCGGGGCGTTCTGGCCGGTGTGGCGAGTGAAGGATTCGAACCTTCGAAGGCAGTGCCGTCTGATTTACAGTCAGATCCCTTTGGCCGCTCGGGCAACTCGCCATGGCCGGGCGTGCCAGCCACGAACTATCGTACATAAGACGGTGGCGGCCCAACGACCACCCCCGGGCCGGAGCTAGGGTTGGGCCGACCCGACAGGCCGACGAACGAGGTGTGAGCACGTGGCGGATCCGTCATTCGACGTGGTGAGCAAGGTCGATCGCCAGGAGGTGGACAACGCGCTGAACCAGGCGAGCAAGGAGCTGTCCACCCGCTTCGACTTCCGAGGAACCGGCACCAAGATCGACTGGTCCGGCGAGGAGGCGATCGCGATCGAGTCGGAGACCGAGGAGCGCGCACTGGCCGCCGTCGAGGTCTTCAAGGAGAAGCTGATCAAGCGCAACATCTCTCTGAAGGCGTTCGAGGCAGGCGAGCCCGCCATCTCCGGCAAGGTCTACAAGATCAACGGCAAGATCATCCAGGGCATCTCGTCGGAGAAGGCCAAGCAGATCGCCAAGTACATCCGCGACGAGGGCCCGAAGGGCGTGCAGGCGCAGATCCAGGGCGACCAGCTCCGGGTGTCCGGCAAGAAGAAGGACCACCTGCAGGACGTCATCTCGGCACTGAAGAACAAGGACTTCGAGATCGCGCTGCAGTTCACCAACTACCGGTAGCCAGCCACGACACAGGGGCACGGCCCCGGTCGACTCGCCGTCGCCGGGGTCACCGCTCGTGTGCGGGGTCGCCGTTCACCGGGTCGTCACTCAGTCATGCACGGCGCCGTCGTTGTCGACGCGCCATCCGCCTCGCTCGGCGTGCACCTCCTCGCACGCCGAACAGTCGTAGACGTGCGGCGACTTCCGGCGCGAGCCCACCTCGTGGATGAGTCCGCACAACATCCCAACCACGGATCCGGGCGGCGGGTCCATGGAACGGCACGTGCGGTGCCGCACCCCACCGACCACTGGTCGGTACCCGGCCTTGAGATCGTCGGCGCTGCGGCTCGACATCGGGTAAAGGCGTCTGATCCACCACATAACGTCAGGGTGTCCGATATGCCGGTCTTAACCGTGTCACCGCGGGCAACCACTCGAACGAGCTACACCGGCACCGGCGGATCACCGCCAGCGACTTGCCCCGGGCATGCCGGATCTGGCGCAGCATGCGCGAACCGCGAACTGCGAACTCGGGCGCCGGAACTGCGAAGTCGGGCGTCGGAAGTGCAAAGTGGGGGCTTCGTGGTGTAATCGGGCGGTTGCTTAGGGGAAGGGGTGTGGCTGTGGGGCTCGTGCGGGGGTTGGTGTTGGGGCTTTCGCTGGTCTTGTTCGCGGGGATGCTGGCGCCGGTTTCGGCCGTGGCGGGTGGGCGGACGTTGCTGCACCCTGGCCAGGGTGCGTATCCGCGGCTGATTCGGCTGGAACACGGTGGGCTCGGGCGGGACGGGCGGATCATCGCCGTCGTCAACAGCCGGGACCGCGCCGGGCACTACACGCCGGTGTACGAGAGCCTCGACGAGGGCCGCTCGTTTCGGCGGATCGGTGAGATCCGCGATCCCGAGGGCAGGGGTGGCATGTGCTGCGGCACCCTCTACGAATTGCCCGAACGCGTCGGCGCGATGCGCGCGGGCACGCTGCTCTGGGCGGCCAGCTACGGCCATCAGTCCGGCCCCAACCGACGAATCGGCATCAAGGTCTGGGCCAGCCGCAACGGCGGGCGCAGCTGGACCTACCTCTCCGAGGCCGCCCGCTCGCACAACCACGACGGCGTCTGGGAGCCGGAGTTCAACGTCGACACTGGCGGCAGGCTCTGGTTGCACTACGCCGACGAGACCGAGGCCCCGAAGCACGCCCAGGTGCTCAACCGGATCTCTTCCACCGACGGTCTGACCTGGAGCAACAAGCAGCACACCCTGGCGATCTCCCCGCACCGGGTGCGCCCCGGCATGCCGATCGTGCGGCGCCTGCCGGACGGGCGCTACTACTTCGCCTACGAGATCTGCAACTACGGTGACCGCTTCTGCGACCCCTACTTCAAGATTTCCGCCGACGGCGCCGACTTCGGCGATCCGGGCAAGCCCGGCACCAGGGTGAGCGCGGCGGGCGGCAAGCACTTCCAGCACGCGCAGACCGTCACCCTGTTCCCCGGGGGCAGGAACGGCACCCGGCTGCTCATGGTGGGCCAGATCTACGTCGATGCGAAGGGGAAGCCATTGCCCGGCAACGGCCGCACCCTGCTCGCCAACGACAACTTCGGCTCCGGCAACTGGTACGAGGTTCCGGCCCCAGTCCATGTCACGAAGCCCTACGACAACTGGTGCCCGAACTACAGTTCCACCCTGCTGCCCGTGGACGGTGGGCGAAATGTTCTGCAGATCGCCGCCGACTACGACTCCGACCGGGTGTGCCGGGCCTACTTCGCCAAGGGCCCCGCGTCCTGACCGGAGTTCGACCGCGCCGCGAAGGCCACCCGATAGTGTGGGTCGCGGATCATCCAGGTTACCCAGTAGGGAGCAACGCATGAGGGGCATCGTGCTGGCCGGCGGCAGCGGAACACGCCTGCACCCGATCACACAGGCCGTCTCCAAACAGCTGCTCCCGGTCTACGACAAGCCGATGATCTACTACCCGCTCTCGGTTCTCATGCTCGCCGGGATCCGCGAGATCCTGATCATCTCGACCCCCGCGGACCTGCCCAACTTCCGCAGGCTGCTCGGTGACGGTGACCAGTACGGCCTGCGGCTCAGCTATGCCGAGCAGCCCAGCCCCAACGGTCTGGCCGAGGCCTTCATCATCGGTGACGACTTCATCGGCGACGACGACGTCGCGCTGGTTCTCGGCGACAACATCTTCTACGGCCAGGGCTTCTCCGGCCGCCTCCAGCAGGAGGTGTCCACTCTCGACGGCTGCACGCTGTTCGGCTACCCGGTGAAGGACGCCGAGCGCTACGGCGTCGGCGAGGTGGACGAGAACGGCAGGCTCATCTCGATCGAGGAGAAGCCGCAGCACCCCCGCTCGAACAAGGCGATCACCGGGCTGTACTTCTACGACAACCAGGTCGTCGACATCGCCCGCTCCCTCACCCCGTCGCCACGGGGGGAGCTGGAGATCACCGACGTGAACCTGACGTACCTGCGCCAGGACCGTGCCCGGCTGCTCGACCTGGGCCGCGGCTTCGCCTGGCTGGACACCGGGACCCACGACTCGCTGCTGGAGGCGGCACAGTTCGTGCAGGTGCTGGAACATCGCACCGGCGTGCGCATCGCCTGTCTGGAGGAGATCGCCCTGCGGATGGGATACATCGACGCGGACGCCTGCTTCGCGCTCGGCGCCAAGCTGGCCAAGTCCGGCTACGGCGAGTACGTGATGGCCGTGGCCAAGTCGGCCGGAGCCACGGGCTGATAGTTCCGCTCTCAGCGGTTCCAGCCCGCGGCCATCTGCTCGAGCCTGCGCACCCGGTCCTCCATCGGCGGGTGGGTGGAGAACATCCGCGACAACCGCTCGCCGGGCCGGAACGGGTTGGCGATCATCAGGTGCGACTGGGAGACGACCTTGGGTTCCGGCGCCAGCGGTGCGATCTGCGTCCCACGCTGGAGTTTGCGCAACGCCGACGCCAGCCCGAGAGGGTCACCGGTGAGTTCGGCCCCCGACGCGTCCGCCTCGTACTCCCGTGACCGGCTGACCGCCATCTTCACGACGCCGGCGGCGATCGGCCCGACCAGCACCACCAGCAGCATGACCAGTGGGTTGCCACCCTCGCGGTTGTTGCCGCCGAACATTCCCGCGAACATCGCGATATTCGCGGCCACACTGACCACACTGGCCAGTGCGCCCGCGACGCACGAGATGAGAATGTCCCGGTTGTAGACATGCGACAGCTCGTGACCGAGCACCGCGCGCAGTTCCCGTTCGTTGAGCAGTTCCAGGATTCCCGCCGTGCAGCACACGGCGGCGTTGCGCGGGTTGCGACCGGTGGCGAAGGCGTTGGGCGCCTGGGTGGGGCTGACATAGAGGCGGGGCATCGGCTGCCGCGCCGACGTCGCCAGTTCCCGCACGATCCGGTACATCGCGGGCTGCTCGGCCTCGGAAACGGGCCGTGCCCGCATGGCCTTCAGCGCCAGCGTGTCCGACTTGAAGTACGCGTAAGCGTTCATTCCCAGTGCCACAGCAAGGCCGATGACGAGCGCTCCCCTGCCGAACACCGCGCTGATCCCGACGATGATGGCGCTGAGCAGGCCGAGCAACAGCGCGGTCTTCAACCCGTTCTGATGCCTGTGCACTCCTGCGCCTCCAAATCCGCGACGTCCCCGCTGATGACAACGTGTGACAGCCGGTCAGAGTTCCGCCCACCGATCCTCACCCGGGCATTCGCGCAGCACAACAGGCGTGCAAGCGAAGATCGGGTTACCGTCCTGCCAGTGGCGTGATACCCACCCGGCTGGGGGAGGAACCGTGCGCGGACCGATCGAAGGCGGACTGTTCGTACTGGCCCTCACCGCCGCGCTCATCACGTCGCCCGCCACTCCCGCGGACGGCACCGGCGTGTTGCGGGTGCCGGTCGGCGACCGCCCGTTCGCCCTCGCCGTCGACTCCGCGACCGACACGGTCTACGTCGGCAACAGCGGCGACGGCTCGATCTCCATCGTGGACGGCGCGCGAGGTGTCGTGCGGACCACCGTGGACGTCGGTGGCAGGGTGACCGACCTCGCGGTGAACGAGATCACCCGAAAGTTGTACGCGAGCGATGCGGACAGCGGCACGGTCACGGTGCTCGACGCGCTCCGCGGGCGGGTACTGGCCACCATCGCCGCTGGTGCGGGCACCTCGACCCTGGCCGTGGACGAGGTGACCGACACGGTCTACGCGGCAGGGACGTCTTCCGGCCAGGTGGCCGTGATCGACGGCGGCACCGACACCGTGCGGGCGAGGGTCGCGGTGCACGACTCGGAACTGAACAGCGCGGCCACCGACCCGGATCGGGCACTGGCGTACTTCACCGCGGGCGACGACGACAAGCTCGTCGTGTTCGACACCGCGCAGGAGAGGGTCGTCGACCGGGTGCCGGTCGGCCGGGTGCCCGCCGATACCGCGGTGCACGCCGCCACGAACACCGTCTTCGTCGCCAACGCCGGAATTCACCATCTCTCGGTGGTGAGCGGAAACATCTGGCAACAGGTGTCGACGATCCTGTTGCACAGCGCGGGCTCCTCGGTCGCGGTGCACCAGAAGAGCGGTGACGTCTACACCAACGGCGGACCGAACGGACTCATCAGGATCAGCGGCGCGACCGGCGCGACCGACGGCGTGGTCTCGCTCGGCATCAACCCCGGTCGCATCGCGGTGAACCAGCTCGACGGCACCGTCTTCCTCACGGATCCACTGCACGACGCACTGACCGTCATCCGCGATTTCTGAACGGCCAGAGCGACCGCCCGAGCTGGAGTGACTCCGGGGGTACGTTGGAAAACGCAGACATCCCACGAGAACCGGAACGGAATGCACATGCGACTTGGCCTGCAGATTCCCGACTTCACCTGGCCGAACGGTTCCACGGCACTCGGCCGGGAACTCGCGACCGTTGCCCGTACCGCGGACGAGGCAGGCTTCGACTACCTCGCCGTGATGGACCACTTCTTCCAGATCTCGGTCGTCGGCCCACCCGAGAACGACATGCTGGAGGCCTACACCACGCTCGGATTCCTCGCCGCGCACACCGAGCGCGCGAAGCTGCTGACCGTGGTCACCGGCGCCTTCTACCGACACCCCGGATTACTCGCGAAGGCAGTGACCACATTGGACGTACTGTCCGGCGGCCGCGCGATCCTGGGTGTCGGCGCTGGCTGGAACGAGGAGGAGGCGAAGGGTCTCGGCTTCGAGTACCCGTCCACAAAGGAGCGTTTTGAACTACTCGAGGACGCGTTGCAGTACTGCCTGCGTATGTGGGACGACACCGAGGAGCCCTTCGCCGGCAGGCACGTGAACGCCGAGCGGATGCTGAACGTGCCGCAGGCCCTTTCGCGCCCGCACCCACCCATCATGATCGGCGGCGGAGGCGAGAAGAAGACGTTGCGATTCGTCGCCAGGTACGCGCAGGCCTGCAACCTGTTCAACACGCCGGACCTCGAGCACAAGCTCACCGTACTGCGCGAGCACTGCGAGCGTGAGGGGCGCGACTACGACGAGATCACCAAGACCGTCTACCAGCCGATGGACACCGGCGACAACGGCGAGAAGACCGATGAACTGCTGACCGAGCTGCGCCGGCTGGCCGGGCTCGGCGTCGACGCGGCCCTCGGTTACATGCCGCAGGTGCACGACACCTCGCGGATCGAGCGGTTCGGCAAGGATGTCATCGAGGTGGCCGCCGGGTTCTAGTGCTGACTCCGCCCTTGTCCGGCATGCTGTAGCTGACCCCGCACGGCAGCCGGACAAGGGCAGGTGAGATGACCAGCGGTGAGCAGGACGAGACACCCGGCACCGACCACGGGTACCGGCTGCGCGGCGGGCGGCAACCGGATGTCTCCGCGCTGACCAACGTGCTCGCCCATCGCGGCGCCGATGTCACCGAACCGCTGATCTTCCTCGCCTCCGGCGGCATCGGCGCCGGCTACGTCCTGTGGGAATTCACCCGCGACGGCAGCAAACCGCTTGTGCTGGGATTCCGTTCCCAGTGGCAGCACACCCAATTCTGGCTCAAGTCCACAGTGGAACGTCTCGGGCTGCGAATGGACCTACACACCACGCGCGGGGCGCGGGGTGCCGCGAAGCGGCTGTCCGCCGCGCTCGACGCGGGTGAGCCCGCGATCGTGCAGCCGGACCGTTTTCCACTCGGCTACTGGTATCTCCCCGAGGCGGCCGACGGAATAGGCGGCCATCTCGTCGTCGCGTACGCCCAGTCCGGCGACCGGGTGCACCTCGACGACCGCAATCGAGCCCCGCTCACGGTGGAACGCTCGGCACTCGACAAGGCGCGCGGCAGGGTGGGCTCGGCGAAGAACCTGCTCGCGGTGGTGCGCACCGGTGATCTCGACCGCGACCGCCTCGCCGACGCCGTCAGGTCCGGGCTTACCGACTGCACCCGGCGGCTCGCCGCCAAATCCACGTCGTTCGCGCTGCCCGCCTGGCGCAAGTGGGCCACCCTGCTGACGGACGAGCGTGCGGCGAAGGGCTGGCCTGCGGTGTTCGCCGACCGTCGCGGCCTCGTCGGCGCTCTGCTGTCGATCTGGGAGGGCGTCGATCCCGCGGGCATGGGCGGCGGGCACCTGCGCGACCTCTTCGCCGACGGCCTCGCCGAGGCCGCTGTCCTGCTGGACGCTCCCGAACTGGAAGCCCACGCGGCGAACTGGCGGGACATCAGCAGACGCTGGCGCGAGTTCGCCGACGCCGCGCTACCCGAGGACGTGCCCGAGTTCGGCTGGATGCGCGGGCTGACGGCTCGGGTACGGGAAGGCGTGACCGCGGGCGACGCCGGGCAGCAGGCCGCCGCCGAGGCAGGCACCGAGCTGTGGCGGCTGCGGGCCCACTACGACGCGGAGGATCCGTTCACCGAACGGCAGGCAGGGTCGTTGTTCACCGACCTCGGCAGCAGGCTGCGCGACATTCACACGGCCGAGACCGGCGCCGTCGCCGCACTCTCCCAGGTCACCACTCGATAACCCCCGTAACAACCACGGCCCGGCAGGCGAATCAGGAGACGACGTGACTGCCTTCCGGGCAGCGGAGGGGAGCCTGATGGAGATCAGCGTCTTCGGCCTGGGGTACGTGGGATGCGTGTCCGCCGCCTGTCTTGCCGGTCGCGGTCACCAGGTCGTCGGGGTGGATGTCAATCCGCTCAAGATCGATCTCGTCCGGGCGGGCAAGGCACCGGTGGTCGAGGAACGGATCGGTGAACTGACCTCGGAGGTCGTGCGCAGCGGTGCTCTGCGCGCCACCACCGACGTCGCGGAGGCGATCGCGAACAGCGAGGTCTCGCTGGTCTGCGTCGGCACCCCGTCCGCCCCCAACGGGAGCCTGTCCACGACCTACCTGGAGCGGGTGACCGAGCAGATCGGCGCGGCGCTCGCGGAGCAGGACCGCAGGCACACGGTCGTCTTCCGCAGCACGATGCTGCCGGGAACGTGCCTCGATCTGCTTGTCCCCATCCTGGAGAAGGCATCGGGACGCACCGCGGGAGTGGACTTCGGTGTCGCGGTGAACCCGGAGTTCCTGCGCGAGGGCAGCAGCGTCCGGGACTTCCTCGACCCGCCCAAGACCGTCATCGGTGAGCTCGACGCGGCCAGCGGCGACGCCGTGAGCCGCCTCTACGAAGGGCTGCCGGGCGAGGTGTTCCGGGTGCCGATCCCGGTCGCGGAGATGACCAAGTACGCCGACAACGCGTTCCACGGACTGAAGATCGGCTTCGCCAACGAACTCGGCGCGGTGTGCTGGGCGCTCGGGCTGGACTCGCACCGGGTGATCGACGTCTTCCTCGCCGACCGCAAGCTGAACATCAGCCCCGCCTACCTGCGTCCCGGCTTCGCCTTCGGCGGCTCCTGCCTGCCGAAGGACCTGCGGGGTCTGGTCTACGCCGCCCATCGGGCGGACGTGTCCGTGCCGATTCTGGAGAACGTGCTGCCCTCGAACGAGGAGCACCTCCAACGCGCGTTCGACCTGGTCGCGCGCACCGGGAAACGCCGGATCGGGCTGTTCGGCCTCTCGTTCAAACCGGGGACCGACGACCTGCGCGAGAGCCCATTGGTGGAACTTGCCGAACGGCTCCTCGGCAAGGGCTACGACCTGCGCATCTACGACGCGAACGTGAGCCTGTCGCGGCTGATGGGCGCGAACCGCGAGTACATCGAGAGCAGGCTGCCACACCTCGGCCAGCTGCTCGTCGGCTCCGTGGCGGAAGTGCTCGACCACGCCGAGGTCTGCCTGGTCGGCAGCACCGACCCCGCGGTACTGGCATTGCTGCCGCACAACGGGCCGACGCTCATCGACCTTGTCCGCATGCCCGACGCCGAAGTGCGCCGGGCCGAGGAAGGATACGTCGGCCTTGCCTGGTGAAAGAGCGTCGGAAATGAAGCTTTCACGTCCTCAGGGCGACAGCCGGAACGCGCCCACCGAAGGTCCGCTATCGGGGCGGCAGGGCAACACGCGCCCAGAGACGAGCCATCCCACCGCGGAATGCCCTGGCGACGCGATCGCGGGCGCGCGTTCGCGGGAATGCGGTGAAAGAGTTTCGGACGGCCGCAGGGCGCTCGTCCTCGTCGAGAACCTTTCCGTGCCGTTCGACCGGCGGGTATGGCAGGAGTGCACCACCCTGCGCGACGCGGGCTGGGACGTGCACGTGATCTGCCCACAGGGCACGAAGCGGGACACGGAGGCCGAGACCGAGATCGACGGGGTGCACATCCACCGCTATCCCCTGCGTGCCGCCACCGGCGGGCCCGCCGGGTACCTGCAGGAGTACGGGACCGCGCTCTGGCACACCTTCCGGCTCGCCAGGAAGGTACGGGCGCTGGGCCGGATCGACGTCGTGCACGCCTGCAATCCGCCGGACCTGCTGTTCCTGGTGGCGCTGATGCTGAAGCGCCAGGGCACCCGCTTCGTCTTCGACCAGCACGACCTGGTTCCCGAGCTGTACCTCTCCCGGTTCGACCGGGGGCGGGACCTGCTCTACCGCGCGGTGTGCGCCCTGGAACGACGCACCTATCGCGCGGCGGACGTGGTGATCTCCACCAACGAGAGCTACCGCGACGTCGCGCTGAGCCGGGGCGGGAAGCGTCCCGAGGACGTCTTCGTCGTGCGCAGCGCGCCCGCGGTGGAGCGGTTCCGTCCTGTCCCCGCCGAACCCGAGCTGAAGAACGGCAAGGAGCACCTGCTCTGCTATCTCGGCGTGATGGGCCCGCAGGACGGGGTCGACTACGCGCTGCGCGCACTCGCTCACCTGCAGGACGACCTCGGGCGCGCGGACTGGCATGCGGTGTTCGTCGGTTCGGGCGACACCTTCGACGCGATGGTGGACCTCGCGTCGGAACTCGGGCTCACCGACCGTGTGGAGTTCACCGGGCGGATCCCGGACGCCGACCTGGTCCGCTACCTGTCCACCGCGGACGTCTGCCTCTCCCCGGATCCGAAGAACCCGCTGAACGACGTGTCCACGATGAACAAGATCATGGAATACATGGCGATGAGCAGGCCCATCGTCTCGTTCGACCTGCGCGAGGCCCGGGTGTCGGCAGGCGATGCTGCCGTCTACGCCCCCGCCAACGACGAACTGGAGTTCGCGAAGCTGGTCGACCGGCTGCTGGACGACCCCGGTGAACGAGCGCGCATGGGCGGTCTCGGCCAGGAGCGGATCGAGGGACCGCTGTCGTGGGCGCACTCCAGGACGGCGCTGCTCGCGGCCTACTCCGCTGCCTGCCGGTGAACAACCCTCCGGGGTAACGCTCGGTTTCTTTTCGAACAACTCTCCGGCCCGGCTGTAACCAAAGCGATCAGCGGCGCGACGTGAGAGGAAAGCCATTCGCGGATCCGCGACCTGAGGGAGGCGCAGACGTTGGACGACGACCTCGTGCGTCTGCCCGTACTCGGGCGGATTCTGCGCAGACGGTGGCGCCTGCTCACCGTCCTCGCGGTGCTGGGCGCGCTCGTCGGCGCCGCCTCCTCGCTGGTGCTCTCCCCCGGCTACGTGACCTCGACCAGCATTCTGCTGCAGGGACCGCGGGAGCCGGACCAGATCCTCACCGAGACCCAGATCGCGACGAGTTCCGTGGTCCTCGACCGCACGGCAGCGGCGCTGGCCTGGGGCGTCAGCGGAACCGACCTCGCGCGTTCGGTCACCGCCGAGGCCGTCGACGGCAACGTGATCGAACTGGGCGCGACGGCCGAGACCCCGGAGAAGGCGCAGCAACTCACCGACCAGGCGGCCGCCGAGTACGTCACCTTCTCGACCCAGCTCGCGGGCAACAGCGGGGACGCCGCCGCCCAGTTGCAGACCGAGCTGCGCGAGACGCTGCAGCAACGGGTGACCGCGACGAACGAGCGCATCACCGAGTTGCACAACTCGATCGCGAACCAGGGCACGACCGTGGAGAGCGTCCAGATCAGCACCGAACTCGAAGCGCTTCGCTCCGCACTGCGCGACGCCATGACCAACCTGACCGAGGCCGGGGAAACCTCCGGCCAGTCCAAACAGGTCGTCATGGGTCCCGCGCCGAGACCGGCGGCCCCGGCCAGTCCGACCCTGCTCCAGCTCGTCGCAGCGGGCGCGGCGCTGTTCGTTCTGCTCGGCATCGCCGGGCATTTCGTCGCGGCGAGGGCGGACCGGCGACTGCGCGCGGAGTCGGACATCGCCGCCGCTCTGGGCGCACCGCTGCTCGGCGACGTCGACGTGCCGGACATCGGGGAAACACCGGCCTTCCGGGGGCCGTTGGGCAGGTTGCGCGAGCTCGTGCTCGGTCGGCGGCCGTGGAACGCGGAGGTCCGCGCCGGACTCGACGAACACGCGCAGGGCGTACGGGATCAGCGCGTCCTCACCCGGCTCCGGGCGGCGACCAGCACGCCCTCACAGGTGCTCCTGCTCGTGCCCGATGACGACCTCCCCGCACACCGCGTCGCGGACCGGTTGGCCGCGGCGGCGGCCACCGACCCCAAGGCCAGGATCACCCTGCGCGTCACCGCTGTCGCCGTGCACCGGCCGACGGTCGACGACGCAGGCCACCTTTCCGGAGCCGTCGTGGTGCTCACCTCGGGCAGCAGGACGGCGTGGGAACTCGTGGGCATCGCCGAGGCGTGCGCCGACTCGGGCCATGCCGTCCTCGGCGCCGTCCTCGCCTACCGGGCCGAACCGGTGGCTCGGGAGCGGGGTTCGGCCCCCGCGAAAGCCGGGGCGGCCGCGGCGTCCTCGGACTCGGCGATGGCGGGTTCGGCATGAGCACCGGTTCCCGTTCCGAGTCCCAGCCGCTGCTGGACCTGCAACGACTACTGGTGACCGTGCGCAGGCGACGGCGCACCTGGCTGTCCCTGGGGCTGCTCGGACTGCTGCTCGGCGCGGCGGTGGCGGTACTGCTGCCCGCGCCCCCGACCGCTGTCACGCAGCTGCTGGTCGTGCACGAGGACGACCAGCCCTCCGACGGCGGCAGCCTCATGCGCACCGACATCGCCCTGCTGCAGACGACCAGGGTCGCGACAGCGGCGCTGGAACTGCTGGGGTCGCCCGAACGTCCCACGGACTTCCTCAAGACCTACGAGGGCACCGCCATCACCGGCAACGTGCTGCAGCTGACGGTCAAGGGGTCGAGCGACGACGATGCGCTGGCCCGGACCACCGCACTGGCCGAAGCCTTCATCGCCGACCACGTCCAACGAGTCCAGGCGGCCGCGGACGCGGAGGCGAAGGCACTGAGCGACCAACGCGACCGGCTCCAGAAAGAACTATCCGAAGTGGACTCCACGATCGCCTCGACCGAGGCCGAGTTCGGGACGGAGACCGCACCGCAACTCGAGACCCTCTACGCCAGAAGGGCGGACCTCGCCGCACAGGTGTCCGAACTGGGCAGACGCGCGGACGAGGCGGGCATCGGCGCCCCCAGGGTCGCGGCAGGCACGCAGATCGTGGACGCACCACGGATGTTGCCCGGCTCGCTCCGCTCCACGGTCGCCCTGAACGCGCTGATCGGACTTGTCCTCGGGCTCGCGGCGGGCCTCACCCTGACCGCGATCACCGGCGTTGTCCGTGACCGGCCCGTCCTGCGGCGGGAGATCTCCGCCCACCTCGGGGCGTCCGTGGTCGCCCAGCTGTCCCGGCCCCGCAGGGGACCAGCCCGGCTCTGGCGCCGCTCCCCCGGCGTCACCCGGCGGGCACGCACGGCTGCCACCCTCGCCAGGTTGGTCCGGGAGAACGGCACCGGTGGCTCGGCCGCGGTGTCACTGCTGGACCTCGGCAGCCCGCGTACGACGGCGGATCTCGCGCTCGACATCGCGCGGGCACTCGCGGCCGACCGCCCGGTGACCGTCGTCGACGACCTGCCGGGTCAGCACCTGGCCTCGCGGGTCACGTCGGCCGAACCGATCCGGGTCGTGGCGTTCGACGACGCCGCGGCGGGAGACGGCGACACACCGGCCGCTGGCTCGCGGCGGCGTGTCGGCCTCGGCTCGGTAGCGCCGGGGACCGCGTGGACCGACCTCCGCCGCCTCGGCGGCGAGACGCTGCTCGTGGTGCGCGCGGGCCACGCGAACACCGCCTGGCTGCACACGGTCGCCAGGCAGCTGGCGGACAGCCGGATCCCGATCATCGGCGTCGTGCTGGTGGATCCCGACCCGCGTGACCAGTCCGACGGCACGCTGTGGGACGGGTTGCACACGGCGCTGCGCGGACGAGGAGCGCCGGCCGGGGGCAGTGCCGCACCCGGCGGCGGCAACAGCAATGGCAACGGCGGTGTCGTCCACGACGGGGACCTGCCGACGAAGCGCTTCCCTCCGGTCGGTTCCGCCGGGCTGCGCGGAACCGTGTGAACGCGAGTGGCGCGACAGGCAGGAGGGCGGGACAGCAATGTGCGGCATCGCAGGCACCTACTTGTGGCCGGACGGGGGCCCGCTGACCGACCGGCTCACCAAGGTCCTCGCCCACCGCGGACCGGACGGCAGCGGGCGGTACTCCCACCGGGCGGGCCAGGGTGAGGTCAACCTCGGCCACCGCAGGCTGTCGATCATCGACCTGTCCTCCTCGGGCGCTCAGCCGATGGTCGCCGACGGGCTCGCGCTGACCTACAACGGCGAGCTCTACAACGCGCCGGAACTGCGCACCGAACTCGAGGCCGCGGGCGTCCGCTTCCGCGGGACCTCCGACACCGAGGTCCTGCTGGCCGCGTGGCGGCGCTGGGGCACCGACTGCCTGCCCCGGCTGCGGGGCATGTTCGCGTTCGCGGTGTTCGACGAACGGACAGGGGAGCTGGTGCTGGCACGCGACCAGCTGGGGATCAAACCCCTGTTCCTGCTCCGCCGCGGCGGCGGGCTCGTCTTCTGCTCCGAACTCAAGGCGCTGGCGGGCGAGCTCGGCGGGTCGATGCGGATCGACGAAGCCGCGATGGTGGCTTCCCTGCTGTACTACTGGGTGCCGGACAGCCGTTGCGCGTTCCGGGACGCGGAGAAACTCCCGCCGGGCACCTGGTTGCGCCTGCGGCCGGACGGGCGGACCGAGCAGCGGCAGTACTACTCCCTGCGGGACGTCGCCACGGAGGGAGAGGCCGCTGCGCAGGACCCCGCGGCCCAGCCGGACCTGGCGTCGATCGTGGCCGATTCGACGCGGCGGCACCTGTTGTCCGACGTGCCGGTCGCGACGTTCCTCTCCGGGGGCCTCGACTCGAGCTATCTGACGGCCCTCGCGGCACAGCACCAGCCCGGCATCTCGGCCTACACCATCGGGTTCAGGGCGGAGGACGCGAAGTTCGAGGCGATGCCCGACGACCTGCGTTACGCCCGGCAGGTGGCCGCGAGGTTCGGCGTCGACCTGCACGAGATCGAGATCGCGCCGCAGGTGCTGGATCTGCTGCCGCGGATGACTTACCACCTGGACGAGCCGATCGGCGATCCCGCCGCGATCAACACGTTCCTCATCTGTTCCGCCGCGAAGGACGCGGGCGTCAAGGTGCTGCTGTCCGGGATGGGCGCCGACGAACTGTTCGCGGGATATCGCAAGCATCTGGCGAACCTGCTCGCCGCGCGCTACCAACGGCTGCCCGGCGTCCTGCGGCGGCCGGTGGCGGCGGGGGTCGGCAGGCTGCCGGTCGCGACCTCGCGCAGGGGCTACCGGTCGGTGCGGTTCGCCAAGCGCTTTCTCTCCTTCGCGGAACTGCCGGAGGAGACCGCCTTCCGCCGCAGCTACACGATGTACGACCGCCCCGAACTGCTCGGCCTGCTGAACCCCGACCTCGCGGGCGCCGTTGACGACGTGCTGACCGAGCACGCCGACACCTATCACGACAATGCGCTCAGCGATGTCGTCAACCGGATGTGCCTCGCGGACAGCCGGTTGTTCCTGCCCGGCCTGAACCTCGCGTACACCGACAGGTCGAGCATGGCCGCGTCGACCGAGGTGCGAGTGCCGTTCGTCGACGTCGAGGTGGTCAGGGCCGCGTTCGCCACCCCCGGAAACCGCAAGATCGTCGGCCGCAGGGGAAAGGTCGCGCTCAAACAGGCGGCGACGTCGATCCTGCCGGACGAGATCGTGCACCGGCCGAAGGGCCTGTTCAGCGCGCCGCTGCGGGCGTGGATGAGTCGGGACCTCGCACCGCTGGTGCAGGAGGTCATCCACGACGGCGCGCTGGTGAACTCCGGCTTCCTGCGGCGCGAGGCGTTGCAGCGGCTGGTCGCCGAGGACGCCGCGGGCAGGCAGGACAGGGCCAAGCACCTCTGGCACATCCTCACGTTGGAGTACTGGTATCGCGGCGCCACAGCCGCCGGTGCCGGTGAGTGAACACTTTCCCGGGAAAGTGCGGGACTGGAGACGTTCCGTCGCAGGTCGCGGGGTTGGTTTCTCGCACTTTCCCGGGAAAGTGCGAGACAGGGAAAACAGGGAGCAGCAGTGAAGCAGGTCGTACAGAACTACAAGAGTGGCGAGCTGACGCTCATCGATGTTCCTGAGCCCGCGTGCAAGCCGGGTGGGGTGCTGGTGCGCACAGACTTCTCGCTGATCTCCACCGGGACCGAGATGATGAAGGTCTCCGAGGCGAGCATGTCCATGCTGGGCAAGGCGAAGGCCCGGCCGGACCAGGTCGCCAAGGTCATGCAGAGCGTGGCGGGCAACGGTCTCGCGGCGACCTACCGGAAGGTGAACAACAAGCTCGACTCCTACACCCCCCTCGGCTACTCCCTGTGTGGCGTGGTGGAGGAGGTCGGCGCCGGTGCCGACGTGTCCGTCGGCGATATCGTCGCGTGCGCGGGAAACGAACACGCGCTGCACGCCGAGCTGAACTGGGTGCCCCGCAACCTGTACTCGCGCGTTCCCGACGGGGTGGATCCCCGTCACGCCGCTTTCGGCACCGTCGGCGCGATCGCGATGCAGGGGGTCCGGCGTGGTGAGCCGCAGCTGGGGGAACTGGCGCTGGTCATCGGCCTCGGGCTGATCGGGCAGTTGGTCGTGCAGTTGCTGACCGCCGCGGGGGTCCGGGTGGTCGGTGTCGACCCGGACCCGGATCGGTGCGCGCTGGCCGAACGCCTCGGGGCGCTGGTCTGCAGCGCCCCCGGTTCGGGCGTGGTGGACTCGGCCGTCGGCGAGCTCTCCGGCGGTCACGGCGTCGATCAGGTGTACCTGGCGGCGGGCGGCAGCACCAACGAGCCGGTGGAGCTGGCCGCGCGGCTGAGCCGGGATCGCGGCGTGGTGGTGGACATCGGCAAGTGCACCCTCAACCTTCCGTGGAACGCCTACTACGAGAAGGAACTGGACGTCCGGTTCTCCCGCTCCTACGGCCCCGGCCGCTACGACCCCGGGTACGAGCTGGAGGGCCGAGACTACCCGATCGGCTATGTCCGGTGGACCGAACGGCGCAACCTGGAGTGCTTCCTCGACCTCGTCGCGGCGGGCCGGATCGACGTCGAGCCGCTGATCTCGCACGTCGCGGACTTCGCCGAGGCGGTGCGGACCTATCGGAGGCTCAACGATGGCGAGCTGAAAGCGGTGGCCGTGCTGTTCGACTACCCGCGGCAGACGGCGGCAGCCGAACCCGCTACCCGGGCTTCCGTGCGACTGCCGGTTCCCGCGTCGGCAACGGTGTCCAGGCCGGTCGCGGCGAAGCACTCGCCGGTGCGGATCGCGTTCGTCGGAGCGGGCAACTACGCCTCGTCGATGCTGCTGCCGCATCTGGCGGAGCGCAAGGATGTCGAGCTGCGCCAGGTGGTCACCACCTCGGCGCTGTCCGCCGCCAACGCACAGCGCAAGTTCGGCTTCGCCACCGCCGCCACCGACATCGACACGGTGCTCGCTGATTCCACTGTGGACGCTGTGTTCGTGGTGACCCGGCACAGTTCGCATGCCGAGCTGACGCGGCGCGCGCTGCTCGCGGGAAAGGCCGTGTTCGTCGAAAAGCCGCTGGCCCTCAGCGAGTCCGAACTGGACGATGTCCTGGCCGCTGTCGAGGAGTCCGGCAACGACCGGCTACAGGTCGGTTTCAACCGCCGCTTCGCGCCGCTGCTGCGCAGGGCCAAGGGCCGCTTCGGCAGGCGTGTGGGTCCGGCGACGGTGCGCTACCTGGTCAACGCGGGCCGGTTGGAGCAGGGCAGCTGGTACGGCAAGCAGGACACCGAGGGTTCCCGGTTCGCCGGTGAGGGCGGGCACTTCGTCGACACGGTCAGCTGGCTGCTCGACGGGGATCCGGTTTCGGTGTACGCCTGCGCCACTCCGGGACAGGACGACCTGCAGGTCATGCTGCGTTATCCGGACGGGTCCACGGCCACGATCACCTACGCCACCACCGGTGCCGCGAGCTTCCCGAAGGAGACCCTCGACGTGATCGCCGACGGCAAGGTGCTGAAGTTCGACGACTTCCAGCGTGCCGCGTTCTTCGGCCGAAAACGTTCGGCGAGTCCGAAACTTCCGCGGGGGCGGGACAAGGGCCAGCGTGCGGAACTCGACGCGTTCGTCGACGCGGTACGGACCGGCGGGCCGATGCCGGTGCCCGTCGCGTCGCTGGCCAGGACCACGCTCGCCACGCTCGCGGTGCGGACGAGTCTGGCCACGGGTGCGCCGGTCCGCCTCGACGCCCCTTCCGTCGCGGCGCCCACCGTCCCTGCGCTCGTCGGCAGCAGGACACCGCGATGATGTCGCCGGGGTGGTACCTGCGGCGCCTGTCCCGAATGGGACCGAGGGAGATCGCGGGTCGCGTGACCGACGTGGTGCGCAGGCACCGTTGGCGGTCCGTGGCCGACAATCCCGGTTTCGCGGGCACAGGCACGCCCTGGCTGGCGAACCTGCGGTTCACCGCCGTACTGGACTCGCGGGTCATGGCAGGCGCCCCCGCCGATGCGGCTGCGCGCCTGCTCGCCACGGCGGAGGAGCTGATGGACGGTCGGGCCGAGTATTTCGGCGTCGTCCGCGACGACCTGGTCTCCCCGGACTGGTCGCTGGATCCGCGCACCGGAAGGCGGGCACCCGCGGACGCCTACACCTTCGACATCCCGTACCGGGACGAGGAGGCAGTCGGTGACATCAAACAGATCTGGGAACCGTCACGGCACCAGCACCTGACGGTTCTCGCCGCGGCCTACGCACGCACCGGGGACGAGCGGTTCGCCGAGCGGGTGGCCGACCACCTCAAATCGTGGTGGGCGGCGAACCCGCCGCTGCGCGGGGTGCACTGGACCAGCGGGATCGAGCTGGGCATCCGGTTGCTGTCGTGGGTGTGGGTGCGCAGGCTGCTCGACGACTGGCCCGGTGCCGCGGGTCTGTTCGAGGAGAACCCCGAGGCGCTGCACCAGATCCGGCAACACCAGCGCTGGCTGGCGGCCTTCCCCAGCCGGGGCTCCTCGGCCAACAACCACGTCATCGCGGAGGCCGCGGGACAGCTCGCCGCCGCCTGCGCCTTCGACTGGTATCCCGAGTCGGCGCGGTGGCGGGCACAGGCGCTCAAGTCGCTGTACACGCAGTTGCGGAAGAACACGTTCGACTCCGGGCTGAACCGGGAACTCGCGACCGAGTACCACGGACTCGTCCTGGAGCTGGGAATGGCGGCGGCGGCCGAGGCCCACGCCGCCGGAGTCGAGGTTCCGCTGTCGATGTGGTCGGTGCTGCTGCGGATGACCGATGCCCTCGCCGCCGTCCTCGACTCGCGACTGCGGCCGCCCCGGCAGGGCGACGCCGACGACGGACACGGCCTGATCGTCGACGGCGCGGGCACGGACCGCTGGGGATCGCTGCTGGCGACAGGGGATGCCTGGTTCGGCAGGCTGAACTGGTGGCCGTCGGCACCGGAATCCGACATCCGCACCGCATTGCTGACCGGGCTCGCCACCGCGGTGCCGGTACCAGCGGCCGTCGGCCGACCGCTGCGCAGGCCCGACCACTTCGCCGACGCGGGGCTGACGATTCTGCGCAGCGCCGCGGGCGACCCGCGGGGGGAGATCTGGTGCCGGTGCGACGGCGGCCCGCACGGCTTCCTCTCGATCGCCGCGCACGCGCACGCCGACGCACTGTCGGTCGAGGTGCGCCACGACGGGATCGACATCCTCGCCGATCCCGGCACGTACTGCTACCACGGTGAACCGCGCTGGCGGGCGTACTTCCGGTCCACGCTCGGCCACAACACGCTGGAGCTGGAGGGGCAGAACCAGTCCACATCGGGCGGTCCGTTCCTGTGGACACGGCACGCCCGAAGCCGGGTGCTCGTCACGGAGCAGCCGCCGGAAGGGGTCGCCCGCTGGCGTGCCCAGCACAACGGCTACTCGCGCAGGCGGCGTGCCACGATCCACCGCCGTACCGTCGAGTTCGACACCGCGGAGCGCGAACTGCGCATCCTCGACGAGGTTCGCGAAGGCGGGCCGGAGTGCAGGCTCGCGTTCCACATCGGACCCCGGATTGAGGTGCAACTCGCCGGGACCACCGCCCGGCTCGGCTGGGTCCCCGTGGACGGTGGCGCGAGGCGGGAGGCCGTGCTCGAACTGCCGCCGACGCTGACCTGGTCGGCGCACCGCGGCGAGACGGATCCCCCGCTGGGCTGGTACTCGGCGGGCTTCGGCCGCAAGGTCCCCGCCTGCACGCTTGTCGGAACCGGCCGGACGAGCAAGGAAGAAACCGCAGCACTGGCAACCCTGTTGCGGTTCCAGGCATAGGCCCGCCCACCCGAGAAGAGACGACACCGTGCGCCGACCGAGAAGACACGCCACGCCGATGGCGGCGTTCGGTGCGCTGTCCCTGCTGGTGCTCACCGCGTGCTCGCCCCGGGAACCCGCGCCACGGACGCCCGAACCCGTCCGGATCGCCGCTGTCTGCGACGCGACCCAACCCGGCCCCGCACAGCCACCCGACGGTGCGGTAAGGGTGGACCCGGCCGTACCGGGTGATCTCATCGACAAGACCGAGGCCAGTCCGGCGGGCACCACTTTCTGGCTATCCGCGGGCGAGCATTCCCTCGGCACCGGCCGCTACTCGCAGGTCGCACCCAAGCAGGGCAACACCTATCTCGGCGCTCCCGGTGCCGTCCTCGAAGGCGGCCAGGTCAACCAGTACGCGTTCACGGGGGACGCGGCGGACGTCACGATCCGGCACCTCACGGTCCAGGGTTTCGTCCCGCCGCACAACGAGGGCGTGGTCAACCACGACTCCGCCGACGGCTGGGTGCTCGAACACAACACCATCCAGCACAACGGCGGTGCGGGGCTGATGGCAGGCGCCAGGCAGCAGGTCCGCGGCAACTGCCTGCGGGAGAACGGCCAGTACGGCATCAACGCCTACAAGGCAGGCAACACCATCACCGGCCTGGTGGTGGAGGGCAACGAGATCGTCGGGAACAACACCGACGACTGGGAGAGCCGGATCGAGGGCTGTGGCTGCACCGGCGGGGTGAAGTTCTGGGCGGTGAACGGCGCCGACGTCGTCGGCAACTGGGTGCACGACAACCGGGGCGTCGGGTTGTGGGGCGACACGAACAACAACGACTTCCTGATCGCCGGCAATCTGATCGAGCGCAACGACAGCACCGCGATCTTCTACGAGACCAGCTACAACGCGGTGATCCGGGACAACACCATCCGCGCCAACAACTGGGTGGAGGGCCGGACGTTCGCCGAACGGGGCGACAGTTTCCCCGCAGCGACGATCTACCTTTCCGAGTCGGGGGGCGAACCCCGGATCCCGGCCCGCACCGACAGGATCGAGATCGTCGGCAACGTCCTGGAGGACAACTGGTCGGGCATCACGCTGTGGGAGAACGCCGACCGGTTCTGCAACAGCCCGGCCAACACCTCCAGCGGTTCGTGCACACTGCTCGTCGACGACCCGGCCACATGTTCCGCGCCGGGGATCGAGACCGAGCCGCTGCTCAGCGACTGCCGCTGGAAGACCCAGCGCGTGGAGATCCACGGCAACCGCTTCACCCTCGACCCCGCCGTCGTCGGGTGCACGGTGAGCTGCGGCCGGATGGCACTGCTGTCGAACTTCGGCACCTACCCGGACTGGTCGCCCTATGTGGACGAGACCGTCCAGGAGTCGATCACCTTCGAGCAGGACAACCAGTGGCACGACAACACCTATGTCGGCCCGTGGAGCTTCATGCCCACCGACACCAGTCAGGTGCTCGAACCGGAGCAGTGGCAGACCCCGCCGTACCGGCAGGACCAGGGCAGCACCTTCGCTCCGAACGGGGGTGGCTGAGGTGAGCACGGACGACACCACGCACCGGCAGGGCGGGACCGTGACCGCCGTCGCGGCCGGCGGACGGGGAACCACACCGCGGCAGGTCGGGCTGATCTGGGCGTTGCTGGTCCTCAACACGCTCGGTTCCACCGGTGCCGTCACGGTGGTCCCGATCCCGCGCCTGGTCACCCAGGTGCTGACGATGGGCGCGCTGGTGCTCGCGTTCGGGCTGGCCCTGCTGATCAACACCCGGCTGCGGGTGCGACCGAGCGCCTACCTGCTCCTGCTCACCCTGATGGTCCTGGTCAGCGTGATCGCCAGCGCGAATCTGGAATCGGGCTTCGGCGCACTGTTCCGCTGTGCGCGCTTCGCGATGTTCGTCGGGACGCTGTGGCTGCTCACGAGATGGTGGGACGGCACGCTCACCTTCGTGCGGCACCACATCCGGGTGCTCGCCGTGGTGCTGCTCACCGTGGGACTGGGCGCGCTCATCTCCCCGGGACTGGCCTTCCCGGACAGCTACGGCGGCAGACTCGTCGGCGCGCTGTGGCCGCTGACGGCTCCGCAGGTCGGCCAGTACGCCGCGATCACGGCGGGCCTGACCCTGTTGCTCTGGCTCGCGCGGCGCACCGATGGCCGCAGCGCCGCGCTGATCGCCCTTCCGGCGATCGGCATGCTCCTGCTCAGCCACACGCGAACGGCCGCCGTCGGGCTCGTCGCCGCCCTGCTGGCAGGCGGCCTCTCCCTCACCCTGACCAGCGCCCGTGCCCGCAAGGTGTTCACCTGGGGCGTCGCCGTGGCCGGGGTCGCCGCCGTGGCGGCGGGCCCCGCGGTCCAGGCCTGGTTCCAGCGTGGCCAGACCGAGGAGAACTTCACCAACCTCACCGGCAGGGCGAAGGTGTGGGACGCCCTGCTGGCCGCACCCCGGACGACGAGTGAGTACGTGTTCGGCGTCGGCCTGACGGACAAGTCGTTCGACGGGCTCCCGATCGACAGCAGCTGGCTGGCGGTCTACCACGAACAGGGCTACCTGGGCGTCGCGATCCTGGTGGCCTTCCTGCTCACCCTGGTGGTGGTCGCGGCGCTGCGGCCGCCTTCGGTGTCGCGGTCCTGCGCGATCTTCCTGATCGTCTACTGCCTCACCACGTCCTACACGGAGGCCGGGCTCGGCGACGCCTCGCCGTACCTGCTGCACCTCGCCGTCGCCTGTGCCCTGCTGGCCCGGCCTGCGACTTCGGAAGTGGTGAGGGCATGAGCGACCGTCCGTTGCGGGTTCTCGTGGTGCACAACAGGTACCGCTCCGAGCAGCCGAGCGGGGAGAACAACGTCGTCGACCAGGAAACCGCGCTGCTGGCGGGCGCTGGCCATCGGGTCGAGTCGTTCGAGCGGCGCAGCGACGACATCGCCGCGATGTCCCTGTTCGGCAAGGCCACCGTCCCGGTGCGGGTGCCCTGGAACCCGGCGGTGCGCGCCGAACTCACCGCGCTGCTGCGGGCACGGCGACCGGACATCGTGCACATCCACAACACGTTCCCGCTGCTGTCGCCGTCGGTGCTGGCCGCCTGCGCCGACGCGGGCGTGCCCGCGGTCGCGACGCTGCACAACTACACGATGACCTGCGCGCCGGGCACGTTGTACCGCGACGGCAGGGTGTGCACGGACTGCGTCGGCGGCTCGCCGTTGCCGGCCGTCCGCAACGGCTGCTATCGCGGCTCCCGGCTCGCCACCGTGCCACTGGCGATCGGCATGGCCGCCAACCGCGAGCGCTGGTGGTCGGGAGTGGCCCGGTTCTTCTGCATTTCCGACGCGCAGCGGCAGATCCTCGTGCACGCGGGCATGCCGGAGCAGCGGCTGGCGGTGAAGCACAACTTCGTCACCGACCCCGGCGCGGTGCGCACCGGGCCCGGCGAGCACGTGCTCTACCTCGGCAGGCTCACCGAGGAGAAGGGCGTGCGACTGCTGATGACGGCGTGGGACGCGGTGCGCGACCGGTCGGCGCCGCGGGTGCCGCTCGTGCTGGCGGGCACCGGCCCGCTGGAGGACGAGGTGCGCCGGTGGGCCGACGGTCGCGCGGACGTGCGGTACCTGGGTCTGCGGGACAAGGCCGAGTGCCGGGAACTCGCCGCGCGAGCCATGGCGATGGTCGCGCCGTCGACCTGGCTGGAGACCTTCGGCCTCGTGGTCGTGGAGGCGATGGCGGCCGGTGTCCCGACCGTGGCCGCGGCGCACGGCGCGTTCGTCGAACTGGTGGCGGACGGCCGGACCGGTCTGCTGCACCGCCCCGGTGACCCGGTGGCGTTGGCGAACTGCCTGCGGCGGGTGCTGGTGGACCCGGCTGCCGCACGGGACATGGGCACCGCGGCCCGGCTGCGGTACGAGGAGGGCTTCACCCCCGCGGTGGGGCTGCGGCGGCTGATCGCGGGCTACGAGTCGGTGCTCAGCGAGGCCCCGGCGGAAACCGGCGGAGAGGCGGGCGGGCATGGCACGCAGACTGTGCGATGAGGACAACTATCCCGCCGCGCTCCTCGCGGTGGCCGGTTACGGGCTCGCGGAGGCGACGCGGCCGTTCCCGACTGCCGCGCTGGACGACGCGGCGTGGGACCGGCTGCTGGAGGCCGCCCGGACCCACCGGTTGATCGGCCAGCTGCGCGCCGCCGCCGATGCCGGGACGATGCCCGCCACGCGGGAGCAGACCGCGCGGGTGCGCACCGCGCACCGGTCGATCCTGCTGCGGGTGTTGTCGCTGGAGGCCGAACTGGTCGGCGTCGCGGAGCTGTTGGGCGCGGCCGGTGTCGAGTTCAGGGTGCTCAAGGGCAGCTCCTTCGCGCAGCTGGACTACCCGCAGACCGCGCTGCGCTCGTTCATCGACCTCGACATCCTGGTCCGCGCCGACGACATCGACCACGCGGTCGCGGCACTGACCGAAGCGGGCTTCGCGCGAACTCTCGCGCAACCCCGGCCGGGCTTCGATCGCAGGTTCGACAAGGGCACGACGCTGCGGAACCCGAAGGGTTTCGAACTGGATCTACATCGGACGTTCGTGCTCGGTCCGTGGGGTGTGCTGGTCGATCTGGCCGAGTTGTGGCGCGAGGGTGAGACGTTCGGGGTGGGTGGCCGGACACTGACCGCCCTGTCGCGGCCGAACCGGTTCCTGCACGCGTGTTATCACGCGGCACTCGGTGACTGGCCGCTGCGACTGGGCTCGCTGCGCGACGTCGCGCAGCTGCTGCCGCACACCGACGCCGAGGGCGCCGCGCTGATCGGGACGGCCGAGCGCTGGGGGGTGCGCGCGGTGGTGGCGGCCGCCGTCGCCGACGCCACCCGCCTGCTCGGCCTCGAACTGTCCTGCGCGTTCACCGAATGGGCGCGCACCTACGTGCCGAACCGGCAGGAGGAGGGCTGGCTGGCCCTGCACACGCACGCGCACAAGACCTTCGCCGCACAGGCGATCGCGACCGTCCCCGTGCTCCCGAGCCTGCGGGACAAGGCGGCCTACCTGCGCGCCCTCGTACTGCCGGACACCAGGTACACCGAGGGCAGGCACGCCTCCGCCCTCTCCCGCTTCCGCTTCGCACTCCGCGAAGCCCGCCGCGGCCGCGGCTGACTCGGCAGATCCCCGGCCCGAGTTTGCAGATCCGGGGCCCGACTTGGCACTTCCGGCGGCCGAGTTCGCAGTTCAGGCGCTCCGGGCCGCCCGGTCGGACGCCAGCCACGCCTGCTGCAGCAGTGCCATGGACGGCGCGTGCGGGGTGTGGGAGAGCCAGTTCGCCCGAAGTGCCTCCGGATCGACGAGCTCGGGATCGACTCCGCCGCCGGTCCAGCCGCGGGCGAACTCCCTGGCGTGTTCGGTGAAGACCGCGTTGGTGAAGACCGCCTTGGTGCCACGCTCGAACACCGCCTGGGGCAACAGGTCGTCGAACAGGTGACGCATCGTGGCGGTCCGGCCGCTCCAGCCCCAGAACCCCGCCGCCGTGGCCACCGAGACGACCAGCTCGGGCTCCGCGAACATCTGGACGTACTCGACGTCGATCTCGGCTCCCAGCACCCGGATCGATTCGTAGGACCGCCTCGCGCACCGCCTGATGGTGAACTGCCAGGCGTTCCTGCCCGCGTGCAGCGCGTACGCGGCGGCATCGGCGGCATCCCTGCGCGCCAGCAGCGCCTCGACCGGCGCACGCAGCCACGGACGCCGGTAGCGCTGCCGCAGCGCCGTGTGCGAGCGCGTCCGCGCCGGCGCCAATGCCCGCACGACGTCCTGGTAGACCCCCGGGCGCACGCGGCCTCGCGCCTTGATCGACTTGGTCAGCGGGGTGATGCGCTTGAGCCCGAAGAGTTCGTCACCGCCCTCCCCGGTCAGCAGCACGCCGCCCCGCGCGAGGTCCATCATCCGCCAGGTCGGGGCGAAGTTCGGCGACCACACGATGCCGTGCCTGCGCAGCAACGGCGCGGCGATCGGCCCGATGGGATCGTGTTCGTCGTGCACGGTCAGCGTGACGCGCTCGGCGATCCCGAGGTGGTCCAGCACTGCGTGCTGCCACTCGGCCTCGTTCGACTTCGGCGCGTCCGGATAGGTCAGCGTGACCGGAATCGGCAGGGGCAGCCCCTCCCGGCGGGCAGCCGCCACCGCGGCGGCCAGTACCACCGAGGAGTCCCGTCCGCCGGAGAACGCGACCAGGCACGGCGACCGCCGCAGATGCCGCACCAGGAGCCGGTCGAGCACGCGGCGAGGGCCGTCGCCAGCGGCGGAGGGGAACGGCACGTCGTCGTATCCGTTGACCCAGCCGCCCGCGATCTCCAACGGGTCCATTGCGTACACGCTCACGGGTTGCCTTTCCTGGTCCCGCATCCGTTCGGGCGGATATGCCCGCGGGGCCGTCGTCCATTTCCGGCCCCGCGGCACACCGTCAGGAGTAGTTGTCGTCGTCACCGAGAATGGGCAGGATCCAGGTGAGACTGTCGGCTTCCTTGCCGAACAAGTTCGCCTGAGTCAGCTCCGTGACCGATCCCAGCATGGAGATCTCCGGTGCCTCGTATGGCTTGCGCATGTACACCTCCTCACACGCATAGATCGGACAAGCTCGACCCTGAGACCGAAGGTGACTTCCCGTCACTTTCGGCCCCATTTTCGTAGAGAAAAAACACACGCGGGCGATCTGGCTGAGCACTGTTTCTTGTACAAGTCGGGTGATGCACAGTCGTTGGTTCATCTGCTGCTTGTGTCTCACCCGCATACGCCCGCCACGAGCCGGCCTCCGCAAGCTCCGGCCGCCTCCTGTCGGTCGCATTGTGCATAACCCTCACGGTAGTGGATTCGGGCATTCAGCCGATCTGTTACACCCGAACGCAATATTTACCAGTCGGTGACGCAACCGGTATCCCAGTGCTCAGATCGGTTCCGTTTTTCCGGAAGTCAGCCTGAACGCGGCTACGCTGCAGCAGTGCATCCGGTCAGAATCCTGAAGTCAGCGACGGCGACGCCGCGACTGATCGTGGCCGCGGCCGGAGAGGTGGGCCGGGCCGACCGGGCAGGCGCCCTGGTCGCCTCGGTCTACCAGGTCATCGGGGCGGGATCGGCGCTCGGCGTGGTCGCGGCGGGCAAACTGACCTTCGACGCGCTGCTCACCCCGGAACAGGCCGCGCTCGGCCTGACACCGTCGATTCTGCTGCTGGCTCTGATGACCGCACTGTCCGGTTCGATCGGTCCACTACAGACCCAGCAGCACCGGCTGCTCGGCGAACGTGTCTCCCAGCGCGTCTGGGACAGGGTGCTCGACACCACCGCGAGAGCGGACCTCGTCACCTACGAGTCGTCCGGCTTCGCGACCGCGCTCGAACGGGTCCAGCAGCACGCGCTGACCCGGCCGTTCGCGGTCACCACGTCCCTGCTCGGCCTCTCCGGCAGCCTTCTCGGGGTCGGAGCCATGTCCGCCGTGCTGATCGGCGTCGAGCCCCTGCTGGTGCCGATCCTGCTCGCCGCGGGCCTGCCCGCGGTCCTGCTGTCCCGTTGGGCCAGCCGCACGGAGTTCTCGTTCGCGCACCGGCTCACCGGGCTGTTCCGGCGCCGCAACTACCTGCGGCAACTGCTGACGCAGCGACCGTTCGCCGCCGAACTGCGCGCCTTCGACTCCACCGGACCGTTGCGACGCAGGCACCAGGCAGGCAACGACGAGATCAACTCCGCGCTGCGCAAGCAGGTGCGCCGCAGGCAGCTGATCGCCACGCTGACCACCCTCGGCGTGGCGGCAGCCCTCACCGGTGCGCTGCTGGCCATCATCGAACTGGTCGAAAGGGGCCGGATCGGCCTCGCGGAGGCGGGCGCGGCCGCGATCGCCGTGCGCCTGCTCAGCGGCCAGCTGACCACCTTCTTCAGGTCGATCGGCGGGCTGCTCGAATCGGCGCCGTTCCTCGCCGACCTCGAGCGTTTCGTGGCCTCGGGCCCACCGGCTCCGCCGAAGGGGAACAAGCGTGCGCTCGCCGAGGGTGTGCGGCTGGACGGCGTCAGCTTCCGGTATCCGGGACAGGACCGCAGCGCGGTCGACTCGGTGGACATCGAGATCCACGCAGGCGAGGTCGTCGCCCTGGTCGGCGAGAACGGATCGGGCAAGACCACGCTCGCCAAGATCGTGGCCGGGCTGTACGAGCCCGAGGAGGGCACCCGGCACTGGGACGGCTCCGCTGTGCCCGCCCCGGACGTGCGGGCCTCGACCACGGTCATCTTCCAGGACTTCGTCCGCTACCAGATGACCCTGCGCGAGAACATCGTCATCAGCGACGGTTCCCGGTCAGCGGACACCGAAGCCGAGAACGACCGAGCCGTCGAAGCGGCCAGGCAGGCGGGCGTACTCGGCGCGGCCCGGCGGCTGGCCGACGGCATGGACACCATGCTGGGCCGCGATCTGGACGAGGGGGTCGACCTCTCCGGTGGCCAGTGGCAGCGAGTCGCACTCGCCAGGGCGTTGTACCGGGACACCCCGCTGGTGGTGCTCGACGAGCCCGCGGCAGCGCTCGACCCGCGCGCCGAGCACGAGTTGTTCGCCGACGTCCGCGCCACCCTCGGCGGCCGCGCTGCGCTGCTGATCTCGCACCGCTTCTCCAGCACCCGAATGGCCGACCGGATCTACGTGATGGACGACGGCCGGGTGGTGGAGTGCGGCACCCACGACGAGCTGATGGCCAGTGCGGGACAGTACGCGGAGTTGTACCGGCTCCAGTCGGCCGCCTACCGCTGACCCGTCCCCCTCGCATTTTCCCGGGAAAGTGCGCGACATGGCGACCCCGTTCCCAGGTCAGCGCCACCCACCCTCGCACTTTCCCGGGAAAGTGCGCTACCTGCTCAGGGGTACGGCGGGTGAGCGCACGGCATCCAGCAATCCGGTGAGCACCTCCGGCCGGAACGGCGGCCCCCAGGGGATCACCGCCTCGGCGACGGGCACCCGCTCGACCAGATCCGCCAGTGCCTGGAACGAGTCGCCCATCGTCGCCGGATCGCGCCAGCCGAGCACCCTGGGGAACTGGCTCAACCGCAGCAGGGCCCGCGCCGGGCTCAGCCGGTGCACCCCGACCTCGACGGCCTCCCGGCTCGGCCGGGGCACCACGCACGCCGCCAGCGGCAACGGGCCGTCCGCGACAGCGGCAGGTCGCAGTGACAGCCGCCCGTCGGCGGTCGGGCGCGCGGCACCCGCCGGGGCGCTGTCGGCGAGTTCCCTGGCTGCCGCCCGCAGCCGATTCTCGGTGCTGCCCGGGTACACGCGAGCGGCCGCCGCGCCGATGACGTCGACGCGCAGTACGTCGTCGGCCACCAGCGCGCATCCCGTGCCGCACAACGCGGCGGCGAGAGTCGACTTGCCCATTCCGGACGCCCCGACGAACGCCAGCGCGCGGCCGTCCAGCTGGACGGCGCTGGCGTGCAGCACCAGGTGGCCGCGCAGGGTGAGGTGCACGGCGAGCAGGGCACCCGCGGCCAGCACGGGCAGCAGGCCGCGGTCGGCAGCGGGGTCCCAGTGCGCGCTGACCCTGGCCAGCTCGTGATCGCCGACGAAGTCGCAGACGCCCGGATACCGCAGGATCGTGTGGTCGTCCCGCCGGACCAGGGTGTAGAAAACGGTGCCGTTCCGACGGTTCAGCGCGGCGAGCAACTCACCTTCGGGTCGTTCCTCCGGCACCGGCGCGTCCTCGCCGACGCGGAGCACGAAGTCCGGTCTCCCCGCGGGGGGTGGTGCCGGGGACAGCGGGAGTTCGGCTTCGCTACTGACGGCGAGGCCGTGCGCGCGGTAGTGGAACGCCATCGCGGCCGTCACCGGCGCGCCGAGCCCAGCGCCGCGTACGCCGAGGCCGCGGGATCGAGGGAGGCCCCGTCGATCTCCAGCCAGGAATGGGCCGAGAACTCACCGTTCGCGTCCCGCCGCACCCCGATACGCAACACGGGGCCGAGGTTGCGCAGCCGGTAGCCGATCAGCAGGCACCGGCGCAGGCAGGTGTCCCCCGCTGGCCAGCGCGACACGACGAAACACGCCACTCCGACGGTGGGGCGGGTCCTGCGCGGCAGCACCGCGTGCCGCGCGGCGGCCGGTGCCGCGCTCGTCAGGTCCCAGCCCACCCCCAGCCTGCGGCACGTCGTCGGCAGGTCACTGGTGCGCAGGCTGATCTCGATCAACATCATCGCGGAAACGGCGAGGAGCAGCTCCAGGACGAGCCGGACGCGCCTGCGCGGTGTCATGTCAGTGCAGGAGTTCGGCATCGCGAAGCCGGTCCAGGAAGAGCTCGATGTCCCGCCGGGCGACGGCCGGCTCGACCTCGTACTCCGCGATGATGGTTTCGACGAGTTCGTCGACGGAGGTGTCCTCGGCGAGCAGTTCGAACACCCTGGTGCCCACCCCGGTGATGGTGAAGTAGCGGGAGGTCGGCAGGTTGAGAATGATCGTTTCGTCCCCGATGGTGCGGGCGGAGACTTCGGCAGTTCGCAGGCGCATGGTCCGGTGTCCCTCTCTCTCCGCTGCTTGCCGGTGAATTCGCTGGTGAGCGCCCTCGTGTTACGCCGAACGGCCTTCTACACCGAAACGAAACCAAGGCCTGCGCCGATTCCGGAGAGGTGAAGCTCTCGTGATCAGTCCTCCCGTCGACAGCCTGCCCGCATCGCCCGCCGTTCCGGCTCCGCTGCGCCTGCCGCTCGGCCTGCTGGCCACGCTCGCCGCACTGGCGATGCTCACCCTCGGCCTCTACTACTCCGGGCACAGCTCCCCCGGAGACCTCGACCGGACCCTCATGTCCGCGGCCGGTGAACCCGCGGAGCCAGCCCGGACGCTGGCGTTGTTCGTCGACTTCGGTGGCGAACCGGTCGGCGCGGTGATCCTGGTGACCGTCCTCGGCGTGCTCTGCCTCGCGCTGCGCCGCGTCCGGCTCGCCGTGCTCGCACTGGCCGGTCCGGCGTTGACGGTCATCGCGACCACCCTGCTCAAGCCGGTGTTCGGCCGCACCATCAACGGCGAGCACCTGTCCTACCCGAGCGGCCACACCGCCATGGCCGCCGCACTGGCGGTCGTCTTCCTGCTCCTGATCGTCCAGCTCTTCGAGATCTCCCGGATCCCGGGCACGGCACTGGTGCTCGCGGGCTCCGCGGTGGCGGGCGCGGAGATGGCGTGGTCGCAGGTCGCGCTGGGCGCGCACTACCCCACCGACACCATCGGCGGCTACTGCACCGCGCTCGCGGTCACCCCGCTGACGGCCCTGGCACTGGACCGCGTCGGTGTCAGCAGTCCGGCGCGCCGCCGGTGAACGAACTGCACGTGTCCTGACCGTAGGGCTCCGACCGCCACTGCTCGGGCGTCAGCGCCCGCGAGGTGTCGTGCGCCAGGAACCGCCATGGACCCGTGTAGGTGTTGCCGTGCCAGCGGTTGTCCTGGCCGAACGTGATCGCCTCGGCGACGCCGTGCCCGTGATAGGGCGACCAGTCGGGGTACGTGCCGTAGTTCGCCAGCACGGCCATCCGTCCACACAGGTCGCCGTCGCAGTCGACGCGGGCGGGGTCGAAACGGAACGTGTTGTCCCGGATGTCCACCCGCTGGGTCTTCCATCGGCAGTCGTCGTACAACGGGGCCGAGGCGATCCCGGGCCGCGTGCACGTCGCACGGGACTCCACCAGTTCCGTGCAGTAGCCGCTGGAGGTGTTGGCCGGGCTGTTGCAGAACCGGTCGGCGTTCTCCCACAGCGTGATGCCCGACCAGTTGTCCTCGAAGACGTTGCCGTGGATCTCGATCCGGTCGGTCCTGGCGGGCACCCGCGGCTCGCCGCCCGCTTCGGACAGGTACACCGTCCCCACCGGGAAGTTGTCGCCGCGCTCGGCGAACCTCGTGCCCTGCACCAGTGTGTTGCGACGGAAGGTGTTCTCCCGCAGGACGAGGTTGTAGCTGATCTCGTAGAAGACGGCCTCGGCCTCGTTGTCCTCGAAGAGGTTGCCCTCCACCAGGAAGTCGTTGTTGTTCGTGTCCGCCCACAGCCCGGCGCCGTGGTTGTGGTGGATCCAGTTGTCCCTGATGTCGGCGCCGTCGACGGCCCAGAATTTCATCGCACCGCTGCAGCCGCAGCCGGGCACCTTGGTCTCCCAGTCATCTGTGTTGTTGCCCGAGATCTCGTTGGCCTCGACGACCAGATCCGTGATGGTGTCGCCCTCCTGGTAGGCGTTGATGCCGTACTGACCGTTCTCCCGCAGGCAGTTGTGCCGGATCACCTGCCGAGCCCCCGCCATCAGTGCCGCGCCCCGGTTGTGCTGGATGGTGCTGTTCCGGATCACCCAGCCGTCGCCGGAGTCGTGATTGACCACGCCCTGGTCCTGTGGTGCGACGAACCCCTGGATGGTGAGGCCGTCGATGACCACGTTCTCCGCGCGCTGGGTGAACGCGAACCGGTTGAGCCCGCGGCCGTCCAGCACCGCACCGGGTGCGCCGAGGTAGACGTTGCCGTCCTTCGGGATCACCTGGCCGAACTCGTCGTCGCCGAGGGTGTGCGTTCCGGGTGCGAGCCAGAACGTGGTTCCCGCCGGGCCGGCCGCGGTCTTGGCGTGCAGGTCGTTGTCCACCTCCGGCCGGACGGTCACAGCACCGGCGGGCGGGGTGCTGTGGTTCGCCGGCTGGTTGTCACAGGGAGCCGTGGGGCCGGGGCCGTCCGCCACGGCCGCAGGAGGCGAGACCAGTACCGTCTGCACCACGCACAGGGCGACGAGGACGGCAGCACATCTTCTGACCATTCTGGACAATCTACGCAGGTTCGCTCTGCGTGGACGTCACCCGAAAGCGTTGACCAGGAGGGCTATGCACAACTCGGTTGACGGGGGTCGCCCCCCGCTCCGGCAATCTTCTTCCACCGACATGGGGCGCTCGCGGCGACCGAGTGCAGGTGACACGCACGGCAGGCGCACCTACGTGTGTGCATAACACTCCTTCGCCCCAAGTCAGGAGATGTTAGGAAAAGCGGCGAAAGACCGGCCGTACCGGCCTGCCTCCGGTCCACGCCAAGGGATCCTCCGCGTCCAGCGCCTTGCGGTACGTCGCGCAGGCCTGCGCGACCACCTCCACCGTCCGGTCGATGTCCTCCTCGCTCAGCGCGCTGCTGACCACGAAGGACGGACCGAGGACACCACCGGCTACGAGCTGGCGCAGGAAAAGGGTGCGGTACTCCTGCGAGGGCCGCAGTTCTCCGTCCAACGTGGCGAAGACCAGGTTGGACGCCCGGCCGCGGACAACGACGTGCTCGCCGACGCCCATGCCGGCGGCGACCTCCCTGACCCCGGCGGCCAGCCGTTCACCGAGTGCGTGCAGGCGCGCCGTGATGCCTTCCTCCAGATAAGTCCGCAGGACCGCCATGGCCGCGGCCAGCGAGTGCGTTTCCGCGCCATGGGTCGTGGACAGCAGGAAAACCCGTTCCCTCGAATCCCGCAGACCGCCCTGTTCCAGCAGTGCCCGCCTGCCCGCCAAGGCCGAGACGGCGAACCCGTTGCCGAGCGCCTTGCCAAAGGTGGAGAGGTCGGGCACGACCCCGTACAGTCCCTGCGCACCCGCCTCGGACCAGCGGAACCCGGTGATCATCTCGTCGAAGATCAGCACACATCCGAAGCGGTCGGCCAGCGATCGCAGACCCGCCAGGTAGCCGGGCGGAGGCTCCTGCTGCCCTGCGGCCTCCAGCATCAGGCAGGCCACCTGACCATCGTGCTCGCGCAGCAGCGCCTCGGTGGCCGCCAGGTCGCCGTAGGGAAAGTTGACCGTGAGTTCCGTGGTCCGCCCGGGAATCCCCGCGGGCATCGGGGTGGTCCCGATGAACCAGTCGTCGGTGGAGAAGAACGGCTGGTCCCCGCAGATCGCCACCAGCGGGCGGCCGGTCGCCGCGCGGGCGAGCCGGACGGCGGCGGTGGTCACATCCGAACCGTTCTTCGCGAACTTCACCATCTCCGCGGTCGGCACGGTCGCCAGGAACTGTTCCGCCGCATCGAGTTCGAGGATGCTCGGGCGGACGAAGTTCGCGCCCCTTCCGAGTTCACGACGTACCGCTTCGAGCACCCTGGGGTGGGCGTGGCCCAGGCTGACCGACCGCAGTCCCGAGCCGTACTCGATATAGGAGTTGCCATCGATGTCCCATACGTGCGCCCCGTGCCCGTGGGAGATGACCGGCGCCATACCGTCGGGGTACTGGTCATCCCCTTTCGCGTAGGTGTGCGCACCGCCGGGGATCAGCTCGTGCAGGCGGGCGTTCGCCGCCGTCGAACGGGGCAGTGTCGAATCGGGACGGTCCGGGACCGTCATGGCGACACCTCGGCGGTGACGAATTCGCGCCGCAGCCGGTCCAGCACGTCCGCCAGGGAGGGCGCCTGCCTGTCCCGCTCCGACATCATCGAGACGGGCAGCGGCCACGGAATGGCGAGTTCTGGATCGGCCCAGGAGATCGTGACGTCCTCGGCGGGGTCGTGGGGTCTGTCGATCCGGTAGGACACGTCGGCTGGATCGGTCAGTGCCTGGAAGCCGTGGGCACAGCCTGCGGGGACATAGAGCGTGACCTGGGTCTGCCCGGACAGCTCGAAGTACTCCTTGTTGAGGTAGGTCGGCGAGTCCGGGCGCAGGTCGACGACGACGTCGAACACCTCGCCTGCCGAACAGCGCACGAGTTTCGCCTCCCCCGCACCTGATCGCAGGTGCATTCCGCGCAGTACCCCCAGGGCCGAGCGCGACAGCGAATCCTGCACGAAGCCGTCCGGGTCGATCCCCACCGACCGCACCACCTCCCGGTCGAAGGTGCGGGCGAAGAAGCCGCGCTCGTCGGCGTGCGGCGCGGGCTCGAAGAGATAGGCGCCCGCGATCGCCGGGACTTCGGTCACGTTCATCGTGCCTCCTCGACCTGGAAAGTTCCTTCGGTTCCGGGAAAGAGCCGCTCGCACAGGTCCCGAAACTGCCGCTCGAGTTCACGGGAGTACTCGGCGCCGCGCTCCAGCATTCCGCGCCGCAACTGCTCGCGCTGCTTCTCCAGCACATCGAGCTGCTTCATCAGCAGCTCGACGTCGACCGCCCGCGCGGACTGACAGAACTCGCCGAGACCCATGTCGATCATGATCTGGTCGCTTTTCGCCGAGTAGCTGATCGAGATCGTCGGCTTTCCGAGTTTCACGGCGCAGACGACGTTGTGATAGCGAGTGCCGACAACGGAGTCCACTGTGGTCATCTGCCGCATCAACTCCGGGAGCGAGGTCACCGGCTCCGCGATCACCCGGGCAGAGTCCGTTTCGGACCTGGTGCGACACACGTCGCCCAGGATCTCCGCCACGACCA
This sequence comes from Amycolatopsis marina, assembly GCF_900111885.1. Lineage (GTDB taxonomy): Bacteria > Actinomycetota > Actinomycetes > Mycobacteriales > Pseudonocardiaceae > Amycolatopsis > Amycolatopsis marina. The sequence continues at coordinate 72,157 of NZ_FOKG01000003.1, forward strand.
CCTCGTCCACCCGGTCGCCGGTGAACAACCGGACCCCGTGGCCCGCGTCCAGCAGCCGGTGCACGAACCGCACCATCGCGTCGGCGTAGTTCGAGCGGATCTCCCCCGCGTGTTCCCGGTCGTCGTTGCCACCATGGAAGTCCATGACGCCGACACCGATCGTCCCCGGCTCGGGAGACGTCGGCTCCGGTGCGGGTAGCGCGTACACGAGGTCGGGGTAGACCAGGTCCCGGGAGGTGTCCACACCCATCTCGCGCATGGCTTGCCGGGACAGTGCGTCGCGGAACGAGCGGTAGTAGGCCAGCCGCGCGGACGAGGTGGACAGCCACCGGGTGAGTCGCTGGCCGATGACGTTGGCGCCGACATTGACGAGGGCGACCCTTGTTCCGACCAACTTGCCCGACGCGCACAGCAGGAACAGAGCGTAGGGAAAACCCCATGGCCGCAACGGAAGCGTCGTCTCCAGCACGCCCATCCCCGGCACGATGACGACGTCGAAGCGCCGGGTCCAGCGCACTGTCCTGGCCAGGTCGGCGATCTTGCCGACGACCTTGAGCGCCGACGCCGCAATATTGGAAGTCGGCCGCGGCCGGGCGTCGTACCAGTGCAGCTGGGTGGCCGGAATCGCGAACCGGCGGGTCACCTCCTCCGGCTCCGGGCAGAGGCAGTCGAAAACCGCGTCCGGGTACTGCCCGCGCAGGTGACTGAGAACGGCGTCGAGCGAACCGTCGTTACCCATGTTCCCCGAACCGAACAACCCGAACAGCCCGATTCTCGGTCCGGTCACGAGGTCCGCCTGTGCCTGCCGGGGACGACCGCGTCCACCGTCCCCGACAGGGAGTCGAGCTCGGCGGGGGCAGCGGGTTCGGGCACCGCGTCCCTTCGCCACGGCACGGCCCTGCTCACCAGCCACTGCGCGAGGTAGCGGTAGCACTCGCGACGCTGCGCCGAGGTCAGCGGCGCTCGCCGGATCGTGCCGATGAATCCGAGCACGTACTCACCGAGCAGCCGGACGGTCGGGTGCCGGACCGGGTCCGCCCGCCGGGGGTCGAGGTTGGCACAGCGGCTGCGTTTGGTCGGATTCGCGCGCTCGGCCCGGGTGGGGTGATCGCGGCGGAAATACAGGAGTTCGGGGACCTGGTGGAACCGGCCGTGCAGCGCGATCTCGGCGACGATCGTCCGGTCGGCGTGGTGGTAGCTGTCGTGCGGTGCGACCCGGCGCAGTGCGTCCGCGCGAATGACCCCGTAGAAGTCGTCGCCGCCCGGTGCGAAGAGCAGGCTCCGGAAGCGCTCCGGCGCGTGTGGTGAGTCAGTGGCCATGCTGTAGTCGAACGGCTCGGTCACCGCACCGGTGTTGTCGATGATGGCGTTCCAGGAGTGGGCGAGCACCACCTCCGGATCCGCGTCGAGCGTTTCGACACAGCGGCGCAACAGCTCCCGGCCGTACAGGTCGTCGTGGGAGGCCCACTTGAAGTACTCCCCCTTCGCCTCGGTGAAGACGAAGTTGTGGTTCGGTGCCGCCCCGATGTTCTTCGGCAGCCGGATATAGCGGATTCGGGAGTCCTCCTCGGCATACCGGCGGCAGATGCTCTCCGTCTCGTCGGTCGAGGCGTTGTCGGAGATGATCAGCTCGAAATCGCGGAAGCTCTGACCGAGCAGGGCGTCGAGCGCCTCGGCGAGGTACTCCGCTCCGTTGTAGACGGGGAGCCCGATACTCAGTCGCGGGACGTCGGTCATGGTGTCCTCATCTCGTGAACTCTTCGGTTTCTTCGAGCGATTCGTCGGACGTCGCATGGATGCCTGCCTGGTGCTCGCGGTGCGCGACCCGCAGTTGTCCCCACCAGATGGCGGCGCCGCACCACATGGCGATCGCGGAACCCCAGCTCGCCCCGAGCGCACCTGCGATGGTGGCGCCCGCGAGCCCGCCGCCGAGGTACCCCGCCGACGCGATCAGCTGGGAGCGCAGGCTGCGCCGTGCCGCACCGAGCGCACGCAGACCCGAAGCCGCTCCCGCGACCAGTCCGGCCCCCGTGACCGACAGCGTGACCGGAAGGATCAGCGCGGAAGCGGGTTCCCAGACCGAGTCCAGCACGAACTCGCCCGCGATGTCCGGCACGAGCAGCAGCGCGCAGCCCCAGACCAACGCCGCCGCGGCCTGGCTGCCACCCAGCACGAGGCAGAACTTCGGGAGCCGGTGCGGTGAGCGCCGCAGGACCCGCGCTGCCTCGGGAACCGCGACCAGGCTGAGGCCCATCAGCACGGCGAGGAACGGGCCGAGCAACAGTTCGGCTCCCCGGATCGCGCCGACCTCGCTGAGGCCGGCGATCGCGCCGAGGCCGTACATCCGCAACTGGGAGGCGCCACTGTTGCTGACGTTCTCCACGAGATAGCGCGGACCGAGGTCCCGCTGCTGACGCAGCCACACTGCCGCCTGCACGCCGGCCGGAACGACACCGGACTGCAGGTACCCGAACCCGGCCGCGACGCCGCCGGAAACGCCCCAGGCCAGCACGAACCAGAAGACGCTTCCCTGCTGGGCGGCGAGCACCAGTGCGGGAATCAGCGCAGCGCCCCAGACGACGTCGTTGACGAACGCCTTGCGCCCCTGTCCCGCTGCGAAGAAGGCAAAACGCCAGCTGTCCTGCAACAGCAGCATGGGGAACACGAGACCGAGCGCGACGAACGCGGCACCGAGCCCACCGCCGATGGCCAGTCCTGCGAGCACACTGACCACTCCGGACACGAGGCCGATGAGCAGGGCCGTGCCGGAGGACCTGGCCACCGCCGCGCGCCAGGCTGCGGGCGAGACCCCGCTGAACCGGACGACCAGTGGGTCGGTGGTGAGCCCCCGGGAAATGTTGAGCACCAGGCCGTAGGTCACCCAGGCAAGGGTGAAGACACCGAACTCGGTCACCCCGAGCGTGCGAGCCACATAGATGCCGACGGCGAAGTTGGTCATGCTGGACACGGCCTGGTCGGCCAGTCCCCAGCTGATCCGCCCCGCCACCGCACGCATCGCCGTCGAAGACCCGGCCGCACGATGTCTGCCGGCCTGCCTTGGCGGCGGACCGGGCGCCTCGGGTCCCGCGTGACGACCGTGGCTCACGTCCCGTCCGCCTCCTTGAGCAGCCCGGCATCCCGTAATGCGTCGGCGGCGGCGACGACCGTGTCGAACGGCAGTTCGGCACGGTCGGCGACGTCGAGCAGGCTGTGCTCGCCGTCGGAGAGGTTGAGCACCCAGAGCATCGCCAGCTGCGCCTGCTTCGCGTCGCTGCGCCCGCCGAGGGAGTCGTACAGTCCACGCCTGCCCAGCTGCGGTTCGCCGTAGGGGCTCAGGTTCACGTACGTCCGGTTGCGGTCCAGGACGGCGAACGCCTCGCGGCAGGTCGCCAGCGTGTCCGACATCGACTCGGCCAAGACGAAGTCCGGGTTGTCGGCGGAGGTGTGGTACTCCGGGTACCCCGCATGCGGGGTACGGGTCAGCGATCCGACGCCGAGGTTGAACCCCGGTGAGCAGAACTGGCGTTCGTCATAGCCGTACGGCGAGAACCGGACGATCTCGTGTGGACGACCGCTGGCGCGCAGCAGGTGCCGCAGCACCCGGTCTATCTCGGCGTCCCCGCGCCTGCTCTGCTTGTAGGTCAAGGAACCGCGATCACCGGCGCAGGCCAGCACCAGCCCGTGCCGGATCCGGTCCACCCGCTCGAAGTTGCGAGCCAGCCAGGTGATGGAGCCGATGGTTCCAGGAACGAACAGGAACCGGTAGGTGTGGTGCGGTGCGGCCGCGGCCAGTTCACCCGCGAGCGCCGTCGCCACCGCGATGCCGGCCAGGTTGTCGTTGGCCAGCGCGGGGTGGCACACGTGGCAGGACACGATGACCTCGTCGGCGACCTGCCCGGGTACGACGTACTCGCCATAGGTCAGGTGCCCATCGCCGAGCGTGGAGTCGATGTGCACCTCGTAGTCCCCATCCGGCATCGCGTCCAGTGTGTTCTGCGCGAGGCAGAATCCCCAGTCCGGCGCGTAGTAGCTGGTTCGGTACGGAATCCACGAGGGATGCTCGGGCAGGGTGTGCAGGTGCGACCGCAGCTGTTGCAGCGTCATGGTCGCCGATACCGGCACGCTGTAACTGACCACGTGCAGGCTCGAGTCGGCGAAGTCCACCACCCGGTTGCCCGCGCTGTCGGCGATGTAGGCGTCGCGGATGTTCCATTCCTGCGGCACGGTCCAGTCGAGGACCGGTGTGCCGGTCGGCACCTCGTGCACCCGCAGCGGGATGTGCTCGGACAGGATCTCCAGTGTCCGGCGCACCCCGTCGCCGGTGATGCTCCGGCAGAGCGGATACAGCCGCTCCACCAGTTCGTGCATCCGCGCGCCGTCCATCAGCGGTGCCGCAGGGTCTCGTCGACCTCGCCCGCGGCCGTCCGGTCCTTCAGCCAGGCCAGCCGGGTGAACCGCTGATCGAAGCCGTCCTTGGTGAGGCCGAACCGCCGGTACGCCTCGGTCAGCTCCACCGCACCGTCCTTGACCGACCACTCGCAGTCGAACCCGGGAACTGCCGCGCGGAAGCGGGAGAAGTCCACTCTGTACGAGCGCGGGTCCGCTCCGGCCTCACCGGTGATCAGCAGCCGGGAACCGGGTACGGCCTCCACCACCTGGTCGGCGATCTGCGCGACCGTCACGTTGTTGCGTTCGGTGCCGATGTTGAACGCCCGGTCGTGCACGGTCTCCTTCGGAGCCGTCAGCGCGGCGGCGAAGGCCCGCGCGATATCGCCCGCGTGCACCAGAGGCCGCCACGGGGTGCCGTCGGAGAGCACGCGCACCTCACCGGCGAGGCAGGCGTGCCCGACCAGGTTGTTCAGCACGATGTCGGCCCGCAGGCGGGGTGAGAACCCGAAGGCGGTGGCGTTGCGCAGGAAGACCGGCGAGAAACCGTCGTCGGCCAGTTCGTGCAGATCGTCCTCGACCCGCACCTTCGACTCGGCGTACGGGGTGACCGGTCGCAGTGGCGCGTCCTCCCCCACCAGGCCGTCACCGCCGGAGGCGCCGTACACCGAGCAGGTCGAGGCGTACAGGAACCTGCGCACGCCCGCGTCCTTGGCGAGCCTGGCCAGCCGGACCGAGGCGCTGTGGTTGATGTCGTAGGTGAGTTCGGGAGCCAGCGCGCCGAGCGGGTCGTTGGACAGCGCGGCCAGGTGCACGACCGCGTCCACACCGGACAGATGTTCCGCGGTGACGTCGCGCAGATCCACCCGGTGTCCGGGCGGATCCGCGGGCGCGTCTCCGAGCACACATCCGGCGAACAGTCCGGAGTCGAGACCGGTGACCTCGTGGCCCTCCGCGGCGAGCACCGGAGCCATCACCGTGCCCAGGTAGCCCTGGTGCCCGGTCAGTAGCACACGCATGGTCTTTCATCCCTCCGAACGATGGTGCGGTGCCCCGTGTCATATTCAAAACTCGGGTTATTCAGGTCCGTAGCGTGCGTCACCGATGCGGTGAACCGCACCGACCGCTCGCACGGGCCTGTCGGCCCGCGGTCGCTGGGTCGTTCTGCATAATCCCTCCTAGATCGAGGACAGCCTTGGTCACGGAGAAGCCCTCCGCGTAGTGCGCGTGGCATTCGATGCCCCGGATGCGCGCGAGCCCGAGGAACGCCTCCCTGTCGTACCAGGGGCGATGCCGCTGCGAGGGGTAGTGCTCCTGCAGCAACCGCACCTTGTCCTCGGCGATGTCATCGGTGAGCGGCTGGTAGGCCACCGGCCTGCCGAGATCGCCGTCCCACTTGACTATCTCGTAGCCGAGCACGAGGTGGTCGCGGAACGCCGTGGGCACCAGGGTGGCGAGGCCCCGGTGATCCTGGTGCGCGTCCTCGGTACGGGGCGCGAGGACGAGATCCGGTTCCGTCCGTGACCGCAACTCCTCCAGCGCGTTCTTCGCCTCGTCCCAGTGGACCGGCAGCCGTCCGTCGGGCAGTTTCAGCACGCTGACTTCGAGGTCCGCGTTCGGACAGAAGGCGGCGAGCGCGGCGCGCTCCTCGTCCTCCCTTTCGGTCCCGCCGCCGGAGAGGACAAGCGCGTCCACCCGGATTCCCGGGCTGGCGGAGCACAGGGTGAGCAGCGTTCCGCCCGCACCGATCGCGATGTCGTCACAGTGGGCGCCGAGTGCGACGATGCGACTGACCCCGGTGGCCCGCAGCGCCAGCATCAGGCGCTCGCGACGGCGGTGCGTCGTTCCCAGAGCGCCCAGGGGCGGTCTCCCTTGGCATATCCCTCGTCCAGGGCGTAGCGCTCCTTGACCGTGTCGGTCGGCTTCCAGAAGCCCCGGTAGGGATAGGCCAGCAGCCTGCCGCGCTTGGCGAGTTCCGCGCAGCCGTCGGCGACGAGGTCACCGTTCTTCGGGATGTGGTCGAAGATCTCCTGGCGCAGCACGAAGTACCCGCCGTTCTCCCACAGCGGCATCTCGCTGACAGCGGTGATCGAGCCGACCAGCCCGCCCTCGTCCATCTCCACACAGTGGAACGACGACTGGGGCGGAACGACCATCATCGACGCACCCGCTTCGGAGCTCTGGAACCGTTCGATCATCGCGGGCAGCGGCGCGTCGGTGAGCACGTCGGCGTAGTTGGCGAGGAACATCTCGTCGCCGTCGAGGTGCTCGCGCACGCGGCGCAGGCGCTCACCGATCGCGGACTCGATTCCCGTCTGGATGAAGGAGATCGACCAGTCGGAGATGTCGGTGGACAACAGCCTGGTCCTGCCGCCGGAGAGCACGAAGTCGTTGGACGTCGTCTCCTCGTAGTTGAGGAAGAAGTCCTTGACGTGGTGCGCGCCGTAGCCGAGGCAGAGCACGAACTCGGTGTGCCCGAAGTGGGCGTAGTAACGCATGACGTGCCAGATCAACGGCCGTGGCCCGACCATCTGCATCGGCTTCGGCACGTCCGACTGGGTTCCGCCACGCATGCGCATGCCGTACCCGCCACAGAAGAGGACGACCTTCATGGCTGGCTCCCCACGATGTCAAGAGTCGGTATGGGAAAGACCAGCCTGCCGCCCCATTCATACACATAGGACAGTTGTTCGGTGATCTCGTCGCGCAGGTTCCACGGAAGCACGAGAACGTAGTCCGGCCGGTCAATGGCGATCTGTTCGGTCGGCAGCACCGGAATTCGGGTTCCCGGAGTGAACCTGCCGTGCTTGTACGGATTGCGGTCGACGGTGTACGACAGGAGGTCGGGCCGGATACCGCAGTGGTTGAGCAGGGTGTTGCCCTTGCCGGGAGCGCCGTAGCCGACCACGGTCTCCCCGCGTTCGGCGGCGCCGGTGAGGAACTGCAGCAGTTCCCTGCGTACTCGCCCCACCCGCGCCGCGAACTCGGTATACCCCGAGAGCTCGTGCAGTCCGGCGGCTTTCTCCTGCGCCAGCACATCCAGCATCCGCTCACTCGGTTCGCCTGCCGCTTCGGTGGGTCTGGCCCACAACCGGATCGACCCGCCGTGCGTCGGCAGCAGCTCGACATCCACAACGGACAGCCCGCCGAGCGCGAGAGCCCTGGTCGCGGAATCCACCGTGTAGTACTGGAAGTGCTCGTGATAGATCGTGTCGTACTGGTTGTGCTGTACCAGGGTGAGCAGATGCTGCACCTCGATCGACACCCAGCCCCGGTCCGCCACCAGTGATCGCAGGCCGTGGGTGAAACCGACGATGTCCGGAATGTGTGCGTAGACGTTGTTGGCCACCACGAGATCGGCGGGACCGTGCTCCGCGCGCACGCCCGCACCGGTCTCGCTGTCGAGGAACGCGGTCACCGTCGGCACCCCCGCGTCGCGTGCCGCCTGCCCGACGTTCACCGAAGGTTCCACGCCGAGACAGCGGATTTCCTGTGCCACAACGTGCTTGAGCAGATACCCGTCGTTACTGGCCACCTCGACGACGAACGAGTCCCCGTCGAGGCCGAGCCGCCGCACCGCCCCCGAAACGAACTCGCGAGCGTGCCGCACCCAGGACGCCGAGTACGACGAGAAGTAGGCGTACTCGGTGAACGTCTCCTCCGGCGTGATCAGCGGCGGAATCTGTGCGAGCCTGCAGTCGGCGCAGAGACGCAGATGCAGCGGATAGGTGACTTCCGGCTGCTCGAGATCCTCGGCGGCGAGAAAGCGTTCACACGGCGGGGTCGCCCCGAGATCGACGATGCTGGCCAGGTTCGTCGAACCGCAGAGTCTGCACGTTGTCATCAACCCGCTCCAGGGCTCGCCGATCGTCAAGGGTGGTGCAACACCTGATTCGCTGGGCCGTGAGGGCTTGTTACAGAGTCACCGCGTGCCGCGGCGGACCGACTCCCAATCGAGACATGGCGAACACGGGCGGGCCGCCGGGGCCCGGCGATGACGACCGGAAGTGACGTACACCGAGCAACCTTGCCAACTGGTATTCGCTGGCCCGTATACTGAATTTCGGCGCAACGAACTTTGGAGGTCGTCGATGGACACGGCGGGCAGGAGGCTCGGTGCTCGAGCCCGTCGAGGCGCGCGCAGACGACAGGCGCTCTCGATCACCGCGCTCTGCGCGGCCGCCGTGCTCGTGCTGACCCTCGTCACCGTCCACGCGGTGCGCTCCGCGGGCGACACCGCGTCGGCGGTGACCGGGAAGCCGAGAATCGTGACCACGACGAACTTCCTGGACGACACCGTTCGCCAGATCGGTGGCGAGCACATCGACACGGTCCGGCTCATGCCGCCCGGCGTCGACCCGCACCTGTACCAGGCCAAGGCGAGCGACCTGCGCGAAATGCGGCAGGCCGACGCCGTCTTCGCGGTCGGGCTGTATCTCGAGGGCTCGCTGCAACGAACGCTCGAGGAGATCGGGCGATCGAGGCCCGTGCTGTTCGCGGGCTCCGCGATTCCCCGCGACCTGCTGCTCAGCCCGCCCTCGGACGCCGCGCCCGAGGAGGAGTACGACCCGCACGTGTGGTTCGACCCCGCGCTGTGGGCGTACGTCGTGCAGGCGGTCACCGACCAGCTGGCCGAAATCGACCCCGAGCACGCCGACGACTACCGGCTCAGGGGCGCCGAGTACCGCGCGCGGGTACTTGGCCTCACCGGGGAGATCCGAGCGCTCATCGAGCGGATCCCGGAAACGAAGCGGCAGCTCGTCACCTCGCACGACGCGTTCCGCTACTTCGGCAGGGCGTTCGGCATGAACGTCGTGGCGATTCAGGGGATCTCGACGCAGTCCGAAGCGACGACGACCGACGTCAACAGGGTCGCCGCCCGTATCGCCGACAGCGGGGTGCCTTCGGTGTTCGTCGAGACCAGCGTGCCGCGGCAGATGCTCGACTCGGTACTCGCGGCGGTGCGACAGCAGGGCAAGGACGTCCGTATCGGCGGGGAGCTGTACTCCGACTCGGCGGGCGACGACGGCACACCGGAAGGGACCTACCTCGGCATGATTCGCGCGAACGCCGCCCAGCTCGTGGCGGGGCTGACATGACCCTGACCGCGAACGAGAAGCAGCAAGCCGTGCAGGCGCCCGCGCTGGCACTCGACCGGGTCAGCGCTTCCTACGGGGGCCGGACCGTCCTCGACGATGTGACGCTGGAGATTCCGGCCGGCTTGCTGACCGCCGTGGTTGGCCCGAACGGCGCGGGCAAGTCGACGCTGGTCAAGGCGGCGCTCGGGCTGATGCCCGCGGTCCGTGGCCGGGTTCGCCTGCTCGGGGAACCACTGAAGCAGGTCCGGCGCAGGGTGGCCTACGTGCCGCAGCAGGACAGCGTCGCCCAGGACTTCCCGATCACCGCCGTCGAAGTCGTCGAGATGGGCCGCTTCCCGCACCGTGGCTGGTTGCGCAGGCTCACCCGGGAGGACGATGACCTCGTCGCGGCCGCCATGGACGAGGTCGGGGTCCTCGATCTCGCGAAGCAGCCGATCGACGAGCTCTCCGGTGGCCAGCGGCAGCGGGTGTTCCTGGCCCGCGCCCTGGCCCAGCAGGCTGATCTGGTGATCCTCGACGAGCCGTTCACCGCCGTGGACGCGCGGACGGAGTCGGCGCTGCTGGACGTGCTGAGCGGACTCTGTGCGCGGGGGCGCTCGGTCATCGCCGTGCACCACGACCTGCGCACCGTGCAGGAACGCTTCGACCACGCCGTCCTGCTGGCCGGCACCGTGGTCGCGGACGGGCCTGCCGGCACCGTGGTGACCCCGGCGAACCTGGAGCGCGCGTACGGCCTCACACCGCTCTCCCCGCGCACATGATCGGCGCCGTACTCGAGTGGTTGCCGCTGTCGTATCCCGACGCGGTGGTCGTCGTCGGCACCGCGGTCGTCGGCTTCGTCGCGGGCGCCCTCGGGCCACTGGTGGTGCTGCGCAGGCGGAGCATGTTCGGCGACGCGATGAGCCACGGCACCCTGCCGGGCATCGCGGTCGCGTTCCTCGTGACGGGGACGAAGGCCCCCGAGGCGCTGCTCATCGGCGCCGCGGTGTCGGCCGCGCTGGCCGCGTTCGGCATGATCGGGCTGGAGCGGGTCGGCCGGCTGCGCTCGGACGCGGCGATCGGTGTCGTCCTGTCCATCTCCCTCTCGCTGGGCATCGTGCTGCTCACCCACATCGCGGGCAGTGGCAACAGTGAGCAGTCCGGGCTCAACTACTACCTGCTCGGCCAGGCAGCCGGGATGGTCGAGCGGGACATCGTGCTCGCGCTGGTGCTCGGCCTGTTCGCCCTCACCGTCGTGACGATCGGCTTCCGGGTACTGCGCTCGGCGACGTTCGACCCCGGGTTCAGCGCGGTCGCCGGCGTCCCGACCTGGGCGGTCGACGCGGCCAGCACCGGTCTGCTCGCCCTGGCCGTGGTACTCGGCGTCCGCACGGTCGGCGCGATTCTCATGGTGGCGCTGCTGGTGGCTCCCGTGGTCGCGGCACGGCAGCTCACAACGCGGCTGAGCGGGCTGGTCCCGCTGTCCGGCGTGCTGGGGGCGCTGTGCGGCGTCGTCGGCGGGGTCGTCTCGGGCAGGGCCGAGTTGCCTGCGGGTCCGGTCATCGTGTTGCTGGCGACCGTGATCGCCCTGCTGGCGATCGTGTTCGCGCCACGGCGGGGCGTCCTCGCCAAGGCCCGCAGGCGCAGGGAGTCCCCGCCAAGGGAGGTCGCGTCCACATGACGTTCACCGCGGACGACCTGATGATCATCATCATCGCCGGGCTGCTGTCGACGGCCTGCGCGCTACTGGGCAGCTTCCTCGTCCTGCGGCGCCAGGCGCTGCTGCCGGACGCCGTGAGCCACGCGGTGCTGCCGGGGATCGTGGCGGTCTTCCTGCTCACCGGAGAACGCACGTCACCGGTGACGGTCCTCGGCGCCACCGCCTTCGGTGTCGCGTGCGTCGCGGCGTTCGAGTGGCTCCGGCGAACGAGGACGGTCGGCTCGGACGCGGCACTGGTGCTGGTCTTCCCCGCGCTGTTCTCGCTGGGCATCCTGGGCATCGGCCAGTTCGCGTCCGGCGCGCACATCGACCTCGACTCGGCCATCTACGGCGACATCACCTTCGCGCCGCTGCGCACGACGGAGTTGGCGGGCACGACGGTGCCGACGTCACTGGTCATCACCGCGACCGCGGCCGTGCTGACCGTGCTGCTCGTCATGCTGCTGTGGCGGCCGCTGCAGGCGAGCACGTTCGATCCGGACTTCGCCGAGCTCAGCGGCCTGCGTGGGCGGGTGGTCGGGCAGATCCTGCTGGTGGCCGTCGCGGCGCTGGCCGTGGTCGCGTTCGACAGCGTCGGCGCGATCCTGGTGATCACCTTCTTCGTGGTGCCGGCCTCCACCGCCCGCCTGCTGGTCAATCGGGTCCCCGCGATGCTGGTGGCGGCCGTCGCCGTTGGCTGGGTCAGCTCGGTCGCCGGGCACCGCGCCGCGGTGGAACTCGACACGTCGATCCCCGGCATGATCGGGCTCAGCAGCGCGGTCGTGTTCCTGCTGGCGCTGCTGCTCGCGCCGCGCCGGGGTCTCGCCTGGCGAGGCCTCCGCCGACTCCGCGCCGCCTGACCCGCACTTTCCCGGGAAAGTGCGAGTCGGCACACCCCGCCACCTCGAAAACCCTCGCACTTTCCCGGGAAAGTGCGATAGCCGGCGCGTGCACGTAGCGCACTTTCCCGGGAAAGTGCGGGCTGGGGCAGGGTTACTTGCGGATCTCCAGGGTGCAGCACTTGGGGCCGCCGCCCGCCTTGCGCAGCTCGGAGATGTCGACGAGGACGGGCTCGTACCCCCGCTCGGCGAGGCGGGCGGCCAGCGCGGTCGCCTCGCCGGGCAGCACCACGTTGTGACCGTCGGAGACCCCGTTCAGCCCAAGGCAGGACGCATCGGCCTCGTCGGCGCGCACCGCGTCGGGGAACAGCCTGGCCAGCACCCGGCGGGACCCCGGCGAGAAGGCCTCCGGGTAGTAGGCGACCTGCGCCGGCGCGGAATCGGTGGCCTCGGCGAGAACGAACAGGGCCGTGTCGAGGTGGTAGTAGCGCGGGTCGGTCAGCCGCAGCGACACCACCGGGACGCCGAGTGCCTCCTGCGCCTCGGCGTGCGCCTCCGGGTCGGTGCGGAATCCGGTTCCGGCGAGCAGCACCCGGCCGGTCCAGGCGAAGTCGCCCTCAGCCTCGTTGATCTTGGAAGGCATGATCACGTCGCGGTAGCCGTGCTCGACGAACCAGCGGCGGAAGTGCTCCGCCTCGGCGCTGCGCTCGGGCGCCCGGAACCGCGAGCCGAGAACCTGGGAGTCCACGACGGTGCCGGAGTTGGCCGCGAACACCATGTCGGGCAGGCCGGGCTGCGGCTCGATCTCGTCCACCGTGTGGCCGAAGCTGCGATAAGTGTCGCGCAGCCTGGTCCACTGGGCGAGCGCGAGGTCACGGTCCACCGGCTGGGTGGGATCCATCCAGGGGTTGATCGCGTAGTCGACGGCGAAGTACCGCGGCGGGCACATCAGGTAGTGGCGGGGCGTGGGCACACGAACGTCCGAAGATACAAGAGCCGTCATGATTCGAAATGTATGAGACCTGATCTGCGCAAGCAATCTCTGTCTCTTGTGCACATGCATGCTAAACATTGCGTGTGAACGCAATCGACCAGAGAATCATTTCGTGCCTCGTCACCAATGCCCGCTCCAGCTATGCGGAGATCGGCAAGGTCGTCGGGCTTTCGGCCCCGGCAGTCAAGCGGCGCGTCGACCGGCTGCTGGACGTGGGAGTGTTGCGCGGCTTCACCGCCGTGGTCGACCCGGAGGCGCTGGGCTGGGGAACGGAGGCGTTCGTCGAGGTCCACTGCCAGGGCAACGTGGCCCCCGCGCGCATCAGGGCCAGACTGGAACCACTGACCGAGGTGGTGGCCGCCTACACCGTTTCCGGCGCGGCGGACGCCATCGTGCACCTGCGAGCCGCCGACATCCACCACCTCGAGACCGCGCTGGAACGGTTGCGCGGACTGGAGATCATCGACCGCACGGTGTCGACCGTGGTGCTCTCCACCCTGCTCGAACGGCCGCCGAATCCGCAGGCCTGACCGAAGTGCCCGGCGGCGATGGGCCACGATGTGCCGATGACCGAACGCATCCTCAGCGAGCACTCCGGCGGCGTAGCGGTGATCACCGTGGACGCCCCCGAGCGGCGCAACGCGCTGACCCTGGACCTGTCCGCGCAGCTCACCGAGGCCGTGGCCGCCGCGGAGCGGGACGAAGACTGCCACGCGGTGATCGTCACCGGCGCGCCGCCCGCGTTCTGCGCCGGAGCCGACCTGAGCGCGCTCGGAGCGGCGAAGGAAGAAGGCCTGCGGGCGATCTACGAAGGTTTCCTCGCGGTGGCGCGGTGCACGCTGCCGACGATCGCGGCGGTCGGCGGCGCAGCCGTCGGGGCCGGGCTGAACCTGGCGCTGGCCGCCGACGTCCGCCTCGCGGGCCCGCGGGCCCGGTTCGACGCGCGCTTCCTGCAGCTCGGCCTGCATCCCGGTGGCGGGATGACGTGGATGCTCCAGCGTGCGGTCGGCGGGCAGCAGGCGACGGCGATGACCTTGTTCGGCGAGATCCTCGATGCGGATGCCGCGCAGCGGGCGGGGCTGGTGCTGCGTGTCGTGGAGGGAGACCACGATCGGCTGCTGGCCGCCGCACGGGAACTCGCGAAGCCCGCCGCAGAGGCGCCTCGTGAGCTCGTGACCGCCGTCAAGGCCGCCATGCGCACTACCCGCGAACTGAGCAAACACGCGGACGCCGTGGACACGGAACTGCCTCCACAGTTGACCTCACTCGACTCGCCGGAGTTCGCCGCGCGGCTGGCCGAGCTGCGATCACGAATCCGCGGCGGCGGTTCCGGCGAAGGGAGGCCAGGCTCACAGCAGTGAGCCGACACTGACTGTTACCATGAGTTACAGGTAAGCCGGGTCACACAGCCGCACGCGCGGCAAGAACAGCACGTAATCTCGAGGAATGGGCAATGGTGCGCCCACGACGGGAGAGAGGGATTCTCTAACCCATGAGCACGAGCGCTAACGGCAGCGGCAACGGTGCACTGTCGGCCAGCCGCCCGACAGAAGTCAGCCAGCTGGACCGAGTGGTGATCCGGTTCGCGGGCGACTCCGGTGACGGCATGCAGCTGACCGGCGACCGGTTCACCTCGGAAGCGGCGGCATTCGGCAACGACCTGTCGACGATGCCGAACTTTCCGGCGGAGATCCGGGCGCCGCAGGGGACGATCCCCGGTGTCTCCTCGTTCCAGGTCCATTTCGCCGACTACGACATCCTCACGCCCGGCGACCGGCCGGACGTGCTGGTCGCGATGAACCCCGCCGCGCTCAAGGCGAACGTCGCCGATGTTCCCCGCAGCGGCACGATCATCGTGAACACCGACGAGTTCACCAAGCGCAACATCGCCAAGGTCGGCTACGACGCCGACCCGCTCGAGGACGACTCGCTGTCGGCGTTCGAGGTGCACCGGGTCGCCATGTCGACGCTGACCAGGGGCGCGCTCGAGGAGACCGGTCTTTCGAAGAAGGACGCGGAGCGGGCGAAGAACATGTTCGCGCTCGGGCTCCTTTCGTGGATGTACCACCGGCCGACCGAGGGCACCGAGCGGTTCCTGCGGGAAAAATTCGCGAAGAAGCCGGACATCGCCGAGGCCAACGTCCTGGCTTTCCGTGCGGGCTGGAACTACGGCGAGACAACGGAGTCCTTCGCGACGACGTTCGAGGTCGCCCCGGCCAAGCTCGCACCCGGCACCTACCGGCAGATCACCGGCAACGCCGCGCTCGCGTACGGCATCGTCGCCGCGGGCCAGCAGTCCGGCCTGCCGATCCTGCTCGGCACCTACCCGATCACGCCGGCCAGTGACGTGCTGCACGAGCTGTCCAAACACAAGAACTTCGACATCATGACGTTCCAGGCCGAGGACGAGATCGCCGGCATCGGCGCGGCGCTCGGCGCCAGCTACGGCGGCGCGCTCGGCGTGACCTCCACGTCGGGGCCGGGCGTGGCACTGAAGTCGGAGACGATCGGGCTCGGCGTGATGACCGAACTGCCGCTCGTGGTGATCGACGTGCAGCGTGGTGGCCCGTCCACCGGCCTGCCGACCAAGACCGAGCAGGCCGACCTGCTGCAGGCCATGTTCGGCCGCAACGGCGAGTCACCGGTGCCGATCGTGGCTCCGGCGACCCCCGGCGACTGTTTCGACATCGCGCTGGAGGCCACGCGGATCGCGCTGACCTACCGCACCCCGGTGCTGCTGCTGTCCGACGGCGCCATCGCGAACGGCTCGGAACCCTGGCTGGTCCCGGACGCGAGTTCGCTGCCGGATCTGCGCACCCAGTTCGCCAGCGAACCGAACGCGACCGACGGGTCGGACGAGTTCTGGCCGTACGTCCGAGATCCGGAGACACTGGCGCGCGCATGGGCGATTCCCGGCACGGCCGGTCTGCAGCACCGCATCGGCGGTCTGGAGAAGCAGGACGGCACGGGGAACATCTCCTACGACCCGGACAACCACGACAAGATGGTCCGGCTGCGGCAGGCCAAGATCGACGGCGTCGACGTGCCCGACATCGAGGTCGACGACCCCAGCGGCGGGCAGGCTCGGGTACTGGCGCTCGGCTGGGGTTCCACCTACGGCCCGATCGGCGCTGCCTGCCGCCGGGTGCGTAAGGCGGGAATGCCCATCGCGCAGGCCCATCTGCGTTATCTCAACCCCATGCCGAAGAACCTGGGCGACGTGCTCGCGTCCTACGACACCGTGGTGGTGCCGGAGATGAATCTGGGGCAGCTGGCGATGCTGCTGCGGGCGAAGTTCCTCATCGACATCCACAGCTACACCAAGGTTGCCGGGCTGCCCTTCAAGGCGGAGGAACTGCAGGGCGTGTTCACCGACACCATCACCGGCGCCAGCAACCGCACCAAGGAGGTCGCGAAATGACGGCCGACGTACTTTCTACCGCGGAGGTCGCGAAATGACGGCCGACGCACTCTCTACCGCGGAGGTCGCGAAATGACGGCGACAGACCTCGGACTCCCCGCGCTGGGCGGCCTCACCGGCGTGCCCACGACCGACGAGCCGCAGAAGGCCAAGGAGTACAAGTCCGACCAGGAAGTGCGCTGGTGTCCGGGTTGTGGCGACTACGTCGTGCTCAACACGATCCAGTCGTTTCTGCCGCAACTGGGTCTGAAGCGGGAGAACATCGTCTTCGTGTCCGGGATCGGCTGTTCCAGCCGCTTCCCGTACTACATGAACACCTATGGCATGCACTCGATCCACGGGCGGGCCCCGGCGATCGCGACCGGGCTGGCCACGGCGCGGCCCGACCTCAGTGTGTGGGTGGTGACCGGTGACGGTGACGCCCTCTCCATCGGCGGCAATCATCTGATCCACACCCTGCGCCGCAACGTCAATCTCAAGATCCTGCTGTTCAACAACCGGATCTACGGGTTGACGAAGGGCCAGTACTCCCCCACCTCGGATCAGGGAATGGTCACCAAGTCCACCCCGATGGGCTCGGTGGACAACCCCTTCAACCCGGTCTCGCTGGCGCTCGGCGCGGAGGCCACGTTCGTCGGCCGCGCGCTCGACTCCGACCGCAAGGGCCTCACCGAGGTCCTCACCGCGGCGGCCGAGCACCGGGGTAGCGCGCTGGTCGAGATCTACCAGAACTGCCCGATCTTCAACGACGGCGCGTTCGACGTGCTCAAGGACTCCGACGAGTCCGCCCAGCGGCTCATCCCGTTGCGAGCCGGCGAGCCGATCCAGTTCGGGCCGGAAGGCGAGTACGGCGTGACCCGCAGCCCGTGGGGCGGTCTCGAGGTCGCGAAGGTGTCCGAGATCGGGACCGAGAACCTGGTGGTACACGATCCGACCATCGAGGACAGTGCGTACGCGTTCGCGCTGTCCCGGATCGGCGATCAGCACCTGAACCACACGCCGATGGGCATCTTCCGGCAGGTGCGGCGCCCGACCTATGACGACCAGGCTCGTGCCCAGGTCGAGCAGGCACAGCAGGCCAGGACCCCCGACCTCCAGGCGCTGCTGCGCGGCAAGGACACCTGGACGGTCGCCTGACCTCGTCAGCCGAGCGGGCGGAAACCCACCCGCTCGGCATCGGCCGGGGTGCGGAACCAGACCTCGGCGACCATCTGCGGGAACTGCGGTGAGCCGTCGGTGCAGTAGCGCAGGGCGGTGACGCTGGCCTTCACGGTGAAGTCAGGTGCGGGGCGGCCGCCACCGGGAAGTGGCATCGCCGAGCCCGGCCCGAACGGGCCGGACGGGATCGGCGCCCCACCTTGCTCGGCGCCGTGACTGCCGCGCGCGGGCGGAGGAGCCGGTGCGGCGGGATCGGCGGACGGGCCCGAGGGAACAGCGGGCTCGAACAACGAGCCACTGTGGGTACTGCCCTGATCCTGGGCGGGCTCCCTGCGGGAAACGGTACGCATAGACGGTTGGATGGGCTTCGGTGCGTCGAAGCCGCCACGGGGCGACTCGCGTCGCTGCCGCTTGGGCAGGCCCTGCGCGGTCTCGGCCCCGTCCTCGGTCTCGGGTTCCGTCTCCGGCTCCTCGGGTTCGGCGGCCTGGTGAGCCTGCGTCTGCTCCTCGTCTCGCTCGCCAAAGTCCCGCTCGCCGGTGTCCGGACCCACGTAGACCGGCTCGAACGGCTGGTGGGACTGCTCTTCGTAGTCTCCCGTCAGCGATTCCGCGCGCGCCTCGGTGTCGTAGGGCTGATCGTCGTAGGCGTCGTAGTCGCGTGCGTCGTCGTTCTCCGGGAACGTCTGGGGCTGGAACAGACTCACTCCCACGCTCGTCCGTTCCGCCGCCGACTCCTCCGGGAGCGCGACGTCCTGCTGCGCCTGCTCCTGATAGCCCTGGCTCTCGTCATTCGGGCCGACGGCGTAGTCCCGGTCGTACCCGGTCTCGTCGTATCGGCTCTCGTCGTGGCCGGTGTCGTCGTGGCCGGTGTCGAACTGGGCCTGCACATGACCATCGTCGTCGGCAGCGGAACCGGCGGGGTCGTAGGCGGGCGCCGGGTCGGCATCCCAGTCGTACTCGGCCAGTTCCCGTTCGACGGTCTCGTCGCGCCTCGCCTCACCGGCGTGCTCGAGGCTGTCACGTTCGAGCCAGGCGGGAGCGGGACTGACGTACTCGGTCGGCTCCGGGTCGGGCTCGGGAGCCTGCTCCCGTGCCGATCGCACCTGCTGGATCTGCTGGGTGTGTTCGGCGTCGTCACGCTGCGGCGGGGCCTGCTGCACGCGTGTGGGCTCGGGGTCGCGCGGAGGCGCCACAGCGGGAGCCGCCTCGGCCGTGAGGAGTCTGCGCTCCAGTTCACGCGCTCGTGCCTGCACCGGTCTGGCGAGCAGTGCCCATGCGAGCAACGCACCCAGCGCGAACGCAGCCACGCTCCACAGCCAAACCTGCCCGAAAATGGACATTTCCGCGTTGTCTCCCTTCCTACCCCTCCGGCGGGCGTCCTACCGTTCCCACCCGTCGCCGGGTGGGCTCAACGCGTGCGCGCGACGAGGTAGTCAGCGACCGACTCGCAGGCGTCACGGGCCGGTGAGGCCGGCAGCGCTGCCAACTCGGTCCTCGCGCGACGAGCGTAGTCGGCGAGAGTGATCTTGGCGCGCTCGAGGCCGCTGGACTCGCGCAGCAGGTCGAGCGCCTCCTGGACCAGGTCGTCCTCGGTGACGGGACCGGCGAGCAGCTCGACCAACCGAGGATTTGTCGACTTGTCGGCAATCGCGTACAGCATGGGCAGCGTACGGACGCCTTCACGCAGATCGGTGCCTTGCGACTTGCCCAGCTCGGTGGAAGGGGAGTCGATGTCGATGACATCGTCGGAGATCTGGAACGCGGCGCCGATGATGTCGCCGAACCGGCGCAGCGCATCGACGTACTCGTCCGGGGCGCCGGAGAGCATGCCGCCGAAACGCCCGGCCGTGGCGATCAGCGAGCCGGTCTTCTGCCCGATGACGCTGAGGTAGTGCTCGACGGGATCGTCGTCGCCGGTGGGACCGACGGTCTCGCGCATCTGCCCGGTGACCAGCTCGCTGAAGGTCTCGGCGATGATCCGCGCGGCGTCGGTGCCGAGGTCGGCCACCAGCCTTGACGCGTGCGCGAAGAGGAAGTCGCCGGTGAGGATCGCGATCGTGTTGTCCCAGCGGGCGTTGACGCTTTCCGCGCCCCGCCGCATCGTGGCCTCGTCCATCACGTCGTCGTGGTAGAGCGTGGCGAGGTGCACGAGTTCCACGGAGGCGGCCGCGGTGACCACGGCGTCCCTGCCGCCGGTGCCGAACTGCGATGCGAGCAGGGTGAACAACGGACGAAAACGCTTGCCCCCCGCGTCGACCAGGTGGCTCGCGGCGTCGTTTACCGCCTTGACGTCACTGCGGACGACCTCGTGCAGCAACCGCTCGACGTCCTGCAGCCCTTCGGCGAGGTTGCGCAGGAGGTCCTCGTCGGCGATCTGCAGGCCCACGGCTGCGCGCAACTTCTCCATAGCAGCGGCATCAGGCTGCGCCGAGGCACGCTCTCCCGCTGAGGCGCCATGAGGCACTGACACGTCGGCTCCGCCTTTCGGCACTGGGGTCACGGTCCCGCCAAGCCTAATGGCAAGGGCTCCGGTAACGGTGAGCGCGCTGGTCAAAGGCATGCGTGATGCGCGACACCGAGTCAGCCGAAAAGAGAATCCGCGCGGCGAGCAGCCGGAGGTGCTCGGCGCCGCCCTGAGTGCGTCGTTGCCCAGCATGCCCAACTGACCCACTGCGTCGTAGCCGCCACCCACAGCGCCTCCCCATCCCCTGCCCTGGGCAGAGCCGAGCAGCACAACCACGTCAGGAGACTCGGTAGGTGGCCTTGCCGACCCGATCGGCTGCGAAGGGGGATCAGCCGCGACGGATCTTGATGTCGTCCATGTTCGTCGCGCTCGAACCCAGACCGCGGTACGGCCAGCCGGCGTTGTCGAGCACCTCGGCGGCTTTGAGTTCGCCCTCGACGCGGGCGTCCTCCTCGGCCCGTTCCCCCGACGCTGTGACGGTGCAGCGGAACGTGAAGCCGTTCAGCGACCTTTCGTAGGTCAGGGTGCCGTCTTCGGTGAAGGCCGCGCGCAACAAGTCGTGGTCGTCGGCGGCGGCCACCAGCTCGGCGCGGGTCTCCTGGTCCGGGGCGTCGAACCTGCCCCGAACCAGGACCCTGAATTCGCTCGCGGTCATGACCGGAAAACGTACCGACCGGCTACCGCCCATGTACACGGCTTTTCCGAGCGGTCCCCGTCAGAAGGCGAAGCCGCCCGCTCCCGCCCAGTCGAGGGCGAAGGCTGGCGCGATGCCCAGCAGCAGGGTGACCAGCACGCCAAGGGTGATCGCCGCTGTGGTGAAGGCGCCGGGCACGCTCACCGTCGGCCCGTCGGGGGCTGGTTCGGAGAAGTACATCAGCACGACCACCCGGAGGTAGAAGAACGCCGCGACCGCACTGAACACCAGCGCGATCACCACGAGTGGGGCCATGCCGTCGGAGAGCGCTGCGGAGAACACCACGAACTTGCCGATGAAACCACTGGTCAACGGGATGCCGGCGAGCGCGAGCATGAGGAACGTGAACACGCCCGCCACCAGCGGCGACCTTTTCGCCAGCCCCGCCCAGGCCGAGAGATGCGTCGCCTCACCGGTCGAGTCGCGCACCAGGCTCAGCACACCGAACGCGGCGATCGTGGTGAAACCGTAGGCCAGCAGGTAGAACAGCGTGCCCGAGAGCCCGTCCTCGGTCATCGCGATCGCACCGATCAGCAGGAAGCCCGCGTGTGCGATCGAGGAGTAGGCGATCATCCGCTTGATGTCGGTCTGCGTCAGGCCGATGATCGCGCCGATCGCCATCGACACGATCGCGACGCCCCACAGCACGCCGCGCCACTCCCAGCTGGTCGACTCGAACGCGACGGTGAACACGCGCAGAATCCCGCCGAAGGCCGCGACCTTCGTGCAGGCGGCCATGAACGCCGTGATCGGTGTCGGCGCGCCCTGGTATACGTCCGGTGTCCACGTGTGGAACGGGCCGACGGAACCCTTGAACAGCAGGCCGACCACGAGCAGTCCGAGCCCGGCGAAGAGCAGGGTGTCGGACCGGTCCGTGCCCGCGGTGGCATTGGCGATCTCGGACAGCCGGACCGAGCCCGCGTAGCCGTACAGCAGCGCCAGTCCGTACAGGAAGAACGCGCTGGCGAACGCGCCGAGCAGGAAGTACTTGACCGCTGCCTCCTGCGACAGCAGCCTGCGCCGCCGCGCGAGGCCGCACATCAGGTACAGCGGCAGGCTCAGGACCTCGAGCGCGATGAACATCGTCAGCAGGTCGTTCGCCGCGGTGAAGGTCATCATGCCGCCGAGCGCGAACAGCGTCAGCGGGAAGACCTCGGTCTGCATCCCCGTGGAACCGACCTGCGCCCGGTCCTGCACGGTGCCCGGCCGGATCCCCGCCTGCGCGACGAACGCACCGCCCGGCTCGACGGACCGGTCCGCGATCAGCAGGATCGCACCGAGGGCCAGCGCCAGCAGGGTGCCCCAGAGGAACAAGGCGGGTGTGTCCACCGCCAACGTTCCGCTGAATGTGGTCAGGCCCTGCTCCGGCGCGTCCATGACATACGCGCCCAGCGCGACCCCGGCGCCTGCCAGTGTGAGCAGGCACAACGTGACCTGCGCGGGCCAGCGCTGGTGCTTGGGCAGGAAAGCCTCGAACAGCACGCTCAGACAGGCCGCGCCGAGAACCAGCACGATCGGCAGCACGGCCGCCCAGGCGATGGCCGGAGACTCCAGTGGCTGCGCCTGCTGGGCAAGAAGAACGTCGAGCATTGATCAGTTGCCTTCCTGCGTAGCCGTGTTTTCGGCGACCACAGCATCCATAGTGGCCTGCACAGATGGCGCCACGGTGTCCAGCACGGGTTTCGGGTAGAAGCCGAGACCGATGATCAGCACGACCATCGGCGCCAGCATCGCGATCTCGCGCCCGGACAGGTCCTTCATCGCCTTCTTCGCGCCCGCTTCGGGGGCCATCGTCGTACCGGGGCCGCCCCCCGCGCCGATCATCGCGTCCCCGCGAACCGGCCCGGTCATGATCCGCTGGTACAGCCAGAGCACGTACACCGCCGCGAGCACCATGCCGATCGTCGCGATGATCGCGAACACCGGCCTGGTCTCGAACGAGCCCAGCAGCACAAGGAACTCACTGATGAACGAGTTCGTGCCCGGCAGGGACAGTGTGGACAGTCCGGCGATCAGCAGCATCCCGCCGAGCAACGGCGTCACCTTCGACATCCCGCCATAGTCGGAGATGCGGGTGGAGCCGCCCCGCGCGATCACCATGCCGATCACCAGAATCAGCATGCCTGTCGCGAGGCTGTGGTTGAGCATGTACGACACCGAGCCGACCATCGCCTGCGAGGTGAACGCGAAGATGCCCAGCGCGATGAATCCGAAGTGGGCGATCGAGACGTAGGCGATGAACCGCTTGAGGTCCTGCTGACCGGCGGCGAGGATCGATCCGTAGATCACCCCGGCGACGGCGAGCACCAGCACCAACGGCGCCAGTTCGACGCTGGCGGCCGGGAACATCGGCAGGCAGTACCGCAGGAAACCGAACGTGCCGACCTTGTCCAGCACGCCGACCAGGAGCACGGCGACACCTGTCGGCGCCTGGCCGGCCGCGTCCGGCAGCCAGGTGTGCAACGGCACCAGCGGCGCCTTGATCGCGAATGCCAGGAAGAAGCCCAGGAACAGCCAGATCTGCGTGCTCAGCGGTGCCTCGCTGACGACCGTCACCAGGGTGGCCCAGTCGAAGGTGCCCTGCCCCAGTTCGTCACTGGCCAGTGAGTAGGCGCCGATCGCCGACGCCAGCATGATCAGTCCACCGAGGAACGAGTAGAGGAAGAACTTCACCGCCGCGTACTGCCGGTTCGGTCCGCCGTAGCCGCCGATGAGGAAGTACATCGGAATCAGCATGATCTCGAACAGCACGTAGAACAGGAAGACGTCGGTGGCGGCGAAGACACCGATGGTCAGCGCCTCCTGCACCAGGATCAGCGAGAGGTAGCCCCCCGCGCTGCGGCCCGCTGGCAGCTTGTCGGTCGTGCCGAGCGCGCCGATCACGATCGGCACCAGCAGCGCGATGACAGCGATCATCACCAGCGCGATGCCGTCCATGCCGAACGAGATGTGGATCCCGAAGGCCGGAATCCAGTCCATCGAACTCGCCTGCTGGATCCGCTCGCCACCGGGGTCGTAGGAGAGCCACAGCGGAATGATCAGCAGCAGTTCCGCCACCGACACCCCGAGTGCGACGAGCGTCGCCAGCTTGTCGTTGCCACGCAAGGCGGTCAGCGCCAGCGCGCCGGCCAGCGGCAGCAGAATCAGTGCGAGCAACAGTGTCATGCGAACCTCACCATGAGCAGCGCGACCACGAGCAGGAAGGACCCGCCCAGCATGGACAGCGCGTAGGAGCGGACGAAGCCGGTCTGCATCCGGCGCAGCCTGCCGGACGTGCCGCCGAGCAGCGCGGCCATCCCGTTCACGGCTCCGTCGACGCCACGGTTGTCGAGGTATACCGAGAACCGGGTGATCCAGACACCCGGCCTGGCGACCAGATTCTCGTTGACCGCGTTGCCGTACAGATCGTTGCGGGCGGCCTTGACCACGGCCGAGACCTCACGCGGCCGTTCCACCGAGGTGTCGCGCCTGCCGAACAGCAGCCAGGCGATGAGGGCACCGAGCGCGGACAGCCCCACCGTCAGGATCGGGACCAGTGCGTGCGGCAGCACGCCGTGCTCGGACTCCTGCAGCGCGCCGACCGAAGGAGCCAGCCACTCGATGAGCATGTCGCCCTGGGTGAACAGGAAACCCGCCGCGACCGAACCGATCGCGAGCACGATCATCGGCCCGGTCATCACCGGTGGCGACTCGTGCGGATGGAACTCGCGGCCGTCGGTGGACCGGATCTCCTTCCACCGCTGCTTTCCGAAGAAGGTGAGCAGCACAAGGCGCGTCATGTAGAAGCCGGTGATCCCGGCGCCCAGCAGCGCGGCGCCACCGAACACCCAGCCCCGCCAGCCCTCCTGGCCGAACGCGGCCTCGATGATCGCGTCCTTGGAGTAGAAGCCGGACAGGAACGGGAAACCGATGATCGCCAGGTAACCGAGGCCGAAGGTGGCGAAGGTGATCGGCATCTTCTTGTAGAGACCGCCGAACTTGCGCATGTCGACCTCGTCGTTCATGCCGTGCATGACCGAGCCTGCACCGAGGAAGAGCCCCGCCTTGAAGAAGCCGTGTGTGAGCAGGTGGGTGATGGCCAGCGCGTAGCCGAACGGGCCGAGCCCAACGGCCAGCATCATGTACCCGATCTGACTCACGGTGGAGTAGGCGAGCACCTTCTTGATGTCGTCATAGGCGCAGCCGATGATCGCGCCGAGCAGCAGCGTGAACGCGCCGACAATGGTGACCACCAACTGACCGGTGGGCGTCAGGTTGTAGATCGGGGCCGCGCGGGCGATCAGGTAGACACCCGCGGTGACCATCGTTGCCGCGTGGATCAGCGCGGAGACCGGTGTCGGGCCCTCCATCGCGTCCGGCAGCCAGGCCTGCAGCGGGAACTGACCGGACTTACCGCAGGCGCCGAGCAGGAGCAGTAGGGCGATCGCGGTGATGACGGCAGGCGACTGGTCGCCGATCCCGGCGAAGACCTCGGCGTAGCCGGTACTGCCGATGTGCTTCCACATCAGGAAGATCGCGATGGCCAGGCCGACGTCTCCGACGCGGTTCATCAGGAAGGCCTTCTTCGCGGCGGTCGCCGCGGAAGGCCGGTCCTGGTACCAGCCGATCAGCAGGTAGGACGCGAGGCCGACACCCTCCCAGCCGAGGTACAGCGTCACGAAGCTGTTGCCCAACACCAGAACCAGCATCGAGGCGACGAACAGGTTCAGGTAGCCGAAGAACCGCCTGCGCCCCTCGTCGTCGGACATGTAGCCGATCGAGTAGATGTGGATCAGCGAGCCGACACCGGTGATCAGCAGCACGAACGTCATCGAGAGTGGATCGACCCGGAGTCCGAAGTCGACCTGCAGCGCTTCGACGGGAATCCACGAGTACAGCGTTGTGTCGGTCGCCTGGTCGAAGCTGCTGGCGAAGAACATGGCCAGTGCGTACACAAAGGACGCGATGACGGTGGCACAGCCGAGCAGGTGTCCCCAAGCATTGGTGCGCCTCCCACCGACCAGCAGGATGAGCGCACCGAGCGCGGGAAACGCGACCAGCAGCCACGAGGAGGTGATCACTTACTCGGCTCCCTCAGTACTTCAGCAGGTTGGTGTCGTCGATCGAAGCGGACCGGCGAGTGCGGAAGATCGACATGATGATCGCCAGTCCGACGACGACCTCGGCGGCGGCGACGACCATCACGAAGAACGCCATCACCTGACCGTGGATCGAACCGTTGATCCGCGCGAAGGTGACCAGCGAGAGATTCACGGCGTTGAGCATGAGCTCGATACACATGAAAACGACGATCGCGTTGCGCCGCACCAGCACGCCGACCGCACCGATGGCGAACAGCAGCGCCGACAGCAGCAGGTAGTACGTCGGGGTCACTTCTGCCCCTCCTCGGCTTGAGTGACGGCGGAGTCGTCTTCGGCGGCGACGAGCGAATGCGCGTCCGGCCCGGCTTCGGCTTCCGCGGCCGCAGCCGCGAGTCGACGCTGCTCGACGTCGTACTGCGCCGTGGGAGTGGACTCGATCAGGGCGGAGAGTGACTCCGGCGCGATGGACCCGTCCGGGAGCAACGCGGGAGTCGCCACCGAGGTCGAGGTGGCGAACACGCCAGGTCCTGGCAGCGGCGAAGGCCGCTCGTACTCACCACGGAACCGGGCTTCCACCAGTTCCCGCTGGGACCGCTTGCCACCCTTGCCGTGCCGGTCGGTGTAGGCCAGCACCATCGCACCCATGGCTGCGGTGATCAGCAGGGCCGAGGTGAGTTCGAACGGGAACAGGTAGTCGGTGAAGATCAACCTGCCGAGCCCGCTCGCGCCACCACCGTCCGGGTTGGCCGGGTCCAGCAGCGGCGCCGCGGTCACCTCGGCCATCGAGCGGGTCAGCGCGGCCGCGAACAGTCCGGCCATCCCGATGCCGAGCAGCGCGGCGACCAACCGCTGTCCACGCAGGACCTCGACGACGGAGTCCGAGCTGTCCCTGCCGACCAGCATCAGCACGAAGAGGAACAACATCATCACGGCGCCGGTGTAGACGATGATCTGCGTGAACCCGAGGAATGGCGCCTGCTGCACCATGTACAGCGCGCCGAGGGTCAGCATCGTCAGCGCCAGCCAGAGCACCGAGTGCACCGCGTTGCGCGCGAAGATCATGCCGAGCGCCCCGGCGAGCGCGATCGGGGCGAGCACCCAGAACGCGATCGCCTCACCGGTCGTCACCGTGTTCTCGGCGGAACCCTGGGCGAGCACCAGGGCCGAAGAAAGCGCGATCATTGCATGGCCTTCTCGTCGGAGGTCTCGACCGTCTCGCCCTCGGGGACGCCCCGGTCGACGGCCAGCTCGGGGCCGTTGACGTAGTAGTCCTGCTCGTTGTCACCGAGCCGCATCGGGTGCGGCGGCTGCTCCATCCCGGACAACAACGGGGCGAGCAGGTCTTCCTTGGTGTAGATCAGCTTCTGCCGGTCGTCGTCCGCCAGCTCATAGAAGTTGATCATCGTGAGGGACCTGGTCGGGCAGGCCTCCACGCACAGTCCGCAACCGATACAGCGCAGATAGTTGATCTGGTAGTCGGCACCGTAGCGCTCACCCGGGGAGTAACGGGCCTCCTCGGTGTTGTCACCGCCCTCGACGAAGATCGCGTCGGCCGGACAGGCCCACGCGCAGAGCTCACAGCCAACGCACTTCTCCAGCCCGTCCGGATGCCGGTTGAGCTGGTGCCTGCCGTGGTAGCGCGGCGCGGCGGGCGCACCGATCTCCGGATACTCCTCGGTGGCCACCTTCTTGAACATGTTCGCGAAGGTGACGCCGAAGCCCTTGACGGGGTCAAACATTCCCATCGCGAGCCTCCTCTCTGTCCGACGTTCGAGCGCGACTGGAAAGCCGTAGACGGACCTCTGGCCCGCCTCCGCCTTTCCAGGCCCTCCGGGCAAGCACGCTCGTTCGGGTATAGGTGAGCAGAGCGCACACGTCAGGCACCGGCAACCACCTCTCTGTCGGCAGCCAGGCGGGAATCAGTCGTCATCGCCGCTGTCCTTACCGGAACCGACCGCGGCTGGTTCCTGCTTGCTCGCCCTGGCCTTGGCCTTGAGCGCCTTCTGGCGCGGCGTGGTGTCCGGGACCTTCAGGTCCAGTGGCGGGACGGGATAGCCACCGCCGGTGATCGGCACGGCATCTTCGTCCTTGATCTCCTTCTCCGGCAGCAGCAGCGTCAGCAGCACCAGGATGACGATCGTGACGCCACCGACGACCAGGATCTGGCCGGTGGTCACCTCAGCGTCGTTGCGGATCGCGCGGATCGCGGCGATCAGCATGAACCACACGAGCCCGACCGGCACCAGGACCTTCCAGCCCAGCTTCATGAACTGGTCGTACCGGAAACGCGGCAGCGTGCCACGCAGCCAGATGAACCCGAACAGCAGCAGGAACACCTTGCCGAAGAACCACAACAGCGGCCAGAAGCCGGTGTTGAGCACGCCGTCGCCGATCGTGGACAGCGGCCACGGGGCCATCCAGCCACCGAGGAACAGCGTGGTGCAGAACGCCGAGACGATGACCATGTTGACGTACTCGGCGAGGAAGAACATGGCGAACTTCATCGAGCTGTACTCGGTGTGGAAGCCACCGACCAGTTCGGACTCCGCCTCCGGCAGGTCGAACGGAGCGCGGTTGGTCTCACCGACCATGGAGATCAGGAAGATCACGAAACTCGGCAGCAGCAGGTAGAAGTACCAGCCGCCCTGCTGCGCGTCGACGATCTCGCCGGTGGACAGCGACTGCGAGTACAGCGCGACACCGAGGATCGAAAGTCCCATCGCGATCTCGTAGGAGATCACCTGCGCCGCGGAGCGCAGTCCACCGAGCAGCGGATAAGGGGAACCGGACGACCAGCCGGCCAGCACGATGCCGTACACACCGATCGCCGAGGTCGCCAGCACGACAAGCACGCTCACCGGCAGCTCGATCAACTGCAGCACGGTGCGCTCGCCGAAGATCGTCACCTCCGGTCCGAACGGGATCGGGGAGAGGCCGATCAGCGCGGGCACCGCCGAGATCACCGGGGCCAGGAAGTACACCTTCCGGTCGGCGCTGTCCGGGATGATCTGTTCCTTGAACGGCAGCTTCAGCGCGTCGGCGAGGGACTGCAGGTAGCCGTTCGGGCCCACCCGGTTCGGGCCGGGGCGGTTCTGCATCCGGCCGACGGCCTTGCGCTCCCACACGATCAGCCCGATCGTCATGATCGGGCCGATCAACAGGATCACCACGGCCTTGAGCAGGATCAGCCACAGTGGATCGTCGGCCAGCAGTTCGGCCCGGCTCAGCTGCTCCGGCGCCTGCGCCAGCAGGGTGGTCATTCCTCACCTCCGGCCGTGATGGTCACCACGGCGCCATGTCCGGCGCCCAGCGACGCGCGGACTCTCGAGCCATCGGAGTTGCCCGGCAGCCACACCACGCCGTCGGGCAGGTCGGCGACCTCCACCGGCAGCGTGATCGAACCCCGGTCGGTGGAGACGGTCACCCGCGGCCCGACCGACTTCGCGGCCGCGGCGGACAGCCGTGCCACGGCGGGCCGGGCAGTGCCCGCCAGGTGTGGCTCCTCGTCCTGCAGCGAGCCGTTGTCCAGCAGTTGCCGCCAGGTCGCCAGCAGCGCCTCGCCCTTGCCCACGGTGGTGGGGGTCAGGCCAGGAACGTCCGGAGCCGCGGGCGGCACGACCGCCACCGTGGCGGTGACCTTGGCGAGGTCGGCGGCGGAGGCGGCCGGGGTCTGAGTGAAGATGTCGGCGTCCATCTCGACGGCCAGGGTGTCCAGCACCCGGCAGTCGGGCAGCGCGCCCGTGTCGCGCAGGGTCACGTCGAACTTCCGGCTCCTGCCCTCCCAGTTGAGGTAGCTTCCGGCCTTCTCGACCGCGGGCGCCACCGGCAGCACGACGTCGGCGTGCTCGGTCACCGGGCTCCCGCGCAGCTCCAGGCTGACGACGAACTCGGCCGCCGCGAGCGCCTGCTCGGCGAGCGCGGGGTCCGGTAGGTCACCGGGGTCGACACCGCCGACCAGCAGGCCGGACAGGTCGCCGCCGGCGACCGCATTGAGCATTCCGCTGGTGTCCCTGCCCGGCCGAGCCGGGAGCGCACCGGATTCGAGGCCCCACAACCGTTCCACCTCGGCGCGTGCGTCGGCATCCTCGACGGTGCGGCCACCGGGCAGCAGGGTCGGCAGCGCACCGACCTCGACTGCGCCCCGGTCCCCCGCCCTGCGCGGGATCCACGCCAGCCGCGCGCCGGTGCGTTCGGACAGTCGGTGCAGCGCGGAGAAGAGCCCCGGCACCTCCGCTGCCCGCTCGCCGACGAGCACCACCGCGCCCGCGCGCTGCAACTGCTCGTCCAGGTCGGCGGCGTGGCGGGCGATGCCGTCCACCGCCGCGGTCTCGGCTCCGGGCTCACAGGCCAGCAGTTCGCCGAAGGTCTTGCGCACCGAGGAGGTCGTCCACTGTCCCAGGTGGACGACCTTGGTGCCCTGGTCCCTTGCGGCCTTGCGCAGCCGCAGGAACACGATCGGCGCCTCGTCCTCCGGCTCGAACGCCACGCACAACACCACCGGCGCCGACTCCAGGCTCGCGAAGCTCACATGCTCCGGCGTGGTGCCCACGACGCGCGAGGCCAGGAAGTCCAGTTCCTCGGCGGAGTGTGCTCGTGCGCGGAAGTCGATGTCATTGGTGCCCAGCGCGATGCGGGCGAACTTGGTGTAGGCGTAGGCGTCCTCGACGGTCAGCCTGCCGCCGGGCAGAACCCCGACTCCCTTGGCGTCCCTTGCCTTGGCCAGTCCGTCGGCCGCGACGCGCAGCGCCTGGGTCCAGGAGGACTCCTCCAGCTGCCCGGTCTGCTGGTTACGCACCATCGGACGGCGCAACCGGTCGGGAGCGCCCGCGTACCGGAAGGCGAACCGCCCCTTGTCGCAGATCCACTCCTCGTTGACCTCGGGGTCGTCCCCGGCGAGCTTGCGCATCACCTTGCCGCGGCGGAAGTCGGTGCGCTCGGCGCAACCGGAGGAACAGTGCTCGCACACGCTCGGCGAGGACACCAGGTCGAACGGCCGGGAGCGGAACCGGTACTGCGCGCTGGTCAGCGCGCCGACCGGGCAGATCTGGATGGTGTTGCCGGAGAAGTAGCTCTGGAACGGCTGGCCGCTGGTGGTGCGGGACGCCATGTCCAGCACGTCGGCCGTCTCCGCCGTCCCGATCTGCTGGTGCGCGCCACGCTCCAGCAACTCGATGAACGGGTCGCCCGCGATCTGCGCGGAGAACCGGGTGCAGCGCTGGCAGAGCACGCAGCGTTCCCGGTCGAGCAGCACCTGGGTGGAGATCGGCAGCGGCTTGGGGAAGGTGCGCTTGGTGTCGCGGAAGCGGGAGTCCGCGCGACCGTGCGCCATCGCCTGGTTCTGCAGTGGACACTCGCCACCCTTGTCGCAGACCGGGCAGTCCAGCGGGTGGTTGATGAGCAGCAGCTCCATCACGCCCTGCTGGGCCTTGTCGGCGACCGGCGAGGTGAGCTGGGTCTTGACGACCATGCCGTCGGCGACGGTCATCGTGCACGAGGCCTGCGGCTTCGGCATCGGCCGCCCGTTCATCTCGACCTCGACCAGGCACTGCCTGCACGCGCCTGCCGGGTCCAGCAGCGGGTGGTCACAGAAGCGCGGGATCACCGTGCCCAGCCGTTCGGCGGTGCGGATGAGCAGCTCGCCCTTCGGCGCGATGACCTCCTCACCGTCGATGATGAGCTTGACGTGCCCCTCGGGGACCGGGGTTTCCGCGGTCTCGGGCTTGTCCGGTGCGATCGTCATGAGGACGCTCCAGCCAGCGCGGGTGTCTGTTCTGCCTTGCTCGGGTGCTGCTTCTCGCACAGCGCGAGGAATTCGTCCCTGAAGTACTTGATGCCGCTGGTGATCGGGCTGACCGCACCGTCGCCGAGTGCGCAGAACGAGCGGCCGAGGATGTTGTCGCAGACGTCGAGCAGGGTGTCGATGTCCTCCTCCGTGCCCTTGCCCTCGACCATGCGCTCCAGCACCTGCGCCAGCCAGTAGGTGCCCTCACGGCAGGGAGTGCACTTGCCGCAGGACTCGTGCTCGTAGAACTGCGTCCACTTCATCACGGCCCACGGCACCGACACGGTCTCGTTGAACACCATGACCGCGGTCGTGCCGAGCATCGAGCCGGCCTCGGCCGCGCCCTCGAAGTCCAGCGGGGTGTCCAGGTGTTCCGCGGTGAACATCGGGGTGGAGGAACCGCCGGGAGTCCAGAACTTGAGCGGGATCCCGTCCTTCATCCCACCGGCGAGTTCGAGCAGCTCCCGCAGGGTTGTCCCCAATGGACACTCGTACTGCCCTGGCTTCTCCACGTGCCCGGAGATCGAGTAGATCTTCGGGCCGGGCGACTTCTCGCTGCCCATCTCCCGGAACCAGCCGGAGCCGCCGTTGACGATGTAGGGCGCGCTGGCGATGGTCTCGACGTTGTTCACCGTGGTCGGCGCGGCGTAGAGCCCGGCGGCCGCGGGGAACGGCGGCTTCAGCCGGGGCTGCCCCCTGCGGCCCTCGAGGGAGTCCAGCAGCGCCGTCTCCTCGCCACAGATGTAGGCGCCGGCACCGGCGTGCACGGTGATGTCGAGGTCGAAGCCGCTGCCGAGGATGTCCTTGCCGAGGTATCCGGCGCCGTAGGCCTCGCGCACCGCCGCGTTGAGCCTGCGGATGCAGTGCAGTGCCTCGCCGCGCACGTAGATGAAGCAGTGGTGCGAGCGCATCGCGTAGGCGGCGATGATGCAGCCCTCGATGAGCGAGTGCGGATCCGCCATCATCAGCGGGATGTCCTTGCAGGTCCCCGGCTCGCCCTCGTCCGCGTTGATGACCAGATAATGCGGCTTGTCCTCGTTGGGCGGCATGAAGCTCCACTTCACACCGGCCGGGAAGCCCGCACCACCACGACCACGCAGCCCGGCGTCCTTGATCAGCTGCACCAGCTGTTCCGGCGTGCCGCGCAGCGCCTTCCGGATGGCGGTGTAGCCCTCGAGCTGCTCGTAGGTCTCCAGGCGCCAGGAGTTCGGGGACAACCAGCGCTTGGTGAGAACCGGGGTAACGGGATCGACGCTCACTTCTTCTCCACCTCCGGCAGGGCCGCGTTGTCCGGCATCACGGGAGCGGTCCAGCCGCGTTCCTCGGCCAGCCTGGCTCCGCGCAGCGTTTCCACCGCGGCGGAGGGACCGTTCACATCGGCGCGGTAGGTCTGCTCGTCCTCCGGAAAGAACCCGGCCAGCTGCAGCTCGGCACCCTTGAAGTCGGACAGCGGTGCACCACGGGTGGGCGCGGGACGCTCGCCCTTGCGCAGCGCGTCCACCAGCTCGACAGCGCTGTCCGTGGTTTGGTTGTCGTAGTACTCGTAGTTGACCTGCAGCACGGGCGCGAGGTCACACGCGGCGAGACACTCCGCGTGCTCGAGCGTGATCGACCCCGACTCCCCGGGCGTGCCGGAGGTCTCCTCGTGGCCCAGCGGCGCGCCCTCCGTACCGAGGTGCTCCTGCAGCTTCCGGTAGATCGCGTCACCACCCATCGCCGCGCAGAGGGTGTTGGTGCAGACGCTCACGAGGTGCTCGCCGCAGGGGCGGCGCTTGTACATCGTGTAGAACGTGGCGACCGCGCTGACCTCTGCGTCAGACAGGTCGAGTTGCCTGCCGCAGAAGGAGATTCCCTCCTGGCTGACGTAGCCCTGCACCGACTGCACCAGGTGCAGCATCGGCAGCAGCGCAGACCGCGGCTGCGGGTAGCGGCTGATCAGGTCCTGCGCCTTGGCGACCACGTCCGGGCCGAAGGGGTCCGCGGGCGGGTTGTCCTCGAGGATCCCCTCGGCCCCGTCCGGCGCGATGGCGACGACATCGGTGTCGCCCGCCGCGGAGGAGTAGGTTTCCGCGCTCTGGTTCGGGCCGGGTTCGGGCAGCGGTGTCGTCTCCGTCATCGGTCCACACCTCCCATCACTGGGTCGATCGAGGCAACCGCGGCGATCACGTCAGCGACGAGGCCGCCTTCCGACATGGCCGGCATCGACTGCAGATTCACGAAACTCGGCTCCCGGACGTGCACCCGCATCGGCCGGGTGCCGCCGTCGGAGACCACGTGGTAGCCGAGCTCCCCGCGCGGGGACTCGACCGGCACGTACACCTGCCCCGGCGGAACCTTGAAGCCTTCGGTGACGAGCTTGAAGTGGTGGATGAGCGACTCCATCGACTGACCCATGATCTTGCGGACGTGCTCCAGCGAGTTGCCCATCCCGTCACTGGAAATCGAGAGCTGGGCAGGCCAGGCGATCTTCTTGTCCTCGACCATCACCGGCCCCGGCTCCAGCTTCTGCAGCACCTGCCGGATGATCCGCAGCGACTGGTGCATCTCCTCGACCCGGATCAGGTACCGGGCCCAGCAGTCGGCGTCGGTGGAGGTGGGCACGTCGAACTCGAACTCCTCGTAGCAGGAGTACGGCTCGACCTTGCGCAGGTCCCACGGCAGACCGGCGGACCGCAGCACCGGCCCGGTCACGCCGAGCGAGAGGCAGGCGTCCACCGGTAGGTAGCCGACGTCCTTGAGCCGGTTGCGCCAGATCGGCTGGCCGGTGAAGAGCTTGTCGTACAACGGAAGCCGCTCGTCCATCACCTTGCAGAACGCGGTGACGACCTCGTGGAAGTCGTTCGGCATGTCCTGGGCGAGGCCGCCGGGACGGATGAACGCGTGGTTCATCCGCAGGCCGGTGAGGTGCTCCAGCAGGTGCAGCGCCTCCTCCCGCTCGCGGAAACCGAGGGTCATCGCGGTGGTCGCGCCGAGCTCCATACCGCCGGTGGCGATGTAGACCATGTGTGAGGCGATCCGGTTGATCTCCAGCAGCAGCACCCGCAGCAGCGCGGCCCTGCGGGGCACCTCGATGCCGAGCAGCTTCTCCACCGCGAGGCAGTACGCCATCTCGTTGGACAGCGGCGCCAGGTAGTCCATCCGCGTCACGAAGGTGACGCCCTGGGTCCAGTTGCGGTACTCGACGTTCTTCTCGATGCCGGTGTGCAGGTAGCCGATGACCGACCGGAGCTGGGTGACGGTCTCGCCCTCCATCTCCAGCACGAGCCGGAGCACGCCGTGGGTCGAAGGGTGCTGCGGGCCCATGTTGATGATCATGCGCTCGTCGTGCTCGGCGTCGCCGATCACGTCGTCCCAGTCACCGCCGCTGACCGTGTAGATGCGGCCCTCGGTGGTTTCCCTTGACTCGGCGTAGTCCGCCGCGCCGGTGCTGTCCGAGCCCTCGGCCGTGGTGTCGGTGCCGGTGCTCTTCTCGGCGATGTTTTCGCTGGTAGTCACGAGTACGACTCCCCTTGTTCCGGGCTGCACCAGTGGTCGCGTCGCGTCACGAGTACGCCCTCCGCTCGTCCGGCGGCGGGATCTCCGCGCCCTTGTACTCAACCGGGATGCCGCCGAGCGGGTAGTCCTTGCGCTGGGGGTGGCCGTCCCAGTCGTCCGGCATGAGGATTCTGGTCAGCGCGGGATGGCCGTCGTAGATGATCCCGAACATGTCCCACGCCTCCCGCTCCTGCCAGTCGGCGGTCGGATAGACCTCCACGACGGAGGGAATGTGGGCGTCCTCGACCTCGAGGGTGACCTCAAGGCGGATCCGGCGACGGAACGTCATCGAGGTCAGGTGGTACACCGAGTGCAGCCGCTGCGGCACATCCGGGCCGTAGTCCACTCCGGACACCGAACTGCACAACTCGAACCGGAGCCCCGGGTCGTCGCGCAGTGTGCGGCAGACGGCGAGCAGGTGGGCCCGGTCGACGTAGAAGGTGATCTCGCCGCGGTCGACGGTCACCTGCTGGATGGCCTCGGCAGGCACGCCGTTGTCCGACAGTGCCGCGTAGAACTCGTCGGCGAACTCGTCGAACCAGCCGCCGTAGGGCCGCTCGGTCGCGGGCGGGGTGTACGCGGGAAGGCGGAGCCCGCCGTAGCCGGAGGTGTCCCCACTTCCCGCGACACCGAACATTCCCTTGCGCTGCCTGCCCGCGACGACCGGCTCGGCCGCCTGCGCCGGGCGCGCTCCGCCGGGGCGCAGCCCGGTCTCGCTGCGCTCGGCGCTGGACTGCTCGCCACCCGTTTCTGGTTTCTCAGCCATGACCGATCACTTCTTCGCGAACTTGATGGACGAGGGGACGATCTCGGTCTGCTCGCCGCTTGCGGCGCGCAGCGCGGCACGACGGGGGCCCATGGGCTCGTCCTGGATCTTGGCGTGCAGCTTGAGGATCGCGTCGAGCAGCATCTCCGGCCGCGGCGGGCAGCCGGGCAGGTACATGTCCACCGGAACGATGTGGTCGACGCCCTGCACCACCGCGTAGTTGTTGAACATGCCGCCGGACGAAGCGCAGACGCCCATCGCGAGGACCCACTTGGGCTCGGCCATCTGGTCGTAGATCTGGCGCAGGACGGGGGCCATCTTCTGCGTGACCCGGCCCGCGACGATCATCAGGTCGGCCTGCCTCGGCGTCGCGCTGAACCGCTCCATGCCGAACCTGGCGATGTCGTAGCGCGATCCGCCGGTGGTCATCATCTCGATCGCACAGCAGGCCAGCCCGAAGGTGGCAGGCCAGAGCGAGTTCTTCCTGGCCCAGTTGACCAGGCCTTCCAGGCTGGCCAACAGGATGCCGTTGGGCAGTTTCTCTTCGAGTCCCATGAGCGCTCCTAGTCCTCAGCCTCGGCGATGTGTGAGCCGATCATCAGTTCCAATCCAGCCCGCCGCGCAGCCACACGTAGATGTCCGCGATGAAGAACGTCGCGATGAAGATGGCCACCGCGAACACACCCCAGAGCCCGAGGGCGTCGGCGGAGACGGCATACGGGAAGAGGAACACCATCTCGATGTCGAACAGGATGAACAGCATCGCTGTCACGTAGTAGGCGATCGGCATCCGGCCACCGCCGACGACCGGCTGCGGCGAGGGCTCGATCCCGCACTCGTAGGCCTCGAACTTCGCCCTGTTGTAGCGCTGCGGACCGACCAGCGGGCCGAGCAGCACCGAGAACACCGCGAATCCGGCTGCCATGACGAAGAGCAGGACGAGCGGCAGGTACATGTCGAGGTTCGGGGCCGCCCCCTGCGCCAGTTGCCCGGTCGCTTCTGACATCAGCACGGGTCTTGCCTTCCTTTCCGCGCCGCTGCTGCATGGACGTGATGTGTGCAACGACCTCGGCGGCACCCTAAGGGACTCAAATCACACCGCCGGGCGTTAGGGCATCCTTACTCCGCGTGCACACCACCCCATCGACAGCGACCCAACGACCGACCGCTTGTGAAAATCTTCACAAGCCTTGCGTCGGCGTTGTGAAGCGATTCACAAAGCATGAGGGCAGTGTAGGACGCGACTCACACCCTTGTCGCCGGGCCCCGTGGTATAAGGGTGCCCTAACTTGACGGGCGGACAACGACCTTCGGCACACGCCAGGCCGAAGACCTGCACGAAGAGGGCCGGACATCGCGGACGACACCATCGGGGCGCCGCGTTCGTGTGAGTTAACCCACGCGGCCGCTGTGGGTGAGCAGCGTCAACGAGGGCTGGGTGCGAGCCGCGACGCGATCGAGATGAGGCGGTCGACAGCGTCGCCGCCGGAGGCGTCGTAGCAGCCGGACAGGCCCTTGTAGACCAGCGGAATCAGCGGATTGATGCGCAGCCCGTACTTCGTGGCGGCCCGCATGACCTTCGGCTTGCCGATGGCCTTCGCGAAAACGTTACCGAGCTGGTAGTAACCGCCCATCTTTTCCTTGAGCGCCAGCGGGTAGCCGTGCAACGCCCGCTCCCTGGACGGGCCCTCGGGCCGGGCGAGCGCCTGCACCACGAACTCCGCGGCCAGCTGGGCGGACTCCATCGCCGCCGAGATGCCCTCGCCGTTGAACGGGCTGACCATGCCGCCCGCATCACCGAGCAGCAGCAGCCCGTCGCGGTAGTGCGGGGTGCGGTTGAAGCCCATCGGCAGGCCCGCGCCGCCGATCCGGCCGACGGCGTTCTCCTCGCGGTAGCCCCATTCCTCCGGCGTGGAGTCCAGCCAGGAGCGCAGCAGTGCCCGGTAGTCCGTGCTGCGGAACGCCTTCGAGGTCGAGAGCATGCCTAGCCCGACGTTCACCGTGCCGTCGCCGAGCGGGAAGGCCCAGCCGTACCCGGGCAGCAACCGGGGCCTGCGCGGGTCGCTGCGGTCCCACAGCTCGAGGTGCCCCTCGATGAACGGGTCGTCGTGCCGGGGGCTCGTGTAGTAGCGGCGCACGGCCACGCCCATCGGCCGCTTCTCGTGCTTGTCGATCCCCACCGACAGCGCCAGTCGCGCGGACACGCCGTCGCAGGCGAGCACGAGTGGAGCACGGAAATCGGCGGGACGCTTGACTCCGTCCTCGCCGCCGACCTTCGCCTGCACGCCGATCACGCGCCCCGTACGTTCGTCGGTGACGGCGCCGGTCACGGTGGTGCGCTCCTGCAACCGTGCGCCTGCCTTCACCGCGGTCTTGGCCAGCAGGTCGTCGAAGTCGTGGCGGGTGCGGGAGACACCATAGGGCGGATAGCTGGTGAGTTCCGGCCAGTCCAGCTCCAGCGTCAGGTCGCCGGTCAGGATGCGCAGCCCCCTGCTGTGCACCCAGCCCGCCTCCTGCCTGGTGTCGATCCCCAGGTCGATCAGTTGCTTCACACCGCGCGGGGTGAGGCCGTCGCCACACACCTTCTCGCGCGGGAAGGCGGTCTTCTCCAGCAGCAGGACGTCCACGCCGGAACGGGCGAGGTAGGTGGCGACAGTGGAACCGGCAGGACCGGCTCCGACGACGATGACCTCGGCATCCTGCCTGGAAGTGTTCATGGCCCCCAGACTAACCGCGTGATACGCGCCTCCTGGGGGTGGCGGTCCCAGGCGGGACTGGTGCGGCGCGGGCTTCGGCGGAGTACGAAGGTGGACAACGCGTCGCGCCCATGGGGGCTACGGGAAGGGCGGACGGAATGACGGACGGGACAAGTGGCAGATCGGGCACCTGGCGGCAGCGACTGGCCGTCGGCCTCGGCCTGCTCTTCGTACTGATCGCCGCCGGGCTGCTCGCCACGGTTCCGGGCGAACTGGCGGAAAAGCGCAGGTACCTCGCTGCGCCCCCCTGCCCGGAGAGCACGTCGTCGGACACGTGCACCACGCTGGTTCCGGCGACCGTGGTGGGCAAGCGGTCGCTGGGTGGGCGCCTGAGGACGTACGCGCTCGACATCGTCGAGCAGGACACGAACGTGGTGCAACGCCTTCGGTCGGTCGAGTACGCGCCGGTCTACAGCTCCGTGAGTGCCGGTGACGAGGTAGTGCTGACGTACTGGCGGGGGGAGATCGCCGCCGTGACGTTCGGCAGCGCGGTCCAGCAGACCCGGGACTCACCGATCCGAGGATGGCGGGCTCCCCTCGGCTTCGGTCTCCAGTCCCTGTTCCTGGGACTCCCGCTGCTGGTTATCGCCGTGTGGAGCCGCTACCACTCCCCCTCCCCGCAGCAGCCCTACCCGTGGAGCGTCGGCTGTCTCGCGGTGGCGACCGTATTTCCGGGGCCCATCGCCCTTCTCGCGAGCCGCGAGGACAGCGACATCCCGGAGGTGCTCCTGGCCACAGCGGTTGCCGTACCCGTGGGCGCAGCCGTCGGCGCTCTGGTCACCGGATGGCTACGGTGGCGGGCAAGGTGGCGGGCGAAAAGAAACGAGAATGCGAGCGATATCACTCCGGTTCTCCCCACCGGGACGAAGTTCGTGCCTGCGACCGTGCTCGGCGACGTGCCGTACAGCCAGGACTTCTTCGACCGGCTGATCGTGGGCGAAGGGCGTCCGGCCGCGACGCCCGACCGCAAGGGGCGCGTCGCTGTCCGAAAAACGCTGCCGGAGACGCTGACCGTGCAGCGCGTCCGCGCCTTCCGGCCCGACGACCCCGACCACTGGTCGCTGGCCTACAAATACAACGGCGTCGTCCTCGAATGTCGGGACGGTGACCGAACCGTGCACATCATCACCCGGCGGCGCGACGCCCCGCTGATCCTCGGTGCCCTGGTCGGTTCACCCGACCCCGCCGACAGTGCCAACGCCGGCTCCGGACAGCCGGCGGGTCCGTCGTGAGCCGCGCTGGACGGAAGTCAGCCTTCGCCTTTCCTGACCGCGCGGTGGATCGCGACAGCACCGAAGGTCAGGTTCAGCCACTCCACCTTCGTCCAGCCGGACGCGGCGATCATCTCCCCGAACGCGCGCTGGTCCGGCCAGGTCAGCATCGACTCGGCCAGGTAGCTGTAGGCGTCCGGGTTGCTCGAGGTGCGCTTCCCGACCCAGGTCAGCGCCCGCAGGATGAACTTGCGGTAGATGAACCGGATGGGCGCGAACGTCGGCGTCGAGACCTCGCAGATCACCAGCCTGCCGCCAGGTCGGACCACACGCGCGATCTCGGCGAGCGCCGCCTTGGTGTCGACGAAGTTGCGGATTCCCAGCGAGACCGTCGCCGCGTCGAAACTGGCGTCGGCGAACGGCAGGTGCAGCGCGTCAGCGGCCACCATCGGCACATCGCGGTGCCGCCCGGCGCGCAGCATGCCGAGGGAGAAGTCCGCGGCAAGGCACCACGCGCCGTTCTGGGCGTACTCCTCTGTGGACACTCCGGTGCCCGCGGCGAGATCGAGCACCTTCTCTCCCTCGCGCGCATCCAGCACCTTGGCTGTGGTGATCCGCCACCTGCGGTCGAAGCCGAAGGTCATGAAGGAATTCGCCCGGTCGTAACCGGAGGCGACGTCGTCGAACATGGCGGCGACTTCGCGTGGATCCTTGTCCAGGCTGGCTCGGGACATAGCCGTCACCCTAGCCGGAGCCATCCGGGCACGCGCCCGGTTGCCCGTACACCGGATTTCCGATCAGTGCTCGGCGCCGAGCACACCCAGCATCTCCGCCACCGAATCGCCCCAGGAGAACTGCTCCGCCCGCGCCCGCGCCGCTGCCCGGCGGATGCTCTCCGGGCTCTCCAGCAAACCGGTCACGGCCGTCGCGAAGGCGGGTGCGGCATCCGGCACCGCGGTTCCGGCGGCCCCTCCCGTCGGACCGACGATCTCCCGCAACGCCGAGGACGCCGACACCACGACCGGAGTCCCCGAGGCCAGTGCCTCCAGCGCGGCGAGGCCGAACGTCTCGTGCGGTCCGGGAGCGAGTGAGACATCGGAGCTGGCCAGTAGCCGGGCCACGTCCATGCGGTCACCGAGGAAGCCGAGGAAAGTCACCGGGAGGCCGCGGGCCCTGCGTTCCAGCGCCCTGCGCCGTGGGCCGTCTCCCGCGACCACGAGCCGCACCCGCGCACCGGCCTCGGTCAGCGCCGCCACGGTGTCGACACTGCGCTCGACGTGCTTCTCCGGGGAAAGGCGGCCGCAGTGCACCAGCAGCGCATCGGCTCCGCCCGCCAGCGTGTGCCGCCAGCCGTCGTGCCGCCGCGCGGGGTCGAACACGGTCAGGTCCACCCCGAGCGGCACACGGCGCACGTTCGGTGCGTGGATGCGGTCGAACTCGGCGCGGGCGAAGGCCGTGGTGCACACCACGGTGTCGTAGCTGTCCGCCATCCGCCTGTTCGCGGTGTCGGCGACACGGCGGGCCAGCGGTGCGGGCAGCAGGAACTGCTCGAGCAGCCGGTCGAGCCGCTCGTGCGAGATCACCACGCTGGGCACGCCTGCCCTGCGCGCCCACTCCCCCATGCCGCGCAGCGTCAGCCGGTCGGACACCTCCAGCCGGTCCGGGCGCAGCTCGCGCAGGACGGCGCGGACCCGGCGCGGGTCCACCGCGCGGTAGCCGCCCGTCCCGGGTATCCGCGGCGCGGGAAGCGAGCACCGCCGTACGCCGCCGGGCAACAGTTCGTCGGCGTACCGGCGTCCGGGAACCACCAGGGTCACCCGGTGTCCCCGCGCGACGTACCCCGCGCCCAGGTGGTGCAGCGCCGTGCGCAGGCCGCCGGAACGGGGGCCGTAGAAGTTGGCCAGCTGGACGATGTGCATGCCGCTACCCGACGCTCAGGCGGCTCTGGCCGCACGGCCCAGCACTGCCTCGTAGTGGCCGACCAGCTCCTCGCACACCGCGGGCCAGGTCCGGCCGAGCACCGCCGACCTGGCGCGCGCACCGAACTCGGCGCGCAGCACGCCGTCGCGCAGTTCCCCGACCCTGCAGCGCAACTCCGCCGCGAACTCCTCGCGCCGCGGCGGGAGGAGGTAGCCGGTGCGGCCGTGCATCACCAGGTCGCGCGGCCCGCCCGCGGCGGGAGCGAGTACCGGCAGGCCGGATGCCATCGCCTCCTGCACCGCCTGGCAGAAGGTTTCGTGCGGGCCGGTGTGGACGAACACGTCGAGGCTGGCGTAGGCGGCGGACAGCTCGTCGCCGTAGCGGGCCCCGAGAAACGCGGCGTCGGGAATGCGCTCTGACAGCGTCGTGAGATCAGGGCCGTCGCCGACCACCACGACGCGCACACCGTCCATCCCGGCCAGCGCGACCAGCCGGTCGACCTCCTTCTCCGGCGCGAGCCTGCCGACGAAGCCGACCAGCAGCTCACCGTTCGGTGCCAGTCGCGCGCGCAGGTCAGGGTCCGCGTGCGCGGGCGCGAATCGCTCGACGTCCACACCGCGGCCCCAGCGGTGCACCCGCGGCACCCCGTGCAGGCGCAGCTGGCGGACCGAATGGGTGGAGGGTGCCAGCGTTCGATCTGCTCTGCAGTGCAGGCGCCGCACCCAGCGCCACGCCGCGCGGGCCCCGAGGCCGAGTCCGTACGCGGAGGCGAACCCCGCGACATCGGTCTGGTACACCGCGACCGAGGGCACCCCGAGTCGTCGAGCGGCGGCCAGCCCGCGCGCGCCGACGACGAACGGCGACGCGAGGTGCACCACGTCGGGAGCGAACCCGGCGATCGCGGTGAGCACCGTTCTGGTCGGGACACCGACCGGCATCGAGTTGACCATCGGCAGGTCGACGGCGGGCACCCGCACCACGGGTACGTCCAGATACTCCTCAGGGCCTGCGCCGGGCGCGATGACGAGCACATCGTGTGCCCGGTCGCGCAGGTGCTCGATGACCCGCAGTACGGAGTTGGTCACGCCGTTCACCTGCGGCAGGAAGCTCTCGGTGACAATCGCGACTCGCACACGAGCACTGTCCCACCGGGACGCTGCGTGCGCATCGACACGAGCGTGTCCATGAGGACAACGCTGAACGAAATCTCCCCCATCGCCCGGACGGGTGAGGGGAACCTGTCGTCAGATGTCGAGACGGCTGTCACCTCGTGGTCGCGTTCCGTAAACGAAGGATGTCCACGCTTGAGGGGGTGACTCTCCTGTCCTCCCGCCCCTGGCAGCCCGTTGAACCCGGCCTGCTGTCACGCGCGCTCGAGGTCGCCGGACGGCTGGCCAATGACGCCACCGACGTCATCACCGCGACCGCGGGTCGCGGCGCTCGTCCGAACCCGCGGGACTCTCCTTTCGACTGGGTCACCGACACCGACCGGACGCTGGAGCGGCACACGCGTCGCGTGCTGACCGCCGAGTTCCCGGGCATCCCGGTCGTCGGCCAGGAGTTCGGCGCGGACGTCGGCGCCGATGTCGCCGAGTACCGCTGGGTGGTCGACCCGGTGGACGGCACTGCCAACTACGTCGCAGGGGTGCCGTGGTGTGCCTACAGCCTCGCCCTGATCGACGCGTCCGGCCCGGTGGTCGGGGTGGTCGCCGACCCGTTCCGGGGGCAGATCTACGCCGCCGCCCGCGGCCGGGGAGCCCGCGCGAACGGCACGCCGGTGCTGCTCACCGACCGGCCCGGCGGTGCGGGCTCCATCGTCTGCACCGAACTGTCCCGCACCGGCCCGTGGCCGGGGATGGGCGAGTTCATCGAACGCGCGGCGACGGCTCGCGCCGGTGTGCGCGTGCTCGGCTCCGCGGCACTGTCGATCGCACAGGTCGCGCTCGGTCACGCCGCCGCAGCCGTGCTGCACAGCTACCACGAGTGGGACGTCGCGGGCTCGGTCGCGCTGGCGATCGAGGCGGGCGCCGTCGTACTCGACCGCAGGGGCGAGGGCACCGCGCTGCCCGCCGACGGCCTGCTGGTGGCCGCGCCGAGCGCGGCCGAGGACGTGCTGTCCTGGTGGCAGGAGACCGCGACCACCTCACCCTGACCCGGCACCGCACTTTCCCGGGAAAGTGCGGTAGTTGCGCACGCACGTACCGCACTTTCCCGGGAAAGTGCGGACCTAGGCGGGGCGTGCGGCCTCTGTCTTCGCGGCTTTGGCGGCCGGGGTGGCGGCAGCCGACACGTTCCGTCGGATCCACCAGATCGCGGGGCCTGCCACCAGCCAGGTGAACAGGATCGTCGTGCCGAGCGGCAGCAGGGTCAGCGTGGCG
Source organism: Amycolatopsis marina (assembly GCF_900111885.1). Classification (GTDB taxonomy): domain Bacteria; phylum Actinomycetota; class Actinomycetes; order Mycobacteriales; family Pseudonocardiaceae; genus Amycolatopsis; species Amycolatopsis marina. The sequence goes on from NZ_FOKG01000003.1 coordinate 116,318, forward strand.
CCGCGGCCCGCGACCCTGGCCAGCTCCGGATCGGTGACGTCGTACTCGATCCACACCAGATCCCCCGCGGTGAGGCCCTCGGGATAGAGAACGCCGTTGGCGGGACTGTGGGCGATCCCGTCCGGAGTTTCGTAGCGGATGATCGCGCGGTCGAAGCTGACCTGCTCCACGGTGGCGTACGCGGTACCGAGGTTGGTGGAAATGGCCCTGTCGTTGCGAATGGCCGCGAGCAGCAGCGCGACGCACATCACGGTCAGCAGAGCCGCCACCGCGAACACCGCCCGCAGGGCGATCCGCCACGTCCGCTCGCTGCCCGTCACGAGATCGAGTTTAGTGGAGTCCACCCACCCCCCGTGCCCGGCGGGCGGACTCCGTCCCGCATCGTCAGTGTTCGTGCAGGTGTTTCTGGTTCGCCTTGATCTGCGCGTAGGACTTCGGCTGCGCGACCGCGGCCAGCGCCCGCGTGGTCTCCCCGTTCGGGCCGACCTCCGGCTTTCCCCTGGTGAACAGCCAGGTCTGGAACAACTCGTCCAGCTGTTGGCCGGAGATCCGCTCGGCGAGGTCCACGAACTCCGGAATCCGCGCGTCGCCGCCCTTCTTCTGCTCGAGCCAGGTCCGCAGGATGGTGAAGAACGCGTCGTCGCCGACGGCGGTGCGCAGCGCGTGCACCGTCATCGCGCCCCGGTCGTAGACGGCGGCGTCGAACTGGTTCTCCGCGCCGGGATCGCCCGGCGGCACCTGCCAGAAGTCGTCGTCGGCCGGGACGGAGTCGTACATGTACTGCGCGAGCTCGGCGGCCGTGCCCTCGCCCTGGTCCTCCGACCAGAGGAACTCGGCGTAGGTCGCGAAGCCCTCGTTCAGCCAGATGTCGCTCCACCGGCCGAGCGACACCGAGTCGCCAAACCACTGGTGGCCGTTCTCGTGGGCCACGACCGAGGTGTTGGACCCGCCACGGAAGAACTTGTCGCTGTAGACCGAACGGGTCTGGTTCTCCAGCGCGAATCCGATGCCGGTGGAGGCGACACCGCCCTGCGCCTCGAACGGGTAGGGCCCGAAGTAGTGCTCCAGCGCCTCGACCACCTCGGGAGTGCGCTCGATGCTCGCCTTCGCGGCGTACAGGTCCGCGCCGAGCGCGGGGTCGTACGCGTTGAGCATCGGCAACCCGCTCGGCGTGGTGGACTGCGACACCTCGAAGGCGCCGACCGCGAGGAAGGTCAGATAGGTGGCCTGCGGCTGGGTGCTGCGCCAGTTCCACCTCGTCCAGCCCGCCCGCTGCTTGCTCTTGCGCACCAGAGTGCCGTTGGAGATCGCGGCGGAGTCGTCTGGCACCTCGACGGAGACGTCGAACGTCGCCTTGTCGGTCGGATGGTCGTTGGACGGGTACCACCACTCGGCGCTCTGCGGTTCGTCCACCGCGAGAGCGCCGTCGTTGGTGCGCTTCCACGCCGTGTAGCCGTCGATCTCCACCTCCGACGGCGTGCCCGAGTAGCGCACGGTCACGGCGACGAACTGGTTCGCGGCCAACGGCCTGGCCGGGGTGACGATCAGTTCGCTCGGGTCCTTGCCATCCGCGCGGAAGCGGGCGGGTGCGTTGTTGACGCGCACCGAGTCGACGTCGAGGCCGAAGTCCAGGTTGAACCGGGACAGCTGCTGCGTCGTGGTCGCGAGGATCGTCGTGGTGCCGCTGAGCAGATCGGTCTCGGGCTGGTAGGTCAGCCGGATGTCGTAGTGGGCGACGTCGTAACCCCCGTTGCCCGCTCCCGGGTAGTACGGATCCCCGACTCCCGGCGCACCGTGGCCGGGAGTCGCGGCAGCCGTCGTGGAGAGCATGACCGTCGCGAGCCCGGTGGCCATGAGGCCGACGCCGGCGCGAGTTCGTGCGCGCATGTATAGCCTCCCAGTGGTACAAGCCCGACGAACGTATCCGGCGCTTCGACAGCCGGAACACGGCCGAAGGATGGTTCTTGGCTCCTACAGCGGTCATCGACCTGAACTGTGACCTCGGCGAGGGATTCGGGGTGTGGACCCTCGGCGATGACGAGGCCCTGCTCGGCGTGGTCACCAGCGCCAACGTCGCCTGCGGCTTCCACGCGGGTGATCCGTCGATCATGCGCGCCACCTGTGACCGCGCCGCGGCCGCGGGCGTCGCGGTGGGAGCGCAGGTCTCCTATCGCGACCTCGCCGGCTTCGGCCGCAGGTACATCGACGTCGTCCCGCAGGAACTCGCCGACGAGGTGACCTACCAGATCGGTGCGCTGGACGGGTTCGCCAGAGCGGCGGGCACCAGGGTGGCCTACGTCAAGCCGCACGGGGCGCTCTACAACACCGCCGTGACCGACGAGACGCAGGCCGAGGCGGTGGTCGAGGGGGTCACCCGCTTCTCACCGGACCTGCCGATCCTCGGCCTGCCGGGCTCGCGGCTGCTCGCCGCCGCGGGGTCTCGAGGTGTGCCGGAGGCCTTCGCCGACCGGGCCTACACCGCGGCGGGCAGGCTGGTGTCGCGGCGCGAGCCCGAAGCCGTGCTGCACGATGCCGCCACCATCGCGGCCCGGTGCGTCCGACTGGCGGTCGAGGGCACGGTGCGCAGCATCGACGACACCGACGTCGCGGTCTCCGCGCGCTCGATCTGCGTGCACGGTGACACTCCCGGCGCGGTCGAGATCGCCCGGGAGGTCCGCACCGCCCTGCTCGACGCGGGCGTGCAGCTCCGTGCGTTCGCCGGGGACGAGTGGTCTCCCCGGTAATTCATCGACGAGTTACCGGCCGTTGCCCGCGACATCCCTGGCAACGGCTGCCCGTACCCGGGCGTGCAGGTCACGGTGCCTGGAGCGGTCGACCCGCACCTCCACGATCCGCAGCCCCGGCTCTGGGCGCAGCGCGGCGCGCAGTTCCGTGCGGGTGGCCGCGACGGAGTGCGGCACCCGGTAGGCCGCGCACAGCGCGCCGAGATCCGCTCCGTGCGGCGTGCCGAACACCCGCTCGAAACTCGCGCCGTGTTCCGGCGCGCCCTGTTCCAGCAGCGAGAAGATGCCGCCGCCGTCGTCGTTGAGCACCACGATCGTGAGGTCGGGGCGTTGCTCGGCCGAACCGGTGAGCAGGCCGTTGGCGTCGTGCAGAAAGGTCAGGTCGCCGATCAGCGCGTAGGAGTGTCCCCGGTGCACGGTGGCGGCGCCGATGGCGGTGGACACCGTGCCGTCGATGCCCGCGACGCCCCTGTTGCGGTGCACCAGCACGTCCGGCCGGATGCCGGCGGCGAGTGCGACGTCGCGCGTGGGGTTGGACGAGCCGACGACCAGCAGCGAGTCCTCCGGCAGTGCGTCGACCAGTTCGGCTGCCAGTGCCAGCCCGCTCGGCCACGGCTCCTCGGCGAGTGCGTCCCGCACGGCCACGCCCGCCGCGGCGTCCGCGCGCTGCCATCGGGCCAGCCACTCGGGGTCGGCGGGTTTGGTCGGCTCGTCGAACCACTGCCCCACCTGCCGCACGTTGTGCGCGGGCGCGGGCCAGTCCGAGTCGGGCCGGACGAGCAGGACCTCGACGTCCGGGTCGGACAACAGGCCCTGGACCTGGCGAAACACAGTCGGGCGGCCGATGCAGAGCACCTGCTCGGGCTTGTGCTCGGCGATGAACTCCTCGATGCCGAGCAGCCAGGCCCCCGAGCCCATCGCGGTCGCGCCGCCGAGTCCGAGGCCGCCGGTCTCCGAAACGACCGGCCAGCCGTGCTGCTCGGCCCACTCGCTGGCCGCCCGCACGCCGGCGTCGCAGGCGATCACCAGTCCGTGTCTGGCCGAGGGCACGACGAACGCGGGCAGCGCGCCGAAGTCGGGCAGCTCCGTCCAGCGCGCGCCGCCCGCGCGGCCTTCCAGCGACTCGAACCACTCGTCGGCGTCGGGGCCGGTGTCGGGCACCAACGGCTCCCGGAACGGCACGTTGAGGTGCACCGGCCCGCACCGCCACTCCCCGTACGCGGCGTTCCAGGCCCGGCAGATCTGGCTGCGCCAGTACGAGTTCTGCCCGGCCCTGCGCTCGGCGACGGCCAGTTCGTCGAAGTACCGCACGGCGCCGCCGTAGAGCTGGTGCTGGTCGATGACCTGGTTGGCGCCCGCGGCCCGCAGCTCCGGCGGCCGGTCCGCGGTGAGCACGATCAGCGGGACGCCCGCACGGTCGGCCTCCAGCACGGCCGGGTGGAAGTTGGCCGCGGCCGTGCCCGAGGTGCACATCACGGCGACGGGACGGCCGGTGCGGGCGGCGATGCCGAGGGCGAGGAAGGCCGCACCGCGCTCGTCGATCCGCACGTGCAGGCGCAGCTTCCCGGCCGAGGCGGCCTCGTAGAGCGCCAGCGAGAGCGGGGCGTTGCGGGAGCCGGGACAGAGCACCACGTGGGACACGGTGTTGCGGACGAGTTCGTCGACGATGACCCTGGCCTGCGCGGTGGACGGATTCACCAGGCAACTCCAACCACTGGTGTCGTCGTACTGGTCATCGTCACGAGACCTATTCTCCCAAACGTGGATGACGTCCAGATTTCTGCGCTGTTCGACCCCGCCCAATGGAGCGAAATCGAAGGTTTCGACTTCACCGACATCACCTACCACCGTTCGACCGAACAACGATCCGGCAAACGCGTGGTGCGGATCGCGTTCGACCGTCCCGAGGTGCGTAATGCCTTCCGCCCGCACACCGTCGACGAGCTCTACCGGGCGCTGGACCACGCCCGGCTGAGCTCGGACGTCGGCTGCGTCCTGCTCACCGGTAACGGCCCATCGCCACGGGACGGCGGATGGGCTTTTTGTTCTGGTGGTGACCAGCGTATTCGCGGTCGGTCCGGCTATCAGTACGCGGACGGGGAGACCTCCGACACGGTTGACCCCGCACGTGCAGGTCGGCTGCACATTCTCGAGGTCCAGCGGCTGATCCGATTCATGCCGAAGGTGGTGATCGCGGTGGTGCCCGGCTGGGCGGCAGGCGGCGGTCACTCTCTGCACGTCGTGTGTGACCTGACACTGGCCTCGGCCGAGCACGGCAAGTTCAAGCAGACCGACGCCGACGTCGGCTCGTTCGACGGCGGTTACGGCTCCGCCTACCTGGCCAGGCAGGTCGGGCAGAAGGTGGCGCGGGAGATCTTCTTCCTCGGGCGCGAGTACAGCGCGGAGGAGGCGAAGGCGATGGGCGCGGTGAACGCGGCCGTCCCGCACGCCGAACTGGAAGCCGAGGCACTGCGCTGGGCCTGGGAGATCAACGGCAAGTCGCCGACCGCCCAGCGGATGCTGAAGTACGCGTTCAACCTGATCGACGACGGGCTCGTCGGGCAGCAGTTGTTCGCCGGGGAAACCACCCGTCTCGCCTACATGCAGGACGAGGCCGTCGAGGGCCGGGACGCCTTCCTCGGCAAGCGGGACCCCGACTGGTCGGCCTACCCGTACTACTACTGACCGTGACCACACTTTCCCGGGAAAGTGCGAGCGTCGCCAAGGCCAGGGGCCCGTCCGGCGGCACTTTCCCGGGAAAGTGCGAACCTTGCGCGTGCAGGTAACGCACTTTCCCGGGAAAGTGCGTCACCTGGGACAGGGCACTGGGCACGGGAGGAGGCACGGGTGCACGAGGTGTGGATCGACGGCGGGCCGGAGTCCGTCGGCGAGCTGCTGACGGCGCTGGCGGCCGCCCTCGACGGCGGCCCGGTGGTCCTGCCGCTCGACTCGCGTTCTCCCGGCTCCGCCACGATCCGCGACGCGATGGAACCGCAGACACCGGTGGAGCCGTCGACGGCGGTGATCGTGCCGACGTCGGGCTCGTCCGGCACACCCAAAGGTGTGCTGCTGTCCGCCGCCGCGCTCACCGCGTCCGCCACCGCCACCCTCGAGCGCCTCGGCGGACCGGGGCGCTGGCTGCTCGCCACCCCGGCGCACTACGTCGGCGGACTGCAGGTGCTCGTGCGCGGGCTGCTGGCCGGGCACGAGCCCACCGTCCTCGACACGTCGTCGGGCTTTCATCCCGACGCCTTCGCCGAGGCGGCCGAAGCACACCTGCGGCTGCCGGGGCCGCACTACACGGCGCTCGTGCCGACGCAGCTCGCCCGGCTGTTGCGGGCGGGCGGCGCGGCGGCCCGTGCCGCCGCCGGGTTCGACGCGATCGTTCTCGGTGGCGCGGCGCTGGACCCCCGCCTGCGGGACGCGGCTCTCTGGGCCGGAGTCAGCGTGATCGGCGCGTACGGCATGAGCGAGACGGCCAGCGGATGTGTCTACGACGGAGTGCCGCTGACCGGGGTACGCGTGCGGCTCGATCCGACGGGTCGGGTGGAGCTGGCCGGACCGATGCTCTCGCACGGCTACCGGTTGCGCCCCGACCTCACGGCCGCGGCCTTCACCGGAGGCTGGTTCCGCACCAGTGACCTCGGGCGACTGCACGAGGACGGCAGGCTCGAGGTACTGGGCCGCGCCGATGACGTGATCAACACCGGTGGCGTCAAGATCGCCGCGGCCACGGTGGAACGGGTGCTGACGGCCGATCCGGGTGTGGCGACCGCCTGCGTGGTCGGCCTGCCGGACGCGGAGTGGGGCGAGTCGATCGCCGCTGTCGTCGTGCCGGTCGGGAACTCGGCCGGCGGTGACGAGCTGCGCTCCCGGTTGCTGGCCGGCGTGCGGGCCGAACTCGGAGCCGCCGCGGTGCCCAAGCGGCTGGAGTTCACCGCGGAGCTGCCGCTGCGCGGCCCCGGCAAGGTCGATCGCAACGCCGTCCGGGACCGACTCGCTGGGTGAGGAGCGGCGCGCCGTGCATCGCCCAGTTGCAGCAGTCGCGCTCCGCCCTCATCATTCTGGTGGGCGACGATAGTCGGTAATTTTCGTCCTCTTTCACACGGTTGGTTGACAGATCACCACGTTCGGTTTTGGCTCTCCCTAGCCAGGTGGGGTGCGGCCCTGTAGCGGCCGGCGGGAGGTCGCTCCGTGGCCCTGCCGAAGGAGACGCACCATGACGTCTACGAGAATCGAGTCAAGACGCCGTCCAGGGTGGACAGCGGTGGCGGCCGCCGTCGCAACGGCGGCGATCGGCGCCACGGCGCTGGCCGCGCCAGCCGGGGCGGACCCGACCATACCGGCCAGCGGCACGCTGACCTGGTCCATCACCCCGTCCGAGCCCCGCTACGACGCGACCGCCAGCGGCACGTTCGCCAGCGCGGAACGCGCGGAACTCACATCGATCGAGGTGTTCGACGTCGAGCGGCTGAAGTCGCCGGTCAACACGGTCGCGGCCGAACTGGACGCGAAGATCCCGGACACCGCTCAGGCCGCGCTGGATGTCCGCGGCCAGCGGGCGGACGGCATGTGGAGCGAGTGGACGGAAGTGACTCCGGACGCCGCCGCGGTGCTGCCGGAATCGACATCGTCGGTGCAGGCACGTCTGGTGCTGATCACGCCGGAAGGCACGCCCGGCGCACACGTCCGGCGGATCGATCTGACGGCATGGAACGCCGAGGGCGCAACCGCGACCCAGTCGGTGCAGGCCGCCGCGTCCACCTACCGGGTCTTCGCCACGCGGGAGGGACTCGTCGGGGGCACCACCGCGAATGGCCACGTCATCGTCAAGCGGGACCACTTCGTCGCACTGCCCTCCCGCCGCGGCCTCGCGAACAAGAACAGCGGCAACTACACGGTGCAGGTGTGCACCTCGAACAACGCGCGCTGCGAATGGGCCCCGGTGTGGGACGTCGGGCCGTGGAACACCAAGGACGACTACTGGAACGCCGACCGGGAACAGTGGACCGACCTGCCGCAGGGCAAGCCGCAGGCGCAGGCCGCCTATCAGGACGGCTACAACGGGGGTAAGGACCAGTTCGGCCGCAAGGTGGCCAACCCGGCCGGGATCGACCTGGCCGACGGCACGTTCTGGGACGGGCTCAAGCTCTCCGACAACGCCTGGGTCAACGTGACCTACGAATGGACCGGATCCGGCCCGTGGGGCACGATCGCGACCGCGAGCACCCCGCTGAACGTCCGCTCCGGGCCGAAGAACTCAGCCGCCCAGGTGGGCCTGGCAGCCAAGTACGCGCAGGTGCGGATCGAGTGCCAGGTGACCGGCGACAGTGTCTCGGGAACCCAGGGGACCTCGAACCTCTGGTACCGGCTGGCGAGCGGCAAGTACGTCGCCCGCGCCTACGTCAAGGTCGGCTCCGCACCCAGCGCCTGCTGATCGCGGGAGGCCGTGGCGGGCACCCGCCGTCGCCATGGGAAGAATGATCGCCATGGCGACGGTGACGGAATGGATCGAGGGTGCCCGGCCACGGACCCTGCCCAACGCGGTGGCGCCGGTGCTGGCCGGTGTGGGCGCCGCGGCGCAGCTGGGGGCGTTCTCCTGGTGGCAGTCGCTGCTCGCGCTGCTGGTGGCGCTGGCCCTGATCGTCGGCGTGAACTTCGCCAACGACTACTCGGACGGCATTCGGGGCACCGACACCGAACGGGTTGGTCCGCTGCGGCTGGTCGGCTCGGGTGTCGCCCGGCCCCGCGCCGTGCTGACGGCCGCGCTGGTGTCGCTGGGTGTCGCGGGGGTCCTCGGCCTGACGCTGGTCGCCGCGACCGGTCGCTGGTGGCTGCTCGCGGGCGGCGCCGCGTGCCTGGCGGGAGCCTGGTTCTACACCGGCGGCAGGCGGCCCTACGGCTACGCGGGCCTCGGCGAGATCGCGGTGTTCGTCTTCTTCGGACTCGCCGCGGTGCTGGGGACCGTGTACGTCCAGGCGGGCACGGTGAGCTGGGCGGCGCTGGGCGGCGCCGTCGCCATCGGCAGCTTCTCCACCGCGGTGCTCACCGCCAACAACCTCAGGGACATCCCCACCGACACGACCTCGGGCAAGCGGACGCTGGCGGTGCGCCTCGGCGACGCGGGCACCCGCAGGCTCTATCTCGGGCTGGCACTGGTGCCGTTCCTGATCACCGTCGCACTGGCTCCGGCGTTCCCGCTGGTGCTGCCCGCGTTGCTCGCGGCGGTGCCCCTGCTGAAGCCGGTGCGCGCCGTGACGGGCGGCGCCACCGGGCCAGGCCTCATCCCCGCGCTGCGCGACACCGGCATGGCGATGCTGGCCTGGTCGGTGCTCACTGCGTTGGGGCTGGTGCTGGCCGGCTAGTACTGGCCCGACCACGTGCCGGTGGCCAGGAAGCGTTCCATCGCCTCCCGGTACGGCGCGGGGTCGAGCTGCTGCTCGGCCAGCCAGTCGTCGTCGTAATAGGTGTGGGCGTAGCGGTCACCGCCGTCGCACAGCAGGGTGACCACGCTGCCGGTCTGGCCCATCGCCAACATCCGGGCGATCAGCTGGAAGGCGCCGCAGAGATTCGTGCCCGTCGACCCGCCTGCCCAGTGCCCGGTCCGCTCCCGCAGCAGCCGGATGGCGGCCATGGAAGCGGCGTCGGGGATCTGGAACATCTCGTCGATCACGCCGGGCACGAACGACGGCTCCACCCTCGGTCGCCCTATCCCCTCGATCCGGGACGGCATCCCGGTGGAATAGTCCATCGCGCCGGTCTGCCAGGCCCCGAAGAACGAGGAGTTCTCCGGGTCGGCGACCGCGATCTTGGTGGTGTGGCGGCGGTAGCGAACGTAGCGGCCGAAGGTCGCGCTGGTGCCGCCCGTTCCCGCGCCGACGACGATCCAGGACGGCACCGGATGCCGCTCCGAACGAAGCTGCGCGAACACCGACTCCGCGATGTTGTTGTTCCCCCGCCAGTCGGTTGCCCGCTCGGCGAAGGTGAACTGGTCGAGGTAATGCCCGTTGCACTCGGCGGCCAGGCGCTCGGCCTCGGTGTACATCTCCGGCGGTGTGTCCACGAAGTGGCAACGACCGCCGTAGAACTCGATGAGGGCGACCTTCTCCTGGCTGGTCTTTCGCGGTACGACGGTCACGAAATCGAGGCCGAGCATTCGCGCGAAGTACGCCTCGGACACCGCGGTGGATCCGCTGGAGGCCTCGATCAGCACGGTGTCCGGACCGATCTGGCCGTTGACCAGGCCGTAGAGCAGCAGCGAACGCGCGAGCCGGTGCTTGAGCGAGCCGGTCGGATGCACCGATTCGTCCTTCAGGTAAAGGTCGATGCCCCAGTCCGGCGGAAGCGGGAAGACGTGCAGATGCGTGTCCGCGCTGCGGTTCGCGTCGGCCTCGATGATTCGGACGGCCTCGCGCACCCAGGCCCTGGCTGGCTGGCTCACTTCTCCTGCTCCCGGTCCTCGGCGGGAACTTCGGACGTCTCGTCCTCGGCTTCCTCTGGCACCGTCTCACCTCGGAGTTCGGCCCGTAGCTGCGCACGCTGCCTGGCGCGATGCTCGTTGCGGGCGGCGAGCCCCGCGGTGACGCGGCCGTTGAGGCGACGGAACAGGAGCAGGCCGAGCGGCAGGCCGACGACGGTGCCGACGGCCAGTGCGACCAGCAGGGGAACATCGACCAGCACGAGAATCCCCGCCACCACCGCGATCAGTACGAAGCGGGCGAGGATGTACAGCGTGAGGTCGCGGGCGAGGTGACCGGGGGCGTCTCGCTGCTCGGCTGGGGATTCACTCACGGTCTGCAGAGGCTACGCGCTCGATGAGAACGGCATTGTTGGGACGGCCCTCGAAGCGGGTGGAGAGCACCACCGTGGTGTGGGTGCGGGCGACGCCACCGATGCGGCGCAGCCTGCCGAGGGTGCGCTCGAGTTCGTCGACGGTAGCCACGCGGACCTTGACGACGAAGGCCTCGTCCCCCGCTACCGCGTAGCAGCTCTCCACCTCGGCGAGCTGGCCGAGCGCTTCGGCCACGTCGTCGTCGGTGGCGGTGTCGGTGGGCTGGATGCCGACCAGCGCGGTGACGCCGAGGCCGACGGTGCCCGGATCGACCACGGCGTGATAGCCGGTGATGACGCCGGCGGCCTCGAGCTTGCCGACCCGCTCGTGCACCGATGACGGCGAGAGCCCCACCGTGCGGCCGAGCTCCGCGTAGGTGGCCCTGCCGTTGAGCCGCAGCTCGGCGATGATCTTGCGGTCCAGCTGATCCACCAGCCCACTCTAACCACCGGCGCGGCGGTGGGCAGTACGCGCCAACACCGGGGCGATTTGTCCCATTACTACCTCTTTACTCTCCGACAACCGTTCGAGTACCCGACGGGTGAGATGCAACGATTGCCCTTGTTGGAGACCTGGACCTTCGACCGAATGGCCGAAGGTGTCCGTAGGTCTAGCAGGCAGCGCGTGAAGGAGGCGGAAAAATGACCGCGACCATGGGCGGACGGCTGCTCACACCTGGTGAGGTCGCCGCGTTGTTCCGAGTTGACCCGAAGACCGTGACCCGCTGGGCCACCGCGGGCAGGATCGGGTCGATCCGCACTCCCGGTGGGCACCGCCGGTTCCGCGAGGCCGAGGTGAACGAACTGCTGGCCGAGCTGACCACCGACGCGAGCGAGCCGACGCCTAGGGCGTAGAGCACGAAAGCCGCGCTCGCTCGCGTCACCGCGCTGCGCCGCGGAGCGCGCCGGACCAGCACAGCGAGCGAGCCGACGCCAAGGGCGTAGAGCACGAAAGCCGCGCTCGCTCGCGTCACCGCGAGGCGCCGCGGAGACGGCCTGTCCGCGGCGCAGCGCTGGCGGTCAGGAGCTGCGGTCAGGCCGACTCACGGCGCACGAGTTCGGTTGGCAGGATCACCGGCGCGAGCGCCTGTCCTGGCCGTTCGATCTGGGTGACCAGCAGTCGGACGAGCTCCCTGCCCATCTCGTGCACCGGCTGGCTCACACTGGTCAGCGCCGGGTCGGTGTTGCGCGCCACGTCCGAGTTGTCGAAGCCGATCAGGGCCACATCGTCCGGCACGCGGCGGCCCTCGGCACGGAGCACCCGCAGCGCGCCGGCGGCCATCAGGTCGCTCGCGGCGAACACCGCATCGATCTCGGGATCCTCCTCGAGCAGTTCGCGCATGGCCCGCTCGCCGCTCGGCTTGCCGAAGTCACCCTGCGCCACCAGCCTGGTCACACCGCGCCGCCCCTTCAATGCCGAGCGGTAACCCATGAGGCGGTCGATGCCCGCTGCCATGTCCTGCGTGCCGGTGATCGTCCCGAACCGGCGGCGGCCCTGCTGGTACAGGTACTCGGTCGCGGCCCGTGCTCCCGCCAGATTGTCGGCATCCACAAAGGGAACACCGTCCATGCCGGACATCGGCCTGCCGATCAGCGCCACCGGCGCGCCTGCCGCCACCAGATTGCGCGGCAACGGATCGTCACCGTGCAGGGAAATCAACACCACACCGTCGACGTGGCCGTTGCGCACGAGCTGCTCCACCCGCTCGTGCTGTCGCGCGGTGCTCGCCATCATCATGTTCAGCTGCAGGGGGGTGGAGGACAGTTCCTGGCTGAGCCCCCGGACGAGCGAGGCGAAGAACGGTTCGCTGAACACCCGTTCCTCCGACTCCGACACCACGAACAACACGGTGTCGCTACGCCTCGTCACGAGACTGCGCGCTGCCTGGTTGGGAACATAGCCGAGCTTTCGGATCGCATCCTGGACGGCCTTGAGCTTGCTCTCGCTCACTTCTAGCGATCCGTTGATCACCCGGGACACCGTGCCGCGGGAGACACCCGCCTCGGCGGCGACCTGCTCAAGCGTCGGCCGTCCAGCCGTTCGGACCCGGCTCGAGCTCGGCATACGGCACACTCCTCGATCGGCGCGCGTGGTTCCCATGGTGCGAAATCATCGTACTGGGAACGCTCACGAGAAGACGGAGTGTGAGCCGTTGGCCGCGGTGTCCTCCCGGGTCCGGAGTCAGTGGGCAAGCGGATTCCAGCGGGTCGGGCAGGCCAGGAACGCGCAGCTGAGCCAGGACGGGAAAGCCGTCACAGCCAGGAATGTGGCCTGAAACGGCAGCCTGCCCCCGGGTGGCTCCGCGACCTTCGGTTTCCAGGGGACGTGGACCGGCGCGAATCCTGTCCCGGCGGAGTGCACGTTGAACGGAGCACGCTGCGGCTGACCGGGGAATGACCGGCAGGTGGGAAAAGTCGCGGCTCGGATCCAAACTGTGCGTGGATGAGTTTCCGGCTGGCGGCGTATTGCCGTGTGCATCGAGGACCGGCGTGTGCTGCTTGCCCGCTACGTGTCACCGAAGAATGCGACGCGCTGGTCGAACGCTTGCTTGGCGTGGACTCCCGGGTCATCCCCGTGGCCGAACGCCGAGTCGGTCTGGATATTTCGAGGGTGTGGTCATGCTCGGCGTCGGTGACGTCAGCCTGTCCTACGGCGGCGGCATCGAGCTGATGCGGAATATTTTGGACAGTCAGCGCGCGGTTCTCGACGAGGTGCTGGACGTCGACATCGCCGAGATTCCTCAGGTACAGACCCTCTACAAGGCGGTGCAGCGGTACCGGGACAACATGTGCAAGCTGCCCGAGCAGAGCCAGCCGGAGCAGTACATCGAGGTGTTCAACCGGGGATCGCGGCCGTTCCGCTACGACATCCACCCCGGGCCATTGTGGACAACCCGAGGGCAGGGTGAACGCCAACGGCGTGCGGTGGAAGCGGATTCCGGGCCTCGGCCGCACGGGCGCGGGGTCACCGCGGCCAGCCGGACTCCCACGGCGGTTGCCCCCGGCCGCGGAGAACACGATGACGACGTTCAACCCGTTCAGTGGCAGCGCAACACCTCCGACAACGTCAACCGCACGGTCACGGCACACACGGTCGGCCGGGGCGAGCACCCACTGAAGATCTGGATGGTCGACCCGACGGTGGTGACGCAGAAAATCGTGGTTGACCCGGGTGGACTGAAACCCGGCTACCTGGGTTCGCCGGAGAGCCACCACACCCATCCACGCTGGTGACCGGCCAGTCAGCGGGGTCAGTGAGAGCTTCCGAAACTCCGCTCGAAGACACAGTCGGCAGACCGGTGACCCCATATCGCGACAAAAGGGTTAACCTCGTGGGAGACACCTCGCACACCACGACGGAAGGAGCGGGCAATGATCTACCTGCTCGCGGTGATCGGCGCACTGACCATCGCCGTACTGTTGTGGCGGGCGTTCGGTGCCGAACGTGTCGGCGTGCCGACCCGACAGGCGCCGACCGCACCCGACGACGACCCGGACTTCCTGCGCAAGCTTGCCGAGGAACAGCGCAAGCGGCGGCGCGAAGACGAGAAGTAGCGACGAGATCCCAGGACTACCGCCTGGGATCCCCGCTAACGAACTGTGCGGTCGTTCGGGAAACCGTCGGCCACCGTCGCGGCCAGTTCCAGCAGTGCCAGCCTGGTACCCGCGTCCAGGCGATCCAGTTCGATCTCCGCGCCCTCTTCCAGATGCGGATCGAACGGAATCTTGCACACTCCCCGCGTCCGCGCGCCGAAATGCGCGGCCAGCTTCTCGAGATCGACCGAGCCGCCCTTCGGCCGCACCGAGTTGATCACCGCTACGGAACGTTTCACCAGGTCGCCGTAGCCGTGAGCATCCAGCCAGTCGAGCGTGGCCGACGCGCTGCGGGCACCGTCCACGGAACCCGACGACACGATCACGAGCGCGTCGGCGACGTCGAGCACGCCCTTCATCGCCGAATGCATCAGTCCGGTGCCGCAGTCGGTGAGGACGATGTTGTAGAAGTGCTCCAGCAGGTTGACCGTGCGCCGGTAGTCATCCTCGGAGAACGCCTCGGACACCGCGGGGTCCTGCTCACTGGCCAGGATCTCCAGCCTGCTGGCACCCTGTGAGGTGTACGAGCGGACGTCGCTGTAGCGCGTGATCTTGTCCGCGTCCCGCAGCAGGTGCCGCACCGTGGCCGTGGTCTCGATCGGAATCTTCTGCGACAGCGTCCCCCTGTCGGGGTTGGCGTCCACCGCCACCACCCGGTCCCCGCGCAGGGAAGCGAAGGTGGAACCGAGCGTGGTCGTGGTCGTGGTCTTGCCCACCCCGCCCTTCAGGCTCAGCATCGCGATCTTGTAGCACCCGCGCAGCGGCTGGTTGACCCGCGAGATCAGTTCGCGCTTGCGCCGGTCGGCCGGGCTCTCGCCCGGATTGATGAGCCCACCGCTGCCGACGAAGATGGCCTTGCGCCAGCCCGTCTGCGGGCGCCGCTTCATCCGCTTGACCAGGTGCGCCGAGGTCAGATCGTTGCCGCCCGTCAGCGCGTGCCTGCCCACCTGCTGCTGACCCGGCATCGGCGGGACGGCGTACTGCCCCGCGTTCGGGGCCTGCTGCTGGTACTGCTGGTACTGCGGCGGATGCAGCGGCGGCAGATTCGGGTCGTAGCCGTGGTGGTAGGCGGGCTGCTGCTGCGGACCGGACGGCGTGGCCTCGGTGTAGTAACTGGGCTGCGCGGGATCCGGCGACGGCGGCGGCACCTGATAGGGCCCCGAGGTACTCGGGTTCGGCGGCACCTGGTGTGGCCCCGAGACCGACGGGTTCGCCTGCGCGGCCGGATGCGGGGTCGAGTCGGTACTCTCCTCGGAGAACCCCGCCGCAGCCCCCTGGTCCTGCTCCGCCTGCGGATTGTGCCACTGCGTCGGCGTCTCGGCGGCCAGTCCTTCCTGGTCCCCGGTGTAGCCGTCAGCCGGGTCTTCGTTGGGTCCGGTCACCGCTCTGCCATCCTCCTGTGCTTGTCGCAGGACGCGCACGTCCCCAGCGCCATCAGTGCCTGTCCGAGAACCCGCGACGCGATCACCCCGGGTTCGCGCAGAGCATTTGCCGTGATCAGCTCTCAGACGCTCTCTCACGGGCGACGGTAGTCGCAGGACGGCCGAGGGTCGAACGCAGGTGCACTACCCCACCCCTGCGTAGGAATGCAATCCCGTCGTGACCAGGTTGACGAAGAACAGGTTGAACACCGTCATGGCGAAGCCGATCACGTTGATCACCGCGGCGCGGTTGCCGCGCCAGCCCGCCGTGGCCCGTGAGTGCAGGTAGGCGGCGTAGACCACCCAGGCGATGAACGCCACGGTCTCCTTGGGGTCCCAGCCCCAGAACCGGCCCCACGCGGCCTCGGCCCACACCGCACCGCACAGCACACCGAAGGTGAAAACCGGGAACGCGAACACCGTCGTGCGGTACGCGACGCGATCGAGCACGTCGAGCGCGGGCAGCCTGGGCCCGAACCGGGCGAACTTCTGCGGGTCCTTCTCGTGCCGTGACCGGATCAGGTAGAGCACGCTCGCCACACCGGGCACGAGGAACACACCGGAGGACGCGGCCGCGGCCGAGACGTGGATGACCAGCCAGTACGACTGCAACGCGGGCTGCACCGGGGCGGACTCGGCGTAGAGCATGGTGCCGCCGACGAACATCAGAATCACGACGGGCAGCAGCACGAACGCCGAGAGGTGGCGCACCGGCGAGCGGCGCAGCACGACGAGCCAGGTCACGACCGCCACCAGGCAGATCGCCATCGTGTACTCGTACATGTTGCCCCACGGCACCCGGTTCGCGGAGAGCCCGCGCAGCACCAGCGCACTCAGGTGGAGCAGGACAGCGAGCACGGTCAGCGCCACGCCCATGCGGCCGAAGCGCTCGGCCCGGCTGCGCTCCCGCCCTGCCGGGGTGGGTCCCGCGCTCCCGGCAGGGGGCTCGGCGGCGGTCGTCGACGGCGGTCCGCCCGCGCCGACGAGTTCGGCGGCGCGTACCCGGGTGCGTTCGGCGCCCTGGGTGCCCTTGCGCCCGAACGACTGCTCGACCAGGAAGAAGATCATCGCGAGCACGTACACGACGACCGCTGTGGTGTAGGACCAGTCGCTGAACTGCGACAGTGTCTCGTTGACCGGCATCAGTGTTTCCTTGCCTCGCGCAGCAGTCCGGCTGCGATCCGGTTGAACTCCTCGCCGTACCCGGCCTGATCCGTCCTGGCCAGACCGCCGATGTCTACCACGGTAAGCCGCTGATCGGCGGCGGACTCGGCAGGGGCCACACGGACCCACAGCCTGCGCCGCTTGACCAGCAGTGAGCCGGCCAGCCCGATCAGCATCGCGACCGCGAAGCCGAGCACCCAGACCTGGGTGGGGTCGTGCGAAACCTGCAGGGAGACCCATCGCTGCACGCCGTCGAAGCTGACCGTGGTGCCGTCGTCAAGCGTGAGCTTCTCGCCGAGTTCCAGGTTCTCCCGTGCCACCCGCTCCAGCCTGCCCTGGTCCACCATCGACTGATCGACCTCGAAGATCGACTGGCCCCGACCGGAGTCGATGCCGAGGTCACCCTTCATGACGTCGACCGCGACGGCGGGGTCGTCGAGCTGCGGCCCGGCCGAACTGAGCACCTTGCCGTGCAGGAACGCGGTCGGGGCGAACAGCCCGGTGATCGCCAGTTGCTGCTCGCGGCGCTGCACCGGGTCGGTCACACCGGGTGGATCGAATTTGGTCGCGCCTTCGGACAGCAGGGTGGTCTGGTCCATCGGCCGCCACTGGATGGTCTGGGTCCGCACGCTGCCGTCCGGGAACGTGACGGTGAAGGTCGGCGCGAAGCCGTGGCCGAGCAGGTAGACCCGGTCCCCCGCCGTGCGCAGCGGTTCGTTGACCTCCAGGTTGTACGGCCGCCAGGTGCCGGTCTCCAGATCGGGCCCGGACTGGTACTCCAGGTCGGCTTCGTAGTGGTTCGGCTGGTTGTTCTCCGTGTACTCGGCGGCGAAGCCGTTGACCCGCAGGCAGAACGGGTTCAGCTGGGTGCCGTCGACCTGTAGGCCGGGATTGAACGAGTCGTAGTTGAGGATGCCGGAGTTGCAGAACGGCTGGCCGTCCGCCTGCACGATGACCTGGCCCTCGTAGGAGAACATCTTGCCCAGCGCGAACGCGACGATCAGGCCGAGCATCGCGAAGTGGAACACCAGGTTGCCGGTCTCGCGCAGATAGCCGCGTTCGGCGCTGATACTGCGCGCGCCGCCTGCCTCCGCACGCTCGATGATCCGCCAGCCACGGAGGCGGGAACGGGCAGCGGTGAGCACGTCGGCGGGCTCGGCCGTCACCTCGGCCCGCTGGTGGTGCGGCATCCGGGCGAGGTTGCGGGGGGTGAGCACCGGCTTGGCCCGCATGGAGCGGACGTACTCCAGGCTGCGCGGTGCGAGGCAGCCGACCAGCGACACCATCAGCAGGAGGTAGATCGCCGAGAACCAGACGCTGCTGTAGACGTCGAAGAACTGCAGCCGGTCCAGCAGCTCACCCCACCAGCCGTAGGCGGCGATGTACTCCTCGGTCTTCGGCGGGTTGAGCGAGCGCTGCGGCAGCAGCGCGCCGGGCATCGCGGCCAGCGCGAGCAGGAACAGCAGGATCAGCGCCGTGCGCATCGAGGTGAGCCCGCGCCAGGTGTTGCGGACGAAGGCGAACGCGCGCCGCGCGGGCGTCTGCCGGTAGGGCTTGCGCGGCCCGGCGGGAGGTGCCTCGGTAGCGGTCACAGCGGCAGCTCCACATCCGAGATGAACGCGTCGCGCATCCACGCCACCATCTCGCCCCACAGCCCGGTGACGAGCATGATGCCGACCACCAGCAGCAGACCGCCTCCGGCGAGTTGCACCCGCCTGCCGTTGCGGCGCAGCCAGTCGGTGGCGCGCACGGCCCAGCGGGCACCGAGCGCGATGAGCAGGAACGGCAGTCCCAGTCCGAGGCAGTAGACCAGCACGAGCAGGAACCCGCGGGCCCCGCTGCTGCCGCTGGCGGTCGCGATCGCGAGAACCCCGGAGAGCGTCGGGCCGATGCACGGCGTCCAGCCGAGACCGAAGACGGCCCCGAGCACGGGCGCACCCCACAGGCCGCCACGCGGCACGTGATGGCCACGAACCTCGCGTTGCATGAACCGGAACCGGCCGAGGAACACCAGCGCCATCGCGATGGTCAGCACTCCGCCGACACGTTGCAGGACGTCCTGGTTGACGAGCAGGGCGTCGGCGAGCCAGACGAGGGTGCCGACACCCGCGACGAAGACGACGGTGAACCCCAGCACGAACAACGCGGTCGCACCCAGCACGGCGTACCTGCCCTGCTTGCGCCCCTCGTCCTCGTTGACGGCGGGCGCGTCCGCGCCGACCAGGGCAGCGAGGTAGGCGAGATAACCCGGCACGAGCGGCACCACACACGGTGAGGCGAAGGAGATCGTCCCGGCGAGCAGCGCCACCCCGGCCGCGAGCAACAGCGGCCCTGAGGTCGCCAGCTCGGTTACGGGATCCACACGATCAGGGTAAGGAGTGTGAACGACGTGAGGCGCTGAGGGTGGTGGCCAGCAGGAGCCCGGTCACAGCTGCCGGCGCGCGGCCTCAGCGGCTCGCGGGCGCGGCGGCAGCGGCCTGCGGTTCGGCGGCGAGGCGCTGGACCACCGGGAGCAGGTCCTCCGCCAGCAGTTCCCGCAGGAACACCGCGGCCACCCGGTGCTGCCGATCCAGCACGATCGTCGAGGGCACGAAGTTGCGCGGATAGCCGGACAACTTCAGCAGCGTCCGCCCCGCCGGGTCGTAGATCGACGGGTAGGTCAGGTTCCGATCGCGCATGAAGTCGATCGGCGCCTGCCGGTCCGGGTCCCGCAGATCGATCCCCAGCACTCGCACGCCGTCGTCCTTGGTCTGCTCGTAGACCTTCTGCATCTCCGGCGCCTCGGTCCGGCACGGCCCGCACCACTGACCCCACAGATTGATGACGACCACCTCGCCGGCGAAGTCCGCGGTGGAGATCTGCTGCCCCTCGTTGAACAGGTCCTCGCCCGAGATTTCCAGCGATTGCCGGTCCGGATCGTCGTAGAAGATGTCCACTTTGCCGCCCGGTGAGACGAACTCGAACGTGCTGCCGCGGGACACGGCGTCATCCCCGGAAGTGCAGCCGGTCAGCACCAGTGCGGCCGCACACAGTGCCGCTGCCGCCCTTCGTGCCCCTGCAAAACCCATCTCAGGCACCTGTCTTGCTCGGGTCGGTGGTTCCGCCGGGTTCGCTGTAGACGATGTCGGCCAGCGTTTCACCTTCGAAGACCAAGCTGGTCAGCGAGGCCAGCGAGCACTGCCGTCTGCGCGGGTCGTGCCACAGCGGACGGCCCTCCAGGTACCGGCGCAGCGTCCAGACCGGCAGTTGGTGCGAGACACACAGCGCCTCGTACCCCTCGGCCTCGGCGCGAGCCGCGTGCACGGCGCCGAGCATCCGTTGCGCGATCTCGGCATAGGGCTCACCCCATGACGGCTTCAGCGGGTTGTGCAGCTTCGACCAGTGCCTCGGCTGACGCAGCACGCCGTCGCCCACCGAGACTCGAAGGCCCTCGAACCGGTTGTCCGCCTCGATCAGCCGGTCGTCCGTGGCGATGTCGAGCCGGTGTGCGGCAGCGATGGGGGCCGCGGTCTCCTGCGCCCGCTGCAACGGGGAGGCGACGACACGCACGAGCTGGTGCCCGGACAGCGCCTCCGCCACGGACAGGGCCTGCTTGCGCCCGGTCTCCGACAGTCCGAAACCGGACAACCTGCCGTAGAGGATTCCGTCCGGGTTGTGCACCTCGCCGTGCCGCAGCACGTGGACGATAGTCGTCGTCATGCCTGCACGACCTGCGCCGCGGCGCGGGCCGCGAACGGTAGCGCGGCCTCGATGGCCTCGAACGCGTCATCGTCCATGGCGGCGTTGACGAACCACGCCTCGAACGCGCTCGGCGGGGCGTACACCCCACGTTCGAGCAGGGCGTGGAAGAACGGCGGGAAGCAGTCGGTGCGCGCCGTGGCGGCGTCGTGGTAGTTGCGCACCGGCTCCTCACGGAAGAACACGCTCACGAGGTTGCCCGCGTACGCCACGGTGTGCGGGACGCCCTCGGCGGTCAGCGCCTCGCCCAGCAGCGCGCCGAGCCGCTGGGAGTTGGCGTCCAGCGCGCGGTACACGGACTCGTCGGCGGCACGCAGCGTGGCGAGGCCCGCGGCGACGGCCACGGGATTCCCGGACAGCGTGCCGGCCTGGTAGACCGGGCCGGTCGGCGCCAGCCTGGCCATCACGTCGGCGCGCCCGCCGAACGCGGCGGCAGGCAGCCCACCGGACATGACCTTGCCGAAGGTGTAGAGGTCGCCCGCGACCCGTTCCAGCCCGAACCAGCCGCTGCGGGAGACCCGGAATCCGGTCATCACCTCGTCCATGATCAGCAGCGCGCCGTGCTCGTGCGCGATGTCGCGCAGAGCGGCGTTGAAGTCGGCGTCCGGCGCGACCGCGCCCATGTTGCCCGCCGCGGCCTCGGTGATGATCGCCGCGATCGTGTCCGGCGCGTCGGCGAAGGTCTGCCGAACGGCCTCGATGTCGTTGTAGGGCAGGACGATGGTGTCCTCCGCCTGGGCGCCGGTGACGCCGGGCGAGGTCGGCAGACCCAGTGTCGCCACACCGGAACCGGCCTGCGCGAGGAGCGCGTCCACGTGACCGTGGTAGCAGCCAGCGAACTTGATGATCTTGCTGCGCTCGGTGAAACCCCTGGCCAGGCGGATGGCGCTCATCGTCGCCTCGGTGCCGGAGTTCACCAGCCGGACCTGCTCGACGGGGTCCACCCGTTCGATGATCTCCTCGGCCAGCTCCACCTCACCGACGGTCGGGGTGCCGAACGAAAGGCCCTCCGACGCCGCCGCGCGGGCGGCGGAGACGACCTGCGGGTGCGCGTGCCCGAGGATCATCGGACCCCAGGACGACACCAGGTCGACATACCGGTTGCCGTCCACGTCGGTCAGGTAGGCGCCGTCACCAGCCGCCATGAAACGGGGGGTGCCGCCGACCGAGTTGAACGCCCGCACCGGCGAGTTGACCCCGCCGGGCGTGGCGACGCTCGCGCGCTCGAACCATGCCTTGGACTCATCAACTGGCTGTGTCACGACACCCAGTCTCGCAAATCCCGGGACGACCGTGCCCGGCAGCCGTCGCGGGTGCGGGGCTGCCGGACCGACGAGGCATCCGTCACACCGGCGTGACCGGCTCCTGCAGCTCCGTGACCCACTCGTCCGGATCGGCGGGACATCCCAGGTAGACCTCACGCGGAAAGCCGGTCGAGGTGTACCCGTTGTCCTCGATCCACCTGGCCATCGCCTGCCAGCTCGGCATGCAGTTGTCCATCGACCCACGGTGCACGAGGACGGCCGCCTTGTCGGCGCCCGGGAGGGTGGTGATCGTCAGGCCGTTGGGGTCGTCGATCGCACCGGCCACCGGAATCGCCGCGTGCACCACGACCTTGCCGTCCGTCTCGGAGGTCCGCTCGTAATAGCAGGTCAGCGGGCCGCTGGGGGTGATCTCCGCGGCTTCCAGCCGCCGGAACAGCTCAGCACACAGGGGCTGGACGACCGGCCCGATGTCCTCGGGCCGGAGATCGGCGGCGATATCGGTCAGTTCGGCCACCGTGGTGGCCGGGATGCTCTTGAGTACGACGTCGTTGGCAAGCATGCTGCCCTCGCTCTCGATCGTTCGGAGCCTCGCCTCGACCTGGTTCAGTCGCGCCGTGTCGGCCGCCAGTGCCGCTTCGAGTTCTGCCCGCCGCAGCGTCAGCATCCCGCGCAGTCGTTCGACGCCGATCTGCTCGTCGAGCAGGTTCCGCACCTGTTCGAGAGTGAAGCCGAGCTCCTTGAGCGCGACGATGCGGTTCAGCCGCGTCAGCTGACCTGCCCCGTAGTAGCGGTAGCCGCTGTACGGGTCGACCCTGGCCGGCCGGAGCAGGCCGATCGCGTCGTAGTGCCGCAGCATCCGGATCGAAACCCCACCGTGCCTGGCGAAATCTCCGATGGTGAACATGACGCCTCCGAGTTGACGGCCTCACATGGTGTCAGGGTCAAGAACTCCGCCACCACATGCTTCACGGGGACACGTATTCCGTGGGGGTGCAGCCGGTCAGCGTGCGGAAGTCGCGGTTGAGGTGGGCCTGATCCGCGTAACCACAGCTGTGCGCGATGTCCGACCAGGACGGGGGCGACGGCGTGGTCAGGAGGGTCGCGGCACGGTGCAGCCGGGCGATGCGCGCCACGGTTTTGGGGGTGAGCCCGATCTGCTCACGGAATCGGACATTGAGGTGCTGACGGGTCCAGCCGATCTCGTCGGCGAGCGTGCTGATCCGAAGGCGTCCGGCCGAGGCCGTCAACCGTTGCCACGCCCCGTGCACCGGCCTGGCCAGTGTGGGGCCGTGCTGGAGACGGGCGGTCAGGTAGTCGTCCAGCACCCGGAAACGCGCGGTCCAGCCGGGCGACTCGGCGAGCTGTTCGATCAGCAGGTGGACATCGGCGCCCACCAGGTCGGCGAGGCCGATGTCGAATTCGCCAGCTCCCGTAGGGGCAGGCCGAACAAGGCGTAGGCACCCACGGGTGTCAGCGCGAGGACGATTCCTCGAGAGGGGCCTGCCTGCTCCAGCACCAGCGGCCGGTCCCGCAGACCCATCACCGGCGATATCGGGAGGTCCTGTCCCTGCCGGGGATCTGGGGCGAGCAACCGGCGAACCAGCGGTGCCTCGAGGTCGATGGTCACCACGATCGCGCCCAGCGGCGCCATTCGCCATGGCTGCGGATCCATCCACCGATAGTCGTGCCCGGTGTAGGTCAGTACGTGCCCTGCCAATCGCGGGTGCGGCTTGCCGAAGACGCGTTGCGCCGGTGCCCGCACGACTTCCCGGCGCGACACCACGAGCGTCCAGCCGGCCATTGCCTCACCCCCGACGCAGGCCATCTTACTTTCGTCCAAGAGAACATCGCCCACGATCCGTAGCGTCAATTTCTCCCAAGAGAGAGGTTTTCGCTGGTGAAAAATATCGGTGAGTTCAGAAGTCCGGCCGCCCGGAAACAGTATTTCGAGGCGTACGACAAGGCGATGAACGAGTGTCCGGTGCCGGATGCCGTACTCGACATCGGCACCCGGCACGGCACGACCCGGGTACACCGCTTCGGTCGGGGCGACGCGCCGCCGATCGTGCTGCTGCCCGCCCTCATGGCCACGTCCGCCTGCTACGCGCCGCTGATACCCGCGTTCGCCGCGCACCGCCCGGTGTATGTGATCGACACGCTCGGCGAGGCAGGCCGCAGTGTGCAGACCGAGCCGTTCGCCGGCATTCCGGACCGCGCTCGCTGTCTTGACGACGTACTTGACGGCCTGGAGCTCACCGACGTCCACCTCGTCGGCGGTTCCACCGGCGGGTGGCACGCGTTCAACCAGGTGATCCACGCGCCGGGCAGGATCGCTTCGATCAGCACGCTCGACCCCACCACCGTGACGGCCAAGTTCTCCTGGCCCGCGATCTGGTACGGCGTGCTCGGTGCGGTTCTCGACAGGGACTGGATCTGGCGGCGGTTCCTGCGTTGGTCCGCGGGCGAGGACATCATGGACCAGCCGGACGCACAACTGGTTCTCGCCGGAATACGCACTTACCGACCGCGGGTTCCCTTTCAGACCTGTCCCGCCGACGACGACATCCGGTCCGTGACAGTGCCGGTACTGGCACTGTTCGGCGCGCGCAGCGTCGTGCACGATTCGAGCGTGGCGGCGGACCGCCTTCGCGCCCTGCTACCTCGTGCCGAGGTGGAGACGCTGCCGGACGCGGGACATTACCTGTTTCTCCGACCGGACGACCGCGCCCGAATCGTCGAACGGGTTCTGGATTTCGTCCACCGCACGAACCTGGACCGGCGGTAGCCCTGGACCGGCCGGCGAGCTCGTGCCTCAACCAGCGGCGTTGCTCTTGCGGTGCTTCCGGCTCGACCTGCGGCGGGTGCGGACGGCGAGCAGCAGCTGCCGCACGGCATCCACCACCAGCAGGCAGGCCAGCGCGCCGAGGCCGATGGCTCCCGCGGCCCAGTCACCCTCGAACCGGGTGGAGGTCAGCTCAGTGCCGTCGGAGAGGCGCAGCACCACCGGCAGCACGACGTTCGACCAGCACAGTGTGGCTGTCCAGAACGCGACGGCGGCCAGCCCCAGCTCGACGAGCGCGACGAGCGCCCGCCACGGCTGGTGCAGCCGTTCACTGGGCGGCGGCGGTTCCGCCGGCCACGCTGGGGAGCCTGCCGTCTCGGCGGCGACCTCGGTCATGGAGTGCAGCATCTCACGAGCGCCGAGCCTCGTGCAGAGCAGAGCGCAGTGCCTCGACGTCCATCGCCCAGGCCAGCACGACGGAGTCGTCGTCGAGCCGGAGCGGGAGTTCGTCGTACTTGCGCGGCACCGTCCAGCCGCCGCCGAGCACGGTGGCGCCCACCGGCGCGCCGACGTCGTCCACCTCGGCGATGCGCTGCACAGCGAGAGGCTCCCGGCCCTGCCACAGGGTGGTCGGCGTCAGTCGCACCGCGAGGAAGCGCCGCCGCGCGTACACCCACACCGACGTCAGGGCCAGGAGCGCGAGGCCGACCAGCGTCCAGGCCAGCGGATGGGTGGGCCCGCCGAGCACCACTTCGGACAGGAACCCGACGAGCGCGAAGAGCGGACCCCACAGCAGCGGAGCCGGACCGGAGCCCGGCTCCTTGTAGAGCACTGTCTCCTCGCCTGCCGAGGTCATGACAGTGACTTCGGGATTTTCGGAAAGTAGCCGGTCACGCTCGGCAGGTAGAGCAGCACGACGGCGGCCGCAGCGAGCAATGCGGAGAGGCTGCCGAACAGCCGGTGCCCGAACAGCAGCAACTGGAAGAGCATCGTGACCACCGCCAGCACGGTGAGCACGGTGCGAGCGGATCGGGTGCCCTCCCGCGCCTTGTAGGCGAACAGCGCGAACATCGCCGCGAAGGCGATCGCTCCGACCAGTGCCGCCCAGAGGAAGCTGGTGGTGCCGGAGGCGATCTGTTCCTCGCTGATCTGGTCGTTCGCGGAGATCTCCACCAGTTGGGCGATGATCGCGTCCTTGTTGACCAGCGTGACCACGTATCCGAGAACCATGGCGGCACCGGACGCGAGCCACAGGCCGAACGAGATGTTCACCAGCTTCGGCGGATCCACCACCCTCGGTGCGTCACCGGGCATCCGGGGAGCGGGCGGTAGGCCGTCGGATCGCCGCTGGTCGTCCGATTCGTCCGGGGTAGTCACGTGCAGCACCCTACCGGCGAGGAACCGTGGTGGCGTCAAGGACCGCCACGCATTCCCGCCACCGTCCCCCACCCCCGTAGTTGGTGCGTCTGCAAGTACGCCCATGCAAGATCAAGTTAGCCGTTTTCTACAACCCAGCGGACTCACCCGAGCCGTTCCGTCCGACTTGCTTGGGGGTAGTTATGGACGAAGTCGATCTTGCTTGGAGGTACTTGCAGGCACTCCAAGTTGGTGCGGGAGGGCTCAGTCGGCGAGCCAGCGGGCGGCTTCGGCCGCCCAGTAGGTGAGGATCATGTCCGCCCCGGCCCTGCGGATCGACGTGAGCACCTCGAGGACCGTTCGCTCCCGGTCCAGCCAGCCCTTCGCGGCAGCGGCCTCGACCATCGCGTACTCGCCCGAGATGTTGTACGCGCCGACCGGAACCGGTGACGTCTCCGCGGCGGCCCGGACGACGTCCAGGTACGCCAGCGCCGGCTTGACCATCACCATGTCCGCGCCCTCGGCGACGTCCAGCTCGATCTCGCGCAACGCCTCGCGGGCGTTGCCCGGGTCCTGCTGATAGGTCTTGCGGTCGCCCTTGAGCTGGGAGTCCACCGCCTCGCGGAAGGGACCGTAGAACGCGCTGGCGTACTTGGCGGAGTAGGCGAAGATGCCGATGTCGGCGAAATCGGCGTCGTCCAGCGCCCGGCGGATGACGCCGACCTGACCGTCCATCATGCCGCTCGGCCCGAGCAGGTGGGCGCCCGCCTCGGCCTGCGCGAGCGCCATTTCGGCATATCGCTGCAGGGTGGCGTCGTTGTCCACCCGGCCCTGCGCGTCCAGCACACCGCAGTGTCCGTGGTCGGTGAACTCGTCGAGGCAGGTGTCGGCCATCAGCACGGTGTCGTCGCCGAGTTCGGCCCGCAGGTCGCGGAGGGCGACGTTGAGGATGCCCTGCTCGTCGACAGCCCCCGAACCGGTGGCGTCGTGCGTGCCGGGAACGCCGAAGATCATCAGACCGCCGACGCCCGCCTCGACCGCCTCGACGGCGGCTTCGCGCAGCGAGTCACGGGTGTGCTGCACGACTCCCGGCATGCTGGAGATGGGCCGGGGTGAGTCGGCGCTCTCGGCGACGAACATGGGCAGAATCAGCTGGCGCGGCCGGACAGTCGTCTCGCTGACCAGACGCCGCATGGCCGGGGTGACCCGCAGACGCCGCGGGCGATGCTCGGGAAACACGCCAGCGACGGTACTCCGGCCAGGTGCGGACACACCGAGGGCCACCCCGCGGTTGGCGGGGTGGCCCTCGGTGCGACACGTCAGGAACGGCGGGCGCGCTTGGCCTTGCGCGGGGGCGGGAGGGCCCCCTCCGCACGCAGCCGCGCCGCGTGCTCGGCGAGCGCGTCGACCAGCGCGATGACGTTCGGCGACTCCGGCTGGACGTCGACCCGCAGGCCGAACTCCGTCGCCGTCTCGGCCGTCTTCGGGCCGATGCAGGCGACCAGCGTGCGGGTGTGCGGCTTACCGGCGATCCCCACGAGGTTGCGGACCGTGGACGACGAGGTGAAGCACACCGCGTCGAACCCGCCGGTCTTGATCATCTCGCGGGTCTCGGCGGGCGGCGGCGCGGCACGCACCGTGCGGTACGCCGTCACGTCGTCGATCTCCCAGCCGCGGTCGCGCAGGCCGGCGGACAGCGTCTCCGTGGCGATGTCGGCGCGCGGCAGCAGGACCCGGTCCACCGGGTCGAGTACGTCGTCGTAGGGCGGGAACTCCTCGAGCAGGCCCTCGCTGGACTGCTCGCCGGAGGGCACCAGCTCGGGGATGATGCCGAAGGAACGGACCTTCTCCGCGGTGGCCTCGCCGACACAGGCGATCTTCACACCGGAGAACGCGCGGGCGTCCAGGCCGAACTCCTCGAACTTCTCCCACACCGCGCGCACCGCGTTGGTGGAGGTGAAGACGATCCACTGGTAGCGGCCGTCGACGAGACCCTTGACCGAACGCTCCATCTGCGCGGGGCTGCGCGGCGGCTCGACGGAGATCGTCGGCACCTCGTGCGAGGTGGCGCCGTGGCTGCGCAGGCGATCCGCCATGTCACCGGCCTGCTCCTTGGTGCGCGGCACCAGCACCTTCCAGCCGTACAGCGCGCGGGACTCCCACCAGGACAGCTTCGAACGGTTGCCCGCCTCCGTGCCGATGGTCACGACCAGCGGCCCCACCAGCTCGCCGGCGTCGGCGGACAGCGTCGCCAGCGTGCTGTCGACCGTGCGCTGGGTGTTGATCGTGCCGTTCGACGTCACCGCGACCGGGGTCTGGGCCGGAACGCCCTTGTCCACCAGCGCGGACGCCGCCTCGGCAAGATGGCTGGACGTCGCGTGCAGCACCAGCGGTCCCGGGATCGCCGCGAGTGCGCCCCAGTCCACGTCGGAGCGGACGTCGACCTCGGTGTGTGTGCCACCGAGCGCCACACCGGCGTAGGCGGGCACTGCCGCACCCGGCGACACCCCCGGCACCACGTCGAAGACGGCGCTGGTCTTGGACACGGCCTGAACCTCGGCCACCACCGCGGGCTGGGTCAGCGGGTCACCCGCGATCAGCCGCAGCACCAGCCTCCCTGCCTTGGCCTCGGCCGCGAGGTCCTTTGCTACGTCGCCCGGCTCACCGACGGCGGGACGCACCTCGGCCGCCGAACCTGCGAACGTCAGCACTCCGGACGGCACGTCCGGGTCGGTCACCACCAGGTCGGCCTTGGCCAGCAACTCCTGGGCGCGGACAGTGAGCAGTCCGGCGTCCCCGGGGCCCGAGCCCACGAAGGCGACTCGCCCCGTGGTCTTTCGTGCGCGGGTCATGTGTGTATTTCTCCTCATCAGCGGCCATGGCGATCACGTGCGGCCGTATCTCTACTGGGCGTGTTCGTCGGTGTTGGCGGATGCGCGCGGACCTCGCGCCTCGCACCAACGCTTCTCAGCGCGAGTTGCGCCCCGGGCCGGACAGCATTCCGGCTCCGAGGTCGAGCAGCTCCGCGGCCAGATCCCGGCCGAGCTGCTCCGCCTCGCTCTTCTCGGCGACGGCCGAGGCACGCAGGATCTCCACCGGACCGGAACCGGCCCCGATCCCCTCGAGCCCCGCGGCGGCGACCCCACGCAACGAGATGCGCTCCACGACGGAGCCGTTCTCGTCGAGGTCCTCCACCACTTCGGCCAGTGCGCCGACGGGTGCGCTGCAACCGGCTTCGAGCGCGGCCAGCATGGCGCGCTCCGCGGTCACCGCGACCCTCGTCACTTCATCATCCACAATGGATTGAAGAAGATGCTCTACGTCCACCTCGTCGACGCGAGTCTCCACCGCCAGCGCACCCTGCGCGGGCGCGGGCAGCATCTGGATGGGCTCCAGCGTCTCGGTGATGTCGTGCAACCGGTCCACCCTGGTCAGCCCGGCCCTGGCCAGCACGACCGCGTCGAGTTCACCACTGGTGACCTTGCCGATCCGGGTGTCGATGTTCCCGCGAATCGGCGTGATCTCGAGACCGAGGCCGAGCGCGCGCAACTGCGCGATCCGGCGCGGCGATCCGGTTCCCACCACCGAGCCGGGAGGCAGTTCGCCGAGCGTCAGCCCGTCCCGGGCGATCAGGGCGTCCCTCGGGTCGGCGCGTGGCGGGACGGCGGCGAGCACGATCCCGCTCTCCGGCGCCGTCGGCAGGTCCTTGTACGAGTGCACCGCCACGTCGATCTGCTTCTCCAGCAGCGCCTCACGCAGCGCGGAGGTGAAAACGCCGACGCCGATCTCGGCGATGGGCGCGCTGGAGCGGTCGCCGGGCGTGGACACCCGGACGATCTCGACCGACTGCCCCGCCTCCTCGAGCATCCTGGCGATCGTGCCGGTCTGCGCGAGGGCCAGCTTGCTGCCCCTGGTGCCGATCCGGATGGTCCTTGT
The DNA here is from genome assembly GCF_900111885.1 of Amycolatopsis marina. Taxonomy (GTDB): domain Bacteria; phylum Actinomycetota; class Actinomycetes; order Mycobacteriales; family Pseudonocardiaceae; genus Amycolatopsis; species Amycolatopsis marina. The sequence goes on from NZ_FOKG01000003.1 coordinate 146,148, forward strand.
CATCAGTTGTCACCGTCTGTCTCATCGGAACCGCGCGTCCGCATACCGTCCACATGCGACGGTCCATTGCGGATCCCGCGGATGTCGATCTGGTCGTGCTTGGCAGCCGCCGCGACGCTGGACACGGCGGCGGGCGCCTGTGGGTCGAGCCCGAAGAGCTCACTCAGCGCGTTCGCGTAGTCCGTGCCCGCCGTCTCGGCGGCCAGTTGCTTGACCCGCACGGTGGGCGCGTGCAACAGCTTGTCCACCACCCGGCGGACGGTTCGCCCAACCTCCTCGCGGACGTCGCCGTCGAGGTCGGGCAGGCGGTTGTTCAGTCGCAGCAGTTCGGCGTCGACCACCTCGGCGGCCCGTTTGCGCAGTGCGGTCACGGTCGGGGTGACCTCCGCGCTGCGCTGGCCCGCCAGGTACTCCCGTACCTCGTCCAGCACGATCCCCGCTGCCCGCGCGATCTGCTTCTCGGTGTGCGCGCCCGCTTCGCTCATCCGGCGGCGAACCGTCTCCAGATCCACCACCTCGACGCCAGGCACTCGTGCCACGGCGGTGTCGACGTCCCTCGGCAGCCCGAGGTCGCAGATCACCAGCGGCCGGTCCGGCCGCGAGGTCACATGCTCGGCGGTGAGCACGGCGTCCTGCGATCCGGTGCAGCTCACCACGACGTCGGCCCGCGCGACGGCGCCGGCAAGGTCGCTCATCGGCACGGCGGTGGCCGGGATCCCGGACTCGCTGACCGAGGCAGCCAGCCTGGCCGCGTTGCTCTCGGTGCGGTTGGCCACGGTGACCGAGCCGATCCCGCCCTTGCGCAGCTGGGACGCGGCGAGCGCACCCATCGAGCCCGCACCGATGACCAGGGCATGGCGGCCGGTCAGTTCACCGGCGGCGGCGAGCGACTCGGAGACCACCGAGGCGCCCAGCGCGTCCAGGCCGGTCTCGGAGTGCACCCGCTTGCCGACTCGCAGTGTGGTCTGCACGAGCTCGTGCAGCCCGCTGCCCACGGTGCCCGCTTCGCGCGCCGTGGCGTAGGCGGCACGAACCTGGCCGAGGATCTGTGTCTCGCCGACGACCATCGAGTCCAGGCCGGATGCGACCGAGAACACGTGCTCGACCGCCGCGCCCGCGTAGTGCACGTACAGGTTGTCGTAGAGCTGCGCGGGCTCCATGCCCGCCTGTCGGGCCAGTACGTCGGCCGCGTCGGCGAGACCACCGTGGAAGGTCTCCACCATGGCGTAGACCTCGATGCGGTTGCAGGTGGAGACCAGCATCACCTCGGAGATGTGCTGCGCCTTCTGCAACTCGTGCAGCACCTTGACGAGCTCGTCGGCGGGCACGGCGGTCCGCTCGAGCAGCGCCAGGTCCGCCGTACGGTGCGAGAGCCCGATGGCCAGCACACTCATGACCTTTCCACCAATCCGTTGCCAAGGCCCAGCTTCGTCATCGGCACTCGCGAGTCGCTCGAAGATCCGTTGGCGGCTGCCTGCGCCGACGCCGCCGCCTCCGCGATGTCCGCGCGCCTGGCGACGTGGAAGGACAGGATCTGCAGCTCGACGGCCAGATCCACCTTCCGCACCTCCACGTGCTCAGGCACCTGCAGAACCACAGGGGCGAAGTTCAGAATGCACTGCACCCCACCCGCGACCAGGCGGTCACAAACCGACTGCGCGGCCGTCGGCGGGGTGGCGATGACTCCGATGGAGATCTGCCGCTCGGTGCACACGGCCGGGATGTCGTCCAGATGCGACACCGGCAGGCCACCGACCGGTACTCCGACCAGGTCCGGGTCGACGTCGAACAACGCCTCGACCGGGAACCCGCGACCGGGGAAGCCACCATAGTTGGCCAACGCATGACCGAGGTTTCCGATTCCCACCACGGCGACCTTGTGCTTGCGGGTCAGCCCGAGCGTTCGCTCGATCTGCCCGACCAGCACGGTGACCTCGTAACCAACGCCACGGGTGCCGTAGGAGCCGAGGTACGAGAGGTCCTTGCGCAGTTTGGCGGAGTTCACCCCGGCGACAGCGGAGAGCTCCTCGCTGGAGACCGTCGTGGCGCCCTGGTCGGCCATTCCCGACAGCACCCGCAGGTAGACGGCGAGCCGGGCGACGGCAGCCTCGGGGATGGCCTTGGCGCGAACGGCATCACCCTCGCCCGCGGCGCCGTTACCGGCGTCCACGGCGGGCATCTCCGCGGTCGGAGCGTTGTCGGCGTCCGGCGCGTCCCTGGTGACTCCTCGGCCGCGCTTGTGCGCGGCCTGGGCCCCGTTTCGCCGGCCCCGCTCTGCCACCACGCTGGCTCTCCTCGTCAGCAGGCCACATCCGGCCCGTCATCGGCGTACATACTTTCGTAGCTCAACTCTTGACCTTGCGAACGCAGGGGTGTTCGATATCCGGTCCGCGCGGGTCGCTGGCAATACGGTAGCTATTTGTGAACGCAGGCACAAAGTGGCTGGTCCATGCCGTTGCCAACACCACAGGATGCCTCGCGCTCACTCTCTCTCGCTATGACGGGCCACACATGCCACCTGCCCGGAGCAGCACGAAGGCCCGCGCGACAGCCGTCGCACGGGCCTTCGGGTACCGCGGGAGTTTCTGTTCCTCAGTTGGTGCCCGGCATCATCACCGAGTCGATCACGAACACGGTGGCGTTCGCGGTCGGGACGTTTCCGCACAGCACCTTGGCGCCGTTGACGGTCATGTTCTCGCCCTCACCCTCGATCTTCAGCGGGCCACCCGCGTTGTTCAGCGACTCCACCGTGCCGGCCTCGACCAGGCCCTCGCGGTCGTAGCGCTGCGGCACGACGTGGTACTGCAGGATCGGGGCCAGCTCGTCCGGCTTGCCCGCGAGCTCGTTGAACTTCTCCTCGCCCAGCGCGTCGAAGGCCGGGTCCGCGGGTGCGAACACGGTCAGCGCCTCAGCACCGTTGAGGGTGTCGCCCAGCCCGTCGACCGCGCCGACGGCGGCGACCAGCTTGGTCAGCAGCGGGTTGTTGCTGGCCGCGGTGGCCACCGGGTCGTCGATCATGCCGCCGACGGAGCCTTCGCCCTCGGTCGGCACCTGGGAGCAGCCGGGGCCGTAGACGTCGTCGGCTGTGGTAACCCCGTCGCCGGCCGCGGAGCTGCTGCTCTCCATCGGGGCTGACGAGGGAGCAGGGGTGTCGTTCTCCGAGCCCGAGTCGGCGTTGGTGTCGTCGCCACCACAGGCGGCGAGGGACAGGATCGCCGCCGCGGCGATACCGGCTCCTGCGAAGCGTCGCACGTTCCTCACTGAAATCACTCCATTCTGGGTCCGGACCGCCGACGGGGGCCGGAGCGAGCCTTGTTGCTTGTCATGGGTGATTCGGTGCCGGTAGGGCGGCGGATTGCCCACACCTTGAAATTATTCGCGAAATTTCTAACGGTGCCGAACAAGCGCGCTCTCAGGCGGTGTTGAACAGCACCGAGTGCCAGCCCGTCGCGCCGTCGGGCACGGCGGGCACCCGCTCCTCGGTCTGCGTGTAACCAGACCGGTCGGTAGCCCGTGCGGTCGCCTTGTGGCTGCCGGGCGGAACGTCCAGTTCGATCTGCCACATCCGCCACGTGTCGTCGTTGACCACTGTGGACAGCTCGGCCTCCTGCCACGGGCCGTCGTCGAGCCGGACCTCGACCTTCTCGATACCGGTGGGCTGCGCCCAGGCGATCCCGGCGACCACGACCCTGCCAGCCCCGAGATTGGCGAAGCCCTTCGGCGAGTCGATCCGCGACATCGTCTTGATCGGTCCGCGCTCTCCCCAGCCACGGTCGAGCCAGTAGGCGTTGCGCGCGTCCCAGGTGGTGATTTCCAGGTCCCGTACCCATTTGGTGGCCGAGACGTAGCCATAGAGGCCGGGCACCACCATCCGGGCCGGGAACCCGTGCTCCAGCGGCAGCGGTTCGCCGTTCATCCCGATCGCGAGCATCGCGCCCCGGTCGGGATCCAGCGCTGCCTCGACGGGCGTTCCGCAGGTCCACCCGTCCTCGCTGGTGGAGAACAACTGCTCCGCACCGTCGCGCACCCCCGCTTCGAGCAGCAGGTCGCGCAGGTCCACTCCGATGAAGTTCGCCGTGGAGATGTACGGGCCACCCACCTCATTGGACACACAGGTCATCGTGATGGTGCGCTCGATCAACGGTCGTCCGCGAATGTCGTCGAAGGTGAAGGTGACTTCGCGGTCGACCATTCCGTGAATACGCAGCGACCAGTCCTCGGCCCGCACCTGGGGCACGATCAGTGCGGTGTCGACGCGATAGAAGGAATTGTTCGGGGTAATGAAGGAAGGAGTGCCGAGTTTGGCGAAATCGGCGTCGGCCGGAACCGGTGGCGCCGGCTCGGCGACCGCCAGTTCCCCGATCGCCGCTCGCGAGGCGCCCGCGTCCCTGGCGGAGGAGACCAGCTGCCCGCCGAGCCCGACGACTCCGGCGCCGACCGCGACACCGCCCGCGCCCACCAGGAACCGTCTGCGGTTCGGGTCCGCCGATGCCGTTTCGACGTCGGGGTCGGTCTCCGTGTTCTCGTGCTCGGCAACCGCGCTGCGCGGCGCGATGCGGTGCAGCCAGCGGAACACGAGCACGCCCGTGCCGAGACTCGCCACGGGAGCGAGGAGGGACAACTGCCCCAGCGCGGGCCGGTTGAACACGGCCACGAGCCCGACAAGGCCGAACAGGGCGATGATCACCGTGCCGGGAACGACCGAGCGCCGGGACACCAGCCCGGCCACCGCGGCCAGCACCAGCATCACAACGGCCATGCTGCCGAGCAGCACGAGCTTGTCGTAGACGCCGAAGGTGCGCACGGCGTAGTCCTTGAGCCAGGTCGGCGTCAGGTCGATGGCCGAGTTGCCCACCGCGAGATACGGCGAGGAGTTCAGGCCGACGAAGGCGGCCACCAGGTGCCCTGCCGCCAGCGCGGCGGCGAGCGCGAGCACGCCGACCAGCGCGGCAACGAGCACCGACAGCCTGGGTTTGCGGTCCTGGGTGCCGTCAACGGCAGTCACGTCAGCGCTCATGTCTCAATATTCGGTGCCAACGAGCGTTCGGATTGCCGCGATCGTCCTTACGAGTGACTTACGGACCTGCCAGCTCAGGCCAGAGCACGGCGCAGCCGGTCCTCCTCAACGGACCAGTAGCCGTGCTCGTCGCCGTCGACCAGGATCACCGGCACGCGGTCGCCGTACTCCGCCCGCCATTCGGTGTCACTGTCCACGTCGAGGGCCGACCACTGCACGCCCAGCTCCCCGCAGATACGTTCCACGTCCCGCTCGGCGCGCTCGCACGCCGAGCAGCCCTGCCTGGTCATCACGGTCACCTGGTGCATGTCAGTCATCCCTGTCCACCTTCAGATCGCCTACCTGAGATTCATCCGCCGCAGCTTGCCCGTCGCGGAGTGCGGCAGCGAGTCGGCGAACTCCACCGTGCGCGGCACCTTGTACCCGGCGAGCGCCTCCGTGCACGCGTCCATCACCTGCTGCTCCGACAGCGCCGCACCCCGCTCGGGCACGATCACGGCCTTGACGGCCTCACCGCTGCGCTCGTCGACGACGCCGACCACGGCCGACTCGGCCACTCCCGGCAGTGCGTTGATGACGCTCTCGACCTCGTTCGGGTAGACGTTGAATCCGTTGACGATGATCAGATCGTTGGCCCGGTCCACCAGGTGCAGGTCGCCATCGGTGTCCAGGTAGCCGACGTCGCCGGTGCGGAACCAGCCCTCGCCGTCGGGGCCGTGCGCCCCGTCCGGCCAGTAGCCGGAGAACAGGTTGGCGCCGCGAATCGACACCAGTCCAGTGCCCATCGGCTCCCCGTCGTCCTCGGCGAACACGTCGTCCGGGTCGGCGGGGTCCAGCGGGACCGGGCCGACCGTGCCGTCACTGTCCACGAGCCGCAGTTCGACCCCCGGCAGTGGCCTGCCGACCGATCCCGGCTTCGGGTATCCGGTGACCATCGTCGTGGTGACCACGGGCGCGGTCTCGGTCAATCCGTAGCCCTCGAACACCCCGAGACCGGTCGCGCCGCGGATGGCGGCCAGCACCTTGGGATGCAGCGGGGCGGCACCCGAGGTGAGCAGGCGAACCGTGGCGAGGCCCTCGCCCAGTTCGTCGGCGGGGAGCGCGGCGAGTTCCACGTACATCGTGGGCACCCCGAGCAGCGAGGTCACCCGGTACTTCACACAGGCCTCGAGTGCGGTGTGCACGTCGAACCGCTCCGCGAGCACCAGGGTCGCGCCTGCCGAGGTCCCTGCCAGCAGGCCGGGGCCGAGGCCGTAGACGTGGAACATCGGGATGCTGATCAGCACGCGGTCGCTGGGCTCGACGACCCGGACGGGGAGGTGCTCCAGCTGGGTGACGTTGGCGAGCAGTGCCCGGTGCGACAGCATCACGCCGCGCGGCGCTCCGGTGGTGCCCGAGGTGTACGAGAGCACGGCGAGGTCCTCGCCCGCCCCGACCGGCTCCACCGGCTCGGGCCGCTGCTCCCCAGCGGTGACCGCCGACAGCACCCGGACGTCACCGGGTAGGTCGTCGGCGGCCGCACCGATCAGCAGCCGTGCGCCACTGTGCTCGATGAGTCCGCGCAGCTCCGACTCCGGCCCCTGCGGTGGCAGTGGCACGGCCACCCCGCCTGCCCGGAGCACGCCGAACAGCGCGATCACGAACGCCACCGAGGTGGGTAGGCACAGCGCGACCCGATCGCCTGCGGTCAGCCCGGCCGCCCTGAGTTCGGCCACCTGCGCGTCCACGGCGGCGTCCACCTCGGCCCAGGTCAGCGTCTCCGCCGTCGCGGTGTCCACCAGCGCGGCCGCATCGGGCTTCGCGCGTGCGGTGGCGGCAAGCAGATCGGCAACGTTGCCCGCATGTCCAGACGCCCCGTCAGCGTTTGTCTGGGAACTCGGGTCCGCGATCGATTCGCCAGGGCTGACGCCCTGCCGCCTCGATAGCGGGACTTCGTCGGCCGAGTTCCACAAATCACCGTGATCTCGCGACTCCCTGTTCTCAGACGCCCCGTCAGCGGTCACAGCGCAGCCCCTTTCGCGTCCGGATGAGAGATGCCCAGTCTGGCATTCCCCTCCCCCGTCATGGTGCGGGTCGGCATCCGTCTCCTCATCGCAATCAGATCACCACGGTGTTCTGCACAAAAGTGGGTTGTTCACCATCAACGTGCGGCCAGGCCCATGCCTCACCCCCAGCCGGCAGCCACGACCACCCTTCGGGCGGCCCCGTCTACCGACTTGTGAACAACTCCCACTACCTACTTTCGGGTAACTAGACGTATGCTGCGAGACGCACCCGGGTGGCGGTGATCACTCGGGCGCGAGACACGAGGCTGTTGGAGGTGCGACGGATGAGCCTGCAGTTGGCTGTTTCAGCAGGCCCCGCCCTGGTAGCGCGCCCAGCGGTGGCGCCGGTCACTGCCCCTGTGCTGCCCGCGGCACCGATGGCCCCGGCCACGCCCGACCCCGCAGAGATCGCCACGGCAGAGGCCTGGGAGCTGGTGCACCTGGCCCAGGAGGGCGACACCGGCGCCTTCGGCAAGCTGTACGACCGCTATGTGGACGTCGTGTACCGCTACATCCTGTTCCGGATCGGCGACCGGGAACTGGCCGAGGACCTCACCAGCGAGACCTTCCTGCGCGCACTGCGCCGCATCACCTCCGTCAGCTACCAGGGCAGGGACGTCGGCGCGTGGTTCGTCACGATCGCCCGCAACCTGGTGCTCGACCACGTGAAGTCCAGCCGGTACCGGCTGGAGATCGTCACCGACGAGGTGAGCGACACCGGCGCCACCACGTTCAACGGCATGCAGGCCCAGCCCGCGTCGGGACCCGAGCAGCAGGTGCTCAGCAGGGCGATGAACGACGAGCTGTTCCGCTGCATCTCCGACCTCGGCGACGACCAGCGTGAGTGCGTCGTCCTGCGGTTCCTGCAGGGCATGTCGGTGGCCGAGACCGCCGAGATCATGAATCGCAACGAGGGCGCGATCAAGGCGCTGCAACATCGCGCGGTGCGCAGGCTCGCCCAGCTGCTGCCCACCGGCCTGCGCTGACCCCGGACCGTTTTCCTCCTCTGCACGCGCCGTGCAAAAGACACGATAGGTTGACGTCGCGAGTGCGACGTTCGGCTGGCTCCGGCGTCGGCGCCGTAACCGGAGCCCCCTGCCGTTCGTTGCTCTTACCCGAAAGGGTCGATCAATCGAACTGTGCCTGACGACGAGGATGTGTCGTGGACGTGCCTGGCCGGATCCCGCGGGAGCGGGGCGCGCGTGAGCGGTTCGCTCGTGCCGTGGACCAGGGCGTCAGCCATCTCGACGACCAGGAGTTCGGCGAAGAACTGGCCATCGTGTCCGCTCTGCGCAGAGCCGGCGCGGACGGCGCGCCGGACCGGGCGGCCCGGGAACGGATCGCCGCCAGGATCGGCGAGGCCGACCGGGAACCGGAGCTCGCACCTGTTCCCGCGACCACGGTGACGGTCCTGGAGGCGGCCGCCCCCGCCGATACCGCCGCGGAGGCCACTGTCACCGTGCCGCGTCCCCGAAGCCCCGAAGCCGAGCGGGAACGGTCGAAGCCGCGCCTGCCCGTCCTGGTGGCCGCGGCGTTCTGTCTTGTCCTCGCGCTGGCCGGCATCGGTACGACGATGTCCAGCGACTCGCTGCCCGGCGACGTCCTCTACCAGGTCAAACGAGCCCAGGAAAGCGCCTCCCTGCAACTGACTCTCGACGAGGGGGACCGGGCGCGCAAACAACTGGAGTACGCCGGGGACCGGCTGGTCGAACTGGCCCTGCTGGCCGAGCGGACGGAGCCGGGAACAGGCCACGAGGCCTTCCGGGCCGCGCTGGCCGATTTCGGCACCGACGCCCGAGTGGGCGTCGCACAGTTGACCGCCATCGCGACAACCACCGACGGCAGCCAGCTCGACCTGCTGCGCAACTGGGTGGAGACGCAGTCCGACCGGCTGGCCGAATTGCGGGCCGCCCTGCCCGCGGAGGTGGCGGCGCACCGGGCGGAGACGGCGGTCCTGCTGCGGGAAATCGACGAACGCGCGACCGCGCTGTCCGGACGGATGAACTGTTACCAGATCACCTCGGGTGAGTCCGACGAACTCGGCGTCCTGCCGTCGGAGCAGGACTGCGCCGCCCGGCCGGGCAGTCGCGCAGGCGGTTCGGCCACCCCCACCTCGGTCGGCCCTGCTGCTCCCGGTGGCGACACGGACGACCAGGACCCGGCGCCGCGAGACGCCACACTGGTCGGCAGGCAGCCCACGACGAGTGCTTCGCCCGACCCCGCGCCCCATACCTCGTCGGCCCCGGCTCGGACGACTTCCACCTACGTCCCACGGGAGTGGCTCCCCGCGCCCGCCCCGACATCGGTGTCGCGCCCAAGGCTGCCCAGCGCCCCGACCGAACCACCAGCGGTGGTGTCCGTGCCACCGCTGCTGCCTGAAGTGCCCGGGACCGGCATCGGTTAGGGCGTGTTTCACGCTCGTCATCCGGCCGCTACGCGAGCGACGGGCATACTCGATACTGTGTTGCACGGGCTGCGGCCGCTCCGGCCGTGGACCCCGACGTGTCGCAGGTTGTGGAGGCGGTGTGCGTGTCACGGTGGCGTGGCCGAAGTAAGGGCCAGGAACTCGAACGCCTCGCCGCGCTGGCGGGCGAGGCGTCGGCTGACGCCGCCGTCGCGATGGAGGCCTCCTCGGCGGCAGCGCTGGCCGAGGCGGAGGTCATCGCCGAGGCCGCCGCGCCGACAGCCGAACCCGAGCCTGCTTCCACGGCTCCCCCGCAGGACGGCGGCGACGAGCCGGCGGTACAACCGGACCTGACGGCAGCGGCGTTCTTCGACGTGGACAACACGATGATGATGGGCGCGTCGATCTTCCACTTCGCTCGTGGCCTCGCCTCACGCAAGTACTTCACCACCTCCGATCTCGCCGGATTCGCCTGGCAGCAGATGAAGTTCCGGGTCGGTGGCCGGGAGAGCCCGGACACCATCAGGTCCAGCCGGGAACAAGGACTGTCCTTTGTGGCTGGACGCACCGTCGAGGACATGAACGCGGTCGGCGAGGAGATCTACGACGAGCTGATGGCGGACAAGATCTGGTCGGGCACCCGCGCGCTGGCCCAGATGCACCTGGACGCTGGCCAGCGAGTCTGGCTGGTGACCGCCACGCCGGTGGAGCTGGCGGCGATCATCGCGCGGCGGCTGGGGCTGACCGGTGCGCTTGGCACAGTGCTGGAACAGGAAGACGGCGTCTACACCGGACGGCTCGTCGGCGACATGTTGCACGCACACGCCAAGGCCCATGCCGTGCGTGCGCTGGCGGCGCGGGAAGGCCTGAACCTCCGGCGGTGCACGGCCTACTCCGACTCCCAGAACGACGTGCCGATGCTGTCGGTCGTCGGCACCGCCGTCGCGGTGAATCCGGACGCGGGCCTGCGCGACGTCGCACGGCAGCGCCAGTGGGAGATCCGTGACTTCCGCACCGGGCGTAAGGCAGCCAAGATCGGCGTGCCCTCGGTACTCGGCGCGGGCGCGCTGGCCGGAGCCGTGGCAGCCGGCCTCGCCTACCGCAGGCGCGCCGCCTGAACTCGCGGCTCAGCAGCCAACTCAGCCGCGGAAAATACTCCTGCGCTGAGCCAGTCCGCGGTAGAGCATCTGCTGGATGGACTCCCGTACCTGGTCGGTCAGGTTGAAGACCAGCATCGGGTCCTCCTCGGCGTCCGGTTCGAACGAGTCGGTCCGGATCGGGCTACCGAACTCGATGTGCCACTTCGTCGGCAGCGGGACGGCCCCGAGCGGTCCCAGCAGCGGGAAGAACGGCGTCACCGGGAAGTACGGCAGGCCGAGCAGCCTGGCGAGTGGCTTGAGGTCGCCGATCTTGGGATAGATCTCCTCCGCACCCACGATGGCGCACGGAATGATGGGCACCCCGCAGCGCAGTGCCGCGGAGACGAAACCACCACGGCCGAATCGCTGCAGCTTGTATCGCGAGGAAAACGGTTTGCCGACGCCCTTGAACCCCTCTGGCCAGACGCCGACCAGCTCGCCACCGGAGTCCCCGGTGCCGCGCAGCAGCCGTTCGGCGTCGGGCTGACAGGCAAGCGTCTGTCCCGACTTGCGGGCCAGCGCCCCCACCATCGGAATCCGGAACACCAGGTCCGCGCCGAGCATCCGCAGATGCCGGTGCTGGGGGTGCTCGTCGTGCACCGCGACCGCGGTCATCACCGAATCCAGCGGCAGCACGCCAGAGTGGTTGCACACCACCAGCGCACCACCGGTGTCCGGCAGGTTCGCCACCCCCTCGGTGCTGACCCGGAACCACTTCTCGTACAACAGCCGTAGCGGCGGCAGCAGCAGTGTGTCCGTCAGCTCCCGGTCGAAACCGAACTCGTCGACGGTGTAGTCGCCGGTCAGTCGGTGCCGGAGGAAGTCGAGTGCGGCACTGAGCCCTTCGGGCAGCCCGTCCGGTCCCACATCGGCGGCATGCTCCGGCCCCGCCGAGGGCTCGGGCTCCTCGCTGCCGGGAAAGGCGAACACCGGCGCGTCCGCGCGCCGTGCGCCCGGTGGAGCGGGTTCGAGCTGTGGTGTGTCGTGTCCCGCCCGGTCGTGCTGTCCGTTACCCCGCTCCGGCGGACGCAGCGGGATGATCTGTGCTTCCGTGCCCTTCGCCACTGGTTCCGCCTCGCCTTCCCAGCGTCCGTGCCCGTGTCCGTTCACCTGCTCGTGGCCTGTCCGGTCGCCGCGGCGAGTGCGACCTTGCCGGCCAGTCCGGCCAGCCGGTGCCCGTCCACCACCGGCCGCAGCCCCCGGCCGCGTACGTAGTCGTCGAACGCATCCCTCGTGGTCCATTTCGGCGTGTACCCGAAGACGGTTTTCAGCCGAGTGGTGTCCACGACCCGCCCGAAGTTGAGCAATCGCACCTGATCCGCCGAGAAGTCCACCACCCGTGCGCCGTGCAACACCCTGCCGACCGAGGGCACCGCACCGCGCGGCACGGGCAGCTCCAGTCTGCCCGCGCGGCGAATCGCCTGTGACAGCGTGAGTACCCCGTCGCTGCCGACGTTGAACACGCCCGGCTTGTCCTCGATCGTGGCGTGCTCCAGCACCGCGAGGGCGTCAGCGGAGTGCAGCAACTGCATGCGGGCGTCGTAGCCGAGGACCGTCGGTACCACCGGCAGCGCGAAGTAGCGGCCGAGCACGGTGTCGATCTCGGGTCCGATGAGGTTGATGAACCTGGCCGTCGTCACGGTGATGTCGGGCCTGCGCCTGGCGAGGCCGCGTACGTACCCCTCCATCTCGACGGCGTCCTTGGCATAGCCTGAGCTCGACATGGGGATGAGTTCGGAGTCCTCGGTGAACACCGCGGGCGAGCGGGCGCCGGCGCCGTACACCGCCGCGGTGGACTTGATCACGAGCTTGCGCACCAGCGGCGAGCGCTGGCAGGCCGCGAGCAGTCGCATGGTGCCGATGACGTTGATTTCCTTGAGCACTGATCGCCTGCCCGGCCCCGCCGGGTGCGCCGTTGTGGCCGCGTGCACAACCGTGTCGACCTTGGCCGAACCGATGACCTTCGCGATGAGCGGGTTGCGGATGTCGGCGCGGACGAACTCGGCCCTGCCCATCCGGTGCAGAACCGCACGGCCGGGTGGCGTGGTGTCCACCCCGATGACACGTTCGAGGCGCGAGTCGTTTCCCAGCCGCGCCAGCAGCCGGCCGCCGAGCTCACTCCCGACGCCCGTGACGAGCACGATGTTGGACGGCATTCGGCTCCCTGGGTCGGGTTCTGGCACTCGCGCGGTGCCGAAGATGACGGCATTCGCGAGTGTGCGAGATGCTGCGGTTTCGCGAGTACGCGCCCAGGATGTTACCGCCAACCCGGCGGTCCCGAAGGTCCTCTAACACGGTATTAACCCAGGTCACACTGGTTGTATCCCGGCGTCACCCAGATGGCGGCGGCCCGCCCGACAGATGTCGGACGGGCCGCGTGAAAACTGGTTCGCCTCAGAGTCTGTCTGAGAACTCGGTTCCACAGGTCACCACGACCACGCAAACCAGAGTTCTCAGACGCCCTGTCAGTGCGTCACTTGCCCTGCTTGCGACGCTGCACTCGCGTGCGGCGCAGCAGCTTGCGGTGCTTCTTCTTGGACATGCGCTTGCGGCGCTTCTTGATCACCGAGCCCACAGGTGCTCCTTCACGTCGTTCGTTGGGGTCACGCGAGACAGCGCGTCGTCCAACTCCGAGCGCATCTGCCACGATCGGCCTATCAGGTTACCCGGGAGGTACCCGTGGCTTTTCCATGGGGCCTTCGAGGTCGCGCAGCAGGTATCGCCCTACCTGCGCGAGCTCCCTACCCCACGTCGAAGTACGCGCCCTCCAGATAGGTGTGGACGGCCTTCTCCGGCACCCGGAACGACTTGCCGACTCGTACGGCGGGCAGCTCTCCCGAGTGGACGAGCCGGTAGACGGTCATCTTGGAGACACGCATCAGCGTGGCCACCTCGGCGACCGTCAAAAACTGGACCTGCCGTGGCCCTGGGCCTTGATCCTTCTTGTTCGGCGGCATATTTCACCGTGCCTTTTCCGGCACGTGTCGCGCCGCGCGGCTTCCCCACCGGCGGTACCGACACGCACGTGCTTCTGTCGAGGGTAGCGGTGCGGATGGGGCTAGTGCGACGCCTGGCGCGAAGTTCGCCTTCGACCAGCACTGATCGGTCTACCCCTTTCGGTAATTCGTCGTCGAATTACCGAAAGGGGGACGGGCTGGGATCAGTGGTCCTCGTGCGCCTTGCCGAGTTCGACGGAGCGGTCGCGGGCCGCCTCGATCGCGGCCAGCAGCGCGGCGCGTACCCCGTGCTTCTCCAGCTCCCGGATCGCGTTGATGGTCGTGCCCGCGGGCGAGGTGACCGCCTCGCGGAGGATCACCGGATGCTCGTCGGTGCGGTCGAGCATCTTGGCGGCCCCCACCGCCGACTGGATGATCAGCTTCTCCGCCACCGCGCGCGGGAGCCCGAGCAGGATGCCCGCGTCGATCATGGCTTCGACCAGGAAGAAGAAGTAGGCGGGCCCGGAACCGGACAGCGCGGTGACCGCGTCCTGCTGCGACTCCGGCACCTCGACGACACTGCCGACGCAGGACAACAGTTCCGAGACCACGCGCACGTGCTCGGCGGTCGCGTGCCGCCCGGGCGACACCGCACTCATCGCCTCACCGACGACCATCGGGGTGTTCGGCATGACCCGGACCACCGGTGTGCCCTCGGCCAGCCTGCGCTCGTACAGCGCGGTGGGCAGGCCCGCGCACAGGGAGACCACGAGTGAGTCCGCCCCGAGCAGCGGCGCGAGTTGGTCCAGCACGGGGTCGATGTCCTGCGGCTTCACGGCGACCACGAGGACGTCGGCGCGTTTGGCGGCATCGGCCACCTCGACGGCCGCGACGCCGTAGTGCTCGGTCAGCTCGGCCGCACGCTCCGGATGCCGCTCGGTGAACATCAGGTCCTTCGCGCTGCGACCGCCCTGCAACAGGCCGGACAGCAGCGCCTCACCGATCTTTCCCGCGCCAAGTACCGCGATGGTGGTCATGGCAGAGAACGTACCTCCCCCGCTCGGCCGGGATCAGCGGCCTCCACCCTCGCACTTTCCCGGGAAAGTGCGGTCGTCGATCCCCCGAGCCGCAGGTGGCCGTCCCGTGGTCTCGCACTTTCCCGGGAAAGTGCGAGTAGTTGCGCGCGCGGGGTAGGGCACTTTCCCGGGAAAGTGCGAGATGGGCAGGGCCGGGATCAGCCTGCGGGGGCGAGCGCGAGCTGGCGCGCCTGGCACACGAGCCTGCCCTGCGCGTCGACCACGGTCGCGTCGGAGTCGAACCACGCGTCGTGCACGGCCCGGCAGTCCACCTGCACGCGCAGCCAGCCAGGGGCGGGCCGGGTACGGATCAGCGCGGTCAGCTGCGCCGTCGGCGCCCAGCCCGAGCGACCGAGGTTGAACACCACCGGCGGGTTGATGTCGCCTGCCAGCAGCGCGAAGTACGAGTCCGGCTCGCTCTCCCTCGGCCGTACCCACAGGCGCATGCGTGGCGGGTCACCGGTACGGCCGCTGAGATAACCCGCGCTGGCCGGATCGAGCCGCACGTCACAGCCCTTCGAGAGGTTGAACACGCCCTCGGCGGTGGAACCGGCCAGCAGGATGGCGCCGCCGGGCGGCTCGGCGGGCATGGTCGGCACGTCGGACCAGACCGGCCTGCGCAGCGGCAGCCTGCCCACGGTCGTCCTGGCCTCGACGCAACTGCGCCCGCGTTGTTCGAGGGACACGGCGACGACGGTGGCGCGCCTGCCGACCTTGCGCACATCGCTGCGCAGCAGCACCGGGCCGATCGCGGGCGGGCGCAGGAACTCCGCGCTCACGACCAGCGGATCGGCGGGTGGTTCGCCGCGTTCGGCCAGTGCCGCGACGGCGGTCCTGGCCAGCAGCGCCAGCAGGTAACCACCGTGCGGATGATTGCCGATGGACCATTCCTGGCGCAGGTCCGCGGTGAACGTCCCGTCACCGAGCGACCGTGGCGCGCAGACCGTGCCGAACGGAACGGGCACGGGATCCGGGACGCTCACGAACGGCTGACCAGCGCGCGGAGGAAGAACGCCAGGTTCGCGGGGCGTTCGGCCAGCCTGCGCATCAGATAGCCGTACCACTGCTCGCCGTAGGGCACGTAGACGCGCACGGTCTCCCCCTCCTCGGCGAGCTTTCGCTGCTCGTCCGGCCTGATCCCGTACAGCATCTGGAACTCGTATCCACCCCGCTTGCGCCCGAACCACCTGGCTCGCTCGGCGACCACGCTCACCAACCGCGGGTCATGTGTGGCGAACATCGGATAACCACCCCCTTCGAGCAGCGCGTTAGCGCAGCGAACGTAGCTCAGATCAACGTCGTGCCTGCCCTCGAACGCGACCTCGGGCGGCTCGGCGTAGGCCCCCTTGCACAACCTCACCCGAGAACCCGGTACCGCGAGTGCGGCAACATCGTTCTCGGTTCGCCGCAGATAAGACTGCAACACCGCCCCCACCCAAGGCCAGGTCCGGCGCAGTTCAGCCAGCGCGCTCAGTGTCGCGTCGGTGGTGGTGTGGTCCTCCATGTCGATGGTCACGGTGGTTCCGCACTGCTCGGCGGCAGCGCAGATCCGGTACGCGTTGTTCAGCGCGAGCACGGGATCCAGCCGGAGGCCGACAGCCGAGAGCTTGACGCTCACCTCGGCCCAGCCGGCCAGGCCCTCCGCGTGCAACCGGTCGAGGACGTTGAGATATGCCTGGACGATCCGCTCGGCCGCGGCCGCATCGCCGGTGTCCTCGCCGAGGTAGTCGAGGCTGGCGTGCAGACCGTCGTCGGCGAGGCCACGGACGGCCCGCACCGCGGCATCCGTGGTCACCCCGGCCACGAAACGCTGCACGACGGATCTGGCCAACGGAGCGGTGGCGACGGCATGCTGGATCGTCTCGTTGCCTGCGGCGGCCAGGATCAGCGAACGGAGCGGGTGCACACTGAAACCCTACGTGTTCACTCGTTTGCGTTGGGGTAGGTGAGCGGGGTGTCCGGCAAAGAAGTGGATCTTGAAGCGCCTCATTGCCCCAGATGCAGGCGCGCGAACAGCAGCGCTTCCGCGAGCTCCCGAGCCCGCCGGGCGCGCTGACCCGCACTCCTGGTGTTGACCTCGAGCACCACCTGCCCGTCGAAGCCACCGGTCGCGAGCTTCTCCAGCAGCTCGGCACACGGCTGCGTGCCCCGCCCCGGCACCAGGTGCTCATCCTTCGGCAGTCCGGTTCCGTCGGCGAGGTGCAGGTGGGTCAGCCCTGCGCCCATCCGTTCCGCCAGGGCCAGCGCATCGGCCCCCGCGGCAGCGGTGTGGGAGAGGTCGAGGGTGTAGTTCGCGTAGCCCACGTCCGTCGGATCGATGGAGGGCCGGAACGCCGAGACCCGGCTGTTGCGGCTCGCGCCGGGCGGCCGGACCTTGAACATGTTCTCCACCGCGATGGCCACACCGCTGGTGTACTCCAGCTCGGCAACGAGATCGGCGAAGGCGTCGCCGTAGCGGCGCTGCCATCGGAACGGCGGGTGCACGACGACGGTGCGGGCCTCCAGCTCCAGAGCGGCGTCCACCGTGCGCCGCAGCCGGATCTCCGGGTCCGGCGACCAGACCCGCTGTGTGATCAACAGTGAGGGCGAGTGCACCGAGAGAACCGGCATCCCGGTCTCCCGGGACAACCGGCGCAGGGCCTGCACGTCCTGGCTCAAGGGATCGGCCCAGACCATCACCTCGACGCCGTCGTAGCCGAGGTCGGCGGCCAGCTCGAAACCCGCTGAGGCCCGCAACGGCCAGACCGAGGCGGTGGAGAGCCCGACTGGAATCGCCATCGCGCTATTGGGAGACGAGCAGCAGGGCGGCCGGTGACACCGTCACCACCAAGCCGACCAGCAGAGCGAGCACGGTGGTCTGGAGGTCCTCGGCGCGGCGCACCTTGCGCACGATCAGGACCAGCCCGACCGTGACCGCCAACGCCGCGACCAGTGCGGCGGCAGGCAGTTTCACCCACAGCCAGTTGAAGCCGAGCCAGACGGCGGCACCGCCGACAGCCCCGAGAGCGAGCTGGCCGGCGAGCATCATCCACTGTTTCGCGGGTGAGGACTCCCTGGCCGGCTCGTCGTCGGTGTCGTCGAGGTCGTCCAGATCGTCGCGGTCGTCGATCGCGTCGCCGAGCGGCTCGTCGTCCTCGTAGCCGTACTCGTCCACATCGTCGGCTTCGTCGTCGAGTTCGCCGACCGCACCCGCCCGCGAGCCACCCTCGTGCAGCGGATCGTCGTCGAAGGCCCCGAACGAGGGCCGGTCGTATCCGTCCAGGTCGTCGACCGCGGGCTGGTCCCCGGTGTCGAACGTGGGCGTGAACGCCCCGGTTGGCGGTCCGGCCTCGAGCGCGTCCTGGTTCGGCACCGGCGGCATGACACCGACCTCGGTGTCGTCCATCTGCGACTTGTCCCGCCGCTGCCGCCAGCCGCTCAGGCCTGCCGGTGGTTCGTCCGGCTCCGGCACGCTCTGCGGCTGCGCGACCGGGTCGGCCGGAACCGCGGGGAACTGCTCGGTGTGCGGTTCCGGTTCGGGCGGTGGCGCCGCGGGCCTGCGCAGCGGCCTGCGGCGCAGACGGGGCGGCGACGGCTGCTGGGCCTGCGGCACCGGGTACCCGCCGGTGCCCATCGGCGGCCCTGCGGCCTCCTGCTCGGGCGCACCGTCCAAGCGCGCGGGGAGGGATCCCTGCTGCGGCGGAGGCGGAACCTGCATCGGCTGCGAGGGCTGCTGGGGCTGCTGCGGCGGAGCAGGACGCGGGTCGGGGCCACGACCGTAGGACTCCGGCTGTGGTGCCGGGGGTGTCGGTGGTGTCGGTGGTGCCTGCGGCGGGTGCTGCGCGGGCGGGGGCGGTGCCTGCCTGCGCGGCGGCATGCCCCGCCGGGTCGGCGGCCCTGCCTCCTCCTGAGGGGCCGCTGCGCGCGGACGCCTCGGCGGAGCCGGTGGCTCCTCGTGCTGTTCCTCGTGCGAACGACCGTTGCGCCTGCTCGGCGCCTCCGGCGCGGCACTGTCCGCCTGAATCCGGTTGATGATGGCCTGGGGCGCGGTGTCACCGATGTCCGGGCCCTCGTCGTCGGCACGGCGGCGCCGACGACGCGGGGCACCGCCGACCTGGCCACCGTGCTGCGCGAGCAGCTCGGCCACGGTCTTCTGTGGCTGCTCGCCACCGCTCTCTCGACTCATCTAACTGTGTCCAAAACCCGAAGTAGTCACGACGGCATCGCGGACCCGGCTGGGAAGCAGCAGTAATTCTGGCATTCCGTCACCTCTCCACCGTGCCTGTCGCACGCGATTCACGTCCAGCTCCACGTCCGGCCTCACGTACTTCTCGCCCCCACCCGGTCACCTTTGCAGTCTGGTCGTCCCCGTTGGAATGGTCCAGCCGCCGGAGAATCACACCCTCGCGTAGTGCCCACGGACATATCTCCAGTTCCGTGAGTGACAACCCTCGCATGGTGGCCTGCGCCACGAGTGCCCCAGCCACGAGTTGATGGGCCCTGCTCGCACTCACGCCCTCCAGCTGCGCCAGATCCGCGGACGGCATCCGGGAGATGAAGGCGATCAGCTGACGCAGAGCCGTGTCGGTGAGCACCCGCCGAACGCGAGGTCCGGCCGCGGACGGCGCCGCACCGGTCAGCCTCGCGAGCGAGCGGAACGTCTTGGAGGTGGCCACGATGCGATCGGGCGGACCGAGCCGGGCGACCTTCTTGGCCAGAACGGCGAGCTGGTCCTCCAGCCAGGCCGAGGTGGCCACCAGCTCCGAGCGGGTCGGCGGGTCGTGCCGGAACCGCGTCCGGGTGATGCGCCCAGCGCCCAGCGGCAGGGACTCCGCCAGCTCGGGCTCCTCGTCGATACCCATCGCGACCTCGAGTGAGCCGCCGCCGATGTCCAGCACCAGCAGTTTTCCGGCGGACCACCCGTACCAGCGGCGAACCGCGAGGAAGGTCAGTCTGGCCTCGTCCACCCCGGTGAGCACCTGCAGCTCGACGCCGGTCTTCTCGGCCACCTTGCGCAGGACCTTCGCCGAGTTGCTCGCCTCGCGTACGGCGGAGGTCGCGAACGCCATGACGTCGCCGCAGCCCAGCCGGACAGCGGCTGCCCTGGCCGATTCGACGGCACGCACGAGCTCGTCGGCGCCGTCCGTGGTCAGCTCGCCGTCGTCGGTGATCTGCTCGGCCAGCCGCAGCACGGTCTTCTCCGAATGCATCGGCGTGGGGTGCGCACCACGATGCGCGTCCACCACTAGCAGGTGGACGGTGTTGGAACCGACGTCGAGTACACCTAGGCGCACGAACGGCAACGGTACCCGGGTGCCCGGTGTGGCCGGTGGCCAACCGGTGCAGCACGCGGGAAATAGGCACCCTTTGTCCGTTTCACTGCCGATGCCGGGTTACCGTGTCCGGTCTTATCGCAGAGGTGGAGACGGTTATGACGATCGAGACCAAGCAGGACGTGACAGCCGCCATAGCCCGGGCCGAGGGCGAGCCCGTGCGGTGGCGCACGCTGGGTTGGGTGCTGTTCGGAGTCAGTCTCGTGCTGAGCGTGGCCAGCATGGCCGTCCCCGCGCTGATCGAACATCCGCTGACCAACGACCGCGGTGAGATCCAGGTGTACCTCGACGTGTTCGAGGAGGGAAACCTGCCGACGTGGTGGAGCACCGGCCTGCTGGTGCTGGGCACGCTGCTCTACGTCGTCGTCGGGATGGTGGCGAGGGCGGCCGGTGTGCGCGGCGCGTGGACGTGGTTCGTCGGCGCGGGCGTGCTGGGCGCGCTGTCGCTCGACGACCACACCGCGCTGCACGAACGCCTCGACCGGATCGGCAGGGACCTCGTCACCTTCGACGGCTTCCCGTTCTACTGGCTGCTGCCCGGTCTGCTGGCCGGTGCGGCCGTGCTGACCGCGGTGCTGGTACTCGCCCGCAGACTGCGCGGGACCGCGCGCTGGTGCCTGGTCGGTGGCTGCTTGCTGCTGCTCGCCTCGGCGATGGGCATGGAGGCACTGCAGGGCGTGCTGATCGCCACTGGCGAGAGCGGCCCCCTGTACGTCCTCACCTATCACGCGGAGGAACTCGGCGAGAACATCGGCGTGCTGCTGATGCTCGCGGCCGCGTTCCGCTCGATGTCCGTCCTCCGCCACCAGGACGGCCGCCTCAGCCTCGGCTATCAGGGCTGAACGACCGCCGCGGCGGGCTCAGGTCTCGAACTTGTAGCCGAGGCCGCGGACCGTGACCAGGTGGCGCGGCGAGCCGGGGTCCGGCTCGATCTTCGAGCGCAGCCGCTTGACGTGCACGTCCAGCGTCTTGGTGTCGCCGACGTAGTCCGCGCCCCACACCCGGTCGATCAGCTGTCCCCTGGTCAGCACCCGCCCGACGTTGCGCAGCAGGTACTCCAGCAGGTCGAACTCCTTGAGCGGCAGCGACACGTCCGCGCCGTCGACGGTCACCACGTGCCGTTCGACGTCCATCCGCACCGGGCCGGCCGCGAGGACCAGCGGCGTGAGCTCGCCATCCGCCCCCGGCTCACCGCCGCGACGCAGTACCGCCCGCACCCTGGCGATCAGTTCGCGCGCCGAGTACGGCTTGGTGACGTAGTCGTCGGCGCCCAGTTCCAGGCCCACGACCTTGTCGATCTCACTGTCCCGCGCGGTCACCATGATCACCGGCACGGCCGACCGCTGCCGAAGCTGCTTGCACACGTCGGTGCCGCTCATTCCGGGGAGCATCAGGTCCAGTAGCACGATGTCGGCGCCGTTGCGGTCGTACTCCTCCAGCGCCTGCTGTCCGGTGGTGGCCACGGCCGCGGTGAACCCTTCTTTGCGCAGCAGGAAGGCCAGCGGGTCGGCGAAGGACTCCTCGTCCTCCACAATGAGCACTCTGGTCACGCTGTTCCTCCATGGTCGGTCCTGTCGGTTCCGGTCACAGCCAGCCGGGCCTTCGACTCGGACGACGTGTCGTCCCGAGCGGCCGAGCGGGTCCTGCCCGAGCCGGGTTGGCCCGGCTCGGCATCGGCGGGGTCGCCGCCGAGGTGTGCGGGGATGCACAGGGTGAACGTGGAGCCGGTCCCCGGGCTGCTCCACAGCCTGACCTCGCCGCCGTGGTTCGCCGCCACGTGCTTGACGATCGCCAGCCCGAGACCGGTGCCGCCGGTGGCCCTGGAGCGGGCCTTGTCCACCCGGTAGAAGCGTTCGAAGACGCGCTGCTGCTCCTCCTCCGCGATCCCGATGCCCCGGTCGGTCACGGCAATCTCCACATCGCCCTCCACGAGCCGTCTGCTGATCGAGACGGGGTTGCCGGGCGGGGAGTACGCCACGGCGTTCTCCAGGAGGTTGGACAGTGCGGTGACCAGCAGTGTGCGGTCCCCCTCCACCAGCAACCCACTCGGCGCGTCCGTCGTGACGGTGATCTCCGCGGACTCGGCGGAGAGCTTGGCGCGGCCCAGCGCCTCCCGGACGACGGCGTCCACCTCCACGACGTTGAGGTCCGGCAACCGCTCGGCGCCCTGCAGCCGGGACAGCGCGATCAGCTCGGTGACCAGCGTGCCGAGCCGGGTCGACTCACGGAGGATCTTGGCGCCGAAGCGGCGGACCTCCTCCGTGTCCTCCGCGGCGTCCAGCACGGCCTCGGTGAGCAGTGCGATCGCGCCGACCGGCGTCTTGAGCTCGTGGCTGACGTTGGCGACGAAGTCACGCCGTGTCGCCTCCAGCCGGACGGCCTCGGAGTGATCCACGGCCTCGACCACGGTGTACCCGTCGCCGAGCGGCCGGACCTCGGCCAGCACCGCCTCCGGCTGCCTGCCCCGCACCTCCAGTGGGGAGAGGTCGATCTCCAGCGGGTCGCCGTTCTCCACGACGTGCTCAGCGGCCTTGCGTGCCCGTGCGTCGGCCTGGTTGTCCCGCACCAGGCCCAGCGCGACGGCTCTGGGGTTGTGCAGCACCATGTCGCCGAACTGGTTCAGCACGACGACCCCGTTGTGCGAGGAACTGATCAGCCGTCGCAGCAACTCGGCGGCGGTCGGCCCGGTCGGCCCACGCTCGGCGTCGGCTCGGCGGACCCTGGCGGTGAGGTAGCCGATGAGGACACCGGCAGCGCCCACCACCAGTGCGCCGATGGTCAGTGCGATCGATACAGGCGCGGTCACGGGGGAATCGTAAGCGCGGTAGTAGCCCTCCGGCCTAGTCCTGGCCGCGTTCTCGTGACGGCCGTGACACCTACGGGCTACATATTTGCCCCTCGGTCGGGCTTTGTTCATGTACTGGTCGCTCTGCGTCGACCTCGGACGAATTCGCCGTCATCCGATCGGGTTGCGTAATGAGTATCCGGTTATCCCGCGAAGGCACCTCACATTCCGCAACACTGTGACCATGACGGCGGACGGCAACGGAAGAGCATCTCGCTGGATCGCGCTCGGGGTGACGGCCCTGGTCCTCGCCTCGGCAGGGAGCTCGGTCCTGCTGCTTCGGACGCCGGAAAACGTCCCCGGTCTCGCAACGCCCGATCCCGCGATGGTGCCGGTCAACCTGGCGCTGCTGGACAGCGAGGGAACAGCAGCCGTCCTCTCTGCCGCCGAAGCGGCGGTCGAGGCGGTGTTCACCTATTCCAGCCGAGATCTGGACGCCCACAAGGACGAGGTGATCGCCGCACACGTCACGGAAAACGCGGCGAAAGAGGTCGGCCAACAACTCGACAGGACCGCCAGGAAAGCGGGCGGGGCGGACATCACGGTCACGAGCACGATCGAGGCCGCGGGGGTGTCCGAGTTGGGCGCCGACCACGCACGAGTGCTCACCTTCATCGCGCAGGACAGCACCAGAGTGGATACCGGTGCCCGCAGCACCGGCCTCGCCCGAGCACTACTGAATCTCGTCCGCGAGGACGAGACCTGGCTGGTCGACGAGTTCGATACCGACCTGGCCGTGACGGCGATCGACCTGGACGTGGAATCCCACCCCCAGGCCAAGGACCGCGACGCGCTGCTGGCCGCCGCACAGACCGCTGGGGCGACGCTGGCCAGCCTGGACGCGTCCGACCCGGAGGGCACCATGGATCGTTCCGAGGCCGTGGCCGTGGACCCGCTGCGCACGCAAATCCGGGAAGCCCGGGATGCCAATATCGACAAGCTGGTCGCCGCGGGCACGGTAGCGGTGCCTGCCGCACCGGCCGCGGTGGCAGCGGTCGAGTTCGACCGTGCTGCCGGTACCGCGACCGTGCTGCTGGCCTTGGAAATCAACGTGACGCAGCACGGTGAGCAACGTGGGCAGCGCCCGACAAGCATGCGCCTTGGCGTCACCCGCACAGAGCGAGGCTGGCTGGCAAGCTCGGTCGACCTGATCCGCCCCACTGCCTGACCCGTTCGTGCGACAAGCCGGGTTCCCAATGCCACTTTGGGGACATCCTCACGCCGGGAAGTGCAGGTACGTACGTTCCTGGGTGACCGGGTAGCCGGCTCTGGCGAAGGCGGCGGCCATCGGGGTGTTGGTCGCGTCGGTCTCCGCCAGGATCGGGGCCTCCCCCGCCTCGACCAGCCGGTGCGTGCACTCCACCAGCAGGTCGTAGCCGTACCCGTGCCCCCGCTGCTCCGGCACGACGCCGATGATCCCGACGACCGGCCCCGTGTAGTTCCGCCCCGGCACGGTGAGTCCCACCAGCTCGCCGCCGGGCGTGTGGGCGAGCAGCCACCACTCCCGCGGCGAGGGCATCCAGCGCAGGAACTCCAGGTCCGACGCGGCCGCGGCGTCGAGCCCGCCACGCCGGATGTCCGCCTGCGCGTGCGCGTCGAGCGTGCCCGCGTGTATCCGGCGCAGGACGTCGAAGATCACGTCGTCGTCGGGTTCGGGCCGGAACTCGAGCCGTCCTGGCCTCGGCTCCAGCGGGCGGTCAGGCGTCCAGGTGTAGCGCAGGCGGTCGACCAGTCTGCGCATTCCGGCCTGCTCGGCGACGGCGATCCGAGCACGAGTGGCCGCGGCGCGTTCGGTGTCGCGCTGCCATCCCGGCGGCAGCGCCAGGCAGTACTCCGCGCGGATCGATGCACCGCGCAGGAGGGCGACGGCCGCCTCAATGTCGTCGCCGAAGTCGAGGCAGTGCAGCGTTATCGGCTCGGCGTCGTCGGGCCCGGCCCACCAGGCGGCGCGGGCCACGATCCGCTCACCGCGCAACGCGATCCAGGTCCATTCGGGACGGTATTCACCCTTGGCCAAGAGCGCGTCGAAGCTCTTGCCAGGAAAGGGAAAACCGACTTGTGCGGCTTCGGGAAGAGCATGGAAGAGGTGTTGCTCGCCCGCGTTCAGCGGGCGCACGACCAGATCGGTCACGGGTGGATCCTTCCGGAAAGCTGCGCGCTCCCGGCCGGGTCGTCGGTGACGCCCTACTTGATCTGCCCGAGGCGGGAGCACGTGAACGGCTGGCACTGCACGGCTCTCACCTCCTTCGGCGATCGGCGGACGTCGTGGGCGACCCTAACCGGGCCACCCACGACGAGCCAAGCGATTTACCTGCCCTGTTTCGCGACGGCCGCCGCGGCCTGGGCGGCGGCGTCGGGGTCGAGGTACGTGCCACCCGGGTTCAGCGGCTTGAGGTCCTCGCCGAGGTCGTAGCGCAGGGGAATGCCGGTGGGGATGTTCAGCCCGGCGATTCCGTCGTCGGAGATCCCGTCGAGGTGCTTCACCAGCGCGCGCAGCGAGTTTCCGTGCGCGGCGACCAGAACGTTGCGCCCCGCCCGCAGATCCGGCACGATCGCCGACTCCCAGTACGGCAGCATCCTGGCGACCACGTCCTTCAGGCACTCGGTCAGCGGAGCCTCGTCACCGAGGTCCGCGTACCGCACGTCGGTGTCCTGACTGAACTCGCTGCCCGGTTCGATCGGCGGCGGCGGCGTGTCGAAGGAACGACGCCAGAGCATGAACTGCTCCTCGCCGAACTCCTCGAGCGTCTGCTTCTTGTTCTTGCCCTGCAGCGCCCCGTAGTGGCGCTCGTTGAGCCGCCAGTCCCGCCGCACCTCGATCCAGTGCCGGTCGGCGACGTCCAGCGCGAGGTTGGCGGTGGAGATCGCGCGCCGCAGCAGCGAGGTGTGCGCCACGTCGGGCAGCAGCCCGGACTCCGCGAGCAGCTCTCCGCCCCGGCGGGCCTCGGACTCGCCGAGCTCCGACAGCGGAACGTCGACCCAGCCGGTGAACAGGTTTTCCGCGTTCCACGTGCTCTGCCCGTGCCGCAGCAGTACGAGTGTCCCTAGTTCGGCCATGGGCCAAGCCTGCCAGAGCCGGGAGGGTCCCGAACAGCGGGTTCGCAGCGAAAGCACAGCTACTACCGGGAAGAATGAGAACCTACCCACAGTTGGTTGACTCGCGAGTAGTTAATCACTCCAACGTCCGGCATAGCGCCAACAAGATCTCGGTTACGTCACGTTAGTTGCGTTCCGTTAACGCCTAAACACAAGTTCACTCGAACGGAGTAACCAGTAGTCTTGTGATTACGGACCCGGTTCTGCCAAGTTGGCTAACGTCCCGCTCGGTTGGAAACCACGCACTCCCCAGCCGTGCGGACTACAGACGCAGCTCGTCTCCCCCCTGCCGAGCTGCGCCCGCCGGCCCCGTTGGCATCCCCCTCGTCACCGGGTCCATCGCGGCGGGAACGTCAGCGGGGCGGCTCGAGTTCGCGACTCCCCCCTCCCTCGAGCCGCTCCGCTCCCCGCACCGGGGTCATTCCGGGAGTGGCGTCGCCACGGTGGTCCTGCGTTTGCGCAACAGCCACCAGACGAGCAGCGCCACCGGCACCCCCAGCAGGACCAGGAACGGCAACATGGCCGCCAGCACGGTCAGTGCGCCGGCGCTGACGTCGAGAAACACCCGCCAGCCGGCGGCGAGACCGCCGAGGATGCCGGTGTCGGAGTCCGTCGCGACGGGACCG
The DNA here is from genome assembly GCF_900111885.1 of Amycolatopsis marina. Lineage (GTDB taxonomy): Bacteria > Actinomycetota > Actinomycetes > Mycobacteriales > Pseudonocardiaceae > Amycolatopsis > Amycolatopsis marina. The sequence goes on from NZ_FOKG01000003.1 coordinate 172,644, forward strand.
GGAGCCGGGCGGATGCTCACTGTGACCGTGGACATCGCGACGCTGCCCGCCAATGCCTCCTGACGTGACTTCAGCGACTCCAGTTCGGCTTCCCTGCTGGTCAGCTCCGACTCCAAGGTGGTGATCTCACTGATCGAGTTCGCCCGCTCCAGCAGTTCCCGCACCCGCGCGACGCTGGCCTGCTGCGTCTCCACCCTGGATCGCACGTCGACGACCTGCTCGGTCACGTCCTGCGTGTGCTGCTCGCGCGCCACCACCTCGCCGAGCCCGGCGAGCCGGTTGAGCGTCGCGTCCAGTTCGTCGCTGGGAACGACGACCTCCACCGTCGCCGACTGGAGGTCGCTGCGCTCCTGCCCGGTGTAACCACCGGCCGCACCGGCGATGGTCCGTGCCCGCGCGACCGCGTCGCCAAGGTCGGGAGCCTCGATCTCCAGCCGGGCGCTCCTGGCCAGCTGCCGGTCCTGCCCGCTTACCCGGCCCAGCGGCACCGTCGCTTTCGCACCCTCGTCCTTCGGCGCGGCCTTGTTCGGTGCGGCCTCCTTCGGGACCAGCCCGGCTCCGCTGTCCGCCGCCTCCGGAGCGACGGGTGCCTGCCCTGCGTACTCACTGTTCGCCTGGGCGTCCGTGGCCGAGCCCGCGTCCTGGCCGGTACAGCCCGCCACCAGGACCGCGAGCACCCCGAACGCCAACACCGCAGCCGACGCACGTGCCCATCGTGATCTCATTCGTCCGGTTCCCTCCAGTCGTGTGCGCCGGAAGGACGGACTCACGGATCAGCGGCGTTGCATTCGCCCGATCACGATGTCTTATTGAAATTCGGGTTACTCACCTCCGATGTGCGGCAAGGACCGGCCTCACCTGCAGTCGGCAGCCACGACCGCCCCTACTGCGGCAAAAGGCCTGCCACAGCGGGGGCCTCTCCGGGGCGGCGCCGTCTGCCGACTTGTGAATAACCCTCACGATTCGGTCAGCGGGGTGTGCCCGTGTTCGGGCTCGATCAGGTGCTTGAACGCCTGCAGGTTCGCCAGCGACTCCCCGCGCGAGACCCGCCAGTCCCACTCGCGCTTGATCGAACTGGCGAACCCGATCTCCAGCAGGGTGTTGAAGTCGCCGTCGGCGGCTTCCAGCACCTGCCCGAGCAGGCGGTCCAGCTCCGCCCTCGTCACCGACTCCAGTGCCAGCCTGCCGACCAGGTAGATGTCGCCGACCTGGTCGATCGTGTAGTGCACGCCGTACAACTTCGCGTTGCGCCGCAGGAGGTAGCGGTAGACCTCCTCGTGCGCCTCGTCCGGCCTGCGGCAGACGAAGGCCTCCACGACGAACGCGTGCTCTGTGGCGATCAGCCAGCAGTTGGTCTGCAGCTTCTTGATGCCGGGCAGTGTGACGAAGTAGCGCCCCTCGCCCTTGCGCTCGTACTTCAGCTCGGCCTCGTCCAGCGCCCCCCGCACCAGCTCGTCGACCCCAGCCCCCAGCTGCTCCGGCTTGCTCACTAGACCGCTACCTCCTCCTGCAACGCGCGGACCACCGAGTCGCGGAACGCGGTGGCCGCGTCGGTGTACGTGGCCACCAGCGCGTCGGTTGTGCGTTCCCAGGAGAACCTGCGCGCATGCCGGACCGCGTTGGCCGCGAGCTCCGCGCGCCTTCCTGGGCGCAGAGCGACTCCTGCCAGCGCATCCGCCCAGTCCTGCGCCCGGTGACCGGACACCAGCATGCCGGAAACGCCGTGCGACACCGCCACCGGCAGCCCGCCGACCTCGGCGGCCACCACCGGCGTCCCGCACGCCTGCGCCTCCAGCGCGACCAGGCCGAACGACTCGTTGTAACTCGGTACGGCTACCACGTCGGCCGCGCGGTACACATCGACCAGCGCCTGGCCCGGCTGCGGCGGCAGGAATCGCGTCTGTCCCGCGATGCCGAGCGAGCCGGCCAGCTCCCGCAGCTCTCTCGGCTGCTCCATCCCGCTGCCCGAAGGACCGCCGACGATCAGCACGACCAGCCGGTCCCGCAGCTCGGGCTGCCTGCGCAGCAGGTTCGCCGCCGCGTGCAACAACACGTCCGGGGCCTTGAGCGGCTGGATCCGGCCGGCGAACGCCAGCACCACGGCGTCCTGCCGGAGTCCCAGCGCCGCACGCGACAGCATCTGCGAGCCGGGCGTGAAGCGTTCCAGGTCCACGCCGGGCGCGACCGTCCGCACGGTGCTGGGGTCGGCGTCGTACAGCCCGACCAGCTCGCGCGCCTCCACCTGCGTGTTGGCGACGAGCCGGTCCGCCTCGGCCACCACCTGTTCCTCGCCGATCACCCGCGTCCTCGGCTCGGGCGTGTCACCTTCGGCCAACGCGGCGTTCTTGACCTTCGCCAGTGTGTGCGCGGTGTGCACCAGCGGCACTCCCCAGCGGTCCCGCGCCAGCCAACCCACCTGACCGGACAACCAGTAGTGCGAGTGGATGACGTCGTAGTAGCCCGGCTCGTGGAAGGCCTCGGCGCGCAGCACCCCCGAGGTGAAGGCACACAGCTGCGCGGGCAGCTCGTCGCGGCCCAGCGGCTGGTAGGGCCCCGCCGGAATGTGCCGGACCAGCACTCCGGGCGCGAGTTCCGCGACCGGCGGCTGATCCGAGGAGGTGGCTCTGGTGAAGACCTCGACGCTGATGCCCCTGCGCGCCATCTCGGTGGCCGTCTGGCTGATGTACACGTTCATCCCACCCGCGTCGCCGGTGCCCGGCTGCTCCAGTGGTGAGGTGTGCACGGACACGACGGCGACCCGGCGCGGCGTGCGCACCGGGGGGAAGGGCAGGGTCATCTACCTGGTCACTCCTCGGTCAAGGTGCCGACCGCTCTTCGGCGAACCGCAGCAGGGCAGCGTTGAACTCCTCCGCCGCCTCGATGAACGGCAGATGGCCTACACCCTGGACCCAACGCCGAGTGGCCCCTGGAATCTTCCCGGCCGCGAATTCGCCTGCGGAGGGATCCACCACCAGGTCCTCCGTGCCGTGCACGACCAGCGTCGGCACGTCCACTCCGGCCAGCACCTCCGCGCTGTCGACGGTGCGCCGGAACAGCGCACCCCGCACCGCGGGCGGCACCGACAACGACGCGCCGAGCAGGGCCTGCGCGAGGGCGCCGGGAACGGCGGCGGTGGCCATCCCCTCGTTGAGCCCGGTCAGCGCGGGCAACGCGACGGCCGGGTCCTCCGACAGCGCGTCGGGCAGCGCGCCCCGCATCGCGGAGCCGATCCGCCCACCGGCCCGTCCCTTGCCGATCTCGGTGATCGCACCGGCCAGCACGATTCCGGCCAGCCCGTCCGTACCGTGCACCCGGACGTGGTCGGTGATCACCAGACCGCCGTAGGACCAGCCGACGACGACCGCGGGCGCGCCCGCGAACTCGAGCACGGCAGCCAGATCTCCCGCCCAAGCCGCGGGGTCGTCGTAGCCGTCCGCCGGGACATCGGAGTCACCGTGCCCGCGCAGGTCCATCGCGATCAGCCGGAACCGGCGGGTCAGTTCCGGGTCGGCCAGTTGCAGCGACCACGCGCGGGCCGACTGTGCCCAGCCGTGCACGAGCACGATCGGCGGCAGGTGCGGCTCACCGGCCACCCGCAGGGCGATCCGGACGCCGTTCGCGCCGACAACTTCCGTGTGCTCGGTACCCACGGTGCTCACAGTGCCGACTTCGACTGCCAGGTGGACCAGTCGAGCAGCCAGTCCATCACGTCGGATGTGGTCGGAAAGTCGGCCTTGGCGCCGGTGACCTCCACCGGGTCGCCGATCATCGCGGAGTCGAAGTAGGCCTTGGCGTCGGCCTCGAACAGGTTGACGCAACCGTGCGAGGTGTTGCGTTTGCCGATGTTCGCCCTGTTCTCCTCGTTCTCGTGGATGTACTCGCCGTGGTTGGAGATGCGGCAGCACCACTTCTTCTTGACGTCGGTGTAGCCGTACCGCTCGTTGTCGAAGATCGAGGTCGGCTCCTTGGTCATCACGATGACCGTGCCGTTCGGAGTGTTCAGGTTGGGGTCGGCGTCCTTGCCGTTGCTGCACGGGTAGCTCGCGTGCTGGGCGCCGTCGCGGTAGACCTTCATCACGTGGTCCGGCGTGTGGATCTTGACCACCTGGTTGCGGCCGATGGTGAACTTCGTGGTCACGTCGGTCTTGCCGTACCTGCCACCGCCGTAGTGCACGCCATAGAGGTTCGCGGAGACGTTGACCTCGGTGTTCGCCGGCCAGTACTCCTTGGGCCGCCAGTCCACCTGCCGGTCGGACAGCCACGCCCACGCGCCCTCGACCTCGGGGGAGGTCTCCACCTGCAGCGCCTTCTGCGCGGCGGCGCGGTCGCTGACGGCCTCGTCGAACTTCACGCTGATCGGCATGCCGACCCCGACCACCGCGTCGTCGATCGGGTTGAGCGTCGCCCTGATCACCTTGGCCGGCTTGACGGTGTCGAAGCTGCCGGTCAACTCGACATTCTTGCCGTCACCGCCGGTCGCGGTCGCCGTGTAGGTGTAGGTCTTGCCGTAGCCGAGCGGCTCGGAGCTGGTCCAGGTGGTCTTCGCGTCGTCGAGCTCACCCTTGACCTCACCGCCGTCGCTGTTGGTCACCGCGACCGCGGTCAGGGTGCCCTTGGCGGCCCTCACCTTCACCGGCTCGGTCACCGGGACGTCCTTCGTCTTGGGGGCGGGATCGGCGGTGATGCTGGCCTCTGGTGGCGCCTCGACCGGGGGTGCCTCCGCGTCCGGCCCGTCACCGTCACCGGAGCAGGCGGTCAGCACGACCGCACCCCCTGCCGCGATCGCGGCCTTGAACATGGTTCGCCGTTCGATCACCGTCGTCCTCCCATCGCACCGCGTTCGCGCTCGATCCGGCCCCGGAACGCGGGCCGCTGTCTGCATAACCGCGGGCCCTCGCCCGACGTTACGTCGCCACTGGAGACTGGCAACATGCAGTCATGAGCAAGCGAACCGCTGTGATCACCGGGGCCAGCGCCGGAATCGGTGCCGCCACCGCAAGGGCGCTCGCCGAGGCGAACTTCCACGTCGTACTGGGTGCCCGGCGGCTCGACCGCCTCACCCCACTGGCCGACGAGCTGTCCGGGACGGCCCACGTACTGGACGTCACCGACCCCGAATCGGTTGCGTCGTTTGTGCGCTACATCTCAGAATGCGACGTTCTCGTGAACAACGCGGGCGGAGCTCGAGGGCTGGAGCGCGTCGAGGACGCCGACGAGGACAACTGGCGCTGGATGTGGGAGACCAACGTCCTCGGTACGTTGCGGATGACCAAGGCGCTGTTGCCCAAGCTCATCGACTCCGGCGACGGGCACGTGCTGACGGTGACGTCGGTCGCCGGGCACGAGGTCTACGACGGCGGCGCGGGCTACACCTCGGCGAAGCACGCGCAGTCGGCGCTGCACCGCACCCTGCGCTCGGAGCACCTCGGCCAGCCGATCCGGTTCACCGAGATCACCCCGGGCCTGGTGGAGACCGACTTCTCGCTCAACCGCTTCGACGGCGACGCCGAGCGTGCCGAAGGTGTCTACCGGGGGATCCGGGCGCTGGCCGCCGAGGACGTCGCGGAGGTCATCGCCTTCGCCGCCACCCGGCCGTCGCACGTGAACCTGGACCAGATCGTGCTCAAGCCCCGCGCCCAGTACAACGGCAGCCGCGCACACCGGGAGTAGTCACAGCGCACAGCCGATCAGCAGGGGCTCGGGGCGCAGTTCGACGCCGAACCGGACCCGCACACCGTCGCGGACCTCGCGCGCCAGCGCCAGCAGGTCCCCGGTGGTCGCCCCGCCCCTGTTGGTCAGCGCGAGCGTGTGTTTGTGCGACAGCGACACCCGGCCGCCCGCGCCTTGGTGCCCCTTGGCGAACCCGGCGCGCTCGATCAACCATGCCGCGGAGAGCTTGACCCCGTCGTCGGCCGGGTACTGCGGCACGGCGACATCAGCGCCGACGACCTCGCCGATCCGTGCCAGCACCCCGGCCACCTCGGCCTCGGCGACGATCGGGTTGGTGAAGAACGAGCCCGCGCTCCAGGTGTCGTGGTCGGCCGGGTCGAGCACCATGCCCTTGCCCGCGCGCAGCCCGAGCACGGCCGCCCTTGCCTCGGCCGCGGGCACCCGCGCGCCAACCTCGACGCCCAGCGTCCGCGCCAGCTCGGCATACCGGATCGGCTGGGAGAGTCCGTCGGCCCGCAGCCGGAACCGCACACTCAGCACGACACCGGCGTCGGTGCCCTTCAGCACACTCGTCCGGTACGCGAAACCGAGGTCGACCGCCGACATCGTGCGCACCTCGCCACCGGCTCGGTCATAGCACCGCACCGACTCCACGACGTCACCGATCTCACAGCCGTAGGCCCCGACGTTCTGGATCGGCGTCGCCCCGACCGAGCCGGGGATACCGGAGAGGCACTCGACACCGCCGATGCCCCGCTCGACCAGCGCGGCCACGAACTCGTCCCAGTTCTGCCCCGCGGCCACCTCGACCAGCAGCTCCCCGGCCTGCTCCCGCAGGACGGTCCAGCCCTCCGTGGCGATCCTGAGCACGGTGCCGTCGAACCCGGCATCGCTCACCACCAGGTTGGATCCACCGCCGAGCAGCAGCAGCCGCTCCCCCGCCCGGTCGGCCGCGCGCACGGCATCGACCAGCTCGTCGGCGGTGGTCGCGGTGGCGAACGCCTTGGCCGGCCCGCCGAGGCGCAGGGTGGTGTAGCTCGCGAGGGTCGCCTCGGTGCCCGTTTCGACAGTGCTCACGTTTCCGAACGGTACTTCAGCAGAGATGGCGACCGGACCGCACTATGCATCAGGAACGGGTCGGGCCGGAGGCCTCGCGAACGTGGCTGCGGGTCGCCCTCGAACGCGAACTGAAGCTGTATCGAGTAGTCACGACCCGTAGACACGTTCGGCGATCACCCGTTTCCCGTCAAGTACTGTCTGCGGTCATGGCAACCCGAATCGAGCACCGCGCGGAGTTCGGCGCGGACGTCGCCGAGGTGTACCTCGCGCAGTCCGACGAGGCCGCGCTGCGCGCCCGCCTCGCCGAGATCGGCGGTGCGCACGCGCGCCTCGACGAGCATTCCGCGACCGATGACGGAGTGCGGTTCAAGCTGGTTCAGGGTGTCAGCGCGGACCGGCTGCCGCAGGCCGTCCGCACCATCCACAAGGGCGACCTGATCGTGCACCGGGAGCAGGTGTGGCGGCGCGACGGCGAAGGCTGGACCGGTACCGCGAAGGCCACCGTTGAGGGCGTGCCCGGCGAGATCAACGCCCGCACCGACCTTAGGTCCACCGGCGCGGGCACGGAGCTGCGCAGCAGTGGTGAGGTGAAGGTTCGCATCCCACTCGTCGGCGGCAAGCTGGAGCGGCTGATCGGCGAGCAGGTCACGAAGCTGCTGGAACGGGAAGCGGAGTTCACCGCGAAATGGCTCGCCGGGTAACCCCCCTCGGCGTTCCGACTCGCGGCACCACCAACCCGAACCGCCTTCGCCGGGTCGACCGCTGGCTCACCGGCTCCGCCGAGGTCGCCCGCCTGCTCGGATCGGCTCCCGAACCGCTGGTCGTCGACCTCGGTTACGGCGCGTCCCCGGTCACCACGGTCGAACTCGCCCGCAGGCTGCGAATCGTTTACCCGAAGGTCCGGGTGCTCGGCCTGGAGATCGATCCGGTGCGCGTCGCCACAGCGCGGACCGTCGCCGACCCGCCGTGGCTGGACTTCGACCGTGGCGGATTCGAACTCGCGGGCACGTCCCCGATTCTGGTCCGCGCGTTCAACGTGCTGCGCCAGTACGACGAGAGTGAGGTCGCGGGTGCGTGGCAGGCGATGCTCGACCGCATCGCCCCCGGCGGCCTGCTCGTCGAGGGAACGTGCAACGAGATCGGCAGGCTCTGCTCCTGGGTGACGGTGACCCACGATGGGCCACGATCGTTGACGTTGTCCTGCAACCCATCCGCATTCGAATCACCGTCCACTGTGGCGGAACGACTGCCCAAGGCGCTGATTCACCGGAATGTGAGCGGTGAGCGCATCTACGCACTTTTGTCCACTCTGGACGCGTGCTGGGCGGCCGCGGCGCCGCTGAGTCCGTACGGTCCGCGTGCGCGCTGGGTCGAGGCCGTCCGGCTGCTGGTCGAACGCGGCTGGCCGGTGATCGGCAGGCGTAGCCGGTGGCGGCTCGGCGAGCTCACCGTGCCCTGGCACACCGTAAAGCCCGGAGCGCCCGGGCAGGCCCCGGTCGGGGACACCCCCTAGTTCTCCCGGAGATTGCCGAAACGCCGTGGCGTGTTTGCACGCCTAGCTGGAAGCATCCATTGGGCGGTGAAAGAAGGGGCCGCCGAGCGGCAACTCGGCGGCCCCCGGAGAACACGAGCACCCGCGCGTCATTTCGCTGACCACGAGCCCGCGCGGAGCATTTCCGGATGAACGGAGAGACCCATGTCCTCGACAACAACGGTACCCGCGGCGCTCGGCACCGCGACGTACACGACGTCGATCGCGGCCACGCCCGCACAGGTGCGCGCCGCGCAAGCCCTGCGGCACAGCGTGTTCGCGGACGAACTCGGTGCGACCGTGCAGGGCGGAGCCGGTCTGGACGTCGACGAGTTCGACGACCGCTGCGACCACCTGATCATCGAACACACCCCCACCAAGGAGGTCGTCGGCACGTACCGCCTGCTGCCGCCGGGACGCGGCGAACACCTCTACTCCGAGTCGGAGTTCGACCTGTCCGCGCTGGCCCCGCTGCGGGCGTCCCTGCTGGAGGCCGGGCGCTCGTGTGTGCATCCGGACCACCGCACGGGCGCGGTGATCACCCTCATGTGGTCGGCGCTGGCCCGCTACGCGCTGCTGTCCGGGCACGAGTACCTCGCGGGCTGCGCCTCCGTTCCCCTTGCCGACGGCGGAATCGTCGCGTCGGCCACCCGGCAGTTCACCGAGACCCGGCACAGTTCGCCACCGGACCTGCGGGTGCACCCGCACCGGCCGTGGGTCCCGGCGATTCCGGAGCAGCGGAAGGTGAACCAGTCCATGCTGCCCCCACTGCTGCGCGGCTATCTGCGCCTCGGCGCCTGGGTCTGCGGGCCGCCCGCGCACGACCCGGAGTTCGGCGTGGCCGACTTCTTCGTGCTGCTGCGGCTGGACCGGATGGACGACCGATACCTGCGCCACTTCCTCGGCAGCCGACGATGACTCCGTACCAGGTGAATTCACCCTGTACCCCCCAGTGCGTCACCCGCGCTCGACCTCCGGCCACGAGACTGGAGACCGTGAAGCGCTGGGTGAGGCTGGCGGGGGCGCTGGCCGCCGCCGCGCCGGCCTCGGCCCGTGGCGAGGAGCTGGGCGGGCACGCCCGGCGAGTGCTCGACGCCCTCGATGTCCGGCTGGAGGCGCCGGAGCACCGGCTGAGCGTGCCGGGCAGCACCGGCACCCTGCTGGTGGCCAACCACATCTCCTGGCTGGACATCGTCGGACTGCTGGCCGTGGAGCCGGCGGCGTTCCTCGCCAAACGGGAGGTCGCGGACTGGCCGGTGTTCGGCCCGATGGCGAGCAGGATGGGGACGCTTTTCCTGGACCGCGAAGCCCTGCGCGCCCTCCCCGACGGGGTGGCCCGCCTGGCCGCGCTGCTGCGCTCGGGCCGGTCCGTCGTGGTGTTCCCGGAAGGCACCACCTGGTGCTCGGCACCGGGCGGACAGTTCCGCAGGGCGGCGTTCCAGGCCGCGCTCGACGCGGGCGCTCCCGTCCGGCCGCTGACGATCTCCTACCGCGAGGGCGGCGTGCCGAGCACGATCGCGGCGTTCGTCGGCGACGACACGCTGGCGGCAAGCCTGCACAGGGTGGCGTCGGCGCGGGACCTCACGCTGCGGATCGACGCGCACCCGGTGCTCCTCGCGGCCGGGGACCGGCGATCGCTCGCGGTCGCGGCACAACGTGCGGCGACCGGCGAGCGCGGCGGGCTGATCAGTGCTTGACCTGCTGTACCAGCTCACCGACACGATGCAGGGCGCACTGGAGTCGCCCTGGCTGTGGCTGATCGTGTTCGCGGTGGCCGGGCTGGACGCGCTGCTGCCGTTCATGCCGAGCGAGGCGACGGTGATCACGGTGGCCGTGCTCCTCGGCCCTGATGCGGGGAAACTGGCGTTGCTCTGGCTGATCGCCATGGCTGGGGCCTTCGCGGGCGACTGCCTCGGCTACGGCATCGGCAGGGCCGCGGGGCCGCACGCGCTGCGTCGACTGCAGCGGGGCGAGCGCGGACGGGAGCGGTACACGTGGGCGCGTATGCAGGTCGACCGCCATGCGCCGACGTTGATCATCGCGGGCCGCTATCTGCCGGGAGGACGCGTGGCGTCCGGACTGGCCACGGGCAGCCTGCGGTTCCCGCTGACCCGGTTCGCCGCACTGGACCTCGTCGGGGTGAGCATCTGGGCGGCCTACAGCGTCGCCATCGGCTACCTCGGTGGCGCGGGGTTCGCCGGCGAACCCGCCAAGGGCCTGCTGCTGGCGTTCGTGATCGGGCTGCTGATCGTCGCCGGCATCGAGGTCGGCAGGCGGTTACGCTCAAGACGTGCAGCACGCCGACCTTCTGACCGCGCTGAACGACCACAACGAAGGGCTGCGGACGGCGGCGGTCGCCACCGGACCCGACGCGGAGGTTTCCACCTGCCCGGGCTGGACCGTGCGGCGGCTCGTCCGGCACGTCGCCAGGGTGCAGTCGTGGGCGCGTGCCAGTCTGGCCGACCCGAGCGGTGAACTTGCCGTCGCGGGTGAAGCGCCCAGGGATTGGGACGCCCTGCTGAGCTGGTGGGACGAACAGCGGGCGGGACTGGTCGGCGAACTCGGCGGTGACCCCGACGCGCCCGCATGGCTGCCGTTCGGCGAGTACCCGCCGACGGTCGGCTCGCTGGCGCGGCGGCAGGCGCATGAGGCGGCGATCCACCGCCTGGACGCGATCATCGCGGGCAGGGGCGGCGTCAGCATGGTGACCTTCGATCCCGAGTTCGCCGCCGACGGCGTGGACGAGTTCCTGACGATGCTCCTGCCAAGCAGGCGGACCGAGCACCAGTCCGAGGGATCGGTGCTCGTGCACGCGACCGACGTCGACCGGCTGTGGTCGCTGCGCCTCGAACCGGGCACCCGGCTGCGCTCGGCCGACCCGGAGCAGCCGTTCGAACCGGATCTGAGCATCACCGGCGTCGCCGACCAGCTCTACCGGGCACTGTGGGGACGGCCGTACCGGGCGGGCATCGTCGGTGACAGGTCGTTGCTGGAGCCGCTGCGCGCACCGTGACCCGGACCAGGGATGATGGTGAACCGTGCACGCTTCAGATCGCCGTTACGTCATCACCTTCGGCTGCCCGGACCGCACCGGGATCGTCGCCCGTGTGTCCTCGTTCCTCGCCGAGGTCGGCGGGTGGATCGTCGAGGCCGCCTATCACACGGACCCGGACACCGGCTGGTTCTTCACCCGCCAGGAAGTCCGCGCCGACTCCATTCCGTTCGACGTCGAGGAGCTGCGCGCCCGGTTCGCCGGGGTCGCGCGCTCGCTGGGCAGCGAGACCGACTGGCGTATCGACGACACCGGTGAGCGCCGACGCGCGGTGATCCTGGTGTCGAAGGAAGGGCACTGCCTCTACGACCTGCTCGGCCGGGTCGCGGCGGGGGAACTGGACGCGGACGTGTGCGCCGTGATCGGCAACCACGAGAACCTCGGCGACATCACCCGTGCGCACGGCATCCCGTTCCATCACGTGCCCTTCCCGACGGGTGACGTCGAGGGCGCCGAGGGCAAGGCCGCGGCGTTCGAGCAGGTGCGCAAGCTGGTCGACGAGCACGACCCGCACGCGGTGGTGCTGGCGCGGTTCATGCAGGTGCTGCCCCCCGAGCTGTGCGCGGCGTGGGCTGGGCGCGCGCTGAACATCCACCACAGTTTTCTGCCGTCGTTCGTCGGCGCAAGGCCGTACCACCAGGCGCACAAGCGCGGGGTGAAGCTGGTCGGCGCGACCTGCCACTACGTGACGGCGGATCTGGACGCGGGGCCGATCATCGAGCAGGACGTGATCCGCGTGGACCACGGCGACTCGGTGCGCGACATGGTGCGCAAGGGCCGCGACATCGAGAAGGTGACCCTGGCCCGCGGCCTGCGCTGGCACCTGGAGAACCGCGTCCTGGTCCACGGCAACCGCACGGTCGTCTTCTAGGGCCTGTCCGCCCCCGATTCGCACTTTCCCGGGAAAGTGCGGTAGTTGCGCACGCACGTATCGCACTTTCCCGGGAAAGTGCGAGAGGGCAAGCCCGTGACCACGGGCGGGAGTTTCCGAGCTCGCACTTTCCCGGGAAAGTGTCGCTACGACACGACCTGGGTCAGAGCCGGACGAGCATCTTGCCGGTGTTGGCGCCGTTGAGCATGTCGAGGAACGCCTGCGGCGCGTTGTGCAGACCCTCGACCACGGTCTCCGAGTACTTGATCTTGCCGTCACGGACCAGCGGAGCGACCTCGGCGACGAACTTCGGCTGCAGGTCGAAGTGGTCGGCCACGAGCATTCCGCGCATGGTGAACCGCTTGGCGATCACCTGGCTGAGGTTGCGCGGCGCCGGGGTGGGCTCGGTGGCGTTGTACTGCGAGATCATGCCGCAGACGACGATTCGCCCGTGCAGGTTCAGCGCGTCGATCGCGGCTTCCAGGTGCTCGCCGCCGACGTTGTCGAAGTACACCTCGATGCCGTCGGGGGCCGCCGCCGCGAGCTGCTCGGTGACCGGGCCGTCCTTGTAGTTGAACGCGGCGTCGTAGCCGAGCTCCTCGGTGAGGTAGCGCACCTTCTCCGCCGAACCCGCGCTGCCGATGACGCGCTTGGCGCCCTTGAGCTTCGCGAGCTGGCCGACCAGCGAGCCGACGGCACCGGCCGCGCCGGAGACGAACACGGTGTCGCCCTCCCGGAATCCCGCGACGTCGAACAGCCCGGCGTACGCGGTCAGTCCGGGCATGCCCAGCACGCTGAGGTAGGCCGACATCGGCGCGGCCTCGGTGTCGATCTGCACCGCTTGCTCGGGGTCGAGGACGGCGTGCGAGCGCCAGCCGAGCTGGTGCAGCACGACATCACCAGGACGCAGGGCGTCCACATCGGATTTCACAACCTCGCCGATCGCGCCACCCGTCATCACCTCGCCGACCTTGTACGGCTCGGCGTAGGACTTCGCGGAGCTCATCCGCCCGCGCATGTACGGGTCGACACTGAGGAACACGTTGCGTACCAGCACCTGCCCCGGCCCTGGCTTCGGAACGTCGACGTCCACAATGGAAAAGTTGTCCAGTGTGGGCTCACCGTACGGGCGGTCTGCGAGCCGGATTTCCGTTGCCTGGTCGGGTGAAGTCAAGACACCTGCTCCTGTCGTCGTTCGGGAGTGACGCACAACAGAACGCCACTCCCGTGGCCAACCCCACAAATGGGACGATGATTCCCCATTGTGTCGGCTGTTACGCCTGTTCGCGAGCGAGGTCGTCGAGCTTGGCCAGCACCCCGTTGTAGATCCGCTTGAGCCCGCCCGGTGCGAAGGTCTTCTCGAAGAAGCCGCCGATACCGCCCGCGCCGTCCCACGAGGTCTCGATCCGCACCATGCAGCCCGCGCCGAGTTCCCGGATCGTCCAGGTGGTGACCATGCTGGAGTTCCCGTCGGTCTCCACCAGCATGCCCGGCTCCGGTTCCGTCACCGTGGCGGCGATGTCGCGCACCCGCTTGGATGTGGCCTGCAACTTCCACCTCGCGACGGTGCCCGCGCCCTTACCGCCCTCGATCACGTCGAAGTCGCGAAACTCCTCGGTGAGGATTTTCGGCCGGGCGTCGCTGTAGTCGGCGACGAGTGCGCGCACCTTTTCGGGGGACGCGTCGATTGTTCGTTCCGCAGTGGCCGTGACCTTGCCCATGACTCTCCCTGTCCGTGGTCGATTCCGCCAGGACTCACGATTCCACTCGTCGCAGTTGCCGGTTCGACCGCCCCGACGCAGCGAGAAGCTGCACGTCGACGCCCGCGCCTCGGCAATCCGCGCCGCGAACTCGTCGTCCAGCGCGGACCGCTACGGCCGAATCAGATCTTCAGAAACACGCGGTCGAGAATCTCGACTGTCTCCCTCTCGTCCTACTATCCGTGTCCACATGGTTTCGAGGGGTGAGAGCCGGTGGGGTATCCACGCAAGCCGAACTTCCGCATGCGCCTGCTCGGCCGGACCCTGCGACGGCTGCGCGAGCAGAGCCGAATGACGCAGGAGGAGGTCGCCGCGCGGATGCGGTTCTCCACGGCGAAGATGAGCAGACTGGAGCAGGGCCAGCTGCCGAACTACCACGAATTCCTGGCCATGCTCGACCTCTACGGTGTGATCGTCTCGGACTACGACGAGTACATCCGCATGTTCGACCGCGCCAGAGAACGCGGCTGGTGGCACGCATACGGGCTGGACGACAAAGGCTTCGTGAGCCTGGAGGCGGAGGCCAGCGAGGTGCGGAACTACGAACTGGGCTACATCCCCGGACTACTGCAGACCGAGACATACATGCGCGGCAGCTTCGTCGGCGCACGCCTGCCCTTACCTGGGGAGAAGTTGGAGAACGAGGTCGCCGTACGACTCCGTCGTCAACATCGGCTCACCAAGGAACCCCTGCTCAGGTTGCACGCCATCATGGATGAGTCAGTGCTCTGGCGACCGATTCCAGATGCGGAGGGTTTCCGCGCCCAACTGCGCTTCCTGATCGAGCGAGCACACCTGCCCACAGTCACCCTGCAAGTCGTTCCCCGCACGGTAGCCGCTCACCCCGGCCGCGCGGGGAGCTTCGTGATCCTGCGCTTCCCGATTCCCGACGAGCCGGAGATTGGCTACGTCGAGCACGGGTTCGGCTCGTTCCAGACAGAGAAGGCCAGCGAGGTCCGCGCTGCTAGGCTCACTTTTCAACACCTGGAAGGCCTGGCGCTGGATCAGACCGAATCCCTGGCGCTGATCGAGCGCGTAGCGGCCCAGACCTGACCGAGGAGCCGCCGTGCCCGCGCACATCACCTGGCGCAGAAGCAGCTACAGCGACAGCGAAGGTCAGGGCGGAAACTGCGTCGAGGTCACGTTCGACGGACCGGCTGTCGGTATCCGGGACAGCAAGTCACCCGACTCCGGGGTGCTGCTGGTCTCGTCGGCGGTCTGGCGGGGGTTTCTGGCCGCGAAACTGCCAACTCGGGCCTCCTGAACTGGCAAGTCGGCCGTCGAAACTGCCAAGTCGGGGTCAGCCGACGGGCTTGGCCAGGTCCTCGATGATCTCGGCGCCGGGGAGGGCGGCCAGCTGGGCGCCGGTGACCAGGAGCTTGCTGCCGCGGATGCCGCTGCCGATGATCAGCTCGGGCGCCTCCGCGACGGCCTTGTCCACCAGGATCGGCCAGCCTTCGGGCAGGCCGACGGGGGTGATGCCGCCGTACTCCATGTCGGTCAGCTCGACGGCCTCGGCCATCGGCGCGAACGACGCCTTGCGTACGTCGAGCCTGCGCTTGATCACGTTGTTGACGTCGGCGCGCGTGGTGGCCAGCACCATCGCGGCGGCGTAGCGCACCTCGCCCGCGCGCTTCCCGGCGACGACCACACAGTTGGCCGATGCGGTCAGCGGGGAGGAGTAGGCGGCGCAGAACTCCGCGGTGTCCGCGAGTTCCGGGTCGATGGCCGCGACGCCGACGCTCTCGGCATCGGGAAGGGCGGCAAGCGCCTTGGCAACAGGTTCGGCCAGCAGGTCAGCGCGCTGCGCAGCCGACTCGACGTTCAGGGTTCCGGCGATGGTCCAGGTACTCACCCACCGAGCCTAACTCCCGTCCAGGGATGGATCGTCTGCAAGTACCCCCAAGCATGATCAAAAACGCCGCTAACTGCTACCAAGCTGACTGGCCTTGGTAGCGGTTAGCGGCGAAGTCGATCTTGCTTGGGGGTACTTGCAGGCGCACCAACCCACCTCCGCGCAGGAGGTGCGGGCCGCAGCTACCAGTTCTGGCCGCCGCGTTGGACTTCGATGAGCTTCGGGCGGACGTCGACTATGTAGACCAGTGAGGCGATCAGTCCGGCCAGCCAGAAGATCATTCCCGGGCCGAAGAATCCGAACAGCGCCATCGCGACGGTGGACCCACCGGTGATGGCCAGCCAGATCGGCTTGGTCTTGCGGTCGGCAGCGGCGTAGGCGTCAGCGCGCTGCGTCAAGGCGTGCGCGAACGCGAAAAGGCCGGCGAGCACACCTGCCCAGCTGATGACCGTGACGATCAGATACGCGGGATACGGCACGTCTCCAGCCTACGGCAATCCGGGGGGACGGCACGGGCCCCGGCACCTGTGCGGGTGCCGGGGCCTGGTGCAGAACGGTTTTACTTGGTGTTCTTCGAGCTGGTGCCGGTGCTCTTCTTGGCCGCACCCGAGCCGTTCGGCGAGCTGGACGTGCTGGACGTGCTGGACGTCGAGGAGCTCGAGCGACGGGCGGTGCTCGTCGTGCGCGGGGCCGTCTTGTTCGCGGCCTTGCGGCTCACGCTGCGGGTCTCCGAAGCCAGGTCGTCACCGGCCTCCTCAACCTTCTCCGCCACGTCGCCCGCGACCTCCTTGACCGTGCGCGCGGTCTTCTCGCCGGTGGAGCGGGTGCGCTTGGTGATCAGGCCCAGCACCTCATCCACCCGCTCGCGGGTGTCGGACGCCACGTCCTCCGCACGGTCCTGCGCGGTCGCCAGCGCCTCCTCCAGCTGCTCCAGCGCGCGCTTGACCTGCGGCTGCGCCACGAGCTTGTCCCAGGCCTGCTCACCGGACTCGGCCAGCTTGTTGTAGAGCTTCAGCGCGGCATCGGTGTACTCGTCGATCGCCTTGCGCAGCTCGGCCGGGTCGAGCTTCTCGCGGAGGCTCTCCACGTCCGTGGGCAGCTCCTCGATGTTCTTCCTGGCGACCTCGCTGCTCTCGGTGACCCGCTCGCGGGTCTTGTGCACGGCGTCGGCGACGGCCTGGCTGGCCAGGTTGCCCGCGCCGAGCGCGGCGAGCATCGAGGTGCGGACCTGGTCCAGTGCGGTGTTCACCTGGATGCGGACCTTGTCGGTCTTCGGGTCAGTCATGATCATCACTCCTGAGATGTCGCGGCCTCGGCAGGCCGCTCGGTGCTGGTGGTCGTACTGTTGCTCTGCGCTGCCTTGGCAGCGACGTTCTCTCGCCGGAACGACTCGTAGACGTCAAGCAGGACCTGCTTCTGCCGTTCGGTCAGTTCGACATCGGCTCGGACCGCGTCGGTCACCGGTCCGCCGGTCGGCAGGTCCAGAATTCCGGCCTGCACATAGAGGGCCTCGGCCGAAATCCGCAATCCCTTGGCGATCTGCTGCAGAATCTCCGCGCTGGGCTTGCGCACCCCGCGCTCGATCTGGCTCAGGTACGGATTCGACACACCAGCCAGTTTGGACAGTTGGCGCAGCGAAATCTTGGCATTGCTGCGTTGCTGCCGGATGTACTCGCCAATGTCCCGTCCGAGGTCGGTGACCTTGTCAATGGGGCCATGTGGATCTCCGGCTTCGCTGCCGTTCGCGCCTGGGTCCGTCACGTGTGTCACCTCCTCGCGACATCACCAACGGTACGCATGGGTGCTAGCAATTGCAAGCACGCTGCTTGCATCGATCGGGTGTGTTGTCGCTCACCAGCGCTAGGATTGGCGGATGCCCCTCGTGAGCAGGAATCGGCGACTGGTCGCCACACTCCGCGCGGATCGGGCACTACAAGATCCACAATGGATCGCGGCCTTCGCGGAGGTGCCAAGGCATGTCTTCCTCCCCCGGTATTTCATGCAGATCGGGTACCGCTGGGTGGCCGTGGAGCAGGGCGACGCGGGCTGGCTCGAACGCATCTACGCGGACACGGTGCTGGTGACCCAGCTCGACGACGATCCAGGCTCGTGGAGCCGGGCACGGCGCGCAGGCCCCGTGCACGGAACGCCCACCAGTTCCTCAAGCATGCCGGGAATCATGGCCATCATGCTCGAGGAGCTGCGGGTGCGGGACGGCGACCGCGTGCTCGAGATCGGCACCGGCACCGGGTACAACACAGCGCTGCTCTGCCACCGCCTCGGCGACACCAATGTCTCCACAGTGGACATAGATTCGACGCTGGTACCCAAGGCACGCGCGGCACTCGCGGAATGTGACTACCACCCGTCCTGCCTACTCGGCGACGGCGAACTCGGATATGCCGAGCGCGCACCCCACGACCGGGTGCTCGCAACTTGCGCGGTGTCCAGAATTCCGCCTGCCTGGCTGGAGCAGACGCGACCCGGTGGACTGATCGTCACCACGCTGAACCGGCCGATCGGCGCGGGGCTCGTCCGCATCACCGCGGGCAAGGGTGCGACGGGCACTGGACGAGTGCTCGCTCGCGACGGCCGATTCATGCCACTGCGCGCACACCGGCTGGCGCCGATCCCGGAACTGCCTGACGAGACCATGACGGAACCGGGGCGCCGGGCAACCCTTTCCGTGGCCGACGCACTCACCCCGCCCAGCCGGTTCGAGTTTTTCGCCGGGTTGGAACTCCCGGAAGTCAGCTCACTCCACGGCGACAGCCCGGAGATCACCTGGCTCGCTCACTCGGACGGTTCCTGGGCCAGGCAGGTCGACACCGGCGACGGGTTTCTCGTGTGGCAGGGCGGGCCGCAACGCCTGTGGGACCGGGTCGAGGAGGCGCACGCGCGCTGGTTGGAGCTGGGTCAACCGGAGCGGTCGGACTTCGGCATCACGATCGACGGAGAGATGCAGGAGTTCTGGCTCGGGTCCCCGGAGAGTGAGCTGCGCTGGCCGTGGTGAGGCCTCATGTAGACATCGCGCTACGCGGCGTCGAGACTGATCTCGATTCCGACAGCGCGCCCGCCATGCTTTCGAGGGCGACCAATCAGCGTGATGACCGTGAACCAACGGAACTTGTTTCCATACTTCGCAGTCATCGCACGCTTGGCGATGCGTAGTTTGGAAACGGGAAGCACCGTGGCGCGACCCGGACGCCAGGGTCCGTGAGGTTCCCCAGCGAAGTCCGACGGTGCGACCTCCACTGTCGGGTTTCGTCGAATACGCCGGATCTTCCAGGAACGACTGGGGGTATACGCATACAAATACTCGTCCGCCGGTGCCAGCCAGATGGGTGTCGATACCGGCGACCCATCCTGGCGGAACGTCCGCAATGCGAAGTACTCATCCCCGACTCGCTGTTCCACAAGCACAGTCTTCCCAACTGAACTGGCAGCCGCAAGCAGTCACGCAGGTCGAACAAGGCCTGCTTCGGCGAGCCCGTCGAGCACCCAGTCGCGGGCGACCGCGACCGTCTCGACAAGAGTGGCGTGCGTGGTGTCGAACAGCCGCACCGGTGGCCGGAGGTTCGCGGCATCGGCGCGTAGCCAGTCGTTGAACTCGAGCATCTCCTCGATTCGCTCCGCCGACCACTCCCGCCACGCGGGCCGCGCCCGCAGCCGCCGGTCCAGCGACTCGGGCTCCGCGACCAGTGCCAGATAACGGATCTCGCTGAAGAACACCCGTTCCGGCAACGGTTCGAACTCGGGCGGCACCACGGTGCCGCAGAGCACGACGGGGCGGCCGTTCTGATGGATCATGCCGGCCATCCGCAGCCAGGTGGAGCGGAACGCCGGGTGCCCGTCGACGTCCTCACGAAGTGCGCCGGTCCACAGCACGTCCTGTTCCAGCACCACGACGTGCTCGGCCAGCGCCCGCGCGAGTTCGGGCCCCACCGTGGACTTGCCCGCACCGCTGGGTCCGGTGAGCGCGAACATCGGCAGCCGCAGGAACGGCCGCCGATGCCCGCACACTCGGCAGACGAGCACCGGCTCGGGCTCGACGACAACGGGCACCTCGGCTCGGTCGCCGCAGCCGGCGCAGATTTTCAGATCGAGCATGCGCGCGGGAAAACCTCAGTCGAAGAGGTTCTCGAGGAAGCTGCGCTTACGACGCGGGTGGCCGCCGTGACCGCCATAGCCACCGCCGTAGGGGCGCGGGGAGTCGCCGTAGCCCCCGTGTCCGCCCCGGTACGGCTTCGGCGAGTCCTTGTACCCGCCGTGCCCACCGCGATAAGGCTTGGGCGAATCCTTGTAGCCGCCGCCGTAGGGGCGGGGCGAGTCGGGCTTGCCGTAGTGGCCTCCCCGCGGGGGCGCCCCCTGGTACCCGGGCGGCGGCATGGGCGCACCACCCGCATACGGCGGCGGAGCGGCCTGCGCGTAGTAGGCGTTCTCGGCACCGACGATCTGTTCCAGCTCACCACGATCGAGGAAGATGCCGCGGCACCCCTCGCACTGCTCGATGTGGATGCCGCTCTTGTCGACGGTCTTCAGCACGTTCTGGCATTTCGGGCAGATCACGTATCTCAGCCTACGCATGTTTGAGCGCCCGGCGAGACCCATATCACCCGAATCGCCCTCAGCAGGCGCAAAGGCAGAAAGGATGGCCCACCGGGTCGGCGTAGACCTTGAACGTCGGAGGATTCAGGTCCAGCTCGCGGGCGCCGAGGCGCACGGCTCGCTCGTGTCCGGCGTCGAGATCCTGGACGGTCAGATCGAGATGGAACTGCTGCGGCCGTACGGCCGACGGCCACTCGGGAGCCTGGTAGTCAGCGACCCGCTGGAACTCGATCGAAGGGCCGCCCGCCGGATTGGCCAGGGTCATCCAGTCGTCGTCCCCCTCGGCCGCGGGCCATTCGAGCAACTCGGCGTAGAACACGGCGAGCGCGGCGGGGTCAGGACAGTCGAGAACCACGGAACCGAACGTGGGAACCGCCGTCTTCGTCGGTGCGGTCATGTCTCAATTCTCCTGTCGTAGATAACCAGTAAAAGAATTATGTTGGTTAGCGCATGAGTGCGCAACCCTCGTTGACCTAGAGTGGAGATGTGGCGGCAGAGCCTGCGGACATCACCCTCGTCCTCGACTTCCTGAACACCCTTGATGTCGAGGACGATGTCGATGCGCTGCGCGAATCCGGGACGTGGCGGCAGTGGGCGCAGGATCGCGGGCTGCGTGCGGGAGCACTGGCGACCGGGGTGCAGACACGGGACGCGCTACGGGCAGCGGTGGGTGATCCGGTCGCGCGGCAGGCGCGAATCAAGGCCCCGGTCCAGATCGAACTGACCGGAGCGGGCCCCGTACTGGCCGCTGCCGACGCGGTCGGAGCGGTGCTGGCCGCCGCCGCCCGCCTCAAAGTGCTCGGCGAGTGGGAGCGGATGAAGATCTGCCCCGCCGACGACTGCCGGTGGGCGTTCTTCGACCACTCACGCAACCGCTCCCGCACCTGGTGCTCGATGCAGGTGTGCGGCAACAGGGAGAAGGCCCGCGCCTGGCGCGAGCGCACGGCCGCCGAGCACTCAGGTCAGGCTTAAGCACGCTGGCACGTCCACCGCGATCACCGATACGGCACTCGTATAGTCCCGAGGTGGCCATCCAGGAGTCGACACTCGCGTTCGTGCCACAAGCGGTCCGCACGAAGCTGATCGAGCACCGCGAGTTCCTGAAGTTCGCGGTCGTCGGCGCCGCGGCATTCGTCGTGGACAACGGCGTCTGGTTCCTGCTCAAGCTCTCGGTACTCACGGACCGCCCCACGACGGCGAAGGGAATCGCCATCCTGGTGGCCACCGCCGTGTCCTACGTCCTCAACCGGGAGTGGTCCTTCAATGCCCGGGCCGGGCGCCAGCGGCGGCACGACGCCCCGCTCTTCTTCCTGGTCAGCGCCGCCGCGCTGGTCGTCAACCTGGTGCCGCTCATGGTCTCGAGGTACGTACTGCACCTGGAGACCCCGAACGTTTCGTGGGTGGCCCAGGAGACCGCCGACTTCGTCAGCGGGTCCGTCATCGGGGTCGCACTGGCAATGTCGTTGCGGTTCTGGTGTTTCCGGAGGTGGGTCTTTCCGGAGGAGTTGGGGATGCGGCGCCGGAATGCATGACAGGCGGACCTCAGGACACCGCGATCGAATAGGCGATCACGAAACCCACCGCGTACACCCCTGCGCCGATCCACAGGCTCGACCACGGCGAGCGGTCGGCGCGAATGGCACGTCGACCGAACACCAGCGTGAGCACGATCGCCGTCATCCAGCCTGCCCACGGCACCCAGATCCCGAGCTGCTCCCCGGCTGTCGAGCAGACGAACCCGGCATCACTGGTGCCACAGACAGCGCGCCCCATGGAGACCGTGAACGCGGCCACCGCATTGATCACCACGCCGAGCATGGACAGCCCGACCAGCGCGGCGGTGAAGCCGAGCCAGCGGCGCATCGACGGTGGGAGTCGGCGGAAGTCGGATGGCGTTGTCATCGCCGGTCACGCTACGGCTCGCCGGAGCACCACACGAGCGGGGAACTACTCAACGGGGGTTGGTAGCGGTTGAGGGACTTCTCGATCTTGCTTGGACGTACTTGCAGACGCACCAACACGGGGACCAGCCACGGACGGGATCCCCGGAATGGGGACAAACACAGGAGTGCCTGTGGATAACCCCGTGGATAACTCGAACGTGTGTGGATAACTCTGCGGCGCTACCGCTGAACGAGCGAACACGTGATCAGGAGTGACGACGTAGCGTTCCGACCACGCACTCCAGCGAGAGCCGCGTCAGAACAGCAGTTGCGCGATCCCGTAGATCGCCACACCGGCGAGTGCGCCCACCACCGTGCCGTTGATCCTGATGAACTGGAGATCCCTGCCGACCTGGAGTTCCACCTTGCGCGAGGTCTCTGTCGCGTCCCAGCGCTGCACGGTGTCGGTGATGATCGTGGTGATCTCACCGGAGTAGTTCGTCACCACGTAGGACGCGGCGCCCTCCACCCAGCCGTCCACCTTGGCCGCGAGCGAGGCGTCGTGCACCAGGCGGTGACCGAGTTCCCGCAGCCCTGCCCGCACCCGCCTGCGCAGCTCGCTGGACGGGTCCTCGGCCGCGTTGAGCAGCAGTTCCTTCGCCGTCGACCACGCCGACCCGATCAGCTTCTGCACCTCGGGGTGCTCGATCACCTGCTGCTTGACCTGCTCGGCCCTGGCCATCGTCTCCGGGTCCTTCTGCAGGTCCTGGGCGAACTCGGAGAGGAACTTGTCCAGCGCGAGCCGCATCGGGTGGTTCACGTCGGTCTTCACCGCCCAGGCGAAGGACAGCACCTCGCCGTACACCTTGTCCGCGAGCATCTCGTCGACGAACTTCGGCGACCACGACGGCGCGCGGTCGGACACCACCCGCAGCATCGCGGTGTGGTTGTCGCGCACCCACTCGTAGGCGCGGTCGCACATCAGGTCGACCAGCTTGTGGTGCGCGCCGTCGGTGAAGACCTGATCGAGCAACTTGCCGAGCGGCGGTCCCCACGGCTTGTCGATGATCTGCCGCGCGACCGCGTGCTCCATCACCGCCTGGACGTCCTCGTCCCGCAGCACTCGCACAGCGGCACGCACGACCGTCGCCAGTTCCGACGTCACACGCTCGGCGTTCTCCTCCTGCGCGAGCCAGCCGCCCAACCTGCGCGAGGTCTCCACGCTGCGCAGCTTCTCCCGCACCACGTCCTCGGCCAGGAAGTTGCTGCCGACGAAGTCACCGAGGCTGTTGCCGAGCGCGTCCTTCTTGTTCGGGATGATCGCGGTGTGCGGGATCCGCAACCCCAGCGGATGCCGGAACAGGGCCGTCACGGCGAACCAGTCGGCCAGCCCGCCGATCATGCCCGCCTCGGCCGCCGCACGCACGTATCCGACCCAGCCGGGCCAGCCCGCCGACTCGGCCCAGCTGGCGAGCAGGAACACCACCAGCGCCCCGAGCAGGAACGACAGCGCCACCAGCTTCATCTTGCGCAGGCCGCGCCGCTTGGCCTCCTCACCGGCAAGGCCACCGGGAGGATCGGCCGGAGCCCGCGTCAGTTGCTTCACCCCACCATTGTCCGTGAGGATCTGCCGATATGCGCGAACCAGCCCTCGTCCCTCGTCTTCAGCCGTTCACCTCGACCATCTTCGCGGAGATGACAGCGTTGGCGACGCGTACCGGTGCAGTGAACCTCGGACAGGGGTTTCCGGACACCGACGGCCCGGTCGGCATGCTCGATGCCGCGAAGAACGCGCTGTTCAGCGGCGCGAACCAGTACCCGCCGGGGCCGGGCAGGCCCGAACTGCGTGCCGCGATCGCCGAACACCGTACCCGCTACGGCCTCCACCACGACCCGGACAGCGAGATTCTCGTCACGACCGGTGCCACCGAAGCGATCGCCGCGAGCCTGCTCGCGTTGACCGAGCCAGGGGACGAGGTGCTGGTCATCGAGCCGTACTACGACTCCTACGCCGCATCCGTGGCGCTGGCGGGAGCGACACGGCGAGTCGTGCCGCTGACGGCCGACTCCGACACCGGCCGGTTCCGGCTGGACGTCGACGCCGTGCGCGCCGCCGTCACCCCGGCCACCCGCGCGATCCTGGTCAACTCCCCGCACAACCCCACCGGCACCGTCTTCACCCGCGCCGAACTGGAGGCGCTGGCCACCGCCTGCGTCGACCACGACCTGATCGCGATCACCGACGAGGTCTACGAGCACCTGGTCTTCGACGACGCCGAGCACATCCCGCTGGCGACGCTGCCCGGCATGGCCGAGCGAACGGTCTCGATCTCCAGTGCGGGCAAGACGTTCAACTGCACCGGCTGGAAGATCGGCTGGGTCTGCGCCCGCCCCGAGCTGATCGGCGCTGTCAAGGCGGCAAAGCAGTTCCTGACCTTCGTCTCCGGCGGGCCGCTGCAGCCCGCCGTCGCGCACGCGCTGACGCACGAGCTGGACTGGGTCGAGCGGTTGCGCACCGACCTCGCGGGCAAGCGGGACCGCCTCTCGGCCGGACTCGCCGAGGCGGGGTTCGCCGTGCGGCCCAGCTCGGGGACCTACTTCGTCTGCGCAGACGTCCGGCCGCTGGGCTTCACCGACGCCGCCGACCTGGCCTGGCAGCTGCCGGAACGGGTCGGTGTCGCCGCAGTGCCCGTGCAGGTCTTCACCGACCATCCACAGGAGTGGAAGCACATCCTGCGCTTCGCGTTCTGCAAGCGGGACGAGGTGCTCGACGAGGCGATCGCCCGACTGCACAAGCTGGCCTGACCCGCCCGTCTCCACCACCGCGCCACTCGACTTCCCGGGTCAGCGCAGGTCGCCGCCATCGAAACCGTCGGCGAGGAGTCGCGCGCGCATCCGGCCGAAACACCGGGCCCGCAGCGGGCCCACGCTGCCGGGCGCGATGCGGAGTTCGATGGCCAGTTGCGCGTGGCTGAGGTCGGGCCGCATGACCAGCAGCCACAGCAGCTGCCGATGCCGTTTCGGCAGACCGGCGAGGGCTCGCCAGAAAGCCCTGCGGCACTCGTCGGATATCAGGAGCGCCTCCGGCGACCGCACCTGCGTTGCGTCATCCACCCGCTCGGGACGCGGGCACAGTTCGTGCCGGCGGCGCACGACCACCCGAACGGCCTGCCTGCGCGCGGTGGTGACCAGCCAGGCCTGCAACGCGGCCGGGTCACGCAGACAGGGCAAGCTCGTGGCGAGCGCCAGCCAGGTCGACTGGCACACGTCCCATGCATCGGCCTCGCCCAGGCGGTAGGCCCTCGCGACGGCCAGCACGAGGCCGGTGCTGTGGCGTACGAGCAGGACCCACGCTCGCTGGTCACCCCCTGCCGCTCGCAGGCACACCTCACGCAAGTCCATGCCGGCACCGCCCGTCGGTCGCCGCCGCCGTCGGCGACGTACTGCCACTGAGACGACACGCAGAGTGGGCAGGATCCCTAACGATCCAGGTCAGGGCACAGTCGAGTAGATCTACTCAGGCGAAAGTTGATACTGCTCAATCAGCCGCCGACAGGTACCCTCAGTGATCAACGACGAACCCGGCGCCACCGGTGTCGGTACGACAATTCGGCCAACTGGGCTGGATCGAACGCTTTAGAGGTGAAACACTCCCCAGCGGTGCTAGAAAAAGGACAGCCCCGGTAGAGCTGCTACCAGGCCAGATGTGTCCCGACGAAACAGCAGCGACGCTCGAATGAGCCGAGGCCCGGACGGTGGTGGTGGCGATGCTGAGCAGGGGATCGGCATTCCCGCTCGACGCCGGCCCTGTCCGCGTCCTGGCCAGGGTATTGCTGGTCGTGGGCCTCGCCGTGGCGGGCTGGCTGCTCGTCATGGCCCTGAGTTCGCCCGCGCTGGCGAGCGACACCACGGGCGACAGCGGGCAGTCCACGCCCGACAGCACCCCTACCGCGCCTGCTCCCGCTCCGGATGACGAGACTCCGGCCCCGGCCGAACCGGCCGAACCGGCCGAGCCCGCCGAGCCCGCCGAACCCGCCGAGCCCGCCGAGCCCGCTCAACCGGCAGAGCCGGCAGAGCCCGCGGAACCTGCCGAGCCCACGGAGCCGGCAGAACCCGCCGAACCCGCCCCCAGCGAACCGGCCGAACCGGCCGACGATCCAGCGGAGCCCATCGAGCAGGACCCGGCCACGCCGGACGAGGACGGGAAGACTCCCGCCACCAGCGACCCCGAGGAGCCCGCGGACGAGAACGCGGACCAGGACATCGACGTCGGCGACACCCTGCAACATCGGGAACGCACCGCACCCTCCGTGGCCACCACCGGCCCTGCCGCCCACAACAGCGGCGTGCTCGGCCTGGTAGGCGGCACAGTGAACGGCCTGGTCAGCTCGCTCGGCGGAACCGTCGACGGCCTGGTCCATGGCGCGGGTTCCGTCCTCACCCCGATCACGGGTGGCGGTTCGATCGTGCTGCCCCTGCCCGACATCGGGCCCGTGCTCCCAGACCTCGGCGGCGGAAAACAGCCCGCTCCGAGCCCGCCGACGGCCCCGGACGACGGTGACCGGATCACCGGTCCGCCCCCGGCGGAACCGCAGCCCGTCCCGCACTCTCCGCCCGTTCCGGCGCAACCGAGCCCGGCAGCCAAACCTTCCGGACCGCAGGAGCGCCAGTCGGCCTGGCCAACTCGAACACCGGCAGGCTCAGGCCTGGTCCACGACCTGACCGGATCCGTTGACGCGAGCGACGCCAACGCCTCGGACGGCTCCGGCAGCAGTCCTGGCGGCAATCCACTCGCGCCCGCGCACACCGCGCCCACTGGGCCGATCAGCCAGGCGAACGCCGGCCCCGACAACACCGCGGGTGGCCGTCAGTCGCTCGCCGTGCTGGGCTCGGCCGCCAACACCACACAGCTGCGCATGATGGGCACCAGCCGCAGCCTCGCGGCCGAGGACGCCGGCCGGGATGCCGGGCTGCCCACCACCTCCCCCGACTGACTTCAGCCCGTTCAGTCAGGACCGCCGCGTCCAAACCAAGATCAACTTCTCTTTTGATCCGCCCGCGCGCAGCCGTTGTCAGCAGCGCGAACCAGGGCGTGAGGGGCGTACATGAACACCCAGACCACACGACTTCCCGCCCGGCCGACCGCGCCAGGCCGGGTCGGGACCCGGTCCTGGCGTCGCGCTGCCCCCGCGACGCCAGGACCCACCAAGGGCGCGCTTCGGACGTTCCTGCTCACCGCGCCGAGCAGGAACACCAGTCCGATGCGCGCCTGAGTCGCAGGCGCTTTGCCGGCACGTCGAGGGGCTGCGCCGGCAGGCAGCCGCGACATACAGCCGGTGCGCTGGATGACCCGCCGTCTCACGTCCCTGGAGAGACGGACCGGCATCCGGCGCACCGGCTGTCTTTTCGTCCTTCTCAGGCAGTCACGCCACGGGGGTGTCGACCGCGGGCCCACGACCGAC
This sequence comes from Amycolatopsis marina, assembly GCF_900111885.1. Classification (GTDB taxonomy): domain Bacteria; phylum Actinomycetota; class Actinomycetes; order Mycobacteriales; family Pseudonocardiaceae; genus Amycolatopsis; species Amycolatopsis marina. The sequence continues at coordinate 200,395 of NZ_FOKG01000003.1, forward strand.
GCTTGAAAGGCGCAATGACGCGGCCGCGGCGCTCACCCGCCGCATCGCCTCCTGCAACTGCTCGACCGGCTGGCTGAACGGCAGCCGGACCCAGCTCTCCAGACCGCCGTCGGTGCCGAAGCGCGGCCCCGGCGCGAGCTGCACGCCATGGTTCACCGCAGCGACGGCGAGTCTCGTGCTAACCGGTTCCGGCAGTCTGCACCACAGGGACAGTCCGCCCGAAGGCAGGCGGAACGACCAGTGCGGGCAGTACTCACGCACGGCGTCGGCCAGGGCGTCCCGCCGCACCCGCATCTCCTCCCGCCTGCCCCGGAGCACGGTGTCCGGGTCGGTGAGCAGTTCCGCGAGGACCAGTTGCTCGAACACCGGGGAGCCGAGGTCGAGGGTGTACCTGGCGGCCATCAGCCGCCCGAGCATCTCCTCCGAAGCCCGGATCCAGCCCAGCCGCAGCCCGCCCCAGTGCGACTTGGCCGCCGAGCCGACGGTGATCGCCCAGTCCCCGGCGAAGGCGGCCAGCGGCGGCGGTCCGGCCACGGGATCCCCTTCCAGGTCCACCTCGGCGTGGGTTTCGTCCACCACGACGGGAGTGCGCGCCTTGGCCAGCACGGAACCAAGGCGCTGCCTGCCCGCTGCGTCGAGCCGGAGGCCGGTGGGGTTCTGGAAGTCGACCAGCAGGTAGGCCAGCCGCGGCGCCGCCTGGCGCAGCGCCGCCTCGATGCCCTCGATGTCCCAGCCGCCGTCCCTGCCGCTGGGGTCGAGACCGACGGGAACGGCGAGGGTGTGGGCAGCGCGGATGGCTTCCAGCGCGTTCGGGTAGCTGGGCCGGTCGACGAGCACCCGGTCCCCCGGCCCGGCCAGCGTGCGCAGCGCCAGGACGAAACCGTGGTGCGCGCCGTTGGTGACCATCACCTGAGCCGGGCTCGTCGGCAGTCCCCTCGCGGTGTAGCGCTCGGCGATCCGGGCGCGCAGGTCCGGTAGCCCGAGGTCGCTGTACCCGTGGCCGGTGAGTTCTTCGCACAATCGCCGCCTGGCCACGTCGACCGCAGGCAGCAGACCGGCGACGGCAGGCGGGGAGGCGCGGGCGAGATCGATCAGCCCGGCCCCCTCGGGCGGGGCAGGGTCGAGACCACCCCGGCGCGGCGTGGTGATCCAGGACCCCGCGCCGCGCCTGCTCGCGACGAGGCCATCGGCACGCAGCCGGTCCAGTGCCGCCCCGACCAGGGTGCGGCTGACACCGAGCGCGTCGGCCATCTCGCGTTCGGCGGGCAACCGGGTGCCCGGCGTGAGCTGCCCGTCCAGCACCTGCATCTCCACCGCACCGGCGAGATCGGCCGCGCCCCGGCGGGAGCCACCGTGCCGCCAGGTGCCCAGGACCATGGCCAACCGGCGACCAGATATGCGTCCACCTGGTGGAATATCGCGGTTCATCAGACCAATTATTCAGAATTGGCTATGGTAAAGCTAGCCAATCGGGCAGATAGTTCTTCCTGTGCCCAAGGTTGACCTCTTCCCGGTTCGTGTGTCCGTCCACCCTTCCCGCCGACTGACCCAACTCGTGCTCGGCCTTGTCCTGTACGGCGCGAGCGCGGCCATGCTCACCAGGGCGAACCTGGGGCTCGACCCGTGGAACGTGCTCCACGAGGGCCTCACGAAACTGACCGGGCTGACCTTCGGCACGATCACGGCGATCGCCTCGGTCGCCGTGCTACTGCTGTGGATCCCCCTGCGTCAGCGGCCGGGGATCGGCACCGTGCTGAACGTCATCATCATCTCGGTGACGGTGGACCTGACCAGGATCGTGCTCCCCGAGCAGCACACCCTCGGCTGGCAGATCGCCGTGCTGGTCGGCGGCGTCGTGCTCAACGGCCTGGCGACCGCCGCCTACGTCGGTGCGCGACTCGGTCCGGGACCACGCGACGGCCTGATGACCGGGCTGGCGGCGCGCACCGGCCGTTCGGTGCGGCTGGTGCGGACCGGCATCGAGTTGACCGTGCTGGCCACCGGGTGGTTGCTCGGCGGCACGGTCGGCGTCGGCACCGCCCTGTACGCACTGGCGATCGGCCCACTGGTCCAGGCCTTCCTCCCCCTGGTCGCGTACCGCCATCGGCCGCCGGAAGTCGACTAACCGGCGGGCATGCGCGCGAGCACCTGGCGGACGGCGGCGTGGTCGACACCGTGGGCGCGCAGAATGTCGGCGACCGGACCGGGCATGGTGGTCAGCGCGAGCAGCAGGTGCTCGGCGCCGATGTGCTTGTGTCCGAGTTCCAGCGCCTCGGACAGGGTGAGCTCCAGCGCCCGCTTCGCCTCGTCGGCGAACGGGATGTGATCGGAGCCGAACCAGCGTCGCCTGCGTGGCCGCCCGGCAGCGGCGAGCGCGTTCTCCCCGTGCACCTGCTCTACGCGCTCCACGATCCGCTCGACGTCGATACCGAACGACTCCAGCGCGGCGACATCGGACGCGCTGATCCCGCCCCTTCGTCGCATCTTCGCCAACTCGTCGGCCAGCGACGCCGGTTCGACGCCGAGTTCGCCGAGCACTCCGCCCGAGGAGTCGAGCAGCGCCAGCAGCAGGTGCTCGGGCTCGATGCGTTCGGTCCGCAGCCGGACGGCGTGTTCCTGTGCGTCGATCACGGCCACGCGGGCATCTCGGGTGAATCTCTCGAACATCTGCCTACCTCCCGTACTTCTTGTGCACGGCCTGCCTGCTCACGCCCAGTTCGGTGGCGATCTCCTGCCACGACCAGCCGTTCACGCGGGCACTGCGGACCTGCACGGCCTCGAGTTGCTCCAGCAGCCGCCGCAGTGCCGCGACCGCGCGCAGTCCCACTCGGGGATCGCGGTCGCCGACCTGGGCGGCGAGATCGGTTACTTCGGTCATGGGTGTCAATCTAGGTTGACGTGGTGAGGATGTCAACCTCAGTTGACGCCCGCTAATGTCGACAGGTGCCCGACATCGACATCGACATCGCCGAGCAGGCAGGCGTTGGCGCGGACGGCAGGCCGCGCCCGACCGAGGACCACGTCGTCGTGCTGGACAACGCGGTCGTGCTGCTCGACGGCGCGACCTCACCGTCCCCCGACCTGCCGAGCGGCGGCTGGTACGCGGGACTGCTCACCGAGCGGCTCGCGGCGGGCCTGCGCTCCGCGCCGGACGCCGACCTCGCGCGGTTGCTCTCCTCCGCGATCGCCGACGTCGCGGCCGAGCACGACTTGCGGATCGGCAACTCGCCGTCGAGCACGGTGGCGATGCTGCGCTGGACCGACGAGCGGGTGGACGCGCTGGTGCTCGCCGACAGCCCGATCGTCGCGTTCAGCAGGGCGGGCGTGCATGTCGTGTCCGACAACCGGATCGCCGAGCTGCGCGGTGGCGGGAAACTTCGGACCGGTGCCGACGTGCGGGCGCAGCGCAACGCTCGCGGTGGTTTCTGGGTCGCCGAGGCGGACCCCGGGGCGGCGGAGCACGCGGTACGGGCGAGCTGGCCGCGCGCCGAACTCGAAACCGTCCTGCTGGCCACCGACGGCGTCGCGATCGGGGTGGACGAGTACCGGATCCTCGACTGGCCGCAGGTGTTGAAACTGGCTCGCGCACACGGTGCGCGGGCGGTTCTCGACGCGGTGCGCGACGCCGAACTCGACGATCCGCACGCCACCCGGTGGCCGCGGCCGAAGCGGCACGATGACCAGGCACTCGCCCTGATCCACTTTCACTGAGCCCTGAATCACACCCAGCGGTGTTCCGGGTGAGGTGCTCGCACTTTCCCGGGAAAGTGTTGTAGTTGCACGCGCCGGGTATCGCACTTTCCCGGGAAAGTGCGAGGCGGATCGTCGGCACGGGTGGTTCTCAGGGGTGAATCAGGGATTTCCCGGATCACACGGAATATACTTTTCGCCAGGCTTGGTTCATGGGTGACATGGGGGCACGAAGAGCCGAGGTTGTCAGTCAGGACGCGAGCAGAACCCGGCCCTGGGTGGTGACGTCGGCTTCGGCGATCGGCTGGGCGCTGTTCACGATGGTGATCCTGCACGTGGTCAGCTCGCACGACCCGGTGCTGGACACCATCAGCAGCTACGCCTTCACCGAGCGGGGAAGCGGCCTGCTGGAAGCCAGCGTGCTTTCCCTCGCGATCGGGTCGCTCGCGCTGCTCGGCGCGCTACTGGCGGCCGGGGTGGCGATGGGACAGACGGGCGCGCTCCTGTTGATCACCTGGTCGTTCGGCCTTGCCACGGCAGCCCTGTTTCCCGCGGACTTCGCCGACACCGTCGACGTGACGACCGGACGCGTCCACCAGTACGCGAGCCTGCTGGCCTTCCTCAGCCTGCCCGGCGTCGGCTTCGCGATCGCGGACCGGCTGCGCGATGTGGCGGGCATGGAACGGAGTCGGGTCCTGCTGCTGCGGGCATCGTGGATCGGCGTGCTCAGCCTGGGCGTGTTCGGCTTGAGCTACGCCCTGAACGCGATCGGCGACGTCCCGGTGCTGCAACAGCTTTCCGCCACACTCCCCGTAGGCCTGGCACAACGAATGACCCTGCTCACCGACCTGGCCCTCCTGACCACCCTCGTCCTGGTCGCCGCCAAAGCCCCTGGTGCGTCTGCAAGTACCACCAAGCAAGGTCAACTTCGCCACTAACCGCTACCAAGCGAAGTGCTCCGCACGGCCACTCAAGGGCGTACAAGCCCCGCTTGGTAGCGGTTGGTGACGCTGTCGATCTTGCTTGGGTGTACTTGCAGACGCTCCAAACCCGCGGGCGATGGTACTGTTCGTTCGAACGAACGAATGGGGATTGCGATGGGTGCAGAGGTTGCGTTCGCGGGGCTGGGCAGCCAAGCGGCGTCGCTTGCCGAGGGGCGAACGTCCGCTGTCGCGCTGGCCACCGAAGCCTTTGCGCGGATCGAGCGGGCGCAGCAGACACTGAACGCGTTCCGGTTTCTGCGTCAGGAGCAGGCGATGGCGGAGGCCGCCGACGCGGACCGGCGGCTGGCCGCAGGGGAACGGTCGCCACTGCTCGGCGTGCCGGTCGCGATCAAGGACGACGTGGACATCGCGGGCCTGCCGACCGCGTTCGGCTGCGCGGGCGACTTTCCGGTGCGGGACAACGACTCCGAGGTCGTCCGGCGACTCAAGGACGCCGGTGCCGTGATCGTCGGCAAGACCAACACCCCGGAGATCGGACAGTGGCCGTTCACCGAGAGCTCCGCGTTCGGCGCCACCCGCAACCCCTGGCACACCGACTACTCCCCCGGCGGATCGTCCGGTGGTTCGGCGGCGGCCGTGGCTGCCGGACTGGTGTCCGCGGCCCTCGGCTCCGACGGCGCGGGCTCGGTGCGGATTCCGGCCGCCTGGAACAACCTCGTCGGCATCAAGACCCAGCGCGGCCTCGTGCCCAGCACGCCGGAGCCGGAACTCTTCCACGGACTGACCGTCATCGGCCCACTCGCCAGAACAGTCGCCGACGCCGCTCTGCTGCTCGACGTCGTCGCGGGCACCGGCCACCGCCACCAGCACGCGGCACAGCGCACCCCGGACCGGTTGCGCATCGGCCTGTCCATCCGAATCCCTTTCACCGCAACGAAAACCCGGCTCGACCCGGTCGTCCGCCAGGCAGTCGCCCGGCTCGCGGGCACGCTGGCCGAACTCGGGCACGAGGTCGTTCCGGCCGAGCCGCGCTACGGCCTGATCGGACTGGACTTCCTTCCGCGCTCACTGGCCGGGGTGCACGACTGGGTGGGCCGCGTGCCCGACACAGCCGTGCTCGATCCGCGAACCAGGGCCAACGCGCGAACCGGATCGTGGCTGCACGGCCACGCGCTGCGCCTGTCCCGCAAAGCCGAACCACTGCTACATCGGCAGGTAGGTGCGGTCTTCCGCGACATCGACGTGCTACTCGCACCAACCACGGCGACCCCACCGCCGCGCATCGGTAGGTTCGACGGCCTCAGCGGGTGGCAGACCGACCAGGCGATGATCGCCGCCTGCCCCTACGCCTGGCCCTGGAACGTGCTGGGCTGGCCGGGGGTGAACGTGCCCGCCGGCCTCACACCCGACGGCCTGCCGCTGGGTGCACAGCTGCTCGGGCAGGAAGGCACCGAGGAACGGCTGATCTCGCTGGCCGCGGAGCTGGAGACGGTGGAGCGCTGGCACGAGCGGAAGCCCCCCGCGTGAGCACCAGGAAGAAAATCCTCCGCGCGTCGCTGCGCGTGATCGGCGAGCAGGGGGTGGCGGGGCTGACCAACCGGCGGATCGCCGCCGAGGCCGGGGTCTCGCTCGGCTCGCTGACTTACCACTTCCCCAGCCAGACGGAGCTGCTGCGCGAGGCGATGCTGTTGTTCGCCGAGGACGAGACGCGGCAACTCGCCGGTCTCGCGGAGGCGCAGCGGGGCGGGAACCCTTCGGTGCGGGAAGCCGCGGCCACGGTGGAGCGCGTTCTGGAACAGATGACCTTCGGCACCGACGAGATCGCACCTCTGGAGCTGTATCTGCAGGCCGGACGCGACCCCGCGCTGCGCGATGCGACGCAGCGGTGTTTTGCCGCCTACGACGACTTGGCGCTGACCATCCTGCGCACGCTCGGCGTGCCGGACGCCGAGCGGCTCGCCGGTCCGGTCGTGGCGCTGATCGCCGGACTGCAACTGCGCAGGCTGGCGACCGGCGCCACCAGCGCGACACCGGCCGCGGACTCGCTGCTCATGCTGATCCAGGGCGCGGCAGCCGACTGAAACCGCCATGGTTTGCATTGCAAACCGGTTTGGCTCGCTGTACGGTCAACTCCTGTCAGCGCTCCTGGGGAGGAATCGTGAACGATCGCGCCAAGCTGGAAAGAGTCCGCTTCGTCACCGCACACTTCGAGTACCTACAAGGACTCGCGACCGTGCCGGTGCTCATCTGGGTCGGCCTGGCGATGGCCTACGCGGGCGACTGGATCAACGGGTGGGTCGTCCTGGCCGCGACGCCACCGCTGGCGCTGGCGGCCATCGCGGCACTCGCTCACTACCGTCGCACTTACGGCCAGGTGCGACAGCCCGAAACCAAGGCGCACAAGGGTGTGCTGCTCTGGCCCACCGCCGCCGTCATCGCGGTCATGCTCCTGGTGGGCAGCCTCAACCTCACGCTGCCGATCGGCGTCGAGGGCCTCGTTCTGGCGGGCGCGGCGCTGGCGGGCGCCTGGTTCCTGCGCCCGCTCGCCCCGGCGATGCTGCTGGTGAGCATGGCCGCGCTGATCGTGAGCCTGCTCCCGTTGGGTGGCCCCGATGGTCCGCATCCACTGTCCGACACCGAAATGTGGATCCTGGCGCTCTGCGGGGCCGGTGCCGTGGTGCAGGTGTGGGGTCACCTGCTGCTGCGGCGCACTCTCGGAGCCAGGGAGGCCACGAGCGCGTGAACGGACCGTTCGAGGAACTCGCCGGACTGGACAAGCTGATCCACGAACCCGCCCGGCTGGCGATCACCACCGCCCTCAGCGCGTGCGAGCAGGCCGACTTCCTGTTCCTGCAACGACTGACCGGGCTGTCGAAGGGCAACCTGTCCGCGCATCTCAGCAAACTGGAGACGGGCGGACTGGTGACGATCAGCAAGCGGTTCAGCGGCAAGCGCCCGGAGACCTGGGTCCGGCTGACGAGCGAGGGCAGCAAGGCGTTGGCCGCACATTGGGAACGGCTCGACGCGCTGCACAAGCAGGCGCGTGACTGGACTAACGCACCTGGTCGAGAAGGGCCTGCCAGGGCACCCGGGGCACGGTGAGGGCGCCGCCGGGCCGGTCCTTGGTGTCGCGGACCAGCACCTGGTCGGCACGGTGCCCGACCTCGACACAGTCACCACCGTTGGTGCTGTAGCTGCTGGTGCGCCAGGTGACGCCATCCGGCTCAGGCACGTTCATCGCGATCCTCTCCCGAGGGGTACAGCTCGGTTGCCAGGCTGGCAATCAGCTCTCGCGATTGTCCCTCATCAAGCGCCTTTCCCGCGAGGCCATGCAAGATTCGGCGATAAGCGGCAATTTCCACCGGCTCCTCAAGGAAGAGGCAGGACGTCTCGCTGTCGAGGTACACCACTGGCTTGAACTCGATGAACTCCATCAACTCGAACTGGCCAGCGATCCCCGGGTGTCCACCGACCGATGCAGGGATCACCTGTATTGCGACGTACGGGCGCACCGACATTCGCAGCAGGTGGTGCAGCTGATCCGATCTGATGTCCGGAGCACCGATGGGGAGGCGGAGAGCATATTCGTGAATGAAGAAGGTAAATCGAACCGATGGTTGCCTGCTGAACAGGCTCTGCCGAGCCAGCCGGGCTGCCACCCTGTCTTCGATCTCATCGGCTGGTGCATTGCCGGTCTCGGCCATCAACTCCCGCGCGTAGTCCCCTGTCTGCAACAACCCAGGCACAATCACCGGTTGGAACTGTCCGATGCTCACCGCCTTGTCCTCGTGGTCGATTAGCGTGCGGAGTTGCTTCGGCAGGCGGTCGCCGTGCTGCTGGAGCCAGCCCGGCGTGCCCTGATCGCGAGCGAGCTGGATCAGTCGTTCGCGCTCGCCCCCCTTCACCTCGCAGATGGCGAGGATGCTCACCACTTCCATTTCCGTCCCGCCGCGTTTCCCGGTCAGAATCCGGGAAACCCGGCTCTGCGACCAGCCGAGCTTGCGCCCGATCTCACTGCCGCTGATTCCGGCCCTGCGCATGACAGCACGCAGCCCCTCGCCCAGCTCCCGGCTGCGGACTGTGGTTTCGCGGTCCTCCATGTGGTCGAAAGTAGACCGCGCGCAAGCGGTGTCATGGCGGCGCGCGGACATATCCCCCGAAGAGGCGCGGGTATGTCCACAGGACACAGGGTTGGCTGTAGTGGGAGGCAGACCATGACCACAGTTCCCGCCGCACTGGCGGAGGCGTACGCGTTGCTACGCGAGGATTTGTACGACCATCTCGACCGCGCCGAGTTCCTCGCGATGCAGTGCACCCACTGGGACACAGCGGACATCGCGACGGCGCGCAGGCTCATCCCGGACCTGGTGGACGTCGTCCGCGCAGCGCTGGCACAGCACGAAACGGGGCCGCACGGCCGCTGTCGAGGCTGTCTTCGCAGCTGGCCGTGCGACACCGTCGTGGCGATCCATCGCACGATCAAGGACCGCGACCGTGCGCTCGTCGCGCTGGCCGCCTCATGACCCTCATCTTCGCGCGCCTCCTGCGCGAACACGCACGAGGCGAGAGCGAGCGAGTCGTGCATCTGATCCGCCTGCCGGGCGACGGCGGCATTCCCCCGCATCTCTTCGCGCAGTGCGGCGAACGCTTCGAGCCGTACGTCCTGGAAAGCCTTCCCCTTCCCGGCGGCGCCCCCTGCGTCCCCTGCTTGGCAGCGGTGCCGCGGCCAGGCCTGCCTCCGAACGAGTGAACCCGCGCTAATCTTCCGCGCCCCCGATTCGGCTGTGCTGCACTGGATTCTCGTGATGGGGAGCACAACGCAAGGAATGAGGGGGAAGGAATGCGCAAGCTGAAGCAAGCTACCGCTGTAGCCGCATTGGCGATCAGTTCCATCGCAATGGCGGGGGTCGCCACCGCAAGCACGGTGGAGACGACTGACGAATTCACCATTCAGGGCAAGTGTGGAGACGACTACGACATCCAGACCTCCGGGGCGCGAGCCACAGCTTCCCTCTGGTGCCACAACGGGAAGATCTACATCGACGGTTGGGTGAAGGACATCGCGGCGGACGGGGAATGCGCCGAGGTGTACGGCAACGTGGGCGACAGAAAGTTCAGGAGCCCACTGGCCTGCCCGAAAGGGGACGAGGAGTACTTCTCGTACTCCGGCAAGGGCAGTACCGCGAAGGTTTATCTGCGTGAGTTCTGACCTGTGAAACAGCAATGGCTGTGAGTCGGCCGTCGCCGCGGTCGCGGCTCAACCGCGACCGCAGCGGCGGCACGTACCGCGGCGGCGGAGGTAGTAGGCCAGTGCCGCCGCGGCGAGGGACACGCCCCAGATCGGCCACAGGGCCATGGGACCGACGGTCGCCCAGAGGTCCATCGAAAAGCCCCTGGCGATCAGTTGCCGGACGACCATCAGGCCGGCCGAGGTCACGATCACCGCGACGATCCCGGCTGGGACGACAGCGAGCATGATGGGCACCCGCTTGCCGGCCAGGCCGAGCATCCAGCGAGGAAACACCTCGCCCCAGCGATGTGTCAGGCCGTGCGTGAGCACCGCGCCAGCCAGACCGAGCAGGCCCAGGATCGCACCGGCCAGCCACATGCCCTCGCGCTGGCCGTCCTCCCACATCTCCTGGCTGAGTCCCAGCGGCCAGCCCAACGCCCATGCCCAGCGAGTGAGGTCGTAGAGCACCGGCACGGCCACGGCGACATAAACCGCCCAGCGGCCCCACCTCGCCGCCGACGCAGGGGTCGTCCAGGCAGCTCCCGTGGTCGCACCGCGCCCGCAGTTGCCGCAGTTCAGCCTGCTCCGTCGCTGGTACGACACCACGGCGAGCAGCCACAGCAGTCCGCCGAAGGTCAGCAGCATGAGGTTGACCGTCGGCCAGTCCAGGTGGTCCAGGTAGCTGACCGGTGGCCACCCGAACGGCGCGCCGACCAGGAAGATCGGGAGGTACGCGAGCATCATCAGCACGCGGTAGTCCGGAATCACCACCGCGAGCAGCACCGCGCAGCTCCAGCCGAACACCACGCCGGGTCCGCGCATCGCCGGTGGCAGACCGTGGCGCGCCATCGCCACCGCGAGGACCGCGCCCGACAGGCCGAGAACGGCGATGATCGGGCCACCGATCTCGGGCACGGCTCCGGCGAACAGGGTCAGCTCCCTGGACGGATCCCGCTCGCCGAAGGGGAACCCCGGCCAACCGAGCGACCAGCACAGCCCCAGAATTCCGTAGACCAGGCTCCACAAGCCCGCAGCCAGCCCGGCCCACTCTGGCCACCTCGCCCGCCAGCCGGTCTCGGCAACCGTGTTCGCAGGGCCCGCGTCGATCGTTTTCGTCATGCCCACAGCTTTGTCGCCGCCGGGATCCAGCTCCTCCCTCTGTGGAGGGATCTCCATCCCCCGTCAGATGCGTTGGCTTGGCACGGCGATGGCAGGTACCGGACTAGCTTCTCGACCAGGGAAATCGCCGGGCATAGGTTCGACGAATGGTGCTTCCAGACAGCGGTCGCGCACGCGGTGCCGGCCGGAAATCGGTGTTCTCGCCCCCGCGTGAACTCACGCTCGCCGCCGTGCTGCTGGTGCTCAGCGCGGTCCCCTGGTTCGTCGTGTACCTCGACAACGTCATCTCGTCGTCCTCGGCTCTGGGCGCAGGAGATCCCTCGGGCGGAACGTACGGCGCGTTGCTGCTGCTGAATATCGGCTACCTCGTGCTCGCCGTGCGGGTCCGGCTCGGACGCAGGGCGACCAGAACGAAGGTGCTGATCGCCACCGTGGCGTTCGACCTGTTGCTGGTGCTGATGCTGACCGGCCTCCGCACCTACGGATTCGGCTGGTCCGGCGAGACCCTCTCCGTTGTGGTCGTTTCCATGTTCACCCTCGTGGTGTCGATCATCGGACTGGTGCTGCTGTTCTCCGGTCCGGCAAGGAACTACGTCGACGAGTCCGAGGCGGGGATCCTCGCCCGTCTCAACCGGGCCAACGGCAGGTGACGTCGCACTTTCCCGGGAAAGTGCGGTTGGAGGTAGTTGGCGGCGTTGATGATCTTGCTTGGTGGTACTTGCAGGCGCACCATCCCTGAAACCGCACTTTTGCGGGAAAGTGCGAGTTCTAGGTGCCGGGGCGGAGGTGGGCGCTGATCGGGATCACCAGTGGTGTCCCCGAGACGGGGTCGGGCAGGACCTTCGCGTCCAGGCCGAACACGTCCGACAGCAGCTGCTCGGTGAGCACCTCACCCGGGGAACCCTGCGCCACGATCTGCCCGTCGCGCATGGCGACCAGCGTGTCCGCGTACCGGGCCGCGAGGTTCAGGTCGTGCAGCACCATCACCACCGTCGTGTCCCGATCGGTGTGCAGCCGGTGCACGAGATCCAGGACATCCACCTGATGTGCGAGGTCGAGGTAGGTGATCGGCTCGTCCAGCAGCAGCAACGAAGTGTCCTGTGCCAGCGTCATCGAGATCCACGCCCGCTGCCGCTGCCCGCCGGAGAGGTGGTCCACGACGCGCTCGGCGTGGACGTCCATCCCGGTCAGCGTCAGCGCCCGGCCCACGGCCTCCTCGTCGTCGCCCGACCACTGCCGGTACCAGCTCTGGTGCGGATGCCTGCCCCGCGTCACCAGATCGGCGACCGTCAGCCCCTCCGGCGCGCTGGGCGCCTGCGGCAGGAGGCCGACGACCTTCGCGACCTCCTTCGTCGGCTGCCGGTCGATCCGCTTGCCGTCCAGCAGCACCGCGCCCGCGCGCGGATTGAGCAGGCGGCCCAGCGCGCGCAGCAGCGTCGACTTGCCGCAGCCGTTCGGCCCGATGATCACGGTGACCGAGCCGTCCACCACGTCCAGATCGAGGTTCTCGACCACCACCCGCTCGCCGTACCCGAGGCGCACACCCTCGGCCTTCAGACGTGTCATGCGCGAGCCTCCCGGCGGGATCGGACGAACAGAAAGATCAGGTACGGCGCACCGAGGATCGCCGTGAGCACCCCGACCGGGAGGTCGGAGGCACCGGGCGTGAGGCGCACCGTGAGGTCGGCGCCCACGGTGAGCAGCGCGCCGAGCACCAGCGAGCCGACCAGCGGCGGCTGCGCGGTGCGGGCCAGCCGCAGCGCGATCTGCGGGGTCGCCAGCGCGACGAAAGTGATCGGCCCCGCGGCCGCGGTCGCCACCGCGGCCAGCGCCGCCGCCAGCAGCAACAACGTCGCCCGCGCGCCGTCCACCCTGATGCCGAGGCCGCGTGCGGTGTCGTCGCCGAACTGCAGTCCGCCGATGGTGTGCGCACAGACCAGCACGGCGGGCACCAGCAGGACCAGCGCGATGGCCGTGGGGGTGACCGCCTCCCAGCCGACATCGCCCAGGTTCCCGACGAGCCAGGTCGTGGCGCGGGTGGCGTCGTCCACGTCGCCGACCGTCAGCAGCCAGTTCACGACGTTGTAGCCGACCGCGGACAGCCCGATTCCGATCAGCACGAGCCGGTACCCGTCGATCCCCTTGCGCCAGGACAACAGATAGAGCAGCACACCGGTGAGGACTCCCCCGGCGAGCCCGGCGAGGGGCACGCCGATCTCGGCCGCCACGCCGCTGATCTGACCCCGGTATCCGCCCACCACGATCACCGCGACCGCGGCCGCCCCCGCACCCCACGTGATGCCGAGGATGTCCGGGCTGGCCAGCGGGTTCCGGGCGATGGACTGGAAGACGGCCCCCGCCAGGCCGAGGCCCGCGCCGACCAGGATCCCGGCCAGTGTGCGCGGGAGCCGGAGGTCGAAGATGATGCCCTGCTCGCGGCGGTCGCCCCCGCCCGCCAGCGTGCGCAGCACGTCGAGCACCTCGATATGGGAGCTGCCTTTGCCGATGTTCAGCGCGGCCACCAGCACCAGCAGGCCGAGGCCGATCAGCGGCACGGCCACCACTCGCGGGCGGACGGCCGCGGCGAAGGGACCGATCCGGACGACCCTGCGCCCGGGTGTGGTGTCGAGTTCGCGAGTCGGGGTCGACCGGGTCGACTGGGTCGTGGGAGTCGTGGGAGTCACAGCCTGGCCAACCCTCTTCGGCGCACGAGAACGATGAACACGGGCGCGCCGAGCACGGCGAGCATGATGCCGACCTCGAAGCTGTCGCCGGAGACGATCCGGCCGAGCACGTCGGCGAGCAACAGCAGGACCGCGCCGAGCAGCGCCGCGAACGGCACCAGCCAGCGGTAGTCGGGCCCGGTCAGGAACCGGGCGACGTGCGGCACGATCAGCCCGAGGAAGGCGATCGGTCCGCACGCTGCCACGGCCGCCCCGGTGAGCAGAGTGATCGCCAGCACGCCGGTGACGCGCGTCCGGCGCAGGTCCTGCCCGAGGGACTTCGCGACGTCCTCGCCGAGCGAGAGTGTGTTCAGTCCCGGCGTGTTCATCAGCGCCAGCAGCAGGCCCACGACCAGGAACGGGGCAATCTGCCCCGCGATGGCGAAGTCCCGTCCGGCGATCGAGCCGACGTGCCAGAACCGGTAGGTCTCCATGCCCTGCCGGTTGCCGAGCACGATCGCCGAGATGATGCCGTACAGCAGTGCGCTCACGGCGGCCCCGGCCAGCGCGAGCGTCACCGGAGTCGCACCGCGCCCGCCGACGGCGCCGAGGACGAACACCACGATCGCGGCGAGCATCGCCCCGGCGAAGCCGAACCAGATGAACGAGCTGAGGTCCTGCACCCCGAACACCACGACGGCCAGCACGATCGCGAACGCCGCCCCCTGGTTCACCCCGAGCAGGCCGGGATCGGCGATCGGGTTGCGGGTGTGACCCTGCATGAGCGCGCCCGCGACCCCGAGGGCCATCCCGACGAGCACGCCGATCACGGTGCGCGGCACCCGCAGCGAGCGAACCACGATGGTGTCCGGGTCCTGTGCCCCGGTCGGTGGATTCAGCAACGCGTCCCAGACCGCGCCGAGCGGAATCGCCCTGGCCCCGAACGCCAGACTCAGCCCGACCGCGAGGACGAGTGCGAGCAGCAGGACCAGCAGCCCAGCGAGCCGCCGACGGCGCTGACCGGCCTGGACAACGCGCCCACGGCTGCGTTGCCCGGCTGGTCCGGCAAGGGTCGCGGTCATTAGGGCAGCCTAACCGTTGGCGACACGCGCTCTTCCGTGACGCCGAACCCGCCGCATTTGCACCCGGGGCAAACAGGGCACGCAGTGCACCCGAAAGGGTGTATGTGAATTTCTGGCCGTACAGCCGGTCAGCCAGTAGTGTGACCTGCGCTACAGAGGTTAACGATCGCTTGCTTACCCGTTACCCCACGGCAACGCTGCCGAATTCGGAGTCCCGATGGCCCATCCCACCACGCCCCCCGTTTCCGTCCCCGATGCCGGCACGGATCCGCCCGGCGAGGGCGGCCTCGGCCGCCGCCGGTTCCTCACCTTTCTGGTCGCGGCGCCAACGCTGACCATCGCGGCCAAGCTGGGCGGTGACACGTTGGCCCCAGGCACCGCCGAGGCGCAGATTCCCAGCTTGCCCGCACCCGCCGACGTCGTCGATCTTGGCGACATCCTGATCCTCGCGGCGGCGCCGACCGCACACATGCTCGTGCTGGAGATCAGCGAGGACAACCGCGTCCGCGTCGAACTCCCCCGCGCCGAGGTCGGCCAGGGCATCAACACCGCCACGGCCATGCTGGTCGCCGAGGAACTCGGCATCCCGCTGGAGAACGTCGAGGTCATCCTGGCCGATGCCCGCCCCGAACTGCTGTTCAACCAGCTCACCGGAGGCTCCAACACCATTCGCGCGATCTACGGACCGATGCGCAACGTCGCCGCCGCGGCCAGGACCAGGCTGCTGGCAGCCGCGGGCGAGCAGTGGAACGTGCCCGCGGACCGGCTCTCCGCCCGCGGCGGTTCGGTCTTCGCCCCGGACGGTCGGTCGGCCACCTTCGGCTCGCTGTCGCACGCCGCCGCCCGCGCCTCCCTTCCGGTCGGCAAGGTCGCACCGAAGCCCGCATCCGAGCACTCGCTGGTCGGCACCCCGACCTCGCGCATCGACGCCCGGGGCATGGTCACCGGCGCCAAGCAGTACACATTGGACATGGACATCCCCGGTGCCATGCCGACGATGGTGCGGCATGCGCCGACGATCCACGGGACACCGAAGGCGGTGAACAACGAGGCCGAGATCCGCGCGATGTCCGGGGTGATCGACCTCGCCGTGATCCCCACGGGTGTCGCGGTGATGGCCGAGACGTTCGGGCAGGCCCTCAAGGCCAAGGACGCGCTCGACGTCACCTGGAATCCCGGCACGGTCGACAACGAGAACAACGAGACAATCAAGGAGAAGCTGCGCGGTGCGGCACTGCCGTTCGCCGTGCCGCCGCTGCTCGTCGACCATGTCGACGCGGAGTTCGACTTCGCCTTCGCCAGCCACGCTCCACTCGAGACCAACTCCGCCGTGGCCGACGTACGGGCCGACCGGGCGGAAATCTGGTCGGGCCTCAAGTCGCCGATCGTCGCCAAGCAGACGATCGCCAGGGAGATCGGGCTGCCGGAGAACAAGGTCACCGTGCACGTCGTGCAGGGCGGTGGTTCCTTCGGCCGCAGGCTCTTCTTCGACGGCGCGCTGGAGGCCGCGCACGCGTCCAAGGCGATGGGTAAGCCGGTCAAGCTCATGTGGACCCGGGTCGACGACATGCGGCACGGCAGGGCGCGGCCAGCGACGCACCACAAGGTGCGGGCCACTTTCACCATCGGCAACGTGCTCTCGTTCGAGCACCGGGTCGCGGCGGTGGAGACCGACTTCGGCCACGGCCTCGGCGAGATCCTCACCGCCACCGCGGCGAAACTGCCGGTCGGCGGCAACCTGAGCTTCGCGCAGACGGTCTTCCTGACCACGGTGAAGACGCCGTACAACTTCGGCGTCGTGACCAACCTGCTCAACGAGATCCCACTGAAGATGTACACCGGCAGCTGGCGTTCGGTGTACTCGGCGAACACCCGCGGCGTCGAGGAGATCATCGTCGACGAGATGGCCGCGAAACTGGGCAAGGACCCGGTGGAGTTCCGCAGGGCCTCGTTGAAGGACGACCGCCAGCGCGCCGTGCTGGACAAGGTCGCGGAGATCGGCGAGTGGGGCCGGGAGCTGCCTGCGGGCTTCGCGCAGGGCGTCGCGTTCCACGAGGAGTACAAGTCGGTCACCGCGTGCCTGGTGGAGATGGACGCGCGAGATCCGAAGAAGCCGAGGGTGACCAGGGCGAGCATCGTGGTCGACGTCGGACTGCCGATCAACCCGCGTGGCCTCGAGGGCCAGATGCTGGGTGGGCTCACCGACGCGATCGCCACCACGCTGCGGGCCGGGTTACACATCGACAAGGGACTGCCGCTCGAAGGCTCCTACTCGCAGTTCCACTACCCACGGCAGAAGGACTCGCCGCCGAAGGTGGAGATCGTGGTCATGCCGGCCACCACGGGCGAGCCCGGTGGCGCGGGCGAACTCGGGGTACCGGCAGCGGTCGGGGCCATCGCCAACGCCTACGCGCGCGCGACCGGCACCAAACCGCGCAGCTTCCCGATCAACTTCGACATCGACTTCGAGCCGTTCCCGCGCTGAGCGCAGGCCCTTCCAAGGAGTTCCCCCGTGCCCAACTACACCTTTTCCGTGAACGGGAAGGCCGTCACCGTCGACGCGCCTGCCGACCTCCCGCTGCTCTGGGTGCTGCGCGACAAGCTCGGCGTCAAGGGCCCGAAGTACGGCTGTGGCATCGACGTCTGCAAGGCGTGCACCAGCCACCTCGACGGCGCCGCGATCAACCCCTGCGTGACCCCGGTGGCCGAAGTGGAGGGCCGTGAGGTCACCACGATCGAAGGCCTCGCCGACGGCGACAAACTGCACCCGGTGCAGGAAGCCTGGCTGGAACTCGATGTGCCGCAGTGCGGGTACTGCCAGCCCGGACAGATCATGGCGACCGTAGCGCTACTACGGCAGAATCCCGACCCGACCGACGAGGAGATCGACGCGATCGAGAACGTCTGCAGGTGCGGCACTTACTTCCGCATTCGCGAAGCGATCAAAAAGGTCGGTCGCTCCTGACTCGTGACTGCGGCGGCGGGTGAGCCGTCCGACCGCTACGGTGGCCCCGGGAAGAACGTGTTCCCGGGGCCGACGTACGTCCTCCAACGCCAGGCCCGGGCAGTGTGGCCCACGAATCTGAGAAGGGGATGACGTCATGAGCACCTCGAGACTGCGGAGACCGACCGCGGGCAAGTCGGGTGCGATCCTGGAGACCTTCACCCGTTACGTCGCCGAACGCGGCTACGACGGCACGAACTTCGGCGACATAGCCGAAGAACTGGAGATCTCCAAGGGCACGATCGTGCACCACTACGGCACCAAGGACCAGTTGCTGGCCGCGTTGCACGAGTCGTACATGCAGCGCAGGCTGCGTGAGGCCCGCGAGATCGTGGAACGCCTCGCCTCGCCGAGCGAACGGCTGGCCGGGCTGCTGTTCGCGTTCATGCTGTACCAGGTACACGACCGCGCCGCGACCGTCGCGTTCCAGCGGGAGATCGCCAGGCTGGCTCGGCACGTCGCGCTGGCGGAGGGGGTTCGGCTGCGGTCGGAGTACCTTTCGCTGGTCCGCTCGCTGCTGCGGGACGGCATCGCCGAAGGCGAGTTCCGGGACTGCGACGTGCGGGTGCAGAGCCTGCTGTTCTTCGGCTCGGCGCACTGGGCGTGGACGTGGTTCGATCCCGAGGGCAGCGACACCGTGGAGCAGGTCGGAGCGAATCTGGTCGACCTCGTGCTAAGCAGCCTGCTCATCAACCGGGACCGGCTGGGAGAGCTGACCGATCTGGACGGTCACGTCCTCGCGACCGTCCTCGGTTGTCTCAGCAACGCCACCGGCACCGGGGACACGGCCGAGGAACCGGCGCAGCCAGTCCCTGCCATCCCCTGACCGGCGGACTATGGGCGTCACAGGTGGCTAGTTGGCGGCTACGTAGCGCATCATCGGGTGTGGACTGGCTGGAGTTGCTGACGGACCGATCGGCCCGACGCTGGTTGCGCCGGATGGAGTCCCGGCTCGAATCGGGCTGGGCGGCGTTGTCCCGACGTCCTGACGTGCAGCAACAGTTCCGCGCGCACCTCGCCGCCGTGACCGACGCCGTCCGCTGCGAGGACGAGCTGGTGCCCCGGCCGGAACCGGTCACCCCGCTGGTGCTGCTGGCCAGTCACGGCTACGAGGTGTTCCAGGAGGCCGACCGGCGTGGCTGGAAACCTCCGGAACACGAAGCTCAGTGGACGCCCGGCGAGTGGTACGGCCTGCGACTACTGGCCTGCTACTGGCTGGCGAGCGAGGTACGGCGTGGCCCGCCGATGCCACCGATCATCACGCTCGCCGACCCGGGCGAGCAGCCGACCCCGCTGGGCCGGGGCCTGCCGCCGCCGACAGAGGGGGAGGGTCGGCGACGGCAGGCTTAAGGGAGCGCGTACTGGGGGAGGTCGCGCTCCCGAACGCAGTTTAGGAGACTTTTCCTCTCCGCGCCGCGTTTGGGGCCAACTGCCGTAATTGGCTCGCTTCGAGTTTCACTCCACCCGCCATCGGATACCCCTCCTGTACGGCGATGCCGGAAGGGAGCGGGGTGCGACAAGAGTGGCCGGATTGGACGAGTACCGGCGAAAAAGAGACTCCAGGCGCACCCCCGAACCGGTGCCGGACGCGGACGAACTCCCCCGCGGCAACGACGACGTCTTCGTGATCCAGGAGCACCATGCCCGCAGGCTGCACTGGGACGTCCGGCTGGAGCGGGACGGGGTGCTGGTCTCCTATGCGGTGCCGAAAGGCCTGCCCCCCGAACCGGGCACCCCCCGGCTCGCGGTGCACACCGAGGACCACCCGCTGGAGTACGCGAGCTTCGAGGGCGAGATCCCGGCGGGTGAGTACGGCGGCGGGAAGATGCTGATCTGGGACAACGGCAGGTACGAGACGCTGCACTGGTCTCCGCACAAGGTCGAGGTCGTGCTGCACGGGCGCCGGGCGCGGGGGCGATATGTGTTCGTCCAGCAGCACGGCACCGAGTCCGATCGGAACTGGCTGGTGCGCCGCGTGGACCCCGCCGAACGTGAATGGGCCTCACTTCCCGGCTTTCTCCCGCCGATGCGGGCACGGGCGGGCGCCCTCCCGCCTACCGGGGAGGACGGCGACTGGGCCTACGAGTTCGCCTGGCAGGGGCAGCGCACGATCGCCAGGGCCCAGGGCGGCAGGGTGCAGCTGTTCGACGAGGCGGGTTCCGACGTGACCCGCATCTTCCCCGAGCTACGCGGTATGGGCGAGGAACTCGGGGCCACCGAGGCGCTGCTCGACGGCGAGATCGTGGTCCTCGATCAGGGGGTGCCCAGCCAGGAGGGACTCGATCGCAGACAGCAGGCGGGCGACACCCGGCAGGCGCACCGGCTCAAGGCCCGGTTGCCCGCGGTGTACCTGGCCTTCGACGTGCTGCACCTGGACGGGCGGTCCTGCCTCGAGCTGCCGTATCTGGAACGCAGAAAGCTGCTGACCGGTCTGCGGCTGGCCGGGCCGAGCTGGCAGACGCCCGAGCACTACGTGGGCGATGGCGGCTCGGTGGTGCGGGCCGGTCGGGCGAACGGCCTTTCCGGCGTCGTGACGAAACGAGTCGACGGCCCTTACCTGCCGGGCCGGAAAAGTCCCGATTGGACAGTGGTGGCCGGGGTCCGGGTGCAGGAGGTGGTGATCGGCGGCTGGCAGGCGGGCGAGGGAAACCGTTCCAGCTCGTTCGGCTCGCTGCTGCTGGGCGTGCCGCACGGTGACGCGCTGCGTTATGTCGGTTCGGTAGGCACCGGCTTCGACGCCGAGACACTGCGATCCCTCGCCGGGCGGTTGCGCCGCCTCGAGCGCAAGCGGAGCCCGTTCCACTCGCCACCCTCGGGCAAGGACCGTAACGTGCACTGGGTAAGGCCGGAGATCGTCGGGGAGGTCGTGTTTCGCGACTGGACGAAGGCCGGCTGGCTGCGGTCCCCTCGGTGGCGGGGCCTGCGGCCGAACCGGGAGGCGAGCGAGGTGGAGCTCGATGGCTGAACAGCGGATCTCCGTACGGGTTGACGACCGCACGCTCAGTCTGTCCAATCTGCACAAGGTGCTCTACCCGGCGAGTGGCTTCACCAAGCGCGACGTGATCGACTACTACAGCCGGATCGCGCCCGTCATCCTGCCGTACCTGCGCGACAGGGCCACGACGTTCCTGCGCTATCCGGAAGGGGTCGAGGGCGAGCCGTTCTTCGAGAAGGACGTCTCCCGTCACGCTCCGGACTGGGTGCGCACGGCCAAGCTGCGAACCAGCTCGCGGGGCAGCGGCTCGCGTGGATCGGAGATCAACGAGTATCCGGTGATCAACGACCTGCCGACACTGGTGTGGGCGGCGAATCTCGCGGCACTGGAGTTACATGTTCCACAGTGGACCGTAGGCCCTCGTGGTGCCCGGCGCAGCCCGGACCTGCTCGTGTTCGACCTCGATCCCGGCGCCCCCGCCGACATCGTGGACTGTTGCCGGGTCGCGGAACTGCTGCGCACCGAACTCGCCGAGGACGGTCTGACGGCGTGGGCGAAGACCAGCGGCTCAAAGGGGATGCAGCTCTACTGCTCCGTGCGCACCACGAAGCCGGAGCAGACCTCGGCCTACGCGAAGGCGTTGGCGGAACGGCTGGCGAAGGCGCACCCCGAGGCCATCGTGGCGAAGATGGCCAAGGCGGCCCGTCCCGGCAAGGTCTTCATCGACTGGAGCCAGAACAACCCGGCCAAGACCACGGTCGCGCCCTACTCGCTGCGCGGCCGGGAGCGGCCGACCGTGTCCACCCCCATCACCTGGGACGAGGTCGAGTCCTGCCGCAAGGCGGCCGACCTCGTCTTCACCAGTGACGACGTGCTGCAACGCGTCGACGAGTTCGGCGACCTGTTCGAGGAGGTGCAGGATCGACCCGCGAAACTCCCCCGCGTCTGACGGGATGCGTGGAAACGACGGAATGCCTGGCACTGGCGACTCCCGCAAGCAGGTGGTGATCACCGGCGCCAGCGGAAACATCGGCACGGCACTGCTGCGCCGCTGCCAGGACCTGGAGAACTGGGACATCACCGGCGTGGCCCGGCGGCTGCCCGACCGCGACCGCACGCCGTACTCCTGCGCGACGTGGTTCACCTGCGACATCGGCGAGCCCAGCGCCCCCGCGTCGCTGGCGGAGATCTTCACCGGCGCTGACGCCGTGGTCCATCTGGCCTGGGCCATCCACCCGCCCCGGTCGGATCCGCCGATGCGCCGGACCAACAACGACGGCACCGCCGCGGTGCTCGCCGCGGCGGCCGCCGCCGGAGTTCGGCACATCGTCTGCGCGTCGTCGGTGGCCGCCTACTCGCCCGCCCAGCGATGGCAGCGGGTACACGAGGACTGGCCCTGCGACGGTGTTCCCGGCAGTGCCTACAGCAGGGGGAAGGCCGAACTCGAACGCCGACTGGACGCCTTCACCGCCACCCGCCCCGACATCACGCTCACCCGGATCCGGCCCTGCGCCGTCGTGCAGCGGGACGCGGCGGGCGAGTTCGCCAGGTGGCTGACCAGCGCACTGCTTCCGGAACGCCTGATCGGCGCGCGTTGGCTGCCCCTGCCGCTGTGGGACGAACTCCGGCTGCAGCTGGTGCACGCGGAGGACGTGGCCGACGCCATCCGGCTGATTCTGAACCGGGGCGAGTCGGGTGCGTTCAACCTGGCCGCCGAACCGGCACTCGGCGCCGTCGACGTCACCAGGGCGGCGGACAGCCCGCGTCTGCCGGTGCCTGCCGGACTGGTGAAGGCGGCCGCCGGTCTTACCTGGCAGGTCGGAGTCCAGCCCTTACACCCCGGGTGGCTGACCCTCGCCGACCAGGTCGCGCACGTGGACACCACCCGGGCGCGGGAACAGCTCGGCTGGGCACCTCGCTGGGACGGCGTGAGCGCCCTGAAGGATCTGCTCGAGGGGATGCGCGACTTGGCAGGGGCGCCCAGTCCCCCGCTCGAACCCAACGGAAAAAACGGTTTGCTGGCGCGGCTGCGGTCGGTCCCCTGGGGACGTCCCGGCAGCCAGCCACAGGCCTGACAGGAGAGGAGGTACGCGATGAGCACCGACGTCGTCGACGCGGTCGTGATCGGTGCGGGGCACAACGGCCTAGTCGCCGCGAACCTGCTCGCCGACGCGGGATGGCAGGTTCTCGTCCTCGAAGCGGCCGACCGGCCGGGGGGCGCGGTGCATACCGCCGATATGGATACGCCGGGGTTCACCTCCGATCTGTGCAGTGCGTTCTTTCCGCTCTCGGCAGCCTCCCCGGTGTTCGCCGGTCTGGATCTGGAAAACCACGGGCTGCGGTGGCGGCACGCGCCGGATGTGCTGGCCCACGTGCTGCCGGACGACCGGTGCGCGGTGCTCTCCCGCGACCTCGGCCGCACCACCACCTCGCTGGCCGAGTTCGCATCGCAGGACGCGGTGGCCTGGGAAAGCATGTACGCCCAGTGGCAGCGGATCAGGGACGACCTGATGGAGGCGCTGCTGCGCCCGTTCCCCCCGGTCCGCCCCGCCGCGCGGCTGCTGCGCGAACTCGGCACCGGTGAGGCGCTGCGGCTGGCGCGGCTGCTGGCACTGCCCGCGCGCAAACTGGTCGAGGAACGGTTCGACGGCGAGGGCGCGCGGCTGCTGCTGGCCGGCAACGCGATGCACGCGGATCTCGGCTCCGAGGAGCCTGGCAGCGGCGTGTTCGGCTGGCTGCTGGCGATGCTCGGCCAGGACGTCGGGTTCCCGGCTCCCGAGGGCGGCGCGGGGCGGATCACCGACGCGCTGCTGCACCGGCTTGCCGAACGGGGCGGTCAGGTGCGGTGTGGGCGGCGGGTCCAGCGGGTGCTGACGGCCAGGGGACGCGCGGTGGGGGTGCGGGACGCGTCGGGGGAGCTGGTGCGGGCCCGGCACGCCGTGCTCGCCGACGTGCCCGCGCCCTCGCTGTACCTCGATCTGGTCGGTCCGGAGCAACTGCCCGCGCGGCTGCTGGAGGACCTGCGCGGCTTCCGCTGGGACGACGCGACGGTGAAGGTCGACTGGGCGTTGTCCGGACCGGTGCCGTGGACGGCGCGGGGTGCGGCCGGAGCCGGAACCGTGCATCTCGGCGCCGATCTCCAGGGGCTCAGCAGGTTCAGCTCCGATCTACAGCTGCACCGGGTGCCGGAGGACCCGTTCGTGTTGCTGGGGCAGATGACGACGACCGATCCCACGCGTTCACCGGAGGGAACGGCCTCGGTGTGGGCGTACACGCATGTCCCCCACGGCAGCTGCGACGACGAGCGATCACTGGCGGAGGTGGTGCGCCGGATCGAGCAGACCGTGCAGCGGCACGCGCCGGGTTTCACCGACCTGATCGTCGACCGACGGGTACAGGGCCCGGTGCAGCTGGAGGCGCACAACGCCAATCTCGTCGGCGGCGCGATCAACGGCGGGACGGCAGCGATCTACCAGGAGTTGTTCTTCCGGCCGGTGCCGGGACTCGGCCGGGCGGACACCCCGGTGGACCGGCTGTACCTGGCGGGGGCGTCGGCCCATCCGGGTGGCGCGGTGCACGGCGCGCCCGGCGCGAACGCCGCCCGGGCGGCCCTGGCCCGCCACGGGCTCGCCGGTGACCTGTACGCGCGTCTCATCCAGGGCCTGCACAAGCGCATCTACACCTGACCCGCACTTTCCCGGGAAAGTGTCGTGTCGGGCCTCGCACTTTCCCGGGAAAGTGCGGATGGTGGTAGTTGGCGCCGATGTCGATCTTGCTTGGTGGTACTTGCAGGCGCTCCATCCCTGGAAGGTGAGGGGCGGGCGGTGATCGCACTTTCCCGGGAAAGTGCGGGTCAGGGGGTGCCGCCGCCGCGGCCGTCGGCCAGATCGGCGAGCCTGCCGAGCGCCTCCTGGTTTCTCGGCTTGAGCAGGAGGTCCTGCAGTACCTTCGGCGCCATGCTCACGGGCCCACCGGTGGGATGCTCCTCCATCCGTATTTCGGTTTCCCGCTCGGCCAACGGCAAAAGCGACACGCGGATACGTACGTCACCCAGCACCCACAGCTTCGCCCGCAGCTCCAGCATCCGGTCCTGCTCCATGGTCAGCACCTCGGTCTCGTCAGCGACCTGGACCGGCCACGGACCGGACTTGTGGTAGATCCGCGACCCCACGGACGGCCAGTTCGGGTCGACATCGCGGATATGTGATGCACCGACCACCCATCCTGCGTAGGACCAGCCGTCGGCCAGCACGGCGAAGATGTCCTTCGCCGGCACGGGGACGGTGCGGCAGACCTCGGTCATACGTCCTCCTCAGCTTCGTGACCCCGGCGGGAACCCGTCAACGAGTTCCGGTGATGAGGGTGGGGATTTGGGGTGCACGTCAGGCACCGAGGGTGGAGATCTCGGTGCGCAGCAGTGCGACCTGCTCGCGCAGCCCGTCGTCGTCCGGGTTGTCACCGAGGCGGTCCCGCAGGGCAGCGCGCGAAATGACCAGCAGCGCGCCCTTCACCTCCTCGGTACCGGAGGGACCGGTCAGGACGTAGTCGCCCTCCCGCAGCATCAGTTGCGCACCGGGCCCGGCGTCCAGCAGCCGGCGCAGGTGGTCGACCTCCAGTGGCATGAGCATCTCCTCGAACGTCGTGCCGCACGGTCCTCCTCGGGATGCCCAGGATCGCGGTGGCGAAACGCTCGGCACGAAACGGTCACCGGCGGGACAATCGGGCAGGAAAGCGGCAGGCCGCGGGACCAAGGAGGTCGGATGACGCGACAGCACGGCAATGCGCCGATCGTCGTCGGAGTGGACGGATCGGAGCGGGCGCTCGACGCGGTCCGCTGGGCGGCACGGGAGGCCGCGGGCTGGAACACGCCGTTGCGCCTGGTGAGCGCGTCGGGCTATCCGGACCTCTACATCGGTGCCACGCTCCCGCCCCCGGGCGGCCTGCTGGACGAGCTGGAGCAACACGGGAACAACGTCGTGCACGAGGCGGAACTGGCGGCCGCGGCGGAGGCCGACGTCGAGATCCACACCCAGGTCACCCCCGACTCCCCCATCCCGTTCCTCATCGAGGCCTCGACGACGGCCCGGATGGTGGTGCTGGGCGCGTCGGGCCGCGGCGGGTTCGTCGGACTGCTGGTCGGTTCCACCACCATCGCGCTGGCGGCGCACGCGCACTGCCCCGTCGTGTCCGTGCGCGGCCAACCGGCCCCCGAAGGTCCGGTGGTCGTGGGTGTCGACGGCAGCGAGCTGAGCGAGGACGCCATCGAGTTCGCGTTCGAGGAGGCGGCGCTGCGTGACGCGGAGCTCGTCGCGGTGCACACCTGGAGCGACGCCGACACCGAAGCCGTGTTCAGCGAGACCCGGTTGCAGTTCGAGTGGGAGCCGCTGGAGGAGGCCGAGCAGCGGGTGCTCGCCGAGCGCCTCGCCGGGTGGCAGGAACGCCACCCGGACGTGCGAGTCCGGCGGGTGGTGGAGCGGGACAAGCCCCGGCACCAGCTGCTGGAGTTGAGTCGCGGCGCTCAGCTGTTGGTGGTGGGCAGCCGAGGCAGGGGCGGGTTCCGCGGCATGCTGATGGGCTCGACCAGCCAGGCGCTGCTGCACCACGCCGAGTGTCCGGTGATGGTGATCAGGAAGGAACAGGGTGAGTGATCACGGCAGCAGGCCGGCCCGCCGCGCGGCGATAACCGTCTCCAGGCGTCCGTGCGTGCCGAGCTTGCGCATGACCTGGCGGAGGTAGCTCTTCACGGTCTCCGGGCGCAGGCCCAGGCTCCGCCCCGACTCGGCGTTGGTGCAGCCTGCCGCCACGCACACCAGTACGTCGAGTTCCCGCGGCGTCAGCGCGGCGACCGGCGCCGGCGTGCCGGGGCGGCGCTGAGCCGCGGCGAGACGGTCGCACACGCCCTGCAGCTGGGCACGTAGTTCGTCGTCGTCGGTGTCCTGCGCGAGCAGCCGCAGTTCCGTGTGGGCCGCACGGACCTCCTCCCAGTCGGCGGAGTTCCACGGCTGGCTTCCGGCCTCGGTGAACGCACGCACGCTCGTGCGCCGACCGTCGAGTTCATCGCGGACGACGAGGTTCTGCTCCAGCCCACGGGCGGTGTCCACGGCCGCGCCGAGTGTCCGGTCACCGAGCGAGGCGGCGTTGCGGGCCGCTCCGTAGAGCACGCCGCGCACGGTGCGGCGCACGACCACGGGGACCGCGATGATGGCCCGCAGCCCCTCCGCGCCGACGGCCGCGTCGTAGTCGTGCGTGATCCCCCGCGCGCTGGGATAGTCGTTCAGGGCCAGCACCCGGCCCAGTGCCACGACCTTGCCACCCAGCCCCGATCCGGGTGCCACGGCGAGACCCTGCAGGGAGTTGGTGACGGTGCCGACGAGTTCGGACAGCTGCAACCGGCGCCCCCGCAGCACCGGCCCGCCGAAGACGACGGGCAGCCCGGTCTCCTTGCGCAACTGGAGCAGCGCAGCACGGATCGCGACCCGGTCGTCGCGCAGGCGCTGCTCGCCCACCACGCGATCACCTCCATCGGCGATCAGTCACGTCACCCCCGATCGGGGGTGGTGCGGCACCCCCGGCGGATCGCACGATCCTACTCAAATTGCGTCCCATTCGGACCTCGGGAGAGAACAACATGGCTTCGAGCATCCAGGCGTTTCGCGACGCACGTGAGTTCCTGCTGCGTCACCTGGAGGACTACGACACCGCCTACCGGGAGTTCCAGTGGCCGGAACTGGACGAGTTCAACTGGGCACTGGACTGGTTCGACAGCCTGGCGGTCGCCCCGGACAGCGCCGACCGCGCCGCGCTGTGGATCGTCGAGGAGGACGGGAGCGAGGGTCGCTGGACGTTCGCCGAGCTCTCCGAGCGTTCCAACAAGGTGGCGAACTGGCTGGCCGGCCTCGGTGTCCGCCGGGGAGACCGGATGGTGCTCATGCTCGGCAACCAGGTCGAGCTGTGGGAGACGATGCTCGCGGCGATGAAGCTCGGCGCCGTCGTCATCCCCGCCACCACGCTGCTGGCCCCCGCCGACCTGATCGACCGGATCGAGCGTGGCGGCGCGAGGCACGTGGTGGTCGGCTCGTCCGACGCGGGCAAGTTCGACGCGGTACCAGGTGACTACACCCGCGTCGCGGTCGGTGAGCCCGTGCCGGGCTGGCACAACTACCGCGAGGCTGCCGATCAGGAAGGCGAGTTCCGGCCCGACGGCACGACAAAGGCCACGGATCCGCTGCTGTTGTACTTCACCTCCGGCACGACGGCCAAGCCGAAACTGGTGGAGCACACACACGCCTCCTACCCGGTCGGTCATTTGTCCACAATGTTCTGGATTGGCCTCGAACCCGGCGACGTTCACCTGAACATCTCCTCCCCCGGCTGGGCCAAGCACGCGTGGAGCAACGTCTTCTCGCCGTGGAACGCCGGGGCGACCGTGTTCATCCACAACTACTCCCGCTTCGACGCCGACCGCCTGCTGTCCGAAATGGACCGATGCGGCATCACCAGTTTCTGCGCGCCGCCGACGGTCTGGCGAATGTTGATCCAGGCCGACCTGACGAAGCTCAGGACGCCCCCGCGCAAGGTGGTCGGGGCGGGCGAACCGCTCAATCCCGAGGTGATCGAGCAGGTGGAGAAGGCCTGGGGAATCAGCATCAGGGACGGGTACGGCCAGACGGAGACCACCGTGCAGGTCGCCAACACCCCTGGTCAGCGGATCAAGCCGGGGTCGATGGGCCGTCCGACGCCCGGCTACGTGATCGCGCTGGTCGACCCGGCGACCGGGCAGCCGGGGCAGGACGGGGAGATCTGCATCGACCTCTCCCGCAGGCCGCTCGGACTGATGGTCGGCTATCACGGGGACGACGAGCGCAATGCCGAGGTCATGCGCGACGGTTATTACCACACGGGCGACGTCGGTTCCCGGGACGAGGACGGCTACATCACCTACGTCGGGCGCACCGACGACGTGTTCAAGGCATCGGACTACCGCATCTCGCCGTTCGAGCTGGAGAGCGTGCTGCTCGAGCACGAGGCCGTGGCCGAGGCCGCCGTCGTCCCCTCACCCGACCCGGTGCGGCTCGCCGTGCCGAAGGCGTACGTGGTCCTCGCCTCCGGCTGGGCCGAGGACGAGAACACCGCTGCGGCGATCCTGAACTACGCCAGGGAGCATCTCGCGCCGTACAAGCGCATCCGGCTGCTGGAGTTCACCGACCTGCCCAAGACGATCTCCGGCAAGATCCGCCGCGTCGAGCTGCGGGCCCGCGAACACGACGAGTCCACAGCCGAGCAGCGCAGCGCACGCGAGTACCGCGACGACCAGTTCCGCTCCTAGGGAGACCAGGGCCGCGCCGTTACGTGTGCGGCGGCGCGGCCCGGGTACCCGCTGGTTGGAGACGACCGGCGAGGAGGAGCGCATGCCTGATCCCGGCAGCCACAAGTACGACATCAAGCGCACTCGCCTGCGGGACGAGTACGACGCGGGTGAGGCGCCCGACCAGCACGCTGACCGGGCCGCGAACGCGGACCTGCAGCGGGACAATCCGCCCCGCCCGCTCGGTGACCCCGACCGGGCGGCAGGTCCGCAGGGCACCAGGGGCACGAGCCGGGGCTCCCCCGGCATCGACGACCCGCCACGCCCGCTCTCGACCCAGGTCGAGCTGCGCAGTTCGGCGTTCAACGACCACACGCTGATCCCCGACCGATACTCCTACGCGGGCGGCAACATGTCGCCACCGCTGGAGTGGGGTGGCATTCCGGACGGGACCAGCGAGCTGGTCCTGCTGTGCGAGGACCCGGACGCGCCGAACGGCACGTTCGTGCACTGGGTCGTCACCGGCATCTCCCCGAGTTCCACGGGCGTGGGCGAAGGCGAGTCGCCTGGCGGTTCCCCCGGCCGAAACGGCTTCGGCGAACTCGGCTGGGGTGGCCCGCAGCCGCCCGTCGGGGACGAGCCCCACCGCTACTTCTTCCAGCTCTACGCCGTCGACCAGCCACTCGGACTTGTCGAGGCGCCGGGTGCCGAACACGTGCACGCGGCCATGGAGGGTCATGTGCTGGCCCACGGCAACCTGGTCGGGCTCTTCGCCCGCTGAGCAGGAAACACGGCACACGAGATGGGGTGCATCCCATGACACGCACGACGAGCAGAGGTCCCGTCTTCGCCGACCGCCGCGAAGCGGGCCGCGATCTGGCCGAGGTACTGCTGCACAGGCAGTGGTCCCAGCCGTTGGTACTCGGGCTGGCGAGGGGCGGAGTGCCCGTTGCCGCGGAGATAGCCCACCGGCTCGGTGCGGCGCTCGACGTCGTGGTCGCCCGCAAGATCGGCGCGCCGGGGAGGCCGGAACTGGGCGTCGGCGCCGTCACCGCGGACGGCCCTGCGACGTACGACGACGTGCTCCTGGCCAAGCTCGGGCTCACCCGGCAGCAACTGTTCGACATCTGCGAGCGGGAGCAGGCGGAGGCGCGCCGGAGGGAGTCGGTGTATCACGCGGACCGTTCGCCGGAGCCCCGCGAGGAACGGGACGTGATCCTGGTCGACGACGGCCTCGCGACCGGCGCCACCGCCACCGCGGCGCTACGGGCGTTGCGGGAGCAGCAGCCGGCCACCCTCACCCTCGCGGTCCCGGTGTCCTCTTCGCAGGCCGCCGCCGCGGTGCACGACGAGGCGGACGAGGTGATCTGCCTGTCCCAGCCACACGACTTCCGGGCGGTGGGCCAGTGGTACGGCGACTTCAGCCAGACCACCGACGAGGAGGTCCTGGCCGCGCTGGGGAAAACGGGGACCCGATGATCGCCGCATCTCCCGCGCGGCGAATCCCGCACTTTCCCGGGAAAGTGCGGTCACCGCCCGCCCCTCACCTTCCAGGGATGGAGCGTCTGCAAGTACCTCCAAGCAAGATCGACACCTGCACCAACTAACCCCATCCGCACTTTCCCGGGAAAGTGCGGACCCACCCAAGACGGCACTTTCCCGGGAAAGTGCGGGACGTCCGAACGGCATTGGCGGGGAAAAGATGATCGACGAGACGACCGAGGTTCGCCAGGCTCGCGAGGACGCGCTGCCGCTGCTGAGCCCGCAGGACCTCGATCCCCTGCTGGAGCGGATCGGGAACGCCAGGTACGTCCTGCTCGGTGAGGCCTCGCACGGCACCGCCGAGTTCTACCGCTGGCGCGCGGAGCTGACCAAACGGCTGATCGCCGAACACGGGTTCTCCTTCGTCGCGGTCGAGGGCGACTGGCCGGACTGCCACCAGCTGCACTGCTGTGTCTCCGGAGTCGCGGGCGTGCCGAACGATCCGGAACAGGTGCTCTGGAGCTTCGGGCGCTGGCCCACCTGGATGTGGGCGAACCAGGAGGTCGTGGACTTCGCCCGCTGGCTGCGCGAGATGAACAAGACCCGCGAGCAGGATCCGCCGGTCGGCTTCCACGGCCTCGACATGTACAGCCTGTGGGACTCCCTGCGCGCCATCCTCGACTACCTGCGGGAGCACCACCCCGACGAGGTCGAGACCGCGATGTCGGCGTACCGGTGCTTCCAGCCCTACGACGAGGATCCCCAGTCGTACGCGACCTCCACCTCGATGGTGCCCGACGGCTGCCAGGACGAGGTGACCGCGTTGCTGGCCGACCTGCGCGACCGCGCCAGCCTCAGCGCCACTCCCGGTCTCGGTCCGGCCTTTGTCGCCGAGCAGAACGCTGCGGTCGTGGTGGACGCCGAACGCTACTACCGGGAGATGATCCATGGCGGACCTCGGGCCTGGAACATCCGGGACATGCACATGGCGGACACCCTGGACCGGCTGACCGAGGCTTACGGGCCCGAGTCCAAGGCGATCGTGTGGGCACACAACACCCACATCGGCGATGCGCGGGCCACGGACATGGCCGAGGCGGACATGCTCAACCTCGGCCAACTGGTGCGTCAGCGGCACGAGCGCGACGGGGTGGTCGCGGTCGGGTTCGGCACACACAGTGGCAGTGTGATCGGCTCCCCGCGCTGGGGCGGACCGGTGCGCAGGGTGTCCGTGCCTCCGGCAAGACAGGACAGCACGGAGGGACTGCTCAACGAGGCCGTGCCGGACCGGGACAGTCTGTTCGTGTTCGAGCCGGACGCCCCGTCCGCGTGGGCCGAGCGAGTACGCGGGCACCGGGCGATCGGCGTGGTGTACGACCCGCGGCGAGCGCGGACCGGCGGTTACGTCCCCACGGTGCTCTCGGCGCGGTACGACGCGTTCGTGCACTGCGACAGAAGCACGGCGCTGGTGCCCTTACATCCCTGGGAGCCCGAGGCCCACGGCGAGGCGGAGACATACCCGAGCGGGTTGTAACGCTACGCTGCGGTATGTGTTCGTCCGGTTCTGTTTCCGTTCTGTTCTAGGATTAATCGGCTTTCGCGATTATGCTCAGGAACGGGTCCGCGTGGGGGCGCGGCGACGTCCGACTGCCACGCGGGGTGCCTGTGAACGCTGAGGGGGAACATCGGCGGGGCTCAGCAGAGCCACGTCCGCTGATTGACGACGACCTGCCGCTCGTAGCGGAGCGGGTTTCGATCGATGACTCGGTGCAGCAGGCCGCGCGTCCACCAGAGCCGGAACGCGAACGAGCAAGCAAGGCACCGGTCGTCTCGGTGGCCGGGGTGCTCGCGCTCGTGCTCAGCGTCGTGTTCCTGATCAGCTCGGTCGGCGGCGATCCGGACGACACGAGCGCAGAGGCAGCCGCACCGGTGGGCGTGACCGGCGCGAACCCGGAGGACGGTGCCCGGGTGGCCGAGCTCCTGGCCGCGGGCAGGACCCTGCCGAGGGTGCGGTGCGACCTGCCGGAACTCGGCGGCGAGCGGGAAGCACTGCGTGCCTTCTACCTGGCCGAGATCGAGTGCCTCGAGCAGGCCTGGCGCCCGGTGGTCGAGGAGGCGGACAGGCCGTTCACCCGAGTGGGCCTCACGTTGTCCGACGACGCGATCACCAAGTGCGGGCTGCTCCCACCCTCGACGAAGGTCACCGCGCTGTACTGCGGGGCGGACGAGATGATCTATCTGCCGATCACCAGGGTGCTCGACGGTCTCGACCTCGACCGCTCCGCGCACCTGGCGACGCTGGCCCACGAGTACGGCCACCACGTGCAGCGCATGACCGGGATCATGGACCGCGTGAACGCCGAACTGGGCACCTTCGAGGCTGGCAGCGACGGCGATCTCGCACTGGGCCGCCGGTTCGAACTGCAGGCAAACTGCTTCGCGGGCCTGTTCCTCGAAAGCGCGGCGGGACGCGGCTCGATCAGCGGGGCCGACGCACGGGCGGCCGTCGAGGACTTCCACAACTGGGCCGACAGCAGCACCCACGGCACCAGGGAGAACCAGGCCGACTGGGCCCGCAAGGGCTTCGAGGAAGGCACAACCGCGGCCTGCGACACCCGCTCCGCGGCCCCGGCCGAAGTCGGCTGAACGCCCGAGTCACTGGCGGTAGGACTCGACCTCGTCCACCGGGCGAACGGCCGGTTCCGGGGCGCTGTCCGGGAAGTCGTCCTGTGCCCGGCGCTGGCGCAGCAGGTCCCAGCACTGATCAAGACGCTCTTCCAGGTGCCGCAGACGCTGGGTGTCCGATTCGCTCAATCCGCTACCGACAGCCCGCGAACGCAGTTCGCGCTCCTCGTCCACCAGCTCATCGATGCGGCCGAAGATGTCGTCGTCAGCCATGTTTCCCACGGTACCGGCGCACCCATGCGCCAGCGACCTGACGAAAGACCGTCCGGGCGGCAGACCCGACTCAGCGGGACCTGGCGACGCGCTGGGGAGCATCATCGGCGATCTCCTCAGTCCTGGAGCTGCTGACCCGCCCGTCCGGTTGCACGAACAGGACCGAGAGACCGAGGTCCGTAAGGCTGGACGACGTGCTGTCGACGAGGTGCCGGTAAGCGGCCACATCAGGTAGTGCCAGGGCCGTCTCGTGTGCACCGCGGTCGTGGGTGTCGCGGGCCTGCATCGCGTCCAGCAGCGCGGTGGCATATCGCTGCCGGACCCTCGCCGGTTCGGGATCCGCCCCGGGCGCGCCGATGATCCGCACGAGGAGTGTCCGGCCCGCACGAGACGCGCACACGTGGCCGGACTCGCGCCGTGCCGCCCATCCGTCCGCGCCGAGGCAACGGACGATGGCCGTCCGCACCTCCGCCTCCGACAACCAGTCAGCAGCCGGACCTACGGGCTCCGCATACGCTCCGAGGTCCAGCACTCCCCTGGTGAAGACGACCTGCTCACCAATCTGATCCACCGTCTCCACGTGCCAGCCCGCGGCACGCCAGGACTGGGACTGGGGCTTCGAGTCGTTGGCCCACCACGCTCGATGCGAGCGCGACGCGGCCGGCAGCGGGCCGACGAACTGCTCGATCTCGGCGAAGGTCATCCGCACCTCGGCGATGTCGTCCCGCATCCCGGCGAGGTAGTCGCGCAGGGGGTCGTACTTCGCCATGTCGCACTCCTCACGCGGCTCGGGTGCCGGATCTCGGCGGCCGCCCCAGCATCATCGGCCCGCGATCGCGGGTGTTACTCCGGCACGCGGCCGAACAGCGTCGTCACCCGTACGTGCTCGACGTACGGCCGGTGTCGCTCCAGCTCGGCACGAACCTTGTCCGCGAAAACAGTCCGTTGCTCCGGCGCGGGCAGCTGCTCGACGGACATCGCCGAGTAGACACCGCCGATGATCTCGTCGAGGTCGAGTTCGCCCGCGTACTCGACGCTCGTCCCGGTCACCGCGTATCCCGAAGCCACGAGGCTTTCTGTGTACCGCTGCCTGCTGGACTCGTCGGTGCCGCAGGTGTGAGTGAGTGTCGTGTCGAGCCAGTCCTCCAGAACCGACCGCAATGCCTGGGACCACGGTGCGTCCTGCAGCCACAGCGGCGTCCCGTTCGACACGACGGCCACGCCGCCGCCCGCACGCAACCACGTGCCAAGCGTGCGGAACAGCGCATCGTGGTCCATCCAGTGCAGGGCCTGGCCGATGGTGACCGCGCCGATCGGCCTGCCCAGCAGCTGCCCCAGGGCGGGCAGATCGGTGTCGGAGCCGAGCAGCCAGCCCACATTGCCGACACCGCGCTCGATTGCCGCACTCCTGGCCCGGTGCAGCATGTCGGGTTCGGGGTCGATGCCGAGGACATGCCCCACCCGCTCCGCGAGGGGCAACGTGAGCTGCCCCGTGCCGCAGCCGAGGTCGAGCGCGAGATCGTCGCGGTTCAAGCCGAACTTGCGGACGATCGCATCGGGTACGGCGTCGGGGTAGCCGCGTCTGTACCGCTGGTAGAAGTCGCTGATCTCGCCACCGAAACCGAGTCCCATCAGCTCAGTGTCGGCTCGGAACGCCCCCTCGACCACCGTTTTCGCTCGTAGCGTGGTCCACCGCTCAGGCGTGGCCCTGCGATTCGGCGAGGAGCTGTTCGAACGGCGTCGGCTCGGCTGGTCCGTCGTTCCGGCGAGTCCGGCCCGCGGCCAGTGCGGCGAGTTCTTCGGCCGCCCTGTCGATCCTGGTGGTGAGTTCGCTGCCGCCGGTGCCGGAGGAGCCCCAGTCCGGCGACGCGGCGTACACCGCGGTGGGCACGACGACGGCTCGGAGATAGGCGAACATCGGCCGCAGGGCGTGCTCCAGCGCCAGCGAGTGCCGCGGAGTGCCGCCGGTGGCCGCGGCGAGCACCGGCAGGCCGGTCAGCGAGTCCGGATCGAGGACATCGAAGAACGTCTTGAACAACCCGCTGTAGGAGGCGTTGAAGACCGGCGTCACCGCGATCAGTCCGTCGGCACCTGTCACCGCGTCGATCGCGGGGCCGAGCTTGCCCGTCGGTACCCCGGTCAGCAGGTTGTTCGCCAGGTCGTGGGCGTGCTCCCGGAGTTCGATCACCTCGACCTCGGCCTCTTCGCCGTGCTCGACGAGGGCCCGCCTTGTCGCCGCGGTGAGCCGGTCGGCCAGCAGCCGCGTGGACGACGGCTGGCTCAACCCGGCGGAGACGACGGTCAGCTTGCGCGTACTCATGCCCGCACCCCGGCGATACGCAGGCTCTCGTGGGTCGGCGCCTCGGGGACGTGCGCGGGACGCAGCGCGTCGAACTCCTTGCGCAGCACCGGAAGGACCTCCGCACCGAGCAGGTCCAGTTGCTCCAGCACGGTTTTGAGCGGCAGACCGGCGTGGTCCAGCAGGAAGAGCTGGCGCTGGTAGTCACCGAAGGACTCGCGGAAGGTGAGCGTCTTTTCGATCACTTCCTGCGGGCTGCCGACGGTCAGCGGGGTCTGCTCGGTGAACTCCTCAAGTGAGGGACCGTGGCCGTACACCGGCGCGTTGTCGAAGTACGGGCGGAACTCGTTGACGGCGTCCTGCGAGTTCTTCCGCATGAAGAGCTGTCCACCGAGTCCGACGATGGCCTGGTCGGCCGCGCCGTGGCCGTAGTGCTCGAAACGGGAGCGGTACAGGCTCACCAGCCGGATGAAGTGCTCCTTGGGCCAGAAGATGTGGTTGGCGAAGAAGCCGTCGCCGTAGTACGCGGCCTGCTCGGCGATTTCCGGGCTGCGGATGGAGCCGTGCCAGACGAACGGCGGCACGCCGTCGAGCGGGCGGGGCGTCGAGGTGAAGCCGTGCAGCGGGGTGCGGAACTTGCCCTCCCAGTCCACGACGTCCTCGCGCCACAGGCGGCGCAGCAGGTGGTAGTTCTCGATGGCCAGCGGAATGCCGTTGCGGATGTCCTGGCCGAACCAGGGGTACACCGGTCCGGTATTGCCCCTGCCCATCATCAGGTCGACCCGGCCGTCCGCGAGGTGCTGCAGCATCGCGTAGTCCTCGGCGATCTTCACCGGGTCGTTCGTGGTGATCAGCGTGGTGGAGGTCGACAGGACGATCCGCTCGGTCAGCGCCGCGATGTGGCCGAGCATGGTGGTCGGCGAGGACGGCACGAACGGCGGGTTGTGGTGCTCGCCCGTGGCGAAAACGTCCAGTCCGACCTCTTCGGCCTTGAGCGCGATGCGGACCATGGCCTTGATCCGCTCGGCTTCGGTCGGGGCCACACCGGTGTTCGGGTCGACGGTCACGTCCCCGACGGTGAAGATCCCAAACTGCATGTCCACTCCTCGGGCAGCCGGTTAGTTAAGTGTTCAACTAATCTAACCGTAGCCGGTGACCCTGTATTCCCCGCCCCTGCGGTCAGGTCACCCTCGCGCGGGCCCGGATGAGGCCTATGAGTTCGTCCTCATCCAGATCCATCCGGCGGGCCGCCTCGACCACCTGCTCCACCAGTTCGGCGAGCGCGGCGCGATCGGCCCGCACCCCGGCGCGAACGGTCGCGCCCCGGCCCCTGCGCAGCTCGATCAGCCTCTCGTCGCGAAGCTGCTGGTAGCCGGCCAGCACGGTGTGAATGCTGACCTCCAAGGAGGTGGCCAGTTCACGCGCGGACGGCAGGCGATCCCCACCGTGCACCGACCCGTCGGCGATGCCCCGCCGCACGCAGGCTGCGATCTGACTGCTCAGCGGTACGTTCTTGGCAGGGTCCACCCGGAAGAGCACGGCGACTCACGCCCTGCGCGCAAGGAGGCCGTTGAGGACGCTTGCCGCCGTCTCCGCATCGTCCACCGTGACCACGAAACGTCTGCCCGAGGTGCGCGTGAGGATCAGGGCGGGCCCGGTGCGCAGCAGTACTCCGCTGGCTCCCGGGATGATGCGGTAGCCCCATCCGCCGAACTGGATCGGGGAGACGTCCTCCACCGAGGCGGACTCGATCTCGTCCAGACCGACGCGGACCCGGGGCCAGCCGAGCGCGGAGAACGCCACCGTCGTCCCGCGCCGGTCAACGGTGACCATCGCCCCGGCCAGCAGTGCGACCAGCAGCCCGGCCGCGAGGACCGTGCCGCCCGGGACCCACCCGACGACCCAGCCGAGAACCGGACCCGCCATCAGGAGCACGACTCCGAGCGCCCTGAACCAGGGCGAACTGATGGACCGCGACCAGCTGACGTGTTCGCCCGCGCTCAGCTCCATGGCCGGCGTCTCGTGGTCCTCGAGCGGCTGGGTCGTCCTGCCCCTCGGAGCGAGCACGGCGCCGATGGCCCCGGTCAGCACCGCGGCGCCCAGGGCGTAGAGCAGCGCGAGCGCGGGCAGCGAAACGGTGGCCGCGCCTTCCGTGTCGATGTTGCTCGTCACGAGCGCGAACAGGAGGACACCGAGGAATCCGGCCAGCCCCCAGGAGAGCACGACCAGCAGCCGCGGAAGGTCCCATTTGGAGAGCGGGACGACGCGCGTGCCGGACATCGAGCCGGCGACGAACCCGAGGGTCACCGAGAGCAGCAGACCGAGGCCGATCAGCGAGAAGAACACCGCGAGACGACCCATGTGGTCGCTGACCGAGCCGTCGAGCGCGAAACGGGTCGCCAACCGCTCGGGCAGCCGGTCCCATGCGGTCACCATCGTCACGACGGCGGGCGCCACGGCCAGCAGCTGCGGGCCACCGGCGAGGAGACCACGGTCCAACTTCGGATGACGGCTCATCACGACCTCCCAGGTTGTTATAGATCAACCATAACAATGCGAGGTCTGGTCCGCTACCTCGACCCGGCTGGTGCGGGAGCCCCGAGTCGTATCGAACCTGGATCGGCGACTTCACCAGGAGAATCGGCGGCAAACCGGCCGTGGTGGCTCAAGATCCGGGCGACTCCGACGGCGCCTGCGGAGTCGGCGGCCCCCGGCACTGCCGCCCCAGCGCACGCACGTAAAAACCAGGGCAAAAGCGGTGCTGTATCAGAGTTTCCGCGCGTGTTGCCGAGCGCACTCTGCGCGCCCGGCAACACCACGGTGGGTCAACGGCGTTGGTTGCCGCCACGACGCCGCGTGTCGTCGTCGATCTCGAACTCCTCGCGGCGAACCTGCCCGCTGACGGGCTGGTCCTCGGTGACGGTCTCCTTGCCGAGTCGAGCCTTCTCCACGGGGACGCTCTCCTTCTCGACCCTCGGTTTCTCGGCGTGCAGGGTGACCTCCTGCTCGGCCTCGCCGATGTCGGCACCCTTACGCCGGTCGGCCTCGCTGATGGGCTCGCGTTCGACGCGCACCTCCTCGTGCGAAACCGGGACGTTCACCTGCTGCTCCTCGGTCACCACGTGCTTACGCAGCCGGACGCGTCCGGTCTCCACCGGCTCGGTACCGACCTTGAGCCGCTCCTCGGAACGGGTCATCGACTCGCCTTCACGAGCGGTCTGAGCGGCCTGCCGTTGGCCCTGCTGGGGTTTTCCTGTGCCGCCCTGCCGGGGAATCGGCAGATTGTAGTACTGGTATAGGCGCGCACTGTCCTGATCGGACAGATGCCCGTCGTCGTCGGCCTGGGGAGCGTCGGAAACCTGGTCCTTGGACACCTGCACGTGCAGACCATCGGACTCGCGGCGGGCGCCCTGAAGGGGAACGAAGCTCTCCTTTTGCCCGAACAGGCCGGTCTTCACCGTCACCCATTCCGGCTGGGCCGTGTCATCGGTGATGTACACGGTGCCCACCTTGCCGATCTTGCTGCCCTGCGCGTCGACAACGGTGTCGTCGATCAGTTCTTCAGGACGAACAGTGGTAGCCACGGTTGTTGTCTCCTTCCACTTGGGAGCCGAAGTCCGGCCATGGAGACCGACTTCCACCATCCGCATTGCCGCCACCTTGCCGACAGAAACGGTCTGGCATACCAATCACCCATGTGGGTAACAAAGGAGACAAACTGGCGTTCGAGCACTGACCTGCGGTGAACGCTGTCCGCCTACCTCAACCAGGTTCGGTCACTGAAATCCTCGTCATCGTCGTCCGGCGAGTTTCCCCGCCGGGAGGCTTCCGCCTCGGACCGTCGCAGCTCTTCGAACTGTTCCTCACCCGTGCGGGTGAGCTCGGCACGTTCTTCTTCGGACAGATTCCGATAGTGCGTGGTGGCCTGGTCCATGAGCGGGTCCAGCGCTCGGGAGAAGGCGGGAGAGTTGAAGGTGTCACGCAGGCTTCTACGGCCGGAGGTGACGTCGTCGACCAGGTTACGGAACTCCGGGTCGTCGACCTTGCCGCGCAGGAGGTTCAGCGAGTTCTTGAGGTGTTTCGACAGCGCGGCGTCACCCCGCGCGACATCGAGCATCGGTTCCGGTTCCGGTTTGCTCATCTCACACTCCCGGGTGGTCGTAGTTGCTCTCCGGCAAAGCGTGCTTTTCGATGTCGCCAAGTGTGCTGAGGTAGCCGGCCATCAGTCCGACCAGTCCCTGTGCGGCGTTCCACGCCCAGGTGTGCGCCTCGAGCATCTGCCCCCACACCCCGAGCGCCTTGCTGATCGTGACAGCGGCGGCCGCGCCGGAAAGGATCGGGCCGATCACGGTCCAGCTGCTCGCGGCCGCGGCGGCGAGCTCGATGCCGATCGCGATGAGCAGGTCGAGCAGGGTTTCCAGCATCCCCTTGATCGCGTTGGCCGTTTCGTACATGCCGACGGCGGACTGCTTGAACTCCTTGCCCATCGCGACCAACGTGCTCTGCTGGTCCTCGATGGTCGCCGCGAGGCCACTGAAGTACGTGTTCGCGCTGTCGGCGGCGTTGCCCTGCCAGTCGCTGGACACGGTGCTCCAGCCCGAGGTGATGGCGCCGGAGTACTCGGTGCTGAACTTGCCGAGGTTCTCCAGTGCGATACCGGCCTTCTGCACCTTCTCCCAGTCACCGGCGAACTGCTCGGCGACCCAGGAGAACGGGTTGACGTCGAAGATGAGGTCGACGGCCTGCCCGACCCAGTACGAGATGCTGATGTACTGGCTGATTCCGATGACGTTCTCCAGGAGATCCGGGACCGGATCGGACGCTGTGGGGTCGGCGAGCTCGGCCGAGGGCGACTCGCTCATGGTCACTCACCCGCCTTGTAGGTACCGTCGATGCGCTCGGCTTCCGCGGTCTCGGTGTTGTCGTACAT
This sequence comes from Amycolatopsis marina, assembly GCF_900111885.1. Classification (GTDB taxonomy): domain Bacteria; phylum Actinomycetota; class Actinomycetes; order Mycobacteriales; family Pseudonocardiaceae; genus Amycolatopsis; species Amycolatopsis marina. The sequence continues at coordinate 240,976 of NZ_FOKG01000003.1, forward strand.
GGTCGCGGCCTTGTCCAGTTCCACCGCTGCGGTGCCTTGGATCTTGGCGAGCCGTTCGTAGTTCTCGCTGAGCGCGGACTTGGCCTCTTCGGCCGCACCCGCGATCGTGGCAAAGATCCGTGCGTCGGAACCCTCAATGCTCAGCCAGTCTTCGGCATAGGTCTTCGCCGCGTTGGCGTCGACCACCAGACCGTCCATTTTCTCACTGAACGTCCCGATACTCTTGGGCTCTACCTTGAAACCCACGTCTCATCCACCCCCGCACCAAACTGCCGCCAACGGTATCAACGCGCGGATCGTAACAAGTAGACTTTGCCCCCAGGCCAAATCGAGTCCGATCGCGCAAAATTCTCCAGAACGGGAGTTCGAGTGCGGCACGAGCCGAACGTCTACACACTGCCCGCCGAACTGGTTCAGCAGCCCGGCAATCTGCCGGCCCACTGCTCACGACACGGCAACGAGGCCGTGAAGCGTGTCGATTTCGCGCTGCAGTCGAAAGTGGAGATCGAGGGAAACCGGGCGCTCAGCGGGAATGTGCTCAGCACCACCGACCGGCTCGGGCAGCGCGCGAAGAAGGTACGGGTCACCAATGTCAAAGGCTGGCCGCTCTGCCGTGAGTGTGTGCGGTTCAGGGCGTTCTGGCTCACGATCGCGCTGGTGATGTTCGCCGGTGGTCTGCTCGCCTTCGCGGGCTCGCTGCTGGTGGGGATCGTCGCCGACACGTCCACGGTGCAGGCGTTCGCCGGGGTGGCGATCGTCGGTTTCGTCGTCATGATCGCCTCGGCGTTCCCGTTCCACCGTGCCGGCATGGCGCGTCTGGTCGGCGCGGCGACCTCGGCGGACGGTCAGTCGATCGTCATCGTGCGGCCAAGTCCGGCGTTCGCCGCCGAACTCCCCAGGCCCTGAAGGCGGACCAGGAGCTACTCGGGCGGCTCGTCGACCTGGTGGCCCTGGTCGGCTGTCGTTTCCTCGGGCTCGATGTCCTGCTCGTACGCCGGGCGGTTGGGATCCTCGTCACGCTGCTGGTCCTGGGTTTCCCCGAAAACCCGGTCCTCCAAGGAATCGACGGTCTGCTCCGGCCGGGCCCGCGGATTCTCCGGCATCGGCGTGTGCCCGCTGTCCTGCCGATCATCGGTGGGTTCGTCAGCCATGGGCGCTCCTTCCGTAAACAGGTCCCACCCTCAGCATCTCACCTGTCGGCACCGTCCGTGCTGTGGCAGATCGCCAGGAGTCAGGCAGACCTCACCGCTTCCACCCGGCGGCGACCAGGCCCCGGGAGCGCTCGGGCTGGTCCGCGAACGATTCGGAGCCGTCCGGCCGCCACTGCGGCAACCACACCAAGCCGGGTTCGGCGAGGTCGAGGCCGTCGAAGAAGGAAGTGATCTCGGCCCGGCTGCGGGGCGTGACCGGGCTGTTCGTCCGTCGGCGGTACGAGGCGGCGACCTTGTCCGACGCAGCCTGTGTCTCGGTGTCCTCCGGAGCGATGTGGATGTGGGAGAGCGCCATCATACTTCCGACGGGAAGTTGGTCGAGGTAGAAGCGCAGGGACTGCTGGGGGTGGGTGTCGGGCGGCATGAAGTGCAGCAGGGCGACCACCAACAGCGCGACGGGCTCCCGGGTGTCGATCACGCCGGTGTCGAGCACGCGCTGCCAGAGCCCGGGGCCGTCGAAGAAGTCGGCGTCGATGGCGCGGTGCCGCTGCGGATCCGCCGTCCGCTCCAGCAGGATCTCCGCGTGCGCCTGCGCGATCGGCTCGTTGTCGATGTAGACGACCCGGCATTCACCAGGTGCCGCTTGTTCTGCCACCTCGTGCACGTTGCCCTGCGTCGGCAGGCCGGAGCCGATGTCGACGAACTGCCTGATCCCGGCATCGACCGCATAGCGGACCACTCGCCCCAGATACGCACGGTTGGCCCTGGCGAAATCCCGGATATCCGGCAGGATCTTCAACTGTTCCTCGGCGAACGCCTGGTCCACGGCATAGTTGTGCACGCCGCCGAGCAGGTAGTCGTACACCCGCCCCACGGACACCTTGTCAACTGAGGCGGCCAGCCGTTCGGCCTCGTTCGACACCATCCTCGTACCCCCATCGGTCGTGGTCCCAGTGTGCCGAACTTGCGGCGGACTGTGCACGGCCGAACGGCGGTACCGGCGACAGGCTCGCCGAAACCGGCAGCAGAAAACCCCCTGTTTCCAGGGGGCTTTCTGGTTGTTCGCCACAATTACGGGCGAACATCTACATTACCGATGCAATTCTAGCCGCCGAGAATACCTTTTGGCAGAATCTCGTTGAAAGTGTGCGAAGGAGTTGGCACAGCCTCAGTGATCCCCGGACCCCCGTCGACACCTCCCAGGAGTGCACCAACAGAGCCGGTCAATGCTCCCGCGCTTGACGTGACCACGTCCTCCAGACCGACCGACGAAGGCTGCGACGCCGCAGACGCCGCCGGTGCCAGCACCACCATCGCCCCGAGCGTGAGGCCCGCCAACGCGAATCCATGACGCGTCCGCCGTGTGAACATCAATTCACCTTTCCCCTGGTTTGAAAATTTCCCGTGCAAGATACCGTCGCAGAATCCAGATGTCGCTCCCTCGAACAGTGCGAAAAGAAGACCCGATTGGGTTTCTCCGAAATGCAAGCGGTGACCGCTCACCAGCGAACTGCTCAGTCGTCCGTGGCGCGGACAAGTAGGGACAGCGAGACCGACAGAGCTATTCCCCGTAGTACGTCTGCGGCAACGTACGGCGCGCGCAGTCCCGGTATCGAAGATTGTGGTCGCGTGCGGCGGAACTCATCCGCGTCGACCCACCCCCGGACAGCAAGAAACCCCCTGTTTCCAGGGGGTTTCTTGGTCTTGCTGTCTCAACCAGACGTGCGCCCGAAGGGATTCGAACCCCTAACCTTCTGATCCGTAGTCAGATGCTCTATCCGTTGAGCTACGGGCGCGTGTTCAGTTGTTAGGCTAGCAAGCTAGCCCCGGTTCCCGGCGAACCGGGTCCCAGCGGAGGCTCCGGGATTTGAACCCGGGAGGGGGGGTTACCCCCAACCGCATTAGCAGTGCGGCGCCATAGACCAGACTAGGCGAAGCCTCCAGGCCAACGACCACTGCCGAGATAGAGTACACAGCGCCGTCACCCTCCGGCAAAGCACCCCCGGTTCACCCACTTGAGCTGCTAAAACACTCCGCTGGCCCGCCCGCGGCTCCGCTTGGGGCCGGAGCACGGGCGGACAACGCAAAGGTGTTCGAACTCACTTCCCCGCGAGGGCCACGAACGGCGACAGCGACTCCGGGTTGGCCAGTGCGTCCCGGCTGACCGCCCTGTCCGGCGCCACCCCGCGCAGGATCTTCTTCACCGGCACCTCGCACTTCTTGCCGTTGAGCGTGCGGGGCACCTCGTCGACGAGGATGAAGCGGTCCGGCACATGCCGAGGCGACAACGCCGCGCGCAGTTCCTTGCGTAGCGCCGGCTCGATCTCGGCCAGCGTGGCACCCGGTGCGAGCACCAGGAAGCAGAGCAACTCCCCCTCCTCGTTCGCCGACGTGTCGATCACCAATGAGTCCGCGATCTGCTCGAAGCCCTCGACCACCCGATAGAACTCCGCCGTCCCCATCCGCACACCGCCGCGGTTCAGCGTCGAGTCGCTGCGGCCGTAGATCACCGCCGATCCGCGCGCGGTGATCCGGATCCAGTCGCCGTGGCGCCACTTGCCGGGATACTCCTCGAAGTACGCCTCCTGCAGCCTGCTGCCGTCCTCGTCGTTCCAGAAGAACACCGGCATCGACGGCATCGGCTTCGTGATCATCAGCTCGCCGACCTGCTCCACCACCGGCTGCCCGTCCTCGTCGTATGCCTCCACGGCCGCACCGAGGCACCGGCAGGACAACTCCCCCAGCCACACCGGAACGTCCGGCGCCGAGCCGACGAACGCCGTGCACAGATCCGTCCCGCCGGACACCGAGCTGATCTGCACCCCACTGCCGACCTCGTCCGCGATCCAGCGGAACCCGTCGTCGCTCAGCGGGGCTCCCGTGGACCCGAGCGCCCGCAGGGCCGAGAGGTCGTACTGCTCGGCCGGCTTCAGGTGGGCCTTCAGGCAGCTCTGCACGAACGGAGCCGACGTCCCGAAGTACGTCACCTCGTGCTTCTCGGCGAGCTGCCACAGCACGTTCAGGTCGGGATACCCGGGGCTTCCGTCGTACAGCACGATCGTCGAGCCGACCAGCAAGCCGGAGATGAGGAAGTTCCACATCATCCAGCCGGTCGTGGTGAACCAGAAGAACCGGTCGTCCGGCCCGAGGTCGCTCTGCAGTGCCAGCGCTTTCAGGTGCTCGACGGTGATCCCGCCATGCCCCTGCACGATCCCCTTCGGCAGCCCCGTCGTTCCGGACGAGTAAAGCACCCACAGCGGATGGTCGAACTCCATCGGGTCGAACTCCAGCGCCGCGCCCTCGTGCTCGCGCAGCAGCTCGTCCCAGTCGCGTGCTCCCGTGAGCGTGCCCTCTCCCGCGTAGTTCACCAGAACCGTCGCGGCGAGCGAGGGAATCTGCTCCCTCAACTGATCCACAGTGGATCGAACGTCGAACGTGCGTCCGTTGTAGACATATCCGTTCACCGCGATCAGCACCTTGGGCTCGATCTGGGTGAACCGGTCCGACACGGCCCGCACGCCGAAGTCCGGTGAGCACGACGACCAGATCGCGCCCAGACTGGCAGCCGCGAGGAAGGCCACCAGCGTCTGCGGGCAGTTCGGTGCGAGTGCCACCACCCGGTCGCCCTTCGTCACCCCGAGCGCGCGCAGCGCGGCACGGGCCGCCGCCACCTGAGACCGCAGTTCGCCGTAGGTCAGGGCAGCGCCCGCGCCGTCCTCCCGCTGGAAGATCACCGCGAGTTCGCCGTCCCCCTTCGCGGCCCCGGCGACCCCGCCGGCCAGCGCATGCTCGGCGTAGTTCAGCGTGGCGCCGGAGAACCAACGCGCGCCGGGCATCTCCGTGCCGGACAGCACCTCGGTCGGACGCTCGTGCCAGCGCACGCCGAGAAACTCGGTGGCCGCGTCCCAGAATTCGGCCATCGACTCGGTGGAGTACTCCCACAACTCGCGGTAGTCCGCCACCTCCACCCCCCGCTCGGCCCGCAACCAGCGGCGGAACGCTTCGATCTTGGTGTTGACGACCCGATCCGGTGCAGGGCGCCACAGCAATTCAGGAGCAGCAGTCATGTCCAGCACCCTAACGCGAGATCGAGCAGGTTCAGCCCAGCAAATCCGCCAGCAGTTCCTCACCCATCGACCGAAGACGCGGCCCGTCCACCGGTGTCGCGGTGACCCAGTCGGCCTTACGCCGCAAGGCGTAGCGGCCCTCCTCGGTGTCCACCCAACCCAGCACCGACGCGGACCGCTGCCAGCGCCCGTCCCGCGTCCTGACGCTGCCACCGAGCTGCCCGCCCGCCACGCGGCCGGTCAGTGCCCTGGTGAAGACGTTCACTTCCGGCGGCCGCAGTCCTGCCGTGCGCAGCACACCCGTGAAGGCACCGGTGCCCTCGCGTTCACCGGCCGCACAGGCGGCCAGGTAGTCGACCATCCGGACATTGGCCCCGCTCCCCACAGCCGACGGCAGGGACGGGAGCACCTGCAGCATCGTCGCGACGAGGTTCGGCGTGCGCACCGGACCGAGGCGAACCTCCGTCCCGGCGATCCCCACGGAAACCGCACCCTGCGTGGTGACCGAGCCGAACGCGGCGAACGAGAACCCTTCGCCCTCGGCGTGCAGGTCCAGCCGGACGTGCGGGTCCGCCAGTCCTCGCAGCAGTCCGGCAAGATCGTTCGCCGGGTCGCGCACCGTGCCCAGATCACGCTCGGCCAGCGCCCCGCCCGCGGCCACGACCAACTCCTCCCGCTCCGCGGGCATTCGGCCGATGTGCGGAACCCGCAGGATCGCGGGCGGCTCACCCAGCCCGAGTTCGGTCCACAGCAGGAAGAACTCACCGACATGCAGCTGGATCCAGCCGCTGGTCTCGTCGCGCAACTAGAACCCCCTGCGGTGGGAGTCCTCACCGATCACCGGTGCCACCACCGGCACGTCGGCCCCCCACAGATCCTCGTCCTCTTCCAGATATGCCGGCGACTTGTGTTCGGTGTCGTCGCCCGGCCGGGCACCCGATCCCGCGGCACCCATCGGCATCCCGCCCGCCGCCAGCGGACCGCGCGGACCGCCTCCGGCGACGGGGCCGGAGGCGGCGGTAGCGGCGGCCGGGCCACCGACCGCCCCCGCGCCGACACGCCCACCCCCGGCGAGCTGATCACCGGCGGACGGCGGCATCCCGGCGCCCGCCATACCGCCAGGTGCAAGCGTTTGCGGACGGCCCGAGCCCGCGGCCGCACCGGCAGGAGCGCTGTCCACGCCGCTGGCCGTGGTGCCGTCGTCGCCCACATCAGGGCGCGGCTGCGGGGGCAGGGGCCGTTCGGGAGCCTCGTACTCCACGCGGGGCGGCGGGAAGTGCGGAACCCTGCCGTACACCTCGCCGGAGTCGTGTTGCAGCTGCCGCATCACCTCGGCGGCCTGCTGGTGGCGGTTGGCCACGATCTCCTGCTGTGCTCCGTTGTCGGCGACCAGTTCACCACCCCGTGCGAAACCACCTCCGCCGAACGCCGAGAGTTCCGGGCGCTCCGGCACCGCGGGCAGGATCGGAGCCGGCATCGAGTCTCTGGCCACCCGCACGTATCCGGCCTGGTCGCCGACGAGACCCGCCACTCCGTGTCCACGCCCCGCCGTACCCTCCGACCAGTGCACGAGCCCGGTCGCGGCCTCCCGGGCCTGCTCGGCCGCCTCCCCACTCCAGCCCGCCGACGAGCTCTGCACCGCCCTGCGCAGGTCCTCGGCGATCCGGTCGAGGGAACTCCCGAGGTCGCTCCAGGTCTGCGCCACCCGGTCGGCACCGGCCAGATCCACCTCGTCGTGCACCATCGTGTGCAGTTCCTGGTGAGAATAGGCCGACCAGTCGACGGGCAGGCCGAAGATGCCCGCGTCGGTCTCCGGCTCCTCCGGTGGCTGTGGCGGCCACGGCCTCGGCGGCCACGGCACACATGGTGGATCGGCGTAGAACTCCGGCCGCTCCATCAGAAACCTCCGTCCAGTGCCCGGCCGATGTCTCGAGTGCTCTGGGCAGCGCTCTCGTCGGTCTCGGTGTAGGTCCGGTCGGCCGCGCGCACGATGTCCTCCAGTTCCGCCACCACCTCGCTGAACTGTTCGAGGACCGGCAGTACGGCGCCGGGGTTGCCTGCCGCGGCTCCCCGCAGTCGCTCGGCCATCGTTCGGCCGATGATGTTGTCGCCCAGCCTCAGCGGCACGTCGAGTCCGTCGGCCACGTCGACGATCAACTGCCGGACCTGCGCCTGCACGGACGAGAGATCCGCCATCAGCTGCCGGGCAGCGCCGTCGTCGAGGGCGAGCCCTCCGCTCTGCGCCTGGGTCTTGACCTGCTGGATCTGTCGGGCCACCGGAGCGAGCGCGGCTCCGGCGGGTTGCGCGAACCCCGCGACCGGCGACGGCTCCCCACGGCTCAGTTCAGCATCGACCACGATGTCATCCCACCCCTGTGTGACATTGGGATCGACACTGTACCGCCGTACCGAAACGCACAGGAGCGGTTTGAACTCGATTACTCCAGAAGGTTCACCTCAGGTGTGCGTCGAACCAGTCGAGCGTGCGCTGCCACGCCTCGGCCGCCGCATCGGGATCGGCGTCGAACCGGTGATTGGCACCGGGGTAGCTCACCACGTTGGTGGCCACCTTGGCGGCGGATGCCGCGTCTCGGAGCCGCTCGATCTCCACCTCGTCGGCGTTGTCGTCGGCGCCGCCGTGAATGCCGAGCCACGGACTGATCACCGTGCCCGCGACGTCGACCAGCGCGGGCAGGTCCCCGGCAACGGGCTCGCTGATGCCCACCGGCGAAACGCTCACCGCCGCGCCGAGCGACCGGCGCGTGGCCACCACAAGCGCCGCCGTGCCGCCGAGGTCGAAGCCGACCACTCCGAGCAGATCCGCCCCGATACCCCGGTCGACCAGCCAGGCCAGCGTGACGTCCGTCGCGGTCAGCACGTCCGCGCATCCTGGCTCGGCACCAGGCGAGGTGATGTGCGGAGCGACGGCGAGCCAGCCCTCCTCGGCGAGCGCGGCCACGAGCAACCGCACTCCGTCGTTCACACCATCGGCCTCGTGCAGGACCACCAGCCCGCCACGCGTCACTCCGTCCGGCTGGGCAAAGGTGAGGCGGACCGCACGGCCGTCCGGCCGCTCGTAGTCCTCGGTGTGCGTCTGCGTCATGTACCCACTCAACCACCAAGGGGTGAACCCAAGTCAACATGACGAGCACGACCTCGGGCGTTCGGCGCGGTCACGCGAGCCGATAACGTGGGTGACGCACCCCACGACCTGAGGGTTGTGCACAATGCAGCCGACGGGGATCGGCCGGAGCTTGCGGAGGTCGATTCGCGGTGGATACATGCAGGTGACGGCCGGGATAATGCCGAACCAGCGACCGTGCACAACCCGATCATTGAATGCGACACCAGGAGCCACACGACGATGACGTCCCCTGTCCACACCCGTGCCGACCTCGACTCCCTGCCGAACTACGTGCCAGGGCGCACGGTGCCCGGTGCGATCAAGCTCGCCAGCAACGAGGTGCCTGGTGGACCGCTGCCCAGCGTGACCGAGGCGATCGCGCAGGCGGCCACTCAGGTCAACCGGTATCCGGACATGGGCGCGTGGGCGCTGGTCGACCGCGTGGCCCGCGAACTGGACGTCCCGGCGGAACAGGTCGCCGTCGGCTGCGGTTCGGTGTCGTTGTGCCAGCAGTTGGTGCAGGCCCTCTGCGAGCCCGGCGACGAGGTGCTGTTCGCCTGGCGTTCGTTCGAGGCCTACCCGATCCTCACGCAGATCGCCGGCGCGACGCCCGTCACCGTGCCGCTCGACGCGACGCACACGCACGACCTCGACGCCATGCTGGACGCCATCACCCCGCGCACCCGGCTCGTGTTCGTCTGCAACCCGAACAACCCCACCGGCACCGCCGTCCGCCGTGCGCAGCTGACCCGATTCCTGGACAAGGTGCCGCCGCACGTGCTGGTTGCCCTTGACGAGGCCTACCGGGAGTTCGTCACCGACGAGGAGGTGCCGGACGGGCTGGAGTTCCTGCGGGAGCGGGAGAACGTGGCCGTACTGCGCACGTTCTCCAAGGCCTACGGCCTCGCCGGCCTGCGGGCCGGATACGCGGCGGCACCAGCGAAGGTGACGGAGGCACTGCGCAAGGTGTACGTGCCGTTCAGCCTCAACGCACTCGCCCAGGCGGCCGCGATCGCGTCGCTCGACGCCAAGGACGAACTGATGGCCCGCTGCCGCGACATCGTCGCCGAGCGCACCAGGGTCCGCGACGCGCTGCTGGCCTCCGGCTATGTCGTACCGGAGACGCAGGCGAACTTCGTCTGGCTGCCGCTGGCCGAGCGGGCCTCGGAGTTCGCCGAGCACGCACTGGACAGCAAGGTCGTCGTCCGCCCGTTCGCGGGTGACGGCGTCCGGGTCACCATCGGCACCCCCGAGGAGAACGACGTGTTCCTCGATGCGGCGGCAAGCTTCCAGCGGCGCGCGTAGCGCCGGCGGCACTACTCGACGGTGACGCTCTTCGCCAGGTTGCGCGGCTTGTCGATGTCCCTGCCCAGCTGTGCCGCCAGGTGGTAGGCGAACAACTGCAGCGGTATGGCGAACAGGAGGGGGTCCAGCTCCGGCTCCGACCTCGGCACGGTCAGCACCACATCGGCGAGCCCGTCGGGCAGCTCCGCGTTGGTGACCGCGATGACCGGTCCGCCGCGCGCCTTGATCTGCTCGATCGTGCCGAGGTTCTTCGCCAGCAGTTCGTCGTCGGGCACGAGCACCACCGACGGCATGCGCTCGTCGATCAGCGCGAGTGGCCCGTGCTTGAGCTCGGCGGCCTGGTAGGCCTCGGCGTGCACGTAGGAGATCTCCTTGAGCTTCTGCGCGCCCTCCCTGGCCACCGGCCAACCGCGCACCCGCCCGATGAAGAACATGTGCTCCGCCGCGCTGAACCGCTCGGCCGCGCGGATGATCTGCTCCTCGTCGGCGAGGATGGCGTCGATCTGGGCGGGTAGCTCCGCCAGCGCATCCACGAGCCTGCGTCCGTTCGCGACCGAGAGGTCCCGGACCCGCCCGAGCAGCAGCGCCAGCATCGCGAAGCACACGCTCATGTTCGTCACGGCCTTGGTGGAGGCGACCGACACCTCCGGGCCTGCGTGCAGGAAGACCCCGCTGCCGCACTCGCGGGCGATCGCGCTGCCGACGACGTTCACCATGCCGATCACTCGGCCGCCCTTGCGCTTGAGCTCCTGCACCGCGGCGAGGGTGTCGAGTGTTTCACCGGACTGGCTGACCGCCACGTACAGGGTGTCGGGGTCGACGACGGGATTGCGGTAGCGGAACTCGGACGCCGGTTCGGCGTCGGCGGGCAGGCGCGCCCACTCCTCGACGAGGTTCGCCCCGAGCTGTCCGGCGTAGTAGGCCGAGCCGCAGCCGAGGAACTTCACCCGCCGGATCGAGCGCAGTGCGCGCGCGTCCAGTTCGATCCCACCGAGATGCGCGGTGGAGAAGCGCTCGTCCAGCCTGCCCATCAGTGCACGGCGCACGGCCTCCGGCTGCTCGTGCATCTCCTTGCGCATGAAGTCCGCGAACTCGCCGAGCTGGTAGTCGTCCTCGGCGACGTCCACAGTGGTCGGTGTCTTGGCGGTACGGCGCGCCTGGAGCGTGCTGGTGCGGAAGTCGTCCTTGGTGATGGTGGCCAGCTCGCCGTCGTCCAGGTAGACGACACGCTGGGTGTGCCGGACCAGAGCGGCGACGTCGGAAGCGACAAACATCTCGCCGTCACCGATGCCGAGGACGATCGGACTGCCGTTGCGGGCGACCACCAGCTCGTCGGGCTCGCGAAGGTCGAGCACGACGACGCCGTAGGCCCCGTCCACCCCGCGCAACGCGGCACGCACGGCGTCCTCCAGTGTGTCCGCGACCTCCCGCTCGGCGGCGATGAGGTGCGCCAGCGCCTCGGTGTCGGTGTCCGACACGAACTCCACCCCGGTCGCGGTCAGCTTTTTGCGCAGGACCTCGGCGTTCTCGATGATCCCGTTGTGCACCACGGCGATCCGGCCGCTCGCGTCCACATGCGGGTGGGCGTTGGCATCGGTCGGTTCACCGTGCGTCGCCCACCTGGTGTGCGCGATTCCCACCGTCGAGCTGGTGCCCTTGCCCACCAGCTCGCGCAGTTCGTCGACCCGCACCGCCGCCTTGGTGACCTTGAGCCGCCCGCGGTGCACGACGGCGATGCCCGCCGAGTCGTATCCGCGGTACTCCAGCCGGTGCAGTCCCTCCAACAGGATCGGCCCGGCAGGCCGGGAGCCCAGATAACCGACGATTCCACACATGATGCTTCCAATCCGCACACCGCGTCAGCCGTAGACGATGCGGCGAAGCTGCCGTTCGGTGAGCCGGTCCGCCGCGAAGGGCCGGGCGGCCAGCTCGGCGCCGAGCATCGTCCAGATCTGCGCGTTCCGGTGACCACGCCGATGCAGCTCCCCGTGGCGGCGGCGCACATACTGTTCGGTGGTCTCGCTGAAATAGGCGACGACGTCGGCGACCACGCGTGCCGCTGTCGGTGCCGGCAACCCGGTGGATCCGGCGATGTGACGGACCAGCTCGGAGTGTGGCACCTCCTCCATTCCGCAGACTCTGGCAGGCCGGACCGGAAGACGCAAATTTCCTGCCCGATATCGGGCAGAAACCTCAAAAGAACCCGGACTGCGTGCGCGTGCAAGTACCGCACTTTCCCGGGAAAGTGCGCGGCGTGGAGGCTCCCGCCGCAGGTCACGGCCTCGCCCACCTCGCACTTTCCCGGGAAAGTGCGAGGCGTCGAGAGGCGGGTCAGCAGGTGGAGGTGGCGGGTTTTCCGGCGAAGCGGTCGGCGAGGAACGCGAGCGCGTCGGCGCTGCCGGTGTGGACCAGCGTGATGTGGTCGGTGTCGTAGGCCTTCCACGTCAGCGACATTCCCAGGCCGCAGTAGTCGTCGCGCAGGGTCTCCGCCTGTCCGGGCGCGACCAGCTCGTCACCGCTCGCGTGGTACTGCAGCACCGGAGCCGGAATGGCCGATCCGCCGAGCTTGTTCTCCCCCACCCTGGCCAGCCAGGGCGGAGTGAGCACGGGGCTGCTGGTCGTGTACTCACTCAGGGAATCGCCCGCATAGTCGATGAGCAGTTCCAGCGTGCAGGCGTTCTGCTCCATCTTCGCGAACTCCGCCCGGCCCCTGTCGTTCAGATACGAGTCGAGATCAAGTTCGGGATAGGCGTTGTCCAGACCGATCAGAGCGTAAGCCAGGAAGCCGAACCCGAACTTGCCTTCCAGCGGTAGTGCCACCTGGACGAGATCGGCCGGGACTCCGCCGCCCGCCACGCCGACCAGGTCGAGTTCGGGCGCGTAGTCGGGTTGCTGCTGCCCCGCCCACATCACCGCTCCACCGCCCTGGGAGTACCCGCGCAACGCCACGGGCGCCTGGTCCGACAACCCGGCCTCGGGCAGGCGCAGCGCCGCACGCACGGCGTCAAGCACCGCATGCCCCTCGGACCTGCCCACGATGTAACTCGTGGCCGGCTCCGGCGAGTAACCCTCGTAGTCGGTCATGGCGACCGCGTACCCACTGCGCAACAAGCCGTCCAGCGCGGGCTGCTCGTAGAAGGCCTGTCCCTGGAGCATTTTCGACGGCGCGCAGCGGAACGCGGGGCCCTGCGTGCCCGCCGCGAAACCGACGACGGGGGCGGTCGCCGGATCGACCCCCTTCGGCACGAGCACGGTGCCCGTCACCGCGTTGGGCTCACCGAGCGCGTCGGTGGACCGATACATGATCTGCCAGGCATCGGCGATTTCCGTTGCGGTTCCCGGCCGTGAAGGACGTGCTCTGATGATGTCTCCGGGCGCACCGGACAATTCGGCAGGCGGGACGTAGAAACTGTCGTCCAAGGCGGCTGGCGCGGCGATCGCGGGGGCGGTCAACGTCCCTGCGACGACCGACAACGCGACGGCGGACGCGGTGAGCAGAAAACGGCGGAAACGACGCGAAGAATTCGGCATGCGGCTTAAAGTAATAGGAAATAGATGCGTCGGCAAAAATTGTAAGTCAATTACCGGATTTTAATTGGCCGACTGTGAACGAGGTGAGGGTTATGCCCGACTCAGCGCAGGAGCATCTGCACGACCGCGGCGAGACCGACGACGATGATCACCGCGCGCAGCACCTTCGGGGAGAGCTTGCGGCCGATCCTGGCACCGAGGAGACCACCGAGGACCGAGCCGGCCGCGAGCAGCCCGACGACCGGCCAGCTGATCGGCGCGATGAACGCGTAGATGGTGCCTGCGACAACGTTGACGATCGCTGACAACACGTTCTTGATCCCGTTGAGGCGCTGGATCGAGTCGGACAACAACATGCCCATGACCGCCATCAGCATCACGCCCTGCGCGGCCGTGAAGTAACCGCCGTAGATGCCGATGAGGAAGATCAGGAACAGCAGCAGCGGGCCATAACGCTTCGTCCGTCCGCCGTTGCGGCTCGCGACCCACGCGGAGACCCGCGGCTGAACGATCACCAGGATCACGGCCAGCCCGATGAGAACCGGCACGACCGCTTCGAACGTGTCACTCGGCAGCGAGAGCAGCAGGATGGTCCCGCCGATCGCCCCGAGGAACGATGCGGTGCCGTAGACCAGCAGGCGCCGCAGCTCTCCCCTGATCTCGTGCCGGTACCCGATAGCACCGCTGATCGTCCCGGGTGCCAGGCCGATGGCGTTGGAGGTGGTGGCGGTGACCGGCGGGTATCCGAGCGCCACCAGGACCGGAAAGGTCACCAGCGTCCCCGAGCCGACGACGGTATTGATCGTGCCTGCCCAGATGCCGGCCAGGCCGATGAGAACCGCGTGCCACCACGTCATCGTGCAATCACGTTAGTGAGCCTAAGCAACAGCGCCCCGACCCTTGAAGCGGGTGTGGCAGGACAGACAACGCACACCGTCACATCTTATGTACGCAGCGTGCTCCTGACTGACAGGAACCGTCGCGACCATCGGGTGACGTTTCGCTTCCTGGTGAATCGGGTACACGCCGCTGCAGGACAGGCCCGGAAGCAAGGAGGATCTGTGCAAACTACGGGGTTCCGCGACCTGGTGACCACCGACGGCCCGTTCGCCTCGGTGTACTTCGAGGACACATACCAGACGGAGGACGCGGAGAAGCAGCTCGAGCTCAGGTGGCGCGAGTTGCGGGAGCGCCTCAGCGAACAGGGCACCCCGGAGTCCACTTTGGATTCACTTGAGGCCGCTGTGCAGGAGGGCGACCGCGCGGTGGGCGAAGGCGGTCGGGCACTTATCGCGGCCGCTGACCGGATTCTGCTTGACCGGCATCTGGAAACGCCGCCGGCAACCGCCCAGGCTCGCCACTCGGATCTGCCTTTCCTGCTGCCACTGGCCCGCTACGGGGAGGTCGCTCCCCCACATGTCGTGGTCGTGGTCGACAGTGTTGGGGCGGAAATCACCGCTGTGGACCGGTTCGGTGAGGTGGTCGCCCAGCGCACCACTGAGGGCAGGGAGCATCCCGTACACGCGGTGACCCACGCGGGCCAGGTCATGGCCCATCTGCAGGAGCACGTGGACGAGGTCATCAAGCACAACATCAACGAGGTCGCCGAGGAGGTCGCCAAACTCGCGCGGAGTACGGGTGCCCAGCTGGTGATCGTCGCGGGTGAGGTGCAGTCCCGCACCAAGCTGCACGAAGCGCTGCCAGAGCAGGCTCGCAGGCTCGCGACCGAGGTGGAGCCCGGCACTCGGGCTCCCGGCTCGGACCCGGCCCAGCTGAGCGCCGCGGTACGTGAGGTGATCGACCAGGCCAGGCGAGCACGGCTCGATGAGGTCGCCGAGCGGTTCAGGGCCGAGGACGGCCGCGGGCAGGGCCTTGCAGCGCAGGGGCTGGATGCCGTAACCGCCGCGCTTCGTGAACGAAAGGTGGACACGCTCCTGGTAGGCGACGTCACCGCCACCAACGTCCTCATTGGCCCGGACCGGTCCCAGGTCGCGACGAAGGCGGAAGACCTGGCCGGTTCCGGAGGCGCGACAGCGGGCAGCTACCGCGCCGACGAGGCGCTGGTGGTCGCCGCGGTCGCCACCGGGGCCGACCTGGTGGACGTGCGCGATCGGCTCGAACTCGACGACGGCGTCGGCGCCCTGCTCCGGCACAACTGATGCATGTTCTCCGGAGGCACACGCGGCGAGAACCCCGGAAAGGGTCGACAATGTCAGAGAAGCAACCGAACCTGGAACTTGACAGGTGACCGCGAGGTGTACTGGGGTCTGCTTCGCTCCGAGATATCGACCAGTCAGCAGAGGTGAGGCGTGAACGAGATGGGTCCGCCGTCGCAAGGCGTCGCAACCAAGGACGACATCGAACTGCGCCTCGGCGCGGAGCTTGAACACCTGCCGCTGATCCGGTCGCTGGCTTCCAGCATCGCGATGCGAGCCGACTTCGATCTCGACATGATCGCGGACCTCAAGCTCGCGGTGGACGAGGCGTGCTCCACGCTGATCGTGCGCGCCGTTCCGGAAACACGGATGGTGTGCCGGTTCGCCCTGGGCAAAGGAGAACTTCGGTTCACGGTGTCGGTCGTCACGGCTCGCGACACCCCGCCAAGCACCAAATCCTTCGGCTGGCAGGTACTGACGACACTGACCGACTCGGCTTCGTCGTGGATCGAGGGACACACGGGAAACGGGCAGGCATCGTGGGTGTACGTAGAACTGACCAAACGGCGGCCGGAGACCAGCGGGTGACGGTGGCCAAATCCGGAACGCCTCCATCGCCCAGAAAGCCCTCGACTCGTTCCTCTTCGGACGACTACGGGCATCTGGCTCCGCTGTTCGAGAAGCTCGCCGCGCTCTCCGAGGAGGATCCGGAACGTGTGCGGCTACGAGATCGGCTGGTGACCGGTCATCTTCCGCTCGCCGAACACATCGCTCAGCGCTTCTCCGGCCGAGGCGTCGCCAAGGAGGACCTGGTCCAGGTCGCCAGAGTGGGCCTGATCAACGCCGTCGACAGGTTCGATCCGGCCCGCGGCTCCGACTTCCTCTCCTTCGCCGTGCCCACGGTCATGGGCGAGGTACGCAGGTACTTCCGGGACACGGGCTGGACCGTGCGCGTACCCCGCAGGTTGAAGGAACTGCATCTGTCGATCAGCAGCGCCAGCACGACGTTGTCCCAGCGTCTCGGCCGTGCCCCCGCGCCCAGTGAGATCGCTCAGCATCTCGGGCTCACCGAGGACGAGGTCTACGAGGGACTGGAAGCCGGTAACGCCTACAACTCGATGTCGCTGGACGAGGTGCTCTCCGCGGACGCCGAGAGCCGCTCCCTCGGCGACACACTCGGCGAGGAGGACAGTGCGCTCGAGGGCGTCGAGAACCACGAGGCGTTGCAGCCGCTGGTCCAGCAACTACCCGAGCGGGAACGCAAGATCCTGGCGTTGCGGTTCGTGCAGAACCTGACGCAGACCCAGATAGCCGAGCGGATCGGCATCTCGCAGATGCACGTTTCGCGGCTGCTGGCAAGGACCCTCGTGCAGCTGCGCGAGGGCCTCACCGAATCGTCCGAATGATCGGCGTGAGCTGGCTGCCCCTGATCGGGCAGCCGGCTCACGTTCGGTCACGACCAATGGCTGACGGATGCCGATCAGGGCACGGACAGCGCCTCTACGAGGTCCCCCACCTTTGGGTCCTTCAGCGCACGGGCAGCGTCGGCCTGGGCCACTACCCCGACGAGGGTGTGCCCGTCGATGACCGGCAGCCTGCGGACCTTGTGCTCCGACATCGTGTTCAGCAACTCCTCGACGTCGTCGTCCGCGCCGATCGTGACGGCCTCCCCCTGCGCCAGCTCGCCCGCGTGCACGGCACGCGGGTCCTTGCCCTGCGCCAGCACCTTCACGACGATGTCGCGGTCGGTGAGCATGCCCTTGAGCTTGTTGTCCTCACCGCAGATCGGCAGTGCCCCCACCGAGAGGTCACTCATCCGCTTGGCCGCGTCGAGCACGGTGTCGCTCGCCGAGACGCAGGCGGCGTCCGGGGTCATGATGTCCCTTGCCTTGGTCATGTCAGCTCCTTTCGTGATGGCCGGTTATGGCCTACCCCCGGTGCGGCAAGGCAAACGTCGTCGGCCCGCTACCAGCACTGATCGTTTCGCCGGGCCGACCCGCGGGTACTCAGGAACGCATGACGGACCCTGGCACGCCCTCGGCCCGCCCGGGCTGGCGGGCACCGATGCTGGCGACCTTGACCGAGGACCGTTTCTCCAGTGACGAATGGCTGTACGAACGCAAGCTCGACGGTGTGCGCGCGATCTGCTCCCGCGACGGCGGCGAGGTGACGCTGTGGTCCCGCAACCAGAACGCGATCGAACGCAGTTACCCGGAGATCGCCGAAGCGCTGGCCGTCTCCGGCGGGCCGAGGTTCGTGGCGGACGGGGAAATCGTGGCCTTCGACGGCAGGCAGACGAGTTTCGCCACCCTGCAGGGTCGTATCCACCTCACCGACCGCGACCGTATCGAGGCGACGGGCGTACAGGTCTACTACTACCTGTTCGACCTGCTCTTCTACGACGAGTCCGACGCTCGCCCGCTCCCCCTGCGACAGCGGAAACAGTTGCTGAACAAGGCTTTCGACTTCACCGATCCCCTGCGCTTCTCCAGCCATCGCAACGGCGACGGTGAACGGTTCTACCAGCAGGCGTGCGCGCGGGGCTGGGAAGGACTGATCGCCAAACGGGCGACGGCGCCCTACCAGGGCGGGCGCTCCAAGGACTGGCTGAAGTTCAAGTGCGTGCGCGAACAGGAGTTCGTCGTCGGCGGGTTCACCGATCCCAGCGGTTCGCGAGCGGGCTTCGGGGCACTGCTGCTCGGCTACTACGACCACGGCTCACTGCGGTTCGCCGGCAAGGTCGGCACGGGCTACGACGTCGCGATGCTGCGGTACCTGCGCGGCCTGCTGGACCAGCTGCGCACGTCCTCAGCCCCGTTCGCGGAGCCGGTGCGGGAGCGCGGTGCGCACTGGGTGCGTCCTGAACTGGTGGTGCAGGTGACGTTCGCCGAGTGGACTGGCGACGGCAAGCTGCGGCACGGCCGGTTCACCGGCATCAGAGACGACAAGCCGGCGGCCGAAGTGGTCCGGGAGACCGGAATCGGCGGCAAAAATAGCCCACAAGGGACACGAGGAGGTCGGTGATGGCCAGGCCCATCTGGAGCGGAGCGTTGAACTTCGGGCTGGTGACCGTGCCGGTCGAGCTCTACAGCGCGACCGAGGACCACACCATCCACTTCCGCCAGTTCGAGCGGGGGACCTCCGACCGGATTCGCTACCGCCGGGTGAACGAGCGCACCGGCAAGGAAGTCCCGTACGAGGACATCGTCAAGGGCTACGAACTCGACAGCGGGGACTACGTCCTGGTCGAGCGGGAGGAACTGGAGCAGATAGCGCCAGGCAGGTCGCGCACCATCGACATCGAGGCCTTCGTCGACCTCGACGAGATCGACCCGATCTACTTTCAGAAGAGCTACTGGCTGGCGCCGGCGAAGGAGGAGTTCAACCGGGCCTACAGCCTGCTCATCGAGGCCATGGCCAAGACGAACCGCGCGGGAGTCGCGACATTCGTCATGCGCGGCAAGGAATACGTGGCGGCCGTGCGGTCGGGCGGAGGCGTGCTTGCACTGGACACACTGCATTTCGCGGCCGACATCCGGGACCCGGCCAAGGAACTGCGCAAGCTGCCGGAGCGCGCGCAGGTTCGCGGCAAGGAAGTCGACATGGCGATAAGCCTGATCGAGTCGATGAGCGAGGACTGGCAGCCCGAGGAGTACCGAGACACCTACACCGAGCGGGTACTGAAGCTGATCGAGGACAAGAAGGCGGGCCGAACCGTCACCGCCGAGTCCGAGCCGCCGGAGCCGACGACCGTGGTGGACCTGTTCGACGCGTTGTCACGCAGCGTCCGTGGCCGCAAAACCGGCGAGCGGGAGCGCGGCGGCGGGCGTAAACGCCAGGAGAAGCGACAGGCCAAGCCCGAGCCGACCGATTTCGGCGACATGACGAAGGCCGAACTGGAGGCCATGGCGCGTGACCTCGAGATCAAGGGCAGGTCGAAAATGACCCGCGGCGAGCTGGAGAAGGCGGTCAAGTCGGCCTCCCGCCCGCGCCGGAAGCAAGCCAGCTGACCGCACTTTCCCGGGAAAGTGCGCGAGGGGAAGCCCGTGACCTGGGACGGGAGTACACGATCTCGCACTTTCCCGGGAAAGTGCGAGATGGGGCGGGGCGGGGGCACCGGGGGTGACGTGCGGTGAGCGGACGGGTGCGTGCCGTGCAGGCAATACGATCAGCCGGTGGCCAGGATGCGGTTGTCCGCGAGATTGCGCACTGTCCTGCGCACGAGTCTCGGCTTCGCCGCCCTCGGCGTCGGCTCGAGCGTCTGCGGCGCCGGAGTGGTGTTCCTGCTGCTCACGCTGCAGGGCATCCCCGGCGAGGTCGGCGGCAAGGAGTGGATCCTCGCCGTCTGCGCGGCGAGCTACGTCGCCCTTTCCCTGCTGATCGGCACGGTGTGGACGGCGTTCCTGCAGCGGCGCACGGCAATCTGGTTCGTCCTCGGGCGCCCGCCCGCACCGGACGAGGCACGGCGGGCCCTGCGACTTCCGGTGGACATGACGCTGGTCAGCGGCACGCTCTGGTCGATCGGGACGGTGTTGCTCGGCGTGCTGGCCGCGGCCTTCGGGTCGGGCTGGGACGCGGGCGGGGTCGCGCTGACCATCGCGCTCGGCGGGCTCACCACCGTCGGCCTCACCTACCTGGCCGCCGAATGGGTCGCCAGGCCGGTGATGACGCTGGCGCTGGACGTCGTCCCGCCCAAGGAGAACCTGCCGACCACCGTGCTCACCAGGCTCGCCGTGACCTGGGCGCTGTCCAGTGGTGTGCCGCTGCTCGGCGTGCTGCTCGTCGTCTCACCACCCAACCTCGGCACACAGGAGCCCAACGCGAGCCTGGTGCTGCTGTCGGCGATCGGCCTCGTGGTCGGCGCCGTCGCGACCGCCCTGCTCGCGCGAGCCGTCGCCACCCCACTGCACCGGCTGCGGAGCGCGCTCGACGAGGTGGCGCGGGGACGCACGGACATCGCCGTTCCCGTGGACGACGCCAGCGAGATCGGCCGCCTGCAGACCTCGGTGAACGACCTGGTGGCCGGGCTGCGTGAGCAGGAGCGGATGCGTGATCTGTTCGGCAGGCACGTCGGCGCGGACGTCGCGCGGCACGCACTGGAGTACGGCGCCTCGCTCTCGGGGGACGTACGCGAGGTGACGGCGTTGTTCGTGGATGTGGTCGACTCGACCGCGCTGGCCTACCGGATGCCACCGGAGGAACTGGTCCGCAAGCTCAACCGCCTGTTCACCAGCGTCGTCGACGCGGTGAGCACCCACGGCGGGCTGGTCAACAAGTTCCAGGGCGATGCCGCGCTGTGCATCTTCGGCGCCCCCACCAGACTCGCCGACCCCGCGACGTCGGCATTGCAGGCAGCTCGGCGGATCCGCGACGAGGTCCGCGAGGCCGGCGAGCTCGACCTGGGGATCGGGGTGGCCATGGGGCCGGTGTTCGCAGGTCAGCTCGGTACCAGCAGCCGGATGGAGTACACCGTGATCGGCGACGCGGTGAACGAGGCCGCCCGCCTGACCGAGCACGCGAAGGGGGTATCCGGCCGCATACTGGCCAGTGACCCGGTGATCAAAACCGCCGCCGCGGGCGAGCGCACGGGCTGGAACCTCCACGAGACGGTGCGGTTGCGCGGGCGGCAGTCCCCGACCGTGTCCTGGGCCGATTGCCGGAGCGGGTAGCGAAGCCCAGGTCAGCGTCGGTCCGCACGCTCAGAGGGCGGCGGCCTGCACGATGCGCTGTTCGCGGTGCGGGGACTCGACGTCGGCCAGTTCCGGCCAGCGCAGAGCGGTGGAGCCCCAGGTGAGGCCGGCACCGAAGGCGCTGATCAGCACCTTGTCCCCCGGCTTCAGGGTGCCGTCCACGCAGGCGTCGGTGAGCGCGAGCGGGATGGAGGCCGCACTGGTGTTGCCGGTCCGCTCGATGTTCACCACCACGTCCTCCTTCGGCACGCCGAGGTGCTTGGCCACGGCGTTGAGGATGCGGACGTTGGCCTGGTGACCGACGAAGCTGTCCACCTCGTCGACCGCCCAGCCCGCCGCACGCAGCACCTCCCTGGACGACTCCGCCATCCGGGCGCTGGCATGGCGGAACACGGCGGTGCCCTGCATGGCGAGGAAGTAGTCGGTCGGGTCGTCGGACCTGCGCATCTTCGACCCGCCCGCGGGCACGACCAGCAGATCCGCCAGTTCGCCGTCGCTGTGCAGATCGAACGGCCCGAGTGCGCCGAGTTCGCCGGGTGTGCCCGCACGCAGCACGACGGCGCCCCCGCCGTCGCCGAAGATCGGCACCGTTCCCCGGTCGTTCGGCTCCACGAGGGTGCTGAACGTGTCGGCGCCCACTACCAGCACCCGGCTCGCGGCGCCCGCCGCGATCAGCCCGGACGCGGTGGCGAGTGCGTACACGAAGCCGGCACAGACGGCGTTGACGTCGAACGCGGCGATGCCCGTGAGGCCGAGCCTGCTGGCAACCTGTGGAGCGCTCGCGGGGCACACCTGATCGGGCGTGGCCGTCGCGAGCACAAGAGCGTCGACTTGATCCGACCCCGCCGAGCGCAGCGCCAGCGCGCCCGCCTCGGTGGCCAGATCTACTGTGGACATTCCTGGGGTCACGATGTGCCGCTGGCCGATGCCCGTGCGGGTGCGAATCCACTCGTCCGAAGTGTCGAGCCGCTGTGAGAGCTCATGGTTGTCTACGACGTGCGGCGGCAGCCAGGCGCCGAGACCGGCCAGCACCGCCGCGCCACGCATTTCCTGCGTTGGCACCGAGAACTCCTCCACGGACCAGCGAAAGGGGAAAGCAGGCTGCGGAAAACCGGTCCACTAACACTTGTATGGCCTACTAATCGGTAGACCATCGTCATTGTGACTCACGTCTCAATGTGAGCTGTTTTTACTGATCAGCCGCTGTTTTTCCAAACTCCCGCGAATCCGCCGGTGAGCGAGCCGCTGCCACCGTCAGACGGCAACCATGTACCGGTCGATTTGGTGAGCCAGCGCGATACCCCTGCGAGTACAGTCCGTAGCGGTCGCAGAGTCAGTTGATGTCGCGCGACGGGGGGTCGCGCAGGGGGAAGGAGAACCGCCTCGATGGTGGCCGCCCGGAGCGCAGTTGCCCGATCGCGCCTGCGCCGATGCACCGCGCTGTTGCTGATCCCGCTGACCGCCGGGACGCTGGTCACCGCGTGCTCGGGCGACGAGGACGCGGCGACGCAGTCGCTGGAGACGTTCCTCGGCGCCTGGCAGGAAGGATCCGTGCCGGGGCACGATGCGGAATACCAGCAGGTGACGGCCAGTCTGGGCGGACGCACTCCGGAACTCAGCGCGGGCGAAGTCAACGTCGAGGAAGGCCGTGCCAGCGCTCCGGTCACCGTCGCCTGGACGCTGGCTCCGGACGTGCGGTGGGAATGAGACCACGGTCTCCCTCGCGCAGGCCGGCGAACAGTGGCAGGTGGAATGGACACCGGCCATTGTGCATCCTGAGCTGAAGGCCGGTGAACGACTGACACTGCGTCGCGGCGCGGACCCGCGGGGATCCATCCTCGACGCGAGCGGAGGTCCGATCACCGAGTCCCGGCCGGTCGTCGTGGTCGGCGTCCAGCCAAGCAAGGTGGAATCCGCCGAGGACCTTGCCGCCTCGCTCGGGGAAGCCCTCAAGGAGGACGGGGTGGACACCGGGGGCCTGCCGAAACGCATCAGCGAGGCAGACCCCGACGCGTTCGTTCCCGTGGTGACCCTCCGCAAGGAGCGCTACCTCGAAGTGCGGCCCGAGATCTACGAGCTGCCCGGCACGGTGTTCCGGGAGGAGTCACGTGTGCTGGCTCCGACGAGGGACTTCGCCAGGGCGCTGCTCGGCACCGTGGACCCGGTGACCAAGGAGGACATCGAGGCCGACGCCGACCAGTTCCGCGCAGGGGATCAAAAGGGGCACAACGGCCTGCAGGAGGCCTACGACCAGCGGCTGCGCGGGGTGCCGAGCATGGCCGTGACCATCGGGGCCACCGGTGACGCGGGGGCAAATTCCGGCAGGGAGCTGTTTCGCAGTGAGGAGCAGCCCGGCTCCCCGGTGGCGACCACGCTCGACGCCGCCACGCAGAACGCGGCGGACAGGGCAGTGGCGGAGGCCACCAAGAACACGGCGATCGTCGCGACCCGAATCTCTGACGGCTCGGTCCTCGCGGTCGCCAACTCGCCCGAGTTGGGCATGCACAACCTCGCGTTGGACGCGCAGGTGCCACCGGGGTCCACCTTCAAGGTCGTGAGCGGGCTCAGCCTGCTGGGGTCCGGTGCGGTCGATCTCGACACGCCGGTGTCCTGCCCGGCCACCACCAACGTGGGCGGGCGCGAGTTCAAGAACGCATGGGACGGTGGGATCGAGAACGCCACTTTCCGTGCCGCCTTCGCACAGTCCTGCAACACCGCCTTCGCGCTACTGGCACCGAAGCTCGGCGAGGACGGGCTGGCGAAGACAGCCGCCGAGCTGGGGATCGGGCAGAAGTGGGACCTCGGCGTTCCGGTACACACCGGATCCGTCGGCACCGGCGGAAAGCCGGTCGACCAGGCCGCGGCCGCGTTCGGCCAGGGCCGGACAGTGGTGAGTCCGATGGCGATGGCCGCGGCGACCGCGGGTGTCGCCCGTGGCCAGTGGAAGCAACCCTCGCTGATCACGGATCCGGCCCCGGCCGCTCCCGCGGCCGACGGCCCCGAGCTGGACCGGGCGACGATCGAGAAGTTGCGCACCGTCATGCGCGAGGTCGTCACCGAAGGCTCGGGACGCGAACTGAGCTCCGTCCCGGGCGGGCCGGTGTTCGGCAAGACCGGCACCGCGGAGTACGGCACGGAGACTCCCCCGCGCAGCCACAGCTGGTTCACCGGCTGGCAGGGCGACGTCGCGTTCGCGGTCTTCGTCGAGGACGGCGGCAACGAAGCCAGTCTCGCCCTCACCGCGACCGAGAGGTTCCTCAGCGCGCTGGCCGGCTGAAGCGACACGCACGACGGCCGGATGCTGCGCCGAAAATTTGCACTGCCATGCATAGTGATGCATTACGCTGGTTGGTAAACGGTTGGTGAGCGGCACCAACCTCGTCTGCCGAAAGGTGCGCCATGAGCTGCTCGGGACCCCGTGGCTTCCAGGTTCACACCGCGAGCGCCGGGCTGGGGGACGACGACCGCGCCGACTTCACGGTCATCGCGTCCGAGGTGCCCGCCGTGTCGTGCGCCGTGTTCACCCAGTCCCGGTTCGCCGGTCCCAGCGTCGTGCTCAGCCGGGAGGCTGCGGCAGCGGGGCGCGCGCGGGCAGCCGTGGTCCTCGCGCGCAACGCCAACGTGGCCACCGGCAAGGAGGGAGCTGACCACGCGGCCGAGGTCCACCAGAGCGTCGCGGAGGCGCTCGGGGTCGACACCGACGAGGTGCTGATCGCCTCCACCGGGGTCATCGGCGTCAAGTACCCGATGCCGGGCGTTCGGGCCGCACTGCGGGAGCTGCGCCTGCCCTTCGCCGGCTTCGACTTCTCCGACGCCGCCGGCGCGATCATGACCACCGACACGCGTCCCAAGGTCGTTCAGCTCACATGTGGCGCCGCCACGGTGACCGGGATCGCGAAGGGCGTCGGCATGTTGGAGCCCAACATGGCGACGATGCTGGCCTTCTTCTGCACGGACGCGCAGCTGGGGCAGGACGATCTCGACCGAATCTTCCGGGCCGTCGTGGCACGCACGTTCAACGCCGTGAGTATCGACACCGACACCTCGACCAGTGACACGGCCGCGGTGTTCGCCAACGGGCTCGCCGGGCCGGTCGACCTCACCGAGTTCGAGCAGGTGCTCGAACAGGCCGCACTCCACCTGGTCAAGGAGATCGCCAGCGACGGGGAGGGCGCGAGCAAACTCATCGAGGTACGCGTCTCGGGAGCGCGCGACGACGCACAGGCCAAACGCGTCGGGAAGACCGTCGTCAACTCGCCGTTGGTGAAGACAGCCGTACACGGCAGCGATCCCAACTGGGGGCGTGTGGCCATGGCGATCGGCAAGTGCGAGGACGACCTGGACATCGACCCCGAACGCACCCGGATCAGCTTCGGTGGTCTCGAGGTCTACCCGAGCGAACCGGACGACGCGGCGCTGGCCGCGCTGGTGGACCACCTCGGCGGTGCGGAGGTGGTGATCGAGATCGATCTCGGGATCGCGGACGGCACCTTCACCGTCTACGGGTGCGATCTCACCGAGGGGTACGTGCGGCTCAACTCCGCCTACACAACATGAACCGAGGACTGAACCTGATCAGCTCACGCCGAACGTAGGTCGGCAGGTTTACCGACCGTCATTTCCCCCATTACGCTCCGAGGCACCGTGCGGACAGCTACCCACCCCGGTCGAGGAGAGCGCCATGGTGATCACGCCTGGCCCTCGCCCCGCCGATCGCGCGGTACAGCTCAGGGCGCTCGTCACCGCTCTCGAACGCCGCCCGGCGCTGGCTCTCATCGAGGGCGCGGCCGGGCTCGGCAAAACCCACCTGCTGGAGGAGCTGCTCGGCAGGCCGGACTTCGCCAGGGTGCGGGTGCTGCGCGGCGGGTGCAGGCCGATGCGGGAACCGTTTCCGCTCGGTCCGGTGCTCGAGGCGTTACGGGGACTGGCCCGCGCGGAGCTCGGTGAGCTCACCGCGGTCACCGGCGCCCTCCGTCCACTGCTGCCGGAATTGGCGGGCGTTCTTCCCGCCGAACCGGAGCCGGTCACCGGCGCTGCCCTGCGGCACAGGGAATTCCGCGCACTCCGCGACCTGTTGACGGCTTGCGGTCCGGCACTGCTCGTACTGGAGGACGTGCACTGGGCCGATGAGGGAACCCGGGAGTTCTTGCGATACCTGCTCGAACCACCGGTCCCCCACCTCGCTGTCGTGCTGACCTACCGGCCGGAGGCACTGCCACCCGGCGGAGCGCTCGGCTCGCCGGTCGGCGCGGACGTACGCGTCCGGTTGCGGCCGCTCGACCTGCCCTCGGTGCGCAAACTCGCCAGTGACGTCCTGGGCGTGCCGATGGTCGGCGGGGAATTCGCGGGGCGGCTGCTCCACTGGACGGCGGGTATCCCACAGGTGGTCGAGGAGACCATGCGTGTGCTGGCGAACCACCCGGCCTGGCCACGCGACCTGGACGAGTTGGAGGTTCCCCCGCTGCTGCGGGAGTCGATGCACGCCCGTCTCGCCGCGCTCACCCCACCCGCGCTGCGGCTGGCCACGGCCGCTGCCGTACTCGGCGCGCCGAAGGACGCCGCGGTGATCGGCGCCCTGGCCGGTTTGCGTGGCGGCCGCCTGTGCTCGGCCCTCAGCAGTGCGCTGGACGCGAGCGTCCTCCACGCGTTCGACGGCGATCTGTACGGGTTCCGGCACGCTCCCGACCGCCGCACCGTCTACGAGACGCTGAGCGTCCCGGAACGAAGGTTGCTGCACGCCAAGGCATTCGCGTTGCTCTGCGGTAGACAGCCGCAGCCACTGGCGGATCTGGCCGGGCATGCGAGAGCCGCCGGACGGCTCGCGGACTGGCAGCGTTTCGCGGAGGCCGCCGTCGAGGCGGCCGACGCGGCGGGCGAGACCGCGGCGGCACTGGACGTGCTGCAGTCGATCCTCAATGGACCGGTGGACCCCGCCGACGTCGAACGGCTCGCCGTCAAACTCAGCCGGCTTGCGCTCCGTGAGCACCGTACCGAGGTCGTGGAGACACTGGAGCGGATTCTCGCCGGGGACGGCCTCGGCCGCACCGCCCGTGGCACCGTCCGGCTCCAGGTGGGGCTGTTGCTGTGCCGCGGTCCCGGCAGACTCGTGCGGGCCCGCGCTCAGGTGGAGCAGGGAGTTGCCGAACTTGAGGACCACCCCGAACTGGCGGTGCGCGGCTACAACGTGCTGGCGGTGCCGATCGAGGGGATGACCTCCCTGCGCTGGCACCGGCAGTGGATGGACAAGGTCGCCGCGGTCCTCGACCGGGTGGAGGACCCGGAGTTGCGGCTGGCGCTCGCGGGCGACCGCGTCGCGGTCAGCGCCCACATCGGCGACGGCAGTGCGTGGGAGGAGTACCTGGGCATGCCCGATTCGGCCAGGACGATGGGCGAACGGGCGCAGCTGGCCCGGTTCTGGTGCAACCTGGCCGACGCCCAGTCCTGGGTCGGCAGGCTGGACCGGGCGGAACGACTCCTCGATGACTGTCTGCGCATGGCGGAGTCGGCGGGCGCGCTGTTCGCGGCGAGCATCGCGCAGGGCACCCGGTTACGGCTGGACTGGGCCGCGGGCAACTGGTCGGGACTCGCCGAGGCAGCCGCTGCGGCAAGTGAACGGTACGACGATCTCGGACCGGTCATCGTGGAGGCGGAACTCGTGCTCGGTGCGCTCGCCGCCGTGCGGGGCGATTTCGCCGAGGCGGAACGCCACCTGCACGCCACCGGGCTGGCTGCACCCGAGCACGCGGTGATTCCTGTGGTGCTCTGCGCGACGGGGTTGCTGACCAGGGTCCGGCTCGCCACGGAGGACCTGGTGGGCGCGTGCGCCGTCGCCGATCACGGAATGACCGTTGCGCGACGCAAGGGCGTGTGGATGTGGGCGGCGGATCTGGTCCCCGCTGCCGCGCGGGCCTACACGATGGCGGGCAGGACCGGTGACGCCGAAAGAGTGGTGTGCGAGTTCGCCGAAAGTATCGAGAATCTCGACGCTCCGTACGCGTCGGCAGCGCTGGCTTCGGCGCGGGCGACGCTGCTCGGCGCGAAGGGCGAGTACCGGACCGCGGCCGCGGATTTCGGCACCGCCGCGGCAATTTTCCGCGACCTGTCCATGCCCTACCCCGCGACGCAGGCGACCGAGGAGAGCGCGGGGTGCACGTTGGCCGCGGGTGAGCGTGGTGCGATCGAGGACCTGCGCACCGCCGCGCGGTCCTACGAGGCGATGGGTGCCGTCCGCGATGCCGGTCGCTGCCATCACACATTGCGCGAGCTGGGGGCTTGGACGCCCTCGCACCGGGGACGCAGAGGTTACGGCGACGAGCTCTCGCCTCGGGAGCGGGAAGTCGCGTCGATGCTCGCGGCAGGCCGGACCAACCGCGAGATCGCGGACGGGCTCTTTTTGTCGCCACGGACGGTGGAACAGCACGTCACCAGGGTGCTGCGCAAACTCGGAGTGCGCTCGCGGACGGAGGTGGCCGAACGCACCGGGTCCCTCGGGGTCTGAAGCTCAGCGTTGGGGCGCGAACCCCGGGATCATCTCGATCATGGAGTCGGCCGCCTCGAAAGCCGGCTCCACGACACTGCGCACCTGCTTGCGAACCTTCGTCACCGGCTTGGGCTCGGTGGCCTGTTCGGGAAGGTCAACCCTGGCCTCAGGAGTGCTCAGCGGCTCAGGCCGCGCCCACTGTGGCTGCTTGGTGTCAGGCTCGGGTTCCGGCTTCGCTGCTGTGGCGGTGCGCACCGGCTCCGACTCCGGCTCCGGCATGACCGGCTGGGGCTGCGCGGGAGCGGGCTGGATGGGCGCTTGCGCTTCGGGCGCCGAGACCGTGGTCTGCTCGGTGAGGCCACCCGCCGACTCGACCGGCTCTTCGCGTTGACCAAAGCCGTACATTCCGCCGAAGGCCACCACGAGCATCAGGGCGCCGGCCACCCAGCCGAGCACCGCGGAACGCCCGACCCCCCGGCTCGGTACGACGAGTTCGAGGTGCTCATCGTCGGCGGCGTCATCCCGTCGCCGTTGGCGGGGGATGCTGGCGGCCAGGATGCCGGTCCGGTCCAACAGTTCCGCGAGGTCTCCGGCGTCCTCGGGCCTGTTCCGCAGCACCGTGCGCGCCATCCGAAAACCTCCGTCGCGAGTGCGTGCCGCCGAGCGACGGCAGCAGGTGCGCCGAACCGTCCACTGGCATTCTCAACTGCATCGGCAGAATCCGCCGAAAGCTAAACAGTGTGTACCGGCTACTGCGGCGGAAGTCACGAGCTGGTGCCCCTACGAGACAACATTGACCCGATCTAGTGAAAAGCAGTACCAACGGGTCGCTGACTATTGTGGTTTTTATGGGTGTTGACAGGCGAGCCGAGTTGGCGCGGTGTGTGCTGTTGCTCGTCATCGCCTTCGGTGTGCTCGTCATGCACCACACACCGGCGTCAGCGGAGGGGCATCCGGCGATCGCCGCGCACGCGGGAATGGAGACTTCCGCACTCATCACTGGTACTCACCAGGGCCAGGGCGGCGGCGAGCACGGCTCCCACGGGTTCGTGCACGAGTGCCTGGCCGTAGTCGCGCAGGTCGCTCTCGCTCTCCTCGCCTTCGCCCTGGTCCTCCGGCTGGTCCGCACAGCGCACGTCATCGCCCCTGGTTCGCTCCACCGCGCCAGGGCTCCCGATCGGCCGGCGCAGGCAGGCGGACGGTCGATTCTCACGTCCCTCTGTGTGTTGCGGGTGTAGGAGGCCCACGGACGACGCCGGACCGAGACGCCGTCCGTCCCGACCCACTTGCACCCAACACAAAGGACTTTCCTCGATGAGAAGGACACTTCTGGGCTTTGCCCTGCTCGCAATCGCCGCACTGCTGTCAGGTTGCGGTGGTGACGCCGCATCGGTCACACACAACGAGGCCGATGTGCAGTTCGCTCGGCACATGGTGCCGCATCACGAGCAGGCGATGGAGATGGCCGGGCTCGTGCCCGAGCGAACGGACAACGAGGCCGTACGGAAACTGGCGAGCCGGATCGAACAGGCTCAGGGCCCCGAGATCGACCAGCTCGAGACCTGGTTGGCGAAGTGGGGTGCGCCGGGCGCCGAAACCGGCGGCCACGGTGAGCACAGTGGAAAGCCCGGTATGGCCGGAATGATGTCCGATGCGGAGATGAGCGCGCTTTCGGCAGCGGAGGGAGCGAAGTTCGACTCCGCGTGGTTGGACTTGATGATCAAACACCACGAGGGCGCCGTGGAGATGGCCAGAACCGAAATCGCTGACGGCACCGACCCGGAGACCGTGGCCATGGCCCAGCGGATCGTCGACGCGCAACTGGCGGAGATCGCCGAGATGCGGGAGCTGCTGAACAGGCCGTGACATTGCCGGGCGTGGGGCGGTCCGCCCCACGCCCGGGTTACTCCACAGTGGACGGTTTCACGATTATCCTGCCTCGCAGGCGCCCTTGGCGAGCAACACTCTGGCAAGAGCTTCTCGTACGCGCGACTCTGGAAGCTCACCACTGTCGAGCGCTGCCTCGAGCCGGTCCAGCACTTCGCCGGTCCGGCCTCCCGAAGACCACAGGGCCTGATCGGCCCCCGCCTGGAGAGCACGCAGGACGGCCTCGGGCAGGCTGTACGAGTCGGCGATGGCGCGCATGGCGCCGAGGTCGTCGGTGAGCACCGGACCGTCGAACCCGTACTCGGCGCGGAGCAGACGGTAGACGTCGGCGGACAGCGATGACGGCGCCCCTCCGGTGAGTCCTGGGACGTTGAGATGACCGATCATCACGCCGACCTGACCGTAGTCACCGATGTCTTCGTACGGAACAAGGTCGTTGTCGCGCAGCTCGGCCAACGGGGGTGTGGTGACGAGTGACTGATGCGAGTCGCCGTCGGCGTGACCGTGGCCCGGGAAATGCTTCAGTACCGGAAAAACGCCGGCCGCCTGCAGGCCCTCGGCGAAGGCCAGCGCGTACTCACGGACCACATCGGGGTCGGCGCTGAATGCCCGGTCACCGATCACGGAGCCCGCGGGCTGGTCGCTCACGTCGGTGTCGGGGGCGTAGTTCACGGTGACACCCCGCTCCCGCAACTGCCGACCGCGCTTCTCGCCGAGAGCACGGACTTCGTCAGGGGTCATCGACCTGGCCATCTCGCGAGCACTGGGTATCGAACCGACAATGTCGTCGATTCGCTGCACACGTCCGCCCTCGTCGTCGACGGCGATCGACACGGGCAGGTCGGCCGCCTCCTGCACGGTGTCGAGCGCGCCACCCTCGAACAGAGTGGTGTCGTTGCCGCCGATGAAGATCCCGCCGACGCCCTCGTTCCGGAGCAGACGGGCGGCGGCAGCCGGGTCGGTGGGATCAACACCCACGACGACGAGCTGTGCCAGCCGCTGTCGTGCGGACATGTCCTCGATGACGGGCGCGCAGTCGGGCCCGGACGTCTCACTCGTCGGCGCCGGAGTGGTGGTTCCGCTGCTCGACGGGGCGGCGGAGGACTGTCTTTCCGTGGTGGTCGGGGCAGCGTCCCCGGTGGGATCGGCGTCGCACGCCACGAAGAACGCGGCGACCATGGCGCCGACGGTGGCGGTGAGCAACAGCCGAAGGGTGAACGGCCTGCGGGGGCGGGAGCGATCGTGTGTCATCGAACCTCGGAGTCGGTGAAGCGCGGAAGCGGATCCATCCCACCACGAGTCCCGTGTGTCGGCAGTGTGCAGGTCAGCCATGCGTAGGACTGCTCAAGTTCGGTTGAACTCGTCGCCGCGGGCCAGGGCCGCGTCGTGGATCTGGCCGACGGTGGCCTGGCCCTGGCCACCGCACCTCCCGGCGGCCGAGTGACATGGACAGCTACTCGGAGAAACTCGTCTCGGCCGCCGACAGCTACAGCCGTACGGCTTCAAAGGCCCCGAACGTGCCGCGGACAAACCCGGTAACCGAGAGATCCGCTATTACGACGCCGTCGACAGCCGCCTGTCCTTCGGACAGATCAAGAACGTGTCCACCTACATCAGCACCGGCTGCCTCCTGAGGCCGGAAGCCCACCAACGGGGCGGCCCGCCACCAGACGAAACCCGCTGACCTGGGTTCGAACCCCTCGCCACGGTCGTTGCCACCTCGTACTCTCGTCACATGTGCCGAAACATCACCGCGCTACGTGGTCTTGAGCCCGAGGCGACGGCCGAGGAGATCGAGGCCGCCGCACGTCAGTACGTCCGCAAGGTCAGCGGCGTCCAGTCGTTGTCGGACAGCACGCGCGACCCGTTCGAGGCCGCCGTCGCCGAGGTAACCGCGACCACGACCCGCCTGCTCGCCGAACTGCCGCCCCGGCGGCAGCCGCCGAAGACGATTCCGCCACTGCGGCGCCCCGAGGTGCAGGCGCGGATCGCCGCGCGGGCATCGAAGACGTAACCGCAGCTCCCGAACCCGCTCCTGACACGAGATCATCAGCGGGCACTACGAAAGAGCGCACCGCTGGCGGCGAGGGACAACTTCGGACCCGGTTCCTCGTCCAGCACCACGGTCGGCTGCCGTGCACCAAGCGTCAGTCGGTGAATGCCGGCGCTCCACAGCACTTCTTGTACTTACGCCCGGAACCGCACCAGCACGGTTCGTTGCGACCGGGAAGTCCGACGGTCGATGTCCCGGTCCGGTTCAACTCCACCGCATAGGACGCCCTGGTGGCGGCCTTGGCACCGTCGAGGTCGCGGTCAGCGACGAAATCGGCGAAGTGGGCCGCGTCGCCGATCGCCACCATGGGAGACGTCCCCGAAAGGGAGGCTCGAAGGGTGCGCTCGACCTCACGACGATGTTCGAGGTGCGGCTCGGCGACGTCCTGGAATCCCGGATAGCCGTCCGGCCACCGACGCCGGTACTCGGCCAGTTCCGCAGGCGGCCAGTAAAGAACGGCGTGCCCTGCCGACCGCCGCGTCCGCGTCTCGGTGTTGTCGTCCCCGCCCAGGTCCGCCTGGAACTTTTCGCGGGACTTCTCCCAGAGCTCGTCCCACTCGTCGGCGGGCTGGCCAACGGCCTGACGAACCCGATGCCGAGCCGCGAAGAGGGCCGGCAGCGCCATGTCCTGGGCAAGCGCGTCTCCCGTGGGCGCGGCGGTCGTGTCGATCGAGCGCATGATCCCGCGGGTGTACCAACGCAGTGCGGTTGCCGGATCATCAAGTGCGATCTCGTAGACCTCGCCACCATCCACATGCGCCAGACCGCTTAGCTCCCGGTCCCGCCACGCCTGGTCCAGCAGTTCACGCGCTCGCTGCGGCTCCCGCACCCCGAGCAGGAAGGTCGCATAGGCGATCCGGACATCGGAGACCGTCCGCCCTTCGCCGTCGAGCACCTGCTCGAACAGTTCCCGGGCACGCTCGTCGTTGCCCGCGATGTGCCACGTCTCGGCCGCTTCGAGCAGGTACTGCCTGCGCTCCTCCGGCTTTTCCGTCGCCGCCCGCTCAAGATCTCGGGCCCGCTCCTCGTTTGACATGTTCACCCGGCCACCGTAGGCGCTCACGCTCGGTGACGACACTTTCCCGGGAAAGTGTCGTGGGGCATGGGGCGAGCCGTGGCTACCAGGTCGATGATGGTGGTGACGTCACCACTTTCCCTGGAGGTCGCCCGATGAGCTTGACCATCTCCGACGGACCACTGTCCCGGCGTGCGCCGGCCACGACCAACTACACGATCTCGGGGCCGGCCCACAACCTCCTGATGCACCCGTTTCCCCGGCGCGTCCGGGCCGAGTTCGGCGGCGAGACCATGGCCGACACGACTCGCGGGATGCTGCTGCACGAGACCGGGCTGCTACCGCAGCTGTACTTCCCCGAGGAGGACATTCGCGCCGACCTCCTCGAACCCACCGAGCACACGACGCACTGTCCCTTCAAGGGCGACGCGTCCTACCGCACCGCTCGCGTCGGCGACCGGGTCGTGGAGAACGCCGTGTGGAGCTACCCGCAGCCGACTGCCGAGGCGCCTTGGTTGGCGGGCTATGCGGCGTTCTACTGGGACTCGATGGACGCCTGGTACGACGAGGACGAGCAGGTCCACGGGCACCTGCGCGATCCCTACCACCGCGTGGACGCCCGAGCCAGCAGCAGGCATGTCCGCGTCCTCGACGGCGACCAGTTGCTCGCCGACAGCGACCGGCCGCTCCTGCTGTCGGAAACCGGTCTGCCCAATCGGTTCTATCTCCCTCGTGCCGACGTCCGGATCGAGGTGTTGAAACCGACCGACACCGAGACCGTCTGCCCCTACAAGGGCACGGCCACCTATGTGGGCCGCGACGGCCAGGACCTCGCCTGGATCTACGAACACCCGCTGGAGGACGCCACCAAGATCGCCGGTCACATCTGTTTCGACCCGTCGAAGGTCATCGTCGAGGTCGACGGCGAGCGCGTCGGCTGACCACGTCCCGCTGATGTGTCAGCTGACGGCTTTCCTGACGAGGTCGGCGATGGTTTCCTCGGCCTTGTCGGTCAGCTCGGTCACGGCAAACGACGTCGGCCAGAGACCGCTGTCGTCGTCGAGATTCGCTTCGGGGGTGAGCCCGAAGGTCGAGTAGCGCTCTTTGTCGTCATGGCCGCTGCGGAAGAAGCACACAACTTTTCCCTTCCTGGCATATGCGGGCTGCCCGTACCACAGCTTCGGCGAGAGGTCTGGGGCATTGCTGCTGACGCTCGCGTGGATGCGTCCGGCCAACGCACGGTCGGCTTCGTCCATCTGCTCGATCTTCGACAGCACGTCGGCTTCGGCGGCGGCTGCCTTGTCGCCGCGCCCTCGGCTTGCCTCCTTCTTCAGCTCGGCGGCGCGTTCCTTCATGGCCGCGCGCTCGTGCTCGGAGAAGCCTTTGGTGTTGGACGTGCTGCTCATCGCTGTCCCTTAACTGTCGTATCACGGTGTCTGTTTGCGACGTTAGGCTTTCGCGGCGCAGCGGGCTTCTTGAATCCTGATGGACTCATCAGGTGGGGGACCAGTAGGACCAAAAAAGACCAGGGCGAACCATTTCTCGGTGGTTCGCCCTGGCCGGCAGGTGCGGAAGCGGAGGGATTTGAACCCCCGGTGGGTTGCCCCACGCTCGCTTTCAAGGCGAGTGCATTCGGCCGCTCTGCCACGCTTCCCTGGGTGTCGAGGGTAGCCCCTCAGCTGTCGAGCTCCGTCAGGTGTTCGAGTACCCGTGAGAACGCCTCCCCCATGGCCACCTTCTCCTCCATCGTGAGCAGGTCGATCAAGTTCCTGCGCACCCCTTCGACGTGGGTGGGCGCCGCCCGCTCGAGCACCGCGAACCCGTCGTCGGTCAGTTCGGCGACCACACCGCGCTTGTCCTCCGGGTCCTTCACCCTGCGCACCAGACGATCCGCCTCCATCCGGCCGACCTGATGCGACAGCCTGCTCTTCGTCGAGCCCAGCATGCTGGCCAACTCGGTCATCCGCATGCGCCTGTCCTCCCGCGACGACAGGCATACGAGCACCTCGTAGTCGGTGAGTGACACGTCGTGGCCTTCCGCGAGATCGCGGTGCAGCCGGTGCCGAAGCATCAGCGTCGAGACGATGTAAGAACGCCACGCGCGCATCTCGGTCTCGGACAACCAACGCACATCCTCATGCACACCGCTCATTTTGAGAGCCTAGAACCTTCCTGCCGACGGCGTCGGGCACGGTGCGTTCTGTACCCGCTGCACGCAACCACGGCAGCGGTTCACGAAACTGCGCCCAGACGAGGGATATCAGAACTGTTGTGACTCAGCTCTCAGAAGCGCATCCTGAACAGGACGGAGGGCTTCGTCCGGATCTCGGCACGACACCCCGAGAGGTGCCGGTTCGGCGGGTCCGTCCCGGGAAAGGGAGCGGTGGTGCTGTGACCAATGATCCGTTGCGGTTGACTGCCAGTTGTGGCCCCGCGGCTGAGGCGGCCTGAACCCGGCCCAGTCGCGATTGTGAGCAGCTCGGGTTTCAACAGTGCGCTCGGCATTCCACCGTGCACGACGGCGTTGTTCGAGCCTGTCTCGGCGCGGCTTCTGCGCCCGCGCCAACAGTGCAATTCGCCGGCCCGGTGCGCGGTCGACCGCAGTAGCCAACAAAACAACCTCGGTAGTCCTGGGTGCGGCGCCTGAAAACGGTGGCCGCACCCAGGCTGTGTCTGTGGACCGACCATAATCCTGGCGCGATCGTCGGCGACGCTGCGAAGGAATTCTCGTGAGATTCAACGAAGGTGCCGGGCTGGATGTCTCCCAGGTCGAAGACCTGCGCGGCAGTGGCATCGGCGGGCGCGTCGCCGCGGGCGGTGGCGGACTCGGCGTGGTCGGGCTGGTGATCTATTTCCTCCTCGCCCAGTTCGGTGGCGTGGACAGCACGAGCGTCTCCGGGTTCGGACAACTCGGCGAAGTCGGCGCGGGCCAGCAGGTGGACAACAGCTCACTCGAGCAGAACTGTCGCACCGGGGCCGATGCGAACACCAACCATGACTGCGCGACCGTCGCAACGGTCAACTCGATCCAGGACTACTGGAGCGACCAGTTCGCCCGCTCCGGCCGCACGTACGCGGAAGCGCCGACCAACTTCTTCACCAGTGGCGTTCGCACCGCCTGCGGCACAGCAGGCTCGGACGTCGGCCCGTTCTACTGCCCCACCGACTCCGAGATCTACATCGACCTGACCTTCTTCGAGGAACTGCGGCAGCGGTTCGGCGCAAGGGGCGGACCGTTCGCCGAGGCGTACGTGCTGGCCCACGAGTACGGCCACCACGTGCAGAACCTGCTCGGCACGTCGGCACAGGTGCGCGGCGGGAGCGGGCCCGAGTCCGACGGCGTCCGGTTGGAACTTCAGGCCGACTGCTACGCCGGTGTGTGGGCCAACCACGCCACCACCACTCCGACGGAGAACGGGCAGCCATTGATCACCGAGATCACCCCCGAGGACATCGCGAACGCACTGGACACCGCCGCGCGGATCGGCGACGACTTCATCCAGCGCGAACTCGGCGGCGGAACCGTGGACGAATCCAGCTTCACCCACGGCACTTCCGCGCAGCGGGAGAAGTGGTTCACCACCGGCTACACGACCGGCGACCCGGCCCGCTGCGACACCTTCGGCGCGCGCGATCTCGGCTAGCCGAAACGGGCTGCAGGATGTCCCCAATGTGGCATTCGGGACGTTGAACGTCCCCAATGCCACATTGGGGTACTCCTACTAGCGCACGTTCGCGTGCGGGTCGCCTGCGACCTGCGCGGTGAACGCCCGTTGCATCACTCGCTGCTGAGCCGTCGCCTTCTTGCTCTTCGCGGCGAACGGCGCGACACCGTTCACTTCCTCCGTGCTGATCGCGTAGCGGGCGGTCACCCAGGCCAGCGCGTCGGAGTTGCGGTCCAGTGCCGTCCGGTCGACGTTGCCCAGGTTGTCGCACTCGGTGTGGTAGCACGGGTCGTACGCGACACCCGCGCGCCCGCCCCACTTGGCGGCCTGCGCCTCGGTTTTGATGCCCTCGGCGCCGGTGAACAGACCACCCGCCGGGATGCCGACCGAGATGAAGCGGCCGTAGTCCGAGCGGCCCGAGAAGTCGGTGCCCTCCGTGGGCGTGCCGGTTCCCTGCAGGTAGTCCACGAACGCGCTCTCGATCTGCGCCGAGCCGTACGGCCCCGCGCCTGCACCCTCGCCGTCGGAGTCGTCGCCGTCATAGACGAAGTACCCCGCGTTCGGCGAGCCGATCATGTCGAAGTTGAGGTACATGGAGATGTCGAGCTGCTGCTCGAAGCTCAACTGGTCGACGTAGTAGTTCGAGCCGACCAGGCCGACCTCCTCAGCACCCCACCACGCGAAGCGAACCGCGTTGTTGACCTTCGGGCTGCCACCGAGCTGCAGCGCGGTCTCCAGCAAACCGGCCGAACCGGTGCCGTTGTCGTTGATGCCCGCGCCTTCGGTGGTGCTGTCCAGGTGCGCGCCAGCCATCACGACGTTGTCCTTGCGACCCGTCTTGGTCTCGGCGATGACGTTGTAGGTGCTGCGTTCCTCCTGCAGCGCCCGCAGTTCCAGGGTCACCGAGGTGCCGTCCTGGCCGATCAGCGACTCGCCGGCGGCCTTGCTGATGCCACCGGTCGGAATGCGCGCGGCATCCGGCGAGCCCAGCGTGCCGTTCAGAGCGCCGTCCTCGTTGTTGTAGACCACAGCGCCTACCGCACCGGCGTCGGCCGCTGCCGCCTGCTTCTGCGCGAACGAACAGGCTCCGCGCTGGATGAGCGCGATCTGCCCGGTCACGTCGCCGAAGTCGGCGACGTCACAACCGGGTGTCTCGTCCGGCTCGATCACCGCGAGCGGTGCCGTGATGCCGTCTTCCGGGGTGGACGGGCTGTAGCTCATGAGGATGATCGGCACGTCGGTGCCGCCGACCGTCAGGCTCTCCGCCAGCGTCTCGCTGTACGTGAACGGGAACTCCTGCCTGGTGACCTCGTAGCCCGCGGCCGCCAGTTTCCCCGCGACGTACTCGGCCGACCTGTCGTAGCCGGAGGTGCCCGACGCACGGTTTCCCCCGCTGCTGTCGGAGATGCGTTGCATGGCGATCAGGTGCCGGTTGATGTTGCCGACCTTGACCTTCTTGACCAGCTTCTTGGCCAGTGCGGGCCCACTCGGTGGAGAGTGCACCACCGCCGCTGCAGGGGTGCTGGTGAGCACCAACCCCGCGCAGGCCGCGATGGCGACCGCAGGCGCGAGTCTTTTCCTGACAGTTGACATAAAAAGGTTCTCCTTCTCCCAGGATCCGGACGGGTGCCAGTCACCTCCCCGACACGGTGAGTCGCGCCCGGTAGCCGAACACCTTCGTTCGTTTCCACGACCGGGTCAAGGGGCATTCGGAGGCATTACGGCAGGTGAGTACAGACCGTTACCAGCTGTCGGCCGGCGTCATGTCGATCAAGGCGGCAGCGGCTTTCTCTGGCCGATACAGTCGGGATATGCATGCGATCACCATCCGCGAGCCAGGTGGCCCCGAGACACTGGAATGGACCGAGGTCCCCGATCCGGTGCCCGCCAAGGGCGAGGTGCTGATCGACGTCGCCGCGAGCGCGGTCAACCGCGCCGACCTGCTGCAGCGACGGGGGCTGTACCCGCCGCCAGAGGGAGCAAGCGACGTTCTCGGACTCGAGTGCTCCGGCACGATCGCCGAACTCGGCGACGGTGTCGAGGGCTGGCAGGTGGGCGACGAGGTGTGCGCGTTGCTCGCGGGCGGCGGCTACGCGCAGCAGGTGACGGTGCCTGCGGGACAACTGCTCCCGGTACCCGGCGAGGTGGATCTGCTGGCAGCGGCCGGCCTGCCCGAGGTCGCCTGCACCGTCTGGTCGAACGTCGTGATGCACGCCGAACTCGACGAGGGCGAGGTGCTGCTCGTACACGGGGGCGCGGGTGGTATCGGCACCCACGCGATCCAGGTGGGCAAGGCACTGGGCGCCACCGTGGCGGTGACGGCGGGATCCGCCGAGCGCCTCGAACGGTGCGGGCAGCTCGGCGCCGACATCGTGATCAACTACCGGGAGCAGGACTTCGTCGAGGAACTCCGCGCGCAGACCGGCGGCGCGGACGTGATCCTGGACAACATGGGTGCGGCCTACCTCGGCCGCAACGTGGACGCGCTCGCCACCGGCGGCAGGCTCGTCGTCATCGGCATGCAGGGCGGCGTGAAGGGCGAGCTCAACCTGGGCAAGCTGCTGGGCAAGCGGGCCAGTGTCGCCGCGACCGGACTGCGCTCCAGGCCCGTCGAGGAGAAGGCGGCCATCGTCGCCGCGGTACGTGAGCGGCTGTGGCCACTGGTCGAGCAGGGCACCGTGATGCCGGTGGTCGACCAGGTGGTCCCGATGGCGGAGGCGGGCACGGCGCACCGGAACCTGGACGAGGGCGGCGTCTTCGGCAAGATCCTGCTCGCCGCCCAGTCCTGAGCGACGCCGGTTACCCGAGCTCCTCGAGGACCCGCAGGAGCTGGTTGATCTCGAAGACGTTGGAGTAGTGGGCGAGGCCGATGCGCACGGCACCACCGACCTCGCCGACCCCCAGTGAAGCGAAAACACCGGTGGAACCGTCGTCGGCGAAGGCGCACAGGCCCTGGGAAGCCAGGTACTCCGCGACCTCGGGGGCCTTGCGGCCCGCCAGGGTGAACGCCAGCGCCGGAATGCGCCGCATCGCGTCGCCGATCACCATCACGTGCCGCAGCGAACGCAGGTCGGTGGACAACTGCGCCAGCAGGCCCGCGTGGTATGACTTCGCCGAGCCCAGTGAGGTGACGAGCCGGTCGCGGCGGGATCCGGTGGCGGCGTCGTCAAGTCCGGCGAGGTAGTCCACCGACGCGATCAGCCCCGCGAGCAGGGGGTACGGATGCGGACCGAGTTCCAGCCTGCCGGGGCCGCGGACGTTCGACTCCAGCGCAACCGACGGCAGTCGCTCGATCATCTCCGGATCACGGAAGACCAGGGCGCCGACCGAGGGCCCACCCCAGGAGAGGGCGGACACCACCAGCACGTCCGCGCCGAGCGAGTTGAGGTCCAGCGGCACGAACGGCGCGGCATACGTCGCATCGACGACCACGGTGGCACCGACGCGCTTGGCGAACTCGGCGACGGTCGGCACGTCGGGCCGCGTGCCGACCGACCCGGACGCCGCGGTGACCGCGACGGCCTTGGTCCGTGCCGACACCAGGTTCTCGTACTGCCATGCGGGCAGCTCGCACGTTTCGATGTCGATCTCGCCCCAGCGCACCACCGCGCCCACCCGCTTCGCCGCCTGCAGCCAGGGAGCGAGGTTCGCCTGTTCGTCCAGGCGGGAGACGACGACCTCGTCCCCGATCGTCCAGCGGTCGGACATGACGTCGGCGAGCCGGCGAAGCAGGACGGAGGAACTGGGTCCGAGCACGACTCCGGCAGGATCGGCACCGACCAGGTCGGCCACCGCCCTCCTGGCCGCCGTCACGATGCTCTCCGCACGCTGTGAGGCCGGAAACGACCCACCCGGACCGGAAACCGGAGCGCGCATGGCCGTCGAGACGGCCGAGGCGACCTGCTCCGGCACGAGCATCCCGCCAGCGCCGTCGAAGTGAATCCAGCCGTCACCCAGTGCGGGAAACAACCCACGAATCCGAGCGACGTCGAACGCCATGAGCACACCGTACGGCCGTGTTGTTTTCCTCTTTCGCCGGGGTTGCCCTGGTGAGCACGGTGCGCGACCGTCCCGGCTACGGTGGGAGACAGACACTGCGAACCACCGCGAAACCCGGCCAGGATGGAGAACATGACCGAGCCCAATTCGCCCAATTCCGGTACTTCGGGTGCCTCCGGCGCTTCGGACGCCGAGCAGTCGCAGCACGTTGTCGTCGTCGGCCCGGACGGCTCACCGGTGGGCACCGCACGCATCGCATCGTCCGAAGAGGCCGAGCAGAGCGAGACGGTCGGCGACCTCGTCGAGGAACCGGCCAAGGTCATGCGAATCGGCACCATGATCAAGCAGCTGCTCGAGGAGGTCCGGGCCGCTCCGCTGGACGACGCCAGCCGGAACCGGCTTCGGGAGATCCACGAGACCTCGATCAAGGAGCTGGAGCAGGCGCTGGCGCCCGAGCTGCAGGACGAGCTGGAGCGGCTGGTGGCGCCGTTCACCGAGGACAGCACGCCGTCCGACGCCGAACTGCGGATCGCGCAGGCCCAGCTGGTCGGCTGGCTCGAAGGCCTCTTCCACGGTATCCAGACAGCGCTGTTCGCCCAGCAGATGGCGGCGCGCGTGCAGCTGGAGCAGATGCGCCGGGGCCTCCCGCCCGGCAGCTCCGCAGGCGCCACCGAACACCCCACCCCCGGCATCGGCACCACGGGCCAGTACCTCTAGCCCCTCCCGCAGCAGCTTGGTACGCCTGCAAGTACCTCCATGCAAGATCAAGATCTCCGCTAACCGCTACCGAGTCACGTGCCCCTTGGTAGCAGTTGACGACATAGATGATCTTGCTTGGGGGTACTTGCAGGCGCTCCTAGCGGGGGACGGCTGGGTCAGGGGCGTCTGAAGCGGGACAGGTGACGCCGGATACCACCCGGGTCGGGCGTGCTCGGGGCGGAGGCCTCGGCAGCGGGTTCGGGCCGGGGTTCCGGCCGGGGTTCCGGCCGGGGTTCCGGCTCGGGCTCCGGCTGGCGCTGGACGGGTGCGTAGATGGCTCTGGCGAGCGCGATCTTGCCCGCCCGGAACCGATCCACCTCGCCCTCGGCGAATCCGCCCGCGCTGGGCCTTTCCGGTACTTCGGAAAGGTCTTCGACCAGCGTCCAGTTCGACCCGAGTTCGGTCAGTGACCGGTGCTTGGTGGCGTAGTAGTCGGGATGGACGGAAATGGCGACCCCGCTCGCTCCGGCCGCCGCCGCCATCAGATGCGGGTGGAAGCGCGTGGTGATCCAGGTCTGCTCGGTCGACACCGGCAGGCCACTGTCCCACACCTCCGGGAACGGATAGAACCGCGCGCCCGGCAGGTCCCGCTCGAGCAACAGGTAGACCTCGCGGTCGCCGCGCGGAATCCCTTCGACGACACCGATCATCGCAGGATCGACCTTCCACGACCGCAGCATCGACAGCACCGTGCCGGCAAGCCTGCCCGCGCCGACGTCCACCAGGTCGGACTGCAGGCACAGCATGACCTCGGGCACGTCACCCTCGGCATACAGCCCCTGGGCACGACCGGCGAGGAACGCGTCGTCCACACCCAGGCCGATACCCAGGAGTTCGGCGGAGCCCTGGTCCCTGACCTCCGCCACGTCGAACTGGTCCACCAGCGTGCGCAGGAGCGGCACCGCGTCGTCGCTGACGGGCAGCAGTCCCTGACCGGTCATCGCCGCGCGGGCTCCGGATCGAGCCTTGGCCGCGGCCACCCCCGCCAGCAGCCCGATGTGCTGCGGCCACAGCCTGTTGACGTAGCCGCCGCCCAGCATGTGCAGCACGTCCACCCTGCTCAGCAGGTCGATCCCGTGGAACCAGCGCGGCGCGACTCCCGGATCGTTCACGGCGTCCCGCACCCAGGCCGCGACCTCCCAGGGCTCCTCCGATCGCGCGTCGCCACACAGCCGCCAGAGGGTATCGGTGAACCGGACGCGGGGATGCAGTCCGGACAGCAACACGGTGGCGGGCCCAGGCGTGTGGGTGTCCACCCAGACATCGGCTTCCGGCGCGACGTCAGCGAGGTAGCGCAGCCAGGATGCGGTGATCAGCTCGTCGCCGTAGTTGGGCAGACCCGCGGGAGCGACGAGGTAGTACACCGGGCCGTTCGCGTCGTCCGCTACCTCGACGGGTTCCATCGCGCCATAGTAGGCACATCACGAACGGATGACGATGAACAGGGATGTCCTCGTCTCTGTCGTGTCGTCAAGCCGACTCCAGCACCGCGTCCAGGACTCGCGCCGCACCCTCACCGTCCACCACCTGCCGGGACCTTGCCGCGAGCCGCTCCCTGGCCCTGGGCTCACTCAACAGCGTCCGCAACGTCTCCACGGCGCCGTCGTCCAGCATCGCGGCCGTCCCCAGGCCCACCACGAGCTCCCGCCGCACCGCCGCCCGATATCCGGCCGCCTGGTTGTCGACGAGCTGGACGACCGCGGCGGGAACGCCTATGCAACACAGTTCGAGCAGGGTCACGCCGGCTGCGCTGACAGCGAGGTCAGCATCCGCGAGCCTGGACGGCAACCGGGTGTCCGGTGGGCAGAGGCGGAATTCCTGGTCTGTCCCGGCGCTCGGCAACTCGGGCCCACCGTGCGCAAGCACGTCGACCTGGCAGGGCACCCCGGTGTCGCGTAGTGCGGTGACCAGCGTCGTCACGATTTCCCGCCACAACGCTCCCCCGCCCAGCACGACCACGACCCTCGGCCGCTCCGGGTGCTCCCGCCGTTCGCCCCGGTGCGCCCTGGCCAGCCGCACGTCCTGCCGCAGCGGGGCGAACTCGGGCCCGGCGAGCCGTCGCCGGGAGCCGTCGTCGGGCCGGGGCAGCGGCTCCAGCCCGGAGTCCACGACGACGTCGGCAGCGCGACGGCCGAAGGATCTGGACTCCATCGACACCAGCGTCGCTCCCGCGGCGTTGACCTCGTCGCGCACCTCGCCGAGCTGGTAGTTGTCGACCAGCACCACATCGGCTTCCCGGGCGAGGACGCCAATGGAAGCCGCGTCGTCGGCGGGTTCGCGCCGGTGCACGCCGAGTTCGGCCATCCGCAGCGCCAGCCACTCGGCATTGTCCGTACGACCCGACAACGACACCTGCCAGCCGCGGGCTACGGCTTCCTCGGCGAAGGCGACCGCCCTGGCCAGATGTCCCACCCCGATCGATCCCGAGGCATCGGCCCGCAGGAGCAGCCTCACGGCGTCACCTTCCGCTGCTCGACGTGGGCGTTCAGCGCGACGAGATCCGGCCGGGCCCGCAGGAGTGCGACCACGTCCTGCCACCTCGGCGGCGCGTCTCCCAGCTCGGCCACCAACGCCTCCAACAGGACCCAGTCCTCCGCCGTATCCAGGGTCACGCGCAGGTCGTCGGCAGCGGGAGCCACGACCGTGCCCGTGCAGCTGTACCGGCCGGGGTCGTTCTTGACGCCGTAGGTGACGTGCTCACGATGCGGGCCGGAGGGAATCAGCGACTGCTCGGCAAGCGCACCGGTTCGGACCAGCTCGGCATCGAAGCCCCGGGGCAGAGTGCGCACCAGAGTGTTGCTGACGTAGTCGAGTTCGGGCTGCGACCGCCAGAGCGCCACGATGTGCTGGAGCAG
The DNA here is from genome assembly GCF_900111885.1 of Amycolatopsis marina. Classification (GTDB taxonomy): domain Bacteria; phylum Actinomycetota; class Actinomycetes; order Mycobacteriales; family Pseudonocardiaceae; genus Amycolatopsis; species Amycolatopsis marina. Next base: position 285,713 of record NZ_FOKG01000003.1, read on the forward strand.
CCGTGGGTCGTGCAACGGACAGTCAGCGGTCAAGCGAACCACGGCGTCCGCCGGGTACTCCTCCGTCGCCAACAGAAACCGGCCGAGCACGTCATCCAGTGAACCGCGAACCACCGCTGCGCCCAGCCTGTCCGCCTCCTCCGCGACGGCGTCGTCGTCCGTCCCGGCGGACGTCGCGACGACGACCGTGTCGATCCCGTGCGCCGCGGCCGCGGCACGCACGACCCAGCCCAGCACGGACCGGCCGCCGAGCGGACGAAGCACCTTCCCCGGAAGTCGGGTCGACGAGCAGCGCGCCTGAATGACGACGTTCACGACCGGCCTTGCACTCATGGGTGACATGATGGCCGACGGCAACAGTGAGTGAGCGCGGAGGTAACCAGGTGACGGAGCTCGACGGTTCAAGCATCCTGCTGACCGGCGGGACGGGCTCGTTCGGCAAGGCGTTCATTTCCTATGCCCTGGCCGAGCTGAACCCGAAGCGCCTCGTGGTGCTTTCGCGGGATGAACTGAAACAGTACGAAGCCCGGCAGCAGTTCGGTGACGACCCTCGGTTGCGCTGGTTCATCGGCGACGTACGCGATCGGCGCAGGCTCGAACGCGCCATGCACGGCGTCGACTACGTCGTGCACGCTGCCGCGCTCAAGCAGGTGGACACCGGCGAGTACAACCCCTTCGAGTTCGTGCAGACGAACGTGGTCGGCTCACAGCACGTGATCGAGGCAGCCATCGACACGGGAGTCAGGAAGGTCGTCGCGCTGTCCACGGACAAGGCCTCCAGCCCGATCAACCTCTACGGCGCCACAAAGCTGTGCGCGGACCGGATGTTCATCAGCGCCAACCACTACGCGGCCACGCACCCGACCCGGTTCTCGGTGGTCCGCTACGGCAACGTGATGGGCTCGCGCGGCAGCGTCATCCCGTTCTTCCGGTCGCTGGCCGAGCGCGGTGAGTCGCTGCCGATCACCCACAAGGAGATGACCAGGTTCTGGATCACACTCCCACAGGCCGTGCGGTTCGTCGTCGACTCCTTCGACCAGATGAACGGCGGGGAACTGTACGTACCCCGCATCCCGAGCATGCGGCTGGTGGACCTGGCTCAGGCGATCGCACCGAACAGCCCGATGCACGAGATGGGGATTCGGCCGGGCGAGAAGCTGCACGAGGAGATGATCGCCCCGGACGACTCCCGCCGGACAATCCAGCTGGCCGATCGCTACGTGGTTCAGCCGCACATCGCAGGTTGGGGCTACCAGCCGCCGGAGGGAGGCGCTCCGGTTTCGGACGGCTTCGCCTACCGCTCGGACACCAACGACCTCTGGCTCAATCACGACGAGCTGCGGGAACTGGTCGAACAGTATGGCTGAGGACTTTCTGCCCTACGGTCGTCAGTCGATCGACCAGGAGGACATCGAGGCCGTCACCGACGTGTTGCGGGGCGACTGGCTGACCACCGGTCCCGCGGTGTCCCGCTTCGAGGCCGACCTCGCCGAGCACACCGGCGGCACGCCTGCGGTCGCGGTCACGTCGGGCACCGCGGCACTGCACGTCGCCTATGCCGCTGCCGGGGTAGGCCCGGGAGACGAGGTCGTCGTCACCCCCATGACCTTCGTCGCGACAGCCGCGACAGCTGTGCTCCAGGGCGCCACCGTCGTCTTCGCCGACGTCGACGCGGCGACCGCGAACCTTGCTCCCGACGCCGCCAAGGCGGCCACGTCCAGCCGCACCAAGGTCATCGCCGCGGTCGACTACGCCGGGCACCCCGCCGAGCTGGGTGAGCTGGCAGAGGTGGCACGGTCGGCGGACGCTCTGCTGCTGGAGGATGCCGCGCATTCGATCGGCGGCACCTGGTGCGGGCACGCGGTGGGTGCGCTCGCCGATCTGACCACCTTTTCCTTCTTCCCCACGAAGAACCTCACGACGGGTGAGGGCGGCGCTGTCGCGACCGGCTCCGAGGACCTGCTCGCGCGGGCGCGCGGTTTCCGCAACCACGGCCTCGTTCGCGACCGGTCCGCGCAGCGGTTTCCGGACGAGGGTGGCTGGCACCAGGAGGTGCACGAGTTCGGGCTGAACTACCGGCTTCCCGACGTGCTGTGCGCGCTGGGCAGCAGCCAGCTCCGCAGACTCGCCGCGTTCAAAGAACGAAGGGCGCGGATTCACGCCCGCTACAACGAGGGCTTCGCCGACCTGGCCGGCGTGCGTACTCCCATCCAGCACGAACAGGCTGACCCGATGTGGCATCTGTATCCGCTCCGGGTGCTGGAGGGACGGCGCCGCGCACTGTTCGACCACCTGCGCGCGATCGGTATCGGCGTACAGGTGAACTACATCCCGGTGTACTGGCACCCGGTTTTCGCCGATCTGGGCTACCAGCGGGGCATGTGCCCGAACGCCGAGCAGTTCTACGCCGAGGAGCTGTCCCTGCCGTTGTTCCCCGAGCTCACGGATGCACAGGTGGACCGAGTCATCGACGAAGTGCGCGGGTTCTTCGGGGCGAACAGTTCTGCCTAGACCAGGTCCCAGCTCAACGGGGTTCCCTTCGCCGCGTCAGCCCGGAACGTCCTGCCCAGCACCTTCGTGATGTCGGCGGGCGGCAGCCCGCCCGCAGGACGGATCGACCGCACGTTGCTCGCGGTCACCGGCTCGCCCGCCCGCACGTCCTCGACGACGTAGAGCGAGCGGCGGATGCGGATGCCCGCACGCTCGCTCTCCCGCGGGCCGATGGTCGCCGCACCGAGCGCCTGCCAGGCGCGCTCGCTCTCGACGACGAGCGCGGCCAGTTCGGCAGGCTCCAGGGAGAAGGCCGAGTCGACCCCGCCATCAGCACGCGACAGCGTGACGTGCTTCTCCACCACGCAGGCGCCGAGGGCCACCGCCGCGAGGGGGACGCCGATGCCCGGCGTGTGGTCGGACAATCCGACCACCACGTCGAACGCCTGTCCCAGGACCGGAATGGCCCGCAGATTGCTGTCCCGGGGAGGAGCCGGATAGGAGGCCGTGCAACCGAGCACGATCAACTGATCGTTGCCCGCGTCCCTCGCGGTGCGGACGGCCGCGTCGATCTCGGCCGCGCTGGCCTTGCCGGTGGAGATGATCAACGGCTTCCCGGTCCGGGCGCACAGCTCGACCAGCGGCAGGTCGACGATCTCCGAAGAGGCGATTTTGTAGGCGGGGGCGTTCAAGGACTCGAGCAGCTCCACCGCGGTGGGATCGAACGGGCTGGAGAAGACCTCCAGCCCCCGCTGCCTGCCCCTGGCGAAAATGGCCTCGTGCCACTCCCACGGAGTGTGCGCGCGATCGTAGAGGCGGTAGAGATTCTCACCGTCCCACAACGAGTCCTTGTTCGTGATCCGGAATTCCGGCGTGTCCACGTCGATGGTGATGGTGTCGGCGCGATAGGTCTGGAGCTTGAGCGCGTGCGCACCCGCATCAGCGACGGCGTCCACAATGGCCAGTGCCCGATCGAGATCGCCGTTGTGGTTGCCGGACATCTCGGCGATGACGAACGGCCGGTGTGCGGCACCCACCACCCGATCGCCGATCCGGACTTCCTGACGGCTCAAGATCGATCTCCTCCTGTCGGGGACGCGGATCAACGACGTAGGTCGGCGCGGGTGAGTTCGTTCCAGACGACCTCACGTGGTTCGCCGTCGATCTCGCGGACATAGCGGCGCACCTCGGTGAAGCCGACCTGCTCGTGCAGCCGCAGCACCGGGGTGTTGCTCGCCAAGGTAGCCGCACCAAGGCACTGCACGTCGAGGACGTCGAACGCATAGTCGATCGCCTCGTGTTCCAGATCGACCCAGGCCGCGGATCGCTCGGCGCCGAGTCCGTCGACGTCGAGGTACTTGCTCCATTCGACGATCTCACCGCCGAGGCCGCTGAACGTCACCACGCCCGCGGCCACACCAGCACGTTCGTAGACGAGCACCCGGCGGGAAGGGTCCTGCCTGACCCCGTCCCACCACCGCCGATGTTCCGCAGCGCTGATCTCGTGAGTCGTGAAGCTCGCCCGCCGCACCTTGGGATGGTTGCGCCACCGCCGGATCGCGTCGAGATCACGCTCGGTTGCCGGTCGTAACACCGAGGTCACTCAGCGGCGCCGACGCTGGCCCGCTCCTCAAGCCTACGCAGCCGGTCCTCGTAGCGGGCGAGGCCGGCCAGCCGGACCCGGATCTGCGCGTGCTGCCGCTGGATCTCCTGGACCAGGGAGCGGGACTCCGCGATTTCCGGAGCGTCGGCGGTCGGCGCGACGGACAACTGCTCACGCAGGGTCTCCAGCCGGGCGTCCTGGGCCGCCACGTGCGGCATCATTCGGTCCAGTTCGCTCCGGATCCAGCGAAGGTCGCCGCGGACGTGCTCGAGACCGGCCTCGAGTGCGTCCAGCCTGCGGCGGTGGTCAACGGTGCAGTGCTCCTGCTCGACCACGCGCTCGTCGAGCGGGTCCACCCGTTCGCCGATGCGGTAGTCGATGACTCGGGCAAGTCTGTCCGTGACGCGGTTCTTGAGGTTCGACAATGCCATGGTGTTCCTTCGCGGAGAGCGTCGTGCGGAGTTGTTCAGCGGAGTAGGCAGGTGTTGCCGGTCTTGGTCCACGAGTCCAGCAGCCGCCCCTCGGCGGCGATGCGGTGCTCGGGACCGACCTTGCACGAGTCGCCCGCGGCGTGTTCCCACGATGTCTGGTGCGGGTTGTCGATGAAGGAGAACCCGCTGAGCACGAGGTCGGCGGCCGGGAACGAAGTGCGGGCGATCCACGCGGCCATCGTGCCAGTGGTGGCCCAGGCGCCCTCTTCCATCGTGGAAAGTCCCATTGCCGCCGACAACGGCAGGGTGACCTCGCGGTTCGACACGGGAACGAACCCGAGGTCCGCGGGCCACCACGAAGGAATGTCTTCCGGCTCCCAGAGCAGACGTCCCGGCTCGACCAGCAGGTACAGCCTCGACCGGTAGTCCTGGAACACCCAGCGGGTCGCCCGCAGCGCCCGGTTGAAAACCACCACGTGCGTCCGGCTGCCTACGGTGGGAGGACCGTCGGGCTCGTCGCACACGAAGCCGTTCACCCGGAGAACGAGATCGCAGGCGTCGATCGCCTTCGCCCGGTCCTCGTCGGGTGGCAGTGGCTGATTGCCCACCACGGCCACCGAGCGCGGGTCGGGCCGATCCGCGTAGGCCTCCAACAGGCTGACCATCAGGCTCGGCCTTGAGACGTCAACTCCCATGCCGAAGCAAGTTACCAGTCAATTGAATCCGATCGAGTGACAACAACAGGTCAAATGGCACCCAACCGGACATCGGCGCAGGACGCCTTCAGGAGGCCGGTCGCACGCACGTCTGCCGCTGCCACGAGGACGTGAAGAATCCGCAGGCAGAGGCGCAGACCCGCGGTATGCCCAGCCGGGGGCCAGCCCCTGCGCACACCGCAGTACCCTCATATCCCGTGCATGCCACCAGCACCGTTTCGGCGGGCGGCGATAACGCCGCGAACGCCTCGGCAACGATCCCGGCCAAGTCCGACAGCCGCTCCTGGGCGCGCGCGTTCGCCGACCTGAAGAACGGATTTCAGCAGCGCGAACTGTGGAGCCATCTGGGCTGGCAGGACATCAAGCAGCGCTACCGCCGGTCCGTTCTGGGGCCGTTGTGGATCACCATCAGTATGGGGATCACCGCGCTCGGCCTCGGCCTGCTGTACTCGCAGCTGTTCGGCTCGGAGATCGCCGCCTTCCTGCCGTACATCACCACGGGCTTCATCGTCTGGCACTTCATTCTCGGCTGTCTGACCGAGGGCGCCGACACGTTCATCTCGAACGAAGGCCTGATCAAGCACCTACCGGCGCCGCTGTCGGTCTACGTGCTGCGCACCGTGTGGCGGCAGATGCTCATGTTCGGCCACAACATGGTCATCTATGTGCTGGTGATCAGCGTCTTCTGGAGCGAGATCTCCAGGCCCGGGTATGTGATCACCGAAGGCGGGATCCCCCAGCCCGGCCTCAACTGGAGCGCCTTGCTGGCCATCCCTGGCTTCGCGCTGATCGCGATCAACGCGGGGTGGGTGGTGCTGCTCTTCGGCGTTGTCTCGACCCGGTTCCGGGACATCCCACAGGTCATTTCCAGCCTGATCAACCTGCTGTTCTTCATGACGCCGATCGTCTGGTCGACCGATATCCTGCAGAAGCGTTTCGGGGACACGGTCAGCTGGCGGAACCTGATCGCCGAACTGAACCCGATGTACCACTTCATCCAGATCGTGCGTGCACCGATGATCGGTAACCAGCAGAGCTGGCACCACTGGGCGGTGGTCGCGGGGTTCGCCGTCGTGGGCTGGGCCCTGGCGCTGGTCGTGCTCCGCAACTACCGTGCCCGTGTCTCGTACTGGGTGTGAGGACGATGACGAACGCAGGGTCGCGTGCCCGGAAGAGCGAGTGTGAGTGACATGGTCAGCATCGACGTCTGGAATGCTTCCGTCGATTTTCCGATCTTCGACGCGAAAAGCCGCTCGCTGAAGAAGAAGGTCCTCGGCAAGGTCGGCGGAAAGATCGGCACCGACAGCCGGGTGCCGGTGATCGAGGCACTGCACGACATCTCCGTGTCGATCAACGAAGGGGACCGGATCGGGCTGGTCGGGCACAACGGCGCGGGCAAGTCCACCCTGCTCCGCCTGCTGTCCGGGATTTACGAGCCGACCCGGGGATCCGCCAGAATCGTCGGCAGGGTCGCGCCCGTTTTCGATCTCGGTGTCGGGATGGACCAGGAGATCTCCGGTTACGAGAACATCATGATCCGGGGCCTCTATCTGGGGATGACCCGCAAGCAGATGGAGAAGCGGGTCGATGACATCGCCGACTTCACCGAACTCGGCGACTACCTGTCCATGCCGCTGCGCACGTACTCCACGGGTATGCGCGTGCGGCTCGCGCTCGGCGTGGTGACGTCGATCGACCCGGAGATCCTGCTGCTCGACGAGGGCATCGGCGCCGTCGACGCCGCCTTCCTGAACAAGGCTCGCGACCGCCTTGTCGACCTGGTGCGGCGTTCCGGACTGCTGGTGTTCGCCTCCCACCAGGACGACCTGCTGCTGGAACTGTGCACCTCGGCCATCTGGATGGACGAGGGCCAGATGAAGATGCAGGGTTCCCTGCGCCAGGTCCTCACCGCCTACAAGGGCAAGGACCCGTTCGAGAACATCAGCGCCGAGGCCGCGGAGCGAATCGCCGAAGGGCAGCCGGTCACGGCCAAGGGCGGGGACTGATGTGCAGCCGGCCGGCGAATGAGGCAGAGGACATGAACCGCGAGCCCGAGCAGGCACCGCTGGGCCCGGGTTCCGTCGTGGCCGTCGTCGTCACCCGGCACCGCCGGGAACTCCTGGCCGACTCGCTGAAGGTCATCGCGGCGCAGACACATCCCGTCGACCATCTGATCGTGGTGGACAACGGGCCCGATCAGCCCGCCCGTGGGGTCGTGGCGGGCGTCTCGGTGCCGTGCACATACATCCCGTCGCACCGCAACCTGGGTGGTGCGGGCGGCTTCGCACTGGGGATGTTGCAGGCACTGGCGCTGGGCGCGGAGTGGGTGTGGCTCGCCGACGACGACGGAAGGCCGGCCGACGAGAACGTTCTCGAGATCCTCCTGGACGAGGCGGAGAAGCGGAACCTCGCCGAGATCTCCCCCGTCGTGTCCAACATCGACGCGCCGGACAAGCTGGCGTTTCCGCTGCGCAGGGGGCTGACCTGGAAGCGGTCCACGGCCGAACTCGGTACGGACTTCCTGCCCGGTATCGCTTCACTGATGAACGGTGCGCTGTTCCGTGCCTCCACACTCGACGTGGTCGGCGTGCCGGATCTGCGGCTGTTCTTCCGGGGTGACGAGGTGGAACTGCACCGCAGGCTGGTGCGTTCCGGGCTGCCCTTCGGGACCTCGCTGAAGACGTCGTACCTGCACCCGAACGGCTCCGACGAGTTCAAGCCGATGCTCGGTGGCCGGTTTCACGCGCAGGACCCGGAGAACGAGGTCAAGCGCTACTACACCTACCGAAACCGCGGCTACCTGCTCTCGCAGCCGGGCATGCGCAAGATCGGCGCGCTGGAGATCATTCGGTTCGGGCTGTACTTCGTGGGCGTCAAACGCGATCCGAAGGCCTTCGCCCAGTGGCTGCGACTGGTGCGCCAGGGCCGCAAGGAGAAGTTCTTCCGCTACTGACGGCCGGGGCCGTCCTGGTGCGCTGACGCAGGACGGCCCGCCCCGCAGACGCTATTCGCCGATAACCGGCGGCGCGGTGCGCTGGTCGGTGCCGAACACCTCGTCCGGGTCACCTTCGACCAGGTAGGTCGGACGCTGGTGGTCCTCGTCCTCGCCGCCCTTACCGCCCCGGCCGCCGCCCATGCCCGCGCCCATTCCACCGCCCATGGCACCACGGCCGCCGCCTGCGCCCATGGCTCCGGCGCCACCGCGGCCTGCCGCGGCCTCGGCCGCGCCGACACCGCCGGGCTTCGCCGCACCGGAGGCCGGACCACTACCGGCACCCGCACCCGCACCGGCTCCGCCACCACCAGGGCCGAACCCGCCGCCGCCACCGCGGCCAAGCTTGCTGTTGTAGTCCGAGCCGCCGCCCGCACCACCGCCGCCGCCCCCCATGGGGCCCATCGGCATGGGACCCATGCCACCGAACCCGGTGCTCCCGCCTCCGCCGCCTCCCCGGCGTGACCCACCGAAGTTCGGTGGCCGGTAACCGGAGGGGCGCGTGCTGCCGACCGGAACAGAGCCCGTGCCGATCCCCGGAGCCCGCGTGATCGGCGGCGTGTACCCGCCACCACCGCCACCACCCCCGGGAATGCCGCTGCCGCCACCACCGGGAATGTTGCCGCCTCCCCAGCCGCTACCGCCGCTACCGCCGCCGGACGGAATCGAGCCCTGGCCGACACCGCTCGGGCCGCCGACGAATCCGGAGGCGCCCGTGCTGTTGTCACCGGGCCTCGGCGGGGTCACGTCGTACTTTCCGGAGCCCGCGCCGAACTTGGGCGGTTCGGCGAACACCGGCTGCTTCGAGGCGGCTGTGTACAGGTCTGTGTCGTACTGGGCCATCACCGTGGCCGCCTGGGAGTGCGCCTCGTTGCTGGCCTTGTAGGTCTCCATCGACTTGTTGATGTTGCCGATGAGATCCAGCGGGTTGCTGCCCCACTTCTCCATCTCGGAGTCCCAGTTGAAGGGGATCTCCTCCGGCATCTGGTTCTTCGCCGTGCTCGCCGCCTCGGACTGCTGGTAGATCGTCTCCGAGGCCAGCTTCGCGTTGGTCGAGTTGCCGTCGGACCACTCCTGGAGGCTGGTGAAGTAGTTCCGCGCGTCCGACGCGGCCTCACCCTCCCACTCGTGCTCCGACTTGCTCACGGCCGACTTGAGCTCCGAGGCGAACTCCTTGAACGCCATGTGGAGCTGGTGGTAAGCCTCCGAGACTTCACCCACCTGGTCCGGGTCCAGGTTCTGCGTGATGTAGGTGGTCATCTGGGTGTGCTCGTGGCCCTGGTAGTTGGCGTCGGAGGGCCGCAAACCCTCAACAAACTGGATGTCGGCACCGGAGGACAGGTCGCGCACGCTGTCCTGACTGGCACGGTCCGCCTCACCTGCCGCGGCAGCCTGTGCCTGCATCCGCCGAAACCATCCGAACAGGCCGCCGTCGTCCACGCCAGCGGTCGCCCGGTCCTGGAAGTACTGCTCACGTTCGGCGGGCGAGAGTTCCGCGATCTGCCGGTCGGTCAACTCCGCAGGAGCCTGTGGGTTCTGCGCGTTCATCTCGTCCCCTTACCCCTCAGGAAGCTTTGGTTCGACGATCTTGGCCATCGCATCGGCGATCTGGCAGGCACGTTCCGCGGTGTTGGCCACGATCCCGACATCGACACGGGAGTTCTCCCCCACCGCGAGCGCGATCAGACATCCGCCGTTGCCGCTGGTCATGACCGCCTTGCGACCGCCTGGAACAGAGCCGGGTTGGACGCCGTCGCCGAGGTCGCGCACCTCGTCGACTCCCTGCGAATCGCGGATGAGAACGCCGACCGCGTCGGCATCGTCGCTGGCCTTCTCGACCACTCGCATGAAACGGCACCCGCGGGCACCGCTCCCATTGTCCGGAGTGCCCTCCTTGTAATCGCCGAACTCACCAAGGTCATCCGCACTCAGCAAGGAACAGGGATCGAGCGACGCTGTGGGGCGGCTCTCGGTCCCCCCGTCAGGCGCCGAGGAGGTGCCAGGCGGTTGTGACGAGGCTGTATTCGGCTGCGACTCGGCAGGCAACGCAGCTCCGCCTTCTTCATCGGAGCAGGCGGCAAGCGCGAACGCTGCGGCCACGGAAATCACGACTCGTGTCAGATTCAATTTCATCATCAGGTCGCATACGTCTTGGCAGTGGACTCGACCTGGTCCTCGTTCTCCTGGTAAATGCCTGCGGCACGCTCCAGAGCTTCCGCCGCCTGGTCGAGTACGGTGTTGAACTGGTCGAGCACCACCAGGGCCGAACCCGATTCTTCGGCGGCGCCCTTCTGGTCATGCGCCGCGACCGAGTAACCATATTCATGGCTGCCCAACCTGGGCGCCTGGGAAAGCTCCGTTGCCGCTTGATACCTGAGCTGTTGCAGCTGTTCCTTCATGTTCTTGATCGAGGTGAGCAGGGGCTCGACGCCCTTCTCGCTGATCCGGAAACCGCCGGATTTTGCCGCGCTGACCAGCTTCTGCGTCTCGACCTTGGTCGCCTCGACCGCTCTCGCACTGATCCCGCCGGAGGCAAGAAAGTTGGTGCTCATCATGGAATCGGCGCGCATCGCCGTCTGGCCAGGATCAGCCTCGAAGAACTCCATCGCCGCCCCACATCGTCGCCTGTGTCACTCCGCCGCGGATTCTACTCGGTGCTCCCCCGGCGTATGCCGGTTTCACCAGATCAGCCCGCACCGATGGGACGCGATGTGCACCTCGGTGGTTCCGCTCAGAGGTGACCCTCGAGCTGGGAGTACAGGTGCTGGGCGATACGGGCGTTGTCGGCGGGAGCGTAGGTGATCCACTCCTGGCCGTCGGTGGCATCGTTCATGGTGGTGAAGTACCGGCCGTCCTCGGTGTCGAACCAGGCCATCGGCCCCAGCCCGGCCTCCTTGCCGTCCTGGCCCTGGACGAACGCGGCGATCTGCCCGATCCGCAGCTTCGGCTTCTCGAAGATCCGCTCCACCGCCCGCAACTGCGTGCTCGACTGCGACCGCGGAGCCGCGACTCCCGCGAACGGGTCGTAGCCGCCGTCGTCCGCCGCATGCCGGGAGCGTTGTTTCCGCGGCGCGGGACGCGCGACCGTGACCGACTGGCCCGCCGCGGCCGGGGTGAGCGGGAGCAGATCGACGATCGCGGGCACCAGGCCGGTCGGCCTCGCCTCCTCGAAGACCATCAGGTTCTCGTCCTGCCGCGCCACCACGCCGAACTGGCGGTCCGTGGCCGCCCTGGCGAACAGCCGTTTGCCCTTGTCCATCTTCGCGACAGCGGTGATCGCCACTGGCGAGTTGACGAACGTTCGCAGCGCGAGTTCGACATCCGCGTCCACCCGGCCCGCCTGCATCAGACCCCGCGTCTCGAGGTCGCGGAACACTGCTTCGCGCACCTGCGCACGCTGCGTGTGAGTGGTCCCGATGTGCGGAATCTGGAACGGAAAGGGCGCACGGCCGAGTTTGCCGTGCTCCAGAAGCATGTCCACCGCCGCCAGTGACAGCGAGAACGAGTGCGTCATTACCTGCTCCCCCTGGGATCGTGAGCTCGCAGATGAACGGTAGCGGACCCCGGCACAGGTCCGCAGGCAGTTCCCCGGGACCCCCACGAGGGGCATGACCTGCTCAGCCGACAGCGAACCGCCTTGTCCGGCCCGCGCGCTGCTGCTGTGCTGAGGATCATGGCCGACGAGAAACGCCCTGAACGTCCCGCACTTGTCCTGCACCTGGCGGCGGGAGGCGACACCCTGACGTTCGCGCTACCGCCCGACGACTACCACGATTTGGAGCAGGACCTGCGCAATCTGCTGGTGAAAGGCGCGGTCCGGGCCGTGCGGACGAAGGACGGCGCGTCCGTGGCGATCAACTTCGCCAACGTGGCCGTCGCCTACATCGACGACCTGCAGCGCACCGGCAAGGTCTTCGGGCTCCACTGAGATGTCGCGGGGGCGACCTCGCAGGCCACACGGCGCAGGGGGCACTTTCCCGGGAAAGTGCCCCCTGCGCGGCGACTCAGAGTTCGTAGAGCCGGGTCCAGTTCTCCCGGCTGGTGAGCTCGGGCGTGGCGCGCCGGTACTGCTCCTGCACGGCGCGGCCTTCCTTACGCAACCGCTGCATCGTCCGGACGCCGTGCTTGGCCAGTTCGAACATGCGCTGCCGGTCGTACTTGCGCACCCGGACGCCCTCCTGCGAGGCGTCGGTGACCACCGCGGTCTCGAACAGCGACACGTGCCACCAGTGGGCCTCGTCGCTGGGGATCGCCCCGAGGGAGTGCCGGTGCTTGCCGAGCGCCCGGTCCAGGATGCGCTTGAGCAGCACCACCCGCTGCAGACTGGGCCGGGGCGCGGTGTTGATGATGCCGATGTCGTTGGAGGCGATCCCGGGTACGTCAGTGGCCGGGTACCGCTTCGTCTCCGGGTACCGGGACCGGATCTCGCGGATCTCCTTCATCGCCGCTACGCCACCGTCGCGCAGGATTTCCGGGCCCTCGAGGAAGTCCTCGACCGCCTTGATCAGGGTCGCGGTGAGTCCGTACTGCATGCCCAGCAGGTACCGCACGATCTGGGCGAAGAGCACCCGGGAGACCAGGTTCAGGTCGAAGGGGCTGTGCAGCGCCGCGGTGATGATCGAGTTACGCAGGTTGAAGTAGCGGTGCCACTCGTCCCAGTCCTTCCAGTGGAAGTCCGCGTGCCAGACACCGGCGCCGGGCAGGGTGACCGTCGGGATGCCGTGCGCACGGGCCCGGTAGCTGTACTCGGCGTCGTCCCACTGGAAGAAGAACGGCATCGGGTAGCCGATCTCCTTGACCACCTCGTACGGGATGAGGCAGGACCACCAGCCGTTGTATCCGGCGTCGAGCCTGCGCTCCTGACGGTTCGGCTTGCCGGTCTCCTCGTCCACCCCGAGCAGGTCGGCCGTGGTCAGGCTGTGCTCCACCGGCTGGCCGGGCTCCAGCGTGTTGAGCCGGGCGTACTCCGCACCGACGTGCAGCTGGTTCGGGTGCAGCAGGTTGAGCATCTGCCCGCCGACGATGATCGGGTCGACGGCGCGGTTGGAGAACGCCGTCAACCGGATGACCAGATCCGGCTCGAGCAGCACGTCGTCATCCATGAACAGCACGTTCGCGTGCTCGGTCTCGGTGTGCCCCGCGACCTCGTAGAGCCCGCGGGTGAAACCGCCGGCGCCACCGAGGTTCGGCTGCTTGATGTAGTGCAGCATGTCGCCGAGCTGGGCGGCGACCTCCGCGAAGCCGTCCCGCGAGTCCACCGTGTCGGTGCCCTGGTCCGCCACGTAGATGGCGTCCAGCGTCTCCAGCGAGGAGATGTCCCCGGCGAGTGCCTTGAGGTTGCTCAGGCAGTCGTCCGCCCGGTTCATCGTGCAGATCGTCACCGCGGTCGGGCGGATCCGCTGCGGCGGCTCGACCGTCCAGCGGACACTCTCGACGGTCAGGCGGTCGCCCTCCGTTTCCAGGTCCAGCCAGAGCGCGCCGCCGTCGTAGAACTTGTCGAGCTTGGCCTCGAGCGTCACGGTCGCCTGCTCGGCTCCCTCGACCGGGTTCACCGCGACCACCCGCGGGTCACCCTCGATGTCGGAGGCGCCGACACTGAGCCGCCCCGAGCCGCTGACCACGGCCTCCACCGTGACCGCGCCGGCGGTGGTCCACCGCTGCCAGTAGCTGGCCGGGAACCTGCCGAAGTAGGTGTTACCGGACACCTTCGCGGCCGGCTCCAGGGTCACACTCGCGCGCTTGCGGGTGGCCACGCCCCGGAGCACCTCGGCGTAGAGGTCCCTGCTGACCACATCGGACGGACCCGAGTACAGCCCCCGCTGCGCGATCAGCCTGCCCTGGGGCAACCGCTCGGCGAACGCCGTTTGGTCGGCGCCAGCAGGACTCACATCCCCGACAGAACCATTGGTAGCCGACTTCCGGGGGGTCGCCGAACCGGTGGCCGGTGCTGCTTTTCCGGGCATGAGACTCTGATCCTCCAAAGAGATACCTGCTCGCGGCTGCCAAGGTACACGCCGCGCAATTGGGAGTTATGAACGCGGCTCGCGGAAGACGACCCACTTCAACATGACGAAATTGATGGTGGTCGCGGTCGCCTGCGAGATGACCCAGGCCAGCGTGGTCTCCCAGGCCGAGGCGGGTATCAGCAACAGCATCCACCGGTTCATTCCGACCGCGACGAAGAACGTCACGGCGTACAGAAGTACGAAACCCCCAACTTGACCCGCACCTTTTCGCTGACCACCTGCGAAGGTGAACTTGCGGTTAAGGAAAAAGGCGGTCGTCGTCCCCACGACGAAACTGATCGCCCTGGCCAAATCGACCCACGGCGCGTCGATCATCCCGAGCGCGAGCAGGCCACGGTAGGTACCGAAGTCCAGCAGTGCGCAGAAGCCGCCGATGAGCCCGAATCTGAGGAGCTGGCCGACCAGTCCCGGAGACGCCGGACGTCCCACTGTCACATCTGCCTGCGGATCGGTCGTCACCACTGTCAGCCTCATCGATCGGGTTCGTTGAGTACGGCCCATGCCGAACCGATGGTCATGGACAAAGACAGAGTGTAGAAGTGGTCACCATCAGGTCACGTTCCGGGAGGCAGCTACCCTGGTTCGGGTGAGCGCAGCGACTCCCCTTCCGAGCGAACGCCGGGCACTGACCGGGTGGGCACGCACCGCGCCGACCGTGGCCGACGTGCTGAGCACACCGGACATCGAGCTGATCGCGAAGGCGGTGACCCAGGCAGGCGAACGCGGCGTGATCGCACGCGGACTCGGCAGATCCTATGGCGACCCGGCCCAGAACGCGGGCGGCCTCGTGATCGACATGACGGCGCTGAACCGCATCCACTCGATCGACCCGGACAGCGCTCTCGTCGACCTCGACGCCGGAGTCAGCCTGGACGAGCTGATGCGGGCAGCGCTCCCGCACGGACTGTGGGTCCCGGTCCTGCCGGGCACCCGGCAGGTCACGATCGGCGGCGCGATCAGCAATGACATCCATGGCAAGAACCACCATTCCGCAGGCAGCTTCGGCAATCACGTCGTGTCGATGGAACTGCTCACGGCCGACGGCTCCGTGCGCACCCTGACCCCCGAAGGCCCCGACGCGGACCTCTTCTGGGCCACGGTCGCCGGTTGCGGGCTGACCGGGATCATCCTGCGGGCGACCGTCAGGATGACGCGAACGGAAACGGCCTACTTCCTCGCCGACGCCGACCGCACAGCGAACCTCGACGAGACGATCGAGCTGCTCAGCGACGGCTCGGACGAGGCGTACACATACTCCTCGGCGTGGTTCGACTCGATTTCCACCGGCCCGAAGCTGGGACGTGCCGCCTTCGGCCGCGGTTCGCTGGCGAAACTCGAGGACCTGCCGCCGAAACTGCGGGCCGACCCGCTCAAGTTCGACGCCCCCCAACTGGCCACCCTGCCGGACGTCTTCCCGAACGGCCTGGCGAACAAGCTGACGTTCGGCGCCATCGGCGAGCTGTACTACCGCAAGACGCCGAAGCGGGCTCGCGGGCTGATCCAGAACCTCACGGCGTTCTATCACCCACTGGACATGTTCGGCGAGTGGAACCGCGCGTACGGGTCGAAGGGCTTCCTGCAGTACCAGTTCAGCATCCCGCCGAACGCCTACGAGGAGCTGCGCCGAATCGTGCGGAAGGTCGCTGAGTCGGGCCACGTGTCGTTCCTCAACGTGATCAAGCGGATGGGCGAGGGCAACCGGGCGCCGCTGTCCTTCCCGCATCCCGGCCTGATGATCTGCCTGGACTTCCCGATCAAGGACGGCCTCGGCGAATTCTGCAACAAGCTGGACGAGGACGTGCTGTCGGTGGGTGGGCGGCTCTACACGGCCAAGGACTCCCGGACGAGCGCGGCCACCTTCCACCGGATGTATCCGCGGCTGGACGAGTGGCGCAAGATCCGCCACGCCGTCGACCCGGGGGGTGTGTTCGCTTCGGACATGTCGAGAAGGTTGGAGCTGTGAGCGCTTCACGCGCATCCGGCGCAACCGGCCCACACCTGTGCACCACCCGATCTTGAGGACAGACACTGTGATCGACGCCGTAGGAAATCCCCAGTCGCTGCTGCTGCTCGGCGGCACCTCCGACATCGCGCTCGCGATCGCGGAGAAGTACCTCGCCGAGGGCCCGCTCCGGATCGTGCTGGCGGCCCGGCCCTCCGCCCGGTTGGATGCGGCGGCCGACCGGCTGCGCGCCGCGGGCGCCTCCGTGTCCACGGTGGAATTCGACGCCAAGGACACGGCCTCGCACCCCGCGGTGATCGAGAAAGCCTTCGCGGACGGCGACGTCGACGTCTCGGTCGTCGCGTTCGGACTCCTCGGTGATGCCGAGGAGGTCTGGCAGGACCACGGCAAGGCAGTGGAACTCGCCACGGTGAACTACACGGCCGCGGTGTCGGTCGGCGTCGCGCTCGCCGACCGGCTCAAGCGACAGGGCCACGGGCGTGTGGTGGCACTTTCCTCCGTGGCCGGTGAACGGGTGCGCCGGTCCAACTTCCTTTACGGCTCCACCAAGGCCGGGTTCGACGGCTTCTTCCTCGGCCTCGGCGAGGCGTTGCGTCCGCACGGCGTGCGGGTCACCGTCGTCCGGCCGGGCCAGGTGAAGACGAAGATGACCGAGGGCATGGGCAAGGCGCCACTGGAGCAGACCGCCGAGCAGGTGGCCGAGATCGCCGTGGACGCGACCCGGAAGGGCAAGGAACTCGTCTGGGCACCGGCGCCGTTCCGGCTCGTCATGTCGGCACTGCGCCATGTGCCCCGGCCGATCTTCCGGAAGCTGCCCATCTGACCGGAGCCTGGCGCGCACTTTCCCGCGAAAGTGCGCGCACGTGCACTCGCAGTAATCGCACTTTCCCGGGAAAGTGCGGCTTTACGCAGCGTCCGCCCAGGTGCGCCTCGCACTTTCCCGGGAAAGTGCGAGTAGATGGTGCTGAGCCGAGGTCACCACATGGGTTTGGGCGGCCTCGCGTCGGCGGCACCGACCAGGTACAGCTGCTGCGTTCCCGCCCACGGTGAGTGGATCGTCCAGGTTGCGAGAGCCTTCGCGGGCGGGACACCCGCCGTCACCTCGAGCACCAGCTCCGGGGCCATCGGTCGCTGACTCCGGTCGAAGAACCGGAAGTTCACCTCTGTCAACGCCCTGCCCACAGTGCCACTACGTCGCTCACTCTCCTCGATCGCGGGAGCGACAGCGCCCCTGTCGGAGAAGAGATCGACGATCGCACAGTCACAGGAATACGCCAGCGCACCGATCTCACCCGCACTGTGCACGGTCCTGCCCTGGGCGATCGTGGCGATGTCCTGGCCGATGTCGCGATAGCGCTCGGAAGTCGCGTGATTGCTGGTGATCGGAGAGAAGTCCCTCGGCAACCCCGGCGAGGCATAAGCGAGCGCGCTGACGGTGGCGAGTGCCAGCCCGGCAGCAAGACCGGCACGTGCACGCAGGCGTGCGCCCCACGCGAGCAGGAACACGGTGGCGGCGATGATGCTCGGACCGTAGTACCAGTGATAGGGCGGCACATCCAGCCACACGTAGGCGAGGAAGTGCAGTGCCCCGCCCACCGCCAGTGCGGCGAACGGCACCAGCCTGCGGTCGGCCACCGAGCCGCGCAGCAGGCGCACCAGCCAGACCGGCCCCGCCACCGTGACGAGCGCCAACGGCAGGAACGACAGCACGGTCTCCAGCGGGAAGTGCTCCCAGTACAGCCCGGCGCCGTTGGTGAAGCTCCACGCGCCCCAGGACCGCTGCAGCGTCTTGATCACCAGCGTGTCCGGCACCGCCGAACCGAGCGCCAGCCAACTGAACAGGAACCAGGGCAGGGCGACGCCGACGAACCCGGCCAGCGTCCGCGCCAGACCGGCGAACGCGTCCCTTCTGGCCAGCACCACCACGGCGACCAGCACCAGCAGGTCCAGCCGGATCAGCGCGACCAGTCCGGCGACCACGCCCACCGCGAGCGGCCGGCGTTCCGCGGCGAACACCATCAGCCATACCAGCGCCGCGGCTCCCAGGCCGATCTCGAGCCCCACCGACGAGATGAGCAGCGGGTTCAGCGTGAGTACGGCCATGGTCACCGGCGCGAACCACGACGGCAGGCCCTGCCGGTCGCCGATCCGTCGCAACCCGAGCACCAGCAGCACCTGGGTGAGCACGAACAGCAGGCCGACGGCGACCTCCGCGTCGCGCAGCACCACGGTGAGCGCGGCCAGCGCGAGGACGTTCAGTGGCGATGTCGCCGTGTTCGAGGTGCCCTCGGTGATCAGTCCCCAGTGCCCGTGCAGCGCGAGGTTCTTGGCGTACGACAGCGTGATGTAGGTGTCGTCGATCAGGTGCGGCTGGAGCACGACGAACACCAGCGCCGACACGAGGCCCACAACCGCGGCGAGCCGACGGTCGCTCACCCCGCGGACCTGGCTGCTCGCCGGGCCCGCGGCCTCGGCACCGCGGTTCGGCGCGGTATGCGGGGTCCAGGACATCGAGGGACACTGTACGTCGCGTCCGTGATATTCCTGTTACCAGGGGGAGACCTGTCCGAGTCCGGGTTCGGCCTCCCCCGGCATCGCTACAGGTAGAACGAGATGAAGAGCGTGACCACCCAGGACGCACCGAGGATCTGCAGCACCCGGTCCCGCAGGGCGATCTCCTCCGGCTCGCCCGCGTTGCCGCCGTCGACGTCCACGGCGTAGCGCAGCACCGCGACCACGAACGGCACCATCGACACGACCGCCCACACCGAATCGGCGGCGCGCTGCTGCAACTCGAAGGCCCACAGGCAGTACGACATGATCAGGATCGCCGCGGACGTCGCCCAGACGAACCGCAGGTAGCTGCCCGAGTACTTCTTCAGCGAGGACCGGATCTTGGCCCCTGTGCGCTCGAACAGCATGATCTCCGCATAGCGCTTGCCCGCCACCATGAAGAGCGAGCCGAACGCGGTGACCAGCAGGAACCACTGCGACAACGCGATCTCGGCGGCGACACCGCCCGCGATCGAACGCATCAGGAAGCCGGAGCCGACGATCGCGAGGTCGATCACCGGTTGGTGCTTCAGCCCGAAGCAGTAGCCGAGCTGCACGGCCTCGTACACGCCGAGCACGATCAGCAGCTTGGGATTGGCGAGCAGACCGACGCCCATCCCGCCGAGGAAGAACACCGCTGCCGCGACGTACGCCACCGGGACCGGCACCAGACCGGCCGCGATCGGCCGGTTGCGCTTGGTGGGGTGTGCCCGGTCGGCCTCGACGTCGATCGCATCGTTGATCAGGTAGACCGAGGACGCGACCAGCGAGAACGCGACGAACGCGATCACGGCGTCGAGCAGCACACTGCCTTCGCCGATCAGGCCCGCGGTGAAGGGAGCGGCGAAGACCAGCACGTTCTTGACCCACTGACGGGGTCTCGCCGTCCGCAGCACGCCCAGTGCGACCCCCATGGGGCCGCCTCGCCGGGGTTCGGTGACGTCGATGTGCTCGGTCGTCTCACTCATAAGCTACTTCTTCAGCCTTTTCCGGACGGCGGCCCCGATTCCGGCGCCGAGAGCGGCACCGGCCAGTACATCGGTCGGGTAGTGCACACCAAGCACCAGGCGCGAGGCCAGCATCGGCGGCACGAGGGCAGGCACGAGGTTACGCCCGGTCAGCCCGGAGTACACCACCGCGGCGGCGGTGGTGGAGGTGGCGTGCGAGGACGGAAAGCTCAGCCTGCTCGGGGTGTCCACCAGCACCTCGACGGACGGGTGCTCCGGGCGGCGCCTGCGCACCACCCGTTTCACCGCGATGGACGCGGCATGTGCGCCCACGACACTCACCGCCCCGGTCAGCCAGTCCCTCCGGCGCGGCCGGTCCACCGCCGCGCCGAGCAGACCCAGTGCGAACCAGCCGGCACTGTGCTCGCCGAAGTGGGAGAGACCCCGTGCGGCCCGCACGGTCGCGGGCCGGGCGATCGCGCGCTGGACCGCGGCGAGTACCGCGACCTCGGGTGACGGCTTGCTCGGCTTCAGCATCAGGCGTCCAGACTTCCGTCCAGGGGCGCTCCGTCGCTGAGGTGCGGCGCGATCTTGTTGTCGAAAGCGGTCAGCGCGGAGCCGATGGCCATGTGCATGTCCAGGTACTTGTAGGTACCCAGCCTGCCACCGAAGAGGACGTTGCGCTCCTTGGCCTCGGTGTTCGCCAGCTCCCGGTAGCGCTCCAGCTTCTCCCGGTCGTCCGGCGTGTTGATCGGGTAGTACGGCTCGTCGTCTTCCTTGGCGAACCGCGAGTACTCCCGCACCACGACCGTCTTGTCCGCCGGGTAGTCCCGCTCGGGGTGGAAGTGGCGGAACTCGTGGATCCGGGTGTACGGAACTTCCTGGTCGTTGTAGTTCATCACCGAGGTGCCCTGGAAGTCACCGGTCGGCACGACCTCCTGCTCGAAGTCCAGCGTGCGCCAGCCGAGGCGGCCTTCGCGGTAGTCGAAGTACCGGTCGAGCGGTCCGGTGTAGACCGTCGGGGTGCCCGCGGGGATCTGCGCGCGCACGTCGAAGTAGTCGACGTTGAGGCGCACGTCGATGTTCTCGTGGTCCGCCATCCGCTCCAGCCACGCCGTGTAGCCGTCGACCGGGAGGCCTTCGTAGGTGTCGTTGAAGTACCGGTTGTTGAAGTTGTAGCGCACCGGCAGCCTGGTGATGATCGACGCCGAGAGTTCCTTCGGGTCGGTCTGCCACTGCTTGGCGGTGTAGCCGCGGACGAACGCCTCGTAGAGCGGGCGGCCGATCAGCGAGATCGCCTTTTCCTCCAGGTTCTGCGCGTCCTTTGTGTCGATCTCGCTGGACTGTTCGGCGATCAGCGCGCGCGCCTCGTCCGGAGTGTGCGACTTTCCGAAGAACTGGTTGATCAGCGCCAGGTTCATCGGGAACGTGTAGACCTGTCCCTGGTACTTGGCGAACACCCGGTGCTGGTAGTCCGTGAACTCGGTGAACTGGGTGACGTAGTCCCAGACCCGCTTGTTAGAGGTGTGGAACAGGTGCGCGCCGTAGCGGTGCACCTCGATGCCGGTTTCCGGCTCCGCCTCCGAGTACGCGTTGCCACCGAGGTGGCCGCGTCGTTCGAGGACCAGCACTCGCTTACCCAACTGAGTGGCGGCCCGTTCGGCCACGGTCAAACCGTAGAAACCCGAACCGACTACGATCAGGTCGTAACCGGCAAAATTGCCTTCAGTAACCTCTGTGGGGTTCGTGTGCGCGCTCACGGGCGCACAGGCTACCGGCGCGCGAGGACGACCACCGCACCGACCTTCAACTCCGAGGTACCTACGAGCAGGAAAAGCAGAGATTAGTGGCGACACCGGACATGTTCTGGACCTACGCCGGCACGATCGGTACCTACCTGATCGTGCTGGTGGTTCCGGGCATCCTCATCGGTGCCGCCGCGGGGCTGCGCGGGTGGGCGCTGGCCGGGCTGGCCCCGTCGCTGACGTACATGGCAATCGGCGTGACCGGTCCCTGGCTGGCGACTGCCGGACTGCCGTTCACAGTGGCCACGGCCGCATCCAGCGTGCTGCTGCTGACCGGGCTCGCTGCGGGCGCACGGCTGCTGACGCTGCGACGCCGCAGGCGGCGGGAGCCGGTAGCGGCCGGCACTGATCCCGCGGCTCCCGGCGACCCCGCGGAGCCGCCCACGTATTGGAGCGGCCGCGCACACACCGCGGTGGCCGCCTGCGTGCTGGCCGCGACCGCGGTCTCCATCGTCGCTGTGTTGTCCGCCGCGGGCGGCACCACGGCGGTGTTCCAGCGCTGGGACACCGTCTTCCACGCGAACGGCGTCCGCTACATCGCCGAGACGGGCGACGGCGGCCTGTACGGCATGGCAACGGTCAACTTCTACCCGGACGGGGCGTTCTACCCGAACGCATATCACCTGGTCGGTTCGCTGGTCTACACGCTGACCGGCGCAAGCATCCCGACGGTGCTCAACTCGATCACTGTGCCGATCGCGGGCATCTTCGCCCTGTCCCTGGTCGCGGTGGTCCGCCAGTTCGGCGGACGGGCCGTGTTCGCGGGCAGCGCCGCGATCGTGGCGGGCTCGGCGACCACCGGGGCGTACGAGTCGGTGTCCAGCGGCCTGCTGCCGTTCGCCCTCGGACTCGTGCTCACGCCGGTGGGCGTCGTGGCGGCGCAACGGTTCCTCAAACGCCCCGACCTGGACACCGGAATGGTGCTCGGGCTCACCGCCGCGGGACTGCTCGCGGCACACTCCAGCGCACTGTTCGGCGCGATCCTTTTCACCGCTCCGATGCTGGTCCAGCGCTGGCTGCGCCGCGAGGGCAAGGTCGGCCGGGATCTGCTGTACCTGGCCGCCGCGGGAGTGGTCGGGTTCATCGTCAGCGCCCCGCACGTCATCGGTGCGATGGCCTTCAAGTCCAGTGGGGGCAGCTCGGTACAGCCATGGGTCACCGTGATACCCGTCGGCGAGGCACTGAAGCAGGTCGCCACCTTCCAGCAGATCCTGGACGAACCACAGATGTGGCTGACGGTGTTGCTGGTCACGGGCATTCTCGGCATTCGCACGCTCGGCTCGATGCGCTGGATCGCCGCCGCGGGAGTGGGCTTCTCCGCACTGTTCGTCCTGGTGGCGAGCTACAGCTCGTTGCCGTGGGTGATCACCATCTCCCAGCCGTGGTGGAGTGATCGGTACCGGTTGATGGCGCTCGCCGCGATTCCGCTGTGCCTGTTGGCCGGACATGGCCTCGCCGAGCTGCAGCGATGGCTGGCAAAGGCCTTCTCCGGACTTGCCTGGGTGCAGGTACGCCCCCGGGTTCCCGGGCGGATCGGGCTGGCGAGCGCGGTCGTGATCGTCTGTTCGCTGGCCACCGTGACCGGCGGGTTCTACACGAACGCGAATGCCACAGCGGTCGCCTACGCCTATCACAACGGTCCGGAAACCGAGGAGACCGAGCCGCCGGTCTCGGCGTTCGAGGTGGCGGCGATGCTGGAGATGGGCCGGCTGGCCGATCCTGGTGAGCGGGTGCTCAACGACCGCAAGGACGGCACGGTGTGGCTGTACGCCATCTCCGGCGTACAGGCGGTCGCGGGCCACTACAACCCGGGATCAGCGCCGCCGGACGCCAGGTTGCTGGCGAACCACTTCCGGGAGTACGCATCGAACCCCGAGGTCAGGGCGGCCGTCGAACGGCTCGGCGTGCGGCACGTGCTGCTGGGTTCCGGGTCGATCACGCCGGACATCCCCAGGGCGCCGGGACTGCGAGACCTCGATGGCCTGCCGTTCCTCGAGCGTGTCTTCAGCAACCCCGACGCCGTGATCTACGCGCTCACGAAGTGACTGACACGCTCGCTCAATGAATTGCGGCCCCCGTGTGGCCGGCCTGCCCCTGTCGGCCACACGGGGACCATCGGTCCCCCAGCACCCCCCGGGGGTGCCTTACCGCCCCATGAATGCATGGACGCGCCGGTCGGCTATTTGGTTTCCGATCTGACCAGTTATCACTCTTTCGGGCGACCCTGAAGGTCGGGCAGCACGGTGTCCACGACGTTCTCCAGCACCGACTCATGCCCCTCGTAGGGACCACTGCTGCGCGGCCAGTGGACGACGACGTCAGTGAAGCCCAGCTCCTCTGCCAAGCCGGCGGCGTCGGTGAAGGCCTGCACGCTGGAGAGGGAGTAGACCGGAGCGGCGTCGAGACTCAGGTAGCGGTGCACCGGGACGTTCGCCTCGGCTCTGCCCGTCTCCTCCAGCGCCCGGTCGAAGGCCGCCGACTTCTCTGCGACGCTCTTCCACCACTCCTGCTGGGTGTCGGCCGGCCTGCCGGTGGTGACCCAGCCCGCGCCGAAACGGGCGGCGAGGCGCATGGTGCGCGGGGCGTTCGCCGCGACTAGGAACGGGATTCGCGGCCGCTGCACGGGGCCGGGCAGGTTCCGTGCCCCGACCGCCGTGAAGTAGGTGCCGGTGTAGTCGAACTTGTCGGTGGTGAGCAGCCCGTCCAAGGACTCGACGAACTCGGTGAACCGGTCGGCGCGCTGCCGGGTGGTCAGCTCGGGATAGCCGAGCACCTGCGCGTCGAAGGCGGCGGTCCCGGCGCCGATGCCCAGGGTGATCCGGCCGTCGGAGATGTCGTCCAGCGTGTTGAGCTCGCGCATGAACGGAACCGGATGCCGGAAGTTCGGTGAGGCCACGAACGTACCGAGCCGAATGCGCGAGGTCACTCCCGCGGCGGCGGTCAGCGTCGGTACGGCGTCGAACCAGGGGCCGTCGACCAGCGATCTCCAGCCCAGGTGGTCGTAGGTCCAGGCGTGGTCGAAGCCATACTCGTCCGCGGCTCGCCACTTGGGTTCTGCTGCCCACCAGCGGTCTTCGGGGAGGATCACGATGCCAACACGCACCCGGTCAACGTAGTGGTTCCCCCCGACAGCTCGCTCGGTGGTCGAACCAAGCCGCCGAACCGCCCATTGCTTGCCGCCGGAGACTCTCCCCACGAAAGCGTCCGCGCCGTGAACGATCAGGAATGATGGAGGCGTGGACAGACCCCTGCTGATCGCTTCGGACGTGGACGGAACGCTGCTCAACCCCGCGGAACGACTGAGTCCGCGTACCGCCGCCGTCGTGCATCAGGTGGCCGAGGAGGGTGTGCCCTTCATCCTGGTCACCGGGCGGCCCCCGAGATGGATCGCGCCGGTGGCAGGCCCCGCACGGCTCGATGGCTACGCGGTGTGCGCGAACGGGGCGGTGCTCTACGAAATCGGCACCGACCGGGTCGTGAGCGTGCACGGGCTGGCGCCAGTGGTCCTGCACGACATCGCGGACGCACTCGAGGACGCTTTGCCCGGCTGCAGACTGGCCGCCGAGCGCGCGGGCAGGAGCGCACTCGACAAGGACCTTCGGCCCTTCGTGATCGAGCCGAACTATCACAACCCGTGGGGCGACGCCGAGGGAACAACGGCCCCGAGGGCCGAGGTCCTCGGCCACACCGCGGTGAAACTCCTGGTCAGCGCGCGGGGTATGACGTCGGACGAGATGGCCGACGCGGCTCGCACAGTGCTGCGGGACGCGGTCGACATCACCTTCTCCACGGGATCGGGCCTGATCGAGATCTCCGCGCCGGGGATCACGAAGGCGGCCGGGCTCGCCGAGGTCGCCGGCAAGTTCTCGGTGTCGGCGGAGCAGACGATCGCCTTCGGTGACATGCCGAACGACCTGGCCATGCTCCGATGGGCCGGGCACGGAGTGGCGATGGCCAACGCGCACCCGGCGGTGCTCGAAGCAGCCGACGAGATCACCGCCCCGAACTCGGAGGACGGCGTCGCCCAGGTCCTCGAACGCTGGTTCTGACCCACAGGGCTTGGAGCGCCTGCAAGTACCACCATGCAAGATCAACTTCGTCGCTAACCGCTACCGACCTGGCAGCAGTTGGTAGCGGTTGACGTACATCTGGATCTTGCTTAGGTGTACTTGCAGACGCTCCCACCTCCGGCGCGGGCAGGTGCGCCGCCGGAGCTACCTGCCCCGGGCGTCGAGCTGCGCGGCTTCTTCGGGGGTGGGGGCGGTGCCACCCAGGTGCGCGGGGAGCCACCAGCGGTCCTCCTCGCCCGAGGGCTGCTCCGGGTACTCCGCCTGCACGGTGTCCAGCAGCGCCGACATCCGCACCCGCAGGTCCTTGGTGAGCACCTCGGGGTCCTCGTCAGGACGGGGGTACAGCGGCTCACCGGTGAGGATCGAGATCGGCACGTGCCGTTTGGTCAGTGTGCGCGGCCTGCCCTTGGTCCAGAGCCGCTGCGTTCCCCACAGCGCCATGGGCACCACCGGCACGCCCGCTTCGGCCGCCATCCGCACCGCGCCGGACTTGAGCCCCTTCACGGTGAACGACCGGCTGATGGTGGCCTCGGGGAACACGCCGACGATCTCCCCTGCGCGCAACCGCCGCACGGCCTCGTCGTAGGAGGCCCTGCCCGCGGTGCGGTCGACCGGGATGTGGTGCATTCCGCGCATCAGCGGGCCGGCGACGCGGTTGGCGAAGATCTCCTGCTTCGCCATGAACCGAACGAGCCGCTTGGCCGGTTGCGCACCCAGCCCACAGAAGATGAAGTCGAGGTAGCTGACGTGGTTGCACGCGATGACGGCACCACCGGTGGCCGGGATGTGCTCAGTGCCCTCGACCCGGAGCTTGTTGTCGAGCACGCGGAACATGGTCTTCGCCGCCAGCACGACGGGCGGGTACACGAACTCTGCCATTTCCCCAGGCTACGTGACCGTAACGGGGAAAACCTACGGATCCGTAGGTTGTGCGGGTCACTCGCCGCAGGGGACGTGCTCGAACCGGGGGTCGGCACCCAGCGTCTCGACAAGCCATGTCACCTGTTCCCGGATCAGGTACACCTTCACCCAGTTGTCCGTTCCGACGCGCCGGAATGTCGCCACCAGATACCGCCCCGCGTAGAGCGGGTCCGCACCGCAGCGCTGGGTTTCGCTGTAGCCGCTGCCCGTGGTGATGGCCACCGCGGGCATGCGCTCGTTCACCACGTAGTCATAGTCCTGGGCCAGGTGACCGACGAGGCCGAGCCGCTTGTCGCGTTGACCGTGCCTGGCGATGTGCTCGTCGGTCAGTCCCAGAACGTCGAGCATGACGATCCGCGAACCGGCCTCATAGGACAACGCGCCGTTGGCGAAGGTGCTGACGACCGTACCGCTGGGCAACGTCGCACCGAACCAGTCACCGATCTCCCCCAGCTCGGCGATCGCGTCCCGCCAGTCGTGCATGCGTTCCAGCATCTGCTCATGGGTGATCGACGCGAACAGCGACAGTCCGGAAAGGACAATCGCAACGGGCACGACGGCCTTGTCGAGCCAGAACCGTCGCGGTCGCGGCGACGGCGACGCCCCCGTCCTGACGCCACCTCCGGCCACACCGAGCGCAGCCAGCGAACCGATCGCCACCAGCGGCGGGACCGGCGCGAGCAGCCGCCACGCGGGCATCCAGTCACCGCCCGCGTACGTGATGAACGCCAGGTAGAAGACGGTGAGAGCGACAACGAGCCAGACCACGGAGCGGGCGAGGATCACGTCGGGCTCCGGTACCCCCTCCGCCCGGTCGGCGTGCGGCCTGCGCACCACGAACAGCACCAGCGCCGCGACGGCCAGCAGCAGGAAGCCGCCATGGGCGACGCCGAACTCCACCAGGTACGCCCCGCCCTGCTCGAGTTGCCAGCCGAGGGGCGCCCCGGACTTCGCCGCCAGCGCGTTCGGCACGAGGTAGCCGTAGTAGGTGACGCGCCATGCCGTCCACGGGACAGCGAGCACGAGCGCACCTAGCACGTACCCGGCCGGCGCCCACCAGTCCACCCGGTGCCGCGCGGCACGGACTACCAACCAGATCCCAACGACGATCGCGATGACGACGCCGTCCGGGCGGGTCATCACGGCCAGCGCGACCAGCACTCCGGCCATCACACAGCGGTTCTCCGCCACCGAGAGGCAGATGCAGAGCGCGAGCAGCAGGAACAGTGGGGTTTCCAGCCCGGACGGCCCGTAGGCCGCCAGCCCACTCGCACCCGCCGTCAATACCGCTGCGGCGACACCGAAAGCCGGAGCGGAGTCCTCCGTTCCCCGTCCCTTGCGCACGATCCGGTGGACGAGCACGTAGGCCAGCACCACGCAACCGAGCGTGCTGAGCACACCGAGAACCACGGCGGTGCCGACGATGTCCGCACCGAACAGGGTCTTGAACAGTGCCAGCAGCACCATCCACAGGAAGTTGGAATAGCCCTCGACCCGCTCGCCGACGTTGAATACCGGTCCGTTTCCCTCGGCGATGTTCAGTGCGTACCGAAAGGTGATGAACGCGTCCTCGGCCACCGTCGAGAACAGCAACTGGTGCGCGAGCGAGAAGCCGAGCGCGAGGAGCACGGCGATGATCCGCCAGGATCGGCGGGTGTTGAGCCGTGACCACGCCGCCAGGACGAACACGGCGAGCAGCAGCCAAGCCCCCACGACGACGACCAACTGACCCCTCGCTCTCCCCAGACGCAGGCCTGCCCAGTTGCGACGAGACTACATTTCCACCTCACGTTTCGTCGCGGCTCGGCTACGCGCCGCGCGCCGAAGACCTCCCCGGATGTCACCGACCGTGCAGAAGGATCACTGCCCGAACACGGTTACCGACACTGCGTGCGTCTTCAGGTCCACACCATGGCAAACTGCCCTGACTATTAGGCCGAATGGCCCCACCACCTCGCCAGGGATCGCCCATGCCAACCGAAATCTCCCTTGTGTCCTTCGGCGTGGTGACAGTCGTCTACGCCGCGTTGATCGTCATTCCCGGCCTGCTTGTCGCGGCCCTGGCCGGGCTACGTGGCTGGCAACTCGCGGCCGTCGCACCACTGCTCACCTACGCGGTCGCCGGGCTGGCGGGCCCGTGGCTCGCGGTGCTCGGGATTCAGTTCACCGTGGTGAGCTTTCTGGCGGTCCTCGTCCTGGTCGCCGCAGCCGCATTCGGGGTGCGGGCACGCGTCCGTCGCAGATCTGGCGACACGACGGCGCCGTCTCCATGGGCGCCGGTGGCACACTGGGGCGTGCTGGCCTGCCTGCTGGTGGCGGCGGCAGTCGGCGCCTACACGATCCTGCGCGGCCTCGGCGCGGGGAACGCGGTGGCGCAGGGCTTCGACGCGGTTTACCACGCGAACGGAATCCGCTACATCGCCGAGACCGGGGACGGCAGCCTGACCGGCACGGGGAACACCAACTGGTACGCCGCCGACCACCAGCTCTTCTACCCGAACGCCTACCACCTCGTCGGCTCGCTGGCGTACACGTTGACGGGCGTGGACATCCCGGTGCTGCTGAACGCTGGCGCGGTCTTGTTGCCGGCACTGCTGGCCCTGTCCGTGATCGCGGTGGTCCGCCGGTTCAACGGCAGGGCGGTCCTCGCGGGCGCCGCGGCGCTGGTCGTCGTCGCGCCGGTCACCCTGCTCTACGAATCGCTCGACCACGGCCCGCTGTACCCGTTCCTGCTCGGCCTTGCGCTCACCCCGCTCGCCACCGTGGTCCTGCAGTCCTATCTCACGCGACCGGCGGCGGACACCGGCTTCCTGTTGGCCGCGGCCGCGGTGGGCCTGTTGACCATCCACTCCTCGACCCTGTTCACCGGAATCCTCTTCGCCGCGCCGCTGCTGCTTCAGCGGTGGAGCGAAGCAGGCAGGCAGCGGCTCGCCGCGATCCGGCGGGATCTCGTCCTGCTGCTCCCGATCGCGGCCGCGGGCATCCTGCTCTGCTGGCTGCAGCTGTTCGGCGCACTGGGTCTGGCCACCGGCGCCGTCCCCTACAAGGGCTGGCCCAGCGACACCGGCGTGAACACCGCACTCGGCTCACTGCTGACGTTCCAGCACTTCGAACCCCACCCACAGCTGTGGCTGACCGCGGCGCTCGTCGTCGGCCTTGTCACCCTGAAGAGCCTCGGCGAACTGCGCTGGATCGCCGTGACCGCGCTGATCACCGGAATCTTCGCGGTCGCGGTGATGAGCTCGGACCACCCGCTCGTGAAGATGCTGTCCCGGCCGTGGTGGGACGACCCGTACCGGTTTCTGGCGATCGCGACCGTCCCCCTGTGCCTGCTCGCCGCGCACGGGATCGCTTCGACCCAGCGCTGGTTGTACGAACGGACGGCCCGCCTTCGCCTGCCCGTTCGCCACGCGGCGTCAGCACTGACCGCGGCGGTGGTGCTCGCTGTGTTCATCCTCGGCAGCGGCGGCCTCTACAGCAGCGCGAACGCCAGCGTCGTGCAGCCGGGCTACGGGCCCCGGCCCGGCGTCGACGAGCACCAACTCCCGCTGAGCAAGGGCGAAGCGGCAGCGATGCTCGAACTCGCGGAGCGCGCCGACCCCGGTGACTGGGCCATGAACGACCGCGCGGACGGCACGGTATGGACGTACGCGCTCAGCGGCGTCCGCACCGTCGCGGGTCATTTCGACCGGGGACTGGTGCCGCCGGAGGCACAGCTGCTGTCGGAACGGTTCAACCGGTACCGCACCGATCCGGAAGTCCGTGCCACGGTGGAAGAACTGAACGTGCGCTGGGTCATCGTGGGAACCGGCGGCTACCCGCAGGACGCACCGAAGCCGCCCGGCCTGACGGGGCTGGACGAACTGCCGTTCCTGGATCTGGTGTATCGCAACCGCGACGCGGCGCTGTACGAACTGCGTGCCGAAGATCGGGTGAACACCGGGACGACGTCGGGGTAGCCAGCAAGCGCACGTGCGCACGGTTCCTCGTGCAAACTAATCGGGACCCCATAAGTAGTCGGCATCTCGACTTGGCCCACATTGCAGAACATCGACGTCCGGTGGTGCACTCAGTTATTTGAGCCCTGCGCAGGCTGATGCCGCACGTAGCTACTCAGCGCAACCACTCGGCTCCCCAGCCAGCGTAGGCGATAGATGTGGGGTTACAGCCGGGGACAGCTCCAGCCTGCACCGCCGTAAACTCACGAATTGTTTCGATCGGCACCAAAAGAAACTAGCACGCACGCCAGACCACAGACATCCCGTCGGAAATTATGCGCAGACGTCACCACTGCAAGGCTAGAATCAGTAGCCATCCGCATTCAGTTGCCGAAGCTGTCGCGGGTAAAACTGATTACTGATCTGCTCGATCTTTTGAAAGAACATGATCCCAGCCAGTCGAAGAACCTCAATCAATTGCTCCACATTCGCAGAAGTTTCGAATTTATTTCCTCCATTTTCCAAGCCGACAATAACTCGGCCACCCTTACTCCTACAGAACCAGTACCTGATTGGCTGATCCGGATAGTAGCTCGACGTGTTTTTGCCCTCGCGAAGGTCGGCAACTACGTTGACAAGGTCTATCCATAGGAGCAATATATCGTCGATATATTGTCTGTCGATAATTTTCTTACCATTTACGGTGAGCTCCACCGAACCCAGCAAATCCTTCGTTTTTCTGGTGTCCGGCAGCACGTTACACTCGTTGACCCTGACCAAGGTATAACAATCCTTGTCCGAGTATGCCAGAAACGTATCAACGTCGATTGTTTCGTACAGATTGCTCGTCATAGTGGATAGAACTGCACAATCTTTCCGCGACTTATGGACATAATATACTCTCTTCCATTTACCGTGCTGACTAATCTCGAGAGGTCTCCATCAACTCCCGCATCAATAATCTTCTTCGAGTGCTGATTTATCGACTGACTTATGACGTCCTCGACCTCTTTTACGGTAACCTTACCATTGAAGAAACTCTGTTGCGACTTCCAAGATCCATTCCAGTAACTGGGGTGATGACGCTCGAGGATATGAGTCATGCGTTCTTTGGTGAGGGAAATCTTGGCGCTACTCACCTGAAATGTCCGACTCGACCAGCCTTGCAGAGCTGATCCTGAACGCCCAGGAAGCAATGGATTGATACTGGTGACGCCACCTTTGAGGAGCTTGTTTGCCCTTCTCAGAAGGGTTCGGAAAAGCGCTCCTTCGCCACCCAATTCCTGTACAGCGACCACCAAACCTGGAACCTGCGCGAGTTGGCCCCGGAGCTCGGTGGAGCAGTCTTCCGGCGCGGTCTCGCAGTAGGCCCGCAGGTATAGCGCCGGTAGATCATGCTCGTTTGCTGGACCGCTCTGACTATAGTAACTACCATCCCCAGCCAACCAGGAGTCAAAGTTTCGCGCCAGTCTTTCACATTCGGGAAGTCCGACACCTTGGAACGGGATCGCAACGCCGTTGACGAAGCATTCGCCGTCGACGAAAAGTGCCCGAGTGCCATTATCATATTGCCTTACCACTGACCTCAGCGGCTTACCATTCGATTCGTCCAGCCGCCGCTGCGCTTCCTCTTCGCGGTGTAGTCGAAGAAAAATTTCGACGGCTTCGCTAACGGCTTTCGCGGCTTCGGCGGCGTCCTTGCCAGCTGCTTCTGCCGAGGCGCGTGCCTGCGCTGCTGCATCGGCGGCCTGGGCCGCGAAGGCGCGGGCGCTCGCCGCGGATCGTGCCGCATGGGTGGCCGAGTTGGCTGCTTGGCGTGCGTCCTCACGTGCCGTTGCTGCGGCGGTTCGTGCTTGGCGGGCGGATTCGGCGGCCTGGTTGGCGTACTCCTGAGCTTGTTGGGCGGAGCTGCGGGCTTGGTTTGCGTAGCCTTGTGCCTCGTTGGCTGACTGCCGTGCCCGCTCTGCGTGCCGGGCGGCTTCGTCCGCGGCCTTGCGGGCAATCGCGGCATTCTGGGCCGCGACTGCCGCGTTCTCGTTGGCAGTGGCAGCAGACTGTGCGGCCTGGGCGACGTACCGCTGGACGGTCGCCACGTGGGAGGCTGCGGCCTGATCACGCTGGATGGCGCGGTGCTTTTCGACCCGGAGAAACTCGCTCAGTAGCTCCGGAGGTCCTTCGAGTGCGATCTGCGCGGCAGCTTTGACCTCCGGACCGCCGGAGGAAAGCGCCTGCAGGACGGCGATTCGCTCATCATGTTCGCGAGCAACGTACTGTCCCGTGCGTAGGAATTCGCGCTGGTCGGCCGTCGTGCCGTCGAGTGCGGCGTTTGCGGCGTCGCGCACAGCTGGCCCGGCGTCGTTGAGTAGTTGCAGGATGGCGATGCGGTCGTCGTGCTCGCGACCCTCGTAATTCTGGGTGCGGAGGAACGTACGAATTTGTTCAGGGGTGCCGGACAGAGCCGCTTCCGCTGCGTCGGCGAGCGCCTCCGGTGTACCGGTAGCAGCGATGTGCGCCACCCGTGCGTGGTCGTCTTGCTCTGTGGCCAACGTGAGCTCTGTGCGCACGAACTGAACGACTTGTGCTTCAGTCCCGATGAGTGCGGTTTCAGCCGCGCCTTGGCTCCAGGGGCCGCCGGTGGTGAGGATGCGCATGGCCACTCGCCTGCCCTTGGCCACGACGGTGGTTTCCGGAGTGCCGGGCTCGCACGCCTCGGCAAGTAGTCGACGTGCTTCCTCGTCGCGTCGGGCCGCTTCCTCCGTATCCCAAGCGATGTCGGACTTGAGGTTGTCGTACTCGGTGCGCAGTTCCTTGGCCGCCTCGACGGCTTCCTCGGTCTGCGTGGCGAGGCGTTCCGCCTCCGCAGCCCGGGCTGCCTGTTCCACCTTCTGGGCCTGGGCGGCGGCCGCGGTGGCTTCCTGCGCGGCTTCCTTGGCGGCTGCGGCGTGCGCTGCTGCCGCATCGGCCGCACGATCTGCGTCACCCGCATGTTTGGCAGCGTCGTCGGCGGCTTGCGCCGCGGCCTCGGCGTGGTTGGCCGCGCGATTGGCTGCGGCGTGTGCTTCGTTGGCAGCCCGTTCCGCTTCGCGGGCAAGAGCGTCCGCGGCGTTCGCGGCGCGAGTGGCCCTGGCGGCCGCCCGCTCGGCACGGGCCGCCGCGGCGCGAGCGCGATCGGCCTGAGCGCCTGCCGCAGCGGCGTGACTTCCGGCCTCGTACGCCGCTTGCCCTGCCGCCGCAGCATTGCTGCCGGCGCTGATCGCCGCCCGTGCCGCATCCCCTGCCGCGCAAGCAGCTTCGCCCACAGCCTTGGCGGCCTGTGCGGCTTGCCGAGCGCTGGCGGTGGTACCAGCAGCACGACGTCACCGCAGCTCCGGATGGTTGCCGGGCTGCGTAATCGGTTTGTTGGTGGGGTAGCGCGAGATGACGTGCTGCCCCACCAAGGCCAGGCAGTTGCAACGAAAGCATCTACCCCACGGGTCATTCGAATATTGGCAATATAAGAGAACTTATGAACGAGTCAAAGAATAGAAATCTGGCGAATTCGATCAGGACCAATAACAAGCTCACGCAGTTGAAACGCAGGATCTCGGGATGAGGGGCAAGGAGATGCGGAAGAAGAGCGTGGGCAATGGACGTCGCCCGGTCGCCCTGGGCGTAGCCGGTGTTCTGGGCACCATTCTGGTGAGTGGGCGACCTGCGCCTCTACGAACACACCAAGCCTGGAGCGGGAGAGTTGGGTTGGCTGCGTGAAGACTGCATCGGAATCGGCAACGACTGGTCCAAGATCCGGCCGTTCGCGGGCAAGGACGGCGACGTTTACCCGGCCAATGAGAACGGCAACCTGTATCGGTACCGCTGGAACGGGACCGGATGGGACCGGCCTGACGGCAACTGGGCAAAGCACATCGGCACAGGTTGGGGCTCCTACACGACGACGGCGTACCGCAACCGGATCACGGCCGACTCCAACGGGGCACATCTTCACCATGGGGTCGGACAACCACCTGCGCTGGCGCTCCTACGATCCGGTCGCGAAGACGTGGGCGCACCGGGTCGCGGCCCGCGACTGGGGCAAAAAGTACAACCTGATCGTCGCCGCCGGTGACGATGTCATCTATGCCCGCACCCCGGACGGCAAGATGTTCCGCAACCACTACAACGCGGCCAACAACACCTGGAGCCAGTACGAGGAGCAACGGCTGGGGCTGGCAGGGGTCCAAGTGGCTGGCATCGGCAGGCGCGGACACACTGTACGGCCCCGCGAACAACACTCGGGGCGATTTGCTGTGGTATCGCTACATACCCAGGTCTGACTCCTGGATCGCTCGCAAGGTTGTGGGCACTGGGTGGTCCGACCGTCGAGTCGCGACCGTCGCGCCTCTCCGGCTCTGTCTGATGTGGAGCCTCAGCGTTCGATCCTGACGTCCGCTGAGCGACGCCCTTCTTCGGACGACACTCTCGGCGAGAAGGTGATCACCGAACGTATCGACCGTCACGGACCGCGAACATGGTTCCCTACCCTGTGGGCGACACTCGTTCGGGCTAGAACTCTCGATCAGCGCAACGAGCTGACACAGTCGGTGAGGTACCTCGGCCGATTGCTAGTCTGCCAGGGGCTCCGGTGGCGGAGCAGGCCTTTGCGCATAGCCGGTACCAGTCTCAAGTCGCCGGCGTGAACGTACGAGCGCCAGGGCACGCAGCGTGATCGCAAGGAGCACACTTTGAGTTGGTGGCAGTTGGTTCCGGCTGTGCTGTGCACTGTCGCCATCGTCTTCCTTCCCGGATACCTGGTCGTCCGGAGCTGGGCGATCACCGGACTCGTCGCGGTGGGTACGGCAGCCCCGGTGTCCATCGGCCTGCTGGCAGGTGCCGCCGTGGCCGGGCCGATGATCGGTGTCCGCTGGAGCGTGCTGCTGCTCGTCGTTCCGACGGTCATCCTCGCGGCGATCGGCCTGGTGTTGCGCAGGCTGACTCCCGGCGCCCTCAACACGCGAAGGGCCACGTCACGACCCGTTCGGCACCGGTGGACCTTACTGGTGTACGCCGGTGCCCTGCTGATTCCCGCGGTGATGCTGGCGCGCGGACTGATCGTGATGATCGGCAGTCCGGACAACATCTCCCAGACCTACGACAACATCTTCCACCTCAACGCACTCCGGTACATCCTCGACAGCGGCTCGGGATCCACCCTGACTCTCGGGGGGATGTACAGCAACGGGGCGGACCCCTCGACCTACCCCGCCGCCTGGCACGACCTGGTCAGCCTGGTCGTGCAGGTGTCCGGCGCGTCGATTCCGGCGTCGATCAACGCGGTGACCCTGGTGGTCGGGGCTCTGGTCTGGCCGATCTCCTGCATCTTCCTGACCACACGGGTCACCGGAGTCCGCCCGGTGCCGGTGCTGTTCGCGGGGGCCCTGTCCACCGTCTTCGGCGCGTTCCCCTACCTGATGGTCACGTTCGGGGTGCTCTACCCGTTCTTCCTTTCGCTGGCGCTGCTGCCCGCCGCTATCGCCCTGGTCGCCATGGCGGTCGGCGTCGGGGGGCGGGACGGGACTCCGAGGTGGCTCGCGGCGCTGGTACTCATCGGCGCGGTCGTCCCCGGTGTTGCCTTGGCTCATCCCAGCAGCGTGCTGGCACTGCTGGTGTTCGCGGTGCCGATCTTCGTGGTCGGAATTGTCCGTTACCGCCGCACCCTGTCCACCGGGCGCGCCATCGCGGTGCGGTACTGGGGACTGATCGTGCTGCTTCTCTGCTATCTGTCCGCCGTTGTGCTGCTGTGGACCAAAATCCGGCCCAGCGAGTCCGCCTCGGCGTGGGAACCGATCCAACAGATGCCCCAGGCCATCGGCCAGGTGCTTGCCGCGGGTCTCATGCAGCAGGGGCCCACCTGGATCGTGCTGCTGCTGACGCTGGTCGCGATCGGCCTTGTCATGCGCAGGCTCATCAGTGCGTGGGTGGTCGGGATCTACCTGATCGCCGCGGGCCTGTTCGTCATCGTCTCGGGATTTCGCGAGAGTTGGCCGCGCGACTTCGTCACAGGTGTTTGGTACAACGACTCATTCCGGCTGGCCGGGCAACTACCGGTCATCACCGTGGTGCTCTGCACGATCTCCGCCACCTGGCTGTTCACCCGGTCTCAGGAATCGCTGTCCGGCCGATTCCC
Organism: Amycolatopsis marina; assembly: GCF_900111885.1. Classification (GTDB taxonomy): domain Bacteria; phylum Actinomycetota; class Actinomycetes; order Mycobacteriales; family Pseudonocardiaceae; genus Amycolatopsis; species Amycolatopsis marina. The sequence continues at coordinate 322,328 of NZ_FOKG01000003.1, forward strand.
GAAACTGTCCTGGCTACGTCCCACTCGGGAGACGACGCCGGCGATCTCAACCGTTGCCTTTGTGGCCGCCGTGGTGCTGGCCGTTGTCGGGCAGTACAGCTCGGTCAACTACGAGATCGCCCACGGTAAAGCGACGTACCGCATCGGCGAGAACTCCTATGTTCTGTCCCTGCCGGAACGCGCGTTGATCGAGCGGCTCGACGAGCAGGTTCCCCCGGACGCGACCATCATCGGAAACCCGTGGACCGGCACCTCACTCGCCTACGCCCTCGCCGATCGCCGCACGCTCACCCCGCACGTCGGCAACTCGATTCCGCAGGACGTGCTGACGGTGATGTACGGCCTGAACGAAATGGCGACAAATCCCCAGGTCTGCTCGATCATCCAGCGCTTGAACAGCTACTACGTGCTGCATTTCGAAGGCCGCCAGGTGCACAACAAGGGCAAGCATTTCGACGGCCTCGAGTCCTTGCCCACGAATCCCGGAGTGACCAGGATCGACCACGAGGGTGCGACGGCAGCGCTCTACAAGATCACCGGTTGCTGACTGAGGCGCAGGCCTTCGCACTATCGATGACGGTTGATGACGTCGGCCGTGTTGGTGGCGACGGTCCGCAGGCTGTGGTTGTCATCGACCCACTGCGACAGCCGACCGCGGCGCGTGTCGTCAGGCTGTTCGGTCAACGCCTTGTCCATCGCCTCGGCTACGGCGCCGTCGTCCCAGTCGACCGCCCAGCCGAGGTCGTTGTCCCGGATGAGCGCGCCCATCGGGCCGACACCGGCGTAAATGACCGGCGCACCTGCGGACATGCCGGCCAGCGCCTTGGTGGCGAAGGCGAAGTCATAGCCGACGCCAGGCTTCACCGACGCGAGCGCGGCCGCGGCGCTGGAGAACTCGCCGGTCAGATGTTCCGCGGACTGCGGTGAGCGGAACTCGACCCTGCCGGGAACGATCTCGGTCGCCAGTTCCTTCAGCGCGGGCACGTTCACGCCCTGGCCGATCATCAGCAGGGACGCGTCCGGATGCCTGTCGGCGATCTTGCCGAACGCACGGATGAACACGTCCGCACCGTGGATTTCCGACATCGTCCCGCCGTACACCAGCTTTTTGGTGGGGCGGCGTTCGGCGTCCGCGGTGAAGGAGAACCTGCTGGTGTCGATTCCCACGCCGACGACGGCGATGCGCTCTGCGGGGGCGCCGAGGGAGAGCAGGTCTTCCCGCACGCCGTCCGACACCGCGATGATCCGGCGGGCGCCCTTGACCACCCATCGCTCCAGCACCTTCAGCACCCGGACCACGGTGCGGTTGACACCGATGCCCTCCGCCGCCGTGGACACCACGTCGGCGGAGTAGTGGAAGTACGGGGTGCGCTTGAGCGCGCACGCCACCCTGCTGACCACGCCGGTCGTCGTCGGCGGCTCCACCACCACGACATCGCTCCTGGTGAGCAACAGCCGGAAGAACAGCGGGATGTCGTAGCTGAGGTACTGGACGTACCCGCGGACATTTCCGCCCTTGTCCCTGAGCACCGGCCATCGCCGCACGTCGAGCCCGGCGTCGTCGATCTGGGTTCCCTTTGGCGGCACCGTGGTGAGCACTTTGACCTGGTACCCCTGTGCCGCCAGCTCGTCAGCCAGGGCACCCAGCCGGTAGGCCGCCGCACCCGTCTCCGGCCGGAACAGCCGCGAGACGATGGTGATCCGCGCTGTCATGGGTTCAGACGCTCCGGCTGACCGCTTGAGTGGCCGTGCGCAGCAGCTCCTCGGCCGTGCGCAGGGTGTTCAGGCCCTCCTGCATGGTCACCACGCCCGCGTCGAGGCCAAGCACCGCGTCGCGGAACTTCTCGTGTTCGGTGCGCAGCGGTTCCCGCTTCTGGATCGCGTACCGCGTCACGTTGCCCTCGGACACGCCACGGAAGTTCGCCACCGAGTCCCACTCGGTGTTGATCACACCGTTGGCGTAGAAGGTCAGGTCGGCGGTGAGGGTGTCGGCGACGAACGCACCCTTCTCGCCGGTCACCACGGTGAGCCGTTCCTTCATCGGCGACAGCCAGTTCACCAGGTGATTGGTGATGGTCCCGTTGTCGAGCCTGCCCGTGGCGGCGACCATGTCCTCGTGCGGCCTGCCGGAACGGGTGGTCACCTGCGCGGAAACGGTGGCGTACTCGGACTGGGCCAGCCACGCGGTCAGATCGATGTCGTGCGTCGCGAGGTCCTTGACCACACCGACGTCGGCGATTCGCGCCGGGAAGGGGCCCTGCCTGCGGGTGGCGATCTGGTAGATGTCGCCGAGCTCGCCGTCGGCCATCCGCGCCCGCAGTGACTGCAACGCGGGGTTGTACCGCTCGATGTGCCCGACCGCGCCGACGATGCCCTTGTCGGCGAACGCCTTGACGAGCTTCGTCCCCGCCTCGACGGTGTGTGCCACCGGCTTCTCGACCAGGGTGTGCACGCCTGCCTCGGCCAGCGCGAGCCCGACTTCCTCGTGCATGGCGGTCGGTACGGCACACACGGCCATGTCGATGCCCGCGTCGATCAGCTCCGCCACGGTGCCGAGCACCGGCAGATCGCCCGCGACACCGTGCGGGTCGCCGGTGGCATCGGCGACAGCGGCCAGCGTCAGCCCTTCGACCTCGCGGATCACCCGCGCGTGGTGCCTGCCCATCATGCCGAGGCCGATCAGGCCTACTCGGAGGTCAGCCATCGTCACGCACCCGCCTTCGCCACTGTGTTCACCGCGGTCACGATGCGCTCGAGGTCCTCGTCGTCCAGCGAGGGGTGGACCGGGAGCGAAAGCACCGACCGGGCGGCCTGTTCGGTGTTCGGCAGGTCTTCCGCGCGGGCGAACGAAGGCAGCCGGTGGTTCGGGATGGGGTAGTAAACACCCGCCCCGACCTGGTGCTCGTCCTTCAGCGCCGCGACGAAACCGTCGCGGTCCTCCGGCACGGTGATCGTGTACTGGTGGTAGACGTGCACGGCACCGTCCGCGACCGCGGGCACCCCGACACCGTCGAGGTTCTTGTCGAAGAACCGCGCGTTGGCCTGGCGGGTCCTGGTCCAGTCGCCGACCTTGGTGAGCTGCACCCTGCCGATCGCCGCGTGCAGGTTCGTCATCCGCGCGTTGAAGCCGACGACCTCGTTCTCGTACTGGCGCTGCATGCCCTGGTTGCGCAGCAGCCGCAGCAGGCGCTCCACCTCGCTGTCCCCGGTGGAAACCATGCCGCCCTCACCGGAGGTCATGTTCTTGGTGGGGTACAGGCTGAACATGGCGAAGGTGCCGAAGGTGCCGACCGGCGCGCCGTCGAGGGTCGCGCCGTGTGCCTGCGCGGCGTCCTCGTAGAGGGCCAGTCCGTGCTTCTCGGCGAGCTGCCGGAACGCGGGCATGTTCGCCGGGTGCCCGTAGAGGTGCACCGGCATGATGCCCTTGGTGCGCTCGGTGATCACGCTTGCCACGTGCTCGGGGTCGAGGCAGTAGTGCGCGAGCTCGATGTCGGCGAACACCGGCGTGGCGCCGGTCAGTGCCACCGCGTTCGCCGTGGCGGCGAAGGTGAACGAGGGGACGATGACCTCGTCCCCGGGGCCGACTCCCGCGGCGAGCAGACCAAGGTGCAGCCCCGCGGTGCCGGAGTTGACCGCCACCGTCGACCTGCCGTCCAGCAGTACGTCGCTGAACTCCTGTTCGAATGCGGCGACCTCGGCGCCCTGAGCCAGCATCCCGGAACGGAGAACGGCGTCGACTGCCTCTCGCTCCGCGTCGCCCACAATCGGTTTGGCCGCGGGTATGAAGTCCTTGCTCACGTCTCGCCCTCGATATCGTTCGGGGATTGTCGTCTCACTGCATCCAACTAGAATGAGTGTTCTGCACGCTCGTAGCTGTGGCTGTCCTGCGCGCCTCACCGACACCCGGCCGCCACAGGCCACCCTTTGCAAGCTCCGGGCGGCCCCCGTCGGCCGAGTTGTGCATAACCCTCACTTTATTCCTGCCCTCGATTTCGCCTCGGCAGGGGCCGAACAGGCCGTGACCCTCGACGGCTCGACCACCTGACCAGGGGCGCAGCCACCACAGATACTGTCGCGCTATGACTGTGACGCCCGATGGCGGCGCCGATGCTACCGGCAGGCAGGCGGAACTCATCGGTCACCGTCGCGCGCTGCTGACGCGACCGGACGCACGTACGGACACCGTGCCGCTGCCGGTCGCGTTGCGCAGCCTCGTCTCGGCGACCGGCATCGCCATTCAGGGCCTCGTGCGTTTTGTGTACAGCCTGCTGGTCGGGCGCACACTTCCGGCGGGTTTTCTTTCGGCCACGAACAGTGCCATTTCCACCGCGCTGTTGGCCACGCTGCTGTGGCCGACCTCCATCGGCGCGGCCGCGGGCAAGTTCCTGGCGCGCGAAGCGGGCGACGTCGAACTCAGGATGACGCTGACCCATTACCTCGCACGGCTGTGCCTGCTGACGTCGGCGGCACTGGGCCTCGGTGCGGGACTGCTGACCTACTTCGTGCTCGTGCCGGGCGAACTGCTGACCGGTGCACTGGTCGCGCTGCTGACCGTCGGCTGGTCCGGGTACACCTTCGTGCGCGGTGCGCATTACGCCACGGGCCGGGTACTGCGGGCGACCGTCTGGGACGTCCTGTCCTTCGTCGTCGCGGTCGGCGGCCTCGTCCTGGTACTCGTCTTCGACCTTCGCGCATGGCTGCTGCTTCCGCTGACGGTCGGCTATCTGCTCTACACCGTCGCGGGCTGGCCTCGCTCCCGGCGGGGCCGGATCGAGCCCGCCTTACGGGCGGAGATCAATCGCTTCGTGGCGTGGGGAGTGCTCGGCTCCCTCGCGACGGCGGGTTTCCTGCAACTGACGATGCTGCTCGCACACCAGACCGGCGACGTGCTGAGCGCGGACGCCTATGCCGCGGCGCTGACACTGGCCACCCCGGCTTCGATGATCGGCGCGGTGCTCAGCCTGTTGTTGCTGCCCGCGCTGTCCGGTGCGGTCGGCCGCGGTGACCTGGCAACCGTCCGACGGCACACGGACACCGCCCAGCGAACGCTGATCGTCATGGTCGGTGGCGTGTTCGGTGTGCTGGTGGTGGGCAGCAGGCTGTTGGTCGCCTTCATCTGGCCCCAGCTGTCCGCCGCGGTACCGGTGCTCGAATTGCTGCTCGTCGCGACTTTCCTGCTCACGGTGTCGACCGCGGCCAGCGAATCCATCAGGTCCTACAGCGAGCACGGGGCACGGATGGTGGCGCTGATCCGCGGTGCGGGTCTTCTGGTCGGCCTCGGTGTCGCCGTCCTCCTCATCCCCCACCTCTCGGTCCTCGGCATCGCCACCGGCTACCTGGTGGGCATGAGCATCACCGGTCTTCTACCGGTGCTGCTGGTGTGGCGCCGCGACCGGCACCGCTGGGGCATGCTCATGCTGCGAGTGCTGGCCGGAGCCGCACTGGGGGCCGGATTGGTCCTGCTGCGTTCGCGCGTGCCCGGTCCCGGCTGGCTCGATGTCGCCATGGTCGCCGGGTTCGCCGTCGGCTGGCTGCTGCTGCACGGGCGCGACCTGCTGGCCGTGGTCCGCAAATCGGTGCGCACGCCGTCTCAAGGTTGACACTGGACGTGGTTAGACTCCCTGGCCATGGCGCATCGCGGGCGGATTCTTTGTATCTCCTTTTCGGATATCAACAGTGACTCCCGGGTCCTGCGCCAACTCGACGTGCTCGCCGAACTCGGCGAGGTGACCACGGTCGGCTACGGCGACAAGCCGGCAGCGGCCACCGAACACCTGGAAATCGACGCTGATCTGCCGTCGCTGCCGCAGACACCCGCCGGGGTCGCCCTGCTCGCCCTGCGCCGATTCGATCGCGTCGAGTTCATGGGGCCCGCCGTCCGCGCCGCGGCGACACTGCTCGAAGGCAGGAAGTTCGATGTCGTCGTGGCGAACGAGGCCCGTGCGATGGCGCTCGCCCACCGCGTGGCCGACGGCGCACCGATCCTCGCGGACATGCACGAGTGGGCGCCGGAGGAACGCGCCCACGTGCGGTCCTGGCGGCTGCTGGTGAAGCCGTTCATGATCTACCAGTGCCGGAAGTACCTGCCGAAGATGGCGGCTGTGACCACGGTCAACGACTCCATCGGTGAGCTTTACCAGCAGGGATTCGGGGTACGTCCGCGCACCGTTCGCAACGCGGGCGCGTTCCGCGAACTGGAGCCGAGCGAGGTCGGTTCGGAGACCATCAGGCTGGTGCACAGTGGCGGCGCCATCCCGGGCCGCAACCTCGAAACACTCATCGAGGCGGTCCGCGGGCTGGACTCGACGTACTCCCTTGACCTGTATCTGGTGCCCGGCAGGGACAACGGGCGCTATCTGGACCAGCTTCGCGCGCTGATCGCGGACGATCCCCGGATCACGCTGCATCCGCCGGTGACCCCACACGAGCTGGTGCCGACGCTGAACCAGTACGACGTCGGAGTTTTCAGTCTGCCGCCCCTCACCCCGAACCACCGGTTCATGCTGCCCAACAAGATCTTCGACTTCGTGCAGGCGCGCTTGGCCGTCGTGTTCGGCTCGGCCCCGGAAACCGACCGGTTGATCACGGAGTACGACCTCGGCGTCATCGCGCGGGACGCGTCCGCGCAGGCCATGCGGGACACCCTGGCCGCACTGGACGTCGAGCAAGTGCGCGTTTACAAGCAGAACTCGAACAAGGCCGCTGAAGTGCTGAACTCGGCCGAAGATTCGGCGGTGACCAGATCACTCGTGGCAGAAATGTTATTGGAATGAGCTAGCTTGTGCACTGCCGGGCTGATTCAGTATGGACGTACTGATCATCCAAAAAAACAAGGAACAATCCCGGCAACATGAGTCCTAACGTCTGCCAAGCGGCATGAACCTGCCAAGTGTGTCGGACATCACCAGTCCGCCCATAAACAAAACAGGCCCTGCCGATTCTCGAAAAACCCCGCTCGTTGCGGGCTTTCGTCCGGAGATCGAGGGGCTGCGCGCGGTCGCGGTCCTAATGGTCGTCGTCTACCACGTGTGGTTCGGGCGGGTATCCGGCGGAGTGGACGTATTCCTGGTCCTTACGGGTTTCCTGATCAGTGGCTCCCTGCTCAGGGCAGCGGAGAACCGGGGGCGCATCGAGTTCGGCGCATTCTGGGGACGGCTTTTCAAACGCCTTTTCCCACCCGTCGCGGTCGTTCTGCTCGGCGTTCTCGTGGCGACCTATCTGTGGCTGCCGGAGAACCGGTGGCACAACACGATCGGCGAGGTGGTCGCCACCGCGTTCTACTTCGAGAACTGGAGCCTGGCCACCAGTGCGGTCGACTATCTGGACAGAACCGAACTGCCGAGTCCGGTGCAACATTTCTGGTCATTGTCGATGCAGGGCCAGTTCTATGTGATCTGGGCCGTACTGATCAGTCTTGTCACATTGGTTTTCACTCGACTACGTTTCAGCACGAGGTCCGCTGGGCTCGCCTTGTTCACCTCGGTCTTCGTCGCCTCCCTGACCTACTCAATCTTCGTTACCAGCACCAACCAGCCGTGGGCATATTTCGATCTCGGCGCCCGACTGTGGGAGTTCGCCCTCGGCGGCATCCTGGCCATCGCCCTGCCGTACCTCCGACTGCCCCAACGGCTGCGTGTGCTCCTCGGCTGGCTCGGACTGGCCGCACTGATTCTGTGTGGCGCATTGTTCGACGTCTCCACGTTGTTCCCCGGTTACGTCGCGTTGTGGCCGGTCATTGCGGCGCTGCTGGTCGTGATCGCCGGGACCACCGGAAGCCGGATCGGCGCCGACCGGCTGCTCACCTGGCGACCACTGAAGTACCTCGGGGGCATTTCCTACGCCCTGTACCTCTGGCACTGGCCGGTCCTCATCGTGTATTTGGCCGTACGGGAACGTTCCCTGGCCACGTTTCGTGGCGGGCTCATCGTCATCTGCGTATCCCTTGTACTGGCGGCGGCGACCAAGGCACTGCTGGAGAACCCGGTCAACGCATTCACCAAGCCACGCACATCTCCGGCGTGGGCGGTCGCGGTCGTCGGATTGTTCATGGCACCGGTACTGGTTGCTTCGACAATGTGGACACAGCGACTCGACAGCCGAGCTGAGCTCGCGGCGGCGATGGTCGACGACCCTGAGCGGTATCCTGGCGCACAGGCGATCGCGTTCCCCGAACGGAACCGGGCCCCGGGCGCGCTACCGGTTCTGCCCGAACCGGCAAGTGCCCGCGACGACCTGCCCGTCACGTACGAGAAGGGCTGCCACGTCACCCTCGAGGGCACGGAAGTAGCGGTGTGCGAGTACGGCCCCGGCACCGCCGACTACAGCATCGCGGTGGTCGGTGCCTCACGTAGCGCACACTGGTACCCCGCGCTCAAAAAGGTGGTCGACAACAAAGGTTGGACGCTGTTCAACCTCACCAAGAGTTCGTGCCAGTTCAGCACTGACACACCTTTGACCGTGAACGGGGAGCTGTACGAGGAGTGCGTCGAATGGCGTGAAGGCGCCATGCGCACCTTGTCGGAACTTCGTCCTGACGCGGTTTTGACGTCCTCGACCCATGCGAGCCCGGAAGAGGGCGAGCAAACGTTCCAGGGTTTTGTCGACCGTTGGCGGCAACTGGACGAACTGGGAATCAAGGTTGCCGGCATCCGTGACCTTCCGCGAGTCGAGATCGACGGTCCCGAGTGCGTCGCAACCCGTGGTGCCGATCAGTGCGTGTCGAGCGCCGCCTACAGCCAGGCGGACACCGATCCCGCACGCGACCTCGTGGACCTGCCCGACAACGTCGCGTTAATCGACATGACCGAGTACGTATGCCCAGCAGGTGAATGTCCGGCCGTGATCGGAAATGTGCTGGTCTACCGCGACACCTCACACCTGACCGCGACCTACTCCCGCACCTTGGCGCCCATTCTGGAAGAGAAGCTCATCCAGGCCATCAACTAACTGTTCGGGCCGACCTCCCCACGGCAGAAAGCTCTGCCCGCCTGTAACATCGCGGCTTCGAAGTGAGTTCGTTCTCGCAACACGGAGTGCAGCACAGGGAGCAGTACGGTTGAGCGCCGATTTGCTGGTTTCGACGCATTCGTCCCGAAAGCGGCGAACGTGGGTGTTACTGGCGCATTTCGGCTGGATCGGGCTGCTCGCGCTGGCGGTCAACCTGCGAGTCGGCCGCTTCGGATTCAGCCCCACCGATCAGGGCTTCATCCTCGGCACAAGCTGGCGGCTCCTGAACGGGGAGATCCCGCACCGGGACATCATCTCGGCACGGCCGCTGGGCTCCCCGCTGCTGCACACCTTCGACTTTCTACTGCCCGGCCCGCTCTTCTTCATGTCGAACCTGGTGTCGATGGTCCAGATCGTGCTGTTGACGATCGGGTTCGCGGCGCTGGTCATCCGGCGTTCATTGTTGCGGTGGGGGCCACTGCTGACCGGCCTCGTCGCCGCGGCCAGCGTGATCAACCTGCACACGCACGGACTCACCGCCTGGCACACGGTGGACGGACTCATGCTCACGGCGTGCGGACTGTGGGCAGTCGACGCCGGGCTCCACGCACGGCGAACCTGGCACTACCGGGCCGGGTTGGTCCTGCTGTGCCTTGCCGCACTGACCAAGCAGAGCTTCGCGCCCGCGGCACTGATCGGTCTGCTCATGGTGTTGCTGCATCCGTCCGTACGCGGCGCACGCCGCCCGGAGGGAGCGGCGTGGTGGCGGCACCGGCTCATCGATCTGCTCTGTCTCGCCGCCCCTGGGCTGGTGTACCTCGGTGTCGTCACGATCGCGGGCGGCCTGCCCGACCTGATCGCGCAGCTCACCGGGGCTCATCCCGCGTATGGCCAACGCCTGTTCGAACTGGGCGAGCTACCCCAACTGCCCCTGCTCCTGATGCTCGCCGGTGCCGTGGCCGTGATCGCCGTGCGTCTGCTGGTCCCGCACATCGGCACTCCCGCCCGAATCGTCGAACTCGGGGCTCTGCTGCTCTTCGGTATTTTCGTGGTCCGGTTGCTGGTGAACAGCGAACTGTCCAGGGCGGGCGACTGGGGTATCCAACTGTGGTGGCTGTTGGTGCTCGCCTGCGTGGTGGACGCCGTCAGCCGCCGAAGGCTGCCCTGGCGCCCGTTCATCATCGTGCTGGTCGCCTGGATGTCCAGTCTGTCCTGGGGCTGGGACTCCCCGACATTCCTCGGCGGCACCATGGCGCTGACCGCCCTGTACCTGCTCGGGGGCGACACGCTGCGCCGGCTCGGCGACACACTCGCCGAACGTGGCGGCCGGGCATGGGCCCTGTCCGCCGGCGCACTCGCCCTGGTGATCGTCCTGCTGGCCGGGCTGCTGCTTGCCGATTCGCATGACGCCGCGCCATACCGGGACCGGCCGCAAGGGGAACTTGTCGCGGATCTCGGCGAGGTCGACCCGGCGTTGACCGGTATCCGGACCAACATCAACACCTTCACCTACGTGCAGCAGATCGACGACTGTATCGAGCGTTATCCGGCGGGGCGGGTGGCCGTGCTACCGGACAATGCGTTCGCCTATCCCGCGTTCGGTGTGCACAACCCGTTTCCCGTGGAGTGGCCGCGGCCACTCGAACTCGTCGCGGACTCCAGGGAACGGATGCTCGAAACCGCGGACCGGCTAGACCGGGAAGGCGATTACCTCGTGCTGTTCCAGACCATCGACGCGCGAGAGGGACTGGAGGCGGGTAAACAGGTGCCCGCGACAGTGCCGGAGGACGCGAAAATCATCGACTACGCCGGGCTGGAGCGAGCGATCAAGGGCCGGCTGACCGGGCAGCGGATCAGCTGCGGCAGCTTTGTCGGGGTCTGGTCGCGCTGATCAGCGCCTCTGCGTCCTAATCGGACTCGGTGAGCGTTCCGTCCGACTCGACGTAAATCTGCCCGGACAACGGGCAGACCCAGCGCGCCCCCTCCTGACGCAGCGGCGCGCCGGCCTTGCCGACCCAGCCCACCCTGCGGGCGGGCACGCCGACCACCAAACCGAAGTCGGGCACGTCCTTCGTCACCACGGCTCCGGCCGCCACCGTCGCCCACGCACCGATCCGCACCGGGGCGACGCACACCGCCCTGGCACCGACAGAAGCCCCCTCGGCGATCGTCACGCCGACGGCGTCCCAGTCGGAGGCACTCTTCAAGCTGCCGTCGGGGTTGACCGCGCGGGGGTAGGTGTCATTGGTGAGCACCACCGCAGGTCCGATGAACACACCCGCCGCCAGTTCGGCCGGCTCGTAGACCAGTGCGTTGTTCTGGATCTTGCAGTTGTCACCGACGCGGACACCGGTGCCGATGTAGGCACCACGCCCGACGATGCAGTTCTCGCCAAGCTCGGCGTTCTCCCGCACCTGCGCGAGGTCCCAGATCTTCGTGTTTTCGCCGAGCTTCGCGGTCTGCGCGACCTGTGCTCCGTCAGCAACGAACGACATAACCCATCATTTCTTCAGGAGTGCGGCTTTCAGCGTCTGTTGGCAAACGCGCGTCACGATCGCCACGTAGCTCCAGTTCACCAGTTCGCTTTCAGGCCTTGCCGATTACCCGGTAGCTGATGTCCGGCCAGCGATCGGCCGAACTCACCCGACGACCGTCCACGAAGGTCCGGACACCGGGCAGATCGTCCGGGCCGAGGCCGGAGTACTCGCGGTGGTCGGCCTGCACCACGGCGGCGTCCACCTTCTCCCCGAGGTGGTAGGGCTCGAAGCCGAGCGAGCGCAGCTCGTCATCGGTGTACAGCGGGTCGTGCACCAGCGGCGTCGCACCGCGCGAGCGCAGTGCCTCGACCGCGGCGAACACGCCGGAGAACGCGGTCTCCTTGACCCCGCCCCGGTAGGCCGCGCCGAGCACGACCACCCGCGCGCCGGTCAGGTCGCCGTGGGCGCCTTCCAGCAGACCCATCGTGTAGTCGGGCATACCCGCGTTGGCCTCCCTGGCCGCCCGCACGACAGTCGCGTCCGGGTCGTTCCAGAGGTACAGGCGCGGATACACCGGGATGCAGTGCCCGCCGACGGCGATGCCGGGCTGGTGAATGTGGCTGTAGGGCTGCGAGTTCGACGCCTCGATCACCTGGTAGACGTCGATGCCCGCGGTCGAGGCGAACCGGGCGAACTGGTTCGCCAAGCCGATGTTGACGTCGCGGTAGGTCGTCTCGGCGAGCTTGGCCAGCTCGCTGGCCTCCGCCGAGCCGAGGTCCCAGACACCGTTCGGCCGGACGAGGTCGGGCCGCTCGTCGAAGTCCAGCACGGCCTCGTAGAACTCGATCGCACGCGCCGCGCCCGCCTCGGACAGTCCACCGATCAGCTTGGGGTACTTGCGCAGATCCTCGAACACCCTGCCGGTGAGCACTCGCTCCGGGGAGAACACGAGGTGGAAGTCGGCGCCCTCGGTCAGCCCCGACTCCTTCTCCAGCATCGGCTTCCACCGGTTGCGGGTGGTCCCCACCGGCAACGTGGTCTCGTAGGACACCAGGGTGCCCGCGGTCAGGTGCTTGCCCAGCTCCTCCGTCGCGGCGTCCATCCAGCCGAAGTCCGGGCGCGCCTCTTCGTCCACGAACAGCGGCACGACGAGGACGACCGCGTCGGCGCCGGGAACCGCCTCCGCGTAGTTCGTGGTGGCGCGCAGTGTGCCAGCCGGCACGAGTTCAGTGAGCTTCTCCTGCAGGTGCGCCTCACCGGGGAACGGCTCCACCGCACGGTTGATCAGGTCGACGACCTCGGCGTTGACGTCCACGCCAATGACCTCATGGCCTTTCGACGCGAACTGCACAGCAAGGGGAAGCCCGATCTTCCCGAGGGCAATGACAGCGATCTTCACCGAGGCAGTCCTCTTCTGATACAGGAGTAGTGGCGCGAGATTTCCAGGCCCACGAGGGTTATGCACAACTCGGTCGACGAGGGCTGCCCGGAGCTTGCGACGGGCGACTCGCGGCGGCCGAGTGCAGGCGACCTGCGCACAGTAGCCACACCTGTGCGCAGTGCATAACACTCGTTTGCATAAGACACAGCCTAACGCGGAGCGCGGTGACGACAGCACACGGCCTGAGGGGGCACCCTGCCTTATCCAAAGGTCGGGTCATTCACCGCCGCCGTGCGGTCATGCGCCAACCTCACCCGCGGTCGACAGCCACGACCGCCCCTACTGCGGCAGAAGGAGCATGCCGCAGCGGGGGCCCTCTCCGGGCGGCCCCGTTACCGACTTGTGAATGCCCCTGCCTAGTACGATTCAGCTGAATTCTCCTCCGTTCGGCGATACACCAGTCGGATTCGCGCGGGGAAGAACAGCGTGAGCCTTATCGAGGGGAACAACGTGCAGGCACTTGTCACCGGTGGAGCCGGTTTCATCGGATCGACACTCGTCGATCGGCTACTGGCCGACGGGCACGAGGTGCACGTCGTCGACGACCTGCGGCGCGGCCGGGACGACAATCTCGCCGCGGCCGAGGCCACAGGGCGGATGACGTTGCACAAGGTCGACATCGCCGCACCCGATCTGACCGCCCTGTTCGCCGAGGCGGCTCCCGAGGTCGTGTTCCATCTCGCGGCCCAGATCGACGTGCGGGCCAGTGTCGCGGACCCACTGGACGACGCCCGTCAGAACGTGCTCGGCACCATCAACGTCGCCGAGGCGGCCCGCGCGGCCGGTACGCGGAAGATCGTGTTCTCGTCCTCCGGGGGCTCGATCTACGGCGCCCCGGAAGACCTCCCCGCCTCGGAGGAGACCCCGCTGAACCCGAAGTCGCCCTACGCGGCGAGCAAGGTCTCCGGTGAGGTCTACCTGAACACCTATCGAAATCTGTTCGAACTGGACTGCACGACGCTGGCGCTGGCAAATGTGTACGGACCGCGACAGGACCCGCACGGAGAGGCAGGGGTCATCGCCATCTTCGCCTCCGCGCTCCTGACCGGCCGCCCGACAACCGTCTTCGGCGACGGGGGCAACACCCGGGACTACGTCTACGTCGACGACGTGGTGTCCGCGTTCGTCGCGGCGGCGGGCAAGGACGGGAACGGGCAGCGGTTCAACATCGGCACCGGGGTCCAGACCTCCGATCGCGAACTGCACCGCCTGGTCGCGGCCGCCGCCGGAGCGGAGGACTCCCCCGAGTTCGCCCCTGCCCGGCTCGGCGACCTGCGGGCATCGGCGCTCGACGCGAACGCGGCGACCCGGGAGCTGGGCTGGCATCAGCAGGTCGACCTCGCCGAGGGCGTCCGCCGCACCGTGGAGTACTTTCGCGCCCGCCGCTGAAAACCGAACTGACCTGCGGCTGTAAGTGGAAGAACACGCGTTGGGTGGAGCCCCACCCAGGAAAGACGCCACCGTGCAGCCAGTTACCATCGGACGCCGCGTACTACCGCTATCGGGGAGAACCAGGTGACCAACGAAGACGTCTGGGTGGTGATTCCGGTCTTCAACGAGGCCCAGGTCATCGCCGATGTCGTGGAACGTGTGCGTCCGACGTTCCCCAACGTGGTGTGTGTGGACGACGGCTCCGCCGACGACTCGGCCACCCGGATCGCGGGCACGCATGCCCACCTCGTCCGGCACTCGCTCAACCTGGGCCAGGGAGCCGCCCTGCAGACCGGGCTCTCCTACGCACTGGCCCGGCCCGGCGCGAAGTACTTCGTGACCTTCGACGCCGACGGCCAGCACCAGGTCAGTGACGCCAAGCGGATGGTCGAGGTCGCCAGGACCGGCGAGGCCGACGTCGTGCTCGGCTCGCGGTTCCTCGAGCAGGCCAAGCACGTCCCGTGGCTCAAGCGGGCGGTCCTGAGAACGGCTGTCGCGCTCAGCCCGACAGCCCGCAAGCTGCAGCTGACCGACGCGCACAACGGCCTGCGGGTGTTCTCACGGTCGGTCGTCGAACGGCTGCACATCACGATGAACGGAATGGCACACGCCTCGGAGATCGTCGCGTTCCTCGCGAACAACGACATCCGGGTCCGTGAGGTGCCGGTGACCATCCTGTACACCGACTACTCCAAGAGCAAGGGCCAGTCGCTGGTCAACGGGGTGAACATCCTGTTTGACCTGTCGCTGCGCGACCGGGGGTGACTCGTCCATGTTGGCGCAGCTCGTACTGCTGATCGCGGTAGCAGGAATTCTGCTCTACTTCGCCAGCCGCAGGCACAACGTCCGCATGCAGGCCGGAAAGCGCATCGCGTTCTTCCTGTTCATCGCACTGAACATCGACGCGGTGCTGTTTCCGCAGCACCTCACGTGGCTCGCGAACGGCCTCGGCATCGGCCGTGGTGCCGACCTGGTGCTGTACCTGCTGGTGGTGGCGTTCATCTTCGGCATGCTCAACACCTACCTGCGATTCCGGGGCACCAACCAGCAGGTCACCGAGCTGACCCGCACGCTGGCCATCCGCGAGGCCGAACTGGTCAACCACCAGCGCGGGTTGATGAACTCGGAACAGGTGCACAGCGCGGTCACGGCCACGGCCGCCCCCGACGAGGAATCCGGGCCCCCCTCGGTCACCCGGCCCTGAGCGCCGCTCAGACTGCCTGCTCCTGGGGCCCGCGCGGGGCACGCAGGAAGGCGAAGGACGCGGCACCTCCCGCGGTGAGCAGGTCGGCCACGGTGAACATCACCCGCGAAACCACCGCGAACGCCAACGCCTGACCAGCGGAAACACCACTAGCGGTGAGCACGGCGACCATGACGAGTTCACGCACACCCGCCCCGCTGGGGAGCACGAACGCCACCGCGCCCGCGGTCATCGCGATGGCCATCGCCCCGATGCAGACGATGAGTCCGCCGAAGCCAGGGGCACCCACCGAGTTGACCAGCAGCCACAGGTGCAGGCCCTGCAACATCCAGGCGCCCAACGAGGCGCCGAACACCGTACCGACCGTTCGCCAGCCGAGGGGGCGCTCCAGTGGGCCGCGCCGCAGAATCCTGAGCACCAGCGAGGTACCCCAGGTCAGGACGGACGGGTACAACGCGACCAGGCCCAGTGGAATCGCCACGATCAGCCAGGTCGCGTACGCACTGCCACCCAGGACCTCACGCACAGCCAGCAGGGACAACGTCAGCGCGGCGACGATGCCGATCCCGAGCTGCACCAGCGACGCGGTGAAGATGCGGGCCCTGGCCAGACCGGCCTTGCGGCCCAGTTCCATCTGCAACAGGTAAGCCCACACCGAGCCCGGCACGTACTTGCCCAGCTGCCCGACCAGGCAGATCTGCGCGCCGCGGGCGTAGCCGATCGGTGCGCCGAAATGTTCGATGAGGACCTGCCAGCCGAAGGTCACCACCGTGATGCTCGCCACCAGCGCGAGCAGGCTGAGCAGGGAGGACTGCCAGGCGATGTCGGCCAGTGTCGCCCAGAACTCGTCCCAGTGGCGGTACAGCTGCCAGCCGGCCAGTGCGACGACAACGACGATGGCCAGGCTCCTGCCGGCGTCGATCAGCCTCGCCCTGACGGGCTTCGCCGAGGAACCCGGGGACACCGGCGTGTCCTCGGCCACCACCGGCTCGACAGACCTCATCTACGTCGTACCTCCAGCTGAGTTCCACGGCACAATATGCGCTGCTCAGTGCCTGCCTGAAACTCGGGTCCGCGATCGAGTCGCCAGGGCTCTGGCTGCCAGGAACTGTCCAGTTCTGCTGGTTGACGCCCTGCCGCCTCGATAGCGGGACTTCGTCGGCCGAGTTATTCGGATCACCACGACCTCGCAGTTTCCAGTCTTCAGACGCACTGTCAGAACGCAACGGTCACCAGGCGGCTGAACTCGCCGAGCAGGTCGTAGCCGTCCCAGACCGCGGAAAAGGTCAGCGCCGAACCAAACGGGACTATTCGGTCGACTCCTCGTCCGGCCAGATCGCGGGCGAACTCGACCAGTTCGTCGGCGTCGAAGCCGAAATGCGTCACCGTCTGGTCCTTGCGCACCACGATCCGCGCCAGCTCGGCCAGTGTCCGCACCCTGCCGACACCGAAACTGCCCGCACCGGACCACTGCCGTGGCACGGCCTCCGGGCTGCTGAGTTCCATCGTGAGAACGCCGTTGACGTCTCCGGCCGGTCCCGTGAAGGTGATTCGCTCGGCAGTGCCGTCGATGGCGGAACCGTAGGCGGAGACACGCTTCTGCACCGCCATCGCCGGGTCGGTCACATGCTTCCTGTCCAGGAGCACGTCGGTCAGCAGCGCCTGGAACTGGGTAGTCGCCTCGGCGGCGCCGTCCGGGTCACCGACCCAGAACACCGCCAGCGGCGACGAACAGGCCGCCTGGTCGAACCAGTACGAGTCGTTGTAGAACAACTCGGCCGCTCTCCTGCGCTCCCCCTCGGATGCTCGCCGCCAGCCGGACACCGACACGATCGCGAACGACGAGCGGCCGGGAAAGGTCAGGTCGCGTGCGTGCGGCGCGAGCGGGTACTGCCGCAGCGCCCGGACCGCGTCGTCACCGCCCCACACCACTCGCAGATCGCACGCAGCCGACAAGGTGGCGCTGGCGTTGTCGCCACGGTCATACGTGACCATCCGCTGCGTCCTGCCGATCACCTCCGCCGTGTCCCCGGGCACCTCACCGAGCGCGGCGTTGAGCGCCTCCAGCACCCCGTCCGCCGCCTCCGCCGAACGAGAGGAAACTCGCACCACGTTCCGGTTTCCCGCCAGGGCCGACAGCGCCCAGGAGTAGACGAACATCGTGTCCACATTAGCCGGTGGTACGTGAAAAACGAGGCCACGCGGAAATCGCAGGGCCGATCTGTCTTTAATGTCCATACGGGACAGTGCGCGCGCGAGTTCGCCCTTACGCAGGAAGAAGCCGAGCGAAGCCAGTTCGGGAAACCGGCGTGCGACGGCCGGAGCGAGCAGTTTCCGCCCGAACCGGCCGAGGAACTCCACGATCCGCTCGTCACCGAATCGCAGTCGTGACCCTTCGGACTCCGTTCGCAACCGCTCGACCAGCGCATCCGCCTCGACCGGGGCGTCTGCCGGGAATCTCTGCGTGAGCATCACCACGGGACACCAGCCGCGGTGAACGTGTCCGAGCAACCGCGCGCCTCCGCCCTGGGCAGCCTGCCCAGCACCGAGAAGCGCTTTCCCGGCCAGTCCCCGTCGTCGATGCCGTGGCACACACCGACGTCCTCCGTCAGCAGGACGTGTCCCGGGTAGGACCGGGGCAACGTGCTCACCACCTCGATCACGCCGGGCGTGCCGACCGGCTGTTCCCGCCAGGTCGCGGGGTCGCGGATGACCACATCGGCGAAGTCCGGGCAGTACAGCGAGTTTCCCGACGGCCCCTCGAGGAACACCGTCCCGATCTGCTCGACCATCCCGTAGTAGTTGTGGATCCGGCGCAGTCCGGTGTCCTCCCGGAAGCGGCGCCGGAACTCGGCGTTGTCCACCGCGCGTTCGGTGAGTTTCTTCCAGCCGCCGGAATGGATCAGGATGCCGTTGGACAGGTCGAGGCGGTGCTCGCGCGCGATTTCGTAGAGATAGAGCCACACCATGAAGGTGAACCCGAAGATCAGGAACGGCTCGTCTCCGTGCCGGGCAAGGAACTGCTTGAGCGCCGCGACGTCCGGCTGGTCGTTCTCGTCGAGCACGTAGACGTGCTTGCGACCGAAGTTGGCCATCCCCAGCACACCCGCGCCTCGCGCGGAGAACGAGCGCCGGTTCCGCACGATGGCGACGGTGTCGATCAGCAGCATCGGCAGCCGCGCACTTCCGAGCACGGTCTGCAGAGTGGCGCCGAGCCTGCGGGTCTGCGCGGCGGCGGCGGCCCTGTCCAGGTAGATCCGGGACGCACCGGACCCGGTGGTACCCGAAGACGTGAGGACCTTGAACACCTCGTCGTCCGGAATGCTCTTGAGTTCGTGCGTCTTGAACAGCCGCAGCGGTAGCCACGGCAGCTCGGAAATCCGGCCGAACGACGCATCCTGTTCGATTCCGAGCGCGGAAAGGATCCGGTCGTAGCCGGGTGAGCCGGAACGGTGGTGGGCCGTCAGCTCCGCGAGCTGCGGCAGCAGCGTCGCCTCACGTTCGGCCTGCGACAGGCTGAACATTCCTTGACCGGGCACTATAGCCGCGCCTCCAGCGAACAGTAATCGATCTTGCCGCTGGCCAGCAGGGGCACGGCATCGATCGGGCGCACATCGAAGCCGCTGGTGTGCAGGTGCAGCCGGTCTGCCAGTGCCCGCGCCGCCGCCTTGCACGTGTCCCGGTCCGCGCCTTCGGCGAACAGGGTGACCCGGTCACCCGCGGGGACCGCCGCCACCAGATCGATGCCGACCGAAGCGGCCTGCACCGCGAGCTCCAGGTCATCGAGGCTGACCCGGTTGCCGAAGATCTTGCCGATCCGCTTGAGTCGCCCCGTGACGAACAGGAAGCCGTCCTCGTCGAGGTAGCCGAGGTCCCCGGTCTCCAGCCTGCCGTCCATCCGGTCGCCCTCGGCCAGTTCGGCCGCGCTCTCCGCGTACCCCATCATCACGTTCGGCCCCCGGTAGACGACCTCGCCGACGATCTTCGGATGGGTGGTCTCGACGCCGTCGTCCCGGAGGATGCTCAGTGCGCCGCCGGGCAACGCCGAGCCCGCGGAGCCGAGCTTCTCGGCGAGCATCTCCGCGGGCACGGTCGCCATCCGGGGCGCGGCCTCGGTCTGCCCGTACATCACGAACAACCGGCCATCCACCGCGCGCATCAGCTCGTCGAACTCGGCGACCAGTTCGGCGCGCAGGCTGCCACCTGCCTGCGTGAGGCTGTGCAGGCTGGGGTACTTCTCCGGACGGAACCGCAGCCTGTGCAACATCTCGTAGTGGTACGGCACTCCCGCCAACGACGTCGCCCTGTGCTCGGTCACGGAGTCCCAGAAACCCCGGTCGAGCAGGCCCGCTGGCTCGATGACGACCGTCGCACCCCGGACGAGGTGCGAGTTCAGCACCGACAGTCCATAGCTGTAGTGCAGCGGCAGGCTCGTCGGCGCGACCTCGTCGCCGTCGATGTCGAGCACGTCGGCGATCGCTTCCGCATTGGAGGACAGGGCGTTGCGCGACAGCCGCACGAGCTTCGGGTTGCCGGTGGATCCGCTGGTGGGCAACAGCACGGCGAGGTCGGGGTGCGGCGCGACGTGTTCGGCGGACTCGCGCACCCAGTGCCCGTCGCGCGCGACGTAACCGTTGGGCGGCTCGGCGTCGGCGGCGAGCACCGCGGCAGGCCGGAACCGGTGCACCAGGCCGCCCAGCACGTCGGTGTCGAGCGTGGGATCGATGAGCGTGATCGCACGCCCGGAGTCCACCGCGGCCACATAGCGCAGGACGCTCGGCAGATCCACGGAGGTCCGGGCGAACAGGACGCCGCCGGGCAGTGAGCCGAGCAGGTCTGCCTCGGCGGCGACCGCCGAAAGGAGTTGCGCGCCGTGCAGCGTGCGTCCGCCCGCCACGTCGATCAGGCGGGCTCCGTCGCCGAGTAACTGACTCATCAGAGCACCAGACCTCCGTCGACCCCGAGGACCTGGCCGGTGATGAACGCAGCCTCCTCGCCTGCCAGGAACCTGATCGCCCCGGCCACGTCGTCGGCCGACCCGAGCCTGCCCAGCGGGGTGTTGCGCACGGTATCGGTCCGGACCTTCTCGCTCAGCTCCGCGGTGAGGGCCGTGTCGATGACCCCCGGTGCGACGGCGTTGACCCGGATCCCGAAGCCACCGAGTTCCTTCGCGGCCGACAACGCGAGGTTGGCCACGGCGGCCTTGGACGCGGAGTACACGGACTGACCCGCCCCGCCCCGCTCCCCGACGATCGAGGCGACCACGATGATCGACCCGGACCTGGCGCGCATCATCGCGCGCCCACCCGCCTGCACCGTGTGGATCGTGCCCGCGATGTTCGTCGTCAGCATGCGCTGCACGGCGTCCTCGCGGATCATGCCGAGCGGTGCGCCCTCCATGATTCCGGCGTTGGCGACAACGACGTCCAGCCTGCCGTGTTCCTTCGCGACACCCTTGACCAGCGCGGCGACACCGTCGGCGTCGGTGATGTCGAGCTGCTGCCCTGTCACAGGGCCGCCCACGGCGGCGGCCACCTCCTTCGCCACGATCTCGTCCCGGCCGGTGAGCACCACCGTGGCGCCGGCCTGGGCCAGTCTCCGTACCGTGGCAAGCCCGATCCCGCGGGTGCCGCCGGTTACCAGCGCCACCTTTCCGGAGAGGCCGGGGTCCGCACCGGTCACGCCGTCACGCATCCACGTTCTGCAGTTGCGTCACCATGTCCACCGCGACGACAAAGCTACTCATGTCAATCACCTGATCGGTGTCGAATTGGACGTCGAACTCGTCCTCGATGGCGGCGACCAACGCCATGTGGCCAACGGAATCCCAGGTTTCGTGGTCCCGGTACTGCAAGTTCTCGACATCGACGACGACATCGGCATCGCCGTGGATGTCCAGCGCCTCCACGAAAACCTTGCGCAACCGCTCACGAATGTCCGCCATGACCCTCCTCGTCCTCCGTTGTGCCCGGCCCGTCCTCAGCTCCTTGTCTGCGGACGCGCCCCCCACGCCGTCACCAAGGTAGAGATGTCCTCGGGCACCCCATCGGTCAACCCGTCCTTCCGCAAGTCCCCTTTACCTTTCAGCCAGGGCTCCAGGGCTTCGATCGCGCTCTCGTCAAGTCCGCACCGGGACAGTCCCACGGTGTTGATACTCGTCACCCTGGCCGGATTGCCCACGCAGATCGTGAAGGCTCCCACGTCACGGCGCACGGCCGAGCCCATACCCACCATCGCGCCGGGACCTACGCGCACCCGTTGGTGCACCACCGTTCCCATGCCGACGTTCGCGTGCGACCAGATCTCCACGTGCCCGCCGAGCACCACGTTGGAGGCCAACGTGACACGCTCCTGGATGACACAGTCGTGTGCCACGTGGCTTCCGCGCAGGCAGTAGTTGTCGTCACCGATCGAGGTCGTCCGCCACGTCCCCTGATGCACGGTGACGTACTCGCGAATCCGGTTGCGGTTGCCGATCCGCACACCGTGTCCGTCCCGTTCCGGGTCGCCGGTCGGCGCGTCCTCCCAGGATGCGGGATGCGCCAGTGCTCGATCCTCGGCAGGCCCGCCGATGACGGCGTGTGGACCGATCCAGTTGTCGTCGCCGATCGTCGCCGGGCCGAGGATGACGGCGTACGGCCCCACGACGTTGTTCTCGCCGAGCTCCACACCCGCACCGACAACGGCAGTGGAATGAACGCGGTTCGGCACGACTTGATCCGTTCGTCGGCGGTCTCTCACTTTACCTGCCGTGCATCTACGGCACTTTCCCGGGAAAGTGCCGTAGATGCACGCGCAAGTAGCGCACTTTCCCGGGAAAGTGCGGTCAGGGTGTCCAGGTGTTTGGCGATCACGGCGTCCATCGAGAAGTAGGTGTCCACCAACTCCGCGCCGTTTCGGGCAATCTCCCTCGACTCCGCGGGCTCCGTGATCGTCTCGATCAGCCTGTCCGCGAGTTCGGCCGGCGAGTCCTTCGGCACCAAGTGGACGTTGCCCCGGTCGACGAGCCTGATGTCGGGGAAGTTGTCCTCGCGCACCGCCGCCACCACCGGCACCCCCGCGGCCATGCTCTCCAGGCTCGCGGTGCCGAATCCGTAACCCTGTACGTCGTGGCTCTCCACCGTGGCTGCGGCGAGATAGTGTGGAATCTCGGACTTCGGCACCGCACCGGTCGTGATCACGGCTCCGTCCACGCCGAGTTCCCTGGCCCGCCGCAGGAACGCGTCGTAGTAGATGCCGCCGACCACCACGAGTTTCGCGTTCGGGATCGCCGCGAGCACCCGAGGCAGCGCCTCCACCAGTGCGAGCCGGTCCCGTAGCGGGATGACGTGCCCGGTGGAGAGAATCAGCGGATCGTCGCCGAGTCCGTGCTTCTCCCGCATCAGCTTCGGGTCGCCGCCGCGCACCCATGTGGGGTCCACGCCGACCGGGATGGGCACCATACCGGCGATTCCCTTGCGGTACTTGCGTTCGATGTACTCCCGCATCTGGACATCCATTACCACGTACGTCGGTCTGTAGCGCCGCATGAACGGTGCGACCAGCGTGGCATCCAGCACGTTGAACACGCCCTGGTACAGCTTGCTCGGACTCTGCAGTCGCGTGTGGACACTCAGCAGGGTCGGAACCTTGTTCCGGCGCGCCCACAGCCCGCTTACCCAGGTGAGGTCGAAGAACTGGCCGTGCTGGTGGATGACATCCGGCTGGAACTCGTTTAGCAGCTGCTTCACCCGCCCTGGCAGGGAGGGCCGGCTGGTGAACGCGATGTCGAAGTTCACCGCGAGCCGGGTCTCCGGCAGCCGAAATCCGGGCAGCCGGACGACTCTGATGCCGTCCACCTTCTGCTCCGAGGGGACTTCCGCGTGCTCGGCGGTGAGCACCAGCACGTCGTGCCCCGCAGCCGCGTATCCCTTGGCCAGCGACTCGGACAGATGCGCGCTTCCGCCCACACGGGGCGGGTAGAAGTTGTTGACGACCGCGATTCTCACGGCTGCGCCTCCTTCGCGGACCCCGGCTGCGCGTCGTGCTCGATCCGCACGCCGTCTCCGTCGAGCCGCACGGTGCCGACCACGCGTGCGGGGACTCCGGCGACGACCGTCCGCGCGGGCACGTCCCTGGTGACCACCGCGCCCGCGGCGACCACAGCGGACTCGCCGATGCTCACTCCCATCAGGACCACCGCGCCCGCCCCGAGGAACACGTGGTCGCCAATGCTCACCGGCGCTCGGTCCACGTGCGGGTACGCCCTGCCGGACACGCACCGGCGAACCGTGTTGTGCGTGTAGATCTGCACCCCGCACGACACGTCGCAGCCCTTCCCGATGCGCAACCCGCCCGAGCCGTCGACGACGGTGAACGCGCCGATCCACGTGCCCGCACCGATCTCCGGATCACCGCTGATCCAGGCGTGGGCGTTGTACGGGTTCGGCGGCAATCGCGCGCCGGTGTGCGCGGGCAGGCTACTCATCGAGCGCGGCTCTGACCAGTTCGGACATTCCCTGCTCCACACTGATCTCGGGCTTCCAGCCGAGGACCTCGCGGGCACGGGTGATGTCGGCGGCGCGCCGGGAAGCCAGCACGTCACGCGGCCTGAACTGCGGTTCGACGTCCACGCCCACCGCCTTGATGAGGATCTTGGCCAGCGTGGCGACGGAGGTGTCGATCCCGGTGCCGATGTTGACCGGCACGTTGTCCCGCTCCGACTCCAGCGCGGCGACGACGGCCTTCGACAGGTCCGTGACGTGCACGAAGTCCATCGACTGCTCCCCCTTGCCGTCGATCACCGGAGGCAGACCCGCCCGCAGCCGCTGGATGAAATGGTTGATCACCGAGGTGTAGTAGGCCTCGATCCGCTGACCGGGACCGTAGACGTTGAAGAACCGCAGGGCGTTCCAGGACAGGCCCTTCTGCCGCTGGTAGAACCGCAGCAGATCCTCGCCCGCCCGCTTGGCGATGCAGTACGGCGTGAGCGGATCGAGCGGGTCGTCCTCGTGCATCGGCAGCTTCTTCGGGTCACCGTAGACCGACGCCGAGGAGGCGAACACCAACCGCTCGATTCCCTCGTCGGCCGCGGCGGCGAACACGTTGTGGTTGCCGGTCATGTTGATGTCGATCGACTCGTGCGGGTCGGCGATCGACTTGTTGATCGACACCGTCGCGAAGTGGATCACGTGCGTGCAGCCGCGAATCGCCTCGCGCACACCACCGCCGTATCGAACGTCCTTTTCGACCAGTTCCACCTTGCCCGTGGAGACGAATCCGTCCACCCGCTCACGGTTGCCCCGGGTCATGTTGTCGAAGATCACGACGGAGTAGTCCCGCTCAAGCAGCATCGGGATGACGTGCCCGGCGATGAATCCGCCCGCACCGGTGAAGAAGACCTTCTTGTCGGGCATGTCTGTCGTTATCTCCTCGGAAACCGTGTTCGTGCTCAGGAAAGCTGGGTGACAACCTCGCGCACGCCGGTGATCACCCGGTCGGCCTGCGCGTCGGTGAGGTTGGAGTGCATGGGAATCGCCAGGTGCCTGGCGAAGATGTCGGCCGAGACCGGGAGCGACGGCTGTGGGCCGTACACCGGTTGCAGGTGCGAGGCGTAGGTCCCGAAGTTGCACTGGACCCCGCGCTCCCGCAGCCGCAGCGCGACCTCGCCCCGGTCGATTTCCGGGCTGATCGTGAGGATGTAGGACTGCCAGGGGTGTTCGCGATCCGGCAGCACCACGGGCACGTCCACGCCTTCGAGGTCGGCGAAGCCCTCGGTATAGCGCTTGGCCACCCCGCGGCGCGTGGCGAGCAGGTCGGGCAGCCGGTCGAGCTGGACGTTCATGATCGCGGCCTGCACGTCGGAGAGCCGGAAGTTGTACCCGGCCTCGAGGAACGCCGGGATCGTCAGCTCCCTGGACCCTTCCCGGCCGTGCGCGGGCTCGATGCCGTAGGTGTGCAGCTTGCGCGCGTGGTCGATCAGGTCGGCACGGTCGGAGACCAGCGCACCGCCCTCACCTGCCGTGATGCCCTTGCGTCCGTGGAAGGAGAACGCGGCCAGGTCGGCGAGACTGCCCGCGGGCCGGTTTCGGTAGGTCGCGCCGGCCGCGCAGGCGGCGTCCTCGAACAGCCACAGGCCGTGCTTGTCGGCGATGGCTCGGTAGTCGTCGAAGTCGCCGGGTTGGCCCGCGACGTCGACGGCGAGGATGCCGACCGTGCGGGGCGTGATCAGGGCCTCGACGTGCTGGTGATCGGCGCACCAGATGTCCGGCCGGACGTCGGCGAAGACCGGGGTCGCGCCGACCTGGAGCACGGAGTGCCCGGTGGCCGGGAACGTGTAGTCCCCGATGATCACCTCGTCACCGGGCTGGACACCGAGGACGCGCAGGCCCAGGTAGAGCGCCGAGCCGCAGTTGCTGGTGCTCAGGGCGTGCCTGGTGCCGACGGCGGCGGCGAACCGCTCCTCGAATCGCCGGCAGACCGGTCCCGCACCGGCGAGCCAGCCGGACTTGAAGACCGCGGCCACCGCGGCCAGTTCCTCGTCGCCGACGGTGGGCTGGCCGAGGACCACGGTCTCGGGACTGTCCGGCGTTTGACTGTCCGGCATACGTCTCCTCGTGCTTCACATCGGATTGCAGTGTAAGAGAGCCAGACGAACACGATCGAGTACATGCACCCCACTCGTGTGGGTTACACAGTGACGGATTTCCCCTGGTGCAAGGGGTGCTTCGTTACGGTGGACCTGGCACAAACAGGCGTATGCACCGGGTGAACGGTCATAGCGTGACCGCATGCCAGCGAAGACAAGTGACGCCCGCCGCCGTGAGCTGGGCGCGGAGCTACGCAGACGCCGGGAAAGCGCCGGGATCAACGGCGTGGACCTCGCCAGGAAACTCGGCTGGTCGCAGAGCGCGGTGTCCAGGATCGAGGCCGGGCTCGGCGGCGTGAACGAGGTCAACGTGATCATGTACCTCGCGCACTGCGGCGTCTCGACCCCGGAGGCGGGCGAGGTGCTGAAGCTCGCGAAGGAAACCGAGGACGGGTACCTGGTCCGGGTGGATTCGCTCCGCACGCTGATCCTGCACGAGAACATGGCGCGACGGATCGCGGTCTCAGCACCGTTAGTGGTTCCTGGCCTGCTCCAAACCGAGGGCTACGCCAGAGCCATGATCAGCCTGCCGGGATACGACGAAGCTGCGGTCAAAGCCCGGCTAAATCTTCGGATGAGCCGTCAGCGCCTGCTGCGAAGCCAACGAGCACCTCGCTTCATCTACTTCATCTACGAGGCAGCGCTGCGGTGCCCGTTCGGCGGCTATCAAGTGATGAATGAGCAGATGCTGCATCTGGCCTTCCTGGCCGATCAGGAGCACATCGCGATCCGCGTCGTGCCCTTCGAATCAGGACAGATCGCAACGATCACCGGTGCACTGACCTTGATGGATTTCGCCGACCACGGCCCGCTGGCTTACCTCGAAACCCCCACTGCCGGTGTCTTCGTGGAAGCCCCAGATGGGATCGCCCGCTGTCGCTACAATTTAGGGCAACTGGCGAAGGATGCCCTGAACGAGCGACAATCTCGGGGGTTGCTTGCCGACCTGGCAAGCCGGTATGACAGGCCCCCGAAGGAGCATCGTGCGCACTGTCCAGACATCTTGGCGAAAGAGTAGCCACAGCTACCCCGACAATGACTGCGTCGAAGTAGCTCACTCTCCCGCCGATGTCGCTGTGCGCGACTCGAAGCGGCCCGAGGCCGGAGTCCTCCGCGTCTCCCCCGGCACCTGGCACGCGTTCCTCGCTCAGCTGCGTTAGCCAAGCTCCGAACGATCCGCGCCAGCACCCTCCCGGGTGTCAGTCCAGCTCCAGGAACAGCTCGTCCAGCTCGCGGACGATGTCGTCCTCGTCGGCCGGGAACAGCAGCACCCGTTCGTCGCCGGGTAGCGGGATCACTCGCATGGCCCAACGCCCGTCCTCGGTGTCGTAGACCCGCAGCGGTTCCCTGCACGTCCGCCGCCTGCCCTCGGGGTCGGCGGCCTCGGCGTAGAACTCGGCGATGATCCGCGCGGGCAGCGCGGCCAGCCGTTGCGCCCGCCGCACGTGCGGACCGGGTGTCACCGCGCCGACGGTTTCCTCGGCGGCGGCCACCAGCTCGCTGCGCAGAACGGAGATCGGCTGCTCGCCGGGCTTCCACCACTGGGGGAGCACGGCGGCGAGCACGCGGCTCAGGGCCTCGTCGTCGAAGGTCCGCAGGTAGACGTTGTCCTCCTCGCGCACCGCGACGAGGCCGAACCAGTCCGTCGCGGCGGTGAGCACGCCGAGACGGGCGCCGGTGTTCGGGTCGG
The DNA here is from genome assembly GCF_900111885.1 of Amycolatopsis marina. Taxonomy (GTDB): domain Bacteria; phylum Actinomycetota; class Actinomycetes; order Mycobacteriales; family Pseudonocardiaceae; genus Amycolatopsis; species Amycolatopsis marina. The sequence continues at coordinate 350,144 of NZ_FOKG01000003.1, forward strand.
CGAGCCAGCCGTAGCGGGCGGTCGGCGGGGAGGTCAGCAGGCCGGCGATCTCGGTGAAGGTGGGCTCATCCGGGTCGTCGGGCACTCCGGCGTACCGCGCCACGATCCGGGCCAGCTCGGCGCGTGCTGCCGCCGCCTCGGCGTCGTCCAGCCAGACCAGGGACGGCGCGATGGCGATATGCAGCTCGCCACCGGTGACCTCGGTGACCAGGGCCGCGAGCTGGTCCGCACGAAACTTCTCCGGTTCGGCGCACCACACAGGAACTACCGTCTCGACTCGCCGAGCACGGGCGGCGTGGTCGGCAGGCCGGTGCGCGGGTCGATGACCTTCTCACCCTGCTCGCTGAGCTGGAACTGGTCGTCGGACTCCACGCCGTACTTGCGCTGGTGGTCCTCGGACTCCTCGTTCCTGCCCCTCCCCGCCCCGGGCACCACCGGCACACCGCCCATCCCGCGGCCCCCCGCAGTACCCGGGGTTCCGGCGTGCCGCGCCGTGCTGCCGCCAGTAGCTCCCGGCGGCACCGCACCTGTTCCTCGCCCGGCGCCGAGGTTCTGCCCGGCACCGGGGCCGCCGCCGGAGCCTGTTCCGGTACCCCTGCTGAACAACCGTCCGCTGGTGCTACCAGAGCCCACACCGCTCACACCCCGGCCAACAGCGGGTCCGCCGGTGGACCGGGAACCGCCGCTGACACCAGTGGAGCGTTCACCTTCCGTCCCGCCGTTGGTTGAAGGCAGGTGACCGGAAGGTGTCGTGACATTCGGCGTGGCGCCGCCACTGTGGGCAGCGGCCGCGGGCGGGGTCGCCGGAGGCACCACGGTGCCACCACCGGCGCCGACCGGCTGCTGCTGGACACCGGACGGCGGCGACAGAACGCCACTGGCCCGCGTCCCGGCGGCGTCGGCGGCGGGCGTGGTCGTTCGCAGCTCGCCGCCCCGGCCTCCGTCCACCGCACTGCCACCGGGACGGGGAGCATCCACGGAGACTGGTGCGGGCGGCGCCAACGCCGAGCCGTACGACGTCGGCATCATCCGTTCGTTGTAGGACGAGTGGTTGGCCCAGAGGCTCATCACCGCGACATTGCGCCGCTCTGCCTCCTGTGTGGCCGCGACCTGGGACTCGTAACGGTTCTGCGCGGAGCCGAGGGTCAGAATATTATCCATAGTGGACGGAGCGTCGGGAGTCGGTGGAACTGTCGTGACGCTGTTCCTTGCGAGAACGAAGGAATCGATCTGCCGAACGAGCAACTCCTGGGCGGTGTTCATCTCCTCCGAGGCCCGCGCGTGCTCAACCGCCAACGGTCCGGCTCCGCGCCGCGCCGCCCCGGACGCGTCACCCTCCCAGCCTTCTTCCAACGATTCGGCGACCTTGACAATCCGGTCGGCGAGCGCCGTGTACTCCTCCATGACCTTGGCCAGCCCCATCTGTGCTTCGGACAGTCCACCCGTGCCCGGCGCGATCATGAAGTTCTCGTAGATCTGCTGCCCGGTCATCGACATGTCAAGCCCCCGCTTTGATCGTCCGGATTACCGCCGAAGCCACATTGGCAGCGGCCTTGCAAGCGTCGTTCCCCGCTAGGCTGATGACGTCAGAAGAGAAGAAGAGATCGTTTCTGATTCCCACCGAGAGGCCGCAGGTGCCCTGCGCCCGGTGATCCACAACGTCCTGGTAGACAGCCGGGTATCCGTCCACTTCGGTCTCTTCGAAGTATGGCCACGGAACCGTTTCGTGGAGCGCGTACAGATTGCTCAGGCCCGCGTCGACGGTGGTCGCGTAGGAGACGCTGACGCTTGTCGACCCGTCGCCGATACTCCAGATACACGCCTCGCCGTCCGCATTGCTGTTGTCCCGGCTCGAAGTCACGTTGAACTCCCGCTGCTGGGACTCGGTCAGACTGCCGCAAGGTTCGCTGATGTACTTCGTGGCATCCAGAGGCTCCTCGACCGGTGGCGCTTTCGGGCGCTCCGGCTCGCCCGGTGTCTCGGCAACGCTTGAAACCGAAAGGCCGGCGGTGGGCACGGCCTGTCCGGGCTCGCCCCCATCACAGGACGCCAGCATCAGGGGCAGCAGGACGACCCCGGCGAGAACGCGTCTTCGGCCGGGACTCATCGGAACAAGGTGCCCGTTCCGGACGGACCGTCGACGCCGCTGAGCACGTCGCCCGCTTCGTCGTCGTCGGCGGCGTAGGTGCCACTGGCTCGACGCAGGGCGTCGATGTAGCCCCGCACGTAGTCCACCATCGCCTTGTTGTGGGCGGCAGCCTGGGCAATCGACGCACGAGTAGCCATCGCCTGAGCGACCGCGGGCGGGTCGTGGGACGGCGGATCTGCCGCCCGGATCGCCTGTATGAGCTCGTGCCGCTTGCTGTGGATCAGCTCTCGCAGATCCTCGAACTCACGGATCTTCTCCGCGACGGTCTCTTCGTCGAAGCGGTATCCACCGGCGGTCGGTGCCGCCCTTCGACTCACCTCGACGAGTAAGCCGCCCCCGCCACCAGTCTGATTCGAACCGAAGCGTTGACGCTCCGCGGTGCGGCCACTCTCCATCTCCTGCAGGATTTCCCGCGCAACCGACTCTGAGTCGGAACTCGTTGACTGCGCAGACACATCGCGCGGAAACTCGTCCCCCGAACCAGCCACGGCTCACACCCCGCCCCGAGATCGCCTCCTTGGCCTTGCTCTCTAGCACCGTAGCGTGACCGGCACGTTGCGGATAGTGTTGCACCCGGGACAATTCTTTCTCGATCGTGGATTCATTCGGATGCCGCAACAGGTCCGAGTTCGTTACGCTGTTCGGCGGCAATAGTTGTGCCGACTTCCTATCGGGGTTGCGTCAGTCGAACTCCGAGCCCGTCCCCGCTGCGCACCATCAGTCGCAACGGTGCGACCAACACTCGCAACAACCGCGCCGCCCATGGCCTTCCCGCCCTGCGGGCGAGTTCGGGCCCGATCTCGCCCATCAGCGCCACCAGTCCGGGCAGGGGACGAACAAAAAGTGTCGCCTCGGTGATGTCGGCGTCGGCGTTCAGCCTGAGGACCGCTGTCTCCTCGATGTCCACGCCGCCGATCTGCGCGCTGGAGATCACGGTGCGCGTTCTCTCGTCCCCCACATCGGTATGAAATCGCACATTCGCGAAACTGCCGAATGCGCATTCGACAACTCGGCGTATCTCGTCGATTCCGGTGAATCGCAGTGCCGAGGTGAGTGGCGAGTGCAGCACGGCGTCCGGGGCGAAGGTCGTCAGTGCGAGGTCGGGATCTCCGGCTTCCATGGCGTGCCGGTAGCGCTCGGTCGTCGCCTCGGCTCTGGCGAGTGCGCTTGTTGTGCTCATTGTCGATCCTTCCGTTGATCGGTGATCTGACCGAGGCCGCGCCAGAGCAGGTCGACGGTGAGGGCGACCACCTCTTCCCTCGGCACATCCCGGTTGCGCCACCACCAGGTGGCGATGGCGTTCAGTGCGCTCTTGGCGGCCTCGGCGAGCACCTCGTCGGCGCGTTCGCGCTGGAGGTTCGCGGTGAGCCGGAGGTCCGGCACTCGCGCCAGCAGCCCGGCGAGTTGGGCTGTGGCTCGCTGCTGGCCCCGGGCGTGCACCTCGGCCAACTCGGGGGTGCGCGGCGACTCGCCGAAGATCATCCGCCAGCCGAGTTCGTTGGCCTCGATCCACGCGTAGATCGCCATCACCCTGCTGTACAGCAGGTCGAAGGGCGCCATGGCCTCATCCGGCGCCGACCAGCCCTCGATCAGCGCGGCGATCTCGCGGTCGAGCAGGGTGGAGTACAGGTCTGCTTTGGCGGTGAAGTGGTCGTAGAGAACCGGGGTGGTGATTTGGGCACGGCGAGCGACCTCGCGCAGTGTGGCGCCCTCGTAGCCCGCTTCGGCGAAGACCTCCGTCGCAGCGGCGAGGATGCGTTCCCGGCGTTCGCCCCGGGTCAGCCGTCTACCTGACATATGTCAGGTAGCGTACCCGCTAACCTGACAATTGTCAGGTTGTTTGGCGATTAGGCTGTGTGCTCGTGCGTCGAGTCGTAGTCATCGGAGGCGGGATCATCGGTCTTGCCGTCGCCTGGGAACTCACCAGGCGCGGCAACGAGGTCACCGTGCTGGAGAAGGAAGACCACTGGGCCGCCCACCAGACAGGGCACAACTCCAACGTGGTGCACGCCGGTCTGTACTACAAGCCTGGCTCGTTCAAAGCACGGATGTCGGTGGCGGGCAACGCCTCGATCGTCCGGTTCGCCCGGGAGCACGGGGTGCCGGTGCAGGTGTGCGGCAAGCTCGTCGTCGCCACCACGGAGGCTGAACTGCCCGCGCTGCGCGTGCTTGCCGAGCGGGCCGAGGCGAACGGGGTCCCGGCCACGCTGATCTCCCCGGCCGAGGCGCGCGAGCACGAGCCAGAGGTCACGTGTGTGAGCGCACTACGGGTGGAGTCCACCGGCATCATCGACTTCCCCGGCGTATGTACGGCGCTGGCCCGGCTGCTCAGCGAAGCCGGATCGGACCTCCGACTGAACACCGCCGCCCTCGGCATCCGCCCTGGCTCGACCGGGGGTGTCGAGATCGCCACCGGCGACGACGTGCTCCGGGCCGACGCACTGGTCAACTGCGCGGGACTGCAGTCCGACCGGGTCGCGCGGCTGGCCGGGCTCACCCCACGCGCGCGGATAGTCCCGTTCCGGGGCGAGTACTACGAACTGCGCCCCGAGCGCAGGCACCTGGTGCGCGGCCTGATCTACCCCGTGCCGGACGCGTCACTGCCGTTCCTCGGGGTGCACCTGACCCGGATGCTGGACGGCAGCGTGCACGCGGGCCCGAACGCGGTACTGGCGTTGCGCCGCGAGGGTTACCGCTGGAGCGACGTCTCACCTGCCGACCTCGCCGAGGTGGCACGGTTCCCCGGGACGTGGCGGCTCGCACGCAAGTACGCTGTCCCTATTGGACTCGACGAGGTCCGTCGCTCGTTCTCGAAACGCCGCTTCGCCGCGAGCCTGGCCAAGCTGGTGCCCGCGGTGCAGCCGGAGGACATTGTCCGGCACGGCTCGGGAGTGCGCGCCCAGGCGCTGCTGCCGGATGGGTCCATGGTGGACGACTTCCTGATCGAGAACGCGCCGAACCAGGTGCACGTGCTCAACGCCCCGTCCCCCGCCGCGACCAGCGCACTGGAGATCGCGAAGTACGTCGCCGACGAGGTCTAGGGCCGAAAGCCACTCGGGAATTGTCTGCGAGACGTTTGCGGTGTGATTGTCACTGAAACCGCTTTGTCAGGCGAACACCCGACATACGCGGGCGACCAGGCGACTTAAGGTCGATTTCATCAACGGGCTGGGGTTCCAGGACTAGAGGGGTCCGGTTGTGACCATCCATGTGGTCACATCGGGGGATTTGCGCGCAACAAGCGCCTTTTCCTTGGGGTCACTGTCCACTGGTTACAGAGTGGAGTTAGACATGTCCAGAATTGGGCGAATCTTCGCCTCGTCTATTGCGGCGACCGTGATAGGGGGAACAGCAATGGTCGGCCTGCTCGGTGCGCCTGCCCAGGCCGCGGAGGCGGCTGCGCCGAACTCGGGTGTCAGCATTTCCTCGGACAAGGGCTGCAGCAAGAAGGTGAGGGTCGGAAACGCACGGTACAAGGGGGACATCTTCCACTCCTCCGCCAAGACCGCCGGGTACAACCACAATCACGTCGGCATCTTCTACACGACGAAGACGATCGTGGAAGCACCTGGCTCCGGCAGCAAGAGCCAGGCTCGCACGGCGGCTACGCTCAACAAGTGTGGCCCCGTCTACAAGATGTACGTCAAGGCCAAGCAGACCAGCCGCAACAAGGCAGCCAACTATGCCTACAACAATCTCCGCGGCAAGGCGTACGACAACAACTTCGCTTTCAACAAGAGCAGCAGCAACTCGAAGCTGAACTGCTCCGAACTGGTCTGGAAGGCCTACAAGAAGGCCGTGAACATCGAACTGGACAGCAACGGCGGCCCAGGCGTGTACCCCAACAACATCAAGGATGACGGCAGCACCGTCGTTTACAGCACGCGCAGGTAAGGCATCCCGTGTGTGGTGCGGTCTGCCCGGGCGGCAGGCCGCACCACCCGCCCGAGAGGACTCGACCGGTGCATCTGCTCCGACTCATCGCGCTTGTTGCCGGTGTCGTTCTGGCTGTGACGGCGTGTTCCTCGCCGGAGGACGCGGTCGGGGCAGAGATCGTCGATCCCGATGAGGTGACGCTCGGCGACACCGTCGTCGCGTTCTACCTCAGCCCGGACTCCGAGGTCGAGAAGAGCGGGACGGAGAAGCGCCCGGCCTATCTGGTCCTGGTCCAGGCCGACGGCGGCACACGGCTGATCGAGACCAGCGGCATGAACGAGCCGCATATCGCGTGGTCGGAGCGCGGACTGTTCTTCAGCGACGACACACGCGACTACATCCTCGGCAAGGACGGACTGGCCCGTTTCGGGAACGAGAAGTCAGGACTGCAGCAGTCGGCTTTCGCGCTACCCGGCAACCAGGGTTTCC
>NZ_FOKG01000042.1 GCF_900111885.1 Amycolatopsis marina
CTAGGGCGTGTCTGACAATGTCTTGGTCCAAGTGATGACGGCGTGGAGAACGACCGCGCAGCGATAGACGATGGCGAGTTTGTCGTAGCGAGTTGCCAGGCCACGCCATTGTTTGAGCAGGGCGATGCGCCGTTCGACAACGTTGCGGCCGCGATAATCGACCGCGTCGAGGGTGGGCGGACGGCCGCCGCGGGAACCGCGGCGGGTGCGGTGCCCGGCCTGGTCGGCCGGCTCGGGGATCACCGCCGTGATGCCGCGATCGCGCAAATGCCCCCGGATCGCTCTCGAGGAATAAGCCTTGTCGCCGCGGACACGGTCGGGCCGGGTCCGAGCTCGACCACGTCCGAGGCGAGCGACACGCAGTTGCCGCATCAGATGCGGAAACATCGGCGCGTCCCCGGCCTGGCCGGGCCCGACTAACGTCACCAGCGGGCGGCCGTTCCCGTCGACGAGATGGTGCACTTTGGTGCTCCAGCCGCCACGAGAGCGGCCGATCGCGTGATCAGGCGGCTCGTTGTGCAGATCCGTGTAGTTCGACCCAGCCCCCTGTGGGGCGGGTGATGTTGGTGGCGTGCTGATGCGCACGCGCGATCGTGGAATCCACCGACACCGACCACTCCACCAGGCCGGCCGAGTCCGCAGCAGTCAGCAGACGTTGCAACACGGTGTCCCAGGTGCCGTCACCGGCCATCCGGCGGTGCCAGGTCCAGATCGTCTGCCACGGGCCGAATACCGCAGGCACATCCCGCCACGCGATCCCGCACCGATACCGGTAAATGATCCCTTCGACCATCGACCTCGCATCCGAGAACGGTCGGCCCTGCTTGCCGGTACGCACCGGAAGCAGGTCCTCGATCAACGCCCACTGATCATCTGAAAGCAACTGGAACCGCGACACCCGAACAGCATCTCAACCACCCGCCAACACCATTGTCAGACACGCCCTAGCAGCAACTGCGTACTTGGCTCGATCTCGCCCGGTTCGTAGCCGTGAATCAGGTACACCCCCGTCGTCCACTCTCAGGAATCGCGAGCCCGTTCGTAGGTGTAGCGGCCGATCCGATGGACACTGTCCGCGCCCAGCGGATTGGACAGGTGCCGCTTCTCTGCATCATCGGTCATGTCATCACCCCCTTCCACTCAGGAGTGATGGTGGCGGCCATGACGATGACCCGCTGACTCAACCGACAGCAGCAACGCCAGCGGCGGGCATGCCGAGCAGGAAGCCGCCCAGGTTGGTGTAGAGGAACGAGGCCAGAGCCGTCAGGACGAGCGCGACGCCGAGCGGTGCGTGGTGTTGGGGCTGGGTCCAGAGCAACACACCGAGGGCGATCATTCCGCCCCCGAGTAGGAATCCGAATCACAGCCTCAAAGATCATGGCTGCAGACCACGATCTCTGCCCAGATTCAACAAGTTGGTTCCCTCTCTGACACCAGCCGCTTGACACAGAGAGGTGCAGCTCGCGTTACGGTCCCGTCAGGAGCGGGGCCTCGGGGTCGGAGAGGGTCGTGGGTGCGGCGGTGTTGGTCGTTTCGTCGCGCTGGGGGTCCAGGCGAACCCGAGGCTGCCGCCGATAATGCTCAGCAGCATGCCGATCAGGAAGCCGCCGAGGTTGGAATAGACGAATGAGGCGAGGGCGAGCAGGACGATTGCGATGCCGAGCATGACTCGCTGCTCGGGGAGAAACCACAGCAGCGGGCCCATGGCCGCGATCAGCCCACCGAGCAGGAACCCGGCCAGCCCCGCGACACCGGGCAGCGCCAGCACGGTGAACTGGTTGGCGGGTAACAGCAGGATGATCAGCCCACCGGCCAGAGTGACCACGCCACCCCAGAACGGTCGGCCCCGCCGCCACCGAACCGAGGCCGCCCACCAACGACCCCAGGACAGCTCCACTAGAAGCACTCCTTGACGTCGGTCCCGGCGGTCAGGTCGACCGCGGACAGTTTCAGCCCGCTGGTGGTGACCCAGCGGACGTCGGCGTGCAGGTCCAGCAGCACCGACCGCGCGGTGATCGGGAGCGTTCCCTCGTGCCCGGAGTCCACCGGCGTGCCGTCAGGCGCGGTGTCGTGGCGGTTCAACGTGAGGGTGCCCCCGGCCAGGTCAGCGCCGTCGATGTTCTCGATAGCGAACTTGACGTCATCGGCCTGCAGTCGCTGATCGCCTCTGGTCTCGACCCGCAGCACATAGTCTCCGAAGGGGGTTCGCGCCTTGCCCGAGCCGCACAGCCCGGTCGCGCGGACACCGGAGAGCCCGACGACCACGACGGTGTGCTTGCGGCCGTCCTGGGTTTCGAAGAACTGAGGAAAAGTCCCGTAGCCGGTCGCCGACATCTCATCGATTTCGATCTTGATACGGCGTTGACCCTCCGCCGCGATGGAGATCGGCAGCACACCGTTGATCATCCCGCCGACCATCAGCACCACCACGATCAATGCCGGCGTCAGCAGTCCCACGAAGCGGCGCCACCGGGTCCGTCCGCCCCCAACGCTCGCACCCGAGTCGGCTGCATGCCTCGACACCGTTGCCATGACCGACCACCTTCTTTGCGGCGTGCTCACCGGCCGGAGCCTTCGATGCGGCACGCGACTCAATAAGACTAGGAGTCCTGTACCGAGACTAGCAGTCTCGCGCCGGCGACAATAACGCACAGTCCCGGCTCGCGCGGTTCGGTCAGCTCACGGTGTGGGCGGCGAGGAAGTCGTCGATGATCCGGGCACAGAACGTCGTGCCGCTGGCTCGTCCGGTGACCAGCCGGTTGAAGATGAGCGGGCCGATCAGCTGCGCTAGCGCCTGATCGGTGTCGATGACCTCGCGCAGGCCGGCGCTGGACAGGACGGCGTCGAACGGCTCGCGGTACTGGGCGATGAGTCGGCGCTTCAACGTATGCAGTCGCGGCCGGTCGCTCTCGGGCTCACCGTTGTCGACGTTGTCGACGGGTCCGGCCGTGGGCATGCTCAAGCCCAGCCACGACAGCAGCGTCAGGTGCAGCGGAGCGTGCTCGATCAGCGCGGCCTGCTTGGCCAGCAGCGCGAGCAGCCGCTCGCGCAGTGTCCCGCTCTCCGGGGCGGGCGGCACCGGCGGTAGGAGTTGCTCGAACGCGGCCGCCAACAACTCGGTGCCGGTGCCGAAGTGCCGGTAGAGGGTTGCGCGAGAAACGCTGGCGACGCGTGTCACTGCGTCGATGGTGACCGCGTCGATACCGCCCTCGGTCAGTAACCGGGTGGCCGCGTCGATCAGCAGCGCGCGAGAACGCGCGGGCCGGGGGTCCTGGGCAGCATTCCCGGGCTCCGGCTGGGCGGGCATCGCGGCGTTGGCCGACATCGAGTCCCCTCTCTCTCCTACAGCCAGCAGCCGTTGAGTTCGTGTAATTGATCGTCACACAGTCCCCACATCTGGCCTGTTAACTAATAGTCTAGGACCGATACTGTCAGTCTTAAACCGCGTGGTCTGCCGCGCCGCACAGCCCGAGCGGTCGACAGTTCGCGCGAGACAACACCCAGAAGAGGTTCAGCCCGTGACCACTGGCCCCACCACCGTCCACTACCAGTGCAAAGGCATCACTCTCGCCGGCGACCACTGGACACCGGACACGAGCACCCACCCGCGCGGCACTGCCATCCTGCTCCACGGCGTCGGACAGACCCGCAAATCCTGGCAGCGCACCGCCGCCCGCCTCGCCGCCGACGGCTGGTCCGCGCTGACCCTCGACGCCCGAGGCCATGGCGACAGCGACTGGGCCTGCCCCGACGGCTACACCCTCGAGCACCTCGTCGACGACCTCACCCACATCGGCCGAACGTGCGAGGACAGGCCCGTGCTCGTCGGAGCCTCCATGGGCGGCCTCACCGCCCTGGTCGCCCAAGCGCACCACGACCTCGGCCGCGCCCTGGTCATGGTCGACATCGCCCCGCAGATGAACACCACCGGCGCCGAACGCATCCTCAGATTCATGGGTCAACACCGCGAGGGATTCGCCACCCTCGACGACGCCGCCGCCGCGCTCGCGGACTACAACCCGCATCGAACCACGCCCGGCAGCACCCGCGGGCTGCGCAAGAACCTCCGCAAACATCGCGACGGGCGCTGGTACTGGCACTGGGATCCCCAACTTCTCCAGTTCATGGCCGATCCCGCTGCGTTCACCGACACCCTGCGCCAAATCGATGACGCGGCGCACCAGATCACCGCACCCACCCTGCTCATCCGCGGCGAACTGTCCGACGTCATCGACCAAGGCTCCGTCGAGCACCTCCTCGATCGCATCCCCACCGCCAGCAGCATGACCATCGCCAACACCGGCCACATGATCGTCGGCGACGACAACGACTTCTTTACCACTGCCCTGCTCGACTACCTCAACCACCTCCCAGCCACTCCCGACACGTGACACGACCGATCGTCGCCCACCCGAGCCGCCCACCAAGGCGAGCAGGACATCGTCAACCCGCCGAGTAGCGACCCCGCCAGCACCTGTTTGAACCAGCCGCGCCCAACGTCCGCTCAGCTCGCCATAGGGCTCCTACCACGTCTTTCGGCAGCGACCTGGAGATAACACGCGGGCCGATGAAGTTCTCCAATCGCCGCTTGACTCCGTGGTGCCACTGCACCTTCGATCCCGCCCGCCGGGTTCAATTCGCCGTCCCGGTACACCCCGCACCAGCCATCTACGCGGCTGCGGCTTTGATTGCGGTAATCAGTGAGCTTGCCCCAGTTTCACGGACACACCGGGTGTGCGGTCAGGCCGCGTCGGCCGCCGATGAGAACTCGCCCGTCGGGTCGCCCGCAGTTCCGACGTGGACGCGCTGGTCAGCGAACCTGCCCCGCACAGCAGCTTGTGACAGGGCGCGGCGCAGGCCGCCCAGGCGGCGTTGGTGTCGATGTGACCGCAAGGCAAGTGGGTCAGCGGGCCGTCGACGAGGTCGGCGAAGGCGTGTAGGTGGTCTCGGCAGACCTCGGCATCAAAGATCTGACCCTGGGTGTCGCGGGATTGGCTACGGCGTCGGAGGGCGCCGCACCGGGTTCCAGCGTGTTCGCTGACGCCCGACGATGGCAGCCTGGACCACGGCATTAGCCACCACAGTGACCGAGAACAAACGTCCCCGTGCGGGCGGAGACGACGGTACCGACGCAGTAGACGTTCCATGGTCCCAGACCTGCGGTCCTCTCCCGCGACGATGGCCGCCCAAGCTGGCCAGCTTGGGCGCCGCCTCCGTCCGTAACGCGCCTGGATTCACGCCCATTTCGAACGCGGCGGTCGTCGTGCTGGGGAGGTGTCTCAGTTCAGTAGGTTCGCCCGGGACCTGCGCGACGCTGGCAGTATTTTTACACAATCTCCAATCTTGTCAAGGGTGCTGTACGTGTTGTACGGTTTTGTCAACTAGCTGAGGAGGGTGAGATGAGCGGTAAGAAGGCAACGGTGCCCGCTGGCTCGACGCAGCAGTGGACTGACCGCAAGCGCTACCTGTGGCTGATCGGCCTGGTGGTGCCGTCACTGGCGTTCCTGGCGATCGCGATGCACGCGGTGACCGGCTGGGGCGTGTGGTTCTGGATCGGTCCGATCGTGATCCTGCTCGTGGTCCCGGCGATCGACTTGGTCGCCGGCCTGGACCGCAGCAATCCGCCCGACGATGTTATCGAGCAACTCGAGAACGACCGCTACTACCGCTGGATCACCTACTTGTTCCTGCCTATCCAGTACGCGGCGTTCATTTTCGCGTTCTGGCTGATCGCGCGGGGAGAGCTGTCTGTCGTGGACAAGATCGGCCTGGCCGCCACGATCGGGTGTATCGGCGGGATCGGTATCAACACCGCGCACGAGCTCGGGCACAAGAAGGAGAGCCATGAGCGGTGGTTGTCGAAGATCGCGCTGGCGCAGAGTTTCTATGGGCACTTTTACATCGAGCACAACCGCGGCCACCACGTGCGCGTGGCGACTCCGGAGGACCCGGCGAGCAGCCGCGTGGGGGAAAGCTTCTACCGATTCTGGCCGCGTACCGTCTTCGGTTCGTTGAAGTCGGCCTGGGAGCTGGAGCGTAACCGCTACGCACGTCGTGGGCAGCACCCGTTCCGGATCGGCAACGACGTGCTCAACGCGTGGCTGATGTCGGCCGTGCTGTGGACCGCGATGATCGCGTGGCTGGGCGTCGGCATTGTTCCCTACCTGCTGATCCAGGCGGTGATCGGGTTCTCGCTGCTGGAGATCGTGAATTACATGGAGCACTACGGGATGCTGCGCCAGCAGGTGGGCACGCCTAAGCGGCGCCGCTACGAGCGGGTCGATCCCAGTCACAGCTGGAACTCCAACAACATCGCCACGAACGTCCTGCTCTACCACCTGCAGCGGCACAGCGACCACCACGCCAACCCCACCCGCCGATACCAGACACTGCGCGACTTCGCCGAGTCGCCGGTATTGCCCACCGGGTACGCCGGGATGATCGTGTTGGCGCTCATCCCGCCGCTGTGGCGCCGGGTGATGGACCCGCGCGTGGTCGCCCACTTCGACGGCGACATCAGCCGCGCCAACATCCAGCCGGGCAAGCGGGCGAAGGTACTCGTCCGGTATGGCGCCACCGACGCGCCCGAAGTCGTCGCCGCCGACGCCGGAGGTGACGCGACGGACGGCGGGATGTGCCCCGGCTGCGGCTATGTCTACGACGAGAAGCTCGGCGACCCGCGCGAGGGGTTCCCTGCGGGCACGCCGTGGTCGGCGATCCCGGACTCCTGGTGCTGCCCGGATTGCGGCGTCCGGGAGAAGGTCGACTTCGTGGCCCCGGGGCGGGTGAGCGCGTGATGCGGATTGAAGCCGACCGGGACAGGTGCGAGGGCCTCGGTATGTGCGAGGCGATGGCGCCCGACTTCTTCGAGGTGGGCGATGACGGCAGGGTCGTCGTGCACGAGGAACACCCAGACGAGGAACACCGGCAGGACCTCACCGCTGCGGTCGACGCCTGTCCGGTGCTCGCGTTGAAGCTGAGGGACTGACCGTGACACTCGTGGTGGTCGGCGCTTCGCTGGCTGGGCTGCGCGCGGTGGAGTCCGCGCGCCGCGTCGGCTACGACGGCCGGATTGTGCTGATCGGCGCGGAGGAACAGCTGCCCTACGACCGGCCACCGCTGTCGAAGGCGTTCCTCGACCCGGACGGCCCCGCCAGTGTGGAGCCCTTCCGCAGCGAGACTGAGTTGCGCGAGGACCTCGGTGTCGAGCTGATGCTGGGAGCACCTGCGGACGGGCTCGACACCGAGGTTCGGGAAGTGTCGGTGTCCGGCACGATGGTGCGCTACGAGGCGTTGGTGCTCGCGACCGGCGCCACGGCACGGCGGTTCCCCGGCTCCGATGGCTGCGCCGGAGTCCACACCTTGCGGACGGCGCAGGACGCCGCCGCGGTACGCGCCGGGTTGGATCGGGGCGCGCGCACCGTCGTGATCGGCGCCGGCTTCATCGGTTCGGAGGTCGCCTCCGCGGCACGCAAGCGGGGCTTGCCGGTCACGGTCGTCGAGACGCTGGACCTGCCACTCGTCCGCTCGGTCGGGCGGCAGGTTGGCTCCGTCTGCGCCGACCTGCACCGCGCGGCGGGCACTGACCTGCGGTTGTCCACCCAGGTCATGCGGCTGGAGGCGGCGGATGGCGTGGTGACCGGGGTGCGGTTGTCCACCGGGGAGGTCCTGCCCGCGGACCTCGTCGTGGCCGGTACCGGGGTCTACCCGGCCACCCGCTGGCTCGAGGGCAGCGGCGTGCCGTTGCACGAGCGTGACCGCGGCGTGGTCTGCGACGCCACCCTGTCAACCGGCCTATCGGGTGTGTACGCGGCGGGCGACGTGGCCCATGTGGTCAACCCGCTGTTCGACGACGAGTCGATGCGACTAGAGCACTGGACGAACGCCGCCGAGCAGGGAGCGGCCGCCGCCCGACACGCCCTCGACCCGGCCGCCGCGCGCCCACTGGCGGCAGTGCCTTACTTCTGGTCCGACTGGTACGGCCACCGCATCCAGTTCGTCGGCACTTCACGCGCCGAGGAGGTGGTGGTCGCCGTGCCGGCCGAGGCCGGGTTCACGGCGCTGTACCGGCGCGGCGACCGGATCGTCGGCGCGCTCACCGTGGACCGGCCGCGCGAGATCATGAAGTACCGGCGGCGCATCGCCGCCCGGGGGTCGTGGGCGGAAGCGGTCGCGTTCGCGGCCACCACCGGGGCGGTCGCCTAGGATGGCGGCCATGGGCGGGACTCTCTCAGCCGCGTCCGCCGTGGGCGGCCAGTACCGGCAGCCGATCATCGCCGCGGCGATCGAGTTGACAGCTCGCACCGGCTGGTCGGCGGTCACCATGGCGCGGCTGGCCGAACACGTCGGCGTCAGCCGCCAGACCGTCTACAACGAGATTGGGTCCAAGGCCGCGCTGGCCGACGCCATGGTCGCCCACGAGCTGGACCGGTTCCTCACCGTCGTCGGCGACGCCTTCGACCGCCACCCAACCGACCTCGTCGAGGCGATCTATGCCGCGGTGCGTAACGTGCTGGAACTCGCCGCCGACAATCTCCTGCTCCGCGCGATCGCCTCCGCCACCCATGGCACGGACACCGAACTACTCCCACTGCTGACCACACAGGCGGGCACCCTGATCACCCGGACCAAAGCAATGCTCACACACCGCGTGGCGTCCTACCGGCCAGGGCTCACAGTTGAGCAGATCGGTGTGGTGGTCGACGCGATCGTCCGGACAGTCCTCAGCCACGTCATGCAACCCTCGCAGACCCCAGCGCACACCGCGGACGGTCTCGCCTGGCTGGCCTCCCGCGTGCTTGACCAGCCCTCCCGGAAGCCCCTGCGCTACGGCTGACGCGGGCGGGGCTGACGCGGTGGACCGGCCGTTTCGCCGAGTACGCTCTCTCGCGCGCTCCCCGGCTAGCCAGGGTCCGCGCCGTTGGTGTCTCCCGCGGTGAGGTCGCGGGCGAGGATCTGGAGGTCGTCCGCGGCGCGTTGCTCCAGTGCGGGCAAGTGGCGGGCGGCGGCGTGGATGGTGTGGATGCGGGTGAGCGCGTCGGTTTTGCTGGTGGCGATGGCGGCGAGGTCGCTCCACAGGCGGGCGAGTCGGGTGTAGGTGTCGGCGGCTTGCCGAGCGGTCGACAGCTGTGTGCGGCGGGCCAGGTAGCTGAGGTAGTCGGCTTGCAGTCGGCGGAACAGGCCTCCGCCGGTCCCGGCTTTCTCGATGAAGGCGGCCAGGGCGAACAGCGTGGTGTCGAGCTGGTCGGAGGAGAACAGTTCGGGCCAGCGGCTGAGGTCGTCGACGAAGGTAGCTACGCCGTCCACACCGTGTCCCTCCACCAGACCTGGAGTGCCGTGGGTAATGCTGTCAAACATTGGTTCGGGGTCGCGCAGAGCTCGGGCGGCCGCGTGGCAGGCGTCAGCGGTGACGTCGGCGAGGGGCGGCAGCTGGGTGGGGTAGCGCAGCCGGTAGGTGGTGTGCCGGGTAGGGGTGGGAAAGCCGGTGGACGCCCGAGCGCGGGCGAGCGCATCGTAGGGGACGTGTTGCGGGTCGGGGCGGTCATTGTCGACGACGGTGGCGGTGTGGCTGTCGTCGTTGTAGCCGACGATGACGATGTCGTGGCGGCTCATGCTCAGCCGGACCCGCAGGTAGGGGAGTTCGGCGATGTCGGCCCAGCACAACACGGGGTAGCCCTGGTCAAGTTCGTCGCGGACCCAGGCCCAGCCTTCGTCGGGGTCGTCGGTGGTGTCGTGGGTGGCGGTGATTCCGAGACGGCGGGTGAAGTCGACGGTGAGGTCGGGGCCGCGGCCGACCAGGTAGATCGGTGGGGTCATAGCCGGATGGCGCAGGTAGGTGAAGCCGAGCGCGCCGCCGAGACCGAAGATGGTGCCCTCGTCGAGGGGTGTGGACTCGTAAGACAAACCGGCCCAGTGCAGCAGGTCGCGCAGCGCCCCGGAGCCGCAGTGCCCGGCCAACTCGTGCGGGTAGTCAGTGATGTGCTGCTGGTCAGTCACGGGTGGCTCCTGTACTAATCGCGGGCGGTCTATGCGATGTGTGAGTGGTATGCGGGTGCCCACAGGGTCAGCGGGATCGTGGCGATGACGGTGCGGTGCACTGCCTTGGACAGGGAGTCGGTGGCACCGCCGCGCACCTGGGTCGGCAGCGTGGCGGTGGTGGCACCGAGGTGGGTGCGGTAGCTGCTGGCGAGCAGACTGCCGGCGATCGCGATTGCGGCCCCGATTCCCTGGGCGGCGTCGTTGACCGGACGTAGATGTCGCCAACGCCCTGCCCCACCTCGACGTCTCCGGCACCGCGACGTGGTGCGACAGCCGGATGGCATGGTGACGGGTCCTTCGAGCTACAGGGTGCGGGCGATGATTTCCTTCATGATCTCGTTGGTGCCGCCGTAGATCTTCTGTACGCGCTGGTCGGTCCAGGCGCGGGCGATGCGGTACTCGCTCATGTAGCCGTAGCCGCCGTGGAGTTGGAGACAGTTGTCGATCACGTGCATGGCTCGGTCGCTGCACCACCACTTGAGCATGGCGGCGGTGGCCACGTCGAGGCCGCCGTCGAGGTGGCGGCTGATGCAGTCGTCGAGGAACACGCGGCAGACCCGGGCCTCGGTTGCGGCCTCGGCAAGGGTGAACCTGGTGTTCTGAAAGGAGAAGATCTCCCTGCCGAAGGCCTGGCGGTTCCTGGTGTAGGTGAGTGTGTCGAGCAGAGCCGCTTCCAGGGCGGCGACCGAGGTGATGCCGATGAGCAGCCGCTCCTGCGGGAGTTGCTGCATCAGCTGGCCGAAACCCTGGCCCTCGGCGGTGCCGAGGAGGTTGGAGGCCGGGACGCGGACGTCGTCGAAGAACAACTCGGCGGTGTCCTGCCCGTGCAGGCCGATCTTGTCCAGCACACGGCCGCGACGGAACCCCGCGCGGCCGGATTCCACCACGACCAGCGAAATGCCGTCGGCGCCCCGGGACGGATCGGTCTTGGTCACCACGATCGCCAGGTCGGCCTGGCCGCCGTTGGTGATGAAGGTCTTCGCGCCGTTGATCACGTAGCTGTCGCCGTCACGGATCGCCTTCGTCGTCACATTCTGCAGGTCCGAGCCGGTCCCCGGCTCGGTCATGGCGATGGCACCCACCCATTCGCCGGAGGCGAGTTTGGGCAGCCATGCCTGCTTCTGGTCCTCGGTGCCGTAGGCGAGGATGTAGTGCGCCACGATCGCGTTGTGCAGCCCCACGCCCCAGCAGCTGTCGCCACTGGCGGCCTGCTCTTCCAGCAGTACGGCCTCGTGCGCGAACGAACCGCCGCCTCCACCGTAGTCCTCCGGGATGGACAAGCACAGCAACCCCACCTGCCCGGCGGTGGTCCAGAGGTCCCGGTCGACACTTTTCTGCTCGGCCCAGCGCTGCTGGTTCGGGGCCAGTTCTTTCCGGCAGAACTGACGGGCCAGATCACGGAACTCTTCAACATCATCGGTGTTCCACCGGCTGCGGTACTCAGCCATAGCGTGTCTCCCTCCGAGTCGTGGTGGTTTCCGGGCTTGGGCATATCTCGAACCCGGCGCCGACGTGCGGGACGACAGAGGTTCGCCCTCAGCGGTCCTTGCGGTCGTGTGGTTGGTGCCGGGTGAACATGGCCTGGACGTCGGCTTCAAGGCCGTGCGGGGCGAAGTGGTTGTGGTCGACGACGACGAACAGGGCCTCGGCGGTGAACCGGGTGATGCCGTCGTGGCCGGTGCCGGTGGCCTCCAGGTGGAGTCGCCGGCCGTGCCGCCGCTGCAGGCCTGCGGTGATGCGGTGCGGCTGGCCCAGCGGCACCGGCGCGAGATAGTCGACGGTCAACCTCCGCGTGACGGCCATCTCTTCCACGACGTAGAGGACGAACCCGAACAGGTCGTCGCAGGCCGCCGAGATCGCGCCACCGTGTGCCAGGCCCGGGGCGCCGCGATGCCGCGCGTCGAAGGTGACGTCGGTGACCACGCTGTCCCCGTCGCGGGAGACGGCCAGGTGCAGACCCGCCGGGTTGTCCGGCCCGCACCCCAGGCACCGTGGATGGTGCGGCGGCAGCGAAGTGAGCGTCGAGTCGGCCATCGCGGTGCCCCCCTCCTTTGCGCCATCGGTGAATGCGAGACTAGTAGTCTCGCTGTGATACTGGGGGTTTAAGAAACGGGTTGTGGCCACCGTCACGCCGCTGGTCTAGTGCCGCTGTGTCGTCGCGGCGAAATGGGCTGCGCCGATGTCGATGATGTCCTGGCGGCTGGCGGGGAGTTCCCCGGTCAGCCAGGCCATGAGTAGTTCGGCGAGGCCGCCGGTGAGCAGCAGACCGGCGATCTGGTCGTGGGGTGGCGGGAGCGCATCGTCGCCGTAGAGGGTGCGGGCTTGGGTGGCGATCAGCTGGGCGAACTCGCGCAGCAGTTCGTGCCGCCGCGCGCGCAGCGGCTCGGCGGCGGATTCCAGCATGGCCACGCGCCCGATGCGCGGGTCGCCGGTGAGCAGGTCGACGAACGCGCCGATCGCCGCTTTGGCTTTCATCTGGGGGTCGCCCTCCGTCTCGGCCAGAGCGCGCAGCCCCACGTCCCGGATCTGCGACGCGATCCGGTCCAGCACCGCCAGCAGCAGCTCATCCCGGTGGGCAAAGCTCTCGTAGAAGTAGCGCTCGGTCAGCCCGGCTCGCGTGCAGACCGCGGTCATCGTGGTCTGCCGCCACCCGTGGGTGCCCAGCAAATCCAACCCGGCCGCCAACAGTTGCTCGCGCCGCTGGTCGCGGCGCTGCTGGGCGCTGATACCCCGATAGCTTCGCTTCGGCACCGACATGCCCCCATCTTGACATACTCTCCTGTCAGAATCATTCTGACCGTGGTTCCTGTCAGAAGTCGGAGCGATCGGCAGCGGAGGCGATACCAGTGGCACAGCAGGTCAACGGGGCTCGAGGGCGCCGGGAGCGGACCGCGCGGCCGCTGCGCGGTGTGGTCGTGGCCATCACCGGGGGATCGCGAGGCATCGGGGCCGCGACCGCGCACACGCTCGCCACAGCCGGGGCGACGGTGGCCGTCGCAGACCTCGATCTCCCCACAGGACAGTGGCTGAGTCAGCACCCGACGGTGCGCGGGTGGCAGGTGGATGTCACCGATGGGGAGGCCTTCACGGCGTTCCTTGACCAGGTCGAGTCGACGTGCGGCCCGCTGGATGTACTGATCAACAATGCCGGGATCATGCCGCTGGGGCCGCTGGGTGAGGAGCCGGGATCGGTGACGGCCCGGCAGGTGGAGCTCAATCTGCACGCGGTGATCCATGGCAGCCAGCAGGCCGTGCGCCGGATGCGGCCGCGCGGGCGGGGGCACATCGTCAATGTGGCCTCGCAGGCGGGCAAGGTGGGCTTCGCTGGGGCGGCCACGTATTGCGCCACCAAACACGGTGTCGTGGGCTTGTCGGAGGCGTTGCGCGCGGAACTGCGGGGCACCGGGGTGGCGGTGTCGTGTGTGATGCCCACGGTGGTGCGGACCGAACTGGCCACCGGTCTGGGTGGGTCCCCGCTGGTGCGGCCGGTGACCGCGCAGCAGGTGGCCGACGCGATCGTGGGCGCGGTGCGCCGGCCGCGGTTCGCTGTGTACGTGCCCCGGTGGCTGGGGGCGGTCAACCGGCTGCTGGAGCTGGTGCCGCGCGCGCTGGCCGATGTCCTGATGCGGGTCTCCGGAGCGGATCGGGTCCTGGCCGGTGCTGACCCGGCTGCCCGGGCCGGTTACGAGGCCCGCGCTGTGCCCGAGCGCGGGCACGACGCACTGGCCAGCCCGGACGCGCTGGCCAATCAGCAGGCGGCGGGAGCGCAACCCTCATGACGAGCGACCCGAGCACCACGGCGACGCAGCGAGGGGTGTCGCTGGTGTGCGCCGGCCACGACGTCCACGAGGTGGCGGCCCTGGCCGCCCACGCGGAACAGGCCGGGTTCGAGTCGGCCTGGGCGGCGGAGTTCTACGACCGTTCGGCCGTGGTGGCCGCGGCGGCGATGGCCGCGGTGACCGAGACGATCACGGTGGGCACCGGGATCGCCTACGGGTTGGGCCGGACCCCGCTGGTGCTGGCCGCCGAGGCGCGGGATCTGGACGCGGTCTGCGGCGGGCGGCTGATCCTGGGGCTGGGGACGGGAACACGGCGCATGCAGCAGGACTGGCACGGCTTGTCCGGTGAGCATCCCGCGCCCCGGATGGAGGAGCTGGTGCCGCTGTTGCGCCGGCTGTGGCGGCTGGATGAAGCTCCGGTGCGGCACGAGGGCCGGTTCTACCGCACCCACGTGGTCCCGACCGCGCCCGTCGCGGCCCCCACGCGGCGGGCGATCCCGGTGTATCTGGCCGGGGTGAACGCGCGCATGGTGCGCGCCGCCGGGGCGGTGGCCGACGGGCTGGTGGGCCATCCCTTGTTTACCCCCGAGTACCTGCGCCACACGGTGCGGCCCGCGCTGCAGGCCGGTGCCGACCGCGCCGGCCGCACCGGGGCGGTGCCGGTCGCCGGCTATGTGATCTGCGCGGTGGATCCCGACGAAAACCACGCCCGCCGACTCGCCGCGGCCCAGATCGCGTTCTATGCCTCGGTGAAAACCTACGACGCCATCCTCGCCCTGCACGACTTCACCGACGAGGCCGCGGCCATCCGCGCCGCCCGCCGCGCCGGTGACCTGGAGGCGATGGTGGCCGCAGTGTCGGACCGGATGATCGACACCATCGCCGTGGCCGGCACGCCTGAGCAGGTCCGCACCCAGTTCACCACGCGGTGGGCGGGCCTGTACGAGCAGACCCTGCTGTATCCACCCTCCTTCGCCGGCCGGTCGGCCACCACCGCCGTCCTGGATGCCTTCGCCCCACTGACCTGCACACCCACCAAATAAGGAGAGCCGCCATGGTCCCCATCGTTGAACGCACCACCCAGGCCGCCCGACAGCGCCTATCGTCGGTACTGGTGGCCCCCGCACCCCAGGCGGTCGACGAGGCGTGGCGCCGGTTCAGCCGCCGCTGGCCCGCCACCGACCTGGCCACCCCGCCCGCAGGCAGCGGCCTGCGACCGGTCCGCGGCGACTACGGCGCCCCCGTGGTGGGGCATCTGCTCGACTACATCCGATTCGGCACCGACTTCGGCCGCGAACGCTACGAACGCTACGGCCCGGTCACCTGGATGGGCGCGTTCGGCACCCGCATCGCCACCGTGGCCGGCCCGGAGGCGACCCAGCTGGTGCTGACCAACAAAGACAAGGCCTTTTCCCAGGCCGGGTGGGCATTTCTGATCGACCAGTTCTTCCACCGCGGGCTGATGCTGCTCGACTTCGACGAGCACAAGATGCACCGCCGCATCATGCAGCAGGCCTTCACCCGTGACCGCCTGGCCGGCTACACCCAGCAGGTCGCGCCCTGCGTGCGCGCTAGCGTGCCCACCTGGCCCACCGACCGTCCGGTGCGGTTGTACTGGCTACTCAAACACCTCACTCTAGACATCGCGACCCAGGTGTTCATGGGCGGCCGCGGCGGCTCGACCGACACCGAGCAGATCAACCAGGCCTTCGTGGCCACCGTGCGCGCCGCCAGCGCGCTCGTGCGCGCCCCGCTGCCCGGCACTCGCTGGCGCGCCGGCGTGCGCGGCCGCCGGGTACTGGAAGACTACTTCGCCCAGCACCTACCCGCCGCCCGCGCCAGCACGAGCGAGGACCTCTTCGCCGCGCTGTGCCACGCCACCACTCCGGAGGGCGAGCGGTTCAGCGACGACGACGTCATCAACCACATGATCTTTCTGATGATGGCCGCACACGACACCTCCACCATCACCACCACCGCGGCCGCCTACTACCTCGCCACCCATCCCGAATGGCAAGACCGCGCCCGGCAGGAATCCCTCGCCCTCGGCGACGCCCCGCCCGACATCGACGCCCTGGAAAGCCTGGACACCCTCGACCGGATCATCAAGGAAGCCCTCCGGCTGCTCGCCCCCGTGCCCCTGGTGATGCGCAAGACCGTCACCGACACCGACCTCCTGGGCCACTACCTGCCCGCCGACACCCTCGTCGCCCTCGCCCCAGCCATCAACCACTTCGTACCCGAATGCTGGACCGAGCCCGACACCTTCGACCCCGACCGCTTCGCCGCGGACCGCCGCGAAGACCAAACCCACCGCTTCGCCTGGATCCCCTTCGGCGGCGGCGTGCACAAATGCATCGGCATGCACTTCGGCACTCTGGAGGTCAAAGCCATCCTGCACGAGATGTTGCGCAGCTACCGCTGGAGCGTCCCCGATGGCTACCGCATTCGGTGGGATAACACCTCCCTCCCCGTGCCCGCCGACGGACTGCCCGTGCACCTCACCCCCCGTTGACCCACGCACCGCGCCAGCCGAACCGCAAGGACACCGATGATCCCCGAGGCCGGGCCCGCGACCACGGAGGCACACAGCGATGAACGCACCATGAGCCGAGCACCGCGCCAGCGTGCCCTCCCCCGACTCCTGCAGCAGCCGCATCCGGTGGCGATGCTTCATCGGCCTGCTCGCCCCCGCCACCCCTCGTGATGGCACTGATGATGCTGGGAGTGCTGCCGGTGTCTGCAGTCGTGCGGGGCCAGCAACGCATCAAGATCGCCCTGGACGAGGTGTTCCGCACACGGGTATGGAACCTACCCACAGTTCTTCCGCCCCGCGACGGACACACCCGGCCCGTGGTCGTGGTCGGCCTGCAGCAGTTGCGCGCCAAAGGCGTCTGCGCTTCCCAGTAAAGTAGACAACCCCGTGGGTCCGTTTATCTTGCGGATAGCTACCAAGCCAGGAGCCCCGACCTGCGCACCGAGGATCTACAGTGGCCATCGAAGAGATCAACGGCCCGGACGCTGCCGGGCACAGTCTCGCCCTGAACCGCGGCGCCACATGCTTGCCAACCTGCGATGGGTCACCGCCAGCTGTCTCCTTCGGCACAGTACGGGCATGCGCAACGCCGGGGGCCTGGTGGCGGCAATGGCGCCGTCGGCGCCCGTCTTCGCAGGACTGCTGGCCATCGTGGCGGGTACCACGATCATGCTGCTACCCCCAACCAGTACACCGTCTTCGCACTGCCCGGCACCGCGGGCTTGACCGGATTCCTACTCGGGGGCGGAATGATCGTCCTCGGTGTGTTGCTCTGGACCCAGCCCCAACACCACGCACCGCTCGGCGTCGCGCTCGTCCTGACGCCTCTGGCCTCGTTCCTCTACACCAACCTGTGCGGCCTCCTGCTCGGCATCCCGCGGGAGGGTCCGTAACGCGAACGGTGTTTCCGGCGGTGTCGATTAGTAGGTCTCGGTCACCGGCCAGCGGTCACCGAAGGTGATGGAGAACGCGTTGATCACTGGCTTCCAACGCATCATCCATCGTGCCGCCCCGGTCCCTGTGGGGTCGAGGCTGCGGGTCACAAGATACAAGCACTTCATCGCCGCTTGCTCGGTGGTGAAGTGCCCACGTGCCCGGATCGCGCGCCGGTAGCGTGCGTTCAACGACTCGATCGCGTTCGTCGAGCAGATCATCCTCCTGATCTCGATATCGTAGTCCAGAAAAGGAACGAATTCGGTCCAGGCGTTACGCCAGAGTCGAACCATGGCTGGGTATTTCTTCGACCATTTCTCGTCCAGTTCGTCCAGTGCCGTTGCGGCGGCGTCGGCGTTGGGTGCCGTGTAGATTTCTTTCAGGTCGCGTTTCAACGCGTCCGTGTATTTCCGGGAAGTCAGCCGAAACGAATTACGAATTAAATGCAGAACGCACGTCTGGACGATCGTTTGTGGCCACACCTGCTCCACCACCTCCGGTAACCCCTTGAGGCCGTCACAAACCAGGAAGAACACGTCCTTAACGCCGCGGTTCTTGAGATCCACCAGCACACTCATCCAGAACTTGGCGCCCTCGCCGCCGGTACCGGCCCACAATCCGAGCACGTCCTTGCGGCCGTCGGTGGTGACGCCGATCGCGGCGTAGAACGGCCGGTTGGCGACCTGGCCGTCCCGCACCTTGACCACGATCGCGTCCACGAACACCGCGGCGTAGACCGGCTCCAGTGGACGGCTTGCCCAGTCCTGCATCTCCTCGATCACCTTGTCGGTAATCCGAGACACCGTCTCCTTCGACACCGACGCGCCGTAAATCTCGGCGAAATGCGCCGAAATTTCGCCCGTGGTCAACCCCTTCGCATACAACGACAACACGATCTCGTCCACGTCAGTCAGTCGACGCTGACGTTTCTTCACGATCTTCGGCTCGAAAGTCGATTCCCGATCCCGGGGAACCACGATGTTCACCTCTCCAGCCGCGTCCGAAACCACCGTCTTCCCCCGGGCCCCATTCCGCACATTCGCCGAATCACGATTCGAATCGGCACGATTCTTCGCGTGCCCGAGATGCTCGGTCATCTCCTCGTTCAGCGCCGCTTCCAGAACGTTCTTGGTGAACAGCTTCAACAGCCCGTCCGGTCCAGTGAGCGACAGGCCACGTTCCCGCGCCTGCGCCACCATCGCCGCCGCGGCAGCCTGCTCGGCCGACCGCTCCCGCTCCGACTTCCTCATCTTCCTCTGATCCGCGCTCACAGCATCGGATGCCATCACTGTCCGTACCCATCCCGCCGGATTTCACCCCCGGCGTGTCGGGCCGGAAACACCGCTCACGACACAGTCCCCCATCGTGCAACCGCAGGGTTACTACCGCACGTTCGAGTGCAGCGTCGGTACGTGGAACGAACCTGCTCGGACGGCCTAATACTGCAACGGCAGTTAAGGAAGTGGGTAGCCGCGGCGTTTGTAGTGGCTGAGGCGGGCTTGGTGTTGTCGTCGGCGGCGGAAGCGTGACCAGGACCAGATGTGTTCGGCGGCGTCGGCGACACGCAGGACCAGCTTGGTGAGCAGGCGCCGGATCTCCGGTAGTGTAAAGCTGATCATGTCTGGTTCGGCGATACCGATTCCCCTTTTATGGCAAGGGATTTGGCGACGGCGAGCCAGGCGTGGGCGAGCATCGACAGGGTGATGTGGGCGTACCACGCCCGCCAGGACCGGACCTGGTAGTGATCCAGTCCGGCTTCGTTCTTGGCCTGCTGGAAACACTCTTCGATCCGCCAGCGCG
>NZ_FOKG01000016.1:0-67959 GCF_900111885.1 Amycolatopsis marina
GAAGCTCTCTCTCCCGCTCCGCCGACCCGGTCTCCCTGGCGACAAGAAGAAGATTACACACCCACCAACCCCCCAAAAACAGGGGGGTCCCTTAACGGCGAAACCGCAGGTCACCCCCTGTTTCGAGGCTGTTCACCCGAGCAGGCGCACCCCGGCGGTGTTCCGCTTGCCCCTGCGCACCACGAGCCAACCGTCGTGCAGCGCGTCGTCCTGCCCGGGGCGCCAGTTCTCGTCGGGCACCTTCACGTTGTTCACGTAGGCGCCGCCCTCCTTCACCGTGCGTCGGGCAGCGCCCTTGCTGTCCACGAGTCCCCCGGCGAGCAGAAGGTCGACGATCGTCGGTTCGGCGGACAGAGCCACCTCGCCGTTCGGCACCTCAGCCATGGCGGACTCGAGGGTGGTCGGTTCCAGTTCGGCGAGCTCGCCCCTGCCGAACAAGGCCTGGCTGGCAGCGATCACCTGCCGGGTCTGGTCCTCCCCGTGCACCAGGTCGGTCAGTTCCTTGGCCAGCGCCCGCTGCGCGAGCCGGGCCGCGGGTCGCTCCTGGGTTGCCGTCTCCAGTTCCGTCACCTCGTCACGGGACAGGAAGGTGAGCAGCCGGAGGCATTGGCCCACCTCTGCGTCACCGAGGTTGAGGAAGTACTGGTACCAGGCGTACGGCGAGGTCAGCTCCGGGTCGAGCCAGATGCTGCCGCCCCCGGTGGACTTGCCGATCTTGCGTCCCTCGGCGTCGGTGAGCAGTGGCGCGGTCAGCGCGTGCACGTGCTCGCCGTGCACCCGGCGGATCAGGTCCACGCCGGCGAGGATGTTGCCCCACTGGTCGGAGCCACCGATCTGCAGCCGCACCCCGTAGCGGTTGAAGAGTTCCCGGTAGTCATTCGCCTGCAGGAGCATGTAGCTGAACTCGGTGTAGGAGATGCCCTCGCCGTCGAGCCTGCGCTTCACGGTCTCCCTGGCCAGCATCGTGTTGACCGAGAAGTGCTTGCCCACATCCCGCAGGAACGCCGTGACCGGCATCCCGCCGAGCCAGTCGAGGTTGTTCACCTCGATCGGCGGAGCCGTGGGGTGGTCGAAGTCCACGAACTTGGCCAGCTGCCCGCGCAGCCGCCCTGCCCACTCCCGGACCGTGTCCTCGGAATGCAGCGACCGCTCACCGACATCTCGCGGGTCCCCGATCAGCCCGGTGCCGCCGCCGGCCAGCAGGACCGGCCGGTTTCCCGCGTCCTGGAACCGCCGCAGCAGGAGCATCTGCACCAGGTGCCCGGCGTGCAGGCTGGGTGCGGTGGGATCGAAACCGGCATACAGGGTGAGTGGCCCCTCGCCGAGATCGCGGCGGAGCGCGTCGAGATCGGTGGACTGCGCGATCAACCCGCGCCAGGACAGCTCGTCAAGGATGTTCTCGCTCACGCACCGATACTCCCGCAGGAGGTCAAACGACTTCCTCCCGGGGCCGTACCCGGCCACCCCTGCGGTAGGTCGATACGGCGGGTGAACCGTCGATCCAGAACCGCCACGGCACCTCGACCGCGGCCGCGACGCCGACCCGTGGTCCATTGCGGATCTGCGCGCGGGGCAGGGCCGGGGCCGCCAGCAGGCGCACCGGCGACTCGGGGTCGACAAGGTCCATCCCGTTGTGCTCCCGGCCAAGACCGAGCGCCGAGGTCAGGATCGCCGGTCCCCTGGCGACCGCACCACCGCCACGGGCGGTAGGCCGCCGCGCTCGCACCAGTTCGGCCCCGGACAGGACCTCGCCCGCACGCAGCAGGACCGCGCCGGGGACCCCGTCGGTCAGCCCGACGACATTGGCACAGAAATGCATGCCGTAGACGAAGTAGACATAGAGATGCCCGGCGGGCCCCCACATGACGTCGTTGCGCGGGGTGCGGCCGCGATAGCAGTGCGAGGCCGGGTCGTCCTGGCCGCGGTAGGCCTCGACCTCGGACAGCCGGATCCGCACGGTTCCCTGCTCGCTGCGCGACTCCAGTACCGAGCCGAGCAGCCGGTGCGCCAGGTCGATCGGATCGATCGCCAACTCGGCCCTGGTGAAGACCCTGTCGTGCTTGGTGATGGCGATCCGCTCCTCAACTGTATCCGGACAGCGACAGGTTACCCAGCTACCCAGGACCGGTGCTCCGTGAGCCGCCGCACCAGCCGTTCGCGCTGCTCCGCGACGCGCGCGGGCGCGGTCCCGCCGTGCGCGTCCCTGGAACCCACCGACCCGGCCACCGTCAGCACCTCCCGCACCTTCGGGGTAAGAGCGGGATGGATCGCGGCCAGTTCCTCGTCGGTGAGCTCGTCCAGGCCCACTCCGCGGGTCTCGGCGACCCGCACGCTCTCCCCCGCGGCCTCGTGTGCGACCCGGAACGGGACACCGGCGCGCACCAGCCACTCGGCGATGTCGGTGGCCAGGGTGAACCCAGCCGGGGCCAGCTCGGCGAGACGGTCGGTGTGGAACGTCAGCGTGCCGATCATCCCGGCGATCGCGGGGAAGAGGAGTTCGAGCTGCTCGACGGAGTCGAAGACCGGCTCCTTGTCCTCCTGCAGGTCCCGGTTGTACGCCAGCGGCTGCGCCTTCAGCGTGGCGAGCAGCCCGGTGAGGTTGCCGATCAGCCTGCCGGACTTGCCGCGCGTCAGCTCGGCGACATCCGGATTCTTCTTCTGCGGCATGATCGAGCTGCCCGTGGCCCACGCGTCGTCGAGGGTGACGTAGCCGAACTCGGCGGTGTTCCAGATGATCACCTCCTCCGCGATGCGGGAGAGGTTCACTCCCAGCATGGCGAGCGCGAAGGCGAACTCCGCCGCGAAGTCCCGTGCGGCCGTGCCGTCGATGGAGTTCTCCACCGAAGTCCCGAAGCCCAGCTCAGCGGCCACGGCGCGGGGGTCGAGGCCGAGCGAGGAACCTGCCAGCGCGCCGGAACCGTACGGCGACTCGTCGGTCCGCGCGTCCCAGTCCCGCAGCCTGCCGACGTCGCGCAGCAGCGACTGCGCGTGCGCGAGCAGGTGGTGCGCCAACAGCACCGGCTGGGCGTGCTGCAGGTGTGTCCTGCCGGGCAGCACCGCGTCCGGGTGTCTGCTCGCCTGGGCCACGAGCGCGTCGACGATGTCGAGGGTGCCCGCGACGACCCGGCGTGCGGCATCCCGCAACCACATCCGGAAGAGCGTGGCGACCTGGTCGTTGCGGGAGCGGCCCGCACGCAGCTTGCCGCCGAGTTCGGTGCCCGCCCGCTCCAGCAGGCCCCGCTCCAGCGCGGTGTGCACGTCCTCATCGGCCACGGTCGGGGTGAACGCACCCGAGGCGACGTCCGCGGCCAGCGCGTCCAGCGCGGCGAGCATGTCCGTCAGTTCGCGCTCGTCGAGCAGCCCCGCGGTGTGCAGCACGCGGGCATGCGCCCGGGAGCCCGCGATGTCGTAGGGCGCGAGACGCCAGTCGAAGTGCGTCGACGCGCTCAACGCGGCCATCGCCTCGGCCGGACCACTGCTGAACCGCCCACCCCACAACTGCACCGGCTGCTGTTCCTCGGACACGGTGTTGCTCATCCCTTCTATGTCGGTCAGCTCTTCTGGTCGCGCTTCGCGGCGATCTTGCTCGGCAGGCCCCACAGCTGGACGAAGCCCTTGGCCAGCGACTGGTCGAAGGTGTCGCCCTCGTCGTAGGTGGCGAGGTTGAAGTCGTACAGCGACCGCTCGCTGCGCCTGCCGTTGACCGTCGCCGTCCCGCCGTGCAGCACCATCCGGATCTCGCCGGACACGTGCGCCTGGGTCTTGGCGACGAACCCGTCCAGCGCCTCCTTCAGCGGCGAGAACCAGAGTCCGTCGTAGACCAGCTCGCCCCACCGCTGCTCGACCTGCCGCTTGAACCTGGCGAGGTCGCGCTCGAGGGTGACGTTCTCCAGTTCCTGGTGCGCGGTGATCAAGGCGATCGCTCCCGGCGCCTCGTAGACCTCGCGGCTCTTGATCCCGACAAGGCGGTCCTCGACCATGTCGAGCCTGCCGATGCCGTGTGCCCCGGCACGGCGGTTGAGCTGCTGGATCGCCTCGAGCACGGTCACCGTCTCGCCGTCGATCGCCACAGGAACGCCACGGTCGAAGGTGATCACCAGTTCGTCCGGCGCCTGCCAGTTGACGGTCGGGTCCTCGGTGTAGGAGTAGACGTCCTTCGTCGGCGCGTTCCACAGGTCCTCGAGGAACCCGGTCTCCACCGCACGACCCCACACGTTCTGGTCGACGGAGAACGGCGACTTCTTGGTGACGTCGATCGGCAGGTTCCGCTCCTCGGCGTAGGCGATCGCCTTCTCCCTCGTCCAGGCGAAGTCGCGGACCGGGGCGATGACCTTCAGGTCCGGCACGAGTGCGCCGAGGCCGACCTCGAACCGCACCTGGTCGTTGCCCTTGCCGGTGCAGCCGTGCGCCACGGTGGTCGCGCCGTGGTACTTCGCCGCCTCCGCGAGGTGCTTGACGATGACCGGGCGGGACAGCGCCGAGACCAGCGGGTAGCGGTCCATGTAGAGAGCGTTGGCCTGCAACGCGGGCAGACAGTACTGGTCGGCGAACTCGTCGCGCGCGTCGGCGACGACGGCCTCCACGGCGCCACAGTCGAGGGCACGCCGGCGGATGGTCTCCAGGTCCTCGCCACCCTGGCCGAGGTCGACGGCCACGGCCACGACCTCCGCGCCGGTCTCCTCAGCGATCCAGCCGATCCCGACCGAGGTGTCCAGCCCGCCCGAATAGGCGAGCACGATCCGCTCAGTGCTCATTGTCCTGCTCCTTGAGCTCTTCCGCGTCCTCGGTGGCCGACCGCTGCGCGAGCGCGGCGAATCGCTCGGCCAGGTCCCTGCCGGTGAGCGGTTCCCTGGCGATGACCGCGACCGTGTCGTCCCCCGCGATCGAACCGACGACCTCTTCCAGCGCCGCCCGGTCGATCGCACTGGCCAGGAACTGCGCCGCACCGGGCGGTGTTCGCAGCACCGTGAGATTTCCGGACGCGTCGGCCGAGACCAGCAGCTCGGCGAGCAGCCTCGACAACCGGGACGTGCCGCCCTGCACACCGCGCACCGGGCTGCCGTCCTCCGGGATGACGTAGACCGGCGCCCCGGAGTCCGCGCCGCGCAACTTGACCGCACCGAGCTCGTCCAGATCCCGCGACAGCGTGGCCTGCGTGACCTCGATTCCCTCTGCGGCGAGCAGCCGGGCCAGTTCGGTCTGGCTCCGAATGGCCATTGTGGACACCAGCTCGACGATCCGCGCCTGTCTCGACGTCCTGCTCATCGTCGAACCTCTTCGCCGCTCTGGGCGAAGAGCCATACCAGCAGCGCCTTCTGCGCGTGCAGCCGGTTCTCCGCCTCGTCCCAGACCGCGCTGGCGGGTCCGTCGAGCACCTCGTCGGTGATCTCCCACCCTCGGTGCGCGGGGAGACAGTGCAGCACGATCGCGCCGGGAGCAGCGCGGTCGAGCAGCGCGGAGTTCACCTGCAGTGCCCGGAAGGGACCAACACGGTCCTTGCCGTCGTTCTCCTGACCCATCGAGGTCCAGGTGTCGGTGACCAGCACGTCCGCGCCGTCCACTGCGGCGTGCGGGTCGGTGAAGACCGACACGCTACCCCCGGTGTCCTTCGCCCTGTGCTTCGCGTCCAGCATCACCTGCTGGTCCGGCTGGAAACCCTCCGGTGCCACCACCCGAACGTGCATTCCGGCGGTGGTCCCGCCCAGCAGCAGGGAGTGCGCCATGTTGTTGGCGCCATCGCCGAGGTAGACCATGGTCAGCCCGGCGAGCTTGCCCTTGCGCTCCCGGATGGTCTGCAGATCCGTCAGGACCTGGCAGGGGTGGAACTCGTCGGTGAGCGCGTTGATGACCGGGATCCGGGACACCGAGGCCATGGCGTCCATCCGCTTCTGCGCGAAGGTCCGCCACACCACGGCGTCCACGTACCTGGAGAGCACCCGTGAGGTGTCCTCGATGGTCTCCTCCCTGCCCAGCTGCATCGAGCGACCGTCCACAATGATCGATTGGGCACCGAGCTGGGCGATGCCCACCTCGAACGAGAGCCGGGTCCTGGTGGAGTTCTTCTCGAAGATCGCGGCGACCGACCGGCCGCGCAGCGGGGTGCTGCCCAGCCGGTCCTTCTTGAGTTCGTCGGCGAGGTCGAGTACCTCACGCTGTTCGTCGGGAGTCAGGTCGTCGTCGCGCAGGAAGTGGCGGGGCATCGCAGAACAGTCCTTAGGTGGTGGTGGTGTCGAGCGCGGCGGGCAGAGCTGCCAGAAACCCCGCGGCCTGCTCGTCGGTGAGGATCAGTGGGGGCGCCAACCGGATCGTGTCCGGCGCGATGGCGTTGATCAGGTAGCCCGCGGTCTGAGCTGCGGCGGCCACGGTTGGGGCGACCGGCTCACGCAGCGAGACACCGAGCAGCAGTCCGGCACCCCGCACACCGGCGATCAGGGGGTGCGCGAGTTCCTCGATGCCGCGCGCGATGTCCTTGCCGAGCGCGGCGACGTGGTCGTTGAGCCCATCGGCCGCGATCGTCCGCAGCACCGCGAGTCCGGCCGCGCAGCAGACCGGGTTACCGCCGAACGTCGTGCCGTGGTGGCCGGGCCGGAGCAGATCGCCGGCGGGGCCGACACCGATCACCGCGCCGAGCGGCAGACCGCCGCCGAGTCCCTTGGCCAGGGTGATCACGTCCGGGGTTATTCCCGCGCGGTGGAAGGCGAACCACGCACCGGTCCTGCCGACGCCGGTCTGCACCTCGTCGAGCACGAGCAGAGTGCCCGTCCTGCGGGTGATCTCCCTCGCTGCCTGCAGGTACCCGTCGGGGGCAGGTACCACGCCACCCTCGCCGAGTACCGGCTCCAGCACGACCGCCGCGGTCTCGGTGTCGGTGACGGCCTCCAGCGCGGCGATGTCGCCGAAGGGCACATGGGTGATGCCCGGAACCAGGGGTGCGAAGGGCTCCTTCTTCGCCGGCTGGCCCGTCAGCGACAGAGCGCCCATGGTCCGGCCGTGGAATGCGCCCTCACATGCCACGATCTTCGTCCTGCCGGTCAGCCTGCTGATCTTGAGCGCGGCCTCGTTCGCCTCGGCGCCGGAGTTCACGAACAGGACCTTGCCGCTCACACCCGCCACGTCGAGCAGGGTCTCGGCCAGCTCCAGTCCGACCGGATTGGCATAGAGGTTCGAGGCGTGCGCTAGCTTGCCGATCTGCTCGGTGACCGCGGCGACCACCGCGGGGTGACCGTGCCCGAGAGCGTTGACCGCGATTCCGCCGACCAGGTCGAGGTACTCGGTGCCGTCGGCATCCCACACCCGCGCACCCTCGCCGCGAACCAGGGTGAGCTGCGGGGTGCCGTAGTTGTCCATCAGGACCGACTGCCACTGCCGCTGACCGTCCTGATTGGAGTTGACGTCCGTCATACCTGCCCCTGTCCTGATCCGTTCTCGTCCGGAAGCACCATCGTGCCGATGCCCTGTGAGGTGAAGACCTCCAGCAGCACCGAGTGCGCCAGCCTGCCGTCGATCACGTGTGCCCTGCGGACGCCACCGCGGATGGCCCGGACACAGGCCTCCATCTTCGGGATCATGCCGCTGGCGAGTTCGGGCAGCATTTGCTCGAGCCGGTCCACCCTGATCCGGTCCACCAGCGACGAGCGGTCCGGCCAGTTGGCGTAGAGCCCCTCGACGTCGGTGAGTACCACCAGCTTCTCCGCGCCGAGCGCCGCGGCCAGCGCGCCGGCGGCGGTGTCGGCGTTCACGTTGTGCACGACGCCGTCGGAGTCCGGGGCGACCGTGGACACCACCGGGATACGGCCCGCGTTGACGATGTCCAGCACCGCCTCCGGGTTAACCCCGGCGACCTCGCCGACGAGTCCGATGTCGACCGCTTCACCGTCCACTGTGGCCAACTTGCGCCGGGCGGTGAACAGGCGCGCGTCCTCACCGGAGATACCGACGGCGTAGGGACCGTGCGTGTTGATCAACCCGACCAGTTCCCTGCTGACCTGGCCGACGAGCACCATCCGCACGATGTCCATCGTCTCCGGCGTGGTGACCCGCAGGCCGCCCCGGAACTCACCCTCGATGCCGAGGCGGTCCAGCATCGAGGTGATCTGTGGTCCCCCGCCGTGCACCACCACCGGCCGCAGGCCTGCCAGCCGCAGGAACACCATGTCCTGGGCGAACGCCTGCTTGAGCGTGTCGTCGATCATGGCGTTGCCGCCGTATTTGACCACGACTGTGGCGCCGTGGAAGCGCTGCAGCCACGGTAGCGCCTCGATGAGCACTCCGGCCTTTTCTGCCGCGGTGGCCAGTCGTTCCGCAGGTGGGATCGTCGCTTCGGAAGGCGTCATGTCGAGTACACCGAGTTCTCGTGAACGTAGGCGTGGGTGAGGTCGTTGGTCCAGATGGTGGCGGTGTGTTCGCCTGCCTTGAGATCCACGACCACATGCACGTCGCGGGGCGTCAGGTCAACGTCGGACGAGGGCTCGCCGGGCTGGCCGTCGCGGCAGACACGGACGCCGTTGAACGACACGTCCAACCGCATCGGGTCGAACTCCGCAGCGGTGGTGCCCGCGGCGGCGAGAATGCGGCCCCAGTTCGGGTCCTTGCCGAACACCGCGCACTTGAACAGGTTGCTCCTGGCGATCGCCCTGCCGACCTCGACGGCGTCGTCTTCCGCGGCGGCGCCGCGGACCTCGATGGAGATGTCGTGCTCGGCGCCCTCGGCGTCGGCGAGCAGTTGCCGGGCGAGGTCTCGGCACACCGCCTGCACCGCCGCGCCGAACTCGTCGGCGGCGGGAGCCACTTCCGAGGCGCCGTTGCACAGCAGCAACACCGTGTCGTTGGTCGACATGCAGCCGTCGGAGTCCAGGCGGTCGAAGGTGGTCCGGGTGGCGGCCCGCAGCGCACCGTCCGCCGTGGCCGCGTCCACGTCGGCGTCCGTGGTGAGCACCACGAGCATGGTGGCCAGCGCGGGCGCGAGCATGCCCGCCCCCTTGGCGATCCCGCCGACGCTCCAGCCGTCGCCGTGCTCGACGGCCTGCTTGCTGTGCATGTCGGTGGTCATGATCGCCTCGGCGGCGTCACCACCGCCGTCCGGGGACAGCGCGGCCACCGCTTCGGTGATGCCGGCGGTCAGCGCGTCCGTCCGCAACTGCTCGCCGATGAGCCCGGTCGAGCACACCGCCACGTCGATCGCGCCGAGGCCGAGCGCGGCAGCGACCTGCTCGGCCGCGGAGTGCGTGGCCTGGAAACCCTGCGGGCCCGTGTAGCAGTTCGCGCCGCCGGAGTTGAGCACCACGGCACGGGCACGGCCGTCGGCGAGTGCCTGCTCGCTCCACAGCACCGGGTTGGCCTTGCAGCGGTTCGCGGTGAACACGGCGGCCGCGACATCGGCGGGTCCGTCGTTGACCACGAGGGCGACGTCGAGCGCGCCCTCCGCCTTCAGTCCGGCGGCCACACCGGACGCGCGGAAACCACGGGGGACGGTGACGGTCACGGCGCGACCCCGACCGCGGAGAGGCCCGTGGTCTCGGCGAACCCGAGTGCCAGGTTCATCGACTGCACCGCACCGCCCGCCGTTCCCTTTGTCAGGTTGTCGATGGCGGCCACCGCGACCAGTCGTCCCGCGTCGATATCGACACCGACCTGGAGCTGAACGGCGTTGGAGCCAACCGTCGCCGCGGTGGCAGGCCACTCGCCCTCCGGCAAGAGGTGGACGAACGGCTCATCGGCATAGGCCTTCGCATACACGGCCCGTACCGCGTGCTCGTCCACGCCGTCGGCCAACCGCGCGCTCGCGGTGGTGAGAATGCCGCGCGGCATCGGGGCAAGGACGGGAGTGAAGGAAACCGTCACCGGAGCACCGGCCACGGCGCCGAGGTTCTGGGCGAACTCAGGGGTGTGGCGGTGCGCCCCAGCCACGCCGTACGCCCGTGCCGACCCCATGACCTCGGAACCGAGGAGGTTGGTTTTCAGGCTGCGGCCCGCCCCGGAACTGCCGGTCACCGAGACGATGCTGACCGCGGGCTCGACCAGGCCTTCGGCGAGCGCGGGGGCCAGTGCGAGGGTGCCGCCGGTGGGAAAGCACCCGGGCACGGCGATCCGGTTCGCCCCCCGGAGCCGGTCGCGGGCACCCGGTAGCTCCGGCAGCCCGTACGGCCAGGAACCCGCGTGCTCGCCGCCATACCACCGCGTCCAGTCGGCGGCCTCGGTCAGCCGGTGGTCGGCCCCGAGGTCGACCACCAGCACGTCCGGTCCGAGCTGCGCGGCGATCTCAGCGGAATGCCCGTGTGGGAGCGCGAGGAATACGACGTCGTGCCCGGCCAGTGTCTCGGCCGTGGTGTCGAGCAGCACGCGGTCGGCCAGTGGAACGAGGTGCGGCTGATGCTGCCCCAGCCGGGTGCCCGCACTGCTCGCCGCGGTCAGCGCGCCGATCTCCACCTCGGGGTGGGTCAGCAGCAGCCGCAGAAGTTCACCGCCCGCGTAACCACTTGCCCCGGATACAGCTACCGATACCGTCATACGAATAATTATGCATCCGAACGCAAGCTCAATCAATCCGAATGACAACGCCCCCGGGTGACTCTCGTCATCCCGGGGGCGCCGAATACCGCTCTGGTCGTTCGGTCAGCTCCGCAATTCGGCGCCGAACCGTTCGGCCGCGGCGGCCACCGCCGCATCGCGGGCCTCGGTGGCCTCCTCCACGGTGAGTGTCCGATCAGGAGCGCGGAAGCGCAGCTTGTACGCCAGCGAACGCTTGCCCTCGCCCAGCTGGTCACCGCTGTAGTCGTCGAACAGCGTCACGTCCTCGATCAGTTCACCGGCACCACGGCGCAATGCCGCGGCCAGTTCGGCCGACGGCACCTTGGTGTCGACGACAAGAGCGACGTCCAGCAGCACGGGTGGGTAGGTCGAGATCGACGGGGCGGGACGGCTCTCCGGCTGCGGAATGGCGTCCAGGTCGAGCTCCATGGCCACTGTGCGGGCGGGCAGACCGAGTGCCTCGACGACCTTGGGGTGCAACTCCCCCGCATGTCCCACGGGCCAGTCGCCGACCAGCAGTTCGGCGCAACGACCGGGGTGCCACGGGAGCAGGTCACCCGCCTGTACCCGCAACTCCACTCCGGCGGCCTCGGCGACGGTGCGGGCGGCCTGGACCGCGTCGGCCCAGCACGCCTGCTCGCCGGAACCCCACCAGCCGGACCTCGTCCGCTGCCCGGCCAGCACCACCGCGACGTGCAGCGGTTGCGCCGGAACCGAGGCCTCCAGTGCGGCGAGCTCGGAGTCGGTCGGCCTGCGGTCCACCCCGAGGTCCGGCACCGGGATCCGCTTGGCGCCCGGCAGCACCACCTGGCCGATGTTGAACAGCGCGAGGTCCCGGAACCCGCGGGAGGCGTTGCGCTGCAACGACTCCAGCAGGCCCGGCAACAACGAGGTCGCAAGTTGGTTCTTGTCCGACTCGAGCGGGTTGAGCAACGACAGCCCGCGCCGCCGGACGTCGTCCTCCGGCAGCCCGAAGTCGTCCCAGGTGGACGGGGACACGAACGGGAACGGCAGTACTTCCACGTAGCCGGACTCCGCGAGTGCCCTCGACACGGTCCTGCGCCTGCGCTGCTTCTCGGTGAGGCCACGACCGGCGGGCGCCGCGGGGACGACCGAGGGAATGCTGTCGTAGCCCTCGAGGCGCAGCACCTCCTCGACCAGGTCCGCCTGCTGCACCAGGTCGTTGCGCCAGCTCGGCGGAACGGCGGTGACCAGGGCGGTCCCGTCGTCGCCCGTGCCCACGGTGATCTTGCAACCGATCTGGCTCAGCCTGCGCGCG
The DNA here is from genome assembly GCF_900111885.1 of Amycolatopsis marina. Classification (GTDB taxonomy): domain Bacteria; phylum Actinomycetota; class Actinomycetes; order Mycobacteriales; family Pseudonocardiaceae; genus Amycolatopsis; species Amycolatopsis marina. Next base: position 11,807 of record NZ_FOKG01000016.1, read on the forward strand.
GTCACGCCACGCTCGTACCGGACGCCCGCGACCTGGTCCGGCAGGCTGATCGGCATCGTCACCGCGGCGTGCGGCGCGACGTCGCCGACGTCGGTGCGGCCGGGCTGGATGCTGCCGTCGCCGTACTGCCGCAGCAGCCGCGCGGCAAGCTCGACCGCCGAGGCGCAGAGCTGCGGATCGGTGAACCGCTCGAACCGTTTCGCCGCCTCGGAGAACAACCGGTGCCTGCGTGCGGTCCGGCTGATCGACGCCGGATCCCAGTGCGCCGCCTCGAGCAGCACGTCCGTGCTCTCGGTGGAGATCTCGGTTCCGGCGCCGCCCATGGTGCCTGCCAGCGAGGCGACCCCGCTGTCGTCGGCGATGACGACGTCGTCCGGGTCCAGTTCCCGCACGACGTCGTCCAGAGTGGTCAGCTTCTCGCCGGGCTTCGCCCTGCGCACGACCAGCTCGCCCCGCACCGAGCCGGTGTCCCAGGCGTGCAGCGGGTGCCCGAGTTCGAGCATCACGTAGTTGGTGACGTCGACCGCGAGCGAGATCGACCGGATGCCGGCGAGCAACAGCCTGCGGTGCATCCACCACGGGGTCGGCGCACCGGCGTCCAGCCCGGTGACGCGGCGCACCACGAACCGGCTGCAGCCGGACGGGTCCTCGATCCGGACCGGCCAGGCCTCGCCCTCGGCCTCCGGAATCTCGATGGCCTTGCCGTCTGCCGGATCACCGAACGGCACGTCCAGTGCGCAGGCCAGTTCCCTGGCCAGTCCGCGGATGGACAGCGCGTAACCGCGGTCAGGAGTCGGCACCAGTTCCAGCACCGTGTCGTCGAGGCCGAGTACCTCGCGACCGTCGTCGCCGGGGCTCGCGGCACCGGTCGGCAGTACCAGGATGCCGGCGTGGTCGTCCCCAAGCCCGAGCTCCCGGGCCGAGCAGATCATGCCCTCACTGACCCGGCCGTACGTCTTGCGTGTGGCGATCTCGAATCCACCTGGCAGCACGGCACCGGGCAGCGCGACGACGACCAGGTCACCCTCGGCGAAGTTGGTGGCGCCGCAGACGATGCCCTGAGTTGGCGGGCCCGGAGCGGAGGTGTCCTCGTCGCCGTCGTTCTGGTCGGTGGGCGCCGTGGTTTCGCCGGAATCGCCTGGTTCGTCCGACTCCGGGATATCCCCGACCTCGACCCGGCAGTACCGGATCGGCTTCTTGAACCCGGTCAGCTCCTCGATCTCGACGACCCTGCCGACCACCAGCGGTCCGGTGACCTCACCGAGCGGATGGACGCCGTCGACCTCGATGCCGATCCGCACGAAGGCGTCGGCCAACTGCTGGGGCGTCACCGGTTCGCTCAGACCGAGATGCTCGGTCAACCAGCTAGCGGGGACTCGCACTGCTCAGGCCTCCTTAATCTGCGGGACACCCGCACCCGGTCGGCACCCACGACCAGCTTCGCCATGATTGTTCATGCGTGCCTCCGTAATCTGCGGGACACCCGCACCCGGTCGGCCTGACCGAGCGGCTTCGCGATGGTCGCTCACTCAGGCCTCCGTTCCGAAGGGGAGGGTGAACCTGATGTCGCCCTCCACCATGTCGCGCATGTCCGGGATCCCGTTGCGGAACTGCAGCGTGCGCTCCAGCCCCATGCCGAACGCGAAGCCCGAGTAGACGGCCGGGTCGACGCCACAGGCCCGCAGGACGTTGGGGTTGACCATCCCGCAGCCGCCCCACTCGACCCAGCCTGGTCCGCCCTTCTTCTCCGGGAACCAGACGTCGACCTCGGCCGAGGGCTCGGTGAACGGAAAGAAGTGCGGCCGGAAGCGGGTTCCGGACCCCTCGCCGAACATCGCCTTGGCGAAGGTGTCCAAAGTGCCCTTCAGATGGGCCATGGTCAGTCCCTTGTCCACGGCGAGGCCCTCGACCTGGTGGAACACCGGGGTGTGGGTCGAGTCCAGCTCGTCCGTGCGGAACGTGCGGCCCGGCACGACGACGTAGACGGGCAGCTCCCGTTCGAGCAACGTCCGCGCCTGCACCGGGGACGTGTGGGTGCGCAGCACCAGCCCGGAATCCTCGGGGCCCACGTAGAAGGTGTCCTGCATCTGCCGGGCAGGGTGGTCCTTGCCGAAGTTCAGTGCGTCGAAGTTGAACCACTCCGCCTCGACCTCGGGCCCCTCGGCGACCTCATATCCCATGGCGACGAACGCATCGGCAACCCGCTCGGAGATCGTCGTGATGGGATGTCTGGCTCCACGGGGGATGCGATTCCACGGCAGCGTGACGTCGACTGCCTCCTCGCGCAGCACGTGCTCGTCCCGCTCGGCCTGCAGCACGGCCCGGCGTTCGTCGAACGCGGCCTGGATCGCCTGACGCGCCTCGTTGACCCGCTTGCCCGCGTCGGCCTTCTCGGCCTTGGGCAGACCGCCGATCTCCCGCCGTGCGAGTAGCAGCGGAGAGTTGTCGCCGAGATGGGCTGGCTTGATCGCGGCAAGTGCGTCCAGGTCCGGCGCCGAGGCGAACTCCTCCTTGGCCGCTTTTGCGGCGGCCTGAAGGGTTTCCGGCGCGAGAACGTCAGCCGGACCCGGCTCTTGCTTGTCGTTGACTCCGGACATAACTCCTCGGCGTCCGCTGTGACAGGGGCTCGCGTGCACGGCTGCGGGACAGACAGCGTGCACGCACGGAGCGATTACCCTGCGATTCTAAGTGATCGGAATCGGGACACGGCCGGAGCCCTCGGCTGCGCGAGCGCGGATACCTGCACTCACCCGGTGGTGGGACGGCGGCGAGCCATCGCACTGGCGTAGAGGCACACAGCGGCGGCCGTGGCGAGGTTGAGGCTTTCCGCACGGCCGTAGAGCGGCACACGCAGCGCCCGGTCGGCCGCGCCGAGCGTCTCCTCGGGCAGCCCGTGCGCCTCGTTGCCCAGCAACCAGGCCGTCGGCTCGGTCAGCCAGTCGGCGGTCTCCAGGCTGGTGTCGGCGCTGCCATCGGCGGCGACGGTCCGCAGACCGGCCCGCTGACACGCGGCGAGCACGGCGTGCACGTCCCGGCTGCGCGCCAACGGGAGGTGGAACACGCTGCCGGTGGAGGCGCGCACGCACTTGCCGTTGTGCACGTCCACCGCGTCACCAGCGAGGACGACGGCGTCGGCACCCGCGGCATCGGCCACCCGGATAACCGTGCCCGCGTTACCGGGATCGGACACACCGACGAGCACCGCGACCAGTCCGGGACCGCCCGCCAGCGCCCGCTCCAGCGACACGGTCACCGTGTCGCAGACGGCGACGAGGCCCTGCGGGGTCACCGTTTCCGACAGCAGCTCCGCGGCTCTCCGGTCGATCATCGACACGCGCACGCTGCCGTCGGCCAGCGCCAGCACGTCGGCGTTGCGCCCGGCTGCGGCCTCCGTCACGAAGACCTCGTGCACGGTGCCGTGACCGAGCGCCTCGCGGACCGCCTGCGCGCCCTCGGCGAGGAAACGGCCCGCTTCCTCGCGGCCGGAACGGGTGGTCAGTTTCCGGGCAGCAACAACCCGGGGCGTCTTGTGCGAAAAGACCACCCCGGGCTGCTGGTTCACCGTACTGTTCAGGCCGTCTTCTGCGCGGGCACGTGCTGCTTGGCGAGCTCGGCCAGCGCCGTGAAGGCGGCGGCGTCGTTCACCGCGAGGTCCGCGAGGATCTTGCGGTCGACCTCGACACCAGCGACGCGCAGGCCCTGGATGAACCGGTTGTAGGTCACGCCGTTCTGCCGGGCGGCCGCGTTGATGCGGGTGATCCAGAGCTGCCGGAAGTCACCCTTGCGGGCACGACGGTCCCGGTAGGCGTAGTTGAGTGAGTGGAGCGTCTGCTCCTTGGCCTTGCGGTACAGCCGCGAACGCTGACCGCGGTAGCCGCTGGCCAGTTCGAGAGTTGCGCGACGCTTCTTCTGGGCGTTCACCGCCCGCTTGACGCGTGCCACGGGTCCATCCTGTCGATCAGGGGGCGCGATCGAGCGCCCCGGGGTTGGTTACAGCAAGTCCTGGGAGGTTCAGCGGCCGAGAAGGCGCTTCAACCGAGGCACGTCCTGAGCGGCGACCTCGGTGGTGCCCTCCAGCCTGCGGGCGAGCTTGCTGGACTTCTTCTCCATCAGGTGACGACGGCCGGCCTTCTGCCGACGCAGCTTGCCGCTACCGGTGATCCGGACGCGCTTGGCGGTCCCGCTGTGGGTCTTCATCTTCGGCATTCGTGGTCCTCTGCGTTTCTCATGCGGCAGCACACCGGAATCCGGTGTGCTGCTGGCTGTGCTGGCCGCCCGGGCGATCAGGATTCCGCTGTCTCGGCTTCCCGTGCCTTCGGCTTGGCCTTCACATTCTTGTACGGCGCCAAAACCATGATCATGTTTCGGCCGTCCTGCTTCGGGTTCGACTCGACGAACCCCAGCTCTTCGACGTCGTCGGCGAGCTTCTGCAGCAGCCGGAAACCGAGTTCCGGCCTGGACTGCTCCCGCCCGCGGAACATGATGGTCACCTTGACCTTGTTGCCGGCTGCGAGGAAGCGGGACACATGGCCCTTTTTCGTCTCGTAGTCGTGCTGGTCGATCTTGGGCCGCAGCTTCTGCTCTTTGATGACCGTCAGCTGCTGGTTACGGCGTGACTCGCGGGCCTTCTGCGCGCTCTCGTACTTGAACTTGCCGAAGTCCATGAGCTTGCACACCGGCGGTCGCGCCTGCGGAGCTACCTCGACGAGGTCGAGATCCGACTCCTGAGCGAGCCGCAGCGCATCCTCGATCCGGACGATGCCGACCTGTTCACCATTGGGTCCGACAAGCCGGACCTCCGGCACCCGGATGCGGTCGTTGATGCGTGTCTCGGAGCTGATGGGGCCTCCTTGGTCCGAGGAATAGTTGTCTATCGTTCTCGACCTGGTGCCCACATACCTCAGGCCCCGTCACCGCGTGGTGAGCAGGGCCCGCATTCCGATCGACGCCCGATCGACGGATCGGGCGCGACGCGAAGGCGACCACCGGAAATCCGACGGCTACTCTTCGCGTGACCGGACCCGGCCGCCTGGAGTACAGCGGCGACGCGGGTGGGAGCGGGGCTCCACTTGCGGCCCCCGATCGCTCGAGGGCTGGTCGCACGTGGAAGGGTACCAGACGTGGTAAACAGCGCTGACAACGAGGACATTTATTCCCGGCCGGAGTCCCCCGAAGCGGGCTCGGACCAGGTCGGGCGTTCACCGGACGACCGGGGACTCGAGGACATTCCCAGCGTCGAGGTGATCAGCAGGGCGGCCCTCATGCTGATGTCGGCGGCCGCGGAACGGCTCGGCCTCTCCGACGACGACCCCGACAACAGCCCGCACCGCGACCTCGACGAGGCGCGCAGGCTGATCACCGCGCTCGCCGGACTGGTCACCTCCTCAGTGCAGTACCTCGGCATGCACGCCGCTCCCCTGCGCGACGGGCTCAAGTCCCTCCAGCAGGCGTTCCGGGAATCCTCCGCCGTGCCCGACGCCCCCGGCCAGGGCCCCGGCGAGAAGTACACCGGCCCGGTCTGACCCCGTCCGGCGGCGTCGGCCCGGGGATGGTGCGTCTGCAAGTACCCTCGAGCAAGATCATCGACGCCGCCAACTAGCCCCAACCGCACTTTCCCGGGAAAGTGCGATGCGGGTGCTCGCGATGGGGTTTGCGGCGTGAGCGTCATGACCACCGCGATGATCGGTTTTCGGCTTCTCGATCAGTTCCCACCGCGCCTCCAGCCAGGACCGTCTTCGCGTGGCTGAACTTCACCTCGCCTCGTGATCAGACGCCGACCAACACGCCCTTGACATTCATTGGCACCGGTGCGGAAAACACGAGCTCTGCAGGCTTTATGGATAACGGGCTCCCACACTCGTCTGGCTCAACCAAATCTTGCCCCCACTGTCGGGTGTTCACCTGACACCGGGCGACTCGACATCTTCCTAGGGTCGAAGCCTCTGCGGTGCTCGATGCGGGAGCCCGTGGCGCCGGATGCCTGCAGGCGGAAGACGGTCCGGAGGTTTACGCAAGGCCACCGTAGCCACCTCGAGGGAGGCAATCGCGGCAACCACGTTCGGCACATCGGCCGAGTCCGTGCAATCCAGGAAGGCGCACAATGTCCACCATAAATCATTCAACGGGTCCGTCCCGACTGTTCCGAGCGATCAGCACAGCGGCTATCGCGACCGCCATTGCCGCCACCGCCGCGGCACCGGCATCGGCTTCGGTTACCGACAAACTCGAAGGCGACTGCAGCATCTGGGCACTCACGGACCGAGTCGACCGGTCTACGAACACCTACGGTTCCGGGAGAGTCACCTGCAAACACGACAACTACTTCGCGATAATCATCGAGGCAAAGCTGTACAAGAACGGGAGCCTGCGGAAGGTTCACCGGGAGACCTGCGGCGGTCCGCCGGTCAGCTCGTGTGGAGTGTCGACCGGCACAGTGCCCGGCTCCCGAGGCACCTGGAAGACCTCCGTCACCGCGTGGGCGAAGATCGGCAAGGAGTACAAGTACACCGCATCCCACTCAAAGACTTGGTGAGTTCGAGCTCGTCTCGACGGCAAGGAATTAGGTAGACCATGAAAAAGCGGATCCTGTCCATGCTCTCGATCCTCGCCATCGCGGCGCTTCCGATCATCGGGAGTGCGGCGTCGGCCACTGCGGCCCAGGCGCCCACAGCCGCGTCTGGAGGATGCAGCTCGAGCAAACCGTTCCACCCCGACTGCTTCAAGGTGGCCGTCGACAAGGTAGACCGTACGAACAAGTACTACGCACTCGGCAGCTATTCCGGCGGGCACAGTGGAACACTGCAGATAGAACTGGAGTACAAGGGCAACTTCAAACACAACAGCACTTTGTGCCATATCAACAGGACCTGCCGGGTCAGCACTTCATCGTTTTCCAAGTCAGGCGGCGGCAATCAGTCCATATGCGCGAAAATCCAATTCGGTGGAGTCCCGAACGGTAACGCAGGCCCATTCTGGAGCTGCAGGGTAATTTAGGATTCCCGTCCTGCGCGAGTACTGGCAATGCCAGTACTCGCGCAGTCACCAGTTGGTCATCGAGGCACGGAAGATTCCGGCCAGGTCGTGTTCCGTGACAGGGCGCGGGCAGACACCGAGCAGCCGCTGCTGCTTCAGCGCTCCCGCGACGAGACCATCGATGTCGCCCTCGCCGTACCCGACCTCCGACAGCCCGGCGGGAATGCCGATGTCGCGCATCAGCGATGCCAGCACCGAGGGCAACTGGTCCCGCGGGTCGTCCGTGCGCGGTGCGTCCGGCGCGAGCAGGTCGGCGGCCCGCAGGTGTCGTGCCGGATCGGTGGGAAAGGTGAAGCGGAACGCGGCCGGCGCTGTCAGCGAGACCGACTGGCCGTGCGGCACCAGCGGGCCGGGTGGGTATCCCGCCGGCTCGTAGTCCCGCACCATTCCGGCGATCGGGTAGCCGCAGGCGTGCGGAACGTGCACCCCGGCGTTGCCGAAGCCCATGCCCGCGAATGTCGCGGCGAGCATCACCTCCGTCCGCGCCTCCAGATTCCCGCCGGTCAGTACGGCTGCGCGGAACGACCGGCCGAGCAGGCGCATGGCCTGCTCGGCCCACATGTCCGAGATCGGGTTCGAACCGCAGTAGGCGACCCTCGTCTCCGGTGTGTGCCGGGGGAACGCGTGGTAGGGCTTGGCCGTGTAGGACTCCAGCGCGTGGCAGAGGACGTCCATTCCGCTCGCCGCCGTGACCGCGGCGGGCAGGGTGAGGGTGACCAGCGGGTCCACAACGGCAAGGGTGGGCCGCAGCCTCGGGTGACTGATCCCGGTCTTGACCTTCAGGTCCAGCAGGTCGAGAACGCATACCGGAGTACTCTCCGCCCCGGTGCCCGCGGTGGTCGGCACGGCCACCAGCGGTTTGAGCGGGCCAGGCGGCGCCTTGCCTTCACCGATCGGCTTGTTCAGGTACTCGCTCAGCTCCCCGGGGTAGCTGGTGAGCAGATTGACCGCCTTCGCGGTATCGATCGCGGAACCGCCGCCGACCGCGATAAACCCGTCCCACTCCGAACCGCGGGCGAACTCCACCGCCTCGGCCAGGCTCGTGTCGGTGGGCTCGACGTGCACCCCGTCGTAGGTCTCGACCGTCAGCCCGGCCGCCTTGGCCGCATCGGCGACGCGTTGCGGGATGCCGGTGGCCACCAGGCCGGGATCGGTCACGATCAACACCCTGGCTGCGCCCTGCTGGGCCAGGTCGTGGCCGATCTCGTCGATCGCGCCCGCACCGAACTTCAGCGGCACGCCGCCCCAGGTGAAGACCGTCTCGTTCAGGTACTCCGTCAAGTCCCGCCTCCGCCGTGTCCCGATCGATCTTGCCTCGGTCGAAGAATCAACCGACGTTGACACGACGGGGCGGGCCCGTCAACGTGCTCAGCGCCCAAAGAACCGCTCAGGAGTCCAGCACCGCGAGGGCGTCGATCTCGACCAGCAGTCCGGCGGGCAGTCCGACGTACACCGTGGTCCGCGCCGCGAACGGCTCACGAACGAGCGCGTTGTAGGTCTCGTTGAACTCGGCGAAGTGCCCCGTGTCGGTCAGATAGACCCGCATCATCACGACGTCGTCGAGACTCGCGCCGGCGGCCTTGAGCACCGCCTCGAGATTGCGGACCGTCTGCCGTGCCTGCTCGGCCACCGTGCCGCCCGCGACCTCACCGGTCGCCGGATCGAGCCCGACCTGCCCGGCGACCTGCAGGATATTGCCCTTGCGCGCGGCCTGGGCGTACGCGGCCACCGGTGTGGGCGCGTTCTCCGTGCTGATCGTGGTCTTCGTCATCGAGTTCCCTTCCTGTCGTTGCTCATTGAGGTGTATGCACATGAGCGTTATTGCCCCTTGCTCCATCCACTGAGGAGCGACGCCGACTCCGCGGCGGCGAGCAGTTCCGGCACCAGTGCCATGAGGCCCTCGTAGTCGAGCAGGACCCGAGGCACGGACAGCGACACCGCCGCCAGTGTGGTCCCGCCCTGCCCACGGATGGGCGCGGCGATGCAGTGGATGAAGTCCTCGTGCTCGGAGTTGTCCACGGCGTATCCGCGCTCGGCCACCACCGCGAGTTCGGCGAGGTACTCCTCCGGTCCGGCGATGGTGTTCGCGGTCATCCGCGAGTACTCGATCCCGGCGGCGACATCGGCACGCCGCTGTTCGGGCAGCGCGGCCACCAGCACCTTGCCCACGGCCGTGCAGTGCAGTGCCGCCCTTTTACCGACCCTGGAGTACATCCGGACCGAATGCCTGCCCTCGAACTTGTCGATGTAGACGACTTCGCCGTCCTCGTAGCTGGCCAGGTGCACGGTGTGCCCAGTTCGTTCGTTGAGCTCGGCCAGTGCGGGCTCGGCGCTTCGCCGCACGTCCCGCTGCTCGAGCGCCTGGTTGGCGAGATCGAACAGGGCGCTGCCCAGCCGGTAGTGGCGCGGGCCCTCCCGGTGGACGAAGTGATGAGCCTCCAGCGTGCGCAGCAGCCGCAAAACGGTCGACTTGTGCACGCCGACCTCCTCGGCCAGCTCGTCGAGTGTGCGTGCGTCCCTCGCGAGCCCACCCAGCAGACTCAACGCCCGATCCAGACTCTGGCTCATGTCTCTCGCTTCACTCGTCGGCGGTGTTCGTCCGGTTGCGCTCGCCGCCGGACGCCACGATCGGTCAGTTCGGCGGCCGCCCACCCGCTCTCGTCGGCCTCCAGCAGTTCGCCGACGACTCCGGGCGGCAGTGGCAGGCCAACATCATCCTGGGTCAGCAACGTCGACGCCGCCTGCAGGTGCCCCTGCCGCAGGCGGAACCGGGGCGTGGCGCCGCGGAGGGTAGCGGCGAGAAATCCCGCCGCGAAGGCATCTCCCGCCCCCACCGGTTCCACGACCCGCACCCGCAACGCGGGCTCGAACACCGCGTCCCGTCCGTGTTCCAGCAGCGTCGCGCCCCGCTCGCCGTGTTTGACCACCACGGTGGACGGTTGCGGAAGCAGGGCACGCAGCCTGCCCACATCTCCGGTCCCCCACACCGCCTCCGCCTCGTCATCACCGACCAGCACGATGTCGGCGAGCGCGGCAAGTTCGGCGAGCAGCGCACCATCCCGTCCTGGCCAGAGTGCGGGACGCCAGTTGACGTCGAAGGAAACCAGCCTGCCCTCGCGCGGAGCGGTCAGCACCGCACGGACCAGGTCGGCGCAACTCGGCGACAGTGCGGGGGTGATGCCGCTGAGATGAATCAGCCGTACACCCCGTAGATCCAGCTCGGCCAGCAGGCCGGGACCCATGCCGGAGGCCGCCGATCCCGCCCGGTAGTAACGCACAGGGCTGCCGGTTGTCCCGGATTCCTTGAAGTACACCCCGGTCGGTCTGCCCGGGTCCACATAGGTCGCGGTGACGTCGACGCCCGAGGCGGCGATCTCGTCGAGCAACGCACGGCCGAAGGAGTCGGCGCCGACCGCACTCACCCAGGCACTGGACACACCGAGCCCGGCGAGATGACATGCCACATTGGACTCGGCACCCCCGATGGTCCGGTTCCAGGTCCGCACCCGGTGCGCGGGACCCGATTCCGACGGCACGAACACCGCCATGGACTCACCGAGGCACAGCACCTCGGGAGCAGGAGCACCGCCCGCCACTGACACCCTCCAGACTCGTCCTGGTTCTCGCAGCGTTGACCTGCCGCACCGGCGATGCTACACCTTTGTGATGCATTACACGCAACTTGCGTTGCATACAGTGCAACGTCAGGATTCCGGGGGCCTTCGATGAACCACATGCGGGCGAGCGCGGGCACACTCGACTCCGGGGCCGTGGCGGACATCCGCACCGAACGTCTCGACTGGCGGTTCAAGTCGATCCCCACCGAACTGTGCGGCAAGACCATCGAGGAGGCCACCGCCGAGCGGCCGCACTTGTTCGAGGACGGCTTCCTCGGCCCGTTCGTGGTACTCGAGTCCACCGCGCTGGAGCACAATCTCGCCACTATGGCCACATGGTGCGCGGCACACGGCGTGGCGCTGGCTCCCCACGGCAAAACCACGATGGCGCCACAGTTGTTCGAGCGTCAGCTCCAGCACGGCGCCTGGGGGATCACCGCCGCCAACGCGGGGCAGCTCCGCGTGTACCGCGCGTTCGGCGTATCGCGGATCCTGCTCGCGAACCAACTGGTCGACGCGTCGGCCCTGCGCTGGCTGGCGGGCGAACTGGACCGCGATCCGGCGTTCGAGTTCACCTGCTGGGTCGACTCCGTGCACGCGGTGAGACTGATGACCGAAGCCCTCACCGCGGCCAGCGCCAGCCGTCCCGTCGACGTGGTCGTCGAACTCGGAGCCGCCGGCGGACGAACCGGCGTACGGGACCGCGCGACCGCGCTCGCCGTAGCAGCGGCCGTACGGAACAGTCCCATGCTGCGCCTGACCGGCGCCGGAGGCTACGAGGGCGCGCTCGCCCACGATGCCTCACCCACCTCACTCGCCCGGATCGACTCCTACCTGGACGATCTGCGTTCACTGGTAATCGCACTGTCCGAACAGGACACGCTGGACCGGTCCCGGCCGACCCTCGTCACGGCGGGCGGCAGCGCCTTCTTCGACCGGGTCGCCGAGGGGATCACCACCGGCTGGCCGCCGGACCTGAACGTGTTGCCGATTCTGCGCAGCGGCGCCTATCTCACCCACGACGACGGCTTCTACCGCGGGATCTCCCCACTCGGCACGTCTCCGCGCGCCGAGGGCGCGCCGCTGCGTTCGGCGTTGCGCGCGTGGGCGCAGGTGACCTCGAAACCCGAGCCGCGCCTTGCGCTGCTCACCCTCGGCAGGCGCGACGCTTCCTTCGACCAGGGGCTGCCCGAACCGCAGTGGCACCGAGCAGCCGGCCATCCGCCCACCCGGCTCAACGGGCACGAGGTCACAGCACTCAACGACCAGCACGCGTTCCTCAGGCTGCCGGAGGGTTCGGCCGTGGAAGTCGGCGACTGGATCGGGCTGGGGCTGTCCCATCCCTGCACGGTCTTCGACAAGTGGTCCCTGCTGCCGGTCGTGGACAGCGACGGAGAGACCGTCATCGACTTCGTCCGCACCTACTTCTGACGCGCCGCCCACTCCCCCGTCTCCCAGTCCCCCGAGGAGCGACATGGATCTCGTCATACGCGGCGCGCGCATCGCCGATGGCACCGGTCAGCCCCTGTACTCGGGCGACGTGGGCGTCTCGGCCGGGCGGATCGCCGAGATCACCGGTGCGGGAACGCTCACCGGCCGCAGGACAGTCGATGCCGACGGACTCGTACTGGCTCCCGGGTTCATCGACATGCATTCCCACTCCGACCTCCAGTTGCTGGCCGCGCCCGACCACCTGGTCAAGCTCGGTCAGGGGGTGACCACCGAGGTGCTCGGCCAGGACGGGCTGTCGTACGCGCCGGTGGACGACACCACACTCGAGGCCCTGCGCGCACAACTGGCGGGTTGGAACGACGACCCCCCGGGCTTCGAGTGGGACTGGCGCTCCGTCGGCGGGTACCTCGACCGCCTCGACCGGGGGGTCGCGGTGAACGCCGCGTATCTGGTCCCCCAGGGCACGGTGCGGATGCTGGCGGTCGGCTGGACTGACCGTCCCGCCACCGCCGCTGAACTCGACCGCATGCGGGAACTCGTGGCCACCGGGCTGGACGAGGGCGCGGTGGGCATGTCCGCCGGGCTGACCTACACCCCGGGAATGTATGCGGACACCGCCGAGCTGGTCTCGCTGTGCGAGGTGGTCGGCGCCCGAGGCGGATACTTCTGTCCGCACCACCGTAGTTACGGAGCGGGCGCGCTCGAGGCGTTCGCCGAGATGGTGGACGTCAGCCGTCGCGCCGGCTGCCCGCTGCACCTCGCCCACGCCACGATGAACTTCTCGGTCAACAGGGGCAGAGCGCCGGAGCTGCTCGGCCTGCTGGACACCGCCATCGCGGACGGCTGCGACATCTCCCTCGACACCTACCCGTACCTGCCGGGAGCGACCTACCTCTCGGCGCTGCTCCCCAGCTGGGCGGCGGAGGGCGGGTTGGACGCGACGTTACGCCGACTGTCCGATCCGGACACACGGGAGCGGATCAGGTCCGCCATCGAGGACACCGGATCCGACGGTGCGCACGGTGTGCCGGTCGACTGGACCGGGATCGAGATCAACGCCGTGCGGCGTCCGGAGAACGAGCACCTGCTCGGCCATACCGTCGCCGAGTCCGCGCGTAGGGCGGGAATGGCTCCCGCCGCGCTGTACTTCGAGGTCCTGCTCAGCGAGCGGCTCGGGACCTCCTGTCTGATGCATGTCGGCGACGAGGACAACGTGCGCACGATCATGCGCCATGCCGCGCACACGGGCGGCAGCGACGGCCTCCTGGTCGGTGCCCGTCCCCACCCGCGCGCGTGGGGCACGTTCCCCCGCTACCTCGGCCACTACGTGCGCGAACTCGGGGTGCTCGACCTCGCCGAGTGCGTCGCACACCTCACCGGTCGTGCCGCGCGGCGGTTGCGGCTGGCCGACCGGGGCCTTGTGCGGTGCGGCCACGCGGCCGACATCGTGCTGTTCGATCCGGCCACCGTCACCGACACCGCGACGTTCGCCGAGCCCCGGCAGCAGCCGGCCGGCATTCCCCACGTCTGGGTCAACGGGGTGGCGGCGATCGAGGACGGAAGGCCCACCGGTGCGCTCGCCGGGCACTCGCTGCGCGGACAGCGCGGACAGCGCGCTCGTCGGAGCGGGCAATGAGCGTGGTCGACTGGCTGCAGCACTCCACGGGGGGGCTGCTGACGCTGGCCGCGGTGTCCATCGCGGCGCTGCTCCTGCTGATCATCCGGCTCCGGATGGAGCCGTTCATCGCGTTGATCGTGATCGGGCTGCTGACCGCGCTGGCCGCGGGCCTGCCGGTGGAGTCCATTGTGGGGTCCGCGCAGAAGGCCTCGGGATCGTTGCTGGAGGAGGGATTCGGCGGGATCCTCGGCCATATCGCCGCGATCATCGGGCTCGGCACCCTGCTGGGCGCGATGCTGGAGAAGTCCGGCGGGGCGCAGGTGCTGACCTCGGCGCTGCTGCGGGCATTCGGCCAGCGGCGAGCCCCGCTCGCCATGGGTATCGCCGGGCTCATCTTCGGCATTCCGGTGTTCTTCGACATCGGCATCTTCGTGCTGGCCCCGCTGGTCTACGTCGCGGCACGGCAGGGCGGGCGCTCGATGCTGCTCTACTGCCTTCCGCTGGTCGCCGGACTGTCGGTGACGCACGCGTTCCTGCCGCCACACCCCGGCCCCGTCGCCGCCGCGGGCCTGCTCGAGGTGGACCTCGGCTGGATCATCCTGATGGGCGCGGCGTGCGGCATCCCGGCCTGGTTCGTCGGCGGAGTCCTGTTCTCCTCCTGGATCGGCAACCGGATCGACGTGCCCGTACCCCAGGAGATGCTGGTCACCGACGGGGAACAGGCTGATGAGAACCCGCCGTCGCTGGGGTTGGTTTCGGCGATCATCGCGGTCCCACTGGTGCTGATCCTGGCGGGCACGTTCGGCAGCATCTGGCTGCCGGACGGTTCCCGGCTCGCCGGGGTGGCCGCGTTCGCGGGTACCCCGGCTGTCGCCCTCACCGGTGCCGTCCTGGCGGCGTTCTGGTTGCTCGGCAGGCGGCGGGGGATGACCGCGGTGCAGCTGAGCGAACTGTCCGCCACCGCGCTGCGGCCGGTCGCGATGATCCTCCTCGTGGTCGGTGCGGGCGCGTTCTTCGGTGCCGTGCTGTCGGCGACCGGAATCGGAACGGCGGTCGCCGGTTCACTCGACTCGGCGGGCCTGCCGGTGATCCTGGCCGCCTACGTGATCAGTTGCGGTATGCGTATCGCGCAGGGATCGGCGACCGTCGCCATCGTCACGACGAGCGGGATCATCGCGCCCACGGTCGTCCAACTCGGCTACACCCAGCCACAACTCGCGCTGCTGGTTGTCGCGATCTCCGCGGGATCGATCATCGCTTCGCATGTGAACGACGGCGGGTTCTGGATCGTCTCGCGCTATTTCGGCATTTCGGTCGCCGACACACTGCGCACGTGGACAGTGCTGGAGACCGTGCTGTCGCTGACCGGATTCGGCGTCTCGGCCGCGTTGATGGCCGTCATCTAGACCACCGCGCACGGGCGCGGGAACCACTGGGTACACAACGGGCAAGGAGATGAGCGGAATGGATCGTCGAAGTTTCCTCGGGGCGGCCGGGATCGCCGGGCTGGGCACGGTGCTCGCCGCGCCGGGGGCGTTCGCCGCACCACGAAGCGCGGAAGCCGCGGGCTGGGGCGGCCGGACGGTGTTTCTCGGCAGCTACTCGACCTGGGGGTCGCCTCCGGGTGAGGGGCTTCAGGTGGCCACCAGGTCCAGGGCCGCGCTGGACATCGTGGACACCGTGCCCGATGTTCCCGACGCCTCGTTCTTCGCGTTCTCCGTCGACCGTCGGCGGATGTACGTGACGAACGAGCTCGTGCCGGACGGCAGGGTCACCGCTCTGGACGTCTGCGATCCCCGGCGCCCACGCGTGTTGGGCTCCCGCCCGACGCAGGGTGCCGGACCGACGCACCTCAGCGTGCATCCGGGCGGGCGGCACCTGTTGACCGCGAACTACACCGACGGAACCGTTGTGGTGCACCCGATCCTGCGGGACGGCTCGCTGGGTGAGGTGACGGACCTGGTGCGGCACACCGGCGATGAGCGCGAACCACACGCGCACCAGGTGCTCACCGATCCCAGCGGCCGCTGGGTGCTCGCTGTCGACCTCGGCGCGGACTCGGTGTACGTGTACCGCCTCGACCGCAGGTCCGGCACGCTCGCGCAGCACCGGCAGGTGCGCCTGCCTTCGGGAGCGGGGCCACGTCATCTCGCGTTCCATCCCGGCGGCCGGTTCGCCTACATACTCGGGGAGTTGCGACCGGAGATCACCGTCGCGGCTTGGAACCCGCACAGTGGCGAACTCACCCTCGGCGAACCGGTGCCCACGGTCGACGACGACGCGCCACAGCCGCAGTACCCGGCCGAGATCACCGTCTCAGGGGACGGGCGATTCGTCTATGCGAGCAACCGGGGCGAGGACACGATCGCGACGCTGGCCGTCGGGAGCGGCGGCGGCGCGCTACGCCGGATCGGCAACGTCAGCACCGGGGGCGTCTGGCCCCGGCATTTCACTCTTGACCCTTCGCAGCGCTGGATCTATGTGGCGAACCAGCGCTCGGGCACGGTCACCTGGCTCCCCCGGGATCCCCGCACCGGCCTACCGGGCCCTGTCACGGGCTCGGTGAGCGTGCCGTCAGCCGCCATCGTCGCCTTCGCCTGAGTTGGTGCGTCTGCAAGTACACCCAAGCAAGATCAGCAGCGCCGTTTTCTACCGCCAAGCGCGACCCGCTTGGCGGTAGAAAAACGACCTCTCGATCTTGCTCGGTAGTACTTGCAGACGCCCCATCTTGATTGGTCTAGACCCCTTGTTTGGGGTGCCGGGTGGTTCTACGATCTGTTGCTAATGGTGAAACGCAGATTGCAAATAGTGCAACGGGGTTACCAATGACAATCACTCGAACGATCGCGGCGGCCCTCGCCGCGTTTACTGCCATGGCCACTGTGGCCTGCGCCCCTGCCCAGTCCGGTCCGGCAGGCGAGGGTGGCGATGCCCAGACGGGCCCCCTGCGGGTCTGGCTCTTCGACGAGGCCAACCGGGCACCGAAGGAAGCCGTGGTGAACGAGGCCATCGCCGCGTTCGAAGCGGCACACGAGGGCGTGGAGGTCGACGTCCAGTGGGTGGCGGTCGAGGGCCGTGCGGACAAGTTCTCCGGCGCCTTCAACGACCCGTCCAACGCGCCTGATGTCGCCGAGTTCGGCAACACCGACGTCGCCAGCTACGTCGAGACCGGCGCGATGGCCGACCTCACCTCGGACATCGAGTCCTGGGAGCACGGCGCGGATCTGCTCCCGAGCGTGCTGGACACGGCCAAAGTGGACGGCAAGGTCTACGGCCTTCCCTGGTTCACCGGAGTCCGTGCGCTCTACTACCGCACCGATGTCTTCGACGAACTCGACATGCAGCCTCCCACCACATTGGACGAACTGGCCGACACGGCAAGGGAGATCCGGAAGCAGAAGCCGGAGCTCTACGGAATCTCCGTCGGCGGGAAGTACACGTACGCGATGCTGCCGTTCCTCTGGGCCCACGGCGGCGAGCTCGCCACCCAGGAGGGCGACCGGTGGCGCGCGTCCCTCAGCTCGGACGCGGCACAGCGAGGCGTCACCGCCTACACCGAGCTGATCAGCGCCGACATCTGCCCGCCGCAGCAGTGCGCGGACATGACGGGAACGCAAAGCGTGCAGGCCTTCTCGGGAGGCAAGGCCGCGATGACCATCGGTGGCGACTTCAACCGCAAGGCCGTCGAGGAGGGGCTCGGCGACACCTTCGGCGTCGTCCCGCTGCCCGGCACCGACAAGGGCTCCATCGCCCCCGCGTTCGCCGGTGGCAACCTGCTCGGCGTCTTCGACGCCAGTGAACGTCGCGGCCTCGCCGTGGAGTTCACCCAGCTGCTCGGCAGCCCCGAGTACCAGTCCAAAATGTACGAGGCGATGGGCAACCTGCCGACACTGTCGGGAACCCAGTCGGAGCTGGCCGGTTCGGATGAGTTCCTCACCCCGTTCATCGACACCCTGCAGGCAGGCACGAAGTTCGTCCCGGCCACCCCCGCCTGGTCCCAGATCGACGCACAGCAGATCCTGCCGACGGCTGTCCAGCAGGTGGTGACCGGGGAGCAGGACGTGCGGCAGGCGCTCTCCGGTGCGGCCGAGCAGATGAACAGCGCCTTCGGCGGGTGAGGCAGGTATGACGTCAGCCCGTCCCGCGTGCCGATGACCGCGCAGTCGACCCGGCCCGCCCAGCGGCAGGCCCCCACGGCCGTCCCGGCCCCCGCGCCCCGCAGGCGACGCGGGGGGCGGGACGGCCGCACCGCCGCCCTGTACCTGGCCCCGGCCGGAATCCTGCTGCTGGGCCTGCTGGCCTACCCGCTCTACCAGCTCGTCCTGATCTCGTTCTACGACTACGGCCAGGCCGAGGCCGCGGGCAACGCACCCCTGGTGTTCATCGGCTTCGACAACTACGCCCAGTTGCTCAGCACCATTCAGTTCTGGGAGGTACTCGCCAAGACCATCGGGTTCGCCGCGGTCTGCGTACTCGGCAGTCTCGCGGTGGGGACGTCACTGGCCGTGCTCGCCAGCAGGGTCCGGGCCGTGCCTCGGATGCTGCTCTTCCTTGCCGCGCTGGGGGCATGGGCGACCCCGGCGATGGCGGGGTCCTACATCTGGCTGTTCCTCTTCGACTCCGACTTCGGACTGGTCAACGAGGTGCTGGTCGGGCTGGGCGTCAACGGGATGGCGGGCCACTCCTGGACCTTCGGCACCTACAGCGCGTTCGGCCTCGTCGCGCTGGAGGTGATCTGGTGCTCGTTCCCGTTCGTCATGGTGACGATGTACGCCGGAATCCAGGGCGTGCCCGAGGAGGTCCTTGAGGCGGCCGCGCTGGACGGCGCGTCCTGGACGCGGATCGCGACCTCGGTCGTCCTGCCGATCCTGCGGCCCCTGCTGATGATCGCCACGATCCAGTCGATCATCTGGGACTTCAAGGTGTTCACCCAGATCTACGTCATGACCAATGGAGGCGGCGTCGCTGGACGCAACCTCGTCCTCAACGTCTACGCCTACCAGCAGGCGTTCGCCGGTGCGAAGTACGGCCTCGGGGCCGCGATCGGCGTGGTGATGACCCTGATCCTGCTGTCGATCACGACGTTGTACGTACGTTCCCAGCGACGAAGTGTGGAGCTGTGATGGTGGCCCGGAAGACACACGCAGTACGGCGCGGGGTACGCAAGCCGGGCAGGCTCGTCGCCGAGATCGTGGCCGTGGTGATCGCGGGGGTGGTCGCGTTCCCGCTGTACTGGATGGTGCTCTCCGCACTCAAACCCGCGGGAGAGATCCAGTCGGCGAACCCTCGGCCGTGGACTCTCACGCCGACGCTGGAGAACTTCGAGCGGGTACTCGGAGCGGCCGGGTTCGCCCGCTACTTCGCCAACAGCGTGCTGGTGGCCGTCGTCGTGGTGGGACTGTCGCTGCTGATGTCCTTCCTCGCCGCGGTGGCGCTGACGCGGTTCCGGTTCCGTGGCCGCGTCGTTCTGCTCATCATGCTGCTGGTGGCGCAGATGGTTCCGGTGGAGGCGCTGACGATCCCACTGTTCTTCCTGATGCGCTCGGTCGGCGACGTCACTCCGGCGTTCGGGCTGAACGAGCTGGGCTCGCTCGTGCTGGTGCATCTGGCGTTCAACCTGCCGCTGGCGATCTGGATGCTGCGCGGGTTCGTGGCCGCCGTCCCGGTGGATCTGGAGGAGGCCGCCAAGCTGGACGGCGCGAGCCGCGTCCGGTTCACCTGGCAGATCCTGTTCCCGCTGGTGCTGCCCGGCCTCGTCGCGGTGAGTGTGCTGGCCTTCATCCACGCGTGGAACGACTTCCTTTTCGCCAAGACGTTCATCATCTCCAAGACCGAGAACCAGACCCTGCCGCAGGCGATCCTGGTGTTCTTCAAGCCGGAGGAGAACGACTGGGGCGCGATCATGGCAGGCTCGACACTGATGACCATTCCGGTGCTGATCTTCTTCGTACTCGTGCAGCGCAAGCTCGTCTCCGGCCTCGCCGGTGCGGTGAAGGGCTGAGGGCGGGCGATGTCGGCGTTCGACTCGCTGCTCCCCCGCCCCCTGTTCGGCCGACCGCACCCCGGCATGCTCACCCTGCCCCTCGACGCGGCGGACACCCTGCCGGTCGAGATCGACGAGAGCCTGCCCGCCGAGAGCTACCGCCTGGAGATCACTCCGCAGGGGGTGCGCGCCCGAGCCGGGGACGACGGTGGCGCCGGGTACGCCAGGCAGACCCTGCGGCAACTCATCGGTCCCTCTGCGTTCCGGGCAGCGGGCGGACCGAGCACGGCCGAGGTGCCCTGTGGCGTGATCGAGGACCGGCCCCGCTTCGCCTGGCGGGGGTGCCTGCTCGACGTCGCCCGGCATTTCCGGCCGAAGTACGAGGTCCTGCGCTTCCTCGACCTGCTGGCGGTGCACAAGCTGAACGTGCTGCACCTGCATCTCACCGACGATCAGGGCTGGCGCATCGAGATCCCCGGCTACCCCAGGCTCACCGGCGTCGGCGCATGGCGCACCGCGTCGATGGTGGGCAGGCACGACGGTCCGGAACGGGACGGCAGGCCACACGGCGGCTTCTACACGGTGGACGACCTGCGCGAGATCGTCGCCCACGCGGATCGCAGGGGAATCACCGTCGTGCCCGAGATCGACGTACCCGGCCACGTGCGGGCAGCGCTGGCCGCCTATCCCGAACTCGGTGTGCGTCCCGGAGACCAGCTGGACGTCTGGACGTCCTGGGGTGTGTGCGCGGATGTCCTCAACGCCGAGGAGTCCACAGTAGACTTCTTCAGGGCGGTGTTCGACACGGTGCTGGACATCTTCCCCTCGGAGGTGATCGGCATCGGCGGGGACGAGGTGCCCACCGTGCGGTGGGAGAACGATCCCCGCAGCCGGGCGAGGGCGGCGGAGCTCGGCCTGTCGGGTCCGCACGAGCTGCACGGCTGGTTCCTCGAACGGATGGCCGCCCACCTGCACGCCCGCGGACGCAGGGCACTGGGCTGGGACGAGATCCTCGACGCTGGCGGCACTCACGCCAAGCCCGCGGTGGTGGCGTCCTGGCGTGGCGAGGAGGCCGGGGTGCGCGCGGCCCACGCCGGGCACGACGTCGTCATGTGCCCCGAACAGTGGGTGTACCTGGATCACCGCCAGTCCGACCATCCCGAGGAGCCGATTCCGGTCGGTTTCCTGCGCACGGTCACCGACGTCCACCGCTACGAACCGGTGCCCGCTGAACTGCCCGATGCCGACAGGGCGCGGATACTCGGGGCGCAGGCACAGGTGTGGACCGAGCACCTGGACACCCTGCGGAGGGTCGAGTATGCCGCGTTCCCCCGCCTCGCCGCGTTCGCGGAGGTGGTGTGGAGCCACGGAGAACGCGACACCGCGGAGTTCCTGCACCGGTTGCGGGAGCACCATCTGCCCCGGCTGGACGCGCTCGGCGTCGAGTACCGCCCGCTCGACGGTCCGCATCCCTGGCAGACCCGGCCCGGGGTACCGGGGCGGCCGCGGGATCTGTGACGAGCGCTGACAGCTCAGGTCACCGGGACGTAGCGCACCTCCGGCCGTCCCACCTGGCCGTAGTGCGGCCTGCGTTGGGCCAGCCCGTTGTCGGCGAGGTACTCCAGGTACCGCCGGGCGGTGACCCTGGACGCGCCCACCGTTTCCGCCGCTGCCGCGGCCGAAAGTCCGTCCTCGGCGGCCGCGTGCAGCGCCGCGGTCACGGCATCGAGCGTCTCCCCGCTCATCCCCTTGGGCAACGTGCGGTGGTCCGCGGTGCGCAACTCGGCGAACATGCCGTCGACGTCCGCCTGCCCGGTCACCTCACCCGGGCCGGAGACCTGGTCCCGGAATCGGGCGTAGCGCTCCAGTTTCTCCCGCAGGGAGGCGAACGTGAACGGTTTGAGCAGGTATTGCACCACGCCCGCGGAGACCGCGGCGCGCACCATCGCGAGGTCGCGGGCCGAGGTCACCGCGATCACGTCGGCGGCGACGCCGGCGGCGCGCAGTGCCTGGCAGACGGCGAGCCCGTGGGTGTCCGGCAGGTAGAAGTCGAGCAGGATCAGATCCACCCTGCGCCGCTCAGTGCTTGCCTGAGAACTCGGATCCGCTATCGAGTCGCCAGGGCTCTGATTTCCAGCGACTGTCCAGTCCTGCTGCATGACGCCCTGCCGCCTCGATAGCGGGACTTCGTCGGCCGAGTCCCCCCGGTCACCATGACCTCGCAATCCGCGGTTCCCGGCCGCTCCCAGACAGAATCGGACGGCCTCGCCCCCGGCGTGCACAACACCCGCGACGGTGAACCCCGCGATCCGCTCCACGTAGAGCCGGTGCGCCTCGGCCGCCACCGGGTCGTCCTCGACGACGAGCACACTGATCATCGGTTCTCCTTCCGCGGTGCCGGGACCGGAAGTCGCACGGTGAAGACGGCTCCCTCGTCCTGCCCGACGTCGATCGTGCCGCCGTAGCGCCGGACGGCCTGGCCCACGAGCGCGAGCCCGAGGCCGCGGCCCATCGGCCCGCCCGCCGGTTTCGTCGACCAGCCCTTGCGGAACATCTCCGTCGCGGCCTCGGCGTCCACGCCAGGACCGCTGTCGGCGACCCTGAGGAACAGTTCGCCCGCATCGGTGCGCACCGTCACCGTCACCCGAGGGCCACCCGGACTCGCCCCCGCCCCCTGCACGGCCGCGTCGACGGCATTGTCGATCAAGTTCCCGAGAATGGTGACCAGATCCCTCGGATCGATACCGGTCGCCTGCGCGTCACCGCTGTCCTGGGTGTCCTGCGTCGCGGTGTCCTCGGTGAGTACGAGGTCCACGCCGCGCTCGTCGGCCTCGGCCGACTTGCCCAGCAGCAGTGCGGCCAGTACCGGCTCGGACACCGAGCCGACGACCCGGTCGGTGAGCTGCTGCGCCGCGGCCAGCTCGGCGGTGGCGAACTCCAGTGCCCTGTCGATGCGCCCGAGTTCCACCAGCGACACCACCGCGTGCAGGCGATTGGCCGCCTCGTGGGCCTGCGATCGCAGGGACTCCGCGAACCCGCGCATGGTGTCGAGCTCACCGGTGAGGCTCTGTAGTTCGGTGTGGTCTCGCAGGGTGACCACCGTGCCCATCGCGCGGTCACCGGAACGCACCGGCGCGGTGTTGACGACGAGGACCCGCGTTCCGGTCACATGGATCTCGTCCGTCCTCGGCCCGGCGGAGATGAAGGTGTCCACGAGTCCGGGGGCCAGCCCGAGCTCCTCGACGGGCCGATCGCGGACGGGAGCCTCCAGGTCGAGCAGCTCACGGGCGGCGTCGTTGCACAACACCACTCGCCCGTCCCTGCCGATGAGGACCAGTCCCTCTCGCACGGAGTGCAGGATCGCCGAGTAGTACTCGAACATTCCGGACAGTTCGGCAGGGGCGACGCCCCTGGTCTGCCGCCGCAGGCGGGCGCTGACCAGGTAGCTGCCGAGCAGCCCGACGACGAGCACCGCTCCCGCGACGATCAGCAGCGGGGGTAGCCGCTCGGCGAGTTCGGCCGAGAGCGCGCTGACGGTGATCCCGACGGCGACCAGTGCCACCACCTGGTCGCGGTCGGCGTCGAACACCGGTGCCACCGCTCGGATGGACGGGCCGAGGGTGCCCGTGTAGGTCTCGGTCAGCATGCGCCCCCGCAGCGCGGCCTCGGTGTTGCCGATGAACCGCTGCCCGATCCGGTCCGGATCCGGATGGGTGTAACGGGTCCCGTCCGGCGCCATGATCGTGATGAAGTCGACCCCGGTGTCGCCGCGCACCCGTTCGGCGAACGGCTGGAGCTCGGCGCTCGGGTCCGCGGCGCGAAGGGCGGTGCGCACGCTCGGGGAGTCGGCGACCGTCGCGGCGACGGCGGTCACCTCCTGTCTCGCATGGTCCTCGGTGGCCCTGTCCGCGTCCAGGTAGGCCAGTAGCACCCCGGCGCCGACCAGGACAAGCAGCAGCACGGCCTGCAGCGCGAGCAGTTGCCGGGCGAGGCTCCAGTTCCGGTTCGGCACGTCCTCATAGGACCACATCGACGGCGCACCGGAACGGTCGGACGGGCAACGGTCTCGTCTACACAATGAACACAACCGTGACCCGGGTCATATCGGTGCGGATAGTCACCTCGAACACGCGCCACGACGGCGTCCGCAACTCGAGGAGGCAACGGTGCCCACACCACCGACAACGCCGACAGCGGCCGAGACAGGCCCCGCACGGAAACCCCGCGACCGCATGCACTACCTGTACATCGCGGTGGTCGCCGCGGTGGTGCTGGGCATCATCGTCGGTTTCGCGGCGCCCGACTTCGCCGCCGAACTCAAGCCGCTCGGATCCGGATTCGTCAGCCTGATCAAGATGATGATCAGCCCGATCATCTTCTGCACGATCGTGCTCGGTATCGGCTCGGTGGCCAAGGCCGCCAAGGTCGGCAAGGTGGGGCTGCTGGCGCTGGGCTACTTCCTCGTCATGTCGACGTTCGCGCTGACCATCGGGCTCGTCGTCGGCAACATCCTGCATCCAGGCGAGGGCCTCAACCTCGACCCCGCGGCCGCCGCCAAGGTGCAGGAACAGGCCACCGGCTCGGAAGGCACGGTCGACTTCCTCCTCGGGATCATCCCGGAGACCATGGTGTCCGCCTTCACCGCGGGATCGGTGCTGCAGACACTGCTGGTGGCGTTGCTTGCCGGGTTCGCACTGCAGAAGCTGGGCGCGGCAGGCAAGCCGATCCTGCGCGGCATCGAGCACATCCAAAGGCTGGTCTTCCGCATCCTGGCCATGATCATGTGGGTCGCGCCGATCGGCGCGTTCGGCGCGATCGCGGCCGTGGTCGGCGAAACCGGCTGGGACGCGCTGCGCAGCCTCGCGGTGATCATGCTCGGGTTCTACGCGACCTGCCTGCTGTTCATCTTCGTGGTGCTCGGTTCGGTGCTGTGGTTCGGCGCGCGTGTCAATCTGTTCAGCCTGCTGCGCTACCTGGGCCGGGAGTTCCTGCTGATCGTCTCCACCTCGTCCTCGGAGTCCGCACTGCCGAGGCTGATCGCGAAGATGGAGCACCTCGGGGTCAGCAGGCCGGTCGTCGGCATCACCGTGCCGACCGGCTACTCGTTCAACCTGGACGGCACCGCCATCTACCTGACGATGGCGACCCTGTTCATCGCCACGGCGCAGGGCAGCCCGTTGCCGCTCGGCGAGCAGATCTCCCTGCTGGTGTTCATGATCATCGCTTCGAAGGGCGCGGCCGGGGTCAGCGGCGCGGGTATCGCGACCCTCGCGGGCGGGTTGCAGTCCCACCGCCCGGAACTGGTGGACGGGGTCGGGTTCATCCTCGGCATCGACCGGTTCATGTCCGAGGCTCGGGCGCTGACCAACTTCGCCGGAAACGCGGTGGCCACCGTGCTGATCGGTTCGTGGACGAAGGAGTTCGACAGGACCCAGGCCCGCGAGGTGTTCGCCGGACGGGACCCGTTCAACGAGGCCACACTGGTCGACACGCACGAATCAGCCGACGCGGGCCCGGAGCCGGAACCGGAGCGGCAGAAGGAGGCCGTGCCGGTCTGAGCCCGTCAGGCGAGGTGGGCCCGGAGGCTGCGCTGCCCGCGCCGCATCATCAGGGCGTGATTCGCCCGCAGGACCGGGCGGGCCAGCGGCGACAGCGCACGCAGCAGCGGTTTGCGGACCCCCACCACCTGCCCGATGTCGAGCCGGGTGCCTCCGGGCACCCGGCTCAACTCGCAGTGGAGCTCGCCGTCCAGGTCACCGGACAGCCGTACCCTGAGCCGGCCTGCCTCGGCGTTCTCCTCGACGCGCACCATCCGCAGCACGATCGTGTAGGGCAGGGTGGCCCGGCAGCTGACTTCGGCGGTGTCCTCGTCAATTTGCCGAACGGTCCGGACGTCCGGCCACCAGTCCGGGTAACCCCCGAGGTCCACGAGGACACCGAACACGGTCGGCACCGGCGCCTCGACCGACCAGACCGAACGGAAACGGTAGTCGCGCGAAGCCATCTGCTCGGTACGCGTACCCGCTCAGCCGAGGACCGGCTTGAGGAACTGGCCGGTGTAACTGGCCTCCACCTCGGCGACGTCCTCCGGGGTGCCCTCGGCGACCACCGTGCCGCCGCCGGAGCCGCCCTCGGGTCCCATGTCGACGATCCAGTCGGACGTCTTGATCACGTCGAGGTTGTGCTCGATGACAAGCACCGTGTTTCCCTTGTCCACCAGGCCGTTGATCACGCCGAGCAGCTTGCGGATGTCCTCGAAGTGCAGGCCGGTGGTCGGCTCGTCGAGGACGTACACGGTCTTGCCGGTGGAGCGCTTCTGCAGCTCGCTGGCGAGCTTGACCCGCTGCGCCTCGCCCCCGGAGAGGGTCGGCGCGGGCTGGCCGAGGCGCACGTAACCGAGGCCGACGTCGACCAGCGTCTGCAGGTGCCGGTGGATGGCCTTGATCGGCTCGAAGAAGGCGGCTGCCTCCTCGATCGGCATGTCCAGGACCTCGGCGACCGTCTTGCCCTTGTAGTGCACCTCGAGGGTCTCCCGGTTGTACCGGGCGCCCTTGCAGACCTCGCACGGAACGTAGACATCGGGGAGGAAGTTCATCTCGATCTTGATCGTGCCGTCACCCGCGCAGGCCTCACAGCGTCCGCCCTTGACGTTGAAGGAGAAGCGGCCCGGCTGGTAGCCCCGGACCTTCGCCTCGGTGGTGGACGCGAACAACTTGCGGACGTGGTCCCACACACCGGTGTAGGTCGCCGGGTTGGATCGCGGGGTACGGCCGATCGGCGACTGGTCCACCCGGACCAGCTTGTCCACCTGGTCGAGACCGCGGATGCGGGTGTGCCTGCCCGGCACCTGGCGGGCGCCGTTGAGCTTGTTCGCCAGCACGGTGGCCAGGATGTCGTTGACCAGGGTGGACTTGCCGGAACCGGACACTCCGGTGACGGAGACCAGACAACCGAGCGGGAACGAGACATCCAGCCCCCGCAGGTTGTGCTCGCGGGCGCCGACCACGGTCAGCTGCCGCTTCTTGTCCACCGGCCTGCGGATCGCCGGCAGCGGGATGACCTCGCGGCCGGAGAGGTAGGCCCCGGTGAGGGACTCCTTGTTGCGCAGGAGCTTCTGGAACGGCCCGCTGTGCACGATCTTGCCGCCGTGCTCGCCCGCGCCGGGACCGATGTCGACGACCCAGTCGCTGGCCCGGATCGTGTCCTCGTCGTGCTCGACCACGATCAGTGTGTTGCCGAGGTTGCGCAGCCTGGTGAGCGTCTCGATCAGCCGGTGGTTGTCCCGCTGGTGCAGGCCGATCGAGGGTTCGTCGAGCACGTACAGCACGCCGACGAGGCCGGAGCCGATCTGGGTGGCGAGGCGGATGCGCTGTGCCTCACCGCCGGAGAGCGTGCCCGCGGGCCGGTCCAGTGACAGGTAGTCGAGTCCGACGTCGAGCAGGAAACGCAGCCGGGCCTGGATCTCCTTGAGTACGGCACCGGCGATCATCGACTCACGCTTGCCGAGGACCAGCTCGTCGAGGAACTGCGACGCCTCGGCGATGGAGAGTGCGCAGACCTCCGCGATCGACCGGTCACCCCTCGTTTCGTGCTCGAGGGTGACCGCGAGGATTTCCGGCTTCAGCCGGGTGCCCTGACAGCTCGGGCAGGGCACCTCGCGCATGTAGCCCTCGTAGCGCTCGCGCATCTGCTCGGACTCGGTCTGCTCCTGGCGCCGCTCCAGGAACGGGATCACGCCCTCGAAGTTGGCGTAGTAGGAGCGCTGACGGCCGTACCGGTTGCGGTAGCGGACGTGTACCTGCTCGTCGACGCCGTGCAGCACGGCCTTCTGCACCTTCGCGGGCAACCTGCGCCACGGGGTGTCCATCCGGAACCCGATGGCTTCGGACAACGACTCGAGCAGCCGCTGGAAGTACTCCGCGCTCTGCCCGCCGGACCACGGCGCGATGGCCCCGCCCTCGAGGGTCTCCTCGTCGTCGGGGACGACCAGCTCGGGGTCGACCTCCTTGCGGATGCCGATGCCCGAGCAGTCGGGACAGGCGCCGTAGGGCGAGTTGAAGGAGAAGGAGCGGGGTTCGAGGTCCTCGATCGCCAGTGCGTGACCGTTCGGGCAGGCCAGGTTCTCGGAGAAACCACGGACGCGGTGTGGATCGTTGTCGGGCAGGTCGACGAAGTCCAGTTCGACCAGGCCGTCGGCCAGCCGCAGTGCCGTCTCCACCGAGTCGGTCAGCCGCTGCTTCGAGCTCGACTTCACCGAAAGCCGGTCGATGACCACGCTGATCTGGTGCTTTTCCTGCTTCTTCAGCTTCGGCGGATCGGTGAGCTGGTGAACGGTGCCGTCTACCACCGCGCGGGAGTACCCCTGCTGCTGGAGGTTGGCGAACAGGTCGACGTACTCGCCCTTGCGTCCGCGAATGACCGGCGCGAGAACCTGGAACCGCGTGCCCTGCTCCATGTCGAGCACCTGGTCGACGATCTGCTGCGGCGTCTGTTTGCTGATCCGCTCCCCGCACTTCGGGCAGTGGGCCTTGCCCGCGCGCGCGTAGAGCAGGCGGAGGTAGTCATAGACCTCGGTGATGGTGCCCACCGTCGAGCGCGGGTTGCGCGAGGTGGACTTCTGGTCGATCGACACCGCGGGCGAGAGCCCCTCGATGAAGTCGACGTCGGGCTTGTCCATCTGCCCGAGGAACTGCCGAGCGTACGCGGAGAGCGACTCCACGTAGCGACGCTGCCCCTCCGCGAAGATCGTGTCGAAGGCCAGACTCGACTTTCCCGAACCCGAGAGTCCGGTGAACACGATCATGCTGTCGCGCGGCAGGTCGATGTCGACCCCGCGGAGGTTGTGTTCGCGGGCGCCGCGAACTACGAGGCGATCAGCCACCCGAAGGTCCCTTCACTGGTTCTTGGAGCGCCGACATGTCGGCAGCCGAGATGCTAGGACCGACCACCGACAAAAACGCGAGCGCCGGATCGCGGTGGGGCCGTAGGGCCTGCTCACCCAGTACATCCCAGTACATTCAGCGGCACCTACGAGAGTACGTGGCACACGCGGCGGATGGCGAACGGGTGCGGCGGCTCACGCTCGCAGCTGAGGGCTGACTAACCTGGGCGGCGTGAACGTCTCAGAGGAGTACACCGGTCATGTCGAGCCCGGCGGGGACGCCGCGCGGCGCACACTCGGCGCGCTGACGATCACCAAGCTGTCGGTCGGCCCGATGGACAACAACGCATACCTGCTGACCTGCCGCACGAGCAACGAGGCGCTGCTGATCGACGCGGCCGCGGACCCGGAGCGGATTTCCGACCTGATCGGGCACGGGCCGGACCGCCCCGCGCTCCGGCTGGTCGTGACGACACATCAGCACCCCGACCACTGGCAGGCGCTGGGCGCGGTCGCGGGCGCGAACGGGTCGTACACCGCTGCGCACCCGGCGGACGCCGAGCCGCTGCCGATCCCACCGGATCACCTGGTCGAGCAGGGCGACACTCTCACGGTGGGGGATGTCACCCTGGACGTGATCCACCTGCGCGGGCACACCCCCGGCTCGATCGCACTCCTCTATCGCGACCCGAACGGGCACCCGCACCTGTTCACCGGCGACTCCCTGTTCCCGGGCGGAGTGGGCAAGACGAACAGCCCGGAGGACTTCGCCACCCTCATCGACGACGTCGAGCAGCGGATCTTCGGTGAACTCCCGGACGACACCTGGTTCTACCCCGGACACGGGGACGATTCCACGCTCGGCGCGGAACGTCCGAAGCTCGCCGAGTGGCGCGAGCGCGGCTGGTAACCCGACTTGGCAGATTCAGTGCCCGAGTTGGCAGTTCAGCGTCCGAGTTGGCAGTTCCGGGACGGTGTCACCGCGCCCGGAACCCACTACGGCCGGTATTCGTCCGCGTCGTCGACAGCGCGGTCGAGGTGGCGCTGTCTGGGTCGTCAGGAAGCCGGTTCGAGCAGCACCAGCGGGATCTCCCGGCTGGTCTTGGTCTGGTAGTCGGCGTAGTTCTTGTAGTCGGCGGTGATCCGCGGCCACAGGCGTTCGCGCTCCTCCGCTGTCGCGACCCTGGCCTTCATCCGCTGCGCGGAGCCGCCCTGCACCGCCACCTCGACGTCGGGGTTGTCCCTGAGGTTGAGGAACCACGCTGGATGCTGGTCATCCCCGCCACGGGATGCGACGACCACGAGTGCGTCACCTTCGCGCACCGGAGAGGTCAGCATCACCGAGCGCGGACGTCCGGTCTTGCGGCCCGTGGTGGTCAGTTCCAGCACGGGCATGTTCGCGAACTTCCAGCCCGCCCTGCCACGCGTGAGCTTCAGCAACCCGCGATGGACTGAGTTCATGGTCTTCAATGCGAAATCACTGGGCATGACAAGCAACTTACTGGGCCTGCTCCGGCCGCCTCGCGGCGGGTGAAACGATCTCGAAATGTAAAGCCACTTTCCTTTCCGACACCGTCGAACGGTTTTGCGGAATTGCCGTACCGGAATGAGGAAAACGGGGCACTCGTGCCGGAGATCGAATCGTCCGGAACTGCCAATTCGGCCGCCGGAACTGCCAATTCGGGCCGCGGAAGTGCCAACTCGGTGCACGGATCGCGGACTCGCGGGTCAGCGCTCCCGGGACAGGTGGGCGGTCAGGTCGTCGAAGCACTCCGACCAGCCGCCGTGGTGCGAGTCGCGGTCCTCGGCGGACAGGAGACCTTCCTGGCGGAAGTCCATGAGGGTGTTGTCGTCCTGTTCGGTGAAGGTGACGGTTATCAGGGTCTCGTTTCCGGGGGTGCCGTCGTCGGCGTCCCAGGCGAACGTGAATTTCAACCGTTCCGGCTCGACGATCTCCCGATACACCCCCTGCGCCCAGTACTCGACGCCGTCCGCCGCCGACCGGATACACGTCCGCCACCGGCCGCCCTCGGTCACGTTCGCCGTAACGGAGGGAGCCGTGAAGCCCTTGGGCCCCCACCACCGGGCCAGCTGGCCCGGATCGGTCCACGCCCGGAACACCAGGTCCCTGGGCGCCGCGAACACCCGCTCGATCGTCAGGATCCGGTCCGGATCGACATCGCCCACCATCGCTACGTCCCCTTCTGCATCTCCCGCAGGTGGTCGTCCAGGCGCTCGAACCCGTCTCCCCAGAAGCGCCGGTAGCTCTCCAGCCAGTCCGCCGCACCCGCCATCGGGCCCGCCTCCAGCCTGCACGGCCGCCACTGCGCGTCTCGGCCCCGCGCGATCAACCCTGCCCGTTCCAGCACCTTCAGGTGCTTCGAGATCGCGGGCAGGCTCATCGTGAACGGTTCGGCCAGCTCGGTCACCGTCGCCTCGCCGGTCGCCAGCCGTGCGAGGATCGCGCGGCGCGTGGGATCTGCCAATGCCGCGAACGTGCTGCTGAGTTGATCAGTCGCCATTTCAGTCAACCACCTAGCTAATTAACCGACAGGTTTAATATAGCACGGTGCCGACACACGTCAATCCGGCCGGGACCGTCACTGCTGGGGGGAGGCGGAGAGCCTGGCCCGCAGGATTTCGGCGAACTGCTCGGCATTGCTGAGCTTCGCCCGCAACTCCGCGCAGCGCTGGTCGGCGGTCTCGGCGAACTCACGCAGCCGCCCCTGCGAGATCGTGGCCCCGTCTTCGTTCTGCGCGGCGGGGTCGAGCACGGCAAGCAGTTCCCCCATCTCGTCGAGCTGGAATCCGAGTGGCTTCATCCGCTTGACCAGATCGAGCCGGTCGACGTCGGGTTCGGTGTACAACCGGAATCCGCCCTGGCTGCGCGCGCTCGGCACCACGAGTCCGACCTCCTCGTAGTACCTGATCGTGCGCAGCGAAAGGCCGGTGCGCTCGGCGACCTCGCCGATCTGCATGTGCTGCCCCACGCCCGTCGCTCCTTTCCCCACGTCCACCGTGCCACAACCATGGCCACCACACGGCGACGGTGCCGAGCACACTACGGTGACATGCGAAAGCGCCTCGAACAGCGGGGCAGGCAAGCCCCGAAGGAGCCGAAAGATGACGCCGAGCGGTCCCACCGTGTCCACGCACGACGTCGTGGACGAGGCGGGCAGGCGGCGCACCTTCGCGGTGATCAGTCACCCCGACGCGGGCAAGTCGACGCTCACCGAAGCGCTGGCCCTGCACGCGCAGGTCCTCACCTCGGCAGGCGCGGTGCACGGCAAGGGCAACCGCCGCGGGGTGACCTCCGACTGGCTGGAGATGGAACGCGCCCGCGGTATCTCCATCACCTCGGCCACCCTGCAGTTCGGCTACGGCGACACCGTCATCAACCTGCTGGACACCCCGGGCCACGCGGACTTCTCCGAGGACACCTACCGGGTGCTGGCCGCCGTCGACTCGGCGGTCATGCTCCTCGACGCGGCCAAGGGCCTCGAGCCGCAGACGTTGAAGCTCTTCGACGTCTGCCGTTACCGGGGCATACCGGTGATCACCTTCATCAACAAGTGGGACCGGCCCGGCCGGGAGGCACTGGACCTCTGTGACGAGCTGACCGAGCGGATCAACCTCCAGCCGATGCCACTGACCTGGCCGGTGGGTGTCGCGGGCCACTTCCGCGGCGTCCTGGACGCGCGTACCGGCGAGATGGTGCGCTACGACCGCACCGCGGGCGGCGCCACCGTGGCTCCCGAACACCGGATGGACGCCGACCGCGCGAAGAACGAGGAAGGTACGGACTGGATCGCGGCGAAGGAGGAGCACGAGCTACTGGCCGCCAGCGGCGGCGAGTTCGACCACGACCGCTTCATCGACGCCTCGGCGACGCCCGTGCTGTTCGGCTCCGCCATGCTCAACTTCGGCGTCCGGCATCTGCTGGACCTGCTGGTGGAACTCGCGCCACGGCCCACGCCCCGCGCCGACGTGAACGGCGACACCCGGGAGCTGGACAGCCCGTTCTCGGCGTTCGTCTTCAAGGTGCAGACCGGAATGGACCGTGCGCACCGGGATCAGGTCGCCTTCGCCCGCGTCTGCTCCGGCAAGTTCGAGCGGGGAATGACGGTGACCAACGCGACCACCGGCCGCCCGTTCGCCACGAAGTACGTCCAGCAGGTTTTCGGCCAGGAGCGATCCACTGTGGACGAGGCGTTTCCCGGCGACGTCATCGGCCTCGTCAACGCCACGGCGCTGCGTGTGGGCGACACGCTCTACGATGGCAAACCGGCCGTGAAGTTCCCCGGCCTCCCCAGCTTCGCGCCTGCGCACTTCGCGATCGCCCGGCCGAAGGATCTCAGCCGTGCCAAGCAGTTCCGTAAGGGCGTGGACCAGCTCGAGTCCGAGGGTGTGGTGCAGATTCTGCGTTCGGACCGCAGGGGCGACGCCACCCCGGTGTTCGCCGCGGTCGGCCCCATGCAGTTCGAGGTCGCCACTCACCGTCTCGAGGCGGAGTTCGGCACGGCGGTCGCTCTCGACCGAATGCCCTACTCGATCGTGCGCAGGCTTACCGATCCCGCCCAGCGGAACCTGATCGACTCCAGCCGACGAGGCGAGGTGCTGCAGCGGGGCGACGGCGCACTGCTCGCACTCTTCACCGACCAGACCGCGCTCGGCGTCATGCGCAGGCTGCATCCCGAACTCGCCGTCGAGCCGCTCATCGCCAGCACCTGACGGGGCCCGCGACGCTGCGTCCGAGTGTCCTCAGTAGATGATCGATACGATGTCGAGCGCGGCGTCAGCCAGCCTCTCGTCGCCGTGCACGATCGCATGCGCTCTCGCCTGCGCCGGGGTGACGCCGCGGGTGCAGAGTCGCCACGTCGTGTCGGCGTCCAGGCTGACGGTGGCGGTCGGTTGTGGCTGTGGGCGGGTGCGTAGCGCCCATCCGTGCTCGGTTCGGGTACAGGTCCACGTGCCGCCTGCGCGACCTGTCACCGTGAACTCCACGGCCGACCCCGCAGCCGCCTCGACGTCGCGCAGGGTGTGGGGCAGTGCACGCAAGAACGTGTCGAGTACGGGCGCGAGGAACTTGGCTTGCGTAAGCCCCTGCCGGTGGACGGCCTCGCTGATCTGCTGATAGTGCGTCCAGTACTCCGAGAAGTCCCTGGCCGCGTCGAGCCAGACCGGGGCGGGATCCGGTCCGGCCCAGCTGACCGGCCACGCGAGCGCCGACATGTCGGAGGCGTTCCAGTGGTCGATCATCTGCTCGCCGGTGACGGACAGCAGATCGATCAGCAGGGGTGGACTGATCCTGCGGGCCGCTGTTACCCACTCGTCGTTGATGCGGTGGATGAACGCGGGAAACGCCTCGTCGACGCGCGGCGCCAGCGACTGGAAGTCGTCGCGGTGAATGGACAGCCTGCCGATGTGATCGGCCAGCACGTGGGCCGCGACGTCCTGCACGGCCCAGCCGGGGCAGACCGTCGCACGGAGCCAGTCCCCGGCCGTCAGCTCGCGAAGCAGCGCGAGCAGCGCGGTGTGCACCTCGGGCAGGAGTGGGCGGACGTCGATGCGGGGTCCCAGCCAGGTTTCGTCATGCACGCTCTCACTGTGGTCAATCTTCCGTCGGCACGTCCAGCAGATTCCCGTGCCGCCACGGCCACGTCAGTGCGCGGGACGCCATTCACCGTGCACGCGGCGAGCGGCGACCAGGTGCACCGCCACCAGCACCGAGACGGACTCCGCGGCCAGCAGCCCGATCAGCACGAGCAGCTGGGTGACACCCGCCTGCACCGGACTCGCCCCGCCGAGCAACATCCCGACGAAGGCGCCCGGCAGGGTGACCAGGCCGACCGTCCGCGTCTGGTCCAGGGCCGAAATCAGCGCGTGCCCTGCCGCGGGACGGCAGATCTCCAGTGCCGCTGGCCGTTGCCGCAGGCCAAGCGCGAGAGCGGCCTCGTACTCGCCGTAGCGGTTGCGCAGATCGTCCACGGCCCTGCGGGCGGCCTGCGAGGTCGCCGACATGGCCCCGCCGATGACGATCCCCGCGATCGGCACGACGGCGATCGGCCGCAGTGGCACCGCGCCACTGACCAGAACCAGCGTCAGCACGGGCAGGACGCCCGCGCCGATGGTGGCCGCCACCCAGAGCACATCGCGCGGTGCGCCGATCCTGCGCGCGGAGGTGCCCGCCGCGACGGAGAACATCAGTAGCACGAATCCCGCCGTCCACCAGCCTGACCGCAGGATCGCCGCGATCACCAGCGACACCGCCGCGAGCTGCACGGCCGCGCGCGCTCCCGCCACGAGCACGGCGGATCCCGAACCCAGCGCACCCCGCCACACCACGACGGCCGCGAGCAGGAGCAGCAGGCACAGCACCGCGATCAACATCGGCCCTGGCACGATCGAAGCGTCCTTCACGGCACTGATCGTGCCCCACGGTCACGGATATCCTGACCGGGTGACTGTGCCTGACCGGATACCTGTGCCCGCCGCCTCGGAAAGCCCGTCCCCCTCCGCTGAGGTCGAGTACCGGCAGTCCCGGTTCCGCCCTCCCGCTGGCGCCACCGAGTTCCTGCTGGTCCGGCACGGTGAATCCGCCCCTGCCCGGGCGAGCGCCCCCTTCCCGCTGGTCGAGGGTCAGGGCGATCCGGATCTGGCGCCACAGGGCAGGCAGCAGGCCGAGCGGGTCGGCGCACGCCTCGCCGCCGAACACGTCGACGCGCTCTACGTCACCACGTTGCGCAGGACGGTGCAGACCGCCGAGCCGCTCGCCCGCAGGCTCGGCCTCGTTCCCCAGGTCGAGGCCAACCTGCGGGAGGTCCACCTCGGCGAGTGGGAAGGCGGTCTCTTCCGCAAACACGTGGCCGAGAACCATCCGATCGCCCGGCGCGTCCGCGCCGAGCAGCGCTGGGACCTGATCCCCGGCGCGGAGGAGGCCAACGCCTTCGCCGAGCGCGTGCGGGCCGGAGTGCAGCATCTTGCCGACACCCACCCCGGACAACGGCTCGCCGTCTTCACCCACGGCGGTGTGATCGGCCAGGTCCTCGCCCTCGCCACGGGTTCGCAGCCGTTCGCGTTCGTCGGCGCGGACAACGGCTCGGTGTCCGAGGTCGTGGTGGCCGACGGGGTGTGGATCGTGCGCCGGTTCAACGACACCGCGCACCTGGCGGACTGAGCGGTAGCGAACGGGCGCTACGGCCGCGTCTGCGGCTGGGCGGCGGCTTCGACGATGTTGCGTGCCATCCCGCCGAACACGATGCCGTGGAACGGCGCGATCGCGTGCCAGTACACGTGGCCCGCGAGTCCCTTCGGCAGGAACACCGCCCGCTGGTGGTACCGGGAAGTTCCGTCCGCTGCCGGTTCGGCGCGCAACTCCAGCCAGGCGCCACCGGGCACCTTCATCTCCGCCCGGAGAAGCAGCAGGCTGCCCCTGTCGATCTGCTCGACCCGCCAGAAGTCGACCGCGTCGCCGAGGTTCAGCCGTTCCTGGTCGCGGCGCCCCCTGCGCAACCCGACACCGCCGGACAACCGGTCCAGCCAACCGCGCACCGCCCAGGCCAGCGGAAAGGAGTACCAGCCGTTGGTCCCGCCGACGCCCTCGATCACCCGCCAGAGATCGTCGGCACTCGCAGCGCAGTCCGCCGTGCGCACGTCGGTGTAGCTGGACCCGCCCGACCACTCGGGGTCGGTCGGCAACGGATCGGCGGGCGCGTCCGCCTGGGTGGCGTTGGACCAGCGCGTCTCCACCTGCGCGTCACGCACCTTCGCGAGGGCGTACCGCACCGCGGCGTCGTAGCGCAGCAGACCACCGTCGGGGTCGGGGACGTACTTCTCGATGTCGCGCTCGCCGCAGACCATCTCGTGCACCAGCGAGTCGATCAACGGCCTCGCGATCGCCTTCGGCACCGGGGTCACCAGGTTCACCCAGTGCGAGGACAACCGCGGCGTCAGCACCGGAACCGGCAGCATCGCGCGCCTCGGCAGCCCGGCGACGGCCGCGTACCTGCGCATCATGTCGAGGTAGGTCAACACGTCGGGTCCGCCGATGTCGAACGTCCGGTTGACCTCCTCCGGCAGGTCCGCCGATTCGGCGAGATACCGCAGCACGTCGCGCACCGCGATGGGCTGGACGCGGTTGTGCGCCCACTTCGGCACCACCATCACCGGCAGCCGTTCGGTCAGGTACCGCAGCATCTCGAAGCTGGCCGACCCCGAGCCGAGGATCACCGCGGCCCGCAGCACCGCGGCCGGCACCCCCGAACGCAGGAAGATCTCGCCGACCTCGGTGCGGGAGGCCAGGTGATCGGACAACTCCTCGCCGTCCGGCCGCAGCCCGCCGAGGTAGACGATCCTGCGCACGCCCGCCTCCCGCGCGGCCTGCGCCGTGATCAGCGCGGCGCGGCGGTCGACCCCCGCGAACCGCCGCGCCTGCAACGAGTGCACGAGGTAGTAGACGACGTCGACGTCACGCATCGCCGCGCGCAGGCCGTCCTCGTCGAGCACGTCGCCACGAACGGTCTCCACCCGCCCCGCCCACGGCACATCCCGCAGCTTCGCCGGGTCACGGGCCAGGCAGCGTACGGTGTGCCCCCGCTCGAGCAGGTGCGGCACGAGCCGCCCGCCGATGTAACCGGTCGCACCGGTGACCAGACAACGCATGACCTGATTGTGGGCGCAGCAGGCGATTCCCGCCGATCTCGCGACCCCGGCGCCGGCGCGCCCCTCGCACTGTCGGTGGGGCAGGGCACCATGGGTCCATGTACCGCGAGTTCCCGCCGCCACCGCCCCTGCGGGAGGTGGTGCGATGTCTATGGTCCGCGCGCATCCGGGGCAGTTTCCCCATCGTGCCCGACGGCTGCGCGGACCTGATCGTGGCTGGCGACGAGGTGTTCGTCGCGGGCCCGGACACCTCGGCGTGGCGCAGCACGCTGGAGACCGGCACCGAACTGCTCGGTGTGCGGTTTCGCCCCGGTCGCGCACCCAGCGTGCTGGGGACACCGGCGAGCGACCTGCGCGACCGGCGGATACCGCTGGACGAGTTGTGGGGCCGTCGTGGCCGCGACGTCGCGGACCGGCTCCTCGACACTCCTCGCGCCCTGCCTGCCGTGGCACTGAACGCGCTGCACCGTGCAGGCGGCGACGCGGGCCGTCGACGCGACCCGTGGCTGGAGGTCCTGCTCGCGCGGCTGAACGCCGGTGTCTCCCGCGTCGGTGACGCCGTGCACGATCTCGATCTGGGGCCGCGCCAGCTGCGCCGGAAGTTCACCGAGGCGGTCGGCTACGGCCCCGCGACGTATCTCCGGGTCGCCCGGCTACAGCGCGCGCTCGCGGTGGCGCCGCGCGTGGCGGGGCTGAGCACGCTCGCCACGGAGGCGGGTTACGCGGACCAGGCCCATCTCAGCCGGGACTGCCGGGACCTCACGGGACAGACCGCGAGCGAGTACTTCGTGCTCGATGACCGTTCCGTTCACGACAGATCCGCAAGCCGGTCGTAGGCTCGCCCCATGCCCGATACTTCCATTGTAGACAGTCATACTCGTGCTCGTACCTTTCTGGACACCTCGGCCCGGTTGCCCGAGCGCAGGCTGGCCCGCCTCCTGCTCGACGACGGCGGCATCGACGACGCCTGCGCGGTTCTCGAGACGCTGGCGGCGTACCGCAATCCCGATGGCGGGTTCGGCTGGGCACTGGAGCCGGACGTGCGCTGCCCGGACAGCCAGCCGCTCGCGGCCGACTTCGCCCTCGAGATACTCGATCTGGTGCTGCGGTCCCCTGTGGGCAGGGACACCAGGGTGCTCGCGGGCGCCCGTGACCTCGCCGAGCCGCTCCTGCCTTACCTCGCCTCGGTCGCCGTCGACGGCGGGTTGCCGATCGTGCTGCCGTCCGTCGCGGCCCATCCCCGGGCGGCGCACTGGGGTGACGGCGTGTTCCCGCCCGCGCTCAACCCGACAGCGGGGATCACGGCGCGGCTGCTCGACCTCGGGTTCGAGTCCCGGTGGTTGACCGAAGCCGCGTCCTTCTGCCGGCGGGAGATCGACGCGCTGACCCCCGAACGCCCGCTCGACGCCCACAGCGCGACCGGGGTCCTGCGTTTCCTGACAGCCTGGCCCGACCGAGCCTGGGCGGACGGGCGCGTGCGGGCGGTGACGGACTCGTTCGACCGCATGCCGCTGTTGCAGCTGTATCCCGGAGTGGGATACGGGCTCACACCACTGGACCTCGCGCCACATCCCGGCGATCCACTCAGGAGCGCGTTCCCGGACGACGCGATCCCGGCTCACCTGGACGAGCTCGCCGCGGCCCAGCAGCAGGACGGCGGCTGGCCACTCGGCTGGACGCCACCCGGTCCCGCGGCCGAACAGGAGTGGCGTGGAGTCGTGACCGTGCGGGCCCTGCACGTGCTCAAGCTGAACGAACGCTGATCCGGTGTCGACCGCACCCGACCGAACACGGGCTAGAGTTCAGTCGGACGAAGTGCCGACAGGGTCGAAGGAGAACGCGCGGTGGCGACGATCAATGATGTTGCGGCGCGGGCCCGGGTCTCCACGGCCACGGTTTCCAGGGCACTGAACGGCAAGTCGACTGTGGATCCCGCCCTTGCCGCCAGGGTGCAGGAAGCTGCGGCCGAGCTGGGCTACCAGCCCAACGGGCTGGCGAGAAACCTGCGCAGGCAGGAGACCGCCGTACTCGCGCTGGTCATCTCCGATGTGGAGAATCCCTTCTTCACCGCCATCGCCCGCGGTGTGGAGGACGTCGCGCAGAACGCCGGATACTCCGTCGTGCTGTGCAACTCCGACGAGCAGCTCGCCAAGGAGCGCCGCTATCTGGAGATCGCCCTGCAGGAGCGGGTGGCGGGCGTGATCCTCTCCCCCGTGGGCCCTTCGACGAACGTCGACACGCTCACCGGCAGGGGCACCCCCGTCGTCGCGGTCGACCGGCCACTGACCGAGCCGAGCAGTGACCAGGTGCTGGTAGCCAGCCGACCGGCCGCGCAGGAGGCGACAGCACACCTGCTGGCGGCCGGATACCTGCGGGTGGGCTGCCTGACCGGCCCCGCCGGGGTACGCACCGCGGACGACCGGCTCGACGGCTATCTCGACGGCCTGCGGGCGGCCGGGGTCGCGCCGGAAGCCGCGCTCGTGCGCAGGGCGGAGTACCGGGCAGGCTGCGCCGACGCGGCCGCGGCCGAACTTCTCGATCTCGAATCACCACCGGACGCACTGCTCCTGGCCAACAGCCCCATCGCCGTCGCCGTCCTGCAGGCGCTGGCGGCCCGGGGGCTGCGCGCCGGACGCGATATCGGCATCGTCGCCTTCGACGAGGTCCCCTGGGCCACCCTGATCGACCCACAGCTCAGCGTCGTCGCGCAGCCCGCATACGAGATCGGCAGGGTGGCCGCGGAACTCCTGCTCGCCCGAATCGGTGATCACACCAGGCAGCCGACGGCCACCATGTTGGCGGCCCGGCTCATCCCCCGCGGCAGTTCGCGCCGTTCATTGGGTGAGTCTTGAGTACACGCGACGCGCGTTCTCCCTGGTGACCAGCTCGGCGGACAGGGTCTGGTTCTTCGGCGCGGGTTCGCAGCCGATCAGGATCCGCCGCGCGGTCGCGACCGCCTCCTTGCCGCCCGTGGGATAGGCGAAGGTGGCGGCGAGCCTGCCGGACTCCACTGCCTTGAGGCCGCCGGACTCGGTTGGCAGGCCACCGACGCCCACGACGTCCACGTCCTCGCGCCCTGTGTCACGAGCGGCGAGATAGGCGCCCTCGGCCATCGCGTCGTTGTGCGCGTAGAGGACGTCGATATCGGGATGCTCCTTGAGCAGCACGTTCGCCTGCTGCCGGGCCTTGTCCCTGAGCCAGTCGCCGTCGACGGCGCCCACCGACCGCACGTTCTCCCGCTCCGCGATCACCTCGGCGAAGCCCACGCTGCGCTCCTCGGCGAGATCCGAATCCACCAGCCCGCGGATCTCGGCCGTCTGGCCTCCGCCGGGCAGCAGACTGCCCGCGACGAACCTGCCCGCCTGCCTGCCCACCTCCACGTTGTCGGCCCCGATGAAGGAGGTGTAGTCCCCGCCCTCGACCCTGCGGTCGAGGACCAGTACCGGTGTCCCCTGGTCGAAAACCCGCTTCACCGCGGGGCTCAACGGCTCGCCTTCGTTCGGCGTGATGACGATCAGGTCGACACCCTCGTCCAGAAACTGCTCCAACTGCTGGGCCTGGGTGCCGTTGTCCCCCTGTGCATCGGCGAAGCGCAGAGTGAACTGCGGGGTCGCGGCGGCCGCCTTGCGAATGTCGGCGTCGGTCTGCGCTCCGTACGCATCGGCGACATTGCCCTGGCTCACGCCGATGGTGTAGTCCCCGCTCGCACCGGCGCACGGCTGCGCGACACCGCCGTTGCGGACGGCCGGAGCCGGGCTCCCACCGGAGGCGGAGCACGCGGGGAGGGTCAGCAGCACGCACGCCGCGACCACTGTCACCCGATAGCCCCTCCGGCCCGGCATCCTCGCTGTCATGAAGCTCCTTGTCCTTTCTCTGGAACCTCCTCCGGACGCTCCGCAGCCGGCCGAACGGTTCACAGCCAGCGCTCGACGATACGGCGGGCCTGCTCAACGGCGTCCTCGACCGGCCCCAGTGGCTGCTGGAGATGG
Source organism: Amycolatopsis marina (assembly GCF_900111885.1). Classification (GTDB taxonomy): domain Bacteria; phylum Actinomycetota; class Actinomycetes; order Mycobacteriales; family Pseudonocardiaceae; genus Amycolatopsis; species Amycolatopsis marina. The sequence goes on from NZ_FOKG01000016.1 coordinate 53,040, forward strand.
CTGAGGGTGAGCCGGACGATGATCTCGATCAATGGGGCGAGCTCGTCCTTTTCGGCTTCCGCATGATCAGCGTAGAGCGTGCGCGCGTGCTCCAGCACGGCGGAGATCGCGCGCCGCAGCACCGGTTCGGGACGGACGGCCAGCAACAGGAGCAGTTCCTCCGCGCCGGGCAGCGGGCCCGAGAGGATCGCCTTGAGCAGGGCGTTGTCCGCGGCCCCCCGCAAGGTGTACTCGACTGCCGAACCGATGCCGCTGACCGGATCACCGGGGTGGGCTGCCATCTGCTCCGCGACGCCCGCGAGGAATCGATCGGCTTCCCTGACCACCAGTGCCTGACCGAGGGACTGCCTCGTGCCGACTTCCTTGTGCACGGTCTGCCGGCTGACACCCACCCGTGCGGCGAGCCTGCCCATCGTCACGCCCGCCCAGCCCTCGGCGCAGGTCAGCTCCGCTGCGGCATCGAGCAGGCGGTCGCGGAGCAGCGCCCGCACCTCCGCCTGGAAACTCCTCTCGCTGTGCACGCGGCCAACATTACTCACCATGGATATGGTGTGCGGGAGCTGAGCGCCCAGCCGGCTCGCCGGACCGAAGCGGACTCGCGGGACTGTTAGTAAATCATTGGGCATGGACAACGTCGCCCATCCCGGGCAGACTGACCCTCGATTCTCCACTCTTCGTGTTGTTTCGTGTGCGGTGTGTATACAGTTTCGGTGAATTAGGGCACAATATGGCGAGGAAGCGCACGAACCCGCACATCCGGGCTACTCTAGGCGCATGACGATGGCGCTGGAGAACGTACTGGCGAAAGCCGGGCTGAGAGTGGACGCCACCGAGTTCCTCTCGCTGGTCGAAGACGCGGCCCGCAAGTTGGCGCCGGTCAACCCCGACCCCTCGCACTTCTTCTCCGCGAGCCAACGGGCCGCACTGTCCGAGGTCGGCCTCGACCTGTCCCCGGACACCGACGGCGAGCATGACTACCGGGCCAGGACCGTGGCCGCGCACGCGGTGCTCGCCGAGGCCGCACTCACCGTCGGCCAGGCCGCGAAACGACTCGGTGTCGACGAGAGCCGCATCCGGCACCGGCTCAAGGGCCGCAGGCTCACCGGCTGGAAGGACCAGGGCGGCGGCTGGCGGCTGCCCGGATGGCAGTTCACCGAGAGTGGCGTGCTGCCGGGCCTCGAGGTGGTGCTGCGCGCCGTGCCCGCCGATCAGCCCGCACTGGTGGTGGCCGCGTTCATGAGCACCCCACAGTCGGACCTGGTGATCAATGACAAGCAGGCGACGCCCCGCCAGTGGCTGCTCGCAGGCGGCGATCCCGAACCCGTCGCCCGGTTGGCGAGCACCCTCGGCAACCCCGCGTAGGCCCGTGGCCGAACGAACACACAAGGACGGTTAGACGCTTCACATGGCAAGGCTGCCCCTGCCGCCCGCGCGTGCCGTTCTGGTCAACGAACTGCGACCTACCGAGGACATCGTCGCGGTGCATCCCGCGACCAGACTCGTCCGAATCTTCACCGCGCACGGCAATCACCCCCAGCAGTGGAACACGTTCCGCTACACCGGCCCGCTGCCACACGGCCGGTTCGACCCGCAACCACCGAAACGCGGAGCGCCGGTCACCGACCCCGTCAACGGGGTGCTGTATTTCGGGCTGACGGTTCGCACCAGTGTGGCGGAGGTCTTCCAGACCACCTCGACCATCGACCGCAAGAGCCGCGGCCCGCGCCTGGTCGTGGTCCGGCCGGCCAGGACGTTGCGGCTGCTCGACCTCTCCGGCCTGTGGCCCACCAGGGTCGGCGCCTCACAGGAGATCTCCAGCGGACCGAAGAAGATCACGCAGGCCTGGGCCCGTGCCATCCGCGCGGCGTTCAGCGATCTCGACGGCGTCTGGTATCGGTCCTCAATGGACGGAGGTGGCCCGGCGATCTGCCTGTGGGATCCGCCCGCCGGTTCCGCCCTGCCGGACAATCCGGATGTCCTGCTCCCACTGGACCACCCCGGCCTCGACGTGCCACTGGGCCGAGTCTGCGAAGAACTCAACTACGTCATGGTCAACTGACCGGCCGTCACCTGGAGCGCCTGCAAGTACCCCCAAGCAAGATCAGCTACGTCGTCAACTGCCGCCAAGCGGCGCGCCGCCAGCCACTGCCGACCCCCGTCAGCCCAGGTGCCGTGACCACCACTCGAGCACCGCGTCGAATCGCTGTCGCCGATGCCGGGGGCTGCCGGTCCTGGTCAGCTCGTGCCCCTCACCGGGGAACAGGATCAGCTCGGCCTCGACACCGTTCTGGCGCAGCGCGACGAACATCCGCTGCGCCTGCTCCAGTGGGCACCGCCAGTCCTGCTCGGAGTGCACGACCGCGAACGGCAGGCCGATCTGGCCGGCATAGCTCAGCGGGCTGCGTTTGCGCTGCTCCTCAGGATCGGTGCCGATGTACCCCTGCGCGAACATCCAGCCGATGTCGGAGCTACCCGCGAAGGAGTCCCAGGCGTTGACCGCCCGTTCGCTCCACGCCGCACGGAAGCGGTGACCGTGGTGCGCCGCGAGCCAGCCGGTCATGAAGCCGCCGTAGGAGCCGCCCATCACGCCGACGCGTGCAGAATCCAGGTCGGGACGTTCGAGCGCGGCGTCGAGCATTGCCAGCAGGTCGTCGGCGTCGACGGTGCCGAGCCCGCCGATCACCGTGCGTCCGTGCTCCTGCCCGTATCCGGCCGAGCCCCGCGGATTCGCCAGCACCACCGCGTATCCGGCCGAGGCGTACACCTGCGCCTCGTCGAACAGGCTCCACTCGTACGGCGCGAACGGACCGCCGTGCACGAGCAGCAGGACCGGGTGCGGGCCTTTCCCTTCGGGCAGCACCAGCCAGCCGTGCACCGGATAGTCGCCGGTGGAGGTGGCGGTCAGTTCGTGCAGCGGCCGGACGCCGACCTTGCGGACGGGAGCGGAGAAGTCGGTGAGCACCCGCTGCTCGCCCTGCTCGATCAGCACGACCTCGCCGCCTGACTCCGCGGTGGCGACGACAGCGGCGATCCGCTCTCCGTCGGCGGTGAACGTGCGCACACACGAACGCTCGCCTGCCAGCAGCCGCAGGGCCGCCAGCGACGCCCGCTCCGCCCGTTTCGGCACTGCCCGCAACTCGGCCGCACCGCGATGGCGGACCACCACGAGCACGTCCTCGCCACGCACGACAGGAACACCCGCTCCGGGCGCGCAGTCCACCGACTCCGCATCGGTCACCCTGCGCGGGCGCGACGGCTGCCCGCCCGGTTCCGGCAGGGCGGCGGCCCATAGACCGGTGTTGCGCGCGATGTCGTCGAGGCCGGCGAACTCGGTGCCGTAGAACCAGATCGTGCCGTCCTCGGCCACCACGGCATGGTCCGCGGTGCCTTCGCTGCGCACCACGAGCTCGGGTTCGCCGCCCGCCACCGGGATGCGGTAGAGGTCCGAGCACACGGTCTCGGTCCGCGCCCAGTCCCGCGCGGCGCTGACCAGCATCGCGTCACCATCCGGTGTCCAAGCAGGGTCGCAGACGTCGGCGGGACCATCGGTCAACGGCTCCGGGTCGACGGGCTCGCCCGCGCCCACACCACGCAGCGCCTCCTCGACGTCCAGCACGAACAGCCGCGCGGGACGGTCGAGCAGGAAACCGATGTCGTCGATCCGGTAGTCGAGCCGGGTGATCCGGCGCGGGGCCTCGTCGGCGGGGGCGGGTGCCACGTCCTTGGCGCCGTCCGCGGGCCGTGTGCCGTACCGGCCGGGCTCGGGGACCCGTGCGACGAACGCGATCCGAGCCGAGGCCGGGTCCCAGACCGGAGCACCCGCGCCGAGCGGCAGCGAGGTCAGCCGAACGGCCTCCCCGCCGTCGGTGGGCATGAGGTGCAGTTGCGCGCTTCCCGCGGGCCCGTCACCGGTGCCTGCCCGCAGAAACGCGATCCAGCGCCCGTCGGGTGAGAGCACGGGTGCGCTGTCGCGCGTGCCACGGGTCCACGGCAGATCGCCGCCGCCCAGCCCGATACGGCGCAGCGAACTCCGGTACGAGTTGTCCGCCAGATCGGGCCGGGACAGTCCGGCGACGAGCAGGTCACCACGCAGCGTGAGTGAACCGGGAACGGTCAGCAGTTCGATGTCGGCAGGACGCACAGTCCTGACCGTACATGATTGTTAGCCGAACTAACTACCAGATTTGGGGTGGTTGTGGCCCGCCTCGGCGTGGCCCTCCTCCTCGGCCCCGCCCCCCTGGCCGGCGGCCGCCCGCTCCTCCGGCGAGAGTGCGTTCAGCTGGAGATCGGTCCCCGCAGCATCCGGGTCCCTGCTCGCCTTGCGCAGGCTGAACACCGTGGTCAGTGTCAGGACCGCGATGATCACGCCGAGCGAGACCCAGTTGTTGATCTCCATCCACTCCGGGACGACGTGGTACTCGTGCAGCGCGTGCAGGAACAGCTTGGCGCCGATGAAGGCGAGGATGATCGCCAGCCCCCGGGAGAGGTAGACCAGCTTCGTCACGAGGCCACCGAGCAGGAAGTAGAGCTGCCGCAGGCCCATCAGCGCGAACGCGTTCGCCGTGAAGACGAGGAACGCCTCCTGGGTGATCCCGAAGATCGCCGGAATGGAGTCGACGGCGAAGAGCAGGTCGGCGCTGCCGATCGCCACGATCACCACGAACATCGGCGTGATCCAGCGCTTGCCGTCGCGCTTCACCACCATGCTGTGGCCGATGTAGTCCTCGGTCACCGGGAAGATCTTGCGCACCCAGCGGGTCACCGCGTTCTCGTGGTACTCCTCGTCCGCGCCCTTCTCCCGCACCATGCTGACCGCGGTCCAGACGAGGATCGCGCCGAAGAGGAAGAAGACCCAGACGAACTGGGCGATGAGCGCCGCGCCGACGGCGATGAAGGCACCGCGCATCACCAGTGCGAGCAGAATGCCGATCAGCAGGACCCGGTGCTGGTGGATGGCCGGGACCTTGAACGAGGACATGATCACCATGAAGATGAACAGGTTGTCCACGCTGAGGGAGTACTCGGTGATGTAGCCGGTGAAGAACTCCACACCGAAGTCGTGACCACCGAGGATCCAGACGCCGATTCCGAACAGCACGGCACAGCTGACATAGAAGGTCACCCACCTCGCGGCTTCGCCGGTGGTGACCTGATGGGGTTTGCGGTCGACGACGACCAGATCGATCGCGATCAGGACGAGAAGTCCGCCGACAGTCGCGAGCCAGACCCACAAGGGGACATTCATCAAAAAACAACCCTCCGGTTAGCGGATAGCAGCCACTACCCGGAGGTCTCTTCCACCGGCGAACTCACCGGCCGGCGGTGCCGGGCGCTCGCCGTACCACCGGTACAGGGGCTCCGTGCTGACGACACCGCCGCGAAGGAATACTCCCCTCCACGTCGCTCCGTATCTTGCGCGTCCGAGATCAACGACGCCAGTCAAGGTTGCGCTGGTCACCTGAATCCCTAGCGTTAGCTCCGTCACACCCTCGTTGGAGGTACCCACAGCACTCTCTCAGGAAACGACGAATACGGTCGTCGTCGTGCCCTTTGCCCGACTTCTTCCCCCCGGCCGTCGCCGCCACGCCGCCCTCGCCCTCGCCGTTGCCGTGCTCGCGGCGGGCGCGCTGGTCTGGGCGAACACGGCGGAAGAGCCGTCGCCCGTGGCGACCATCGACGAGTTCATCGAGGTCCCCGCCGCACCAGGATCCACCGACCGGCTCCAGCTCGACACGACGCTGTACACCCCCGAGCGGACGCCTGCCCCCGCCGTCCTCCTGCCCCACGGATTCGGCGGTGACAAGACCAGCGTCGCCAGAGAAGCGGGCGAACTCGCCGAGCGCGGCTTCGTCGTCCTCGCGTACTCCGCCCGCGGTTTCGGGCGCAGCACCGGCGAGATCGCACTGAACGATCCCCGCTTCGAGGTCGCCGACGCCAGCAGGCTGATCGACCATCTCGCCACCCTCCCCGAGGTGGTCACCGACACCGAGGGAGACCCGAGGGTCGGCGTCACGGGTGCGTCCTACGGCGGAGCGCTGGCGTTGCTGCTCGCCGGCACCGACGACCGCATCGACGCCATCGCGCCGGTGATCACCTACAACGACCTGGCGCAGGGGCTCATCCCGAACACGGCAAGCACCGAAGCACCCGCGGCGGGCACTCCCGCACCGGGCAACTTCGCGCCGGACGGGGTGTTCAAGCAGTCCTGGGCAGGCATCCTCTTCTCCGCGGGTTCGGGCGCGCCGACACCGGCAGGCCCCGCCGCCGAGGCCATCGAGCCGGGCGCCGAACCGGACGACAACGAACTCTCCGGCGGGCAGGGGGCGGCGGGCGGCGCGAACCTCCCTTCTGGCGGCCGGCAGCCAGGAGACACCCCTGCCGCCGACCCGTGCGGGCGCTTCACCGACGAGGTGTGCCGGGCCTACACCGACGTCGCGACCGACGGCAGCGCGGATGCGCGGACCACCGAGTTGCTCCGGCGCATCTCTCCCGTCTCGGTCACCGACCGGATCACCGCCCCGACCCTGTTGGTGCAGGGCGAGAACGACACCCTGTTCGGACTCGACCAGGCCGACGCCACCGCACGGCAGATCACCGAAGCCGGTGGCGAGGTCAGCGTGGTCTGGTACACGGGAGGGCACGACGGCGGCGCGCCGGGCCCGCAGTTGCGCGGCACGATCGCCGACTGGCTGGACTTCCGCCTCACCGGCGAGGGCAGCGATCCCGTTCCGGGGTTCACCTACGAGGTGCAGGGTGCGCTGCGGACCAACGGCACCCCCTCGGTGCGCAGCGTCGAGGCACAGGAGTATCCGGGCCTTTCCGGTGGCGAGACCGACCGGCGCGGCGTGCGGCTGGAGGGTCCGGAACAGACGATCGTGAACCCGCCCGGCGGAAATCCGGCCGCGGTGAGCGGACTGCCCGGCCTCAACCGCATCGTCAGCGGCTCTTCACGGCTGTCGAGCCTGTTCACCATCGATCCGCCCGGTCAGTCCGCGGGGTTCGTCTCGGAGCCGGTGCAGTCGCAGCTGCTGATCACCGGTGCCACCACCGTGCGACTCCGGGTCGCCGCCGACGGACCCGTGCCGGAATCCGGAGCCGTCCTCTTCGCCAAGCTCTATGACGTCTCACCCGACGGCGCCCGGGTGCTGCCGGGCAACGCGATCGCCCCGCTGCGCATCCCCGACCTCCCCGAGGACGGATCGCCGGTGGAGGTCACGGTCACGCTGCCCGGCGTCGTCCGGCCCATCGAGGAGGGGCACGCGCTGCAGCTGGTCGTCGGTACGACCGATCAGTCGTACACCGGCCCCGCCGCCCCAGCCGCGTACCGTGTCTCCCTCGCCGATGACGCCATCGCGGTGCCGGTGGTCCCCGGCGTCACGGCAGGCGGCGCCTGGCCGGTCGGGCAGTTGCTCGGGATCGCCGGCGTGCTGGCCGCGGCGATCGCGGTGGCCGCGATCGCCGCGCTGCGCCGCAGGCGCGCACATCACGTCGACGCCACACTGGCCGACACACCACTGGTCATCGAGAACCTGACCAAGTCCTATCCCGGTGGTCTCACCGCGGTGAAGGACCTGTCGTTCCGGGTGGAGCGGGGCCAGGTGCTGGGTCTGCTGGGCCCGAACGGCGCGGGCAAGACCACCACGCTGCGGATGCTGATGGGCCTGATCAGTCCCACAGCGGGCCAGATCAAGGTCTTCGGGCACACCGTCACCCCCGGCGCCCCCGTGCTTTCCCGGATCGGGTCGTTCGTGGAGGGCTCGGGTTTCCTGCCCCACCTGTCCGGCGCCGCGAACCTGCGGTTGTACTGGGCCAGCACGGGAAGGCCCGTGGAGCGGGCACACCTCGACGAGGCATTGGAGATCGCCGGACTCGGAGACGCGGTGCACCGCAAGGTGCGGACCTACAGCCAGGGCATGCGCCAGCGGCTGGCGATCGCGCAGGCCATGCTCGGTCTGCCGGAGCTGCTGGTGCTCGACGAACCGACCAACGGCCTCGACCCGCCGCAGATCCACCAGATGCGCGAGGTGCTGCAGCGCTACGCCGCGACCGGACGCACGGTGCTGGTCTCCAGCCACCTGCTCGCGGAGGTGGAACAGACCTCGACGCACGTGGTCGTCATGCACCGCGGCAGGCTGGTGGCGGCGGGCGAGGTCGGCGACATCGTCGCGGCAGGCGGGGAGGCCACCTTCCGGGTGGACCAGCCCGAGGAGGCCGCCGCCGCACTGCGAGCGGTGGGCGGTGTGTCCACAGTAGACATCGAAGGTGCTCTTGTGCACGCCGACCTCGACGGGCTCCCCCGCGCCGAGGCCGTGGCCGCCCTGGTGCGGGCCGGAATCGCGGTGGAGCAGGCCGGGCCGCGGCGACGGCTGGAAGACGCATTCCTGCAACTGGTCGGAGAGGGTGAATCCAGTGGGTAACTCCACGAGAGGTTCGGCAGCGGGGGCGAACCCCGGAGCCGACCACGGCGTGCACACCGATCCGGCGGCACTGCTCGAACTCACCGACGCGGCGGAGCACGAGCCGACGGAGGTGGCTCCGGACGGTTCGGTGGTGGGCTATCGCGCGTCCCGCACCCTGCCCCTCGCCGTCGAACTGGGCAGGCAGTTGCGCAGGCGGCGGACCCAGCTCGTGTTCGGTTTCGTGGCGCTGCTGCCGTTCATCCTGGTGGTGGCGTTCGAGATCGGTGACGCGAATCCGAACCGGCGGTCCGGTGGATTCATCGACCTGGCCACGGCAAGCGCACCCAACTTCGTCGTGCTCGCCCTGTTCGTGTCCAGCACCTTCCTGCTGCCGATGATCGTGGCGCTGTTCTTCGGTGACACGATCGCCAGCGAGGCATCGTGGTCGAGCCTGAAGTACCTGCTCGCCATACCCGTGCCGAGACACAGGGTGCTACGGCAGAAGGCGATCGCCTCGGGGTTGCTGTCGGCGGGAGCGCTCGCGCTGTTGCCCACGGTCGCCCTGCTGGTCGGGGTGATCTGGTACGGCGCAGGGGACGCGATCAGTCCCACCGGCGACGCGGTGCCGTTCGGCGACAGCATCATCGCGATGATCCTCGCCGTGGCTTACATCGTCGTCCAGCTCTCCTGGGTCGCCGGTCTCGCACTGCTGCTCAGCGTCTCCACGGACGCGCCGCTGGGCGCGGTCGGCGGGGCGGTGCTGGTCTCGATCGTCTCGCAGATCCTGGACCAGATCACCGCGCTCGGCGACCTGCGGGACTTCCTCCCGACGCACTACTCGTTCGCCTGGATGGACCTGATCTCCACCGACATCGACTGGACGGACATCGCCAACGGTGCACTGCTGTCCGTCGTGTACGCCACGGTCTTCCTGCTGCTGGCTAGCAGGCGGTTCGCGACGAAGGACATCACCAGCTGAGGGTCTTTCTGAGGAGTCGGGTCAGCTCGCGGCGGCGAAACCCCGGTCCGTGACCAGCCGGGCGTGGATCTCCACGTCGTACCACCTGCCGTCGTAGCGGAGCTTGTCGCGCTGCACGCCCTCCGGCCGGTAACCGGCACGGGTGGCGACCTGACAGGAGGCCGGGTTGTTCAACCGGTGGCCCAGTTCCAGTCGGTGCAGGCCGAGGTCGTACAGGGCCCAGTCACTGGCGGTGCGGCAGGCGGCTGTCGCGACTCCCCTGCCCCTGGCGGCCTTGGTCGTCCAGTAGGACACCCAGCCGCAGCCGTGCCGACGGTTCACCGCGCCCACCTCGACACAGCCGAGCACCACTGACCGCGCGTCCAGCACGGCCCACGAGTAGCCCGTCCCGGTGGCCCAGTGCCGCTGCCGGGCGGCTATCCAGGCCGCGGCTGCGGGGACGGTGTCCACCGGCTCCTCGGACTGACGCCACATCTCCGGGTCGGTGAAGGCGCACAGCACCGCGTCGAGATCATCGGGAGCCCACGGGCGCAGCCACAGATCGCCGCCGGCCGTCAGACGTTCGTTCACCGATCCAGCTTCGGTCAGCACCGCCGCCGGGTCCACCGGTTTTCCGGGGTCCGGCGCCCGGTCACGCGATCGGGTCCGGGGCGCACCCGATGCCCTCGAACAGCAGCACCAGAAACCGGTCGATGTCCTCCTGCCGGTGCTCCGCGGCCCAGGAGATCGAGGCGGCGAGCGGCAGAAGCTCGTCGATGCGGAGGTCCGAACGCACCTCCGCCGCCTGCTGGGCCCGGACCAACAGCCGCTGCCCCGCCTCGCCCATCGCCCGGCACGACGCGGACAACCTGGACTCCTCGTTGGCCAGTGTCGCCATGACCGAGGCGGGCAGTCCACGGTATCTGCTCGACGAGGCCACGAACTCGCGCAACCAGGAAAGCAGGGCGGCTCGCGGGGAACGCGCGTCCAGCAGTTCGTCACTTCTCGAACAGAGCGTCGAGAACCGGTCCTGCATCAACGCTTCCAGCAGTGCTTCACGGGTCGGGAAATGCCGGTAAAGCGTGCCGATGCCGACCCCTGCCCCGCGCGCGATGTCTTCCAGGGATGCGCCGGTACCGCGGTCCCGGAACACCGCTTCCGCCTCGGCGAGCAGCCGATCGCGGTTTCGGCGCGCGTCGGCGCGCACCGGACGTCCCTCGATCACGTCAGTCAGCTCCTCACTGCTCGACCACGCTTGCACAAACGGAGGCAGCCTCCGTATTGTCGAAAACGGAGGCACCCTCACTTTACCTGGAGAGCAGACACCATGCCCGACCCGCAGCACCGTCCCGGCAAGATCGGGATCTGGACATTCGCCTTCGACGCCCACCCCGCCGGGCGGGTGCGTGATGCCGCCGCCGAACTGGAGGAACTGGGCTACCGCGCGATCTGGTTCGGCGAGGCGCTCGGCAGGGAAGCGATGACACAAGCCGCCCTGCTGCTCGGCGCGACACATCGAGCCGTAGTGGCGACCGGAATCGCCAACGTCCACCTGCGCACTCCCCTGACCATGGCGGCAGCGGAACGATCACTCGCCGAGCAGTACCGCGGCCGGCTGCTGCTCGGCCTCGGTGGACATCGGGTTCCCGGCTCGCCGAACTCGTTCGGCGGTTACCGGGTACCCATGAGCGAGAAGCCGGTGTCCGACATGCGCGACTATCTGGACACGATGGACACAGCGCCGCTCGCCGGTGCGACTCCAGCCACGGCGCCGCGCCGGGTACTCGCGGCACTGGGCCCGAGAATGCTCGATCTGGCCGCTGAGCGGACCTCGGGGGCACATTCGTACTTCGTGCCCGTTGCGCATACCGCCATGGCTCGTGAGCGCATGGGCACCGGCGCGTACCTGGCCGTCGAGCAGGCCGTCGTACTCGACTCCGACCCCGAGCGCGTCAGACAACTCCAGCGTGCACACGTCGGCGCGTACCTGCGGGCACAGCACCAGCGCAACAACCTGCTTCGCCTCGGGTTCGACGAGACCGAACTCGCCGACGGCGGCAGCGGACGCCTGAATGACGCCCTCGTCGCCGGAGGTGACATCAAGGCAATCTCCGCACGAGTTCGAGCCCACCTGGACGCAGGCGCCGACCACGTCTGCCTGCAGGTGCTGACGCCGAGCCCGGGGGAACTGCCGCTACGCGAATGGCGTGAACTCGCGGCACTCGTGGGCGAGCACTAGCGCCACCCGATTGGGGGAAAGCGCTTTCACAACTGCGCGGGCTACCGTGCAGACGTCAAGCCCACACGCTCGAGAGGAGTAGCTGATGATCGAAACCGGCGAGCGTGAGGTGTGGTCCACTCCGGACTTCGTCGAGTACGAAACCCCGATGGAAGTGACCGCGTACCTCGGCCGGATGGAGTGAACACTCCTTCACACCGTCGCGCCCGGCCGCTTCAGAAAGCGCTTCCATGAACCGGCCGGGCGCGACCGGAGGAACAGTGATGCCGGACTCCGCACTGAGCGAGAACGAATTCGTCGCCGCCCTGCGCGGTCTCGAGCCCCGGTACTGGGGCGCTCACCCGTTTCACCGCCGACTGCACGGCGGCGACCTCGGCAAGGAGGAACTGCGGGCCTGGGCCGCCAACCGCTGGTACTACCAGCGAAGGCTGCCGCAGAAGGATGCCGCGATCATCAGCAACTGCGATGTCACCGCGATCCGGCGCCGCTGGCTGGACCGGATCGTCTACCACGACGGCCGCACCGAGGGTGAGGGCGGCGCCGAACGCTGGCTGCGTCTGTGCGAAGCGGTGGGGCTCACCAGGGCGGAGGTGCTCGACGAGCGGCATGTGGTTCCCGGCGTCCGGTTCGCGGTCGACGCCTACGTGGACTTCGCCAGGACGAGGCCGTGGCAGGAGGCGGTCGCATCGGGACTCACGGAGATGTTCTCCGGACATCTCATGCGCCGCAGGGTGAGCGACATGCTGGCCAGCTACCCCTGGATCAGCGACAGTGACCTGGCGTACTTCACCAATCGGATCGGTGCGGTGAGTGGCGAAGGCCAGGAGGCGCTGGACGTCGTCGTGCGGTACTGCCGGACACGCGAACAGCAGGACAGGGCCGTCGCGGCACTGTCGTTCAAGTGTGACGTGCTGTGGTCCATGCTCGACGCCATCGACCTTGCCGCGAAGGGGTGAAGCGTGGACCGGCCGAGGCTGCGCCGCGGTGTCCGCCTGACGTACGACAAGACGCGGGACACGCACGTCCTGTTGTATCCCGAGGGCGTTCTCGTACCCAATCCGACCGCGGCGACGGTGCTCGGGCTCTGCGACGGAAACCGGACCGTGCAGGACATCGTGGCGGCGCTCGGTCAGCGCTACTCGGGCGTGCGCGAGCACGAGGTACACGGCGTACTCGCCAGACTGGTGGAACGGCGGATGGTCGAATGGACGTGACGAACGCGGTGAACGCACCGCTGGGCATGCTGGCAGAGCTGACACATCGTTGTCCGCTGCACTGCCCGTACTGTTCCAATCCCCTCGAACTCACTGCCCGGGAGGACGAGCTCGGAACCGACGAGTGGCTTTCGGTGCTGGAGCAGGCACGCGAACTCGGCGTGCTGCAGGTGCATCTGTCCGGCGGCGAGCCGCTGTCGAGAGCCGACCTGCCGCTGCTCGTGAGCAGGGCCGGTGAACTCGGCTGTTACGTCAGCCTGGTGACAAGTGGTCTCGGCCTGACCGAATCCCGGCTCGCGGACCTCGTGGACCGGGGTCTCGCCCATGTCCAATTGTCCGTGCAGGCCGCCGATTCGGCGAGGGCGAACCTGCTCGCGGGCGCACGGGCGCATGAGCACAAGATCACCGCGGCGGGGCTGGTCACCCGGGCAGGACTGCCGTTGAGCGTCAACGTGGTTCTGCACCGCGCGAACCACGACCAGCTCGAAGCGATGATCGACCTGGCCGAGCGGATGGGCGCCGACCGTCTCGAACTCGCCAACACCCAGTACTACGGCTGGGCACTGCGCAACCGCGCCGCGCTGCAGCCGACCAGGGAGCAGTTGGCCGCGGCCGAACCGATCGTCCGCGCCGCGACCGAGCGGCTGCGCGGGCGGATGGACCTCGTGTACGTGCTCGCCGACTACTACGAGTCCTATCCCAAGCCGTGCATGTCCGGATGGGGTTCCCGGCAGCTGACGGTGGCGCCCGATGGCACGGTGCTGCCCTGCCCCGCGGCCACCGCGATCTCGACCTTGACCCTGGAGAACGTGCGGAACCGCACGCTGGCCGACATCTGGTACCAGTCGGAGTCCTTCAACGCCTATCGGGGCGAGGACTGGATGCGCGATCCGTGCCGCTCGTGCGACCGGCGCTCGATCGACTTCGGCGGCTGCCGCTGCCAGGCGTTCCAGCTCACCGGGGACGCGGCCGCGACCGACCCGGTCTGCACACTGTCTCCGGACCGAGCACTGGTCGAGCGGATTCTGGAAGCACCGCGGGAGGACGCGGACTTCGTCATGCGCGGCCCGCGGTGAGGGCAGTGCTGCTGGGCACCGCCGCGGGCGGAGGCCTGCCGCAGTGGAACTGCGCCTGCGCGAACTGCCGTGCCGCCCGGCAGGGCACGATCGCCCCGCGCGCCCAGGACTGCCTCGCGATCAGCGTGGACGGCCACGGTTGGTACCTCCTCAACGCCTCCCCCGACATCCGCGCGCAGATCCTGTCCTGCCCCGCGCTGGCCGCGGGCCCCGGACCGCGGGACACGCCGGTCCGCGGTGTCCTGCTCACCGACGGCGAACTGGACCACACCCTCGGTCTCATCCAGCTCAAGGAGGCAGCCGGACTGCGAGTGTGGGCACCGGAGGCTGTGCTGAACACGTTGCCAGCACGCGAGATCGTCGGCCGGTACGCCGGCTGGGAATGGCTCTCGCCGAGCACCGGCGCGCCGGACATCGACGGCCTGCGAATCAGCACACTGCCGGTCAGCGACAAGCGGCCCAAGTACGCGGCGGGCTCTCCGGCGGAAGGGCCATGGGTGGTGGCCTATCGGATCTCCGACCCGGTCACCGGCAGCGCACTGGTCTACGCCCCGTGCCTGGCGGGCTGGCCACCGGGCTTCGACGAGTTCTGCGCGGGTGCGAGCCACGTGCTGCTGGACGGCTCGTTCTTCGCCCCGGACGAGATGTCCACCGCCACGGACACCGCCGTCGGTTCCCGCGCGCAGCTCGCGATGGGACACCTGCCGATGAGTGGGACGGGCGGCAGCCTCGATCGGATCCGGCGGGCCGAAAGCGGCACACGCTGGCTGTACACGCACATCAACAACACCAATCCGGTGCTCGACCCCCGGTCACCGGAGTTCGCGGAGATGAGCGCCGCGGGCGCCGGTCTCGCCCGGGACGGAACCGAGTTGCGCGTGTGACTCCCGGTGTCCTATTCATAAGTCGGGTTATCCACGGTCAACCCGCGGTCATGCACGCGCCTCACCAGCAGTGAGTCGTCGCGAACCGCCCCTACTGTGGCACAAAGAGCTTGCCACAGCGGGGGCCCTTCCTACTGTGGCACAAAAAGC
>NZ_FOKG01000016.1:68024-154299 GCF_900111885.1 Amycolatopsis marina
TGCCACAGCGGGGGCCCTTCCTACTGTGGCACAAAAAGCCTGCCACAGCGGGGGCCCTTCGGGGCGGGCCCCGCCAACTCACTTGTGAATAACCCTCCCGGTCCTACTTGATGCCCGCGGCGTCCATTCCGCGCAACTCCTTCTTCAGGTCCGCGACCTCGTCCCGCAGCCTGGCCGCCAGCTCGAACTGCAGGTCGCGGGCCGCCTGCATCATCTGCTCGGTCATCTGCTGGATGAGGTCCGCCAGTTCCGCCCTTGGCATCGCGCCGACGTCCTTGTCCGCCAGCATCCCCGAGCTGCGCACTCCACCGCCCTGCTCGGGCTTCTTCCCACGCGAGGAGTTGCGTCCGGAACCGCCGATCGCCACGTCCTCGGAGTCCTCCGCCTCGTCGTAGACACGGTCGAGGATGTCGGCGATCTTCTTCCGCAGCGGCTGTGGGTCGAGGCCTCGTTCCGTGTTGTAGGCGATCTGCTTGGCGCGACGGCGGTTCGTCTCGTCGATGGCGTGCTGCATCGAGTCGGTGATCCGGTCCGCGTACATGTGCACCTGACCGGACACGTTTCGCGCGGCACGGCCGATCGTCTGGATCAGCGAAGTTCCGCTGCGCAGGAAGCCCTCCTTATCGGCGTCCAGAATGGACACCAGGGACACCTCGGGCAGGTCGAGCCCCTCGCGGAGCAGGTTGATGCCGATCAGCACATCGAAGTCGCCGGACCGCAGCTGCCGCAACAGCTCCACCCGCCGGAGGGTGTCCACTTCGGAGTGCAGATAGCGCACCCGGATACCCAGCTCGAGCAGGTAGTCGGTGAGGTCCTCCGCCATCTTCTTGGTGAGCGTGGTGACAAGCACCCGCTCGTCCTTGTCGGCCCTGGTCCTGATCTCGTGCACCAGGTCGTCAATCTGCCCCTCGGTCGGCTTGACGACCACCTCGGGATCGATCAGGCCGGTCGGCCGGATGACCTGCTCGACGAACTCGCCGCCGGTCTGCCCCATCTCGTACGGCCCCGGCGTCGCCGAGAGGTACACCGTCTGACCGATGCGGTCGGAGAACTCCTCCCAGGTCAGCGGCCGGTTGTCCATCGCGCTGGGCAGCCGGAAGCCGTGCTCCACGAGGTTGCGCTTGCGGGACATGTCGCCCTCGTACATGCCACCGATCTGCGGGACGGTCACGTGCGACTCGTCGACCACCAGGAGGAAGTCCTCGGGGAAGTAGTCGATCAGGGTCGCGGGCGCGGAGCCCTCGGGGCGGCCGTCGACGTGCCGCGAGTAGTTCTCGATGCCGGAACAGAACCCGACCTGCTGCATCATCTCGATGTCGTAGTTGGTGCGCATGCGCAGCCGCTGGGCCTCGAGCAGTTTGCCCTGCTTCTCCAGCGTGGCCAACCGGTCCTCCAGCTCGGACTGGATGGTCTTGATCGCCTTTTCCATCCGCTCCGGCCCGGCGACGTAGTGCGTGGCGGGGAAGATCCGCACCTCGGCGACCTCGTTCACGATGTCGCCGGTCAGCGGGTGCAGGTAGTACAGCTTGTCGATCTCGTCGCCGAAGAACTCGACCCGGATCGCCAGCTCCTCGTAGGCCGGGATGATCTCCACGGTGTCCCCCCGGACGCGGAAGGTGCCGCGGGCGAAAGCCAGGTCGTTGCGGGTGTACTGCACGTCGACCAGTGCCCGCAGGAAGGTGTCCCGGTCCACCTCCTCGCCGACCTTGAGGCTGCTGGAGCGGTCGAGGTAGGACTGCGGGGTGCCGAGGCCGTAGATGCACGACACGCTGGCAACCACGATCACGTCCCGCCTGGAGAGCAGGTTCATCGTGGCGGAGTGCCGCAGCCGCTCGACGTCGTCGTTGACCGAGGAGTCCTTCTCGATGTAGGTGTCGGTCTGCGCGATATATGCCTCTGGCTGGTAGTAGTCGTAGTAGCTGACGAAGTACTCGACCGCGTTGTTCGGGAAGAGGTCCCTCAGCTCGTTGGCCAGCTGCGCGGCGAGTGTCTTGTTGGGTGCCATCACCAACGTCGGCCGTTGCACCCGCTCGATCAGCCAGGCTGTGGTCGCCGACTTGCCCGTACCGGTGGCGCCGAGCAGGACGACGTCCTTCTCTCCCGCCCTGATCCGGCGCTCCAGCTCGTCGATCGCCTTGGGCTGGTCGCCCGCGGGCTGGTAGTCACTGACCACCGTGAACTTGCCGTCCGACCTGGGGACGTCGGAGACCGGGCGGAACTCGGAGTGCGCGAGCACGGGATGTTCGGTTGCGAAAGCCACGTCTCCAGGGTAGGCGCGCCCACCGACAGTTTCAGCCGGTGGTGTCCGTCGAGCTGCGAGCGGACCCGGCAGGATGGGCGGCATGCCCGACCTGCACCCACCCAAGACCGAGATCTTCGACGTGCCCGGCATGAGCAACACCGACCCGAAGGGGATCGTCCGCGACGTCGAACGGTTCCAGGTCGAGTCGTTCGGGCTGTACATGGCCAGGCCGACTCCGGGCAGGCGCCAGTTCCACTACCTGGAGTCGTGGCTGCTGCCCGGCCTTGGCCTGCGGATCACGGACTTCTGGTTCACCGAGGGGCACGAGCACGACCAGGACTTCTACCTCGACGTCGTGGACATCGAACGCCACGATGACCGGTGGCGGGCCACCGACCTCTACCTGGACATCGTGCTCCGCGACGCCCGCGGCCTCGACGTACTCGACTCCGACGAGCTGCTCGCCGCCACCAGCGCGGACCTGCTACCAGCCTACACGGCACGCCAGGCACTGGATACCACGTTCACCACCGTCGACGGCCTCGCCCGCCACGGCTACCGCCTGCAGGAATGGCTGCGCACGATGGACATCACCCTGACCTGGCAGCGCCACTAACCGCCGGCCCGAGTTTGCAGTTCCGGAGCCCGAGTTGGCAGTTCCGCGGCCGTCAGGCGGGACTCCACCCGGTCCGCTCCGCCCACTCCTCGGCCCGGGTGAACGCGTCGTTGACCCAGTCCTGCTTCTCCTCCGCGTACGGCTGTGTCGTGCCATCGCCCGCATGCGCGCCTGCCAGCCGCCGCTTGACCTCCGCGTAGGCGGCAAGCTCCGGTGGATTCGCCCGCAGCCAGTCCCGGAACAGCAGCGCGAGGCGCCACGCCGGCCCTTCTTCGGCTCGGACGTGCAGGTTCACCGGACGGACCGGATCCGCGCCGAAGTGGAACCGCTTGTCCCAGACGGCGGAACCGGCCGTACCGTCCTGCGGATCGTCGAACCAGTGCCCCTCCGCCCTGGGGAACCCCGCGTCGGACAAGGCGTCGGCGAGCTCGTCCGCGACATCCAGCGTCGGCACGGTCAACTGGAGGTCGAGTACGTCCTTGGCCGGCAGGCCGGGGACCGCGGTGGAGCCGATGTGATCGGCCCGCGCGGCTCTGTCCCCCGCCGCTGCCCGCACCCTGCCGAGCACGCGTTCGGCCTGACCTGGCCAGGTTTCGTCGTAGGGAGATACCAGCGGAGAACGGGGTGGACGCGGTTTACGCAGCCGCAGGTTCGCCTCGAACGGCACCAGCCTGTCCGCCCACAGCGCGTCGACCTCCGCCAGCACGATGTCCCGTGCCCCGCCGTTGTCCAGCCACACGTCGGCGGCGGCTCGGCGTTGTTCGACACTCGCCTGTGCCGCGATCCTGGCCCTGGCGTCCGCCTCCGACATGCCGCGGGCCTCCACGAGCCTGCGCACCCGGACCTCCTCGTCGGCGTCGACGACGACGACGAGGTGGTAGTGCGGGGCGAGCCCGCCCTCGACCAGCAACGGGATGTCGTGCACCACGATCGCGTCGGGCGCCGCGTTCCGCATCAGCTCGGCGGTCCGCGCGCCGACCCTGGGATGGACGATGCCGTTCAGCCTCCGTCGCGACTGCTCGTCGGCGAACGCCCGCGCCGCCAGCGCGGCCCGGTCCAGCGCGCCGTCCCTGGTCAGCACATCCGGGCCGAAGGCCTCGACGATCTCGGCGAGACCTTCCGTGCCGGGCTCCACCACCTCCCTGGCGAGGAGATCCGCGTCGATCAGTACCGCACCATGCTCGACCAACCTGGTCGCGACGGTCGATTTTCCGGCACCGATCCCGCCGGTGAGTCCCACTCGCAGCATGACGGGCATTCAATCAGCCCCGGACAACATCCGCGAAGGCGGTGATGTTCCCGTGCTCGGGCCCACTCAGAGGCACATCACGAGACGTTATGCAACTGAAGTGGGTGACACGCCGGGAATTTCACACCATTTGGCTTCCCGATTGCGTACCGTGCGCGGCGTAGGCAATCGCCCACTCGGAGGAACGATGCCAGACAGCAGGCACACTGGTAAGCACCGGCTCGGAACGCCGGGGCTGGTGCATTGCGTCATGCATCGTCCCGTCGCAGAGGCGTTGACCGAGTATCGCCGCACCTGGCTGACCGCACTTCTGGTGCCGGCCAAGCACAGCCTCGCCGGCCTGCGTCGCAGGGCTCGCGCCGCCGCTCACGAGCACGCCTGGGCTCCCGCCACCACCTGACCCAGGTCGCGGCTCTCTCCGGCTCAACCCCGGCTCATTCCTGGCCGCACTCCCGCGTCCACCTGCCCTCACCAAGCTTGGTGCGCCTGCAAGTACCACCAAGCAAGATCAAGAGCGTCGTCAGCTGCCGCCAACCCGCATGCCTCGGTAGCAGTTGGCGGCGATGTCGATCTTGCTTGGTGGTACTTGCAGACACTCCAAGTCCTGAAACGTGGGGTGCGCACGGGGGAAGCCCCGGTCCGATATGGACCGGGGCCTCTCTCGTGGTGTCGTTTGTCAGGCGCTCAGGGCCTCACGCGCCACCGGACAGCTTCTCACGCAGCGCGGCGAGCTGCTCGTCACTGGCCAGCGTCCCACCGGTGCTCTTCGGCGCCGAGTCGGACGGCGTGGAGGAGTAGCTCTGCTCCCCGCCACCGCCGCTGCTGCTCTCGCCACCGCCGGCGATCGCCTGGGCAGCCGCTTCCGCGTCGGCCTCGGCGGCCTTGGCGATCTGCTTCATGTGCTGCTCGTAGCGAGCGTGTGCCTCGGCGTACTGACGCTCCCACTCCTCACGCTGAGTGTCGTAGCCTTCCTGCCACTCCTGCGTGTCGGGGTCGAAGCCCTCGGGGTAGATGTAGTTGCCCTGCTCGTCGTAGTCGGCGGCCATGCCGTACTGCGTCGGGTCGAACTCGGCGTCGGTGGTGAGGCCCTCGTTGGCCTGCTTCAGCGACAGCGAGATGCGGCGACGCTCGAGGTCGATGTCGATGACCTTGACCATCACATCGCCGTTGACCTGGACGACCTGCTCCGGGATCTCCACGTGGCGCTCGGCCAGCTCGGAGATGTGCACCAGGCCCTCGATTCCCTCCTCGACGCGGACGAACGCGCCGAACGGAACGAGCTTGGTGACCTTGCCCGGCACGATCTGACCGATCGCGTGAGTACGGGCGAACTGGCGCCACGGGTCTTCCTGGGTGGCCTTCAGCGACAGGGACACGCGCTCGCGGTCCATGTCCACGTCGAGCACCTCGACCGTGACCTCCTGGCCGACCTCGACAACCTCGGACGGGTGGTCGATGTGCTTCCAGGACAGCTCGGAAACGTGCACCAGGCCGTCGACGCCGCCGAGGTCCACGAACGCACCGAAGTTGACGATCGAGGAGACAACGCCCTTGCGGACCTGCCCCTTGGCCAGCGCGTTGAGGAACTCGCTGCGGACCTCGGACTGGGTCTGCTCCAGGTAGGCGCGACGGGAAAGCACCACGTTGTTGCGGTTCTTGTCCAGCTCGATGATCTTGGCCTCGAGCTCGCGGCCCACATACGGCTGCAGGTCGCGAACGCGGCGCATCTCGACGAGCGACGCGGGCAGGAAGCCACGGAGGCCGATGTCCAGGATGAGACCACCCTTGACGACCTCGATGACGGTGCCGCTGACCGGCTCGTCCTTCTCCTTGAGCTCCTCGATCGTGCCCCAGGCGCGCTCGTACTGCGCGCGCTTCTTGGACAGGATCAGGCGGCCTTCCTTGTCCTCCTTCTGGAGAACGAGGGCCTCGACCTCATCACCGACGGTGACAACCTCGGCCGGGTCGACATCGTGCTTGATGGAAAGCTCGCGCGAGGGGATGACGCCCTCGGTTTTGTACCCGATGTCGAGCAGCACTTCATCGCGATCGACCTTGACGATGGTGCCTTCAACGATGTCGCCATCATTGAAGTACTTGATGGTCTTGTCGATGGCTGCGAGGAAGTCTTCCTCCGTCCCGATGTCGTTGATCGCGACCTGCTGCGCCGGGGCGGTGGCGGTCGGGGCGGTGGTTGTGTCGGTGGTCATTAGGCGGGTTGCTCCGGTAACGGCTTGGGATTAGTGGGTGTGCAGTTTGCGCGCGCCGTGGGAGTCAAGGGCGACGACGAAAACGCGTTCGGCGAGGAACGGTCGCAAGCATCACCCGAGGAGCGCGACCCACAACCAGCAAGAACTCCGTCCAGCACGAACACTGCTGAGTCAAAGGCAGCGCGAACCCACTGCGCTAACACGTATCCTACGCGGCGCTCCGACGCGGGCACAACGAGGGTCACCCTCGTCCCCGGCGCGGCCACGACACGGACTACCCGGCAGGATAGCGGGCGTGGTCACTCCCCCGCCGCCAACACCGCGGACGCCGCCAACACCGCAGACAGCGCCCGCCGCCGACCGGCACGAGCGGGCCGAGCAACGCCTGCACACAGCCGGGGTCGCGTACCGGCCGGTCGACTCCGCCGAAGCGGCCTCGGCCAACCTCGCCTGGTGGGATGCCGACGCGGACGACTACCACGCGACCCACGGCGAGTTCCTCGGCGAGAGCGACTTCCGTTGGTGCCCGGAGGGGCTGCTGGAAGCCGACGCGCGCCTGCTCGGCGAGGTCCGGGACACCGACGTGCTCGAGGTCGGTTGCGGCTCGGCGCCGTGCACCCGCTGGCTGCACACCCAGGGCGCCCGGGCCGTCGGCGTCGACCTCTCGGGCGGCATGCTGCGTCACGGTCTCGCCGCGGGCGAGCGCACCGGGATCCGGGTGCCGCTGGTCCAGGCCAACGCCGAGCGGCTGCCACTGGCCGGCGACAGTTTCGACACCGCGTGTTCCGCGTTCGGCGCCGTGCCGTTCGTCGCCTCCGTGGAGACACTCTTCGCCGAGGTCGCAAGGGTGCTCCGCCCCGGCGGCCGTTGGGTGTTCGCGGTGACCCACCCGATGCGCTGGATCTTCCCGGACGATCCCGGCCCCACCGGACTCACCGCGACACAGCCGTACTTCGATCGGACGCCCTACGTCGAGGTCGACGCCGACGGCCGCGCCACCTATGTGGAGTATCACCGCACGATGGGCGACTACGTCCGCGCGCTGGCCGCGGCCGGGTTCCGGTTGACGGACCTGATCGAACCGGAATGGCCGGAAGGGCACACCCGCACCTGGGGACAGTGGAGCCCGTTGCGCGGCAAGCTGTTTCCGGGCACCGCGATCTTCCACACGGTGAAAGAGCGGCAAACGTGACCGACCGGACGGCCGAGCAGTCGGAGCACTTCGCCCGGATCGACCCGTTGCTGCCGCCGGTGACCGACCTTCCCGAGGGCGAGCACCTCACCGCGGTGCTCCCCGACGGCAGGGAGGTGCACGGCGTGCTCTACCGGGCCGTGTACGGCGCCGGGTCGCCGGAGAGCCTGTGGGCGGCCAGGGAGAACTGGGAACTCACCCCGCTGATCGGAAACACCGGGGCCGAGGGAATGTCAGCCCTGCTCGGAGCGCTGCGCCGACGGCTGGATCGCGAGCCGCCCACGCAGGACTCGGCCTGCGCCGTCGCGTGGCCCTCGCGCGACGCGGAGGCGACGCGGGCGCTGCTCGACCACGGCCTGCAACCGTTGAACGCGCTGGCCGTGCGGCCCAACCGTCCCGCACCCGAGGTCGACGTTCCCGGCGTGCTGGTACGCAGGGCACGTCCCGTGGACGAAGAAGAGATCATCGCGTTGCGGATGAACGAGCTCCGCTACTCGGCGCTGGTCGGGCCGAACGTGGTGCGCGAGAACGCCACCGAGCTGATCACCGCCGAGGTACGGCGCGGACTGGTGTTCGGCGGGCGTACCTGGATCGCCGAGTCCGGCGGGGCGGCCGTCGGGCTCGCCAGCTGCGGCTGGACGACCCCCGCCGCGGGAAGCTCGATCGCGGGACGCCTCGGCTGGGGCCGC
This sequence comes from Amycolatopsis marina, assembly GCF_900111885.1. Classification (GTDB taxonomy): domain Bacteria; phylum Actinomycetota; class Actinomycetes; order Mycobacteriales; family Pseudonocardiaceae; genus Amycolatopsis; species Amycolatopsis marina. Next base: position 76,223 of record NZ_FOKG01000016.1, read on the forward strand.
TGGGGCTACGTCGGCACGCTGTCCGTCATCGCCCCCGCCCGTGGCGGCGGGGTGGGACAGGCGCTGATGTCCGTGGCACACGATCAGCTCAACCTCGACGACGTCGAAGGCACTTTTCTCTTCTACAGCCCCACGAACCCACTGTCACCGGTGTTCTGGCACCGCCAGGGATACCGCCCATTGTGGACAATGTGGGAGATTCGCCCGGCCTCGGCGCTGCGCTGACCGCTCGCGTCACCCAAAGGGGTCAGATCACCCCCCGCCAGCTTGCCGAGGGAGTCACAGCAGGGCTAATTTGAACTGACCGGTCAGTTCAAAAGGAGTCTCCCATGCAGGTGCACGCCGATCGCGTGTCCGTCGACGGCCCGCACGGCACGCTGCTGCCGTCCACCTCGTTCACCGTCTCCAGCGGTGAGTTCGCGCTGGTCCACGGCGATCCCGGCACCGGACTGACCGCTTTCGGCCTTGCGCTGGCCGGGCGGTTGCGCCCGACGACCGGGCGGATCACCCTCGACGGCTCCCCCGACGCGGCGGCACTGCGCAGGCAGGTCGCGGTCGTCGACGCGCCCGGTGTCAGCGAACCCGAGGAGGCACTGGCGCTTCGGGTGGTGGTCGGTGAGGAACTGGCGCTGGCCGGGCGGCAGGCAGACCGGGAGAGCGTCCTGCGCTGGCTCGCCGAGCACGACGTGGCGGCCTACGCGGACACCCGGTTCGAGAACGTCGCGCCGGCAACGCGGACCCGGCTGCTGTGCGCGCTCGCCGCGAGCAGGCGCGACGTCCGGATGCTCGTGCTCGACCGGCCGGACCGGCACACCAGCGACGTCGACAACTGGTCGATGCTCGCCCAGGAACACGCCGAACGCGGGCTCGCGGTCGTCGTGCTGACCGCGACGGTCCCGCACTCGGCACTGCCCTGTCCCTCGGCCCGGATCGGTGCACACGAGCAACCTCCGCCACAAAGATGCACACCCGAGGGCACCGATGCCGCCGAACCGGTGGTCGAGGAGGAAACGGTGGAGCCGCAGGAGACAACCGAGGGAGAAAAGCTGTGAGCGGCATCCGGATCGCCCTCAACGAGCTGCGCAGGCTCACCGGCGGAGTGCTGCCCAAGCTGGCGATGGCGGCGCTGGTCCTTGTTCCCCTGCTGTACGCGTCGTTGTACCTGTACGCGAACTACGACCCGTACGGACGGCTGGACAAGCTGCCCGCAGCGGTGGTCACCGTGGACGCGGGAGCCACCGACTCCGAGGGCGACGAGCGCAACATCGGCCGCGAAGTGACCGGCGAACTGCTCGATTCCGGCACCTTCCAGTGGCATGGGACCAGCGCGGAGGAGGCCGAGTCGGGCGTCCGCGACGACGAGTACTCCTTCGCGATCACCATCCCCCGCGACTTCTCGGCCGCTCTGCTCTCCAGCGGCAACTTCGAACCGCGGCAGGCCACGATCACCCTGACCACCAACGACGCCAACAACTATCTCTCCGGCACCATCGCCGACCAGGTCGCAGAGCAGGTGCGCGCGACGATCGCGGAGAAGGTGGGCAGCGAGGCCGCCGACCGGTTCCTCCTCGGGTTCTCCACCATCCACACGAAGATCAGCGAAGCCCACGACGGCGCGGGGACCCTGGCGAAGGGCGCGGGCGAGTTGCGGCAGGGGCAGCAGCAGCTCGCCGAGGGCGCGCAGCGACTGGCCAGTGGCAGCACCGAACTCGCCAGCGGACTGACCACGCTGAAGGAGAGCACGGCGGAGCTTCCGGCGAAGACCAAGGAACTCGCCGAGGGCGCGAGCCAGGTCGCGGCGGGCAACGCCACCGTCGCCCAGGCAGGCTCCGCGCTGGCAGCCAAGTCGACAGAGCTGCAGGACAGCCTGGACAACGTCGACGACCAACTGGCACAGCGGCTGCGGGAGGGCGGCCTTTCCGACTCCGACGTGGAGCACGCACTCGGCGTGCTCGGGCAGCTGCGCCAGCCGATCGACCAGGCGGACGCCGAGGTGCAGGAGGCCTCGGGGAAACTCACCACGCTGGCCGACGGCGCGCAGCAGGTGTCCGACGGTGCGGCGCGACTCGCGGGTGCCACGCCCGCACTGGTGCAGGGCATCCAGCGCGCGTCGGACGGCGCGGGCGAGCTCGCCGACGGCGCCACCCAGCTGAACACTGGTCAGCAAGGCGCCCTCAGCGGGACGACTCAGCTCACCGAGGGAGCCACCGAACTCAGGGACGGGCTCAGCGCAGGGCTCGAGGAGATCCCGAACCCGGACGATCCCACTCGGTCGGCGACGGCCGACACGATCGCGGATCCGGTCGCGGTGAACTCGGTCGGCATGGCCTCCGCCGGGACCTACGGCGCTGGGCTTGCTCCGTTCTTCATCGCGCTGGCGACGTGGATCGGCGCGTTCGTCCTGTTCCTGCTGCTGCGACCGCTCTCGACACGCGCGCTGACCGCCGGTGCCTCGCCCCTGCGCGTGGCGCTCGGGGGGTGGCTGGCCTCGGCCGTGCTGGGCATCGCGCAGGTGGTGGTCCTGTTCGGCGCGGTCACGTGGCTGGTCGGAATCGACGTCGCGCATCCACTCGGCGCCATCGGTTTCGTCGTCCTCGCCTCGCTCACGTTCACCGCCATCGTGCACGCGCTCAACGCCCTGTTCGGCGCGGTGGGCAAGTTCCTCGGGCTGGTGCTGCTGGTCCTGCAGCTGGTGAGCGCGGGGGGCACGTTCCCCTGGCAGACCATTCCGGACGCGCTCTACCCGCTGCACGTGGTGCTGCCGATGGGTTATGTCATCGACGGGTTGCGGCACCTGCTCTACACCGGCGCGTCCCTGCAGATTCTCGGCGACGTGCTGGTCCTGCTCGCCTACCTCGGTGGCGCGCTGGCGGCGTCCACGTTCGCGGCGCACAAGCGGCGCGTGTGGACGGTGTCGCAGCTGAAGCCGGAGCTGGCACTGTGACTGAAAGACCGATGAGTGAACGGGCGGTGAGCCCCCGCACGGAGGCCACGCGGCGCAAACTGTTCGCGGCGACACTGAAACTGGCCGACAGCAGGGGGCTGGTCGGAATCACCGTCGACGAGATCGCCGCCGCCGCGGGCGTCGCGAAGGGCACGGTCTACTACAACTTCGGCAGCAAGGACGCGCTGGTGGACGCGCTGCTGCGGTACGGGGTCGACCTGCTCGCGACACGCCTGCACGACTGTGCCGCGGAGCCGGACCCGGTCGTCGGGCTCGAGTCGCTGGTGGACGCGACACTCGACTTCATCAGCCGCTATCCGGGCTTCTCCCAGATTCTGGTGAGCGAACTGTGGCGCACACCGGGTCAGTGGCACGAGACGCTCACGCTGCTGCGCGAGGAGATCATCGTGATCATCAAGCAACAGCTGTGGCGCATCGAGGAAGCGGGCAGGCTGCCCGCGGGGGTGCAGGTCCCGGTGGCCGCGGCCGGATTGTTCGGCACGCTGCTGGTCGTGGCGCTGGACTGGCAGGTGTTCCAGCCCGAGCGGACACGGGCCGAGGTCCGGGATTCGGTGATGCTGCTGGCCCGCGGCCTCGCCAGGCAACTCCCGGAGGAGGAGTAGCTCAACACGGCCTAACTGCGTACCGGCCGCCGTTGCCCGACCTGGTGCAGCGACGGCGGCCCGCCGCGGCGTGCGCGGCGGACCGCGTCGAGCACGGCTGCCGAGATTTCCGGTAACGACAGTGCCCGGCTGGGGTCACGTTCGGAGGCCGTGCCGAGCAGCACGAGCTGGGTGGGATGTGCGGCCAGGGTCGCGTCCGCCGCGCTCGTGAGTACGCCGGCCGAGGCGCGGACCTCCACCACGGGCGCGCCGGTTGCGAGCAACGACTCGATCGCACCGAGCACGGAACGGCGATAGGACTCGTGTACCCAGGCCACGAGTAGCCCGGCGGGACCGGGCAGTGCCCGCTCGACGCGTCGGACCAGGTCCCTTGGCCGCTCCCACTGCGCCTCCACCCAGAAGGCACGTCCTGGTCCCGCTTTCCTCGCCGCGATCGGGTTGTGCCGCCTGCTCGGGAGGACGACGTTCCAGCCGTCGGCGGTCAGCGAGGTGACCACGTCGTCAAGCAGGCCGGTGCCGGACAGGACCACCGCGTTGTCACCCGCCATGCAATCGACGTTACTACCGGGTGGACGAAAAGCCCCAGTCCTTGCCCTCGTCGAACTCGTGCCGCTGGGTCAGGCTGAACCAGTTGCCGGAATCGTCGCGGAAAACCGCCTCCACGCCGTAGGGACGGTCGGCTGGCTCCTGCAGGAAGGTCACTCCCCTGCTGGACAGGACCTCGTGCGTCTTGCGGCAGTCGTCGGTCTCCCATGCGCCCATACCGAGGGCTCCTTTGGCGACGATCTCCCGAAGCTGGCGCTCCGTGTCCGCGTCGTGCTGGGGCGGACCCGGCTCCATCAGGATGATCTCCAGCCCTGGCTGGTCCGCGGGCCCCACGGTCAGCCAGCGGAACCGGTCGTCCATCTTCATGTCGGCCCGGACCTCGAAGCCGAGCTTCTCGGTGTAGAACTGCCTTGCGGAGTCGTAGCTCAGGACGTAGATCCCCGCGTGGGACAGCTTTTTGATCATGGTCGTTCCCTTTCTGGTTCGGTGCTGGGAACAACGCTAGGCGGGTGTTCGCCGAGGTGGCTTATCCAGAAGTCCGGAGCTTGTTCAAGGTCGGGAATCCTTCTGCGCGGGCCGGGTCATCATCATCAGATAGCAGCCGGGAATCAGCGGTGCCCGCGCGGTGCGAGCGGCGGCCCGGTACGCGGTCGGCGACAGGCCGACCAGCGCGGTGAAGCGACGGCTGAACGTGCCGAGGCTGGTGAAGCCCACGAGCAGGCAGATCTCCGTGACCGTGAGGTTCGCGGACCGCAGCAGGTCCTGCGCCCGCTCGATCCGCCTGCGCGTGAGGTAGGCCTTCGGCGTCTCGCCGTACGCGGCCGCGAAGGAGTGGATGAAGTGGGACCGGGAGCACCTGGCCACCTCGGCAAGCTGCTCGATGTCCAGGGGCTCGGCGTGGTGTGCGTCCATCCAGTCCCTGGCCCGGCGCAGGTGCGCGACAGCCGGTGGGCGAGTGCTCATGGCCGCCGCGCTCCGCTCGTCCTGGAGATCAGTGTGCGGCGTCGTTCCAGGAGCGGCCGGACCCGACGGAGACCTCCAGCGGGACGGCCAGCTCGTAGGCGCTGCCCATCTCCCTGCGCACCAGCTCCTCCACCCGCGCCCGCTCGCCGTCGGCGATCTCGAGCACCAGTTCGTCGTGCACCTGCAGCAGCACCCGGCTGCGCAGGTCCGTCTGGGCGAGCGCCTGGTGCACACCGAGCATCGCGACCTTGATGATGTCTGCCGCACTGCCCTGGATCGGCGCGTTCAGCGCCATGCGCTCGGCCATCTCCCTGCGCTGCCGGTTGTCGCTGTTGAGGTCAGGCAGGTAGCGGCGCCTGCCGAAGATCGTCTCCGTGTAGCCGACCTTGCCCGCCTGCTCGACCACGGTGTGCAGGTAGTCGCGTACCCCGCCGAACCGCGCGAAATAGGCTTCCATCTGTGCCTTGGCCTCCTCCGTGGAGATCCGCAGCTGCTGCGCGAGCCCGTAGGCGGACAGCCCGTAGGCCAGCCCGTAGGACATGGCCTTGACCCGGGAGCGCAGTTCGGCGGTGACCTCGGACGCGTCCAGCGAGAACGCCTTCGAACCGACGAAGGTGTGCAGGTCCTCCCCGGTGTGGAAGGCCTCGATCAGGCCCTCGTCCCCGGACAGGTGCGCCATGATGCGCATCTCGATCTGGCTGTAGTCGGCGGTCATCAGCTCCGCGTAACCGTCACCCACGACGAAGGCGTCGCGGATGCGCCTGCCCTCCTCCGTCCGGATCGGGATGTTCTGCAGGTTCGGATCCACCGAGGACAGCCGGCCCGTCGCGGCGATGGTCTGCTGCAGTGTGGTGTGGATGCGCCCGTCGTCGGCGACGGACTTGATCAGTCCCTCCACCGTGGTCCGCAACCGGGTGGCGTCGCGGTGTTCCAGCAGGTGCTGCAGGAACGGGTGCTCGGTCTTCTCGTGCAGCGTCTGCAGCGCCTCGGCGTCGGTGGTGTAGCCGGTCTTGGTGCGCTTTGTCTTGGGCATGCCCAGTTCGTCGAACAGCACCACCTGCAGCTGCTTCGGCGAACCGAGGTTGATCTGTTTGCCGATCACGTCGTACGCGAGGTCCGCGGCCTGCCGCACGCGACTGGCGTAGTGCGCCTCCAGTTCGGTGAGCTGCTCGAGGTCGACCGCGATGCCCGCGGCCTCGACGTCGGTGATGACCTGCAGCAGGGGCAGCTCGATCTCGTTGAGCAGACGGGTGGCGCCGATGCCGTCGAGTTCCTTGGCCAGCGCGTCGGACAGTTCGGCCACCGCACGTGCACGCACGAGTTCGGCCTGCACGAGCTTGGCATCGGCCGCCTCGGCCGCGTCCGGCTCCAGCAGCGACAGCTGGCCGTCGTCCGCGGCGGACTCCGAGCGCAGTTCCCGTTGCAGGTAACGCAACACCAGGTCATCCAGTTCGAAGGAGCGTTGGCCGGGACGCACGAGGTATGCGGCCAGCGCGGTGTCCATCGCGAGCCCGGCCGTCGTCCAGCCGCGCCCGAGTACGGCGTGCAGCGCGACCTTCAGCCCGTGCCCGACCTTGCGTGCGGTGGGGTCGGCGAGCCAGTGGGCGAAGGCCTTGTCGTCCGCGGCGTCCATCGCCGAAACGTCGACATAGGCACCCTCGCCGTCGGGGGCGGCCAGGGCCACGCTGGTCAGGTCGGCCTGTACCGACGCACCCGTGGTGCGCAGGGAGAGGCCGACGGGACCGCCACGCGCGTGCTTGTCCAGCCAGGCGGACAGCTCGCCGGTACCCAGCGCGCCCCCGCTGACCTCGAATCCCTCGTCCGCCTCCGGCTCCGCGCTCGACAACGTGGCGAAAAGCCGGTCGCGCAGGACCCGGAACTCCAGCTCGTCGAACAGCCGGTGCACGGCGTCGCGGTCCCATGGCCGGAGCTCGAGATCGGCGTGTGTCAGCTCCAGCGCGACGTCGCGCACGAGCTCGGTGAGCTGGCGGTTGAGCATGACCGCGTCGACGTGGGCCCGCAGCGCGTCCCCGACCTTGCCCTTGACCTCGTCGACCCGGTCGACCAGCTCACCCAATGAACCGAACTGCTTGATCCACTTCGCCGCCGTCTTCTCCCCCACGCCGGGAATGCCGGGCAGGTTGTCGGAAGGGTCGCCGCGGAGTGCGGCGAAGTCGGGGTACTGGACCGGGCTCAGTCCGTACTTGTCCTGCACGCTCGCGGGGTCGAACCGGACGAGGTCGGACACGCCCTTCTTCGGGTAGAGCACCGTGACGGAGTCGGTGACCAGCTGCAACGCGTCGCGGTCGCCGGTACAGATGAGCACCTGGTATCCGTCGGCAGCGGCCTGGGTGGTGAGCGTGGCGATGACGTCGTCGGCCTCGTAGTTCTCCTTGGTCAGGATCGGGATGCCGAGTACGCCGAGCACCTCCTGGATCAGCGCGATCTGCCCCTTGAAGTCGTCCGGTGTGGCCGAACGGGTGGCCTTGTAGTCGGCGAACGCCTCGGAACGGAACGTCTGACGGGAGAGGTCGAACGCGACCGCGAGGTGCGTGGGCTGCTCGTCGCGCAGCAGGTTGATCAGCATCGAGGTGAACCCGAAGACAGCGTTGGTGACCTGGCCCGTCGTGGTGCGGAACCGGTCGGCGGGCACGGCGAAGAACGCCCGGTAGGCCATCGAGTGGCCGTCGATCAGCAGCAGCCGGGGCTGCTGGGCTGTGTCGTTCGCAACTGTGGTGTTCTGACTGGGGCTCACAAGGGCGAGTCTAGGGTGACGCCCCGACACTCTTTCGTGAGCGTTCGCGGAAGGTGGGCGGTGGGTACTGGAGCAGTGAGGAGCAGACGTTGACCGAGCACGTGTCCGACCCGTTGCAGGAGATGCTGGCCGGAATCGATCCGTTGGTCGCCAAGCAGCAGCTCAACGACAAGGTCGGCATGTCGGTGGTGGAGATGAGCCCGGAACGGGTGGTGGCCACGATGCCCGTCGAGGGCAACCTGCAGCCGTACGGTCTGCTGCACGGCGGTGCGAACGCGGTGCTCGCCGAGGCGATCGGATCCACGGTCGCGGCGCTCAACGCGGGACCTGGCCGCGTCGCGATGGGCCTCGAGCTGTCCTGCACCCACCACCGAGCGGTGCGTTCCGGGACGGTCACCGGGGTAGCCACGCCCCTGCACGTCGGACGCGTAACCGTCACGGTGGACATCGTCATCACCGATGACCGCGGGCGTCGCAGCTGCTCAGCCCGGCTGACCTGCGTGGTACGGAATCAGCCGCCGCGCTGAGTCTGTTGGCAAACGCGCGTCACGATCGACTCGGCGGGCACAGCGGCGCGGAGCGCCTCCGTCTGGGTGGCGGCGGGAGACGGGCGGGCGGAGCTCGGACTCACGCACGGTACTCACCACTACGAGCCATGCGCCCCGCCTCGTCACTCGTGGGCTTCGCCGCGCGCGTTCCTCGGGGGCACCATGCACCAGGCCCCAGTTCACCAACAGGCGCTGACACTCCTGTTTCTCCTCCTGCACATTGCAGGAAGATCCCGATCGGGTCGAACCGGTCGCACCCGGGTGCCCTGAGATCTACGATTCCGCTCTAATCAGACGGAAGGGGCATGCCCGGCGACCCGCCGTGGCCGTCCGTCGGGGGGCATCCACCCCTTCCGTGAAGGCAAGACGACTGGAGGCTGTTGTGCACTTCAGGACGGGTGTCCGTGCGGGGGCCATCGTGGCGGCCGCTGCACTCGTTCTCACCGCGTGTGGCGGAGGGGACGAGGGCCAGGGCAATGAGAACGGCGACCAGCAGGCCGGTGCAGGCACGGGGAACGGGGTGTTCGAACTCGGCTACGTACTGCCGGAGACCGGGCAGTTGGCGTTCCTCGGGCCGCCGCAGATCGAGGCCGTGAACTTCGCCATCAAGACGATCAATGACGCCGGTGGGCTGCTGGGTAAGCAACTGCCCGCACCGGTGGGCCGCGACGAGGCAGCCTCGGAGGCTGTCGCCGCGCAGTCCGCCGACCAGGTGCTCGGCGCCGGTGTCGACGCGATCATCGGGGCGGCCGCCTCGGGAATGTCGCTGGCGATCATCGACAAGGTGACCGGGGCGAAGGTGGCTCAGTGCTCCGGCTCGAACACCGCGCCGACCTTCACCGACTACAACGACGGCGGCTTCTACTTCCGCACCGCACCGAGCGATGTGCTGCAGGGGCCGGTGCTGGCGAACACCATCGTCGGTGACGGTCACAGCAGGGTCGCGTTGGTGGCCAGGGCTGACGACTACGGCCGCGGGCTGCAGGAGGCGACCAGGACGGCGCTGGAGGGTGCCGGGGCCACCGTGGTGCTCGCCGAGACCTACGACCCGAAGGCGACCAACTACTCGCCGGTGGTGCAGCAGATCGAAGGCGCCAATCCCGACGCGGCCGTGGTGATCGGTTTCGAGGAGGGCACGCAGATCCTGCAGGGTCTGATCGAGGCCGGTCTCGGGCCGGACAACATCGGCGTCTACGGCGCCGACGGTCTGCGCAACACCGACCTCGCCTCGCTGGTGAGCGAGGGCGACCCGGGGGTCCTGTCCGGTATGAAGGGCACCGCTCCCGCGTCCGCCGACAACGCCGAGTTCGTCGGCGAGCTGCAGAAGTTCGCTCCCGATCTGGAGGAGCTGCAGTTCGCGCCGCAGGTGTACGACTGTGTCATCACCCTCGCCCTGGCCGCGCAGAAGGCCAACAGCGACGACGCGGCGGTGTTCTCGAAGGAGGTCGTCGGGATCACCAAGGACGGCGAGAAGTGCACCACCTTCGCCGACTGCAGTGCGAAGCTCGAAGCGGGCTCGGACATCGACTACGACGGTGTCAGCGGCCCGCTGGACTTCACCGATGCCGGTGAGCCGGGGCAGGCCTCGATCGAGGTCTACACCTACGACGAGCAGGGCAAGCTGCAGACCGTGAGCACGGAGATCAGCAGGCTCGACAACTGATACAGGTAGCCGAAAGGGGCGGCGGCGTCAGTTCCACTGACGCCGCCGCCCCTTCTCGTCCGGGTGCTACAGCGCCTTGGCCAGCGTGCCGAGGTAGAGCTCGATCACCTTGGGGTCGTGCAACAGGTCGCGCCCAGTTCCGGTGTAGGCGTTGCGCCCCTGGTCCAGCACGTAACCGCGGTCGCAGATCTGCAGACAGCGGCGGGCGTTCTGCTCCACCATGACGATGGAGACCCCGGTGGCGTTGATCTGGCTGACCTGTTCGAACACCTGGTCCTGGTACGCCGGTGAGAGTCCGGCCGAGGGCTCGTCGAGCAGGAGTACCTCGGGCTCGGCCATCAGCACCCTGCCCATGGCCAGCATCTGCCGCTCACCACCGGACATCGAGCCCGCGCGCTGCTTACGGCGCTCAGCCAGCCTGCCGAACAGGGCCGCCACCCGCTCGAACCGGCGGTCGAACTCCTTCGGGTGCAGATAGGTGCCCATCCGCAGGTTCTCCTCGACGGTGAGCGTCGGGAAGACGTTGTCGCGCTGCGGGACGTAGCCGATGCCCTTGGCCACCAGGATGTGCGCGGGCGCGTTGGTGATGTCCTCGCCTCGCAGGCGCACGGCGCCCTCGCGAGTGGGAACAAGGCCGAACATCGCCTTGACCAGGGTCGACTTGCCCGCACCGTTGGGACCGATGATGCCGACGAGTTCCCCGTCGGCCAGGTGCAGGTCGCAGCCGTTGAGCACGTTCACGCCAGGCAGGTAGCCGGCCACCAGAGTGTCGGCCGAGAGCAGCGCCTCGGACCGGTCGCCGGTGTCGTCGATACTGCTCACGAGGACTCCTCCGCGGGCGGTGTGCCGTGCTGCTTACCGAGGTAGGCGTCGACCACCTGCGAGTTGGTGCTGATCGCCCGTGGCGTGCCCTCGGCGATCACCTGCCCCTCGGCCAGGCACACCACCCAATCGCTGGTACCCATCACCATGTCCATGTCGTGCTCCACGAAGCATACGGTCATACCCTCGTCGCGCAGTTCCACGATGTGCTCCAGCAGCGACTGCGCCAGCGCGGGGTTCACCCCGGCCATGGGTTCGTCGAGCATCAGCATCGAGGGCCGCACCATCAGTGCTCTGGCCAGTTCCAGGAGCTTGCGCTGACCGCCGGAGAGGGTGCCCGCGTGTGCGTCTCGGAGGTGGTCGAGCTTGAAGCGCTCGAGCAACTCCTCGGCCCGCACGCGGTTGTCGGCTTCCTGTCCGCGCCAGAGTGGGCGCATCAGCGCCGCGTACATCCGCTCGCCGCGCTGCTCGGTCGCACCGAGCTGGAGGTTCTCCAGGACGGTGAGCCGGGCCAGTGCCTTGGTGAGCTGGAAGGTGCGGACCATCCCCCTGCGAGCCAGGCGGTAGGCGGGCAGCTGACTGACCTTGGCGCCGTCGAACGTCCACGTGCCCGAACCGGCGCGGTCGAAGCCGGTGAGCAGGTTGAACAACGTGGTCTTGCCCGCTCCGTTGGGGCCGATCAGTGCGGTGATGGCGCCGCGTTGCAGTTCGAGATGGTCGACGGCGACGGCGTGCAGTCCGCCGAAGGAGCGGGTGACGCCGTCGGCGACGAGAATCGGATCGGGTTTTGCGGCCCCGGGTTCCGGCGCGACCGTGGACAGAGCGGTGGCAGCCGGGGCCTGTGACTCAGCGGGCATCGAGCACCATCTCTTCCCGTCGACCGAGGATTCCCTGCGGCCGGAACACCATCAGCAGCAGCAGGCCGAGCCCGACGAGCGCGAAGCGCATGGCACCCACCTCGGAGTCGGTGAGGATGCCCGCGGGGATCAGGCCGGAGGCGATCGCCTGCCGCAGCAGGTTGTCCAGGAACACCACGATGAACCAGAAGACCACCGAACCGAGGATCGGCCCCATCACCCGGCCCGCACCGCCGAGGATCAGCAGTGTGTAGAGGAAGAACGTCACCAGCGGGTCGAAGCTGTCGGCGCTGGCGGACTGGGTGTTGATGACCATCACCATGCCGCCGAATGCGCCGATGACGCCACCTAGCACGAGGCTCTGCAGTTTGTAGGAGTAGACGTTCTTGCCGAGGCTGAGCGCGGCGTTCTCGTCCTCCCGGATGGAGCGGATCACCCGGCCCCACGGACTGTGGATCAACAGGTAGAGCAGCAGGCCGGCGACGGCCACGAGCGACCAGCCCATCGTGATCACCCACAGGTCCCGCGCACCGAACGAGATCGGTCCGACGCCATAGGTGCCCGGCGGATATGGGTTCAGCTCGTAGAAGTCGTTGGCGAACTGCTGCAGGCCGAAAACGCCGCCGGTGAGGGGCTCGGCGAAACTCGACCGATAGAACAATCGCAGGATCTCGCCCGCGGCGATGGTCGCGATGGCGAGGTAGTCCGATCGCAGGCGCAAGGTCGGGATGCCGAGCAGCAGCGCGAGGACGATCGCGCACAACACGCCGACGATCACCCCGAGCCAGAGCGGCGCCGCGAACACCGAGACCGAGATCGCCACGCCGTATGCGCCGACCAACATGAAGGCCACCTGGCCGAAGTTGAGCAGGCCGGTGTAGCCGAAGTGCAGGTTCAGGCCGATCGCAGCGAGCGCGTAGGCGGCTGCCACGGGGCCCAGGGCGCCGCTGAGGGCGCTGGTGAGGATTGCCGAGAAGTCCATGACGCTCCCCTCACCCGACCCGTTCGCGGCGGCCGAGAATTCCCTGTGGCCGGACGAGCAGGACCACGATCAGTACCAGCAGTGCCCAGGCGTTCTGTAGCTCGATGGGAAACCACAGGGTGGACAACTGGGCCACGATGCCGACGACGAAGGCGCCGACCATCGCGCCGTACGCGCTGCCGAGGCCACCGAGAATGATGGCGGCGAACATCATCAGCAGCAGTTTGAAGCCCATGTCCCAGGACACGACCTCGGCGAGGCCGAACATCACCCCGCCGAGAGCGGCGAGTCCGCCACCGAGCACCCACACCACGAGGATGACCCGGTTGACGTCGATGCCGGAGGACGCGGCGAGGTCGGTGTTGTCGGAGACGGCGCGGATCGCGGTGCCGATCCGCGTGCGCTGGAGCATGAGCGCGACGCCGACCAGCACGACGACCGAGATGCCGACGATGCTCAGGTCCCGTGGGGTCGAGGTGATGGGTCCGATGCTGATGGTCTGCTGGATGTTGTAGTCGGCGTACGACCCTGGGCGGGAACCGTAGATCACCAGGATGACGTGGCGCAGCAGCAGCGCGAGCCCGATGGAGATGATGAACAGGTTGATCCGGCCGGTTCCGCGCTTGCGCAGCGGGCGCCACAGGACCCGCTCGAGTCCACCGCCGAACAGGGCGCCCACGACGACCGCGAGGACCGCGGCGAGGATCAGCGGCAGCCCGGGCCCGCCCACGGCGGCGTTGAAGAAGAAGGCGGCAACGGCGCCGATGGTGACCAGCTCGCCGTGCGCGAAGTTGATCAGTCGGGTGGTGCCGAAGATGAGCGACAGCCCGATGGCGCTGATGGCGATCACGGAGCCGTACTGGATGCCGTTGAGCAGCGTCTGGGTGAAGCGTTCGGCGAACGGTGGTTGAGGTGGTGGCGGAGGTGGGGGTGCCGGTCCGTCGTTCTGTCCCGGTGCGGCCTGCTCCCCAGGCTCGACGAGCGGGAAGATCACCACCCGGGACTGACCGGGCGAGACCGCGACGTCCTGCAGAACCTCACCGCCGGGCAGCCGGGGCACGAGACCGCCGGGCACGGTGCTGGGGTCGAGTTCGACGTCGTATTCGCCGGTGCCGGGTAACTCGACCGCCCAGGTGCCGTCGTCGGCACTCGTGGCCGTGCCGATCTCCGTGCCGTCCTGGGTGACGGTGATGCTCACCCCGGCGAGAGGATCGCCGTCGGGCCCGCGCAGTGTTCCGCGCAGTGCCTCACCGTCCTGTGCCGCGGCGGACGCCGCAGGCAGCAGCACGGTGAGAGTGCAGAGCAACATCAGTGCCAGCACTCGCCCGACAATGCTCCGCACTGTCACAGACTGCCCCGCTTCTCTCGCTCGTCCTGCCGTGGCACGACACCCTCGCATGCTCGTTCGGGCTGGGAAACCCAGCTGGTGACAACTCGATGGGTGAACGTAGCTCCGTCACGCTCTGTTGCACAGCCGGAAGATCACGCTGTGTCCACATCGTGACGGTGTGCTGGCTAGTTGGCGGAAAGTCAGGCCAAATGGCGGTTGGCTGGGAGCCGGCTGGAGCTACTTGCCCATGCTGTCGACGACGGCCTCGGCGACGGCCTTCATGGTCGTCCGGCGGTCCATGGCGGTGCGCTGGATCCAGCGGAAGGCGTCGGGCTCGGTGAGGCTCTGCGCGGTCATCAGCAGGCCCTTCGCGCGGTCGATGACCTTGCGGGTCTCCAACCGCTCGTTGAGGCCCGCGACCTCGGACTCCAACGCCTGCAGCTCGGCGAAGCGGCTGACCGCGAGCTCGATGGCCGGCACGAGGTCGCGCTTGGCGAAGGGCTTGACCAGGTAGGCCATGGTGCCCGCGTCGCGAGCGCGTTCGACCAGGTCACGCTGGCTGAAGGCGGTCAGAATCACGACCGGGGCGATCCGGTCGCTGGTGATCTTCGAGGCGGCCTCGATACCGTCGAGCTTGGGCATCTTGACGTCCAGGATGACCAGATCGGGCTTGAGGTCGGTGGCGAGCTTGATAGCTTCCTCGCCGTCGCCGGCCTCGCCGACCACCTGATAGCCCTCCTCGCGCAGCATTTCCACGAGGTCGAGCCGGATCAAGGCCTCATCTTCGGCGACGAGCACCCGGCGCTGTGGCGCGGCGACGTCACCGACGGCCTCGGTAGCCTGTTCGGTCACCGGGGTCCTCCTGCACTGCTCGGCGATGGGGAGTGTGCGGCGTGCCGCGACACCAGCAGCCTACCGGGACTCTGGCCAGCAGAAAGATGGCGTTCACCACGTGGAGTGACCGCCTGTGCTCCCCGCCTAGGGAGCCGTTTCGTGGTAGCCCGAATACAACCGCGTGAGACGATCGCGTAGAGTTCGTCGTCGCCGCCCCCGTAGCCCAATCGGCAGAGGCAGCGGACTCAAAATCCGTCCAGTGTGCGTTCGAGTCGCACCGGGGGCACCACAACACCAGGTCACGGACGTGACGGATCGATCCTGCCGACCGTGAGGTAGCCCGTAGGCATGCCTTAGGTATGCGATATGGGCACGGAGGATCACCGTGGCACGACCGCCCCTTCCACTGAGCACGTGGGGACTGATCCGCACCGCCGCGCAGGCCCCCGGGCCCGGGCGGGCATGCGAAACCCGGTACAGCCGGCGCCCGTGGCGCGCCTACGCCCAGTACCGCGGTGAGAACGGGCGCACCCGCCAGGTCTGCCGCACCGGCACCAGCCAGGCCCACGCCGTGTACCGGCTCCGCACCGAACTCAGCCAGCGAGCCCAGAGCAGCACCGGCATCGACCTCTCCCCCAGTTCCCGGGTTGAGAAAGCCGCCACTCTATGGCTGGATCGCGTCGCCCGCCGTGTCCGGACCACCACCTACCACCACTACCGTCGCCAACTGCGCAACCACGTCCTACCCGCGCTCGGGCAACTACTGTTGAGCGAGTGCACCGTGCCCCGCCTCGAACGGTTCCTCGACACCCTCGCCGACGTCCACGGGCTGGCCCCCGAAACCCGCCGCGGCATCCGCACGGTGATCTCCGGCGTGCTTCAACTCGCCGTCCGCCACGGCGTACTGCCCCACAACCCCGTCCGCGACCTCGAACCCATCGTCGGCGGCCCCGTCCGCCCCACCGTGACCTTCACCCCTGAGCAGGCCCGCGAGTTCCTGGCCGCGGTGGACACCGACCACCACGCCGCCCGGACCGACCTACCCGACCTGCTGCACCTGCTGTTCGGCACCGGCGCCCGCCTCGGCGAAGCACTCGCCCTGCGCTGGCGCGATCTCAACCTCACCGACCACCCCATCACCGTCGACGGACAACTCCTCCCAGCCTGCAGTGTGTGGATCCGCTCCGGTCTCGCCTACCACCCCGGCGCCGGGCCCATCCGGCATGACCCCAAGACCCCCACCGCACACCGCATCCTGCCGCTGCCCGACTCGCTCCACGATCGGCTCACTGCCCGCGCCTCTAGCCACAACAGTAGTGACGCGCCGGTGTTGCCCTCCCCCACCGGGACCTGGCGTTACCCCTCCACGGTCCAAGCCGAGCTTCGTCGCCTGCGAGACCGCCTTGGCTACACACACTTCACCAGCCACGTCGCCCGCCGCACCGTCGCCACCACCCTCGACCAGGCCGGCCAGACCGCCCGACAGATCGCCGACCACCTCGGCCACGCCCAACCCGCGTTCACCCAGAACCGCTACCTCGGACGCCAACTCCCCAACCCCACCGCCGCCCACATCCTCGACCACCCAGTACCCCGGGTTGTTCACACCGACCGACCCGCGGCAGATGAGTGGGCGGCTTGGGCAGCTGTGAGCTGGCCGGGGTTCAGGCTGGCGGCGTGTCCGCCATGAGCCGTTTGAGGGTGCGTTGCCCCATCCGGCTCATGGCCGGGTTGCTGTCGACGTAGTACCAGACGAGGCCCATCGCCTGGTGGAAGGCCCACGCCTTGCCGCGCTCCCACTCCAGGTCGTCACACTCCAGGTCGTCTCGGAACGATCGCCGGGGGCCGGCGTCGAGCAGGTGCCACGCGCCCACCAATCCAGGGCCGGGTCGGCCGGCCCCACACCGCCGACATCGAGGACCCCGGCCAGACGCCCGCCGGACACCAGCACATTGCCGGGAATCAGGTCGCCGTGGCACATCACATCGCCACTCGCAGCGCGCGGCAAGCCCCGCATCACGTGCCACATCCGGCGAAGCCGCGAAACGTCCAGGATCTGCTCACTGCGCGCGAAGCAGGTCTGCATCCACCGATCATGGGCTTTCAGGTCCCCTCCCCTGCCATCCCCGCTGAAGGTCCGGCCACGGGTGTCGATGGCGCGCACCCCGGCAACGAACTCGGCCAAGTCGTGCCCGAACGCGACGGACTCGCCTGGGTCCTCCTCGGCGGCCACGACGCCAGGCAGCCAGGTCTGCACCGACCACGGAAGCGGGTAGGCGGAGCTGGGCTCACCCATCGCGACCGGCTCGGGTGTGGGGAACCGCGTGCGGCCCGACAGTTCGCGCGCCGCTGCCGCCTCCGACCCAGCCAACGCCGCACCGACTCGACATCCCTGGACTCCAGCGGAAAGCGAGCCGCGAACCGGTCACCGATCCGGAAGATGGCGTTGACCGTCCCCACGGAGGCGACGGCCGCGATCGGCAGGCGTCGCCACTCGGGGAACTGATCGTCCACCAATCCCCGTTCCGGTAGGACCGCACGCCCTGCTCGCCGTACTCGGCAAGTATCCGCTCGACCGGCCAGAACTCCACCGGCGCGCCCAGCGCGTCACCGATCGCGCCACCGAGCAGGCACCCACGAACCCGCCCGGCGTACCGTTCCCCGCCCTGCCGATCCCGACGCCGCGTCACCGCCAGCACCCTACTTGAACCGCAGGCCGGAGAACGCCAACACCACCGGTGCAGATCACCAGTCGCGAATGCCAACTGGTGCTCTGTCAGCACGCACCACCGGTGACCGTGCGGAAAGTCGCCATATACCCCGCCGACGCGCTAGAACTCCGGATGGGGACCG
The DNA here is from genome assembly GCF_900111885.1 of Amycolatopsis marina. Classification (GTDB taxonomy): domain Bacteria; phylum Actinomycetota; class Actinomycetes; order Mycobacteriales; family Pseudonocardiaceae; genus Amycolatopsis; species Amycolatopsis marina. The sequence continues at coordinate 93,943 of NZ_FOKG01000016.1, forward strand.
GCCACGTTCGACCTGTCGCAGTACACGGGAGAGCAGGTCGAGATCGCGGTCAGCTACGTCACCGACCCCTCCACCGGCGGGATGGGCACCTCGACGACACCTCCGTGACCATCGATGGCCAGGTGATCGAGGAGAGCGGTTTCGAGGACGGTCTCGCGCCGTGGGCCATCGCACCGCCACCGGAAGGCAACTCGGACACCGGGGCGGCGTGGCAGCACTCGCAGTCCCTGGTCCAGCCGCGTGCCGCGGCGGTCACGACGGAGGACACCGTGTCACCCACCGGTGGTTCCGGATGGACGGTAGACGTCACCGTCGATCGTCCGGTACCGCTGCAGCCACGGATGCAACTCCAGCAGGAACACCCCTGTTCGCACTGTGTCGGCACCTCGGAGGTGGCCCTGCCCTCCGCGTCCGCGAGGGTGGTGTCGTGCTGCATCTTGGACACGATGCTCACCCCCCGGCTCGGGCTAGTTGATCACGTTGTCGCCGGTGTACCCGACGACGGCCTCGCGGCCGTCTGCCCTGGTCAGCCGAGCCACTGCACCAGCAGTAGGTGCACTTCGTGGCGATCGTCGTCCATCACCAGGTAGACGACCTGCCCAGCAAGGTTCGGGCCGAAAGGCCAGCGCCGGACCGGACCGTCCGGGTTGCCCACATGCTGGGGCTCGCCGTTCCAAGGGGTCAGCTCCAAGACGGCGAGCACTTCGGAGAAGGCTACGAGGGCTGCGGCGGGCAGCGCTGCGACCTGCTCGAGGACTGCGTGATCGGGAACGATGCGATACGACAAACTAGTGGCCCAGCCGCTCCCGAATGAGGTCGTTCAGGTCGTCGACCATGCTGGCGGTCGGGTTCTCGCCGGTCCGCATAATCTGCTCAGCCTTGGCCAGCACCCGGTAGTACGACCCGGGATCGCGCAGCTCGCCATAGGCCAGGTGACGCCACTTCGCCAACAGCCGATGCACGTCGGCGAGGTCTTTCGTCGTCTTGGCCTGGTCAAGTACGCGCTCCCACTCCGCGTCGAACTCGGCGACCAGTCGCGGCGAGAGGCACGCGCGGATAGCGACCGGGTCCGCCTCGGGCGGGACCGGGTCGCCGATCGGCAGGTGCTCGACGGGCGAAGCCATGTAACCACGATAGCCGCCATGCGACCCGGCGTCTCGCGCCACGCTCCAGCGCGGCACTTTCCTCTAGATATGGGCACAGCACTACGAACCACTCACCTCGCCTGGCCGCCTTCGCCATCACCGGCCAGTCAGCCAACACCGGGACCTCACCAAGGGAACCCACAGCCGCCACGATCGGCCGCCGCGGCCCGTCTGGCACGATGCCCCGCGCCGATCACCAGCCGAGGCGTTCTCCAGCCGATCCGAGCTAGCTAGCGGCGTCACTCTCGACCAGAGCTACCCCATGGCTTACGGCTGAAAGTGAGTCTCGACGGATAACGCACCTCCCATCGACGACTGCTAACGTTGCACGTCAGAGCGTCCTCCTGACGCTCCTGCCTCAATGAATGCCAATCCAGCGCGTCGCTCAGGGCATCCGCGTTGGCCAGCATCCAGCAGTGAACTCGAGGGCCTCGTGCTCCCGGACCCGCGCAGGGCCGCCGTCGCCAGTCGACCCAACTGAGGAACCGACCGCCCTACGGTATTTGACACTCAAGACTCCTTGTCATCGGATCCACTGCTCAATGACATCGGCCGGACCCGAAGTTCATTACCTCGAGCACGGCAATGTCTCACTCACGCAACGCCCTCATGAGCGGGTTCAGCAGCGACGGAGTCGGTGCTAGCGAGCGCACCAGCGCCTGGTCGAGCAGCCGACGGATGCCTGCGCCGAGGCTAGTGCATCTGGGCTATCAGAGGTCGAGAAGTTCGCCTCGATCCGGCGGAACTCGAGGAAGCGATGCCGTCTGCTCCGAGACGGCACCGTCAGCCAAAGGTGAGTCGCCACGCGAACGGACCGTCCGATCGCGGCAACCTCGGAGGTAACCCTTTGGCATCTTAGCTGATCGATCTGGTTGCGTTACGTAACAGATGTCAGTAGTTCTCGATACCTTGTGGGTATGAACGGAGTGATGGCGCCGACGTTGGTTGATCGAGGGTCGCTGGTTGACCAGCCGAGGGTGCCTGACATCGCGGGGGTTCCTCGCGGCGAATTTCCTCAACTGGAATACGCCAATCGGCCGACATCGTCGCGCGATCGGCGCCAAAGAACGACCGCTGAACCGACAACGGCCGGGGGCACACCTGGCTACCTTGTGGGCGTGGAGGGAGTAATCGTTTCGCCGTTGCCCGATCTGGGGCCCCAGGCTAAGCATTCGCGCGCTCACGAGTTCGGCCGCGTTGAAGTTCGCAACTACTCGACTGTAGGCGTCGACCGTGGGCAGGTGTGACCCGTGACCACATACATAACGTCACAGAAATACGTTCGTAGTTGGGTGAAATCTCGGTCGAATGATCTTGGCTACGGCTTCTTCCGGGAGAGGTCGGCCAATAAGGCGGTGGTCGTGTATCACGATATCCCTGGTGTGACGGAAGAGCGAGCGCTAGTACCACTGGAGGAGGTAGAACCGGCTCGACTCCCAAAAGGGACACGCATCTGGCTGAGAGGCGACCCGTACGGCTGGTGGGCGGGCGAAATCACAGGTGCGGCGGGGTTCCGTGAGTACCATATTCGCGTCCCGGGACTTTCACGTGATTTTAAGGTATCCGGTGACAGGTTCATAGTTCGGTGGAATCGCCCGTTGGGTGACCCAATGATGGCTGTAGCTAGCGGGTTTTGCGACTCGCCGGAGTTCTACGATGCGCGGCGCAATTTTCGCGATCAGATACTTCGCCAGCGCAGTTCTTCGCGTGGATTCACGGCAGTCTTGTCCGCGGCCGTTGAGCTTTTTCCGCACCAACTCGACACCGTTGCTCGAGTATTATCCGATCCCGTGCTTCGCTACTTGCTGGCCGATGAAGTAGGCCTTGGCAAGACGGTTGAAGCTGGCCTCATCGTGCGCCAGTTGATCCTAGACGACGCCGATGCGACAGCACTCGTTTCCGTTCCAACACCGCTGGTTCAGCAATGGAATGCAGAGCTACGTAATCGTTTGCTACTCGGCCACGCGCTGTCGGCAAAACGGGTCCGGCTTATCACGCACGATCAGTTGGCTACGGGCGAACACCTGCAGGATCACGCAGTAGTTGTCATCGACGAGGCGCACAAACTGAAGGCTCAACTCGAACGACAACCGCGGTTACGGACGGAACTGCAGGCCACCAAGGGCCTGTTGCTACTCTCGGCGACACCGATGCGGGGGAACCTCGACGTGTTCCTCGGACTGCTCAATCTACTTGATCCACTGGCGTTTCCGCTGCACGGGTACGCTGCCTTCGAGAAGCGCGTACAAGACAGGGAAAACGAGGCAGTCAGCCTGCAGATACTGACCACACATCGAGCGAGTATCCGACAGCGGTCGACTGTCCTGGACGAACTGTTGCGTTCGCATGGAAAAGATCCGGTCGTCATGCGATTGATCGACACGTGTCGAAACGACGATTTGCAAACGTCACCAGCGTGGTCGGAACTGTCCAACTATGTTCGGGAAACCTACCGCATCAGTCGCCGCATGGTCCGGCACCGTCGCAACACTGAATCCACCGAGGATTATCCGGTGGCCGGTCGGTCGGCGCTGTTTGTTCCTATAGTCGATCCGGGGCGTGAGGTGGTCGACGAATTTCTCGATCAATACCGCGACCACCTCACCGCATGCCCGGACCGGATGACATTCAGTCGAACTGTGATGCACGGACTGGGTGGACCTCATGCGCTGCTGCGTCACATGCAACGACGACTCGACGCGCTCGCCAACGATACCGCCGCGCCAGCAGCCGATCGATACCTGATCGAGGCGACGGTCGCCAAACTGAACCTGGTCGGCACCGAGACTCGACAGCAACTGGTGCTCGACCTTGTGGACGATAGACTCAGTAATGAACTCAAGGTCGTCGTGGTAGCAACGTCAACTGACGTTGCCAAGGACTTCTATGGCGCTGCGCGCGAACGCTGGCCAGAACAACTCAGCCGCCATCTCGCTGTCATGAATCCGACTAAGCGAGAGGACGAACTCGACTGCTTTCTCACCGGACTTGGGGGCCGTTTGCTGGTGGGCGACCACACCCTCGAGGAGGGGCGTAACCTCCAGGACGCACACGTGCTTGTCAACCTCGATCTCCCACTCGATCCGAACCGACTCGAACAGCGGATCGGGCGATTGGACCGGTTCGCGCGCCGGACCGAACCTGCCGAGATTGTGGTGCTGACCGAACCCGAAAGCGAATGGGTCATGTCGCACATTGGCCTGTTCACCGATGGAATCGGCATTTTTGAAGATTCAGTCGCAACCCTTCAACGCAAACTATCTGAACTGCTGGGCAACCTGACCGAGCAACTGCCCGAGCAGGGTCGATTCGCGTTCTCAATGGACCTCGGCGAACTGCGAAAAGAACTCGAGGAGGAACGCATCGACGTCGACCTTCTGGAAGAATTGGAATCTGTGACGGCCGCTTCAGATTTCGATGACGCAGGCTTTGCCGAACTGCGTGAAGCTGAAGAGGACCCTGGCGAATTGCGGGCGGCCTTCACTCAGTTGACATCGATGCGTGGTGGTCTCGGCTTACGGCCGTCCGAGCATCCACGCACTGGCGTGGTGCGATTTCCTACCGAGCCTGGGCGATCAATCTTCGGAACTCCGCACGATGTTGCCGCCGAGGTTCTTCCACTGCTAACACAGCCTCGCGCGTATGCGCGCAGCGTCGCGACAAGCCGTACCGGTATCGCGCCACTCCGACTCGGTGACCCAATGGTCGACTGGCTCGAGCAGTACCTCCGCATCGACGAGCGAGGACGGGCGCGCGCTGTCGTGCGACCACATCACGGCAATACCGTCGCGACGATGTGGCTCGCCTGCGACTTCCTGATCGAATTCGACGCCACACACCTGCCAGCGGACACTGAGGGTGTTCGCAGACGGTTGCGCCGCAGGGGCGACGCCCTCCTTCCGCCGGTCATCGTGCGAACGTGGACTGACACCGTCGGCCCCGCAGACGACGAACTGGTTGTCGAACTGGAGAGACCGTTCGACAACCGGAGCGACCGCCTGCTCAACGGAAAATTGTGGGAGGAGGTTCTCGCCGAACTGCCAAACTGGCAACGGTTGTGCACGGAAAGCGGTGAGGCCGCGCTCACCCAGGTTCGCACCATGCCGGCGCTTACGACCGCGCCCGTGGCTGCGACCGAGCGAGGTCGCGCCGAGGTGTCGGCGCGACTGGCCGTGCTACGGGCGAGGGCGCAACGCTTGCCGACCGAGGCTGAGAAGACCAGCGCGCAAGCCGAATTGGCACGCGAAGAGGGCCTCGGCAACGCCCTATTGAAAGGCATCGAGCAACCTAGCGTGTCAGTCGTAGCTTGTGGAGCCGTCGTGTTATGGCCCGAATCATGATCCGCGCTGATCACGAAGTGGATCACGACGAAGTGCTCATCCACCTGTTGCAGGAACCGACGACCGGGTTCGGGTTCGACGACGATCTGTACAACCGGCTCGCGCACCTTTGTGTGACCGGCGCGGGTAGCGACCTCGACCTCGCGGTGCTTTTCCGCCACCTACTCCGCAGGTGGTCGCTGCGCGACGACCGCGCCAGCTACGTCACCTGCGCACCAACGATTTCCGCGAGGTTGCGTCGAGTCGCCGACGTGGTGCACCTCAGGGAGGACCGCGCCGACCGGTGGTCGGCCGACCCGTGGCGGCCCGACTGGCTTGAGTCTGGCACGCCGGATGCGGCCGCTGCCGCCGGCGCCGAGTTAGGTCGGCGGTTTCACGGTGAGGCGTTGGCCGCGGACCCGTTCTTCGAGCGGTGCACCGGCTACGACCGTTATCGCACTCCCGGCCAGCGGGTCGCCTGCCGCGCGGTCGTGTCAGCCCCGGCCAGCAGCACTGTGATCGCGATGCTGCCCACCGGCTCGGGCAAAACTGAGGTCGCCCTCTGCATGGCCGAACAACACAAACACGCGGTGACGCTCCTTATCGTGCCCACGGTCGCACTGGCCTACGATTTCGAGCGCCGGTTCCGCGAACACTATGGCAAACGCAATACGAAGATCGACCCGTCGGCTCTACACTTCGCGTGGACGGCGAGCACCCCGCCGGAGTTGCGGGATCGACTGATGTCCGCTGTCCGAGACGGCACACAACCGTTGCTGGTCACCTCGCCGGAGTCCGTCACCAGGGCGCTGCGCACACTTCTAGTCGAATCGGCGTCGATCGGACGGTTCGGTGGCCTAGTCATCGATGAAGCGCACCTGGTTACCCAGTGGGGGCGTGACTTTAGACCGGAGTTCCGCACGTTGGCCGACCTGCGTCGTGACTTGCTCAGCCTGGCCGCCGCCCGCAATCATCCAAGCCCGAAGACTCTGCTACTCAGCGCGACGTTGGGGTCCTACGAGTTGGAGGATCTCCACGCCCTGTTCGGCAACCCCGGCCCATGCACGCTCGTCGCGGCCAATGCGCTCCGTGCCGAGCCAGAACTGTGGATCTGCAGTGCCCCCGACGAACAGATCAGGGGAAAGCACGTGCTCGAGGCGCTCGCCCATTTACCACGACCGGCGGTGCTCTACGTAACTTCGCCAGATATTGCCAATACTTGGGCACAACGGCTGAAGGCCCGTGGCTACAAACGCATGGCGGTAGTGACCGGCGAGACCAGCACCGAGGACAGAACGCGCGCCCTGATCGGGCTGCGACACTCACCACCCGATCCATCCACTGTGGATCTTGTGGTGGCGACATCGGCCTTCGGTCTCGGAATTGACAACCCGCACATCCGGTCCGTGGTGCACGCCTGTCTGCCAGAAACCGTCGATCGCTGGTACCAGGAATTGGGACGCGGCGGTCGCGACGGCGACGTTTCGGTGGGGCTGCTGGTGACCGCACCGGGTGACCGGGCAGAAGCAGCCAAACTGTGCACGAAGGTGCTGAAACCGACTACCGCCCAGGAACGCTGGGCCGATCTCTGGGCACACCGCAAGAAGTCGGCGGACAAGACGTTCGTCGACCTGGAGGGCACCCGAGGAGTCGGCGCCGGGTCCTACAATCGTCGGTGGAATGCACAACTGATCCAGGGTCTGGTCGAACTGGATGCGATCACCCGGGTCCAGGCTGACGTCGAGGATCGGGCCGAGTTGCAGATCGTAGCGGGGCAAAAGCACGACTGGGTTCCGCTTAACAAGCGCCGATCCGACCTGTCGGACATCGCGTTCTGGGAACAACGATGGCAGCCATGGCAGAAGGCCGAAGTCGTGCGGTCTAAACAAGCACTGGACGCAGCACACTCCCTCGCAAACCAGGCAACGACCGCGTGCCTTGGAATCGCCGCGTCGTACCGGCCTAACTCACGTATTTACGAACTGTTCGGTCAGGTAGCCGCCGGCGTGGAGCCGTCGACCCCATGCGGGCGGTGTCCAGGCTGCCGGCAGGCCAACATCAGGCCACCCGACGATCCGCCACCGCGGCCGCCGCAGGCTTGGCCGCTAGACGACCAAGCGACCGTGCGCCTTGACGATCTCGCCGCTGCGGCTTCCGCCCAAGACGGGTTGATTCTGCTGACCACGGACCATCATCGTCGACTCGCCGTACCGCTGGCCCACGCTTTGATCCGGAGGGGCGTCCGGCATATCGCCGGCTTGTTGGAGGCTGCGACATCGCACAACGACTGGCTGTTCCGAGACCCCGAGCCGATAGGTCCGACGGAAGTGACGCCGTGCTCGTCCTTCGTCGTCTACCCACCAGGCAGTCGCGTCTCGGGCACATGGCTGAGCCCGAATGTGCGTCTGGCGCCACGGAAGGTCGTTGCAACGACCTTCGACGTCCTGCTGCTTGAACGCGATAGTTACATCAACGGCCGTCACGTCGGACGCGATCTACGCGCCCTCGACGCGCTGACTGCTCTGGACATCCTCGGGAGCTGAACATGGACTACTTGACAACGCACAACCTAGCCAGCGTGCCAGCTTTGTTCGTGATCTGCCGGTATCTAGCAACACGGCGTCGCGGCGAGACAATGGAAGCGCTGAAGGATGCCTTGGCACCCGCCGCCGTGACGGCGAGAGAAGACAATGCGGCACCTGGCGTCCTCAAGGCGTCGCTGGAGGTCGGTGTGGATCTCGGACTCCTCGAGGCGGACGGTCGAGGTGACCGTCGCGTGTGGACACTGCGGGAGACGGTCGCGAGCCAGATCCGGGCATCGTCATCAATTGACTCCAGCCCCTTTCGCAGCCTCGTGCTGAGACGTCTGGGTGCGACGGCCTTGGCCGCCGTCGAGGCAGGAAAGCGTCCGCCAGATGTGGCGTTAGCGCTCATTTGGCTGCTCCGGCAGGATCCGCTGGCTCCCATGGGACGTACCTGGGATGACGGCCTGGAGACCGCATTCAAGCAGGCGGGACTCGGGTCGACGATCAAAGGCGCTGAGCGCTGGCTAGCGTTCTTGCGGTGGGCTCGCTCGCTCGGGCTGATCACGTTCATCCCGTCAGGAACCCGCAAGGAACATGTGCTCGTCGACCCCAGCGAGGCCGTCGCCAACGTTCTCCATGAGATGCCCGACACGGCTGCGGCGAGACAATGGTTCGCGCGACTGATCTCGATGGTGCCGCTGCTCGGCGACCCACGCCTGGTGGCGGAACTGCCCATGAGCCAGGATGTCGACGACGGCGTCTCCGATTCTGCGGCGCTGGCGATGCACAAGTTGGAACGGTCGGGGCGGCTGCGACTGATCGCGTCCGATGACGCCGCAGACGCGGTCGTGTTGTCGCTGGGGAAGAACCCGCGGCGCATCGGACAGATCCAAGTTCTACGGGGGAGCGCATGACCAGCACGATGAAGAACTTCCGGTGCTGGACGCTAGAGTCGGTCAGCAAGACAGTGTACTCCGACATCGGCCAGTTGCCGGCCGACGCCGACGCGGTGTTCCTCGCCGCCCACACGCCGATGATCTTGTCCCATCTGCGGGGCGAGGAACTGCCGGACGCTGGCTCAGGAGAGGAGCAGGTGCTCAGTGCGCTCCTGTCCGGCGTAGGCGATCTGGATCGGAACACGCTGATCGCAGTCACCGGTAATTCAGGTGCAGGAAAGAGCCACGTCGTGCGGTGGGCGCACGCGCATCTTGACCAGGTCGACGAGCGATTCCATGTTCTATACGTGCCCCGAGCGGTGCAGACGATCCGCGAACTGCTTAGGCGCATCGTCGCCGGCCTGCCCGGAGACGGCGGGCAGGAGTTCATGAAGCGTGTGGACGCGGCGGTGGGCAGCAAGTCTCCAGGCGAACTGCGAGACCGCGTGCTGGAAGAGATCCGACTCGCACTGACGTGGACCCTGGACCACCATCCGCCTCAGGATGGTGAGGACGCAGACCAGGCGTCTGCTCGGGAAGAGCGAAACAACCTGCTCGGTGTCCCGGACGACCAGGGCAAGCGACGCGACGGATTGGCGGACCTGCTCGCTCTTCCACAGGTGAACCGGACGATGCTGCGGACCGACGGTCTATTGGACCGGGTCGTCGGGTCGGTGTTCGAGCAGATCTCGCGCCGCGACGGCCAACAGGACGAGTTCACCGAGGAGGATCTCCCGATCCGCGAAGCCGGACTGCGTAAGGCGCTCGCCCGGAACCCCGAACTCGCCGACCTGTGGAGCATTGTCGTACGGGACCCACAACCGGCCCTATCACTGCTCGACGAGGCCGTGCGGCACGCGCTACCGAGCGCACTAGGGTTGACGACACACCACGGCGAGACCCTCGACATTCTGTTCCGGCAGTCCCGGCAACTACTCCGCCAGCAGGGCAAAGAACTCGTGCTGCTCTTCGAGGATCTCGCGCAGTTCGGCCTCATCGACGGCGAGTTGTACGACCAGTTCGTCATCCAACCAGGCGAGGACTTCGCGCCGCTGCGCGTGCTCTTCGCGGTGACGGATGGACCCTACGCCAAGCTCGAGCAAACGGTCGCGACGCGCATCACACACCAGTTCCGGGTGGAATCGACCGCGGTCACCGACCACGAGACGTTCGTGGCGCGCTACCTGAACCTTGTGCGTGTCGGACGCTCTGACGTCGAATCTTCATGGGCTGAGGCCCACGCCGCAGATCGCGACGGCCACTGGCTGCGCAACGCCTGCGACACTTTATCCAACGGCCTGCCGTGCCAGTTCCGGGATGAGTGCCACCGCGCGTTCGGCGCCGTGGACGTCCCCGGATTGGGGCACGTCGGGATGTATCCATACAACGAAGTGGCGTTGCGCCGAGCGGTGCGCGGGCGCGGGGAAAAGCCTACGCCGCGCGACATCTTGGACGTCTCCGTCCGGGAGGTACTCATCGAGGCCGATGTACATATCAGCAACGGCACCTATCCGCATCCGCGTGTTCGCGAGCGCTTCGACTTCACTGCATTCATGCCGAAGGGTGCCTTGCTCGGAGACCGAAGCGGCGAGGAAGCAGACCGGCTTTATCGTGCCTTGGTTGTCTGGGGCGACGAATCGAGCCTTCAACCGACTGTGGCGGAGGCGTTCTCACTCAGCGTGCCGCCTGAGGTGGGACAGCGGACAGCGACGAAGGCTCGCGCTCCATCGCCGAGTCCAGCGCCCGCCGCGAAAGCAACCAGCTCAGACGGGCTGGCCAGGGCGACCGGGTCATCCCCGCTTCAGCCACTATTTCAGTGGCAGAACGGCGAGCGACTGCCCAACAGCGACGCCGACATGTACCGGGCAATTCTCACCAAGATGGTCGCGGCCAGGGTTGACCTCAGCCAAGGCCTGTTCCACACGGCAAGTGGCACCGGATCAGTGCTGTTGAAGGACTTGTTCCACGGGTATTCCTTTGTCCTGGAGGACGCTCGCGGTCGAGAGCCTGCGAAGTCGAGCGTTCGGTTCGATATCACGCGAGGCCATGACGACGTGCGGGTACTGATGGCCGCGAAATGGTTCGCCGATCACGGCCATTGGAAATCGAACGAGGGGATGTGGCCGTTCCCAGAAGGCTCCGATCCGGTCGAGTTGATGCTGACCCTGGAGCAGCGCCTCGACGAGTGGGCTGACGAAGTTCGCAAGGCCTTCGTTAGCCGGGTACACGGACGTGATCTAGTACGCGCCGCCATCGGTGTCCGTGCTGTCGCGCTGCTTGCGGCAGGAGCGGTGACACCGGACAAGCTCGGGGGCGTCAACGACGTCCTGCAGGCCAAGATTCACGCGGCAGCCGATGGGGCTGTGTGGGAGCGCGTCGATCAGTTAGCGATTGAGTCGGTGAACGAAGCCTCCGCGGCGGAATTGATCGGGCAGTTCGCAGCTGTGCGGCAAGGCGGAGGCGATCCGCAACTTGTTGACATAGTCGAACTCGAGAGCGGCCTCAGCGACGTCCTACGCAACCCGACCGGCCATCTGCGATGGGTGGCCGAGACGTTTGGCGACGCCAGCGCATCATTAGCACTGACGGCACGCAACCTGGTAGCCGAGATCGAGAAGGCCGCCCCTGCGCAGCATTCCAAACTGGTGGCCGCGGTGACCTTGCTCGAGACAGAGTTGGACGGGCGCAGACCCGTCCAAGTCGCCCGTGCTGCCCACGACGTCGGCCGACGAGCGCTTGAGACCGGGCTGTTCCGACCGGCCGATGGCTGGGCGGACTTCGAGGAGGCGGTTGACGACGTGGCGGGCCTGCCTGCTGGACTTCCGCTCGGCTGGCGAGGCGGAGACGATCGCTCCGAGGCCGACGAAACACTTCTGGTTCAGGGCTGGGGCCGCGCGGCCATCCGTGGAGCGCGAGCGCTCGCCCTACTGCGCGATGATCTCGCCGCGACTCGGGTCGAATGCGCCCGAAACGATGCGACGGCCGGCGACATCGAGCAGCACAGCCAGGAGCTCCGCAGCCGGCTCGATCTCATCCGTCAACACCTCGATGCGTTGAGCTCGGAGGTTGATCGTGCCTAACGCCGGACCAGAGTGGATCTCCGCGACAAAGCTTGCTGTCGATCGGGCCAGCGACGCGGTGCAGGCGCACAAGGAACTCACAGTATTGAGCGACGCACTCAAAGAATTCGACGCTGCCCTCGAGAAACTTGCCAAAATACGGCAGGCCAGTGCGTTAGGTCGCGGAGAGTGGTGGCCTGGCCTCGACATCCCCTCGGAACTGTGGTTCGGTCTGGACGTCGCACGCCGGGAACTTTCGAGCCGGAAACTCAACCCCGCGGTCAAACAGCTGAACACGTTTGTCAAACAATCCAAGCGCTCACTCGAAGTGGCGTGGAGCAATCATGTGCGCGCCCGTACCGGACATATTGCCGAGCTCCACGAGTTGGCCGAAGTCCTGACCGAAGGCAGTCGCCCCGCCGACGTCGCCAGGGATCTAAGGCAGGCCCGCGAGTCCCTGAACGGCCTGCAGCGAGGCCTGCCTGACGCTGATGCGGTGCGCAGGCTCAATGAAGCCATGGCGCAATACGAAGCATTCGAGTCCGCGTTGCCACCGGCTGTTAATGCTTTCGTATCCGCCGTAGCGCGCGGCGGTGCGTCGATCAGGGCCGCGGATGCCGAGGTCATCGCCTGGCTGACCGACAACGGCGCGTTGGATAACTTCAAGATCGTTGCGGGTGCGCCACCAGAGGTGGCGCGTGGATGAGACGATTCTCGACGCCCTTACGGCCGTCGAACTACGCGAGGCGCGCCTGCTCTCCTGGGGCGCGGTCGGGGCCGAGTGGGACCAACGCGAGATCCTCGCCGTGCTGTCCGAGTACGGGCCACCGGACGAAATGCTCCGGCAACTCGTCGATGCGGCGCTCGTAGTGCAGACGCCCAGCGGCGGCTATCGCACCCGCAGCGCCGAGACCGTCCGCCTCATTGCCACGCTACGGCAGGTGTTCCGCGGACAACGCGCCAGCGACGGCAAGCCACTCGTTTTGGACCACAGGTTCCTGCATCGAACCCGCCGACGTCCCCGCCGTGACGTGCCGGTCGGCGAAATCCTGGCGGAGTTGCGCCACTCGCTCGGAACCATCGGCTTGACCACGGCCGAGAGACTCATGCCGGCAGAGCTATCCGGCTTTCAGAAACGGAGCGCAATTGGCGTCCTGAACGCGCTGGGACAGACCCAGCCGACCGGAGTCATGGTCACAGCGGGCACCGGCAGCGGCAAGACCCTGGCCTTCTACCTGCCGATGCTGGCATGGTTGGCCGATCGAGCCAGCCAGAGCCAGCAGGCTTCAACAATCGCGCTTGCGCTCTATCCACGAAACGAGTTGCTCAAGGACCAATTGCGTACGCTGCTCGGCTACGCCATGCGTATCGCCGCTCCGGAGCCGACGGCCCCTGTGCTCAGTCTGGCGACGTGGTTTGGTCCCACGCCCTTGAACGCGAACGCGGTCCGCCAGGGACGGGCGGAGGGATGGGTGAAGCGCGGGCGTGGATTCGTCTGCCCCTACTTGCGTTGCCTGGACTGTGACTCCGACCTTCTGTGGCTCGATTCCGATCTTGCCCGAGAGCGCGAGGCCGAGCGACTCGTGTGCAGCGCGCGATCATGTAGCGGCGTTGTCGATGGCCGTTTCCTGAGGCTCACCCGCGAAAGCGCTCGGCGAAACCCAGCACACCTGATGTTGAGCACCACCGAGTCGCTCAATCGTCAACTCTCCGCTCCAGGCAACCTCAGTGCGTTCGGCGTTCGGCCGTCCAGTCTGAAAGCCGTGTTGCTCGACGAGGTGCACACCTACGAAGGCACAACAGGCGCGCAGAATGCCGTGCTGCTACGCCGCTTGAAGCACGCCCTCAGACGAAATCCAGTCTGGGTGGGGCTCTCGGCGACCCTGCGCAACGCGGGCGAGTTCTTTGCGCGACTGGTCGACCTTAAGGCCGGCGAAGTGACTGTGGTCCAGCCAGCCGCCGAAGAGTTGGAGGACTCGGGTGCGGAATATTTGCTGGCAGTTAGGAGCGATCCGTATTCGAAAGCCGGCACGCTCTCGACGAGCATCCAAACCTGCATGGTGCTGGCGCGCAGTCTGGACAGCGCTAGGCCGAACCCATTTGATCCGCCCCCCTTGTCGGAAGGCATCTTCGGCAGTCGATTGTTTGCCTTCACCGACAAACTCGATAGCACCAACCGTTTGTTCTGGAGCCTGCTCGACGCCGAGGGATGGAGTTGGCCGCATGTACCGGCGGACTCCAAGCGACCACTGACATTGTCCCACCTACGCGCAGAGATGCAGGACCGGGTGGCGCCCGATCGTCGAGAAGACGCGACCGCGCGCAACCCCGATGGCCAATGGTGGTGGCTACCTGAGTTGCTGGGTCACGGCGTAGAGGCCGATCGGCAGGTAGAGGTGGACCGCGTGAGCTCTCAAGATCGTGGCGTGTCCGGCGACGCGCAAGTCGTCGTGGCGACGGCGACGCTCGAGGTCGGTTTCGACGACGAACGCGTCGGTGCTGTAGTACAGCACAAGGCCCCGCACGACGCCGCCCAATTCCTGCAGCGCAAGGGGCGAGCGGGCCGAAACTTGATCACGCGGCCGTGGACCGTCGTTGTCCTCAGTGACTGGGGCCGGGATCGGCAGGCGTGGGAGGCGTATGACGCGCTGTTCGATCCCGACCTGCCGCCTCGAAACCTGCCCATCGAGAATTTGTACGTACTGCGGATCCAGGCCGTTTACGCGCTCATGGACTGGCTTGCAGCCGAACTGCGTTACTCAGGTTGGAATTCGACATGGAGAGACCTCGCTGGGCCAGCATCAGCGCTGAATCGGGACAACAACGCTCGCCAGTTAGAAACCCGCCAACGTCAGCAACGTCTGTCTGAATTGCTGGCGGGACTGCTCCGCCCTGGACCCGAGAGGCAGGGATTACGTCGTCATCTGCGCAATGCGCTCAGCCTGCGTGGGGGCGAGGTCGACGAGTCAATCATCGACAGCGTGCTGTGGGATCCGCCGAGGCCACTGCTGCTAGCAGTTGTGCCGACGATACGCCGTCAGTTGGAGGAGCAGTGGCGCGGCGAGGAGCCGGCGGCTGATGACTTGGGTCTGCGCACTCGCACGCCACTGCGGTCGTTCGTGCCCGGCAACCTGTTCGACGACCTGCTCGTCCCCGATGTCGAGTTACTGGTTCCGGGCAGACGGGGACAGGCGGATGTGGAGCACCTGCCCGCCCTGCGTGCATTACGTGAGTTCGCCCCAGGCAACGTGACTCGGCACTTTGGCATCTGGGCGGCCAACAAGCGGCACTGGATCACGTTGCCTCCGCGCCCGTCGGACGGTTCGCCGATGCGTGTCGACCTGGAAACGCTCTACGGCGTCGAATCGCCAACTGACACGGTGGACATCAACGGCACTCAGGTAGAGATCTATCCGCCGCGTGCCGCCACCTTAGAGCCAGTTCCTGAACCAGTGAAGGACTACTCGTCGGTTCAGCCGGACTGGGAGTTCGACGCGGTCGAACTCGGGACCGGGACCGATGTCCGCTTGGGCCGTCGCACCGACCGGATTCTGGCGGGTTTGACCGCGCACGTGCACGTACAGGGCGGTGGCGCACGGATAATGCGGTTCGCCCGCACCGCCAGCGGTACTGTATGGGATCCGACGGGCCGACCAGTCCAACTGCAGTACGGGGTGGGCAGTGGTGACTCCTGGCGACCGGCCGCTGTCGGCGTTGACGTGCACTGCGACGCGTTGGCTGGTGTAGCGCAGATACCCGAATCGATCGCCGCCCCAACGCCCGCGGAACGGACGAGCCGGCTGCGGCATAACCTGTTGGTGGAGGCGGACCTACCGGTAGAACTCTCGTCGTTTGACCGGGAGTCGCTGTCTGAGGTCGTGTTCCTGGCGGTCACGCGGGCACGGGTTGATGGAATCGAGTTCGCCAATCAAGGCGAGTGGGCCGATGCTCTGCTTGATGCAGCCGTAACGCTTGGCCTCACCGCCGACGCCGACGATCATCAGGCACCCGAGAATCGCCTGCGTTGGGAAGACTGGTGCCACGACCATGACTTGCTGGCAGCCGTGACAGCGGCTGTCGCGGAGGTTTCCTCCGACGATCGCACACAAGAGTGGCTGTCTTGGTGGCGCCGGCGTTACACGCTGTCGGTGGCGCATTTAGTGGTTGCGGCCCTTTCCGCACTCTGCCCAGGTGTCGACGTCGACGAACTGATGGTTGACGTGGCGCCCGGTAATCAGGATCGGTTCTGGGTGTCAGAGCCGTCACCCGGCGGCACCGGCCAGGTAGAGACGTTTCTTCGCGTGTTGGCACAAGAATCCGAGGCGTTCGCTCGTGCGCTTGAGGACGCGCTGAGGCCGACAGCTGCGGACACGATGGACGAAGAACTCGTGTTGCTGCTCCGGTCGGAGTCTCCGTCGGTCCGGGAGGCGATCGACAGTCTTCGGGGTGCGTGGACGGCAGGGCACGCGGCGGTCACCGAGGCCGTACGCCTGGTTGACCAGGCCGTAGGAGCGATGGGTCTGAGCCTCCGCAGTCCGGCCCGTTCGGCTCTGAGCACCAGACTCGCTGGCCCTGGTGCACACCCTCGCCTTCTCGACGAGGTGCTGACATGGCTCGATCTGCGCGACCGTGTTGCCGACGTGGCTCGGCTTGGTGTGGGAGCAAGGACGGTCGGCGCGCTGCTCGCGCACGAGGAGCGCGTTGACGAGATCCTACGCCTCGACGGCGCCACGAGTGTGCCCCGGCGGGCCCGGGCGGTTGCGAACGTTCTGTGGCCATGGGGCGAGTCCAACGCATCGGTCAGTCTGTATCGGCCGTACCTCGAGCCGTCGTTCGAAGCGATCCGGGCGCACGCCGACATCGGCCCGTTCACGTTCGATGTGGTTCCGTGGGACGAAGAGCGTCGCGAGGAACTCCACAACGTCCTGCGGGAGCACGGTGAGGTGGAATTGCGTGCTGGCCACGGTGATCACGCAGACCTTCGCGCGGCCGTTGTGGATCTGCAGGTGCGGCCGATCGAGGTGGGGGTGCTGCTGTGTCACCCGGTCGTCGTCGGTCAGGGTTCCTCGGCCCGGTTCGTTGAGTGCCGGGTGCTGCTAAGGGAGGCGTTGTGAACAGGGTCATCCGGAAGTCGCACGCACAGAGCGCCACCGAGGCGTTGGACCTGCTCGGCGCGCTCTTCTCTGCCGAGCTTGCCCATCCGAGCGTGTGCTTGTGGATGGTGTCTCCATGGGTGTCCGATGTTGAAGTGCTCAATAACAGTGTCGGCACATATGGCGCGCTCGTCCGTTTCGGACGCAGGCCAATCCGACTGACCGAAGTGCTAGTGACGCTGGCGGCCAGCGGCGTTGACGTGGTTGTTGCCACCACTCCAGACAATCACAACAACACCTTTGTTCGCCGATTGTCCCAACTTGGAATGGACCTGCGAGTGAGGGACCGCATAAGGATCACCGTGGACAGCACCGGCAAGCTGCACACCAAGGCCATGATCGCCGATGACTACGCGTTGGCCGGCAGTATGAACATCACCCAGAACGGTATCAACCTGCGTGAGGAGCAGATCGAGTTACACACCGAACGCTCCTATGTGGCGCAGGCACGGATGGATGCCTACGACAGGTTCGGCGGTGTGCTGTGACCCACGTGGAGTCGCTACAACAGTGTCTCGGCGACCTGACACGCTTCGGGCGACTGGCGGAGCGGATCGAGTTCTTGTTCGATGAACAGGTGCGGACGTGGGTCAGCGGCTCAAGCGATTGGCTTGTCATCCCCGTACAGCGCTCCCCCCAAGGCTTCTACGTGTTGTCGGAGGATCGGGAAGGACAACGTCGCGGACGCGAGGTACTCGCGGCCTTTCTCGGGCCGGCGACGACGCAGATTGAGACTGCTCGCCTCATGCCGGAAGACAACCGTATCGATCGACTGCTCGAACTCGCTGGCTTGACGCATCTGTCGCTGGTGCGCAGAAAGGATCAAACGGGGCCAGAAGAAATGCTTGCCCGGCTCGAGGACGCAATGGCGACCATTCGGGGGAGCGAAGCCAGGGCTCGCCCAGTGCGACCATCGCACGTCGACCTTCTACGTGACTTCAGGTTGGCGTTACTGCAACGGGAAGGCCGCCTCGCCGACCAGGTATTCGGGGCCATCCAGCTCACTGGACGGCTTAGCGCCGAGAACCTAAGGTTCCTAACCGTTGAGATGCTCGGTCGTCTCCACCGATGGCAGGAACTGCAGGATCTTCCCTATATGAGCGAGCTCCTGCGCGCGCGGCGGCCGCGGGCGGTCAACGAGATCTTGCTCGAGATGGTCTGGCACACCGAGGTGGCTGCTCTTGTCACCGCCGGACGGGCTCCTCACGAGATCTACGAGGACGCCGATCTCGGCGCGCGCTACGGCGGACTGGTCGGTGCGGTCGATGTGCCATCGAGCGAAGCGGGCAGGGCGGTCGGCGCTATCGCGGCACGAGCCCTCGGCGACGAACCCAGGTTCGAACGTTTGGTGCGCGCTGCCGCCAGCGATGTGGAAGTCGACCGTCTCAATCGGTTCCTCGCGAGGGAGCGACCCGAACCAACAGTCGGCGCCGACATACAGACCCTCTTTGAGAGAGGGCAGCATGTGGCCGTTGTCGACGCATTTCTCGATGCTCCTAACCCAGTTGCAGCCGAGTTAGCGGTAGAGTCCGTTCTGGACAGCGATGATCCGCGATTTGCGGCCCAGGTGCTCGCCGTCGTAAACGCCCTCATTGCCGATAATCGGCTGCGTGTTGGCAGACGACTGCGGCGGGATCTGGCGGATCTAACCCGGCTAGTCGACGGTTCCTGCGACGGTTGGCTGGAGTGGTGTTCACGCGTTGGTCAGACGCAGCGTTGGGCGGACGCGGAACGGATTCTCCGCGCCCAGAGCGCACAATGGGCCGACCTTTCATTGCTGTCCGCCGAAGAACTGACAGAAGCCGCTTCCGGACTAATCAATGGCTGGACAGGAGCCAACCAGGACCAGATCGTCACGGGCCTGGACATCCTGTGCCAAGCAGCCGCCGAAACCGCTGGTATCGGTCGCGCAGAAGAGTTTTGTGAGGCCGTGTTGCTCACCCTCGCCGAGCAACACAACCTGAACGCCCCGGTCCGCGACGCTTACTTGTTGCTGCTCGAACGGATTCTCGAAGCCGGCCCGGCGGCGACCCGCTACGGAGAAACCATCAGGGGCGCGGCGGTGCTGTGGCGGCGGATCGCCGCTCCGATCGCCGCCGATTGGGGCACCGGCCTCGCCGACATGCTGCTCGACGCGCCGTGCCCAGATCCTGGAGCCCGGATCTCGGTCATCTCCGAGGTCCTCACCCGCTGCCAGGAGTTTCATCGGCGACTCAGCCCGCGTCAAATCTCCGAATTGGCGGCCATTGGTGAGGAATGCGGTCTCGCGCATCCAAGTGTGCCACCGGAGCCGGACTCAACGGAGTCGATATGGCGAGCGCTCGATGGCAAAGTCATCGGGCTCTATTCGCTCCTGCCGAGGGCAGCAGACTCATTGCGTCGCCGAATTTCGCTACTCTGCTCGCCTCACTCCATCGAAGGCAATGCTGACACCGTTGCCACAGCCGCCCTGAGTTCGCTCGCGACCCGTGCCGACTTCATGATCGTCGACACACAGCACGCGGCACACGCCGCCACAAACGCGATTGACGCGGTCCGACCTCGCGGCAGGCAGATCTTTCCGGCCGGACGGGGCACCAGCGCGTTCCTGCGTGCCCTTGAGCATGCAGTAGCGGTGTCGGACCCGTGATCCGCATCCTCAGGTAACCGACATCTGACCAAGCGGGTCCATCTGCCGTGGCAAGTCCGACAACCGCGGTTGAAGCAAGTCGCCCGACGTCATCACGGCATACGACGGGCAGCGGATCAGCTTCGCTCACCCACGCTGCCATGGCGGCCCTGCGGCGGCAACACAGTGGGACCTGGCTGGCTACGCCGACCTGCTCCGGTTCCGGCGAGCCCGGCCCCGCCCGCTCGCTTGCTGTGTTCTGGCACGGTATCTGCTCAGGAGGTAATCCGTGAGGCGTTTGACATCCTTGGCGGTGTTTTGGATGTCGTTCCATTTACGGACATTATCATCGGCGAAGTGCCACGCTCCCTCGGTCCAGGCACAGTCATCCTTGATCGTCTTCAGTTCGGCGGCGAAGTCCTCGGGGGCGGGAAGGTTCTCAGGCAAACGACGGGCGATCTCGTCCATCAGGAACCCCATGGCCACGATGCCAGCGCCGTGCAGCAGCCGCGAGTCGCGCGGCCGCTTCTTGTTCCATGCTTCGCTGAACACCTCGGCGACGGCTGTCCAAAAGTGGGATACGAACGTCGTCATGAACCCGACATTGGGAAGGTCGTTGTCGCCACGGAACTTATAGAGCGCACCGTCGCTGAGGCTGTTCTCCAGCATCCGCAGGATGGAGTTGTCCTTGATCACCCCACTGGGGTTGGTCGGGGTTTGTATCCGTCGGTATAGCGGTGAGCCGATGTCGAAGTTCAGCCGTTCGAGAAGTGTCGCAGGCAGTTGGCGGACCATGAGCGGCGTCGGCAGCGTTCCGACAGTGCCGGGCAGCAACTCGTGGATCAGGCCCTTCGGCAAGGCTTTGGTGGAGTTGACCAAGATGAACTGCGAGCGCTGATCGCTGGGTTCATCGGTGATGAAGCCGCTCACACAGATTGGGAACGACTCCCTGCGTGCGTCCCGGATGGCGGCGGATCGCTGCTGTCCGTCGACGATGAAACCTGGCTTGTCAACGTCGTCGAGCGTGGGGGCAATCGGAATGACGAGGTGACCCTGCATCGCATAGCCGACGGATGCGTCACCGTTGTCGCCACGCTCGAATCGTACGCGCTGGTCGAACGCGATCACGATCGCGTTTGGCAGCATGGGACTGTCGTCGGTATCGATGTAACGGCGGATGGCTGCGATGTGGGCAAGGTTCTCGGGGCGCTGGTAGCCGTGTAGTTCCGTGTTCGAGTTGCGACGTACACGGGAGACCGTGGCTATCTCGGGGATCAGTTTGCCGTCGATGCCGAACGTATACAGGCGGCGACCGGGTCCTTGTTGGATCTCCAGCGCGGGCAACCGGAGTTCGGTGACCTCCCCTGTTGCGGTCTCCTGTACGGCGGTCTTGGCGCGCGTCACGTGTCTTCCCTTCCGAGTTCCTGCCGAAGCTGTTGTTCGAAGACGTAGAGGTTGTGAAAGCCGCGGCGTTTGTTACGTTCCGAACCGCGGAACAGAATGACTTCGACACCGACCGTTCGGCAGATCGTGCAGGGGCACTGCCGCCATGGACGGTCGATGAGGGTCGTTCGATATTGCTCGGTGCGGTCGACTTTGCCGTTCCAGAGCAGACTGTAGTCGTGCAGGGCTTGGAGCACCGACTCGACATCGATCTCCTCGCGGTCGTAGCGACGCAATAACTCCAGAGCCGCGCGTTCCAGTTTGATTGCTTGGCCTTGGTCGACCTCGCCAGCTTGGATGCGGTTCTTGAGTTTGGTGTTGCCGCCGACTTGCGGTACACGCACGGCCACATAGGTGCGGTTGGGCGCATAGTAGTTGTCGCGCTCGTCCTTGAAGGCCTGCCGGAACGGCGAAGTGCTGTCGAAGCTCGTCACTCCGTGGCTGGCGAAGGCTCGTACATCGTCACACCGGCTGATCCCCAGCAGATGCAGTTGCGTGTTGGCGTACCGGACGTCGTCGATCGCGCGCAAGCAGTTGAGGATGTCCCGGGTCCTGAGCGGCACCATTCCGCCGAGTGCGATGCGACGATACCCAATCTGTTGGAGCTTGGTCACCGCGTCGGCATACGAGGTAGGACTCCAGCCTTGTGCGACCCCGACCGGGGTGAAGTCGACCCGTCGCGTACGGCACCGGGCCTTGAACTCGGCGGCCAACTCCAGCGTAATGTCTTGGCGTCGCACCCACTCCTCGGCACGGCTGTCCTCGCGCGGAATCGCCTGGTCATAGTCGAAGATCAGATGGTCGACGGAGATGCCGAAGTCGAATCCGCAGCCGTCGTAGAAGTCAATGACCTCATCGACGGTGTAGGGCGGGTAGGCCTCGGCGTGGTAGGAGAATGCGCCGCAATCACCCATGATGGTCAGTTGATCGGCCCCGTTGTATAGACGGAAGAACGCTTCCGCACCTTCACTGTAGAGCCGTTGCCGCTGCGCGCTCGTGTACTTGCCGGTCGTCGACCGGGCGGTGCCATCCACAATGGTCTTCGACACCAGCACCCCGTCATAGGGCGCGGGCGCCAGCACTTCGTGGGCATAACGGTCGTCGCGTTGACGCACCCGCCGCGGATCACGCTCCTCCGTAATGAAGTCGAAGCTGGGATCGACCTGATCTTGGCTGTCCGGGAAGAAGAACTTCATTACAGCTCCGCCCGGGCGTTGAGGTACAGGCGGATGAGGTAGTTCGACAACTCCTGGATGTGCCGGTTGACGTTCTCGATCTCGTTCCACCGCATCCCGATGCCGTCCCACACGCCCGACGTCCAGTGGCAATGCGACGCGATCAATTCGAGGTGCTTGCGGATGAGTTCCGGTGCGTCGGGCTTGCGGGGAGGAACGGTCGCGAGAATGTGATCCATCAACCGGCCCATTGCACGGATGCCGGCGCCGTGCATGAGGCGGCTGCGCTTGGCTGGCTTGCCCCACGCCTCGGGGAACGTGTCGCGGACCGCCGCCCAGTAGGTGGTCAGCGCGTGCACGATGCCGTCGAAGTCGGTCTCGTTGCGGGTGACGTCGCGATACGGGTAGAGGCAGCCAGATGAGTTGGAGAGGCTTTCCTGGATCATGGCGACTACTCCGGTGTCGGTGATGACCGCCTTGGAATTCCGCTCCTTCGGTGTGGATGACCGCTTTATCATGCCGTACAGAGGCGATTTCTCATCGGTGTTGAGGACGTCGCACAACGCCGACGGTGCCTTGCGCAGCGCCAGGCGTGGCGGCAGGGGACTGTCGACTTCAGGGAGCAGTTCGGTGACCAAGCCACGCGGTAAGGGTCGCGTGTTGTTGACCCGGATGAACTGGTCGCGCTGAAGGTTGACCGAGTCCGCCACGAACGCGGTGACAGCAACCGGAAAGTCGCGCCGTTTCACCCGCGACAAGGCGAGCGCACGCTGCTGACCATCGACAATCCACGCTGGCTTCGGGCCTCCCGAGGGCGGCAGCGGAATGGTCACCGTTCCCGTGATCCCGAGTTCGTCTCCCGGCATACGGTTGCCGCGGATGGCTTGAAACTGGACCCGCGACGACAGCGCCATGATGATCGGGTTGGGAAAGACCGGCGAGTCGCTGTCGAGATAGTCCACGATCTCCTTGATGTGGTTGCGTACCTCGGGACGCTGATAGCCGATCAACGTGCCGGCCTCGTCCCGGCTGACGCGGGAAATGTCTGCGATCTGGAGGATCTCCTCTGCCTTCAGCGTGAACACGTACAGCGGGAACTCCTCGGTCTGAGCCAAGCAGAGCGCGCGCCTCCGCAGCAACTGCGCGCCCTTCCCCACACCCATCAGGCCAACACCGCCCGACTGACCGCGTTCTCATAGAGACGTTTGAACCGAGACTGTTCGCACGACATACCGTCATCACGCAAACTTCGCAGCAAGACGGTGGCGCTCGGCCGACCATGGCTGGCCCGGCGCCGGATGTACTCGCGCACCTCCTCGTCCGACAGCCGCACTCCCGGTTTCCGGCTCCCATCGGCCGGCGCAGCCTCGGCGGCCTGCTGTGCAATCTCCCGCAAGCGCTTCCGGCTCGTCACATCACCGCCAGCGCGTGCCATCAAATACGTCGCGGCCTTGGCGTGCAAGGCGTGCAGACTACCCCCCACCATCGGGCGCAACCGCGCGGTGACCGGAACAAGGAGATCCTCAAGATCGCTACGCAGCCGCGGCGGTCCGATAACGGCAAACCGATCGGGATCGGATAATTTCGCGGCCGCCGCGCGAAGGTCCTCGGCGCAAGCCCGCAGATATGCCTCAGACATGACGGCGACAATCGATGCCTCCGGATCTCGCCGGGCGAGCTCAACAAACGATCGGGGTTGACCCCTCATCGGGCCCGGCCAGTCGGCCAGCCGCTGCCACCACCGCTGCAACTCACCAACTCCGCGTCCGACCGAATCCGGCGTTCCGGCTGAGAAGGTTGCCGCGTACGGGTGCAGCAAAGTGTCCACGCTGACCAGGCCGTACCCTGCCGAGCACACCCACAACTGCGCCGAATCACCAACTACCGACGGAAGACCAGCCGCGGCCCGCCAGTGCTCGCCGCCATACAGGTCGCGCGCGGCGATGGCTGGCTCGTCGGCGCTGAGTCGTCGCGTCCATGCGGCAAACCGGGGGCCAGGCTGGCGGTCGCGCAGGTCCCCAAGGCGTAGGTGCTCAGGAACAGGCACCTGTTTGCGGTTCGTGCAGGTCACCACGATGTGCACTGTTGACGGCGAAGCTTTCCCCGTGGCAGTCATGAGGCGCTCCCATTCTTTGGTTGGGCCGCATTCGTCCATGGGATCTGCGCGTAGGCGTTGTGGTTGTGAATGCTCTCGTCGTTGACTACGCGCACCTTGTAACTGGCGATTCGCGCGTCACTGTGCAGCGCGCCAGCAGCATCGCGAGCGATGTCTTCCACGAAGACCGGGTTGTCGTAGCCAGCCATCGTGACGTGCCGCTCATCGGGCCGTTTCAGCAGTGCGTAAACCGGTGAGGATCCTGCGGCTTCAGCCACGTCGATCAGGTCGTCGAACCACAGATCTCCACACAGATCGCGCGGGCGCGCGTGGATAGTGACCCAACCGCGCTGATTGTGGGCGCCGCGATCGCTGATCGCCTTGCTGCACGGACAAACGCTGGTAACCGGAACCCGGACTTGTTCAATCAGGTCCTGGCCGTCGGCTTCAGCGGAGATGCTGAGCGTGCAGGCGTAGTCCATGAACGCGACACTGCCAGTAACCGGTGCACGTCGCTCCAAGAAATACGGAAACGTGAGTGAAGCCCGGGCGATCGCGCTGCCCATCCGCCGACGCAAGTCATCAACCATGGCCAGCGCCGTGTCCGGGCCAAGTTGGTCACGCCATGTGTGCAGGACGTCGACGAACCTGCTCAGATGTGCACCCTTGACATCGGCGTCGAGGCTAACCGACATGGTGACGCTGGCAACGACCTCCCGCTTACCGCCCTGACCATCAGCGACCAACAGCGGGTACCGCAACTCGTCGATACCAACCTCGTTGAGGGCGACACCCCGGAAGTCGGGTTCAGCCTGAACGTCCTTCAGCATTAGTCCTCCTCGCCCCGGTACACACATCCAGAGGTGCACGTCTCTCGGACAATCACCTGGGACAGCGGCAACGCGTCGATCAGTCGTTGCCAGATCCAGCGCGCCAGCACCTCGCTGGTCGGGTTATCCAACCCCGGCACCTCGTTCAGGTAGTGATGATCGAGTTGTTCCATCAGGGGCACGATCGCGGCCTTGACGTCGGCGAAATCCATCACCCAACCCGATTCCGTGCCGACCTCGCCGGCGACATGAACCGTTACACGATACGAATGGCCATGGAGCCGGGCGCACTTGTGTCCCTCCGGCACGTGCGGCAGCCGATGCGCTGCTTCAAACGTGAACTCACGGAAAATCTCCATTAGCGGATCCCGATGAACTTGTGGTTCTGCACGCTCAGTCGCCACTGCGGATGTTCAAGGCAATACTCGATCGCCCGCTTCGTATACTCCTCCAGGTGGGGGCCATCCATCGGCTGCAGTAGCAACGATGGAAAGTCCAACTCCTCATAGCCCGCCGGGTCGGCGCCTTCCTGCGGAAACACCAGCTTCAGTTCGTCGCCCGCTGTGAGCACCAACTCGGTGTTGGCCTTCGGGCTGACACAGATCCAGTCCAGCCCCTTCGGGGCAGGCTTCGTGCCATTGGTCTCAACAGCCACCTCGAACCCCGCATCATGCAAGCCGTTGACCAGTTCGCCATCGACCTGCAGCAAAGGCTCACCCCCGGTGCACACAACAAACGGCTTCGCGCGCGGATGGGCATCACCCTGCCAGGTCGTCGTGATTGCCTGCACCAGGTCGGCCGACGTTCGGAACGCGCCCCCTCCGGGCCCGTCCGTCCCGACAAAGTCGGTATCGCAGAACTGGCAGATCGCCGACGCCCGACTCGACTCTCGTCCGCTCCAGAGATTGCAGGCCGCAAACCGGCAGAAAACCGCCGGTCGACCAGCATGGGACCCCTCACCCTGAAGGGTGTAGAAGATCTCCTTCACCTGGTACGTCATCGCGCTGCGCCCGCCGAAGTTGCTAATGCCGGGTCCGTCAACCCGACCTCAGCGAAACCCCTGCTCCGTAACAAGCACGAGTCGCATGAACCGCATGCTCGACCATCCTCCGTCGGGTCATAGCAGCTGTGGGTAAGCGCATAATCCACTCCCAACGCGAGCCCGCGCTCGATCGTCTGTCCCTTCGTCAACTCGATCAGCGGGGTGTGGATCCGCAACTGCTGTCGACCCTCGACCCCCGCCTTCGTCGCCAGGTTCGCCATCGTCTCGTACGCAGAGATGTACTCCGCTCGGCAATCCGGGTAGCCGCTATAATCCAGTGCGTTCACCCCGATGAACACATCGCTGGCCTCCAGCGTCTCTGCCCACGCCAACGCGAACGACAAGAAAATCGTGTTGCGGGCCGGCACATAGGTTACCGGGATCTCCGAAATGTCCAGGTCTTCCACCCGATCGTGATGCGGCACTGCGATGTCCGCAGTCAGCGCCGACCCACCAAACAGGCGCAGATCAATGTCAGCCACGACATGAGCCGCTGCGCCCCCTGCTTCGGCCACACGCCCCGCCGCCGCCAACTCGACCTCGTGGCGCTGCCCGTACCTAAAGCTCAACGCGTAGCACTCGTAACCCTCGGCCCGGGCGATCGCCAGAACCGTCGCCGAGTCCAAGCCGCCGCTCAGCAGGACCACTGCCTTCCGCTTCGTGTTCACTCCACTACCACCTCCGAAATCAGAACTGGGTCGCTGCCGGGACGGACGTTCTACCGAAACTTCACGAGCCGATCAAGCCGAGATGTCGCAGTTACTGCCGTCCAGTTGGCGACCAAACTACACGACTGTGATTCAACCATCGGACACCGACACCGCCCTAGGAGGACGGCAGCTGGTCATGCCGAGGCAGTTGGCGCCTCAACGTCGTCGTCCAGCAGTGAGACGAGAACTCCCCGAGAGAGCCAGGCGACGATCTCGACCACTTGATGATCTTGAAATCAGCTTCCTGACCTGGAGAAACGTTTAGCGCTGACGCCGAACCGGATCCAGCCAAGGGTCCGAACCCTACACTGGGTTGTCCTCGAACGATCGTGAGCTAACCGCAGCCTGTAAGAGCGTCGTGCGCGGCAGACTGCTCTCCGGCAACCCGGCATTTCAGACAGCGTTGCAGGGGTATGGCGCGGTGACTAGTTCGTATCGTGGGCCCCTGACCGTCCTACTTCGAGGTCGGTGACGTCGGCCGACTGGCCGGATCGTTGGTCTACGCGGCCGACCGAACCCTTTCCTAGCTGGCAACTCGGCGCGCCTTCACCGCGCGGTCACCGGTAGATGCCGACGGTGTCGACCTTGAGCCACTTCTCGGAGCGCGCAATAGTTAGGAGTGGCGGCGCCGGGGTGACGGGGATTCCGCATGAACGTGTTCGGCGGAGAAGGTCGCAGTTGCTGCGGGCCTCGAACCTCGAGAAGTGTGCGGATAGCTTCGTTGGCGGGTGCCACGGCGGCGGGCAGCGTCTCGAGTCGCCAGTGGGCGCTGACGCGCAGAGCAGCATCCATGACCCCGCGCCACCGAACGTTGGGCAGTTCGGCGAACACAGACTTGAACCGGCGCAGTGCAGCGGCGGCGGCTAACTGTCAGTCACTCTCGACCAGAGCTACCCCATGGCTTACGACTGAAAGTGAGTCTCGACGGATGATGCACCTTCCATCGACGACTGCTAACGTTGCACGTCAGAGCGTCCTCCTGACGCTCCTGCCTCAAAGAATGCCAATCCGTCCAGTGTGCGTTCGAGTCGCACCGGGGGCACAGCGCCTGACCAGGCGTTATAACCGAATAGAGATCAACTCAGTTGATCGTTGGGTGCGGCCGTGGGTACGAGTACATTCACGGCCATGACTGCTGCGCGGTCCGAGGGCCGTTCCCGTGGCCGCATCGAGCCCCACGGCAAGGGCCTCCGCGTGGTGGTCTACGCGGGCACGGCCCCCGTGACGGGAAGACGCTCGTATCTCCGCGAGAAGATCGACGGCACGGACAAGGCCGCGTGCAAGCGTGCGGAGAAGACGCTGAACAAGCTGCTCACGCAGGTGGACCAGCAGCGCGCCACCACGTCGTCGGTCTCGCTGTCGCACACCCTGACGAGTGGACGTCCGCCGGTCGTCGTCGACGGCCCGGACGGGGTGCGCCGAAAAATCAGGGAACTCGTCCGCGCCGGTGCCGAAGTCATCCGAGGTGCGTTCGATCGAGCATGGCCGAGCGCGGGACCCAACTTGTCCCTGCGCTCAGCGCCTCGGTGAACGAATCCGTGTTGTGTATCAGGATGAAGATGTCGTGCAACCCAACGACTCGGCCATGAAGTCCGTCCTGTCTGGACCACAGGTCACGGCAGCGCCTCTGTCGTGACCGCCACTGCCGAACAGCGGCACCAGCCGCACCGGTCACGCCCCCACGGTTCCCTGACCGTACTCCGCGGGGGCGTGACAACAGCTCGGGGACCCCGGCGAAGCCTAGAGGGCGCCCTTTTCCCATGGCCCTGTCACGGCGTAGGTGACACCGGGACTTTGCACGTTGAAGAAGAGGATCTTCCCGTCGGAGCTGAACGTGGCACCGGCGAGCTCGCTCGTGTTGGAGCTGTTCAACGCAGCGACGTCGAATATCTGCCCTCGGTTGGTGACACCGCGTAGCAAGTCACGGCCGCCCCCGTCCTCACAGAGCACCAGTCCGCCGGTGTTGGGCGAAACGCAAATGTTGTCCGGGCTCTGCAACAGATCGGGATCCGTCGACTCGTACACCAGCACCAGCTGGCCACCGGAGTTACCTCGTGGACGGTACTCCCAGACCTGGCCGAGGCCCGCGTCGCCGCCGCTGGTCGAGTTGATGAAGATGGAGCCGTTCGCGTACCACGCACCCTCCAACCGGGCGAACGTCGCACCGCCGGCGTCTCGTCCCTGGTAGAAAACTGCCAGCGAGTCACTGCTGTCGGGATCGGGATCGGCGATGTCCACCCACTCGACCGGCAGTGTCCGCCCGACATGCTGACCGATTCGCGTGTCGTAACGAGGTCGGTCCTTGATCGCCAGCATTTGCAGGCGCCCACCGGCACCGAGATCGTCCCGGTCGTTCGGCAGGAATCGGTAGAAGCCGGAGCTGCCTCGGTCCTCCGTCTCGTACACGATTCCGGTGGCCGGATCGACAGCCACCGCCTCGTGCACGAAGCGGCCCATCTGCTTGTACGGAACGGGGTCGACCGGGCCGTCGGCGTCTGCGGGAACTTCGAACACGTACCCGTGCGGCGTGGGCTGGTTCAGACCGGTGAAGGTTTCCTCACACGTGAGCCAGGTGCCCGAGGGGGTGGGCCCGCCCGCGCAGTTGCGAATCGTTCCGCTCAGGCTCGGATGGGTGTTGACCAGCGCCATCTCCTTCGGATCGAAGACCATGGTCGTGGTACCGCCCGCGGCAAGGGGGTCATAGCTGGGGGTGGTGAAGGCCGGTCCTTCGCTCTGCTCGTGGTTGCGGACCAGCCGGATCATGCCGTCGTCACCGTCGAAGGCGGCCATGCCGTCATGCCGACCCGGGGTCGGTGTGCCGTCGCTCATCGGGGTCCCGGTGTGTCCGAATGCGACGTAGGTGAATCCCGCCGGGAGCAGGAGTTCACCGCCCGGTGCGGGCTGCAGCGGCCCGTAGCCGCCGTTGTCGGCCGCCTGCTCCGGACGGGCCTGTGCCCGGCCTGCCGGTGCGGCCTGGGCAGTGTGCCCCATCAACCCCAGGAACGCCGAGGCCGCTCCGGCCGCCGCACTGCCCCGGAGAAACGCGCGTCGCCCGACCCCGTCGCCGGTCTCCGCCTGCGGTTTCGTCATTGGGGAACCACTCCTCTGCTCGCTGAAACGTACAGCGCACACCTAAGCCCTCCGGCATGAATGCCGGCGCAGCACTCGGTGAACTGCGTGCGTCGCCGGTGTCACGATGTGATCAGGTCGACCACCCGTACGAGTGATCCAAACGTTCACTCATTGGTGGTTGGAGAGTCACGATCAGTGTGGCTTGATGGGTCACGTCCCCTACTCGGTGGGACAGCTGTGATTTCCACGAGAAAGGTGCCCACATGTCAGACCCGGTCGGTTCGTCGTCGTCTTCCGGGTCGGTATCCCGCCGCCGGGTGCTGCTGGGCGGTGCGGCCGGAGTGGCCGCACTCGGCGCGTCGTCGGCGCTGGGTTCCCTTCCGGTGTGGGCGAGCGATCCGATCCGGCAACAGGTGCCGACCGGTCCGTTCAGCCTGGGAGTGGCTTCGGGTGATCCACTCCCCGATGGTGTCGTGCTGTGGACCCGGCTTGCGCCGAACCCGCTCGCCGAGGACGGCCGGGGTGGGATGCCGGATCGACCGGTCCCGGTCCAGTGGCAGGTAGCCGAGGACGAGCACTTCCGTCGTGTCGTCGCCGCAGGCAGCGAGCTCACCCTGCCGGAAGAAGCGCACTCCGCGCACGTCGAGTTGACCGGGCTGCGCCCGGGCGCCGAGTACTTCTACCGCTTCCGTACCGAATCGGACCTCAGCCCCGTCGGTCGCACCAAGACAGCACCGGCAGTGAATTCCCGGCTGGACCGCTTCGCCTTCGCCTTCGCCAGTTGCCAGAACTACCCGTCCGGGTTCTTCAACGCCTATGCCCACATGGCAGAGGAGGACCTCGACCTGGTGGCCTTCCTGGGCGACTACATCTACGAAGGCGGCGCTCAGGGCGAACTGGGCCGGGGGCACTACCCCGTCGGAGAGATCCGGTCCCTGTCCGACTACCGGCTTCGGCACGCCCAGTACAAGTCCGACACGGACCTGCAGGCCGCGCACGCCGCATTCCCTTGGGCGGTCGTGTTCGACGATCACGAGGTGGAGAACAACTGGGCCGACGAGATCTCACAGCGAGACGGCGAGCCGGACTCCGACCCACAGGTGTTCCGTCAACGCCGGGCGCGTGCCTTCCAGGCCTACTACGAGCACATGCCGCTGCGCCGCACGCAGCGCCCCAACGGCCCGGACGTACAGATTTACCGCCGCCTCACATTCGGCGACCTCATGGACTTCTACCTGCTCGACACCCGGCAGTACCGCAGTGACCAGGTGGGTGACGCCCGGCGGACCGACCCGTCGCGCACCATTCTCGGCGACGAGCAGAAGTCCTGGCTACGTCAGGCGGTGGCAGGCCCGACAGCCAGGTGGAACGTCCTCGCGCAGCAGGTGTTCTTCTCCCAGCGCGATTTCGTCGCAGGACCGGAAACCAACTTCAGCAACGACGCCTGGGACGGATACTTCGTCGAGCGCAACGAGGTGCGCGACCACCTCGCCGCCTCGGGAACCTCCAACCCGGTCGTGCTCACCGGCGACGTACACGCCAGCTACGTCTGCGACGTCAAGGCGGACTTCAACGATCCCGCCTCGGCCACCGTGGCCACCGAACTTGTCGGCACCTCGATCACCAGTGGGGGCGATGGCCAGGACCAAAGGTCCGGTGACCCGGTCCAGTTGCAGGAGAACCCGCACATCAAGTTCATCAACCGAAAGCGGGGATACGTCCGCAACATCGTCACTCCTACCGAGTGGACCGCGGACTTCCGCATCGTCGACTACGTGACTCGCACCGGAGCACCGATTCGTAACCGCGCCACTTTCGTCATCGAAAACGGCCGGCCTGGCGCACAACCCGCATAACGCGGATGTGAGCCTGCCCTTTCCTACTTGCCGCAAAAGGACTCAACGATGAAGAAGCTTTTCGTTCTGCTGATGGCGGGGTTGATCGCCGTGCTGACTAGTTGGGGGCCTGCCGGGGCTGTAGATCTCCCGGAACACAGCGGCGGACCGTACAGCCTCATGCAGATGAACCTGTGCCTCTCCGGGCTGGCAGGCTGCTACGGCGACACCGAGTACCCCAAGGTGGTCGACGAAACGGTTACGCAGATCCAGGCCAACGAACCGAACGCAGTCACGCTCAACGAGGCATGCAGCGGCGACGCCGAGAACATCGCGGCAAGAACCGGCTACCACCTCCGGTTCGCGACCGTGATCTACAACGGTGCGCCGCTGCCGTGCGTCGCCCCCGGGGAGCGCGGGGTTTTCGGGAACGCGGTACTGACCAAGGAGCAGATCACGGACTCGACGGACCAGGCGTTCCTGGCCCAGTCCGGGCGGGAAGAACGGCGCTGGCTCTGCGTGAGCACGGCACGCGGCCTCGTCGTCTGCGGCGCACACCTGAGCACACGCGGATCGGCAGAGGCTCGTGCGGCGAACGACGGCCAGTGTGCGGAACTGACGCGGATCCTGGCCTCGCGATCGGCGAGGGCCGCGACAATCTTCGCCGGCGACGTCAACCGTCAGGGCAGCTGCGCTCCCGAAGACATGTGGACACTGACCGACGCGACCGCGGAACAAGCGCCGGGAATCCAGCACGGATACGGAACCGCAGCGGACTTCCGTGGTCCCCGGACCGAGATCGAGCCTGCGAAGTACACCGACCACGACTTTCTGGTGCTCCACAGCCGGCTTGTTCCGCCGCACGCTCGCTGACTCCAGGCCGCAGTACCGCCCAACACCATCTCGTGAACCTCGTTCGGTACGCCTATCCCGAGGCTTCGGTCGGCTTCGAAACAGGACCTCGCTGATGGTAGGAAACGCGCGACCGCGTGCCACAACGTGTCCAGCGGAACCTGGCCGACAATTGCGATAGTGATGGCGTGCCGTCGTCCAGGACAACGGTCGTCGGACGGTCGGCGAACTCCCCCGACGCACGAACCGCCTCGGCCTCGGCGAGTCCCCGGATTCCCTTGCCTCGAAGGCGGAAGCGAGCTCCGCACCGGCAAACGGCTCGTCGGCCGACACCAGCCGATCGGTTGACCGGCGCTCGTTACGGCCAGCCCACGCGCAGTGCGCGCGCTAGTCGATCCGGGCGATGACGTTGCCCTGCCGCAGCACATCACCCTCCTTCACCAGCAACCGCACCACTCCCGATGCCGGGGCCGGCACCTCTAGATCGACCTTGTCGACCGCGACCTCGGCGAGCAGATCCCCCTCGGATACCTGCTCGCCGTCGGCCACGAACCAGGTCGCCACTGTGCCTTCGGCGTCCGGGTCCTTCGCGGAGACCGCCGGGAACGCGACCTCCGTCATGCGTCGACCAGTCGGCGCACGCCGTCGCGGATGCGGTCGGCCGTGGGAAGCACGGCGTACTCGAGCGATCGTGCATAGGGAATGGGCACGTCCGGCACGCACACCCGTACCGGCGGCGCCTTCAGCAGCCCAGGGTCGCGCTCGACCACCCTGGTGATGACCTCGCCCGACAGGCCGAAGGACAGGTAGTCCTCATCGACCACCAGCAATCGACCGGTGTGTCCCACCGACTCGAGAATGGTGTCGGTGTCCAGGGGCACGAGACTGCGCAGATCGATGACCTCGCAGTCGATGCCGTCGGCAGCCATCTCGTCGGCGACGTCGAGCGCGCGATGCACTGACAGTGAGAGGGTCACGATCGTCGCGTCCCGGCCCGGGCGAACCACGTTCGCCTTGCCGATCGGCACCTGGTAGTCCTCCTCCGGCACAGGTGCCAGGGAACGCGGATTCTTCGCCATCCACGGCAAACCCATGACTCCCTTGTGGAACATGTAGACCACCGGGTTGTCATCGCGAATCGCCGATACCATCAGTCCCTTGGCGTCGGCGGGCGTACTCGGCACGACCACCTTCATCCCTGGCAGGTGGGCGAAGGTGCCCCACAGGCACTGCGAGTGCTGCGCTCCGTCGGAGTATCCACCGCCCACCGCTGTCGAAATCACCATCGGCACATTCACGTTGCCGCCGGACTCGAAATGAATCTTGGCCATGTGATTGTAAATCTGATCCATGCAAACCCCGAAGAAGTCGACGAACATCAGTTCGACGATCGGGCGCATGCCCTCGACAGCCGCACCGATCGCGGCGCCAATGAACGCGGTCTCGGAAATCGGTGTGTCGATAACCCGCTCCGGCCCGAACCGCTCCAGCAGGCCCGTGGTGGAACTGAAGATGCCGCCATAGGCGCCGACATCCTCGCCGAGGACGAACACGTCGGGGTCCCGGTCCATCTCCTGCGCGATCCCCTCGACCATGGCCTTGGCCGTGGTGAGCTTGCGACGTGATGGCGCTGGTGCTTCTGTGACGGTCATGGCAGGCTCCTTACGCGAACACGTACTCGGTGGCTGACTCCGGCGTTGGTTCCGCGCTGCTACGCGCGAAGGCGATCGCGTCCTCGACGCGTTGCTCCGCGTCCTGCCTGGCCGCGCGCACGTCGTCGTCGCCGATCACACCCTCCCGGCGCAACTGCTGCTCGTAAGTCGGGATCGGATCGCGCCCGGGCACACCTTCCAGATCGGTTCGGTAGGCCTGGGCGTCTCCCTCGAAGTGGCCCCACAGGCGCAGCGTGTGCACCTCGATCAGGCTCGGCCCTTCACCGGCCCTCGCACGGGCCACGGCACGGCCCGCTGCCTCGTGCACCGCCTCCACCGAGTTTTCCTCGACCCGCTCCCCCGGCATGTCGTAGCCGGCAGCACGCACCGCATTCGACGTGACGCAAGTGGAGGCACTGCGCGGCACCGAGATGCCCCAGTCGTTGTCCTCCACGACGAACACGACCGGCAACTTCCACAGCGAAGCCAGATTGAGCGATTCGTGAAAGCCGCCCTGGTTGGCCGCTCCCTCTCCGGTGACCGCGACGGCGATCCGGTCCGTGCCGCGCCTTCGGAACGCGAGTGCCTGTCCCACCGCGGGCG
Organism: Amycolatopsis marina; assembly: GCF_900111885.1. GTDB lineage: Bacteria > Actinomycetota > Actinomycetes > Mycobacteriales > Pseudonocardiaceae > Amycolatopsis > Amycolatopsis marina. Next base: position 128,996 of record NZ_FOKG01000016.1, read on the forward strand.
GGTAGCCTTCGGCGATGATCCCGGAACACGAGAAGTGAGTGTCTGGATCGAACAAGTGCATGTGCCCGCCCCGCCCCCTACCGAGGCCGTCGACTCGGCCGAAGATCTCCGCGGTCATCTTCCGCATGTCCATTCCGTGCGCGATGGCCAGATGGTGCGGACGATGTGACGCGGTCACCGCGTCATCGGTGGTCAGGTGCGCACAGACCCCGGCCGCTACCGGCTCCTGCCCCGCGGACAGATGCATCTCGCCGGGGATGGCCCCGGCACCGATGTCGAACACCGGCTGCTTGTCGGCGTGATACTCGCGCAGAATCGCTTCCTCGAAGGTGCGGATGAGCACCATCATCCGGTACATATCCTGTCGTGCCTGTGCGTCCATGACACCTCCTGCTCGCAGAGGTTCACTCTCCAGCCGGAGAGTTCGCAGGACAACGGCACGGTTTTCAGATGGTGATAAGACTCAGGCGGACAACACCAGCGCGCGTGCCACCCGGTCGGCGGCGCGCTTGAGGGCATCTGTGCCCACCGAGGCGTAGCGGCGGGCGGGCATCGAGATCGCGACCGCGCCGAGCATCCCCGGAGCGTGCACGGGTGCGGCGACACAGGCCGTGCCGAGCAGGTACTCCTCACGCTCGGCCGCCACGCCCCCGGTGGTGCTCAGCCGTTGCTCGAACAGCCGGCGGTCGGTCACCGTATGCGGCGTCAGGTCGACGAGACGATGACGTGACAGGTAGTCGTCCCGGCGGGGGCGGTCGAGGCAAGCGAGGATGCACTTGCCGAAAGCGGTAGCGTGCCCTGCCTCGTGCACACCCACCCACAGGTCCACCCGGGGGGTGCGGGGTCCATCGGCGACGTCGACCAGTTCGATCTCGCCCTCGTTGTAGAGGGAAAGGTAGGCAGCACCGCGCAGTTCGTCTCGCAGTGCTGCCAGCGCCGGCCTGGCTCTGGTGACCGCGGCGAGCCGCGGGTCTCGCCTGCCGAGCGCGTCCACCCTGTCACCAAGCACATAGCCGTCGTCGAGTTTGCGCAGGTAGTCCTCGTGGACGAGTGTGCGCAGCAGGTGATACGTGGTTGGCAACGGTAGCCCGAGGGCGCGCGCCAGCACTTTGGCCGTGGCGGGGCGATCGCTCGCACCGACGGCGTCCAACAGGTGCAGCGCTCGCCGCACCGATCCGATCAGCGTTGGGACATCGCTCACCCGGCACCTCCCGACTTCGCCGTCGCAGGCCGCCCCTAAGCATCCTGTGCCGGTCCGCGCCTGACAAGTGCCCGAACGGTGGGTGGTTCAAGATTGAACGAGGGCTGGCGAGGTAGAAGGCGCCGTCTGGACGGAGCCGGTTCCGGGTATCACCGGACACTCGTGTGAGCACCCCGTCCGCTTCAGAGATCATTCTGGGGCCGCAGGCGAAACCAATTCACCCTACGTGTTCCAGCGGACGAACGACTTGTCGGAGCGTCAGTAGGAGAGGCCTGTTCCGTACGGATAGAGGCCGCCGATGGTGACCGGCAGCCGCCCCTCCGGTGAGGCGTCCCCGACGAGCACATCAGCGAGGCCTGTCAGAACCGTCTCGGGCAGTACGGCATTGACATTGAGGGCGTAGGTCGCGATCGCGGCACCAGCCTGCTCCGTGCCGGCAAGATCGTAGGGAATGCCCAGCGATACCGCGACCACCGGCTTGCCGTTCGCGATCAGCGCGTCGACGAGTTCCTGCTGCTCGGGAGGCATACTGGAAAAGGTGTAGGTGAGCGCGATGGCCACATCAGACTGTCGTGCTCGGTCTGCGGCATCATCGATCGCTTCCGCGCCGGGTCGCCGTGGTGTCTCGGTAGCCGTGACGGACAGTCCGCGCCCGGCCAGGTTCGCGGCTAGTTCCTCCGCTTGCTCCGGCCCCACGACAGCGACGTCGGCGTCGCTGCCGGCGAGTGGAAGCAGGTCATCGTTCTTCACCATGGTGATGCTTCGCTGACCGATCCGCGTGGCCTCGGCCATATGCCGCGCACTGCCGGCAACCTCGTCGGCGCTTCGCGGGTCCGCCCAACGGTCAGTGAACAATCCGTAGTCACATTTGGTGCGCAGGATTCGCAGCACAGACTCATCGATGCGGCTTCCCGGGATTCGGCCGGATATCACCGAGTCGTAGATCGCCTTCGCGGTCACCTCGGCGGTATCGCCTGCGAGGATCACGTCCGCGCCTGCTTCGATCGCCATCACCGCGGCGTCTCCGGTCCCCCACCGTTCACTGATCGCGCGCATCCCCATCCCGTCGGTGATCACCAGTCCGTCGAACCCCATGTCCTGCCGGAGCAGACCCGTAAGTACGTCGTGCGACAGAGTCGCCGGTAGTTCGTCGTCGACGGCTTCCACCACGACATGGGAAGTCATGATCGAGTCGAGCCCGGCGTCGATGGCGTGCTGGAATGGCTTGAGATGCACCTGTTCGAGAGTCTGGCGGTCGAAGGTCACCGTGGGCAGATCCAGGTGCGAGTCGGTGGCGGTGTCGCCGTGCCCGGGAAAGTGCTTGGCCGAGGCCAGCACATTCTCCTCCTGTTGTGCCACGGCATAGGCCGTCACGTGCTCGGCCACGAGGTCCGGATCCTCTCCGAAGGACCGCACGCCGATCACCGGGTTCGCAGGATTTGTGTTCACGTCGGCGACCGGCATGAAATTCCAGTTGACCCCCATCGCCGCCGCCTCGGCCCCCGTGATTTCACCGGCGGTGGCGCTGTCCTCGACGTTCCTCGTCGCGCCGAGTCCCATCGGGTAAGCGATCGGTGTGGCATCAGGAACCTGCTGCTCGGCACCGTTCTCCATGTCCGCGCCGATCAACAGCGGCACACCGGTCCCGGACTCGGCTGCCCAGGACTGCATCTGGTTCGTGTACCGAGCGACATTGTCGGCTGCCCCGCCCCGATTCTGGATGATCCACGAGCCGAATCCCCATTCCTCGATCTGCCTGCGAACCCCGTCGCCGGGCATCGAGCCCCCGCTACTGGGCTGCGACATCACCAGTTGGCCGATTCGGTGCTTCAGGCTCATCTGCGCGAGAGTTGACCGCGCTACCCCCGCACAGGCAGGCACCGGCATGTCGTCGGGAGGCGAGGCGATCGCCGGGGCGGCAACTCCCCCGGCGGTCAGTGCGACGATCGCGAGTGCCGCAACCGAAGATCCGGAACGCATCCTGCCTCCTTGATCCAAAATTTTTGTCTTCACTTCGTAGTAGCGCCACGCCTTAGTCGACGAACATCTCGGTGCATTCCGGGATCTCGCGCTTGCCGTCGCCGTTCGGGTGGACCGCGTTATACCGTCCTGCGCTCTCGCCCGAGGACCAGTATTGGTTCTGGGACCGCAGGAACTCCCGGATCGCCTGCTGGGTCGCGTCGCGCTCCATGTAGCCCTGCATGGTCGAATAGGAGATGTTGGCCGCGTCCCCGAGGGACTGTCCTTTTCCCGCGTCGGCGTGTCGACGAACTGTTCCTGAACCGAGTACAGCGCGGAAAGCTGCACTGTTGCCAACGAATGTGGAACGATGGCGGCCGAGGCCGAGTTCGCCACGAGTAACCGCGCGGCCCGAAACCAGAGCGCCGGACCGCGCGGATGCCCGTCGAGGGCAACTAGTCAGGAACAGTCTGCCAGCTCATCGTCCCGTCGATACGTTCGTTGTTGACCGTGAGATTGTCGAAAACCAGATTCTGTACGTTCTCCATGATCAATGGAGTCTCCGCCTTCTTCACCTCGATGTTTCTCAGCGTCACGTCCTGCAGCGGCTGCGCATCGGGTGCGTGTGCCTCGAAAACTGTGTTCGCGCTCTCCACAATGAAGTCCGAGAACACGATGTCACGGTAAGTGGGCGGGAAGTTGCCGCCCAGTTCACCCGGGTAGTCCAGCTGGAACCAGATCAAATTCTCGAAAGACTCCACGCGCATGTTGCGGACTCGAATGTGCTCCACCGTTCCGCCGCGGTCCAGGTTTCCCTTGAAGCGGATCACCGACGCGCCCGACCGAAGCACGTTGTCGGTGAAAAAGACATACCGGATGTCGCCTGACATTTCACTGCCGAGCGCGATACCGTCCTCGCCACCCATGTCGTTGTCGCGGACCACGACGTTCTCGCTCGGCCTGCCGATCGTGCGTCCATCGAGATCACGCCCCGACTTCACCACGACCGAGTCGTCGCCCGTGCGGAAGACGTTGTCCTCGATCAGCACGTTCGTGCTGGAATCCACGTCCACTCCGTCGTTGTTGGCGTAGTGGCTGTCCACCGTCAGGCCTCGCACCACCGCGTCATCGGTATAGACGAGGTGGTTGATCCAGAAGGGTGAGTTGTTCACGGTGTAGTCGCTGAGCAGGACCCGCTCCGCGCCGAAGAACTGGATCATGCTCGGCCGAAGGAAGTGCCCTTCGCCGAACTGGCGTTCTTCCAGCGGCTCACCGTCGAAGCCCATCTGCCGCAGCGCGAGCTGATCCGGCTCCTGCTTGTCGTGCCAAGTGTGAAACTCGCTGTCCTCATTGCCGTCGATCACGCCCGTTCCGGTAATCGCGACGTCGTGCACGTCGGCCGCGTAGATGAGCGGCGAGTAGCCGTACATCTCCGTTCCCTCCCACCGTGTCCGCACCACCGGCAGGTAGTCGGCAGGGTCTGGGCTGAACAGCAGGTGCGCACCGTCGCTCACGTGCAGGTCGATATTGCTCTCAAGATGGATGGGACCGTTACTCAGCCACGTGCCCGACGGCAGCACGACCCGGCCGCCGCCATCCTCACTTGCCTGCTCGACCGCCGCCATGATCGCCGGCCGGGCGTCGGTCTCGCCATTGCCCACGGCACCGAAATCGGTGACCTGGTAGTTTCTGTCGGGAATGATCGGCGAGTCGATGTCCTTGACTATCTTCGGCACCATCCGCCACATCGGGTCCTGGTGCGGCTTTGGGTCGACGTCCGGGGCACCCTGCGCCACACCGGCGCTGACGCACAATGCCCCCGCCAGTACAGCAGTCAGCACTGCTCGCGATCGTTTGAACAAGTCCGGCTTCATTCCCCGTCCTCTCTTGTCGAAATCCTCGTCGGGACTCGTCGATGGCCACTCGATACACGATCTCCATGCCAATGCCGTCAGAAAGTTTCACCGATAGGTAGTGGCGGTCCCGATATCAGCTCTGGTCATCGTCGACCGTGATTGGTGAGGCCACGTAAGTGCCGTCAGCGGCGAGGACCACCGGCAGGGTCTGGGACAAACCGCAACCGATTGGATCGAATGCCCTGGTGCGCTAGAGAAGTTGTGCCTGGTCGCTGCAACGCGCGCCGTTGACCCGGAAGTTGTGGAAGGTCATGTCCACGTCGGTGATCGTGCTCGGCTGAGCGATGTCGTCGAATGAACAGTTGACGATCCGCAAGTCCTCGATCGGCGACCGGGGGTAGCCGCGCATCGAGAACGCGTTGCGCGCCCGTCTCACGTGCACGTTGCGCAGTTCCACGTTGCGCACCCGTGGCGTCAGCGGGCCGGTGTCCCCCTCACCCCGGTAGAAGTTGCACGAGATGACCTCCTTGGTGAGGTTCGAGATCTCGATGTTCTTGAGGTAGACGTTCTCGGCGAACCCGCCCCGGTGCGAGTTCGTCTTGATGTAGAGGCCGAAGTAGAGGTTCGGGCCGCCGATCGTGCAGTCGCGCACAAAGATGTTGCGGGCACCGCCGGTCATCTCACTACCGATCGTGATGGCGCCGTAGCGCAGGCGCATTCGGCACCGCTCGACGAGGATGTTCTCCGAGGGCACGTTGACACGTAGGCCGTCGGCCTCACGCCCCGATTTGATGACGAGGCAGTCGTCGCCCACATTGAAGTCGCAGCCGCTGACGACGACATCCCGGGACGACTCGATGTCCACCCCGTCGTTGTTCGGCCCGTGGGTGTCGATGCGCAGATCGCGCACCGTGATGTTGCGCGACAGCACCGGGTGCACCTCCCACATCGGCGACCGGTGGATCGTCACCCCTTCGATAAGGACGTTACGGCAGTGGTACGTCTGGATGAAGCTCGAGCGCAGGTAGTGTCCGGGGCCGAACATGCGCTCCTCGACCGGAACACCGTCCCGGGCCATTTGCTGCAACTGTTCCCAGCTCTCGCTGGTCCTGCTGACCCACGACCACCAGTTTTCCTCGGTTGCCTGGCCATCGAGCGTGCCCTTGCCGGTCACCGCGACGTTGGTGCAGCCGTTGGCGTAGATGAGGGGCGAGTAGTTCATGAACTCGATGCCCTCGAAGCGCGTCAGGACGACAGGGAGGTAGTCCTCAGGATCTGTACTGAACAGCAGGGTCGCGCCTTCGGACACGTGCAGGTTCACGTTGCTGCGCAGGTGGATCGCGCCGGTGAGGAACGAGCCCGCCGGAATGACCACCCTGCCGCCGCCGTGACGATGGCAGGCCTCGATCGCCGCCCGGATCGCACCGGTCGCCAGTGTGCTGCCGTCAGGTCTCGCACCGAACTCGGTTATGTCGAAGTCACGTGGGGGGAACTGCGGAGCCTGCACCCGGCGAGCGATTTCCTCGGCATAACGCCATGCGTCGCCTCCGGCACCGGCTCTCGGTCCGCTCGGATCGGCTGTCGTGGACTGAGCGACAGCCGTTCCGGTCGACGTCGACGCGAGCACGCCGCCGGCCAGCGTTCCACCGGCGAGCCGTAAAAAATGCTTTCGATTCAATGGTCCAGCCATGAGCACTCCTTTGGAATCAGACCGTGTTCTGTCCCCGGCCCATCAAGGGCCGGCTCGGTGCTGCGGAAATCGTCAGGAATCGATGCGAATGTCGTTGACCCACACCTGGTCGAGCACCAGGCCCTCGACGTCGCGGACAATGTTGGGCTCCGACATGTTGTCGAAACGGCAGGCGTGTAACCGGATGTCGCGGATCGGGTGTCCGTCGTTGCCGAGCATGTTCAGCGCTCGGGGCGCGTTGGCGGCGGTGAGTTGACTGATGAGAATGCCGTGCAGATTCGGGTGGAAGTCGCCGGTGGTGACGTTGGCGTAGTTGAGCACCATTTCGACGACCGCGTCGGCGGCCTGACCGACGTTGACCTGGTGGATGTAGACGTTCTCGATCGTGCCGCCGCGTTCTGGATTGCTCTTGATGCGAACTGCCCGCTCCAACCTCGGGCTGCTCATCTCACAGCGCCGGACGAACAGGTTCCGGACACCCCCGCTGGTCTCGCTGCCGATCGTCACGCCGCCGTTGCCGTCGGCCATCTCGCAATCGAGCACGACAACGTTCTCGCACGCGACATTCACCCGCCTGCCGTCGGCGTTCTTGCCCGCTTTCAGCGCGACGCAGTCGTCACCGGTGTTTATCACACAGTCCCGGATCACGACATCACTGCACGACTCCGGGTCGATTCCGTCGTTGTTCGGACCGTGCGGACTGTCGATGACGACGGAACGCACCGTCACATTGCGGCTCAGTACCGGGTGCAGATTCCACATTGGAGAATCACGCAGAGTGATCCCCTCGATAAGCACGTTCTCGCACGAGTAGAACTGCACCATGTTCGGCCGCAGGTAATGACCCTCGCCGAACACCCGCTCCGCTACGGGGACACCCGCGTCCGCCATCTCGTTGAGCAGGGTTTTGTCCGGCCCCTCGTTTGGCGGTGGCCCGTTGGTCCAGTTCCACCAGTGCGAGTCGTCAGCACGGCCGTCGATCACCCCGGTGCCGGTGATCGCCACATTGCGCGCTCCGTGTGCGTAGACGAGCGGCGAGTAGTTCCACAGCTCGACACCCTCGTACCGGGTGTGGACCACCGGGAGATATGCGGCGGGGTCTCGGCTGAAGGCAAGCGTGGCTCCGTGGCTGAGGTACAGGTTCGTATTGCTGATGAGATGAACGGCGCCAGTGGCGAACGTTCCCGCGGGAACCACTACTCGCCCGCCTCCTGACCTGCCACATTCGGCGATGGCCGCTCGGATCGCGCCAGTGCAGTCGGTCTCGCCGTCACCGACCGCGCCGAACCTGGTGATGTCGAATTCGCGGTCGGGAAAGACGGGGGGCCGGACCCGGCGGAGGATCGCCGCCGCCTCGTTCCAGGCACGGTCGGCAGATGTTCCCGGCACAGCCGAGGCCGTCGCCTGGGGGGAGTATGCGAGGCTGACCACCCCTGTTGCCGCGGCAAGTCCGGTGGCGGTCAGGAAGTCCCGCCGTCTGATGCTTTCTGGCATGTCGTCGCCTCTCGATTCCGTCACCGCATTCGAAGGTTCGCGGGCCCTGCCGGTCCTCAGTCGCCGTCGCCCTGGGTGATAGTTCCGTCGTAGAGTTCGCCGTTGATCTCGACGTTGTCCAGCTGCAGTCCCTCTACGTGTTCCAGCAGCATGGGCGTCTGGACGTCCTCGAAGGTCGAATTGGTGATTGTGACGTCACTGATCGGGGAGCGTTCATAGCCGCGCAGGTAGAGAGCAAAGGCCCCGCCGACACTGTGCACGTCCTCGATGTGGATTTCGCGAACTGTGGGAGTGAATTCGCCCGCATCACCTTCCTCGTACTGGAAGTTCACGCGGATGACCTCGTCGCCGATCTGTGGGATCTGGTTGCCCCGGAAGTAGATGTGCTCGACGACACCGCCGCGCACGGAGTTCGTCTTGATGCGCAAGGCTCGCTGCAGTTGCGCACTGTCCATCACGTTGTCCTCGGCGAAGACGTTGCGCACGCTCCCGGACATCTCACTGCCGATGGTGACCCCGCCATGGCCGTCCTGCATGTAGTTGTCGTGAATGACGATGTTCTCGCTTGGCGCATTGATCCGGCGGCCGTCCGCGTTACGGCCGGACTTGATGGCGATACAGTCGTCACCGTTGTTGAACCGAGAGTTCTTGATCACGACGTTACGGCTGGACTCCGGATCGACACCGTCGCTGTTAGGACCGTTGGGACTGTCCAGGTTCACCCCGTCGACCGTGACGTTCTCCGACAGCACGGGATGAATCATCCACATCGGAGAGTTGGTGAGGGTCACATCCTTCACCAGGATGTCCGAGCTGTTGTAGAACTGGACGAAGTTGGGCCGCAACTGGCTCTCGGCGCCGAAGTTGCGTTGTTCCACCGGTACGCCGTTCTCGGCCATCTCGAACAACGCGTCGCGGTCCTCGGTCTCGATGACCCCGCCCTGACCGTCTGACTCCTCCTTCCACGGCCACCAGTGGTCCTCGTCAGCCTGCCCGTCAAGCACGCCCTTACCGGTGATCGCGACGTTTTTCACGTCATGGGCGTAGATGAAGGGGGAGTAGTTGTAGAGCTCCACCCCCTCCCAACGAGTCAGCACCGGCGGCAGGTAGTCCGCCGGATCCTGGCTGAACCGGACAGTCGCACCCTCGCTCACGTGCAGTTCGACATCGCTTTGCAGATGAATCGGGCCGGTGAGGTACTCACCCGGTGGAACGACCACCCGTCCGCCCTTACGAGAAGCTGCATCGATAGCGCCGGCGAATGCCCGCGAGCTGTCACGCGTACCGGTCCCATCCGCCCCATAGTCCACGATGTCGAAGGGGCGGCTGGGAATTCCGGGCGGTTTGACCTGCTTGACGATGCGCTCGGCCAGGTCCCATCCAGTGGCCGAGCCATTGTTCGAATGCGGGTGATTCGCAGGACCGGGTACCGCCGACGTACTGGGCACAGAAATCATCAGGCTCCCAGCTGCCACCGCTGCCACAGCGGCGGTCCGGGTCGACAACTTTCGCATATCTTCTCCTCGGCACGCCTACAACAGCGAGCACATACATGGACGGGGGCCTGTTGAACAACTCGTGGAGAGACAGCAGACGGGGCTGTGAGCCCAGTCTCATTAGAAACCGGTTTCTGATGGAAGCTCACGTCCGCGCTCTTGTCAATACCGTTGACTTAGCGTTGCAGCTGCCGCGGCTGCGGTCCTGCTCACGCCACGGTCCCCACGCCATCACTCGGTGGCTGACGAGAAACGGGGGCGGACCGGCGATCAGCGCGCTGAAGTGCGATAGGGTGCCGAGGCATGGCCCGATCCGAGGAAACCGGTTTCTGCGGCTTCCTGTGGATCGTCCTGCGGTTCTCGTAAAATCGACAACTCTCTGCACAGAAACACCACGGACCGTGACGTCATGCCGAGTCGCGAAGGACAACGATGAGAGCGTTTGAGCGCCCACAAGCTGTGACGATCCGCGATGTGGCACGTGTCGCGCAGGTCTCCCCCGCGACGGTCTCCCGGGTCATGAACCGGCGCAACTCGGTCGACCCGGAGCTGACTCGGCGAGTTCAGCAAGCCGCGGCATCCCTGGGGTACCAACCGAGCGCCATTGCCCAAGGTCTCGCGCGCGGGCGAACCGGTCTCATCGCCATCATGGTTCCGGACCTCGGCAACCCCATGTTCCAGTCCGTGCTGCGAGGTATCAGCCGCGCCGCTGTCGTCGAGGACTATCGGGTACTCGTCACCGACAGCCACGAGATGCCGCTCGAGGAACCGTTGCTCGCCCGCGAGACGCGTCTGCGCGTCGACGGACTGGTTCTGTGCGCTCCTCGCGCTCACGACCACGAACTATCCGAACTCGCACCGAAGCTCGAGCCGTTCGTCCTGGTGAACCGCCGTATCGCCGGCTTGGCCACCTCGACCGTATCGGTGGATTACGGCGCAGGGGTACGCGCCGTGGTGGCGCACCTTACGGCGCTCGGACACAAGCATGTCGCCTACCTATCCGGGCCCATGGCGAGTGTGTCCAATCAGGAAAGGTTGTCGACGTTACACGAGGCCGCCCGCGGGCGGTTCGAACTCGACGTGTTGGAGTGCGGTTCCATGCACGAGGACGGCTACGAAGTCGCGGACAGGGCTCTGGCCACCGGCGCAACCGCGATAATCGCCTACAACGACCTCGTCGCCATCGGCGCGCTCGGCAAGTTCCAGCAGACGGGCGTAGCGGTACCGGGAAAGGTCAGCGTGGTCGGCTTCGACGACATCCCGTTTGCCCGCTACTCGATGCCGATGCTGACCACCGTCGCTGTTCCGCAAGAGGAACTCGGGCGCGAGGCATGGCAACGGCTTTCAGCCATGCTGCGGCACGAGGAGCCGCCTGCGGACGTGTGCTTCACGCCGAGGCTGGAAGTCCGAGGCACCACAGCGCCCCTTCGGCCCTGAACATCGCTGCTGTCATCACCCGTACCGCAACCCGGTCCGAGGGCCGGTCGGCGGGCACAACCGCTGACTTCCTACTGAGCGTGACCTTCTGCCGTGTCCGCTTCTCATCCGCATCGGTGAGCACAGCCCGATAACGACTACCCAGCGCAGGCAGAAGGGGTTGACACACGAACCAGAGAGGTTAGGTTAGAAACCGGTTTCTCAGGTCCTCGCCGCTGAGGTCACGGTGAGATGTGCTGATCGGAGACAAAGATGTCGCAGCGAGGCCTACCGCGTCCGGCGGCGCGGATCTACCGCCTCTCTCTGTCCGTAGTGGACCGTGCCACAGATGTGCTGACCTTGGCAGCACTCGTCGCCATGGTCGTTGTCGTGACCTGGCAGGTCTTCTGTCGGTACGTGCTCGGGTTCACCCCAGTCTGGGCGTCCGAAACCGCGCTGCTACTACTGGGCTGGGTCGCGTTCCTGGGTATTGCCAAGGGAATCCGGGAACACAGCCACATCGCCCTCGGCATGCTGGTCGACCGCCTGCCCAGACCACTTCGCCTTGTGACTCTGCGACTAGCCCCCCTGCTGATGGCGGTGTTCGGCGTTTACCTCATTGTCCAAGGTGGAGAGTTCACCCAATTGATGATGAGCTCGACACTGCCCGCGACCGGTCTACCCACATCGGTACAGTACGCCGCCATGCCGGTCGCAGGCGTGTTGATCCTGCTGTACAGCGCATTGCAGTTGTTCGGCCTGTTGCCCTTGGACGGTGCCGACAACGGTTCCGCCCAGGGCCCCTCATCAAGCGGGCAATCTCTTCGTGACGAGGACATCCGATGATCATCGATCCCATCGCCGTCACCCTCCTCTTCGGGGGATTCGCCGTCCTGTTACTGCTTCGCGTTCCCGTTGCGCTCGCCCTGGTCATGTCTTCGATCGCGTCCGCGCTCTGGTTGGCCATCCCGCTCGCGGTGGTCGGGCAGAAGATGATGCAGGGATTGAACTCCTTCCCGCTCCTGGCGATACCGTTCTTCATCCTCGCAGGCGAGGTGATGGCTACCGGGGGTGTGGCACGCCGCTTGATCGATCTCGCCAACGTCGTCGTGGGGTGGTTCCGGGGCGGGCTCGCCATGTTGAACGTGGTGTCGAGCACGTTCTTCGGCGGAATCTCCGGATCCGCTGTCGCCGACACCTCGTCCATCGGTTCGGTGATGATGCCGATGATGCGAAAGCAAGGGTATCCGGACTACTACTCGGTCGGAGTGACGGTTTCCAGCGCCGCCCAGGGTGTCCTGATCCCGCCGAGCCACAACATGATCATCTTTGCGCTCGCCGCCGGTGGCACCGTTTCCATCGGCGGGGTGTTCATGGCTGGGGTGGTCCCGGGCCTGTTGATCGGGCTGCTGTTGCTGGCCACGTGCTACGTCATGGCCCGGAAACACAATCACCCAAAGGGCGAGACGATCACGATGAGGCAGATCCCGCGCATCGTCTTGCAGGGGATGCTCGGATTGCTCACCCCGGTCATCATCATCGGGGGAATCCTCTCGGGTGTCTTCACCGCCACCGAATCCGCCGCCATCGCCTGTGTCTGGGCCTTCGTCATCACCTTCGGTGTGTATCGGGAGGTTCCGCTCCGGGCGTTCGTCGGCATGCTGCGTCGTACGATGCGTACGCTCGGCACTGTTCTCTTCCTCATCGCCGCCGCGGGTGCTTACGGCTACCTGCTCACGGTCATGCGACTTCCGACGATGCTGACCGAGGCACTACTGGACATATCCGACAACCCGATCGTGATCCTCCTGTTGTGCAACGTGTTGTTGCTCGGGCTCGGCGCGATCATGGACATGGCACCGCTCATCCTCATCACCACGCCGATCCTGCTCCCGGTAGTGACCTCACTGGGCATGGAACCCATGCAATTCGGTGTGATGCTGATGCTCAACCTCGCGATCGGCCTCATCACTCCTCCGGTCGGCAGTGTGCTGTTCGTCGGATCTGCCATCGGTGGCATCAAGATCGAAGAGGCGGTGAAGGGCGTCCTGCCGTTCTACGTCCCAATGGTGGGGGCCCTACTCCTCGTCACCTTCGTACCCGCCATCTCGCTCACCCTGCCGCAGATGCTGGGTTTTTGACTCACACAACAACTTGTGCACACTGAAAGGAGTCACCATGCGCACCAGGAAGGCTTTGAGGCGCTTCGGGACAACATCACTCGTCGCCGCGATCGGACTCGTGCTCGCCGGATGTGGCGGCGGAGCTTCCGGGAGTGGGGACAGTACGCTCTCCTGGCGGCTGGCCGAGACACACCCGAGGGACTACCCGACCACCCAGGCGGACATCTGGTTCGCCGACCAGCTGCGCGAGCGCAGCAACGGCCGGATCGACGTCACCGTCTATCCTGACGCGCAACTGGGTGAGGAACGTGACGTTCTCGAACAGATGCAGCTGGGCTCTGTGGAGATGAATCGCACCAACGCGAATCTGGTCGGCGAGTTCGTGCCGTCGTGGACGGCCTTCGGCCTGCCCTACATTTTCGACAGCAGCGAGCACTTTTGGGCCTTTCTGCAGGGTGAGGGCGGCCGGCAGAAGCTTGACGAGCTGAAGCAGGCCGGAATGAAGGGTCTCGCTTATTACGACTCCGGCGCCCGCAGTCTCTACAACGTCGGACAACCGATAAAGCGTCCGGAAGACCTGGCCGGAAAGAACATGCGGGTCCAGCCTGGATCCATCACCGCCGAGGTGATCGAGGCGATGGGTGGTTCGGCCACCACGATGTCCTTCAGCGAGGTCTACAGCGGTCTGGAGACTGGCGTGATCGACGGAGCGGAGAACAATCTCCCCAGCTACGTCTCCACTCGGCACTACGAGGTCGCGGAGAACATCACACTGGACGAACACCAGCGAGTGCCCGAGGTGCTGATGATCTCGCAGACCGTATGGAACCAGCTCACCGAAGAGGACAAGCAGCTCGTGCAGACCGTCGCGAGCGAGTCGACTGAAGTGCAGCGTGAGCTCTGGGCGCAGGAGGTCGAGGAAAGCCGCGCGGAACTGACGAAGGCCGGGGTCACCATCACCGAGGTCCCGGACAAGCAGCCGTTCAAGGACGCCGTTGCCGAGCTGAACAGCGATTACCAGCAGCAGTATGGCCCGTTCCTCGATGCGGTGGACGCCGCACGCCCCTGACGACCGGCAAGAAGCGCTCTATCGACCTGTGACTATCTCGGAAACGGATACGAATGTGCCCGTTCCCGCCCAGAACACGAAGGAGACATCCATGCGAGTCCTCGTGACCGGAGGCTCGGGACGTCTCGGCCACACTGTCCTCAGTGAACTGGCCGATCAGGGCCACGAAATGATCTCCGTCGACACCGCGCCAGCGACGAGAAGCAAGCGTTTTCCAGCGTTTTCAGCAGACCTCAGCGACGCAGGCGAATGTTACTCGACGCTCGCTCGCTACCGTCCGGACGCAGTTGTCCACCTCGCCGCGATCCCAGCTCCGTTCGTACGTAGCGAGATCACCACGTTCAGTGTCAACTCACAAATGGCGTTCAACATCTGCCAGTCGGCGTTCGACCTGGGCATCGGCACGGTTCTTGCCGCAAGCAGCCCCACAGTGATGGGCTACGGTAACCCCAGCTGGGTTCCGTCATACCTACCGTTGGACGAGGAGCATTCCACGGCCGCCTGGAACGCGTACACCTTGTCCAAGGTGGCCACCGAGAATATGATCAAGGGTTTCGCCTCTCGCGGAGCGAGTCGCTTCTACGCATTCCGACCATGCTTTGTGGTCGCTCCCGAGGAATGGCATGGCGCACCGACGCAGGGCGGGGGAACGGTACACGAGCGGTTGACGAAACCTGAGCTGGCAGCTTCGTCGTTGTTCAACTATGTCGACGCGCGCGATGCCGCGGACTTCGTGCGGCTGCTGCTGGAGAACGTCGACGAGGTGCCCAGCGGCGAGACGTTCTTCGTCTGCGCCGGGGATGCTCTCGCCGAGGAGCCGTTGAGTCTACTTCTGCCCAGGTATACGACAGTTCCCACCGAGTTGGCGCGGACACTGACCGGCACCGCCCCGGCGTTCAGTACCAGGAAGGCCGAGCGACTACTCGGCTGGCGGCCACGCCACAACTGGCGAACCGAGATGGGTAAGACCACATGAGGGTCATCGAGGTCAATTGTGCCTCACATCGCCTGCCACTATCGGACACTTGGGACGGCGGCGTGTCCTTTCACGACCTCGTCGTCGTCCGGGTTGTCACCGACACCGGCGCCGAAGGAACCGGCGTGAGCTGGACTCCCCGAGTCGGGGCGAGCGCTGTGCGCGCCATTGTCGAGGACGAGTGTGCGCCACTGCTTGAGGGGCGCACACCACATCCGAAGGTGCGGTGGCAGGAGCTGTACGATTATCTGCACGAGGCGGGCCCGGGCGGAGTTACGGCGATGGCTCTGGCAGCCGTGGATATCGCACTGTGGGACCTGCGCGCCAAGGCGTTCGGCAGCAGTCTCGTCGACCTGATCGGGCGGCGACGGGACTCGGTCACCGCATACGCCAGCGGAGTCAACCTCGACTACGACCTGGACAAGCTGTGCGCGCAGGTTCGTCGATGGGTCGATGCGGGGCATTCGGGTGTCAAGATCAAGGTCGGCTCGGCCGACCTCGATCGGGACCTGGAACGACTCGCCGCGGTTCGCGCGATTCTGGGATCGAAGCGCAAACTCATGGTGGACGCGAACCAACGTTGGGATGTACCCACCGCCTCGCGCGCCATCAACGCCTTCGAGACATTCGACCCCAGCTGGATCGAGGAGCCGCTCCCCGCCGATGATATCGCAGGGCACGCACACCTTCGTGCGATGACCAGAATGCCTTTCGCGATCGGGGAGAACCTGCGAACCGTCCGGCAGTTCCGCGACGCGCTGGTCGCCGGGTTGTGCGATATCGCCCAACCCAATGTGGTCCGCGTCGGCGGCATCACGCCGTTCTTGCGAATCGCCGACCTGACCGCGACCTTCGGCGTGCCGATCGCCCCGCACCTGTTGCCGGAACTGTCCGCGCAGCTCGCGATGTGCGTACCGATGGTGTCGATGGTGGAGGACATCGACCGGGCATCGTTCGCCGATCTCAACGTCCTGTCCGAGCCGAGCGGAATCACGATTGACGCGGAAGGAGCTCGTACGTCGACAGGCCCCGGCCATGGCCTGGTTTTCCGTCCTGGACGTTGAGGGCCTTGCGCGTGTGCGGAAAATTGGCGAAATCGCTCGTTGTCAACGTCCCGTCGATGCACGGACGCACAGCAAGCGATAACGGCGGCGGTGTCACCGCTGCCACGGACCGGACTCGGACCGCGGTCAGCCTCCGGCTGTTGCACTACTCCGGGGCTTAAACCAGGTTCGGCCGCGGCCAACGCTCCACTTCGGCCACGGCGAGGCCACATATCACCTGTTCGGTGCGGCGGCTGCCCTGCGCGCCATGCTCGGCTGAGCCCTCCACCGACCTCGTATTTCCCGGCGTGTACCCGCCGTGGGCAGGCGACCTTGGGAAGTCCGCACAATCAACCCCGATCACGAAGTCCAGCTGGCCACCTAGGCTCCGCTTCTGGTCGACTGCGGCTCAGCGGGCGGCGTTCGGGTCATGGCGATAAGGCCGTCGAGGCGTTCGAGTACGTCCGCGAGTTCGTCCGCCTTGGCCTGGATCCGATCGCGTTGCTCGCGCAGCATCGCGCGCTGCTCGGCGTTGGTGTGACCGGACTTGATGCACGGCAGCAGTTGGACGATGTTGCGACTCGTCAGCCCTGCGGCGTAGAGCTGCTGGTAGAAGCGGACCCGTTCCACGTCGGATTCCTGGTAGACCCGTTGGCCGGCGGGTGTCCGCTCGGCCCGGAGCAGGCCCTGCTCCTCGTAGTAACGCAACGCGCGCACGCTCACCCCGGACCGCTCCGCGAGCCGGCCGATCTTCAGCACTCTCGGGTCCTCTCGTCGCATGCCCGTACCTGGCCTCGACGTCAGTGTCAGATTCGAGTCTACGCAGCGAGTCGACGTTCCACTGGCGCCAGCGACTTGGCTGTCAGGGGCGCGTCGTGCTTCCTCACCCGACTCTGGCGAGCTGTGGATACAGCAGCGACGGATCCTCGCCGAGGCGTGTCTTCCACTGCCGCGTTGCCTCGTCGCCGAGCACCTCCAGGGAACCTGACTCGACACCTTCCACGGCCACCCGTGCGATCTGCGCCGGATCTGCCTTGTCGATGTCGGCCCAGGCCATCATGTCGGTGTCAACGCTGGCCATGGCCAGCCCGGTGACCTGCGTGCCCTGGTCTGCGAGCTCGAGCCGGATGCCGTTGGTCAGCGCCCACGCCGCTGCCTTGGAAGCCGCGTAGCTGTTGGAATGCTCGTACGCCATCCATGCCATGACCGACAGTACGTTGAGGATCGCTCCGCCCCCGTTCGCCCTGAGCACCGGCGCGAAGGCGCGCACCATCCGCAGAGTTCCGAAGTAATTGGTCTCCATTTCCAGCCGGATGTCGGCCTCTGCGCCCTCGACCAGTTTTCCCAGTGTCGACACTCCGGCGTTGTTGACCAACAGGGTCACGTCCTTGGCTTCGGTGGCGGCCTGGGCGACCGAGGCGTCATCGGTGATGTCGAGACGGAGTGGCACTGCGCCAGGGAGGTCGACTGTCTCGGGCCGTCGGGCGGCCGCGTAGACCTTCGTCACTCCGCGGCGCTGCAGCTCAGCCACCAAGCTTCGACCGATCCCGCGGTTGGCCCCGGTGACCAGTGCGGTCTGGTTCTTGATTTCCATGCCGACCACGCTAAAACCTCACGCTGACGTCAGATGCAAGGTGACGGCGGTCATACGGCATGCGGTCGCCCCGCACCGCTATACCGACAGGTCGGGCGGCGTGGTGTCCAGCAACCGGGGATCGGGTTCCCTACCCGCCATGGACAGGGCGCCTGCGATGGCGCGTCCCAACGTCAGCAGGTCACCTGGTTTCTTCTTGTCCAGCCCTGCGAACAACTGCCGGAGGATGGTGAGCTGGTCAAAGTAGATTCGTTCGGTAACGAGGTTTTCGTGCTCGTCGAAAACGAAGTATGCGGTCATTCGGGTGCGGTGCCGACCGCCGGTCGGCGGGATCTTGCCCAGCGGGCCGAGGTGGGTGCCCAGCAACCAGAATTCCACGATGACCGCATCGGCGCTGTGCCGTAGAGCGATGATCTCGTGATCCTGGTCGGGGAAGGCGGTCCGCGTCTCGTCGTAATAGCCACGCACCGGCTGATCGCCGTCATGTACGGCCATCGGCGCGATCAGTTCGTAGCGCGGGTGCGGAAAGGTCGCCAGGACTTCGTCCCACGCCTGGCGGACCTCGTCGTGGAAATGGTCCAGGACGACTTTCTCCCTGGCACGCAGGACGGATTCGGATGGAATGTTGAACCTGGACATGACTGTCTCCCGAATAGGTGCGGTGACGGTGGCCATCTGATGATTCGGGCGGTCGGGGCAGGAATACGAGCCGTCGAAGTACGTGACCCCCGACATGTCACCATCGGTCGCGCTGCGCCCGCATACCGCTCAGGGGGCGATACCCACGCCAGGCCAGCACCTCAGCACCCCCTCCTCGGCGGCGCTCAGTGCGGGCCAGTGCTGAGCGCCTCGGCGTGGACGCACCCTGGACGCGTAATCGGCCGGAACGTAGTCCGGCTCGTAGAAGCAGCCTGTGCCGTAGTCGGCGTCGAATGCCGGACAGGCGGCGGCCACGGAGTCTGCCGTGGGCCTGACGCCGGTACGCACCCAACTGGACAACGCCGATATCGAGGTGGCGTACTCGGCGGCACTCAGCACGCTGTGCTCGCTCTCCCGGGTGAAGGTCTGCACAAGGTGCTCGGCGCTATGGGCACCCTCCAGACTTGCGCGATACGCCGCTTCGTGTTCGACGAAGACCGTTGGGTCGTCGATCGCGTGCAGAGTCAGAACAGGAATCGAGACCGCGCCGGTGATGTCGCTGTCGAACGACAGGTCACGCACCGCGGACGGGTCGGCCGAGAAACGCTGGACACCCGCGTTCAGTGCCTTGTCGTCGTGCGAACCGGTATAACGCACACTTCGATTGCTGAAGGGATTTCGTCCGTCGAGTCTACTGTGCACGATGTCGCGGAAGGTGAACGTCGCGAACTTCAGATGCGACTCCAGGGTCCGTTCCGGGACCTTGGTGACTGCGAGGATGTCGTCGAGGTTGCGCTGCTGCTGGTCGCTGCGTTCCCCTGGAACCGACTGATAGCCGGTGCACTCCTGCAGCCGCGCCCGCAGACCGGAATTCGTCATCGTCGAGGTCGCGCGCAGGCCCATCCACAAGGGATACTGTTCCTCGGTGGGTCGCGGGTGGTTTCCACAGTAGTACTGGTAGACCACGCGCAGATCCACGCGGTGGTCGTAGCCGCGAGACCCACCGGCGAGATTGCCGTTGGTGAGCAGAACACCGTCGTAGGGTTTGGCGTGTGCGGACCCGTAGATCTCGGCCACCTTTGCTGCGACGTTCCCGCCCCAGGACTGCCCGTGCACAAAGGTCCGTTGCGGTCGGCCGATCTCCTCCACGAACAGACGCCGCACGTTCTCCGTGTCCTCGGCCGCCATCCGGACTCCGTAGCCTCCACGGCGGTAGGCCGAACCCGCCCACGCATAGCCCTCCCGGACCATGACGGACCATCGTTCGAGGTCTCCGGGGCTCCGTTCCGGATCGGATCCTTCCGTCAAGCCCGGGCCACCGTGGGCGTGCACCACCAGAGACCCATTCCAGTCGTCGGGTACGGCGAACGAGTAGTAGGCGCCGTTGGCGTCCTGCCCGCCGTAACAGGTCGCCTGCCCCATTTCCACCGGACACGAGACGCGAACCGGAGAACCTCCGTCCGCGGCCGCGGGCGGCACACCGACAAGGCCTACGGCGAGGGCGGCTGCCAAGAACCCTGTGACCACGAGGCGCCCGCCTCGACGGGGTCCGGGTCGGACCGCTGTCCTCAACTGGTTCGCCGGCTGATCCGTGTCCACGTCGACCTCCTTCACCGATGGCGCAACGTCGCGCCGGGCTGTGACACTAGACACCCTCCGAGGCGAACCGGAGGTTTTGTTCATAATGATCGCCAGCCTGTCGCCGAACTCAGCACTGCCTCCATACCCCGGCGAGTTGTTCTGGCTGGAATCACTGGAGATACGAGAAGTCGTGCCCCTTGTTCCCCTTCTTCCATTCGCTGCCGTCCGGGGTGGTGAACTTCCCGGTGACGGTGTCCATCGTGGTTCCGGGCGGTGGCAGCTCAGCCAGCGGGTTCATCCCGTTCTTCCGCATCTTCTCCAGCACGTCGGCGGTGACTCCGGTGTACTGGGCATCGATTTCGATGTGGTTCCGGATCGAGCGCTCGAACCCGTTGGTGCTGTTCGGAAACTTGACATCGTCGCTGACCTTGATGGAGTAGTCGATTCCGACACCGTCGATCTTCAAGTTCCTGAACGCCTCCCCGTTGAGACGATCAACCAGCTCCTTGATGCTGGACTCGACGTGGTTCTTGTGCGCACTGTTCGCCTTGCTGGTCAACGGTGTCATGTTGTGCGACTCGCCGGGCCCGCCAAGGTTGTCGTTCTCCAGATGGCCCTTGATCCACTTGGTGTCCTCGGGAAGGCCGCTCTTCCTGAGGTGGTATGCGAGTTCGTCGCTGAGGTTGTTCTCGCTGTAGCGGACATTCCCGCTGCTGTCCATGACGTCCCGGATCTCGGCGGCCTTGTTGAGCTCCTCGACATCGACAAGGTGCCCCGGTTTGGGGCCGTTACCGACATATCCCGCACTGGAACTGCTGTCATAGTGAGCCGAAGCGCTCTTTCCACCACCCTGCTGTGTCGTCCTGCCGGAATTCGGATCGATGTCACTGAGCTTGGGCTTCTTCGAGGGACCGTTGAGCTGTCCCGGGTTCAGACCACCTCCGGGCGTACCGGGTGCGCCACCACTGCCGGAACCGCCACCGCACGGCGACTTTCGTTTGGGCGCCAGGCCGAGTGGATCACACTCCAGGTGCGGGTCCGCGACGTACGCCGCCGGATTCCCCGCCGGGGCAAGTCCCAGTGGATCCTGGCTGACGTAGCGGCCGGTAGCCGGATCGTAGTAGCGGTAGACGTTGTAATGCAGCCCTGTCTCCGCGTCCGCGTACTGTCCGGGGAAGCGCAGTGGCGTACTCGGCGTACCCGCCGCGGCGGTCAGCATTTTCCCCCACAGCGATGCTTGCGCGTGCCAGGCGACCCGACCGTCAACGTCGACGAGTTCGACAGGGGTACCGACGAGGTCCGTGACGATCGCGAAGAATCGTCTGTCCACTCTGGCCTGATCTCGCAGCCGGTAGGACTCCGTCTGCGTCACCGGTCGGTATCCGTCGGGGTGGTGCTCCCACGTGAGCACACTCTGGTTGCCCGCGGCGTCGGTGTGCAGTTGCTCGATCAGGAGGGAATCGTCCCACACGAAGTCGAACCGCTCGAGCACCGAGGAGTCAGGAGCGAGTCTGGTTTTCGCGATACGGCGGCCGACCGGGTCGTAGGTGTAGTGCCATCGGGCACCGTCCGGAGTGGTGACACCCACCAACCGGTCCAAACCGTCCCAGTGGTACCACCACGACTGCTCACCGTGCTCGGGACTGACGACCCTGCGCCGAACCAACCGCCCCTGTCCGTCATAGCGGTAGTCGACTGCGCCCGAAACGACCAGGGTGTTGGACTCGTAACGCCGGGAGCCGACTTCGGGATCCACCGGCCAGGCGCCGTCCACGGCGGAGCGGATGATGGCTCCGGCCGTGTCGTACCGGTAGCTCTCGCGATGATTCCCTGTCGTGACTTCGACAACCCGGCCCGCCGGGTCTCGATCGAATCGCACTGTCCCGGACAGTGCATCCCTGGTCGCGGACAGGCGGCCGTCGCGCCGGTAATCGAAATCGCGCCGCTGTGCAACGGATGCACCGACTGCGACCTGTTGCGCGACCAGCGTGTCCCCGTCGTCGTACGCCCGGGAGACGCTCACCGACTCGTTCATGGTGCACCGCACCTCACGACCGCCTGCGTCGTGTTCGAACAGCAGGACCTGACCCGCGGTGGTGAATTTCTCCGGTCTGCCGAGGTCGTCATAGGACCATGAACTCCGCACGCCGGAGGGAGTGACCCGCCTGCTCACCCGGCCTGCCTCGTCGTACTCGAACGCCACGACCCGTCCGTTCACGGTCTCCCGTAGCACCCGGCCCGCCGGGTCACGATCGAACTCCAGCACCGCGTCCGCACCTGCCGCACGCCGCAACCGGCCCACAGGGTCGTACGTGTAGCTCGTCGTCGCCGCGGCGGTACGCACCCCGATGACGTTGCCCAGCACATCGTGCCGGTATTCAGTCAGTTCGCCCGCACCGTTGATTCCCCTGACCAGTTGTCCGGCACTGTCGTACTCGAACCGCCGTATCCGACCGTCGAAGTCACGTTCCTCGACCAGCCTGCCCGCGGCGTCATAGCGGTAGTGCCAGGTCAGTCCGCGTGGCTCGGTCACGGCGGTGAGGCGCAACTCGGTGTCGTAGGCGTAAGTGGTGCGGGCACCGAGCGGGTCCGTACTCGCGACGCACAGTCCGAAAGGACCGTACTCACGCCGGGTCACCTGACCGTCGCCGCCGACATGCTCGACCTCGTTGCCTTCCGGATCGTAGCGCCACTGTTCACCTACGCCCGACCTGTCGCGCCTGCTGCTTCGCAGGCCTTCGACCGTCCAGTCCAGCCTGGTGACGACCCCCAGCGCGTCGGTCAGCACCCGTGGCCTGCCGAACTGGTCTCGAGTGGCGGTACCTCGTTCCACCGGCTCGTCGTCCGGCACTCGGTACTCCGTGGCGACACCGAGCTGGTTTTCCGAAGGGTCCCGCACATCCTCGGGGTAGTTCCCATCGGTTTTGTATTCACGGAGCCAGGTCCGTTCGCCGTCGTGCAGCGCGATAGACAGCCCTTGGTCACTGTGATTCACGGTGATCGTGCTGCCGTCCGGCCTGGTCACCACTGTCAACCTGCCGAAGGCGTCGTAGGTGTACGCCGTCGTGCGGGCGAGCGGGTCGGTGCGGGACAGCAGCCTGTCGTAGCGGTCCCAGGTGGACTCCGTGACAGCACCCAAAGGGTCCACTTCTCGAACCACCTGGTTCGCACTGTTGAGGTGGTATTCGCTGCGGTGACCAAGCGAATCGGCGTGGGTCGTGATCATGCGTTCCCGGTCGTAGGTGAACGATCCGTCGAGGAAGCCGCTATCACCCACCGTGCGGACACAACGTCCGTCGGAGTCATAGGAATATCGGTACCAAGCACCGGTGCGGTCCTGCCAACCGGTGAGTCTGCCGTCGGTGTCATAGTCGAACACCATTGGCCGTCCCGACGAGTTGATCGCCTTCGCGAGCCTGCTCCGCTCGTCGTACACGTACCGCATCACCACAACCGCCGGTTCGCCACCCTGACCCAGTACCTGCGCGGTGACGACCCTGCCGTTGTCGGTCAGCAACTCAACTCGATACCCGTCGGAGTGGCGGATCACCAAGCCCGATCCGGCTGGCTCCCGGTCGACCTCGATTCGCGACATGTCGTCGTGCTCCACAGCCAGCAACGGCAGCCCGGCCATACCCTTCACCCGGCCGAAGGTCAGCCGCGTACGGTTCGCCGGATCTTCCAGTAAATATCCTTCAGCCGTACGGCGGAGGGGCAGACGTGGCCCTTCCAGCGGGAGCACCGATCGTTCCAATCCTGGAAGTGGATAGACCAGAATCATGCCGTCGGGCGAGAAGTAACACACGTTCTGGCCGTCGACCTCGAGCCGTTGATCTACAGTGGACGCCCATGACGGGCCGAAGGAACGGCCTGCCCGGTACGAGGAGACATGGGTCCGTTCGAGCACCAGTGCCAGCGTCGCGGGTAACTCCAGGTCCGTCTGAGCCAGCACGACCTCGCCAGTCGCGACATCGACCGGGTCGGACTTACATGCCCTGTCCTCCACGCCGACGGCCCTGTCCCTCGGCGGCACGGGCTTGTGCGGCACTGCAGGGCCAGATCCTCCTCGCGATGCACCGGATTCCGGTCCGCCGCCTTTCGCCGACGGAGACGTGCTCACATCCCCGTTCTGCCCAGCCCAGTTCGGCGAGCCGGAGGGACCGGTGGAGGTGTCGATCTTCGGTGGTGGGGACACCGGGCCCGAGTCCGCCGAAGAGGGAGTCGTGCCTCCTCCTGGACCGCCGCCCTTCGGCACCTCGGTGATCTTCTGCCCGCCGGGGAGGTCCTCGGGTGTCGCGGGCGTGCCCGGCTTGCCGTCGCGGATCTTGCGCAGTGCCGCCCCGGCGTCGCTGAACAGATCGGTCGCCTTGCGCAGCAGAGGGCTCAGCGCCTGCAACGCCTGCACCAGACGCTTGGTCAGATCGGCGATCTGCGCTGCCGTCTTGGCGACCGCGGTCACCACCTGCGGCACCACCCAGAGCAGACCGATCCCCAGAGTGAACACCACCTGCAGGGCCCAGCTGATCAGGTGACCGACCAACTCGGCGATGATGTCGCGAACCAGGCTCCGCACCGCGGCCACGACCTCGCCCGCTGTCTTGATCCCACCCGAGGCACCGTCGGAGGCCTGCTGGGCGGCGGTGAGCAGAGCGACCGTGTCGGCGGAGCGGGCCCGGTACTGATCGCCGGACACGCCTTCCCACGTGACGGTGTCGTTGGCGACCATCCCGGTCAGGTCGCTGCCGATGCTGCCGAGTTCGGTGGCGATGTTCTTCCACGTCTCGGAATGCGCCGTGATCTCGTCCGGATCACCCGCCAACGCGTCCAGCGCCTCCTTGAGCGGACCGATGTGCTCCATCAACCAGCCCACACCCGCCGCCAGGATCGCGCCGAACGGATCCAGCACGGTCGCGAGCGCGTCCAGCGCGGTCCCGACAGCACCCAGCGCCACCGCCGCCCAGTCGCCACTGTTGATCGCCGCGTTCAAATCGTGCGCCGACTCCAGCAACGTCACCCCGGAATACGACTCGGTCGAACTCGTGGTCTCCGCGATCAAAGGATTCACCACGGGTTGTTGTCCTCCTCGTCGATATCGCCTGCGCCTCGGCCGCCGCCCGCCCCTGGCGGCGAGGACGGGCCGGATTCACCCTGACCGCCCGGGGCAGCA
>NZ_FOKG01000018.1 GCF_900111885.1 Amycolatopsis marina
CTCGCCCCCGACCACCGCACCTACAACCTGCTCCACACCAGCCTGCGCTGCCTCGGCGAACGCGCCGCCGCCACCCTCAAAACCCGCTGGCGCGCACTCCACCGCATCACCCTCAGCCCCACCCACATCGGCACCATCACCCAAGCAGCCCTCGTCCTCACCCACCACGAACACCACGGCCGCTACTGAGAAAACCTCATTGGGGACGTTGAAGTTCCCAATGTGGCGTTCGGGACGCTCAAGTTCCCGAATGCCACATTGGGGAACTTCGGAAGTGCGCGCCAGCTGCTCAGATCAGGCCGAGCTGCTTCACCGCGTCGCGCTCCTCGGTCAGCTCGCGGACCGAGGCGTCGATCCGCTCGCGGGAGAAGTCGTTGATCTCCAGGCCCTGAACGATCTCGTACTTGCCGCCCTTGGTGGTGACCGGGAACGACGAGATCAGGCCCTCGGGCACGTCGTAGGAACCGTCCGAAGGAATGGCCATCGAGGTCCAGTCACCGTCGGCGGTGCCGTTCACCCAGGTGTTGACGTGATCGATGGCCGCCGAGGCGGCGGACGCCGCGGAGGATGCGCCCCGTGCCTCGATGATGGCCGCGCCGCGCTTGGCGACGGTCGGGATGAACTCGTCGGCCAGCCACGCCTGGTCGTTCACGGCCTCGGCGGCGTTCCTGCCCGCGACCTCGGCATGGAAGATGTCCGGGTACTGGGTGGCCGAGTGGTTGCCCCAGATGGTCAGCTTCTTGATGTCGGCGACCGGAGTGCCGAGCTTCTTCGACAGCTGCGCGAGCGCGCGGTTGTGGTCCAGGCGCGTCATCGCGGTGAACCGCTCGGCCGGGACGTCGGGGGCGTGCGACTGGGCGATCAGCGCGTTGGTGTTGGCCGGGTTGCCCACCACGAGCACCTTGATGTCGTCGGCCGCACCGGCGTTGATGGCCTCGCCCTGCGGCTTGAAGATGCCACCGTTCGCCTCGAGCAGATCACCGCGCTCCATGCCCTTCGTACGGGGGCGGGCGCCGACCAGCAGCGCGACGTTCGCACCCTCGAACGCCTGTTTGGCGTCGTCGAAGATGTCGATGCCAGCGAGCAGCGGGAAAGCGCAGTCCTGCAGCTCCATCGCGGTTCCCTCGGCCGCCTTCACGGCCTGCGGAATCTCCAGCAGGCGCAGCTTCACCGGCGTGTCCTGGCCGAGTAGCTGACCGGACGCGATGCGGAAGAGCAGCGCGTAGCCGATCTGGCCGGCGGCGCCGGTGACGGTGACGTTGACAGGGGCCTGGGTCATTGCGTTCTCCTGCTGACGGGTTCGTTGCTTGTGCGGGCGATGCTATCCGGCGCGACGGGGGCGTAGCGGGTGCGTCGCCTCACGTCGATCTTGATCGGTTGAGCGATCGGTGGATGACCCGGACGTCCGCTCAGTGTCCCGCACCGGGACGCCGAAGGCAGGACCGAGCGCCAGCACCCCCGCGTCCAGCCTGCCGAGGCTGGAGAGCACCGACCGCTGCGCGATCTCCGGAGCGGCCTCGCCCGGCGGTTCCCCGGTCGCCCTGCACAGCACACGCCTGCCCGCCGACGACGGATCGTTCGTGATCTCGATCAAGGTGTCAACATTGCGCTCGATCCGATCGACGAGTTCCCGCAGCAGGGGTTGCTGCCCCGCGAGCAGCCCCGGCTGTGCACGGGCGGCGATGTGCCGCGCCCGGAAGGCGAGCGCCTCGGCGCCGCTGAGTACGTACCAGCCGTAGTCCCGGCGCGCACTGAGGTTGACGGGATGGGTGAGGGGTTCGACGGTGACTCTGAGTCGGCCGACGGCCCGGTCGAGTTCCCTGGACAGTTCGATGACGTTGACGTTCTCCGTGCCCGACAGCAGCCCGGTGGCCCTGTCGAGGAACTCACGGAGTTCTGTCAGCACGTCGCGCAGATCATCGAGCATGACCGCTCGCGTTCGCACCGGGACGATCACCACGGCGGCCAGCACGCCGGCCAGCGCGCCGACCGCCGTCTCCGCGAGCCGCACGCCGAGCACCGAGTAGCTGAACGTGCCGAGCAGGCTGTACAGCAGCCCGAGCATCGTCGTGACGAAGAACGCCATCGCGGTCTGCGAGACGCGGGACACGTACACCATGCCGAAGACGCACACCAGGATCAGCACGATCGTCGCCGGCTGGTTCCCGCCGACCAGCAACGCGGAGAGCACGCCGCCGAAGATCCCGACGACGGTTCCGCCGAGCCGCCGCGCACCCTTCACGAAGGTGGCACCGGCGGTGGAGGAGCCGAGAAACACCACGAACACCGTGAGCACGGCCCAGTACCACCGCTGCGGCGAGACCAGTTCGCCGCCGAGCACGGCGAGCCCGCCGCCGACGACGGCCTGCACGGCGCTACGGGTCTGGTTGTCGAAGGCGAAAGCCTTGACCCGCTCGGGGGCCGTCCCGGCGTCGGCGTCGGGCTCGGTCTCCGCCAACTCGACGGAGTAGTCCCGCTCCGCCACGCGCTGGGCGTTGACATCGGCCAGCGCGAGTTCGGCGATGGCCCTGCGCAGCTCGTCGCCGGGCTCCGGGCGTTCACGCAGACTGCTGCCCTCGACCAGCATCCGGCTGAACTCCTCGGTCTCGCTGATCAGTGGCAGGTCCCTGGGGTCGCGTTCGATCAGTGCCCTGAACCGGCGCAGCCTCGCCAGCAGGTCGGCCCTGGTGTCCGGCGCGAGATCGTCGGCGCAGGTTCGCCGGGTCGTGACCGAGAGCCACTGCACCGCGAGCTCGACCTCGATCGCGCGCCTGCGCAGCATCCCGGCGGCGCATGCGCCGATGACGTCCTCGGCGGTGTCCTCGATCAGCAGCACGCACTCGTGCAGCCGCGCATCGGCCTTGCGTAGTTGCTTCCGTGACTTCTCGTTGCCCCCCGCGGCGAGGTACCCCGCCGCCGCGCTGACCACGTGAGCGAGGCGGGCGCGGAACGCTCTGCGAATCCGGAGCAGCTCCCGGTCGGGACGCCGGGGGAGCAGGAGGAACCGGACGAGCGCGTTGGCGGCGATCCCCACGGCCAGCGCCAGCAGCAGTGCGGGCACCTGGGCGAGTGTGGTCCCGAGGAACATCGCGAAGAAGAACAGGAAGAACGTGATCGAACCGAGCGCGACGCCCCTTGGCCCGAAGCGCTGGGCGTACACGGCGACGAAGATCAGCAGCACGAAGATGACGCCGTCCAGGGGTGGGACGTCGTTGCCCAGGCTGGCCGAGGTGAGTGACACGGCACCGGCGAACAGCCCGAGCAGCAGGGTTACCGCCTGCCGGACCGGGGTGGGGTCGTTGACCGTGAACGCCGCCATCATGGCAGCGATGGCCCCGACCAGGATGATGGTCAGCGGCTGCCCGGTAGGCAGGAGCGCGGCCACCGCGATGGCGATTCCGAGCACCGCGGACGCGGCGACCCGCAGCCGGACGAGTCCGGGATCCGAAGCCGCCATGCGGTCTGCCGCGTTGTGGCCGAGTCTGCGGATCACGAGGGGCCCACCGGCTCGGCGAGGAGTTCGAGTTGCGCCAGGCACAGCCGCGGGCCCGCGGTCGCCGTCACCCGCAGCCGGTAGTGCCGCACGGTCACGGGCTCGGCGATCCCGAACGCCCTGGTCTGCCGTCGCAGCCCGAAGGACTGGCCGACCCGCTCGTCCAGCACCGTCCAGGTCGTCCCGTCGGGCGAGCCCTCCAGTACCCAGGACCTCGGGTCGGCGTCCTGCCCGCCGGAGGTGAGCGTGTACATGCGGACGGGAGTCACCTGCCCGTCGATCGTGGCCTCGATGACCGGGTCGGGCACCGAGAACCTGGCCTCGGTGGCGGTGGTGTCGTCCACGAGCGCCACGGGGTCGGTGCCGTCGGAGCAGTGGACGGTGGCGACGACGTCGGCGAGGGGTGAGGGCCATTCGCCGGTGGTGAGCGACGGCGGCACGTCCTCCTCCCCGGTGCCCCACGACGAGGGCTCCGGACCCATCTCGAAGTCGAGTACCGCGCCCTCGGCGAGAACCGTGTGGGGGATCGAGGTGGAGGTATGGGGTTCGCCGTTGACCTTCAGTCCTTGGACATAGATGTTGTCCGCGTTGTTCTCCGGTGCGTTGATCACCAGGTCCTTGCCGCCGGGCAGGTGCACGGTGGCCTTGGTGAACAGCGGTGAGCCGATCGCATACTGCGCGCTGCCCACCGCCAGGGGATAGAACCCGAGTGCGCTGAAGATGTACCAGGCGGACATCTCCCCGTTGTCCTCGTCACCGGGGTACCCCTGACCGAGTTCGCTGCCGAGGTACAGCCGGGACAGGACCTCCCGCACCTTCTCCTGCGTCTTCGCCGGCTGCCCCGCGAAGTTGTACATGTAGGGGATGTGGTGCGAGGGCTGGTTGGAGTGCCCGTACTGACCCATCCGGACCGCACGGGCCTCGGACATCTCATGGATGACGGCGCCGTAGTCGCCGGGCTTGCCGCCGCGCTCCGGAGTGCTGAAGAAGCGGTCCAGCTTAGCGGCGAGCGCGGCCCGCCCGCCGTGCAACGCGGCGAGTCCCTGCCCGTCGTGCGGGACGGTGAACGCGGTGTTCCAGCCGTTGGTCTCGGTGTAGTCGGGGCCCCAGTGTGCCGGGTCGTAGTGCTCGGCAGGCTCTCGCCAGTTTCCGTCGGCGGTGCGGCCGCGGAAGAACCCGGTCCGGCTGTCGAAGTGGTGCGCGTAGTGCAGCGCACGGTTGCGGAAGTACTCCGCGTTGTCGCGGAACTCCGCCCGCCGCGGATCGCCGGGATCGGCCTGTTCATACAGTGTCTGCGACCAGTTCGCGAGGCCGAAGTCGTTGACGCAGCCGTCCAGTGCCCACGACAGTCCCTCCTTCGTTGTCGTGGGCGTGAAGCCGAGGAAGATCGACTCGGCGAGTCCCTTGCGGCCGACCCCACGATGCGGCGGAGTCACCGTCGCGTTGCGTACGGCCGCGTCGTACGCCCCGAGTACGTCGAATCCATGCACACCTTTCAGATACGCGTCGGCGAACGCCACGTCGGAACTGGTCCCGGTCATCAGGTCGGCGTAACCAGGAGAGGACCAGCGTGGGATCCAACCCGCCTCCCGGTAGTGCTGGACGAACCCGTCGATCAGCTCTCCCGCCTGCTCCGGTGCGAACAGTGCGTAGGCGGGCCAGGTGGTGCGGCAGGTGTCCCAGAAACCGTTGTTGACGTAGATCTCACCGTCGACGACCTTCGCGCCGGTTCGCTTGCGGGTACTCGGCCACCAGCGGCGCACGACGGGGCTGGCGTGGCGGGGAACGGGGTGCTGCGCGTCGCCGGTGTTCTCGTACGCGGAGTTGGGGTAGAGGAACAGCCGGTAGAGGTTGGCGTAGAAGGTCTGCCGCTGGTCCTGGCTCGCGCCCTCGATCTCGAACCGGCCCAGGATGTCCTGCCACTGCTGCCGCGCCCGGTCTTTCACCTCGTCGAACGTCACCGAGGCAGGCAACTCCAGATCGAGATTGTCCCGCGCCTGCCGGAGGCTGAGCAGCGACGTCGCGATGCGCAGCGTCACCACCGGACTGTCGAAGGCCAGGTATCCGGTGACGGTGCGCCACCACGGCCTGCGAATCCGCCCGCCTCCGGTCGCGGGACGGTCCACGGTGCCGTACACGTACATCCGGCGCGCGCCCGCGGACAGTCTGCTGCGCACCCAGGTGTGGCCGGACATCGTTCCGGTGGTCGGGTCGACCCTGAGCCCACCCCTGTTGCGAGCGTTGTCGAACAGGAGCCAGCCCTTCCCGTCGGGAAACGTGACTCGCAGCATCGCGGCGTGGTCGGTGGGCACCAACTCGGTCTCGATGCCGGAGGTGAACCGCACCGCGTAATGGTGCGGGCGGTCGGTTTCGTCGGAATGAAAGAAGGTCTGTGCCCTGCTGCGCCGCCCGTGGGTCACCGGTCCCGAGCCCGGCATGATCTGGAAGGTGTGCCGGTCGCCCATCCACGGGCTGGGCTGGTGGCTCACGGCGAATGCCTGGAGCGCGGGAAGGTTCTGCGTTGTGTTCGCCCTGTGGTACTCGTAGATCCAGTCCAGCGAGCCCGCGTCGGTCACCGGGGTCCAGAAGTTGAATCCGTGCGGCACCGCGGTGGCGGGAAAGGTGTTTCCCCTGGAGAACTGTCTGCTGGAGTGGCTGCCTCTGGTGGTGCGGATGTGGTCCACCGCAGCAGGACCGTCGGGTGACGGCCGGGCCGGGGCGATGCGGAGGTCGTCGAGCCAGCCGGTGAGTTCGTGGTCCCCCTCCGGCGCGTCGGTGGTGAGCACGATGGCACGGATCGATCGCCCAGCCGCCACGGCGCCGATCCGGCAGCGCACCAGATTCCACTGGTCGACCGAAAGGGACTTGGCGCTGCCCTGGGCGGCGGCCGTCAGGCCGAAGCCGTACTGGTCCGTCGGCGACAGCTCCGCGAGCGTGCTGCCGTCGTCGAACTCCAGGTCGACGGCGACGAACGTGCTGCGGTAGGACGGCCACCCCGTCAGCTCCGGGAAGACCACGTAGGACAGTTCGCTGTCCTCGGCGACCGCGATGTCGACCGCGAACAGCCCGGCACGGGCCTGTCCTGCTGCCGATGTCGCATAGTGCAGCGCCCGGGTGCCGGTGAACCCGGCTCCTGTTCGTGCGGCAGGGGCGCGAACAGGGCCGGAGCCGACGTGTACCCGCAACCGGGAACCGGTGCCCGGCCGTGGCTCACCGTCCTCGAAGGAGCAGAAGAAGTCGGATTCCGTCGCGGTCACGGGCCCACGGTAATGGGGAGCACCTGCTCACGCTCACATCACCGCGCACTGGCCGGAGACCGGTCCGCGCACGGTGTTGTCCAGACCATGGTCGGAAGGCGCGGGCTCATTGCCGGAGCAGTTCAGCGGTCCCGTGAGGGTGGTCGCGGTGATCAGCGGTGCGTGGTTGCCGGTGAGTTCGACTGGGCCGGTCACCGTGGCCGCCTCGACGGCCGTCTCACCGGTGACCCCGGCGATCCGTACCGGGCCGGTGACCCGGGTGTGGTCGAGCACCACGGAATCAGCGCCGGTGGCCGTGACCGGGCCGTCGATGGAGCCGCCGTGCGAGAGCAGGGTCGCACCCGCGGTCACGGTGACCGGTCCGCGGACGGTGGCGGCGTCGAGGCAGACCACACCTGCGTCGATGGTCAGCGGCCCGTCGTGGGTTCCGGTCACTGTGCGGCTGCAGGCCGGATCCGGCGTGCCCAGCAGCTCGATCTCCGCCAGTTCGGCGCTCCCGGCCGAGGTTCCGGTGATCTCCAGCCGGTAGTGGCTGAAACGACCTGGCCGCTCGACCCCGAAGGCCCTCGTGTGGTTTCGCCAGGTGAAGGTCTCCTCGGTCCGCTCGTCCACCGTGGTCCAGCGCTCACCGTCGTAGGAGCCGCTCAACACCCAGCTCGTCGGATCGGCCTGCTGATCGGACGAGGTCAGCGTGTAGTGCGTGACCCTGCCGTCCGACCGGTCGAGGTCGTAGCGCACCCAGGGCCGGTCGCCGGGCAGGGCGGTTTCGGTGGCGGTGGTGTTGTCGAAGAGGGTGGTCACGTCGGCGCCCGCGCTCCCGGTCGCCGTCCCGTCGCCGGTCACGTCCCGCAGCGGGGCGGGCGGCGCGTCGCCCTTGGTGAGGGAAGGCGGCGCGTCCTTCTCGCCCGTCCCCCAGCTGGACGGTTCCGATCCCATGTCGAAGTCGAGCACACCGCCCTCGGCGAGGACGTCGTGCTGCAGCGAGGTGGAGGTGTGCGTCTTGCCGTTGACCTTCAGTCCTTGGACATAGATGTTGTCCGCGTTGTTCTCCGGTGCGTTGATCACCAGGTCCTTGCCGCCGGGCAGGTGCACGGTGGCCTTGGTGAACAGCGGTGAGCCGATCGCATACTGCGCGCTGCCCACCGCCAGGGGATAGAACCCGAGTGCGCTGAAGATGTACCAGGCGGACATCTCCCCGTTGTCCTCGTCGCCGGGGTACCCCTGACCGAGTTCGCTGCCGAGGTACAGCCGGGACAGGACCTCCCGCACCTTCTCCTGCGTCTTCGCCGGCTGCCCCGCGAAGTTGTACATGTAGGGGATGTGGTGCGACGGCTGGTTGGAGTGGCCGTACTGGCCCATGCGCACGTCGCGGGCCTCACGCATCTCGTGGATCACCCCGCCGTACGAGCCGGGGAACGTGGCGGTCTCGGGCGTACTGAAGAACTGGTCCAGCTTGCCTGCGAGCTCGGCCTCGCCGCCGTAGAGGTTGGCCAGCCCCTTGCCGTCCTGCGGCACGGTGAAGGCCATGTTCCAGCCGTTGGTCTCGGTGTAGTCGTGCCCCCAGACCCTCGGGTCGTACTTGTCGGCGGGCAGGCGCCACGAGCCGTCGGCGGCCCTGCCCTGGAAGAAGTCCGACTCGGCGTCGAACATCGTGACGTAGTTCTGCGCCCTGCTGCGGAAGTACTCGTAGTTGTCCAGGTACTCCTGCCTGCGCGGGTCGTCCCGCGCGGACTCGTCGTAGAGCCGCTTCGACATGTTCGCGATGCCGTAGTCGTTGATGTAGCCCTCCAGTGCCCACGACATCCCCTCGTGTGTCGACGTCGGCGTGTACCCGAGGAAAATCGAGGTGTCGATGCCCTTGCGCCCGACGCTCGCGTCCGGTGGCGTCACCGACGCGTTCTTCAGCGCCGCGTCGTAGGCGGCCTGGACGTCGAAGTCCGTGATGCCCTTCAGATACGCGTCAGCGAACGCCACGTCGGAACTGGTGCCCACCATGAGGTTCGCGTAGCCCGGCGAGGACCAGCGGGAGATCCAGCCGCCGTCGCGGTACTGCTGGACGAACCCGTCGATCAGCTCTCCCGCCTGCTCCGGTGCGAACAGTGCGTAGGCGGGCCAGGTGGTGCGGTAGGTGTCCCAGAAACCGTTGTTGACGTAGATCTCACCGTCGACGACCTTCGCACCGGTCTCGGTCGGCGTGTCCGGGCCCGTTCTCGGTGCGACGGGACTGGCGTACCGGTATCGGGGGGTGGTGGCGGTCCCGGTGTTCTCGTATCCGGAGTTCGGGTAGAGGAACAGCCGGTACAGGTTGGAGTAGAGCGTGGTGAGCTGGTCGGGTGTGGCGCCTTCGACCTCGATGACGCCCAGTGTGTCGTCCCACTGTGCCTGCGCGGCGTCGCGGACGCTCTCCAAGGTGGCGTCCTGGGCGATCTCCAGCTCGAGGTTCCTCCTCGCCTGCTCCACGCTGAGCAGCGAGGTGGCGATGCGCATGGTCACTGTCCTGGACTCACCAGCGGCGAACCGCAGGTACCCGCGCACGTTGTCCCGGCCCGCGCCGGGCAGTTCGCCGCCGGCTTCGACCGGCTTGTCGAAGGTGGCGTACACGAACAGCCTGCCCGCGCCCGCCGACAGTCCACTGCGGACGTCGGAGTAGCCGGTGAGCGTCCCGTTCTCGGTGTCGAGAGTGAGGCCGCCGTTGTTGTTGACGTTGTCGAAGATCAGGTTGCTGTCCGCTCCGGGGAAGGTGAAGCGGAACAGTGCCGCATGGTCGGTGGGAGCGATCTCGGTGCGCAGGCCGTTGTCGAACTCGACGCCGTAGTAGTGCGCCTGTGCGGTCTCCTTGTCGTGGCCGAACGGGAGTTCCCGCGCCTCCCGGTCCGCGTCGGGGATCCCACTCGCGGCGGACGGCATCACCTGGAAGGTCTGCCGGTCACCCATCCACGGGCTCGGTTCGTGGCTGACCGAGAACGCCTGCAGACTCGGGCGATTGTCGTCGTTGTTCGCTTCGTGGAAGCGGTACAGCCAGCTGGTGGAACTGGCGTCGGTCACCGGCGTCCAGAAGTTGAATCCGTGCGGCACCGCGGTGGCGGGGAAGTTGTTGCCCCGGGAGAAGGTGCTGTTGGACTGGGTGCCCCTGGTGGTCAGGACGTGCTCCGAGGGGCGGGCATGGTCCGGGGCTGGTGCCGCCGCGGCCAGGGTGATGTCGTCGAACCAGCCCTTCAGGGAACCCGGGCCCGCAGGATTGTCGTAGCCGATGAGGATGCGATCGACGGTCCTGCCCGCCGCGACCGTGCCGATGGCGGAGCGAACCAGGTTCCACTGGTTCACCGAGAGCGACTTGGCCGCGCCCTGACCGCGGGGGGAGAGTTCGAAACCGTACTGGTCGGCCGCGCCGAGGTCGCTGAGATAGCTGCCGTCGGTGAACGCCAGATCGACGGCGACGTGGGTGCTGGGGTAGGCGAGGTCGTCGGTGATGAACTCGGGCAGGACCTTGTAGGACAGCTCCGTGTCGGCCGACACGGGGACGTCGACGTCGAAGACCTTGTTGTAGGAGTAGCCGTGGCCCTCGGTGGTATGGGTGCCGGAGTACCGCAGCGCCCTGGCTCCGGTGTATCCCGCGCGGGGTTTGCCGGTGTAGCTGCTACGTGGGCCGCCGCCTTCGTGGCTGCGCATGTTCGGCAGCGGGGGCGGGGCGGGGTCGTCGTTGGCGAGCAGCAGTTCGGCGAGCTGGAGCAGCGGCTCGCCGTGGTTGCGGGTGATCTCCAGCCGGTAGTGCGTGAAGGGCTGTGTCTCGGTGACCTCGAACTCCCTGGCCTCGAACCGTGCGCCGAAAGACTCGCCGGTGCGACTGTCGATCTCGGTCCAGGTGGTGCCGTCGGTGGACCCGCGCAGCGTCCAGTCCTGGGGATCGCGGCCCGGCGCGTCATTGGCGGAGGTCAGTCCGTAGCGGGTGATGGTCGTTGGTTCGGACAGCGTGACCTCGACCCAGCCGGTGGGTTCCCACGCCAGCCACTTCGACTCGGCAGCGCCGTCCACGAGGTTCTCGGCGATCTCACCGCCGCCGGTGTTCTCGTCGCTGGCGGTCACCTCGGTGACCCTGCCCCGGACGTCCCCCGGCACGTCTGTGGCATCGGTTCCGTTGACGCCCTCGGACTTCTGTGCGCCGGAGGGCAGCGTCTCGACTGTGTCCACCCAGGTGGGCTCCGGCTCGCCCGCCTCGAAGGAGGAGTAGAAGCTGCCGCCTTCCTGGGCCACGGCGACGGTGGTCGGCAAGGTGGCGAGTCCGGCGGACATGACAACGACGGACAGCAGCGTACAGACCGGAGGTCGGACACGTCGGAGCATCAGCGCACCAGGCTTTCGTGGCGGGGACCGCGGAGACGCACCCCGACCGCTGGCGCGCCCTGGCAGAAAAGCCGCCATGTGACATCGATGTCAAGAAAGTGGTCCGAACCTGACCGAAATCGGACAACAAGCACTGCCCCGGTTGGCCGAAGTCCTGTCCATTCCCAGCGTGACCGTGGTTGGCGCGCCTGCAAGTACGCCCAAGCAAGATCATTTACGCACCAACTGCTCCCAAGCCGCGCTGGCGACGGCCTCGACTCGGTGGTAGTTGCACGCGGTTTCGATCTTGCTCGGTGGTACTTGCAGACACTCCAAGCCCTGGAGGTGAACCGGCGTTGGCGTCAGCAGTGGCTGAGAAAGTGGTCGAGGACGGCGGCGCCGAAGCGCAGGCCCTCGACCGGCACCCGTTCGTCGACGCCGTGCGCCATCGCGCGGTACGGGAACCCCTCCGGCAGCCAGAGCGGCGCGAAGCCGTAGCAGTCGATGCCCAGCGCGCTGAACGCCTTCGCGTCCGTGCCGCCACCCATGCAGTACGGGACCACGACCGCCGCCGGATCCTGCGACCGCAGCGCGTCGGCCATGGAGCTGAACCACGTCGAGTCGACGGGAGCCTCGACCGCGGGCTGCCGTGTGAGGAACTCCCGTTCGACGTGCGGACCGAGCAGCGTGTCCAGTTCGCGGAGCAGGTCGTCCTCGGTCCCCGGCAGCGTTCTGGTGTCCACCTGAGCGCTCGCCAGGCTGGGAATGACGTTCACCTTGTACCCGGCGTCGAGCACGGTCGGGGTCGTGCTGTTGCGCACCGTGGACTCCACCAGCCCTGCCGCGGGACCGAGTCGGGCCAGTGTCGCGTCTACATCGGACAGATCGATTTGGACGTCCAGCGCCGCGCCCGCTCGTTCGAGGAACGCCGTCACGGTGGGCGTCAGCCGAACAGGCCAGCGATGTTCGGACAGCCGGTGCAGGGCTCCGACGAGGCGCAGGACGGCGTTCTCGTCGTTGCGGCGCGAGGCGTGCCCGGCCCTGCCGGTCGCGGAGATCCGCAGGTGGGCCGTTCCCCGTTCCGCCGTGGCCACCGGGTACAACCGCACGGTTCGCCCGTCGGCGGCTGGCACGTGGTAGGTGTATCCGCCCGATTCGCTGATCGCCGCCGCACACCCATCGAACAGGTCCGGGTGCTTCGCCGTCAGCCAGTGCGCCCCGAAGTCGCCCCTGTCCTCCTCATCCGCGACGAACGCCAGCACGACGTCCCTGCGCGGCTTGCGCCCCGATGCGGCCATCGACCGCACCGCGGACAGGACCATCGCGCAGAAGTCCTTCATGTCGACGGCGCCACGCCCCCAGAGGTACCCGTCCCGGATCTCTCCGGAGAACGGCGGCACCGTCCAGTCCGCTGCCGCCGCGGGCACGACGTCCAGATGCCCCTGCACGAGCAGGGCGGGCAACGACGGGTCGCGCCCGGACAACCTCGCGATCACGTTCGCCCGGCCGGGAGCCGACTCGTAGATCGTGCTCTCGACACCGGCGTCCGACAGGACCTGGGCGACGAACTCCGCGGCATCCCGTTCGCCCGCGGAGTCGCCGTTGCCGTGGTTGGTCGTGTCGAACCGCACCAGCCGCGCACAGAGGTCGACGACGTCGTTGTGCGCGGGCACGTTCACCACTCGCTCAGCCATACTTGCCCTGCACCGCCCCAGCCGCGATGGCCGTGACCACCTTGAACGCCTTCATCGCCTCGGTCATGTTCGGCGCGTCGAACGCCACCTTGCGCACCCCGGCCTGCTCCACTGTGGGTATCACCGCCGCCGCCTGCGCCAGATGGCTCGCGTCGAACTCCACCTCGATCCGGTGCGCCCTCGGCTGCGGCGTCCTCCCGCCCGCCCGCGCCGTGCACTCGCGCGCCGCGGACGTCAGCAGTTCCGCTGTCCGCGCAGGGGGGAGGCATACGGCCGCATACCGGCTGACGCACTCCTTGACACTCACCAGCTGCGCCTCCGGCGCGTACTCGCGTGCGTCCTCGCAGGTCCTGTCGTCTCCGGTGACCATGAGCACCGGCACGCCGTACTCCGCCGCGAGCGCGGCGTTGAGATGTCCTTCGCTGGCGGGCGCACCGTCCAACCACACGCCGGTGATCTGGTTCTCCAGGTAGGTATGGGAGAGCACTCCGTCGCACCCCGCGCCCGCGTGGTAGCCGAGGAACACGACACCTTCGACGCCCGAGTCGATCCCCTGCATCATCGAAAGCGGCTTGTGCCTGCCGGTCAGCATCGCCGCACGCGGGTCAAGATCCTCCAGCAGCAGGTTCCGCTGCGCGGAGTGTGCCTCGTTCACCAGCACTTCGGAAGCGCCACCGTCGATCAGCCCGCTGATCGTGGCGTTGACGTCGTCGGTGAAGAGGCGGCGGAAACGTTGCCATTGTTCGGTTCCCGGGACGACGTCATCTGTCCAGGTGACACCGGTGACGCCTTCCATGTCGGCCGAGATCATGATCCGCATGAGGGCCAACCTATCGGTTTCTGTGGTCCAGACAAGTGTGGCGATAACGAATCGGCATCGTCGGGGCCGGCCGGGCCGCAAGATGAAACGAGCACGAGCATCCCCGGCTCGCTACGTCTCGCCGCCGTGCCCCTTCGACGCGATGGTGGTGGCCACGACGAACTGCTCGTCGGCGTAGGGCTCGTACTTCTCCGCGTCCGCCAGTTCGTACTGGTCCGCGTAGGCCGCGTAGCTGAACCGCTGCACGGTCCCCATCACCCGGACCCCGGCCCCTTCCTCGACGTCGTCGACGTCCCTGACGAACAGCAGCAGCACCGAATCGTCACCCCAGCTGCCGCCATCGATCACGAACGACCTCGCGGTCAGCACCTCGGTCACCGTCGTGTCGAGGTTCACCGTCTCGCCGACGAACTTGTCGTCGGCGAAGTACTCGCTGTCGACGGCGATCTGGTCTGACTGGTAGCCGCCCGAGACCGCGTTCCCGTCGATGTCGCACGCCGCCACCGTGAACGGGAGCACGGCGACAGCGCTTGCCGCGATCAACGTCGACGTGCGCCTGCCGGTGTGGCGGATCCGCATTGTTCCACCGCTCCTTCTTCACCTACGTGCGGTCACGGACTGCCCATAGTCCGGTCAAACACACGTCGGAAGGCCACCTTGATGCGGATTCGTGATGCTGCACCTGCCTCTTCCGTCCTGCCCCGGTTCTCGTCGCGGTTCCGCTGCGGGGAGAATAGG
Organism: Amycolatopsis marina; assembly: GCF_900111885.1. Lineage (GTDB taxonomy): Bacteria > Actinomycetota > Actinomycetes > Mycobacteriales > Pseudonocardiaceae > Amycolatopsis > Amycolatopsis marina. The sequence goes on from NZ_FOKG01000018.1 coordinate 14,323, forward strand.
GAACGCATCACCGGTGACGAACCAGGGAGATCATGCCCGTGCCGCGACAGCCAGAAGGCACCACTTCCGGCGCAGACCGACAGGACCTTCGGGCGGACTGTGGGAACTGTTTCGGGCTGTGCTGCGTAGCCCTGCCGTTCGCGGCGTCCGCGGATTTCGCGATCGACAAGCCCGCTGGTACGCCATGTCCGAACCTGCTGGCAGACTCCCGCTGCGGCATCCATTCCCAGTTGCGGGAAAAGGGATTCTCCGGTTGCACGGTCTACGAATGCTTCGGTGCGGGCCAGAAGATTTCCCAGGTCACCTTCGGCGGCCGGGACTGGCGCGAGCACCCCGGCACCGCGGCGCAGATGTTCGCGGTGCTTCCGGTCATGCGCCAACTCCACGAGCTCTGCTGGTATCTCGAGGAAGCGCTGGCGCAGTCCAGGGCCCGATCCATCCATGCGGAGTTGCGCGCTGCGCTGCGAACCACCGAGGAACTCACCCTCGATGGCGCCGACGAGCTCATCGGGATGGACGTGGCGGGGCACCGGGCCGAGGTCAACGGGCTGCTGCTGCGCACCAGCGAACTCGTCCGGGCCGATGTTGCCGGGCGCAAGAAGAACCGCAGGGGAGCGGACCTGATCGGCGCCAAGCTGCGCAAGGCCGACCTGCGCGGCGCCAACCTGCGCGGCGCCCTGCTCATCGCCGCCGACCTCAGCAACGCGGACCTGCGCTCGGCGGATCTCATCGGCGCCGACTTCCGGGACGCCGACCTGCGCGGCGCCGATCTCACGGACTGCATCTTCCTCACCCAGTCCCAGCTGAACGCGGCCAAGGGCGACGCTGCGACACGGATACCTGCCACGCTCGCACGCCCGGTGCACTGGTAAATCCGCCGATTCGGCGCCGGACTTCGTACGCTGTGCACGTGCCTGAGGACAGCAGAACCGCCGACCGCACCGCCGCGACCGACATCTCGGACGGGCGGACGACCCGGTGGGCAGGTCAGCGAGCAAAGCGGCGCGCCGAGTTCGTGGACGCGGCTGTCGCGGCCATCGCCCTGCACGGACCGGGGGTGTCCACCGAACAGATCGCCGCGCAGGCGGGGGTCGCCCGTCCTCGGCTCTACCGGCACTTCGAGGATGCGGATGATCTGTACCGTGCGGTCGGGCACCGTGCGGCCGAGATGCTCCTCGCCGACATGGCGCCGGTACTGACCGAACCCACGGGATCGGCACGAACCATGACCCACAGGGCGGTGCACACCTTCGTGCGGTGGCTCGCTCAGCAAGCGGACCTCTATCGCTACGTCGCTCACCGGGCGACGGCGAGTGCGGCGGGGCACGAGAGTGTGGTCGCCGATATCAAGCAGGCGATCGCCGCGCAGGTCGGCCGGCTGCTGGCCGCCTACCTCGAAGCGCTTGGCGCGAGTTCAAGGCTCGCCGATCCGCTGTCGTTCGGCGTGGTGGGAATGGTGGAGGCCACGACGAACCGCTGGCTGGACGAGCCCGGAGACCTCACTCTCGACGATCTCGTCGAGAGTCTGACCAGTTGGCTCTGGGGAACATTCGACCAGGTGCTCAGCGGGGAGGGGGCCACGCTCGGCCCCGACGACCCGCTGCCCCCGCTGCCGGGCTGGCGGTAGGGCACCACGCGCCCGGGTGATACAGGGCGACCGCGGCGCACCTTCGTGGTACGTTCCCGTACCAGTTACGTTGGGTAACGAGCGTCGGTCGGCGGCGGAATTCGAGCCGATCGCGGGTGCCGAGGGGGCTCCCGCAGCGCCGCCCGCCCGTGTCGACGCGAACAGCGACAACGAGGGGTGAGCATCGTGTCGGAGGCAACTGATTTCCGCGCCTGGCTGGACCAAAGCGAACGTGAGGCGCACGACGCCATCGCTCGCAGTTACGCGGAGGGGCGCGCTGCCCTGGGATCTCCCGACGGACGGGAGGACGAAGTGGAGCAGAGCACGGTGAAGCAGGAGTCGACCGGCGCGGCCGAGGAGTCCGGCTCCGGCGAGCAGACAGGTGACGAGAAGCAGAACTGAGGAACGCCCCTCCGCTCCCAAGCCCGGCTCCGCGATAACCGTACGTGAGCAAATACTCCCCTCTGTGACGATCGGACACGCGAAAGCAACGATCGGACACCTACCGTGTTGGGGAGATATTGCGCACTTATGCCCCTATGTGGTTACTTTTCGTCTTCGGCGATATCCACAGGGAGGAACGCGGTGGTCAAGATGCGCGGCATTCAGCGGAGACACGTCCGGGCGGCGGTGGCGATGCTCGCAGTTCCTGTGCTGGTCGCGGGGCCCTTTGTCGCCCCGGCGCAGGCGCAGGAGAACACCGTGCTCCGGGTCGCGTTGGTACAGGAAGTCGATCACCTCAACCCGTTCCTGGCGAGTTTCTCCTCCAGCGCCATGATCGGCCGGATGGCGTGGGAGTTCCTCACGCTGCCCTCCGCCGAGGACGCCACTCCGACCGGCGGCGTCGCGGAGAAGTGGGAACCATCGCCTGACGGCCTCACCTGGACCTTCACCATTCGCGAGGGGATGACCTGGTCCGACGGGGAACCGGTGACGGCGGCCGACGCAGCCTTCACCTTCAACCGCATCATGGAGGACCCGGCAGCCGCGGAGGCCAACGGCAGCTACGTCACCAACTTCGAGAGTGTGACCGCACCCGACGACCGGACACTGGTCATCAAGATCAAAGAACCGCAGGCCAGTATGACGGCACTGGACGTGCCGATCGTTCCCGAGCACATCTGGGCCGACGTCGAGGACATGGCCGACCCGAAGACGAACTCCATCGAGTACGTGGGCGTGGGCGACGGACCTTTCCTGATCACCGAGTTCCGCCGCAACGAGGTCGTCAAGCTGAAGGCGAACCCGGACTACTGGCGGGGTGCTCCCAAGGTCGATGAGCTGCAGTTCGTCAGTTATGAGAACGCCGACGCGGCGGTGAACGCGCTGCTGACGAGCGAGGTCGACTTCATCAACCGCCTGACCCCCACCCAGTTCGACTCGCTGAAGGGCAAGGACGGCATCACCACGAATCAGGCGGTGGGACGCCGGTTCAACGATCTGCTGCTCAATCCGGGCGCGCAGACACTGGAGCGCAAACCCATCGGCGACGGGCATCCAGCGCTCCGTGATGTCCGGGTCCGCAAGGCTATCGCGACAGCGATCGACCCGCAGACCATTGTGGACAAGGTCGTGGGCGGGTACGGAGAGCTTCCCGGCGGCATCGTTCCCCCGCTCTACGAAGACTTCCATTTCACACCGTCACCCGAGCAGGCGTACAAGTTCGACCCGGAGGCCGCGAAAGCGATGCTCGACGAGGCCGGATACCCGATGGGCCCGGACGGCGTCCGGGTGGGCCCGGACGGCAAGCCGCTGAAGTTCCGGCTCACCGGCCGCGCGAGCGAGGACTTCGACCAGCGCGTGGCCGACTACGTGGCGGGCTGGCTCGACGCCGTCGGCATCTCTGTGACGAAGGAGCTCGTCTCCGACAACGAGGTCGACGTCAAGACCTCGGCGGGCAACTACGACATGGCGCTGTCCGGCTGGGGGACCAACCCGGATCCCGATTACATCCTGGCCAAGCAGGCGTGTGAGAGCCTTCCCGCGGTCTCGGGCAGCAACAGCACGGCGGCCTTCTTCTGTGATGAGGAGTACGACCGCCTCTACGAGCAGCAGCGCGCGGAGACCGATCCCGCGGCCCGAGCTGAACTCGTTCGGCAGGCGCAGGCCCGCTACTACGACCAGGTCCCCAGTGTGGTCCTCGACTATGACAACGCGCTCGAGGCGTACCGCTCGGACAAGTTCGAAAGCTTCACCAAGCAGCCGGCCGACAACGGCCCGATCATGGAGCAGAACGGTCCGTGGGGGTTCTACGGTGCGGTTCCCGCAGGTGAGTCCGCCGCTGCTGACGACGGTGGCTCGGCCGGCATGTGGATCGCCGTCGGCGCGGGTGTGCTGATCGTCGGTGCCGGAGCAGGGCTGCTCGTGGCGCGACGCAAGAAGTCCATAGAGGACCAGGAATAGGCGGCGCGAGTTGACCGACGTCAGCACGTCCCCATCGCTGCCGGGGGAACAATACGATCCGGACGAACCGCGTGGCGGCACTGGCACAGCGCGGTTCGTCGCAGGCAAACTCGGTGCCGCGGTGGTGAGCCTCGGGCTCGTCATGGTGCTGGGGTTCCTGTTGTTCCGGATGATCCCAGGCGATCCGATCAACACCCTGACGAGGGACCGTCCGACCAGCCCGGAACAGATCGCACAGCTGCGCGAACGCCTCGGCGTGGACAAGCCGCTGTTCCAGCAGTTCCTCGACTACGCGGGCGGACTGTTCCGGGGCGACCTCGGTATGTCCTATGTGTACAACCGGCCGGTCGGGGCGATGATCGCCGAGCGGTTGTGGCCGACGATCCTGCTGGTGGGCACCGCGACCGTGCTCGCCATCATCCTCGGCCTGTGGCTCGGTGTGCGGGCCGCGTGGCGGCACGGCAGCGGGTTCGACCGGACACACACCGGTATCGCGCTCACCCTGTGGTCGGTTCCGCAGTTCTGGCTCGGCCTGCTGCTGCTCATCGCGACCCAGGGGTTGTTCCCGAGCAGGGGCATGCGCTCGCCGGACATCCCCGAGGCCTTCCTCGCGCAGGCGCTCGACGTCGCGCACCACCTGGTGCTGCCGTGCGTGACCCTGCTCGCCGTGATCTACGCCCAGTACATGCTGGTGATGCGCTCGTCGCTGCTTGAGGAGATGAACGCCGACTACCTCACCACGGCAAGGGCGAAGGGGCTGCGGGATGACATGGTGCGGCGCAAGCACGCGGTGCCCAACGCCCTGCTGCCCACGGTGACGCTCGTGTTCCTGCAGTTCGGCATGGTGGTCTCGGGCACGGTGACCGTCGAGACCGTCTTCTCCTGGCCGGGCCTCGGCCTGCTCACCTACGAGGCACTCAGCGGACCGGACCTTCCCGTTCTGCAAGGGGTGTTCGTGATTCTCGCCGGATCGGTGATCGTGATGAACCTGGCCGCGGAGTTGCTCTACCGCGTGCTCGACCCGAGGGTGCGTGCGTCGTGAACCCACAGGACTCACCAGCGAAGGACAACACCGTGGGGGACACGAGCGCGAGGGTGATCACCTGGCAGCGTCGGCGCGCGTCGGCCGTCGCTTTCTGGCGCGAGTTCACCACCAACAAGGGTGGGCTCTTCGGTCTTGGTCTGCTCACGTTGATCGTCGCGCTGTCGGCGCTGGCACCGCTGATCACCGACGAAGCCGGCCTCGACGTCACCAGGGCCGCGGGTCTTCCCCTGCAACCCCCGAGCTGGGAGTACCTGCTGGGAACCGACGTCGACGGACGTTCGGTGCTGTTGATGACCTTCTGGGGCGCGCGGGTTTCCCTGCTGGTCGGTTTCGCGGCGACCGTGCTGTCGGTGTTCATCGGCACGCTGGTCGGCATCGCCGCGGCGCACTTCGGTGGCTGGATCTCCGGCCTGCTGCTGCGCTTCACCGACTTCTTCCTGGTACTGCCCTCGCTGGTGCTCGCGATGGCCCTATCGGCGGTGCTGCCACGCGGGATCATGACGATCATCGTCGCGGTCGGGGTGACCTCGTGGCCGACGACGGCACGGCTGGTCCGGGCCCAGACCCTCACCATCGAGAGCAGGCCCTACATCGAACGGGCCAGAGCGCTGGGTGGCGGTCATCCGCACATCATCGGCAAACACGTACTGCCCGCGGTCATGCCTCTCGTACTGGCCAACACGACGCTCGTGGTCGGCAACTCGATCATCGCCGAGTCCACGCTGTCCTTTCTCGGCCTCGGCGATCCGAGCGCGGTGTCCTGGGGCTCGATGCTGCAGACCGCACTGAGTTCCGGGGCGGTGACGGCCAACGCGTGGTGGTACGTGCTACCACCGGGAATCGCGATCGTGGTGATCGTGCTGTCGTTCACGCTGGTCGGACGCGCGCTGGAGATGGTCCTGAACCCGAGGCTCAAGCAGGGAGGGCGGGCATGACCGCCGAAGCGCAGCACCCGGCATCGCAGGCGGAATCGGTGCCCCTGCTGGCACTGAGGAACCTCGGCGTCACCTATCGCACCGCGGGCGGCGAGGTCGAGGCCGTGCGGGACGTGGACCTGACCCTGCGGGCGGGTGACACACTGGGCATCGCCGGTGAGTCGGGCTCGGGCAAGTCCACGGTCGCGATGAGCGTGCTGCGGCTGCTGCCGAAGTCCGCCACGGTCACCGGCGAGATCCTCCTCGAAGGGGAGGATGTACGCACCATGCGCTGGGGCAGGCTGCGCGCGGTGCGCTGGTCCGCGGCCTCTGTGGTGTTCCAGGGCGCGATGCACGCGCTGAACCCGGTACGCAAGATCGGTGAGCAGATCGCCGAGCCGATCCGCCTGCACGCACCGAAGGGCGAAGTCTCGGACAGTACCGTGCAGGCGCGGGTGCGGGAACTGCTCGAGCAGGTCGATCTGCCCACATCCCGCGCGAACGCCTATCCGCACGAGTTGTCCGGCGGGCAGAAACAGCGGGTGATGATCGCGATGGCCCTCGCCTGCAGGCCGCGGCTGATCGTCGCCGACGAGCCGACGACGGCGCTGGACGTCATCGTGCAGGCACAGGTGCTCGACCTGCTGCGCCAACTGGTCGCCGAGCACGATATCGGCCTGATCATGATCAGCCACGATCTGTCCGTCCTCGCCGCGACCTGCGCGCGGATCGCCGTCATGTACGACGGGGAGGTCGTCGAACTGGGGCAGGGGCGCGACGTGATGCACCACCCCCAGCACGAGCACAGCAAGGCACTGGCCGCCGCGTTCCCCACCGTCGGTGATCCCGTTTCCCGGTTCGCCCCGGCCACCAGCAACCCCCTGCCGCCGGAGCCGGCGCGTGCGCGGGAGGCGGAACGCCACGATCCACTGCTGTCGGCCCGCGACCTGCGGGTGAGTTTCCGGGACCGGTCCGGCGCACCGATCAACGCCGTGGCCGGCGTGGACCTGGACGTCCACCGTGGGGAGATCGTGGCGCTGGTCGGTCAGTCGGGGTCGGGCAAGACCACCCTCGCGCGGACGATGCTCGGCCTGCAATCACCCTCGGCCGGCACCCTGCGCTTCGCGGGTGACCCACTGCCGAAGCGGGGCTCGGCGCTGCGAGCGTACCGGCGCAAGGCGCAACTCGTGCTCCAGGACCCCACCAGTGCGCTGAACCCGAGACACAGTGTGTACGAGGCGATCGCCGAGGGGCCCCGCATTCACGGCCTCACGGGCTCCGGCGAACGACAGCTCGTGACCAGAGCGCTGGAGGCCGCCGAACTCCGGCCAGCCGAGCGGTTCATGCCCAGGATGCCGCACGAGCTCTCCGGTGGGCAGCGGCAGCGGGTGGTGATCGCCGGCGCACTGGCACTGGACCCGAGCCTGCTGGTCGCCGACGAACCAGTCGCCTCCCTCGACGCGTCGGTGCGCGGTGAGATTCTCGCGCTGTTCCTGCGGTTGCGCCGCGAGCTGGGGCTCGCCGCGCTGGTGATCACCCACGATCTGGGGTTGGCATGGAACATCGCCGACCGGGTCGCCGTGATGTACCGGGGCAAGCTCGTCGAGGTCGGCACGGTGGAGGAGGTGCTGCTCGCCCCGCAGCACGACTACACCAAGTCGCTACTGGCTGCGCTGCCCAGCGGGACCAACGTTCCCACCGCCGGGTGACCAGTACACGCACTTTCCCGGGAAAGTACGCGACGTCCCCGGCCGAGGATGGCGTACAGCGGCACTTTCCCGGGAAAGTGCCGAGCTGGCAGGGGGCGCAAACCGCCCGTTCCCGACCGGGTCCACCAGCCGGTGTGTAATCTCAACAACCGACATGGCCACCTCCACAGACCCCGTTCCGGGGGCCGGATCCGCTGGAGCCGACCGCGGCTCCAGCGACACGGCTGCCGCTACGCCGACCGAAGAGCCCGCCACCGCCGGTGGCGGCGACGCCTCGCGATTCCCGTACCGCACGATCGCCATGGGCGCCGTCGGCAGCACGCTGCTCATGGTCGCCGCACTCGGTGCGGGAGGCATTCTGATCCGGGACCCCGTGCTCGGGCACGGTCCGCTGTCCTGGATCCGGTACGGCCACGGCAAGGCACTCGCGACGGCGCTGTTGTACGTGGGCTTCGCACTGGTGGTCTGGGCCTGGGTGCGGCTCGGCCGGTACGTTCTCGCGCACCGGGTCGGGACGCGGCCGGTGCTGATCGCCGCAGGCTGCTGGATGGCGCCACTGCTGATCTCGCCGCCGTTGTTCACCAGGGACGTCTTCTCCTACCTCGGCCAGGGAGCCCAGCTGCTCTACGGGCTCGACCCGTATGCGAACGGCCCTGCCGAACTCGACGTCCTGCCCGACGTCGTGCAGAACGTCCATTCACTGTGGCAGACGACTCCCGCCCCCTACGGACCGCTGTTCCTGTTGGTGGCCAAGGGGATCGTGTCCTTCACCGGCAACAACATGATCCTCGGCGTGGTCATCACCCGGCTGGTGCTGCTGATCGGTCTCGGCATGATGCTCTGGGCGTTGCCCAGGCTCGTCCGGCACCTCGGTGGCCGGCTGCCGGTCACGATGTGGCTCGCCGTCGCGAGCCCGATGACCGTGATCCACCTCGTCGGCGGGCCGCACAACGACCTGCTGATGCTGGGCTTCCTGACCATCGGTGTGCTCGCCGCGCTGGAACGCAAGCACGCGCTGGCGATCGTCCTGGTCACCGTGGGAATGCTGATAAAGCCGACCGCGGCGGTGGCCCTGCCGTTCCTCGTGTGGATCTGGGCCAATCACCTTCCAGGCGACAACCTTCGACGCAACTTCTTCCGTGCGATCACGCCGTCCCTGGGGATCTTCGGTGTGGTGTTCGTGTCAGGAACCTGGCTGTCCCTCGGCTCGTTCAACCTCGGCTGGATCAGTGGGATGGAAGCACCCACGCTGATCACGAACTGGCTGAACTTCCCGACCGGGATCGGTGAGATCGTCTACAACCTCGTGCACCTGCTGGTCGACGTGCCGTCCTCGCCGTTCGTCACGGTCGCGCGGCTCATCGCGTACGTGGCGTTGGCCGCGTTCGCGGTCCGGCAGTGGTGGCTGGCGCGCCACGGCGGCAACGAGGCGATCATGCGGATGGCCATGACGCTGCTCGCGGTGGCGATCTTCGCGCCACCCACCCTGCCCTGGTACCTCACGTGGGGCTTCGTGATCGCCTCGACGTTCCCGTGGCAGCGCAGGCACCTGGCGATCGTGGTCGCGGTCTCGGTGGTCCTCGTGCTGGTCTACTACCCGACGGGGGAGCAGGCGCTCTACGACTGGTGGTTCATCGCGATCGTCCTCGCCGCCAGCCTCTATGCCGCGGCGTCGCTGCTCCGGCCGGATCCGCTGGGGCTGATCGCCGCATGGCGCAAAGCCGACGAAGAGGCCGAAAACAAGGACCCGGCCGACCCCGAGGAATCCGGCGCGCCCCAAACCCCAACCCGCGCGAACTCCGGCCCCGCCCACCGCCCCTGATCCCGCCCTCCCGCACACGGTTGGTGCGTCTGCAAGTACTACCAAGCAAGATCGAGTACCGCTTTTTCTGCCACCAACCAGGGTTCGAGGCGGCGCGGCTTGGTAGCGGTTGGCGACGGACTTGATCTTGCTTGGTAGTACTTGCAGCCAACCCAAGGTTGGACGGGTCAGGTGGCGGACCAGCCGGACCAGTGTGTGACTGTGGTGCGGACCATGGGGCCCGCCGGGGGGTGGGCTCGGTACTGCTGGTACTTCGCCGACAGCGCGTCCAGCGCCTTGGCCGTGCTCGCGTTTCCGGCCGTCATGTCGAGTACCTCGGCGGTGCCGTCGGCGCGCACCCACCACAGGTGGTCCCAGTCCTCCGCGTAATGGTCGACGAGGAAGCAGACCGCCGGGTTGTCAGCGACATTGCGCAGCCTGCGCAGGTTCGTGGTCCGTTTGGGCTTGTGGTCGACGGCGAAGACGATCTGGTCGTCGACCACTGCGAACGTCACCGGCACCAGATGCGGACGCCCGTCCGCGCTCACGGTCGCGAACCTGGCGACCCTCGCGGAGCCGAACCGCGCACGGGCCTCATCCCGGTCGAGTCGCATGGTGCCAAGGCTAGGGGAAGCGCCAACTCGGGCGCCGGAACTGCCAACTCACCCGTCGGAAGTGTCAACTCGGGGTGTTACCAGTGCGGTTTCGTCACTCCGTGGTGCAGTAAGGTCACTCCCCGGAGAACCTGACGACAGGGGTGGCTGTGAGTCCGTTCAGCATCGCATTCGGGGTGCTCCTGCTGGCTGCCGTGGTGTGGAAGCTGCGCCAGGTCGTGCGCGCACCGCACGACCTCCCGTTGCGGGCGGTGACGTTCTGTCTCGTCTCCGCCGCGATCGCCTTCCCGTTCGGGCTACCCGCGGGCGCACGCTGGGCCGACGCACTGATCGCACCGGGCACCGCCAAGTGGGCACAGAACGTGCTGCTGCTGATCGCCGTGTACTGGCTGATGTGCTTCTACCTGTTCTCCGCCGAAGACGCCGAGGACGGGCGGCGCCGCGCACGCTGGGAGTTGCTGCCGCTCGCGTTCTCCATCGCCGCGATCACCACCGCCACCCTCGCCACGCCGCCCGCTCTGCGCGCTCACACGTTCGACACCGGGGACATGAGCCACACCGCCGTGGCGGCGTTCTACTTCTTCGGCGGCCTGTACCTCTTGTACGCGATCGCGATGGCACTGCGGTCCACCCTGCGTTACGCCGGATCCTCGCGCAGACCGCTGTCGACCGGGCTGCGAATCGCGGCGACCGGCATGGCCGCCATGGTGCTCGCCAGTGGCGTACGCAGTGTGCTGGTGGTGGTCCGCTGGCAGGGTGGCACTCCGCCACCGGCGATCTCGGCGACCGCCAGCGCCATCCTGATGATCGCGATTCCGCTGTTCGTCATCGGCGTCATCTACCCCGCGGTGGCCACGCGCTGGGCGGCGGGCCGCGTGTGGTGGCAGCACCGCAGGCAGTATCACCAGCTCCGTCCACTATGGACTCTGCTGCACGGCGCCTACCCCGAGCACGTGCTGGGCAGGGTGCCCGCCGCGGGCCGCCGCGACCGGTTGAGTCTGCGCGGGGTGCATCGCAGGTACTACCGCAGGGTCATCGAGTGCAGGGACGGCCTGGTGTGGCTGAGTCCCTACCTGGCGCAGGAACGAGCCAAATCCGGTCAGCCCGCGGACAGGCCCGCCAGCCCCGCCGAACTGGCCGAGCTGCTGCGCACCGCACTGAAGGCACGCGCCGAAGGCGAAATCGTCGACGCTCGCGCGTCGCGAGTGGCGATGCCCGCCGGTGAGGGACTCGACGACGACGTGCGGGAACTGATCGATCTCGCCGAGGCCCTTCGCGCTCGGCCCGTGTGAGGTCCGGCTCTGGCCGGGTGACGGAAAGGAAGTTGGGCACGGTGGAAACTCTGATCACCGCGGACCAGGTGCTGGCAGGGCCTGCGGGAACTCGCATCACCGACGGCGCGGTGCTGGTGGACGGCGCCGAGATCGTCGCCGTCGGGCCCCGAGCCGAGCTGGAGACCCGCGTTTCCGGCACCACGAAGCGTCGGGACTTCCCCGGTTGCACGGTGCTGCCCGGCCTGATCGATTGTCACGTTCATCTGGCGTTCGACGCGAGTGCCGACCCGGTGACGAACGTGCGCGAACTGGACGACAAGGCCCTGCTCGCCGGTATGGCCGAGCGCGCGCGGCAACTGCTCGACAACGGGGTGACCACCGTTCGTGACCTCGGTGACAGGGGGGCGCTCGCCGTCCGGCTCAGGGACGCGATAGAGCAGGGTGAGCACCCGGGACCGCGCATCGTGGCCGCCACCGTGCCGCTGACCGTGCCCGGGGGTCACTGCTGGTTCCTCGGCGGCGAAGTCAGCGGAGAGCAGGAGATCCGCGCGATGGTGCGGGAAAACGCGGCTCGCGGCGCCGAGGTGATCAAGGTGATGGTCACCGGCGGCGGCCTCACCAAGGGCGGCGCAGAGACCTGGGAGTCGCAGTTCGGCTTCGACGATATTCGCGTTGCCGTGGAAGAGGCGCACGGCCTTGGCCTTCCGGTCGCCGCACATGCACATGGCAGCGCTGGGATCGCCGACTCCGTGGCCGCGGGGGTGGACACCATCGAGCACTGCACCTGGATGGCCGAGAACGGTTTCGAGGTGCTCGAGGACGTGGTGACCGAGATCGCCGCCAAGGGGATCGCCGTGTGTACCGGGGCGAGCCCGAACTGGCGGAAGTTCGCCGAGCGCTTCGGCGAGGACCGGGCCGCCGAGATCTTCGGCCGGGTGCGCTGGATGTCGGAGCAGGGCGTCCGGCTGATCGCCGGTACCGACGCGGGCGTCCCCAACGCCGTGTTCGACAACTTCGCAGGCAGTCTGGACTTCTACCGCTTCCTCGGATTCCCCGGCGAGCAGATCCTGGACATGGCGACCCGCGATGCCGCGGAGGCACTACATCTGGGGACCCACACCGGCAGGCTCGCCCCCGGCTATCGTGCCGACGTACTTGTCGTCGGCGGCGATCCGGTCGCCGACCTCGACGCGGTACGCGACGTGCGACTCGTGCTGGCAGGCGGGCGGCAGCACACTCCCGTGACCGGCTGCTAGCCGAGCGCGGGATCGAGCAGGGTGAGGGACCCAGCATCGGCATCGAGCCTCGCCCGAACACCGAGTGGCACGGTGAGGGCACCGTTGTGGTGCCCGAAACCCAGCTCACTGACGATGGGCACACCGAGCGGACCGAGCCGGTCGAGCATCAGCGAGCGGATGTCCTCCGGTTGGCCGCAGTCGGTCCACGAGCCGAGTGCGATGCCGGCCACGCCGTCGAACCAGCCCACCCGCAGAAGCTGGGTGAGCAGCCGATCAATGCGGTAGAGATTCTCCGTCACGTCCTCCAGCAGGGCGATGCCCCCACGGGCTCGCCGGTGTTCGGGGGCGCCGACGCTCGCCACGAGCAGGCTGAGATTGCCGCCGACGGTCACCCCGGTGGCACTCCCACCCCGGAGCGCGCCGGACGAGGGCCCACGCAGCTCCATGGCGAGTTCCGGTTCGAACAGCATGCGGCGCAGACCGGCGGCGGCCAGTTCGTCGAAGTGTGCGGTCGCGGGCATCGGTGAGAACAACGTGCTGACACCGAGATGGACCCCGATGGCCTCGTGCAGGGCGGTCGTGTCGCTGGACCCCGCGAACAGCTTCGGCCCGGCGGCACGCAGTCTCGCCCAGTCGACGAGGTCGACCATCCGCATGCAGCCATAGCCGCCCCGGGCCGCGAACACCGCCGACACGGCCGGGTCCAGCCAGGCCTGCTGGAAATCAGCGGCCCGGTCCTCGTCGGTTCCGGCCAGGTAGTCGAAGGTCGGGTTCCCCGCGTGCACCGAGTCGAACACCCGCACCGTCAGGCCCCAGGAGCGCAGTACCGGCACGGCCCGGTCGAGCAGGTCTCGGGGGACCGGTCCCGCGGGTGCCACCAGGGCGACGGTGTCACCTCGGCGAAGCCGGCGCGGCCTGATCGCGGTCATCGGCGTGGACGTCACGAGCGCAGTTCGACAGTGGGCACGTCCGGCGTGTCGAAGCCGAACACCTGGCCGTAGAAGGACAGTTCAGCCTCCAGTGCCGCGATGATCGTTTCCGCCCTGCGGAAGCCGTGCTGCTCGCCGGGGAACGTGAGGTAGGCGTGCGGAACGCCGCTGCCGTCAAGGGCGGCGACGAACCGGTCCGCCTGCTCGGGCGGGCAGATCTCGTCCTCGAGACCCTGCAGGAACAGCACCGGCCCGGCCAGTGCGTCGGTGTTGTTGATCGGCGAGCGTTCTTCGTACCGCCGCTGAGCCTGCGGCAGCGGCCCGACCAGGCTGTCGAGGTAGCGCGACTCGAAGTCGTGGGTCTCGCCCCCCTGACCGGTCCAGCTCAGAAGGTCGAGGATCGGGAACTGCGCGGTGCCCGCGCGGTAGGTGCGCACGGTGGTCATCGACGCGGCTGAGGTGAAACCCCCCGCGCTGCCACCCCGGACGGCCAGCCGGTTCGGATCGGCGATCCCCTCGGCTACCAGCGCCTCCGCGACGTCGACACAGTCCTGCACGTCCACCACACCCCACTGCTCTCGTAGCCGTTCCCGGTAGCGACGGCCGTACCCGGTCGAGCCGCCGTAGTTCACCGCGACGACGCCGATACCCCGGCTGGTGAAGTACGCGAAGTCGAGATCGAGCACTCCGAACGCCCGACCCGTCGGCCCGCCGTGCACGTGTACCAGGTAGGGCGTCAACTCGTCCGCGGGAGCGCTGTGGTCGGGATTCGCGGGCGGATAGACATAGGCGTGGATGTCCTCCCCGGAACGCGAGCGGAAGGTCCGCTCCCGCGGTGTGGGGAGGTAGGCCGGGTCGGGCAGATGGGCCGTGTTCACCTCGGACCGCGCGAGCTCGGTGATCGTCCCCGAGCGCAGGTCGACCTGCACTACCGCGCCTTCGCTCATGGCACCCGCCGCCACGCCCACCACTGTGTCGTCGCGCACCGCGAAGGCGGGCGACCAGGACACGAGTTCGGCAGCCTCCTCGACAGGGCTGACCGTCGCGGTGTTCTCGTCCAGCACCGCCAGCCTGCCGGAGCTCAGCACCGCGTGCCTGCCGCCGCCCAGCGGAGCGAACCAGCGGGAGCCGATTCGCCAGAGCGCACCGCCGAGTTCGGCCGGCACGGGCGCCAGGTTCGTGATCTCGCCGTCGAGGGTCACTCTGTGCAGGTTCCACCACCCCTCGGGGTCGAGGAGTGCCAGCAGCGTGTCCTCCGTCTCCCAGTCCAGCTGGCAGACCGACACGTCCGGGCCCCCCGCGAGTACCCGGTGCGCGGCGAAGGTGCCGTCCGGCTCGATATCGGCGACACACAGCTGTGTGCCGTCCCATGGCATCGCGGGGTGATCCCAGCCGAGCCAGGCCGCACGCCTGCCGTCGGGGGAGATCTGCGGCGAGGTGAGGAAGTGATGGGTCGCCGCGAGCGTCCGCGGCTGCGCACCGGCAGGGGACAGCGCGACGAGGTCACGGGCGACATCCGCCCTGCGGGGGCCGGTACTGCGCTCCCGGACGGCCCACACCTCGCCGTCGAGGCCCGCACGCAGATCCCCGTACCGGACACCGTGCGTGTCGGCCGGTTTCGGGGTGATCGGTTCCACCGTTCCAGCGGTGCGGTCCATGGCGTAGACGCGCTGATCGTCCCAGTGTGTGAAGAACAGCAGGTCGCCGACGACCACCCAGGGGCGGCCGCCGTACTCGTGCACCCGGTTGCGCACGTTCCACGGCGCGGGCAGCACCTCCGTCACAGCACCACCGCTGGCGCGCAGCAGCGCGACCCTGCCGCCCTCCGCAGGACGGGATTGCGCCCACCAGGTCTCGCCGTCCACCACCTCGAGCCATTGCGCGGTACCCCCGGCTGCCGCGACGTCAGCGGCGCCGATGGGAGAGGTCCATGATCCGTTCGCGGTGATCCTCGGCATCACGCCACCCTAGAGCGAAAGGGTCGCCGGTCGCATCGACTTCTGGGTGGAGAGGGGGCGGCGGATGCCGATCATGGAGGCGTGGCTTAGGGTCATCAGTGCCATGGCTCGCGTCATTCATGTCTTCCGCCAACCCGACCGCTTCGTAGCGGGCACCGTCGGGGAACCCGGTGACCGCACGTTCTACCTCCAGGCGTCCGAGGACGTCCGCACGATCAGCGTGACGATCGAGAAACAACAGGTCGCTGTTCTCGCCGAGCGTCTCAGCTCCCTGCTCGAAGAAGTGTCGAACCGATTCGGCGCCGAGGTCCCCGACGAGGTTCCCGAGGAACTGCGGGACGTCGAGCCGCTGAGCGTTCCGGTCGAGGAGGAGTTCCGCGTCGGCACGATGGGCCTCGGCTGGGACGCCGAGAGCAGCGCCGTGGTGATCGAACTGCTGGCGATCACCGAGGGCGAGGTCGACGAGACCGTCGTGCTCGATGACACCGAAGAGGGCCCGGACGCCGTCCGCGTGTTCCTTGAACCCGCCGCGGCCAGGGCGTTCGCCGAACGTGCCGAGCGCGTCGTCAACGCGGGGCGCAAGCCGTGCCCGCTGTGCGGGGAACCGCTGGACCCGGATGGGCACATCTGCCCGAGGCAGAACGGCTACCGGCGCGACTCAGACCTCACCGAGGAATGAGCTCGCCCGAGATCGACCCGAAGGACCCCGCCGCGAAGGACCTCGTCGCGCAGGGCCGGCTGGAGGTCGAGGGCAGGCTGGTGGACGCCTCCAACGTCACCCTGTTCTGCACGATCGAACTGGACGGCGTGCAGGCGAACGCGGTGTACAAGCCCGTGGCCGGGGAACGACCGCTGTGGGACTTCCCTGATGGCACACTGGCGGGCCGCGAGGTGGCGACCTACCTTGTCGCCGAGGCCGTGGACCTCGGCGCGATACCGCCGACCGCCCTGCGCGACGGCCCGTTCGGTCAGGGCATGGTCCAGCTTTGGGTGGAAACCGGTGACGACGAACTCGTCGACGTGCGCTCACCCGACGACGTCCCCGAGGACTGGCGCGTCGTCCTGCACGCGCATGACCGCACGGGCGAACCGGCGGTACTGGCCCACGCCGATCGCCCCGGCATGCGCGAACTCGCGGTGCTCGACGTCGTGGTGAACAACACCGACCGCAAGGGTGGGCATGTGCTGGCCGGGATTGACGGCCGCGTCTATGGGGTGGATCACGGCATCTGCCTGCATCCGGACCCCAAACTCCGCACCGTGCTCTGGGGCTGGGTGGGGAACGCGCTCGACGACGACGTCGTGGAGAAGCTGCACGGGTTGCGGCGGGCACTCGACGGTGATCTGGGACGGGCGCTCGGCCAGCACCTGACACCCGCCGAGGTCGCGGCCGTCGGCGAACGCGCGGGCCGTCTGCTCGCGCATCCGGTGTTTCCCGCGCCCAGCGACGAATGGCGAGCGATTCCCTGGCCCCTGTTCTAGGGACGAGCCACCCCTCCTGGTCGGCGGCGTTTCGGCCCGAGACGTGCTAACCCTGGAACTGGGAGGTGTCATGGACAGGTCAGTCGATGAGCTCGGCGAGCGGTTGCGACGGCAACCGGGGGTCACGTCCGTACGCCGCCCGGCCGCCGATGGCATCGAATTCGACTTGACCTATGTCCGTACCGGTCCCCGTGCGGACACTCCGGTGCTGTTCATCCCGGGCGGCCCCGGGCTGGGAGCGGTGTACCCGTACCTGCGTTTCCGCCCCCTCGCGGCGAAGTACGGGCTCGACACGATCATGGTCGAGCATCGTGGGGTCGGTCTGTCCCGCACGGATACCGCAGGAGCCGATCTTCCGCGCGCGGCACTGAACATCGATGCCGTGGTCGCCGATCTGGCGGCGGTGCTCGATGCGGAAGGCATCGCACGGGCAGTTGTGTACGGCACGTCGTACGGCGGGTACCTCGCGCAGAGCTTCGCGGCCGCCCACCCGGAGCGGGTCGCCGGAATGGTGCTCGATTCCACCTGGTCCGAGGCCGGTGAGTTCGAACTGGCCAGGTCCTATGTACGCGAGTTGCTGTGGCATGGCACCGACCCCGTCACCGCTCCGCTCGCCGAACGGCTGCGGACCCTGGTCGATACCGGCGTCGTCCCCGTGGAGGAGACCGGGGACGTGGTGCCGGTGGCCTATGACCTCGGTGGCGCAGACCTGCTCCGGCGGCTGCTCGACGCCGCCGAGCGAGGGCGGTTGGGCACCTGGAATTGGCTTGCCGGCCTCGGCAACGCCGAACTGCACGAGACCAAGCGCTACCTCATGGAGTTCGATCTCGTAGGCGTGATCAACTTCCGAGATCTCTACCCGCTACGGCCAGATGGTTTGCCGATGGACCAAGCAGCGGCGTTCGGCAAGATCGCGGGCAGGTTTCCGCCGTTCGCCGGCGAGCCGCGCCATCTGCCTGATGAACTACCGCACTTCGACTGGCCCACCGCGGTGCTTTCCGGCCGGCGCGACATGCGCATGGTGCGACCTGTCCTGCGGCGGATGGCCGAGCGGATCCCGGGTGCGGTCCTGCTGCCGTTCGACGACGTGGCGCACAGCGTTTTCGACACCCGTCCCCGCGCCGCGATCCACATCGCGGGTGCCATGGCGGCCGGTAACCAACGGCTGCTTCCCGGCCTCCTGCCGCGCATCGAAGCACTCGCCCGGCCCACGATGCGTGCCCTGCTGCCCAAGGCACTCGAGGCGCGGCTGCGCCTGGAGCGGTTGACCGGAAAGGTGCCGCGAGCCGGAACCCGCGGGTGATGGCAGGCTGAACACATGACGCGCGTCTCCTACCGCGACCGGCTGACCTCGCCGTTGCCCCGCCCACAGGATCTGTACCGAATCCTGCGTGAGGGCGGGTTCCGCGGGCCGACCGACAACGCCGACCGGATCCCGGTCCTGCGGGGTGGTCTGCCTTCGCTCGAACCCGGCACATCGACGTGGACCTGGATCGGGCATTCGACCTACCTCGTGCGAACCGGGGGCATCTCGGTGCTGACCGACCCCGTGTGGTCGACGAAGATCCCAGGGGTACCGCCGCGGCTCACTCCTCCCGGAGTGGCGTGGGCGGACCTGCCCGAGATCGATGCGGTCCTGATCAGTCACGACCACTACGATCATCTCGACGCGCCCACCGTGCGCAAACTACCCAGACACACACCGATCCTGGTCGGCGCGGGCCTCGGCCGCTGGTTCCGCAAGCGCGGCTTCAGCGAGGTCGTCGAACTGGACTGGTGGGAGTCCGCCGAGGTCGGCGGAGTCCGATTCGACTTCACGCCGGCACATCACTGGAGCAGGCGCAGCATGTTCGACACCTGCCGGTCACTGTGGGGTGGTTGGGTGATCACGCCGCAACACGGACCGCGGTCCTACCACTGCGGCGACTCCGGATACGGCACCTGGTTCGGCGAGATCGGGGATCGCTATCCAGGAATCGAGGTCGCGATGATGCCGATCGGCGCCTATGAGCCGCGCTGGTTCATGCGCGCGGTGCACATGGACCCGGCGGAGGCCGTACGCGCGCTCGGCGATCTCGGTGCCCGCAGGCTCGCCGCCATGCACTGGGGCACGTTCGTGCTCACCAGGGAGCCGGTGGAGCAGCCGCTCGAACTGATCCGCAAGGAGTGGGCGACGGCAGGCCGGGACG
The DNA here is from genome assembly GCF_900111885.1 of Amycolatopsis marina. GTDB lineage: Bacteria > Actinomycetota > Actinomycetes > Mycobacteriales > Pseudonocardiaceae > Amycolatopsis > Amycolatopsis marina. The sequence continues at coordinate 33,506 of NZ_FOKG01000018.1, forward strand.
CGGCTGATCTGTGGGCACTGGCCGTGGGGGAGACCCGCGTCCTCGAGGACCGGGCATGACGGCCATCGACCCCGCGCTCGTGCTCGACGAGCAGGCTCGCGCCCGGCTGGTGGATCGGTTCGGCACAGACGTCGGGCCGTGGTGTGACGCACTGCCGGACCTGATCGCCGATCTTGCGGTGCACTGGGGACTGCGCCTGCACTCCTCGGTGGCGGGTGGCACCGGCCGCACGTTCCTCGGGGAGGACACCTCGGGCATGTTCGTGGTGCTGAAGGTGACCCCCGAGCCCGAGATCGCGCGGACCGAGGCGGCCGCGCTGCGCGTCTGGGCTGGTTGCGGCCGGGTGGTGAACCTGCTCGAGACCGCTCCCGCCGAAGGGGCGATCCTGTTGGAGGGGCTTGCTCCAGGCACGCCGCTCGCCGAGCACGGCCCGCACTTTCCGGTGCCGGAGATCGCGGAGTTGCTCGGTCAGCTTGCCACCACCCCCGTTCCCGATGGCGGGTTCATCACCCTGCGCGAGCGGCTCGACTTCATCTTCGGCCTGTTCGCGCGACGAGCGGAGGGTGTGGGCATCGACCCGGCGGCGATCACTCGATCACTAGCTCTGGCGAGGGAGCTGGCCAGCAGCGGCCCGGTCCGGTTGTTACACGGCGACCTGCATCCGAACAACGTGCTGGACGCCGGGGCCGCCCGGGGCGCCGTGGCGATCGATCCGCGTCCATGCCTCGGCGACCCTGCCGCGGACGCGACGGACTGGGCGATGCTGCCGCTGTTGCACGGCGGCAGTCTGGACGACGGTGTGTCCACGCTCGTCGCGGCCGTTCCGGAACTCGACGTCGAACGCCTCACCGCGTGGTGCCGGTCGTTCGCGGTGTTGATGGCGATCGCGCAGCTGCGCAGGCACGGCCGTACCGGCGAAGCCGAGACGATGTTGAAGCTGATTCCCTAGTGCGTGGCCTGACCTGCTCGCGGCGTGGCGCGCTGCCAGTCCGGTCCCGGCCCGATACCGTCTGAGCCCGTGCGTTCCCACTCCTATGACGACGTGCTGGCCGGGCCACGCAAACGCAAGGTCGCCGAGGTTCCCGCGGAACCCGGACTGGTCCTCGAAGATCCAGCCAGCGGCTTCTGCGGTGCACTGATCCGCCTCGAATACGGCAACGCCGTGCTCGAGGACGCGCGCGGCAGACACCGGGTGTTTCCCCTCGGACCGGCCGCGTTCCTGCTGGAGGGCAAACCGGTCACCCTCGTTCCGCTGCCGCAGTCCGCTCCGGCGACTTCCGCGGTCTCGGCTTCGGGTTCGGTACGGGTCGCCGGTCTGAAGGCACGGACCGCTCGCGACTCCCGCATCTGGGTGGAGGGCAAACACGACGCCGAACTCGTCGAGCGCGTGTGGGGGCACGACCTTCGCGTGGAGGGCGTCGTCGTGGAGCCGCTCGACGGCGTGGACGAACTCGCACAGCGGGTCGAGGAGTTCGGTACCGGCCCCGGACGGCGACTCGGCGTGCTCGTCGATCACCTGGTGCGTGGCAGCAAGGAGTCGCGCATCGTGGACTCAGTCCAGGACGACAACGTCCTCGTCACCGGGCATCCGTACGTGGACATCTGGCAGGCGGTGAAACCGGAGTCCGTGGGCATCTCCTCGTGGCCGTCGGTGCCGAGGGGAGTGGAGTGGAAGGAGGGGATCTGTGCCGCGCTCGGCTGGGGCGAGCCCTACGAGGGCTGGCAGCGCGTGCTGGCCGGCGTCAGTTCCTTCCGGGATCTGGAAACACCGTTGATCGGCGCGGTGGAGAGGTTGATCGATTTCGTCACGGTGACGGAGGAGTGAGGTGGGAGCCTCGCCCGATCCAGGTCACGCGTGGATCACGTCCCGTCGCCGACTTAGTGCGAACCGTCACTTTCTGACAACATGTCCGCATGACACCGGCACTGATCTGGCTCATCATCGGGATCGCTCTGGTGGTGGCGGAAGTACTGTCCGGCGACCTCGTTCTGCTGATGCTCGGGTTCGGAGCGCTGGCGGCCGCCGGCTCCGCGGCACTGACCGGCAACATCTTCATCGACGTCGGAGTGTTCGCGGTCGCCTCCATCGGCTTGCTCGTGCTGGCCAGACCCGCACTGAAACGACGCTTTCTTTCCGGCCCTGGCGTGAAGACCAACACCGACGCACTGGTGGGTGCGCAGGCGATCGTGTTGTCGACGGTGGACGCCCAGAGCGGCCAGGTGAAGCTCGCCGGGGACGTCTGGTCCGCGCGGAGTTTCTCGGACGGTCAGGTGATCCAGCCTGGTGAGTCTGTGACCGTTGTCGAGATATCCGGAGCCACCGCGGTCGTCTCGGCGGAACTGTGACAACACCGCCTACCCAGGGGCCAAGCACCCGCATCCGGCCGTACCGGGCCGGAATAGTCTGAAGGGGAGAACGTTTTGGGGACCGCAGCGATAATTGTCGTCGCGATAATCGCGCTCTTCGTGATCGTCACGGTCGCGAAGGCCATCATGGTGGTACCGCAGGCACAATCGGCCGTCGTCGAACGACTTGGCCGGTTCCGGACGGTCGCCTCGCCCGGTCTGAACTTCCTGGTGCCGTTCCTGGACAAGGTGCGGGCCAGGATCGACCTTCGCGAGCAGGTGGTGTCGTTCCCGCCGCAGCCGGTGATCACCCAGGACAACCTGACGGTGTCGATCGACACCGTCGTGTACTTCCAGGTCACCGACTCGCGTGCCGCGGTGTACGAGATCTCGAACTACATCGTCGGTGTGGAGCAGCTGACCACGACGACGCTGCGAAACCTCGTGGGTGGCATGAGCCTCGAGGAGACGCTGACCTCCCGCGATCAGATCAACGGTCAGCTGCGCGGCGTTCTGGACGAAGCCACGGGCCGGTGGGGCATCCGGGTCGCTCGTGTCGAGCTGAAGGCGATCGACCCGCCACCCTCCATTCAGGACTCGATGGAGAAGCAGATGCGCGCCGACCGAGAGAAGCGCGCGATGATCCTCACCGCGGAAGGACAGCGGGAATCCGCGATCAAGACCGCGGAAGGGCAGAAGCAGAGCCAGATTCTCGCGGCGGAAGGTTCCAAGCAGGCGGCCATTCTCGCCGCCGAGGCGGAGCGGCAGTCCAGGATCCTACGGGCGCAGGGTGAACGAGCTGCCCGCTACCTTCAGGCGCAGGGGCAGGCGAAGGCGATCGAGAAGGTGTTCGCGGCCATCAAGGCGGGCAGGCCGACACCAGAGGTGCTGGCATACCAGTACCTGCAGACCCTGCCGCAGATGGCGCAGGGCGACGCGAACAAGGTGTGGCTGGTGCCCAGCGACTACGGCAAGGCCCTGGAAGGTTTCGCCCGCACCCTTGGCGCGCCCGGCGACGACGGGGTCTTCCGGTACGAACCGCCGAAGCACGAGGACGTGGAGCAGCCGCCGATCGAGGACGAAGAAGTGGCGGCCTGGTTCGACACGAGCACGGATCCGAAGGTGGCCGAAGCTGTGCGTGCGGCCGAAGCGGTGGCACGGCAGGAAGTTCCGGGCCCGCTGAGTACCCCGAGTCCGCGTTCGGTGCCGTCAGCGCTGTCGAGTCTGCGCGGCGGGAATCAGGAAGAGGAGCAGGAGAACCAGCCGGTTCCGCTGCCGAAGCGCTCGCCGGAGCCGCCCGCACCGGAGTTCCAGCGGCGCGGGGAGCAGGCACCTCCGCCGCCCCCGCCACCGGGGGCACCGCAGCCGCCCGCAGGCGGCCCGATGCCGCCGCCCGGAGGGCCGTACGGCGGTGGACAGGGTGGGCCGCCGCCGCGGCAGTAACGCCTGAACGAAAACGGGGCGGACCGAAGGATTCGGTCCGCCCCGTTTTCGTGTCCGGAACCTTGCGGCTGCACCGGCCAGGCGACACCTGTTCCGTTCAGAACGAGACGGGCTTCAACTCCGGGCGCTTGGCGGTCACGGTGTCACCGGAGGATTCGCCGCGCAGCCTGCGTCGGACCCAGGGAACCGCGTGCTCGCGGGCCCAGCGCAGGTTCTGGGCGCGTTGCTGCCTGGGATTCACCGACTCCCGAGGTCCGAGATCGACCGGAGTGAACTCGTGGGCCACGCCGAGCGCGTCGAGCACGGCGATCGAAATGGCGGCGTGCCCGTTGTGGTTGAGGTGGATGCGGTCCGCCGCCCACATGCGCCGGTCGCGCAGCATCCGCATCGCCCACATGTCCACGAGCAAGGCGCCGTGCCGCGCGGCGATCAGCCTGACATGTTCGTTGTAGATCGCGGTGCGGCCTCGCATGCGGCGGAACAACGGGTCCTCCACACCGTCGACTCCGGTGAAGAGGACTACCGTCGCACCCGTCGCGGTCAGCGCGCTCACAGCGTCGTCGTACACCTCGGCAAGTGCGTCGAGGTCGATTTTCGGTCGCATCAGGTCGTTTCCGCCCGCATATAGCGTCACCAGTGTCGGCCGCAGGTCCAGTGCCGGACCGACCTGTTCGCCGACGACATCGCGCAGCAGCCGGCCGCGCACGGCGAGGTTGGCGTAACCGAGGTCCGGTTCGTGGCGGGCGAGAACCTCGGCGGTTCGGTCGGCCCAGCCCCGGACCCCGTTGGGATAGGCAGGATCGTCGTCTCCGACACCCTCGGTGAAGGAGTCCCCCAGTGCCACGAAGCGAGTGTTCATGACCGCACTCTAAGCGTGGGGGGGTTGTGCTCTGTCACACGCGCTGCCGATCTCGATGTTGGGCGACGTGCACCCTGGTCGCGCATCGGGTGGAGCAGAACCGGCGTCTGCCGTTGCGGGAGGTGTCCACGTACACCGTCGCGCATCCCGGACTCGCGCAGTGCCCGATTCTGTCCGGGGCGTCACAGACGAGGTGCGCGAGCCCGCCCGCGGTGTAGGCCCTGATCCGGCTCACCGATCCGGCGTTCTCACTCGCGTAGTGCAGGTGCGGGGGCAGCCCGTCGTGCCGGGAGATGTACGGCCTGCAGGCGGAGTCGTCGAGGAGGGTGTTCACCAGGTCCGCGCGGGTGGCGGGGTCGGTCTCCTCGAAGACAGGTCGCAGTCGCTGGGCCCAGATCGCAGTTTCCGTGGCCTCTTCCTCGGTCAGGCTGGTCAGCGTCATGCCCTCCGTGCGGATGAGCGTGAGCAGTTCGGCCGCGGCACATGTGCTCGCGTTGACCAGCGCGGCCGCCACCTGCGCCGCCGCGCCGCCGTAAGGGTTGAAGTGCACCGACTCATTACAACACAGTGGTCCCATGAAGCAAGAACCCGCGACAACACGAGAGCGCTGCCCGAGATGCGGCTGTCCGGTGGACGAACTCGCCAGCGCATCCGTGTCGGAACACCGGACCTCCTCGGGCACGGTGAGCTACCGGCGCTGCATTTGTGGCAGTTGGCTGGTGCGAGTGCGCACCGCGGTCGTGGGCTCGACGGCTCCTGTCCCGTCCCTCGGCCGGGATCCGCGACTGCTTACGCCGGGGCCGGGGTCGGGGTGAAGCCGTACTACGCAGCGTGCGGTGCACTTTCAGTCGGGGGCGGCCGAGGCTCGCAGGACTCGCGCTCCCAGAGCCCGCAGGTACTCGGCGAGTTCGGGTGGTTCGTGGACCTCGAACTCACAGCCGAGCAGGACCAGCCGGAAGGCGACCCATTCCAGGGTGTCGCTGTGGCTGCGCAGCAGACATCTGTGTTCGTCGATGGGTTCGAGGTCGGCGAGTCCGTCGCCGATGCGGCCGAGCGCATCCGCCAGCGGCAGGTGCAGTGTCGCCACCGCACGGTAGGTGGGAGCGAGTGAGTACAGCTTGCTGGTGACGAACTCGGCCGCGTCGGCGGCGGGCAACTCCCGTGGCGTTGCCCGGGCTCCGGTGGCCAACGGTGCGGTGATCCGATCGACGCGGAAGATCCGCCAGTCGTCACGGACATGGTCGAACGCGACGAGGTACCAACGGCGTTGTAGCGGTACGAGCCGGTGCGGATCGACCAGTCGTTTGCTCTCCGCGCCTTCGCTGGAGCGGTAGGTGAAGCGCAGCCGTTCGCCGTTGGCCACCGTGCCCGCGAGCACGGTGAGGGTCACAGCGTCGACCTTCGGTCCTTCGCCGGGCGGCGCTGGAAAGGTAGCCGCGTTCAGCGTGGCGACCCGACGGCGCAGCCGCGGAGGCAGCACCTGTTCGAGCTTCGTCAGTGCCCGCACCGATGCCTCCTCGATTCCGTGCACGGCATGCCCCGCCGCATTGCGCAGCCCGACGGCGATGGCGACTGCCTCCTCGTCATCCAGCACCAGCGGCGGCATGGCTTTGCCCGCGACAAGGCGATATCCGCCGGTCACTCCCAGCGAGGCCGCTACGGGGTAGCCGAGTTCGCGGAGGCGGTCGACGTCTCGGCGGATGGTGCGCGGGCTGACCCGCATCCGCTCGGCGAGTTCGCTGCCAGGCCACTCCCGGGGTGTTTGGAGCAGCGCCAGGAGACTCAGCAGCCGCGAGGCGGTGTCGGTCATGCCGTTCAGCATGCCAGCCGAGTGGGACGAAAGCTGTCCTAATTCAGCGGCGTTCAGGTGGAACGTCGGCCTGCAGCAGGCGAGGCGACACGGCGAATCCGTGCCTGGCGTGCCACCGAAGCCTGGCGACCTCGCCCAGGTCGCCAGGCTCGGCAGGGCGGATGACAACTGAACTCACGTCCCCAATCTGACCTGGACGGCAGTTGCCGTAAAGGAAATTCGCGCGATCTGTCCCGCTGGGCCGATCCCGTTCGTCGTCCTGACGAACGCAACCGAACTGACGTGAGTGGAAGGAACAGCATCGTGGCGCTGATCGTCGCAGGCAAGGTCTACGTCGCCCCACAGGAGAGGGACCGGTTCATCGAAGGCCACCGGGAGCTCATCACCCAGGGGCGTGCGCATCCCGGTTGTCTTGATCTGGCCATCTCACCCGACCCGGTCGAACCGGGGAGGGTGAATCTCGTCGAATACTGGGAATCGGGGGAGGCGCTGGACGCCTGGCGCGCGATCGCACCTGCCCCGTCGACCTCGGTCCGCATCAGCGACGTCCAGGTCCTCAAGCACGAGGTCGCCAAGTCCGGTCCGCCCTTCGACTGACAGGTCAGGCCGGTGAATCGGCGACGGCCCTGGGAGACGCTGACGGTACTCGTGGAATCGCGGAGTTCGGGTCGAAGCCGGAAAAGGCGAGGCCGACGAGAAAGCCCGCCACCTCTTCCAGCTGACGAACGCGGGACAGCGGGCCCAGCACGGCGGGCACCGCACCGCTGTCGCGCACCAGTTCGCTGGTGGTCTCCAGTGCCCTCGGGTCGTCGCCGCACAGGGGCACGGTGACGGGGGCGGTGTGGTTGCCGGGGGTCGTCCACTGTTCGGCCGGGAACAGGTGGAATGCCTTCACCACATGCGCTCCCGGCGCCAGCGCGGCGATGTGGTGAGCCGCCGATCCGCCGGATCCGGTCAGCAGTACGCCGACGCCGTGCTCGACAGCGTTGGTCGGGTCGATCAGCGGCATTCCGGCGAGTGTGCCGTCGTTCGCGCCTGCACTGCGCAGTATGTCCTCGACACCGGACCACAACACCGCCAGCAGAACGGCGTCACAGCCGGTGCCGACGTCGGGTGGAGCGGCTGCCCGCGCCGCACCGCCGAGTCGAGCGGCAAGGGCCTTCGCCTTCACTTCCGACCTCCCACCGACGACAAGTTCGTGGCCCGCTCGTACCCAGCTACCGCCGAGTGCCTCGGCCATTGTTCCGGTGCCCAGAATCCCGATTCGCATCCGTCTTCCTCTCTCGCGATGTCTCTGCCGCTACGGTAGGGAAGGCGTTACGCACCGATAGGTGTGTAACGGAGACACAGGGGAGGGCGCGGATGGACGAGCACGAAAGCGGGTGCTACGAACAGGTGGCGGACTGCCGGCTGCGCGCGGCGACCGACCTGTTCGCCCACACCTGGTCGCCCGTCGTGCTCGCGGCGCTGAACTTCGGTCCGCTTCGACGACGAGATCTGCAGGGCTCGATCGGGGGCATCAGCGACAAGATGCTGACCGAGGCGTTGCGCCGGCTGCTCGCCGACGGGCTGATCGAGCGTCGTGCGTACCGGGAGGCTCCACCGCGTGTCGAGTATGGACTGACCAGGCTGGGACGCAGTCTGGTCGACGGCCCTATGGCCGCGCTTGCCCAGTGGACGGTGGAACACGGCGACGAGTTGTTCGCCGCACAGCAGCGAGCGGCGTCCTCGGCGGGTGTGTCACCGGTCGGAGCAGGGGAACAGCTCCGATAGCACGGGGTCGATCGCCGAGGTCACTCGTTCGGCGACCTCGTCCGCCGAGCCGTCCGCGTCCACCAGCAGGTAGCGGTCGGAGGCGACGGTGGCTATCTCGGACACCAGTTCCTCGACAGACCAATGTCCGGCCGCTGTCGCTTCGCCAGCCGGGACCGTCGGGGTGTCGAGCAGTACGACGAGGTCGGGCCGCAGCTTGGCCCCTGCCCAGTCGGCAAGACTGCGCAACTCGGCCCTGTCCACGTCGGCTGCCGTCGAGAATCGTGATTCGAGGACCCGCTCCATCACCACGACGGTGCCGGCAGTGAGCGCGGGCCGGACCTGGCACTCGACGATGTCGGCACGGACCGCCGCAGCCGCCAGCGCCCACGCCCGGTGGCCTTTCGGGGACGCCCGCAGGACCAACGCGGCGAGCCGGTCGTCGTCGGGTTTCACATCGCCGAACAGCACGGTGTGGTGACCGCGGGCGCGCAGGTGGGACGTGAGCCGAGTGGCCTGCTCTGCCGTGTCGGCCGCCCCGGAGCCCTCGACGGTGATCAGCAGGCCGCTTCCGGCATGCGGGCGAGGGCGGATCACACCGCGCAGGTCGGCAAGGATCGGTTCCGCCCTGCGCGTGTCCATCTGCCGGTAGGCGAGTACACCGACCAGAACGGCGAGCAGACCGCCCGCGAGGATCACCGGCCGGGTCCCGTCCACCGAGAACGTGTGCCGCCACAGGGTCATCGTCCGCGTCTGCATCATGGTGACCAGCAACGAGGACAAGGCGACCGAACACCCGAGGACGACCTTCAGCATCGCCTGGTACACCGCATTGACCCGGCCCCGCATCGAGTCCTCGACACGGGAACCGATGATGGTGACCCCGGTCAGGAAGGTCGCACCCGCGGCGGCGCCGACCACCACCGAGGCGACAAGCGACACCACGATGTGTGGCGACAGCGCCATCGGCACGAGCGCGGTGCCCGCGACGATGATCGCGGCGCCGAAGAGGCGTTCCTGCGGCAGTTTCGGCGCGAGTTTCGGCGCCCCGACCAACCCGGTGATCAGCCCCAGGAAGATCGCCAGGAGCAACAGGCCGAACGCGGCCTGCCCGCCGCCCAGGCTCAGCACGTACGACTGGGCCGCGCCCACGACCGCGCCTCCCGCGGCGAGCGCCCCCATCATCCCGAGCAGCAGGCCCCGAACCAGCGGCGTCCGCCAGACGTAGCCGGCGCCGTCCCGCACCATTTCCCACAGCCGTGGCGGTCGCTGTTCCTCGGTATGCGGAGCCGATGCGGCCGTGGTGTGCAGCGACAGTTCGGGAAGCCTCGTCACGATCATCGCCGCGCTGCCGAGGTAGAACAGCGCCGCGAGGACGATCGCTGCCTTGACCAGACCATTCGTGCCGAAGAACCCGGCAGGCAGTTGCAGGACCGTGCCCGCACCGGTGACCAGCACGAACAATCCGCCACCGACGAGGACGGAAAGGCCGTAGGTCATCACCAGGCCGACCTGAGTCGCGGCGGGCAACTGCTCGGGACGGCGCAACAGGTTGGGCAGCGCCGCATCCTTGCACGGAATCCACAGAATCGTCGCGACCTGCATGAGGAACGTGCCGGCGAAGATCCACCAGTAGGTGTCCGCGAACGCGATCGACAACAGCAGTCCGAACCGCACGACGTCGGCCGCGGCCATCACCGTGCGCCGGTCGAACCGGTCCGCGAGCAGTCCGCCGATCGGGGCGAACAGCAGTCCGGGTAGCAGGTTCGCGAACAGCACGCCGGGAAGCGCGAAGTTCACCCCGGTTGCGCTCGTCGCGGTACTGCTCGCGAGCGCGGCGAGCGCCAGTACCGTCAGCCAGTCCGCCGAGCTGCACAGGCCGGTGACCAGCCACAGCCGCCGGAAAGGTCGCAGCACCAGCACCAACCGCGCCTGATGAAACGTCGAGGCGCCCTGGCGCGCGACAGCGGTTCCGTCACCGGCGGCTGCGATTCTCACCACGACGGTCAGGGGTTCCAGACCATCGTCTGCTGGTGCAGGCGTGCGCTGCCGTGTCGAATCCCGGGGACCAGCGGAGACGGGCCGTGTTCGACGAATCCCATGCGCCGGAAGAACCGCACGGCGCGGGTGTTCTCGCGCAGGGTCTGCAGGTGACAACCAGGAGAGCCGGTCTCACTCAGCCGTTCGAGCCAGTGACTCATCAGTCCGCCGGCGGCACCGGTTCCCCGTGCCGCCGGCTCCACATTGATGTGCAGATGCGCGGGCCACCTGGCGTCCTCGAAGTCTCCCGAGGTGGGCACCCGCCGGGCTTTCGCGAGGACCAGATCAGCGAGGCTGCGGGCGAAGAAGGCCGCGGGCTTCGCACGCAAGACCAGGCGGTACTTCCGGATGGCCCGTTCCATCCGCTCGGTTTCGCTCGGAAAGCTCGCGGTGTCCGGACAGCCTGTCAGGTACCCGGCCAACGCTCCGTCGATCTCGGCGACGAACACCGACTCCGGCGCCAGGTCCAGGTACGGCTCGAGATAGACGGCGGCCTCGGATTCCGTGTGTCCCCAGAGCGACGCGGTGGGGCTGCCCTCGCCTGCGCGTTCGAACAGTGCATACAACTCTGCCCGATCGCGCTCAGCGAAGGTACGGATCTCCACTCGATGCACTCCCCAGTGTTCGCCCCGGAATCTCGATCCGCAGTCTGTCACCGACCCGCCGGTCCTTGGCGACTGGGCCAGCGGTGGCCAAATTCCGTGGCACGCGCGGTGCGGACTGTGGAATCGTCAGCGCCCGGCAGGCGCACCGAAACCGGCGTATCGGGGACACGATGACCACACCACCGCGGCTTCTCCCGCTGCTCGCGCAGTTCGACTTCGCCTGCCAACGCCTCGTGGACCGATTGAGCGGCCCGCGGATGGACAGCGGAGACGGGGAGCGTATCGAGGTCACGGCGATGACCGACGATGAGTACCTGTGGGAGCCGGTGCGGAACTGCTGGTCGATCCGCCCGCAAGCGGCTGGGCCGGGTCCTGGTGCGACGATGCTCGCCGGTGCGGGGGACTGGGGCCGAGACGCCGGACGCCCGCACCCGTGGCCGCCACCGATCACGACGATCGCCTGGCGGCTCGCTCATCTCAGCGAGATGCTCACCTTACGAGCGGACTACACGGTTGGCAGCCGTTCACTGACCGAACAGCACTACGTCTTCCACGGCGACGTCACCGGTGGGCTGCGCGACTTCGCGGAGGGCACGCGGTCGTGGCGGGCGGCGCTCGTGAGCGCCGACGACGCGGCACTCGACGAAGTCGGCCGTAGCTCCTACCCGTACGGCAGCGACCCGGAGGAGCCGTTCCTCGAGATCGTCTGGTGGGTCAATCAGGAAATACTGCACCACGGTGCGGAGATCGCTCTGCTGCGTGACCTGTACCGCGAACAGCGCGGCTGACCGCCACCGAACTGGTCGCGGGCTGATCCCGCAGAACCGCACTCTCGCCGCGGCAGTCTCGCTCCGCCTCCACGGCCGTCAATCCGGCGCGTACTGCGCGGTGAGCTCGGCACCGATCCGTGCGAGGTGAGCCCGAACCGGCTCCGATTCGATCACCTCCACCTGGTTGCCCCAGCCGGCCAGGTACTGCGCGATCGACAGCGGCGCCGGCGCGGCGACCCGCACCCGGGCACGGCCGTCGTCCAGGGTTTTCTCGACCTCGCAGTGGCGGCCGAACTGATCTCGCAACACCCAGACGAACTTGGGGTCGATGAGCACGATCGCCGATTCGAGCGAACGTTTCTGCTCAACCTCGGCGACGACGCGTTGCCACGCCTGCAACAACTCGAAGTCGTGCGGCCGGTCGGCCTCCATCTCGGTGAGGGTGATGTCGACGATCCGGTCCACCCGGAAAGTGCGCTGACCCTTCTCGGTCCCGGCAAGCAGATACCAGATCTCGTCCTTGTCGATCAGCCCCCACGGGTCGACCAGCCGATTCGACTCCTCTCGCTTGCGCCCCACGTAGGTCAGCCAGACTTTCCGCCTGCGCACCACGGCGTTCTGCAGCACGTTGATCCGCTCGGGCCGCTCGTGGTCGGACTCTCCCCAGCGGGCCGAATCGATCACCACAGCTTCGGCGGCGGCTTCCGCATCCGCGCGAAACGTCTGGGGGAGGGCCCGTACCAGCTTGCGCAGGGCCGACTTGAGTTCCGGTGCCGTGGCCGCCGAAGGGCCCGCGAGCAGGAACAACGCCTGGGCCTCGACGGCGGTGAGCCCGGTGAGATCGGTCCGGGCCCCACCAACCAGCGACCAGCCGCCCCCGCGACCCGGTTGCGGATAGACCGGAACACCCGCCGCGGACAACGACTCGAGGTCGCGGCGTGCTGTCGCGACCGACACCTCGAGCTCCCGGGCCAGCTCGGCGGCCGTCAAGCGGCCACGGCTCTGCATCAGCAACAGGGTGGCGACGAGACGGTCAGCGCGCATGACGTCAGCATGACAAACAAAGTGCTCAGAGGTGAGCAGTTTGCCGCTGGCCTCGTCTCCTTCTGCGCCGCGACCTCGCCGCTGCGGCGGCTGGAAGGTCAAGACCGACGAAATGGCCGTCAATCTCGCCATACCCGGATACGGGTGTCCAGATTCAGGGTCCGGTAGTGCTCTGTATAGAGCTTGGCGACCAGTTCGCCGCGGCTGGCAACGCCAGTCTTCGCGAAGATGGCCTTCACGTGGTCGCGGACCGTGTTTTGCGAGATGTACAACCTGTTGGCCAGTTGCGCGGTGGACAGGCCGCGGGCGATGAGCTGGGTGATCTCCACCTCGCGGTCCGTCAAACCATAAGCCGCGGTCAGCAGGGACGCGATCTCCGCGGCTCTGGCCGACTCGACGACGACCATCGTCTGGGTCGGTGTTCCGTCGGCGTCACGCAGGCAGGACGCCTGGAACACCAGCCACCTGCCAGCGTTGTCACGGGCCCGGACACGCACGCCCTCCTCAGTCAGGGCGCGGGCGGCCGTGCTGTGGATCCACGCCGGGATCTGAATGCCGAACCGGGTCGGCGCCGAAGGACCTGGAGGCATGTCGCGGAGGACTTCGCGTGCTTCGTCGTTGATCGACAGCAAGGTGCCGGAGGCGGCGAACAGCAGCAGGCCGGGGCCCTTCGCGCCATCGGCCACAGTTCCCGTTGCGGGCACGGCGAAGGAGCGAAGACGCTTCCCCAGGAAGGAGGTCAGGCCGGCCACGATGTCGATATCACCACGGCCAAAACGCCCCCGTGAGCGGTAAAGGCTGATCTGGCCCCACCACTGGCCGTCCACACGCAACACGGCACGCAGCTCGTCGTCCAGTCCCCTCGGCTGCAGGAACCGGCGATAGATGGTGCTGTGTTCGGGCATGTCGCCTGTGCTGTCACGCAAGGCTGCCACCGGGACCGGGGCACGGGCAAGATCGCGGAAGCGGTTCACCGTCTCCGACAGGAGTTCGCAATCCCAGTAGGTGGCACAGCCGTCCTCGCCCAGGTTCTCGGCACGCATTGGCGCGGTGACCAGTCCGGTTGCCGGGTCGGTGGCCTGCATGATGGCGGCATCGAACGTCATGCGACGGCGTAGTGCGGTGGATGTCTCGGCGAACAGGGCCAGTGCGTCCGACGCCGTGGCCATGGCTCCGCGCTCGCTCGTCATGACCATGATCATCGTCTCCTGTGCGAAGGGGGAGCAATCCCGAAAACGGGGGATGGAGCCGACGGTGCGTTCGGCAAAGACTGACTGCCATGGAAATCGGAATCATCGGGGCCGGCGCAGCGGGTGTGAGCCTGCTCGATGCCCTGTCTCTGACCGAACCGCCGCCGAGCGGTGTCACCGTGTTCGAAGGCTCGTCGTGCTTGTGGCGCGGGCGGGCGTACCAACCCGACGTGGACGCGGTGCGGGTGAACGCGCCGCCAGCGCTCATGTCCATCCGGCACGATGACCAACTGCACTACACGCGCTGGCTTGCCGAGCATGACGGTCATCTGGACACTTTGCTGGGAGTGCCGATCGTGCCGCGTGCGGTCTACGGCGAATACCTCGAGGCCACGGCAATGGCTGCGATCTCGCGGTTGCGGCACCGCGGTTGTCATGTCAGCGTGATCAATGACTGGGTGACCGGGTACTCGCCGCTGCTCACCCGCACCGGCGGCACGCACACGCTGGATCACGCCGTGCTGTGCGTGGGCGGGGGGCGTCCATTGGATCACTACGGGCTGGAGGGCAGCCCCGGTTTCGTGCTCGAGCCATACCCGCTCGCGCGCACCCTGTACGGCGTTCCGGACGGAAGCCATGTCGTGGTGATCGGCAGCGGGTTGACGGCGGTCGACATCGTCGCCGCACTCGCGGCCAACGGACACAGTGGACCGATAACCTTGCTGTCGCGCCAGGGAGTCCTGCCGTACGTGCAGCAGACGCCCGTCAAGCTCGAGTTTCGGCACCTGACGCGCGAGAACCTGCCGGACACCTTCGCCGGTCTCGTGGCCGCGATGCGGGCGGAGTTGGGCGAGGACCTCGCACCGCTCGCCGCCGAGATCACTGGCGCCGAGGACGCGGTCGAGCGGCTCCGCCGCCAGCTGTCCGAGGTCGACTCCCCGCATCCGGGACGCCGGATGCTGTCGGCGGCCGTGCACATGTTCGGTCCGGTCGTCTGGCCGCGGCTCCCCGCTGGCGAGCGGACCGTGCTGCGGACACAGCACTTCCGCACGATCACCAGCCTGGCCTCCCCCATGGTCCCGGGCAACGCCGAGATCCTGTTGCGGCTGTTCGACTCCGGCCAGCTGCGGCTCATGTCCGGTGTGCCGAAGATCGAGCCCGCCATGCGGGGGTTCCGCGTGCGCGGGGCCCGTGAACTGTCGGCGGATGTCGTGCTGAACGCGGTCAACCCGCCCGCCCACGCGATTCCAGCCCGCACCGAGCCGCTGGTGAGCTCGCTGCTCGACGCGGGCGTCATCACCCTGCCGGCGACCGGTGGGGTGTCGTTGCGGTCCGGCGGGGTGCACACGCTCGGTGGTATCACGGCCAGCACGTCGTTCATCACCCCGAGCGTGCCGACGCTAGCGGCCGGTGCCAGTGCGGTGGCGGCGGAGATCACGTCCGGTCGTTGAACTCGGCTCCGCCGGGAACGCAGCGAGCCGGTCACTCTCCTCGCCCGAGCAGTACGGCGCCGAATCGGCGACGCCGTCCCTTACCACCGCAACGGCCACACGGCCGCCAGTACCGCCCGGTCGGCGAGGCCAGCTTTCCGCCAGTGCAGCCGCCACATTTCGTGTAAGGCCACAGCGAAGACGTCAGCAAATACAGGCCGACTAGGCCAAGGAGCAATAGCACCAGGTTCATGTTCATCCGAAAGATGATGCTCCGCAGCTATGACAAAACGGACCGTCGAGGGGCGCTGGAATCAAACTGTGGTCTCCGGGCCGCCCGGATGGCGCAAATCACCGGGCTCGGGTACGTCACCCGCCTGGTCGAGCAGGGATCGGAGCCTGCTGTGCAGCGACTCGGTGGGATGGTCGAGGAGGTCTGTCAGCGCGGACCGCCAGCCCGTCAGTGTCGCGGTGGCCGTCGTTGAGCGTTCCCGTGTCGCTCCGAGTTCGCCGCTGAGCTCGGCGATGCGCTCGTGCAGCGCCGCGAGCTCGTCGGCGTGCGTGCGCGACAGCTCGCTTCGTTCGATGTCCCACCGGCCGCGGAGTTGGTCCAGTTCCGCTCGAAACGTGCCGTGGGCCTTTCGTTCTTGGGCGAGCTGCGCACGTGTGTCGTCCCGGTCGGATTCCAGACGGCGCAGCAGGTCCTGGTGGTGATTCTGCTGCGTGCGCAGGTCCGCCTGGTGCTGCTCCCGCAACTCGCGCACCGTCTCCTCGTGTCGTTGCCGGTTGGCCACGATGTGCTCGTCTAGCAGGTGCAGCCGGGTCTGTAGCTGTGAGTGTTCGGCGCGCAGGTCCGCCAATTCGCCGGCGACGAGTGCCGCCCGCTCCTCGGCGGCACCTTTGTCCTCCAGCGCACTCTGCCGCGCGCCATCCGCCCTCGCTCGGGCGATCTCGGCGTCCCGCGCGGCGTCCCGGGCTCGAGCTGCCTCTCGTTCGGCCTGCGCGCGGTGTTCCCGGTCTTCCGCCGCCGCGCGCTCGGCTGCCTGCACACGGAGTCGGTCCTGTTCCGCGGCTTCCTGCGCCTCCTGCTGGGCAAGTCGCGCGGCCGCCGCCTCTTCTCGCGCCCTGGCCGTTTCGGCCACCGCCGAGGTGTCGAGGGTGGCAAACCTTTCCTGTAGCGCCGCCACGGCTGCGAGCAGGGGAGTGGTGTGCTCGCTGAAGACCGTCTCCGCTTCCTGCCGCAGGAGGCGCAGCTCGTCGAGCACCGGGCCCGCTGTCGTCTCGGCGAGTTGGCGCCGTTGCCGGGATGCCTGGTCGGCGTGCGCCTTCGAGCAGTACTTCTTTCCACCTTTCCGGTTCGGCGGGATCGGCGCGGAGCAGCCCTCCAGCAGGCAGATCGGCGATATTTCCTCGCTGGTCTCCGGTGGAGATGGCACCGTGACAGGCGGGGCGTCTTCGGTCATGGCCTGAGCCTACTTGTCGCGTGCACGCGACGCGAGTTATTTACTCGCGTCGCGTAACGCGAGCAATAGTCCCCAAAGATTACGGGTGATAATGACTGTTATCACCCGTTCTTCAAGTAGGATCATCGGGAGCGAGCCGGGCGACGGGGTACGCGAGTACCGCCAGCGAGAGGCCGTGTGGAGGACCGTCGAAAACTGGGAGATCGTCACGTGACGTTTTACGGCGAGGGCAAGGACACCGGACGTGAACTGCAGCCGATGGCCGTCGGCCGGACTCAGGCGGCAGGTGTCGACGCCGGTGCGGCGGCCGAGCTTCTGCGTCTCGACGGCACCTCGGCGGTGCAACTGCTGCCCGCGTTGCCGCCACCGGACCGCTCGGACCGGTACCACCCGCGCGCACTGACCGTGCTCTGGCTTGTCGACGCCTCCGCCAACACCCGCCGCGGTTACTTTCGAGATCTCGCTGATTGGCTGGCGCACTGCGAGCGCAATGACCTCGATCCGCTCCAGGCGCGCCGACCGGACGTGGACGCCTGGAAAGCAGGCATGACGATCACCCGGCGCAGGCGTGACCCGGCGACGGGAACGACCAGTGAAACCAGTGAGTCAGCCGCTCCGGCGACCGTGTGCCGACGGCTGGCCGCGGTGTCGAGTTGGTACGAGTACCTGATCGGCAGCGACCTCGCCGTGCGCAATCCGGTCCGGGGAACGTCTCGGCCGAAGCCACCGGACTTCTCGCCGCTGCCCGCGTTGGCCACCGAACAGGTGGGGCGCTTCCTGGCCTTCCTGGACGAACGCGCGGTCACGCTCGCGACCGAGGTGCCGTTGCGCGAGGCCGCGCAGTTCCGGCTCATGTTCACCACTGGACTGCGGGTGGCGGCGGCGACATCAGTTCGGTTCGGCGATCTGACCGAGGAGGCCGGCCGGGCGGCGTTGCGATACACGAAGAAGGGTGGCCAGAGCGATCTTGTTCCCTTGCCGGACGCCGTACTGCGAGCCTGCGAGCGGTACTGGAGTGTGCGTGCCGTTCGCGAGGGCGTCGCACGCAATGATCTGTCCGGGCCGTTGTTCGTCTCGTTGCGGGGGAGCGCGTTGAAGCAGCGGGACCTGGATCGGCGCATCAGAGCGTTGTCGGTGGCGGCCGGACTGCCGGAGCTGACCGCGCACTCGACCCGGCGTTCGGCGGCTGAGGTGGCGTTGGCAGGCGGTGCGACGATCGAACAGATCCAGGACCTGCTCGGCCTTGCCGACATCCGGATCGCCCGCCGGTACGCCGCGAACAGCTACAAGATCACCGGCAGCCCCGCCTACACGATCGCGGACGCACTCGGTAGCGACAGGAACTGATCAGGTCGCACGAAGTCACTTTTTGACGACCTCGACGGCGAGGCGGTGTTCCGGGGGCCAGGGTGCCGCCACTTCGCCTGCACTGCTCGCCGACCAGTTATCTGCGGATTATCCCGAGCCGGATCAGTGGCTAGACTGATCACATGACAGTCATGACCGCCTCGAACACCGCGCCGGACCTGTCGTTCCTCCTGGATCACTCCAGTCACGTCCTGCGCACGCAGATGGCGGCCGCTCTCGGGGAGATCGGGCTGACGGCCCGTATGCACTGTGTGCTGGTCCATGCTTTGGCGGAGGAGCGCACCCAGATCCAGCTCGCCGAGATCGGCGATATGGACAAGACCACGATGGTCGTCACGGTCGACGCACTGGAGAAGGCGGGACTGGCCGAACGCCGGCCGTCCAGTACCGACCGCCGCGCACGAATCATCGCGGTCACCGAGGAAGGGGCGAAGGTCGCGAAACGAAGCCAGGCGATCGCCGACCGCGTGCACCGTTCTGCGCTCGACGCGATTCCCGAGGACGAACGCAGCGTGTTCCTGCGGGCCATGAACCGTTTGGTGGAGGGGCATCTGCGCACGCCAGCAGAAGCGCCGCCAACCGCCCGCCGCGCACGGCAACGCGCCACCTAGTTCCAAGCTAGAACGTCTACAACGGAACTATCTGCTACGGTCTCTCTTGTTGCTTCGTGAACAGGAGAGAGCCCATGCCGCACCCCGCGTCCGCACGTCCGGCCACTCGCGCCGACACACCGTCGTCCCGATGGCTTGCCCTCGTGGTGCTGTCCGCCGCGATGCTGATGACGATCCTCGACGGCAGCATCGTGACGGTCGCGCTGCCGGCCATCCAACAGGATTTGGCCTTCTCGTCCTCCGGGCTCAGCTGGACGGTCAACGCCTATCTGATCGCATTCGGTGGACTCCTGCTCCTGGCAGGACGACTGGGGGACCTGATCGGCCGCAAGATCATGTTCCTGGCTGGGAGCGTCGTCTTCACCGCAGCCTCGCTGCTGGCAGGCATCGCGAACAGTCCTGGCCTTCTGATCGGTGCCCGGTTCCTGCAGGGCATCGGCAGCGCCATGGCGTCCGCGGTCGTGCTGGGCATCCTGGTGACCCTGTTCACCGAGCCGCGGGAACGCGCCAAGGCGATCGGGGTCTTCAGCTTCACCGGCGCCGCGGGAGCATCCATCGGCCAGGTCCTCGGCGGAGTACTCACTGACGCGCTCAGCTGGCACTGGATCTTCTTCATCAACCTGCCGATCGGGGCCGCGACCGTCGCGCTGGCGATCTGGATACTGCCGAACGAACGGGGGATAGGACTCGGCGCAGGCGCCGATATCCTCGGCGCGGTGCTCGTCACCAGTGGTCTGATGCTCGGTATCTACGCTGTCGTGAAGATCGAGCAGTACGGCTGGTTCGCGGCACACACACTCGTAGTCGGCGCGCTGTCGCTCACCCTGCTCGCCGCGTTCGTCGTCCGGCAGGCGACCGCACGGACACCGCTGATGCCACTGCGGATCTTCCGATCCCGCAACGTCTCCGGCGCCAATCTGGTGCAGATCCTGACGCTGTCGGCGATGTTCGCGTTCCAGATCATCGTCGCGCTCTACATGCAGAAGGTTCTCGGCTACAGCGCGCTCGACACCGGCCTGGCCATGCTTCCCGCCGCGATGGCCATCGGCGGCGTGTCGTTGTTCGTCTCCGCCCGCCTCAACTCGCGGTTCGGTCCCCGCGCGGTCCTGTTGGCCGGTTTGCTCCTGCTGTTCGGGGCGATGCGGTGGCTCACCCGGATCCCGGTCAACGCGAACTACGTCAGCGATCTGCTCCCGGCAATGCTGCTCATCGCAGGCGGAGGACTGGTGCTCCCCGCGCTCACCACGCTCGCCATGTCCAGCGCCAGGGCCGACGACGCTGGACTGGCGTCCGGACTGTTCAACACCACCCAGCAGATCGGCATGGCGATCGGACTCGCGGTGCTGTCCACGCTGGCCGTCGCCCGTACCGAGGGCCTGCGGGCCATCGGTACGAACGAAGCCGTGGCACTCACCGCCGGCTACCGGCTGGCCTTCGAGATCGCCAGTGGACTGCTCGTGGCCGCATTCGTCGTCGCGCTGATGCTGCTTCGCCGACTCACGCCCCAGGCCGTCGTCAACGAGACAGCGATATCGGACAGACCCGGACCGCAGACTGCCTGATCAGCCGGCCGTTCCCCGGAAGGAAACCGATCCACATGAGCGACACCGGTCCAGCTCCCCGAATCCTCAACGAACCGAACTGGCCAGACTGCGCGAGGAGCCGCAGTTCGGTGTGCTCGCGGCGGTGAAGCGGAGCAGCCACCCACATCTGTCCACCGTCCTGGACGGCTGGCCGACACGACGTGATGACCAATCCGCGCCCGGGATTCCCCCCAACTCCACCCATTGCGATAAGTACAAGTGACTGGGCGACGCCGGGCCCGACCACTGGCGGCCCATCGGCGAGTCGAGACCGCCCACCATGATCAACGAAGGGAACGCACTGTGTCACACACATGCCTGGACGCTGCCCTGGAACACAACCACGCCTTTACAAGGACGCGGACATGAGCGCTGTCTATGCGTTCCCACCCAAGTTGTTCGCCTTCTTCGCGGAGCTGCCCCGGTGGGCTTCCCCTCACTCCTCGGGCAACCCGCCGCGAACAGGATGTTCCGTCCGAGGGCGAGTTCGACCGCCGAGGCGACGAATCCGAGCGCCATGGGCGGGCTGGAGTTGCGCAGCATCAACCCAGCGGTCCGCAGTCGCGTGACATCGACCGCGACCTCTTTGTCGTGCGCCTGCAACGCGGAGTACAGCAGGAACGCATCCGCCTTGACGAAGGTCCGATGGCGCGCCGCAGGATTCCTGCGGAGGAATTCCTGCCGGGGATTCCGCGAGCGCCATCGGGGCAGCAGTCGCTCGGCCCGCGCGCCGAGCGGATACGCCAGGTAGCCGAGCAGATAGCTGGCCAGCACGATGCCGATCACCAGCAGCACCAGCGGCCCACCGCCGAGCGCACCGAGGTCGATCCAGTGCAACCGGCCGGCAAGGTAGGCAAAAGCCGACAGATACAACGCACCAGGAATGGTGTAGGTGAACAGGTCGAACAACCCGACAGCAAAGGTCACCACAGGACCCAATGCCGAATCCTGTCTCTGCGCTACCTCCGACCGGGTGACGACGGTGCCCCTGGCCGCGGCCGGGGGCACCGATCTGCTCCTCGACGTCCGCTCACCAGGGCTGCCAGGTGCCGTTGTACCACTGCTCGTGAGCGGTGTCGTTGTGATGATTGACGTTGAAGTCTTCGGGATAGTTGTGCATATGGTTGTGCGGGTACGTCCAAATTCCGGCGGACTCGTCGCAGACGTAGTCCCAGTGGCAGATTGACTTCACGGGCACGTTTCCGAAGTTCCGGTCGGCGCCGGCGAGCGGAGCGCCGACGACACCGCCGAACGGGACGCTCCCGCCGTTCGCGCCAGGAGGTGCCTGGCGTTTGGGGTCCGAGATGAGAACGGCGTTGACGTTGCCGAACGTCGCCCAGTTCTCAGTAACCCAGATATGCACCACCGCAGCACCCAAGGAATATCCGACCGCCTTGACGTGCTGGCCGGGGCAGATGTTGCGCTGGTCTCGGACCAGTCGGTTCAGCTCGTTGACTCCCGCCCGGGCGCTCGCCCCGTTGGGGATCTGGGTCGGGTAGCCCACATGCTGCTGAATGTCGCCGACGAAACCGTCGTTGTCCCAACTGCTGCCGGTCCCGCCGACCACAATCGTGTAGGTGCCCACGCACGGCGCCGCCGCCTGCGCATTCGGTGTTCCCGCAAGGGAAATCCCCGTTGTCAGCAGAAGACCGGCCAGCAGTCCCGCGGTCCTTCGCTTGCTCATTCCTACCTCCCCGTTCGGATGGCGTTCGCGACCGCATCCAAGGCGGCACATCGCTCGGCCAAGATCACCGGGGACGCTATCGGTGACCGATGAAATCCTGATGACACGAGCTATGCCTGATCAAGCAGGGTGAGGTAGGCGTCAAGCTGGGCCGCTCCGGCGAGCAGGTTGCGGCTACGGGTGGTCAGCCGGCCCTGCCAGGAGTCGAGAAAGTCGCTCAGCGCGTCCGCCCCGCCCGCCGCGTGCAGCGACTCGATGAACTGCGCGACCTTGCGCAGCAAGTACCCGCCCCGGCGCAGTTGCCGGGTGATCTCGGCGTCGCGCACGCAGTCCGGTCCGTATTCGCGGTACCCGGTTACCGGGTTGCGTTCGGGGCGCAGAATGCCCTCGGCTTCCCAGGTCCGCAGCGTCGCCGGGTGCACGCCGAGCCGACGCGCGAGTTCGCCCACGGTCAGCGGTCCACCGTTGACCGTGGTGGGAGTCGTGGTGGACAGGTTGCCGAGAGTCGACGCGGACTTGGCACGGGTGTCGCGTTCGGTGAGCAGCGCGACGTGCGCGGCGTCGATGAGCCGGTAGGCGGACTCGGTGTCACCCCGGTTGGTCGCGCGCATGATCTCCACGGCCTGCTGGTGCCCGTGGCCCAGGCGCAACGCGAGGAAGGTGCGTAGCGCCTGTGCGTGCAGCGGTGTGTAACGCCGGTAGCCGGTCTCGCTGCGCTCGGTCGGCGGGAGAACTCCGGCGTCGTCGTAGTTGCGGATCGCCTGGGCGGACAACCCGTGTTCCCGGGCGAGGTCGATGGGTCGCAGCGTGTACCTCCGTTTGAGGCTTCACCCTAGTGATTTCCCGGCGACCGATCGTGCTTGGCCAAGCGGCCGGCCTGGTTCATACCGTGGCTTCCCCGATCAGGGACCGCACACCAGCGACGTCGTACTCGGCTACCGAAGCCGAGAGTATTGCGGTGCTCTGCTCGTCGCTGGGGCCGCTGCCACGGAAGTTCTCGACGTCCGCTCGCGACTCCCAGCGCTCATAGATGTTGATGCGGCCGGGGACGACCAGGTCAGCGGTGATGGCGAAGTCGAGGCAGCCAACCGTCCCGCGTGCTTGTTCGACCACGCTCACGCATCCCGCGAGATAGGACTCGCGTTGCTGGGGTTCGACGATGATGTGTCCTGCAACGATGACCATCTGAGCGCTCCTTCTGGCATCGGCCCGTTGTCTCTGCTGTGGCGCCCGTGGGCGCTTGTCCCTCCTGTGCAGACAGTTCGGGAAAACGAAAGTCATCGGTGAATCGCCGACGTGACCCCGATCGTGAAGAGCAGCGCGATCGGGGTCCGCACGGTCTCATCGTCTGCGACGCTGAGGACCGGCAAGTCCTCAGGTCGCCGTCCGTCCGTCGAGCGTCTCCCGCAGTATGTCGGCGTGGCCCGCATGCTGGGCGGTCTCGGCGATGACGTGCATCAGCACCCTGCGCACGGTGAACACCATCCCCGACTCGTGCCAGGGAGCCTCCGGCAACGGGTGGGCAACCGAGAGATCTGGAACGGCGGCAACGATCTCCTCGGTCCGGGCGGCCACCTGCTCGTAGCGTGCGAGGATGCCGGTCAGCGTCTCGCCGGGCTGCATCTGGAAGTCGTTCTGGTGGTCGATCAGCCACTGCGGGAACTCACGCGCGGTCCCGGCCATGATGTCGTCCCAGGTGACACCGTCGGGCAGGTCGTAGCTCAGCGCCGACGGGCCGTCGACCACGAAGCGCAGCCACGATTCCTCGGTCGAGGCCACGTGCTTGATCAATCCGCCGAGGCACAACGCGCTGACTGTGGGGTGCTCGCCGAGTTGCCCGTCGCTGAGCCCGCGGACGGTGTTGGTGAGGGTGGACCGCGCGGTCGCGAGCGCGTCGAGCAGGTCGGTCCGCTCGGCGTCGAGGGTGGACGGTGGTGTGGTCATGGCGGTCACGGTGATCGGCCCTTCCGGTCGTTCTCGTTGGCTGACCGGTCAAGAGTCGCAGGGAATGCGGCCAGGACGTGTCCGCCTTTCGGCGGCGCTGAAACTGGGATGCTGGTCGGCGGGCGGACCGTGGACTGGCGGCAGGTCGCCAGCACATCCTCGGGCCAGCGAGGTCGGAGGAATGCGCGGGCGTGCTCGTGTGTGCCTAGGTTCGTACCGGGTGCAACGCGAGAGACTCACAATGCAGCCGGTACTTGCGCTCCACTACCTCGCTAATCGGTAACGGGCGTACCGCGTGGCAGCGTTGCTCAGCCGCGTAGCGCCGGGGAACGGGGCCGTGGCTGCGCGGTAGCCCCATAGCCCTGCCACATAGCAGGCGAACGCTGTGACTGCCTTGTCCGATCCCGTGGACCAACGCGGTACCGACGCCGCCCACTCCTCGGCTTCTCTTGGGCCGAAGCCTGCCGCGACAAGTCGCACGACAAGAAAAGCGGTGTCTATCCACGCAGCCCCCGAAGCCGGGCGTCCCCAATCGATCACACGTACCGGCGAGCCGTCCTTGATCATGAACTGGTGCTCGTGGAGATCGGTGTGCAGCAGAGCTTCCCCTTCGACCAGTTGCGGGGCTGCGAGACACCACTCGGTCAACTCGACGACGTCCAGATCAACGACCCTTTCCGGAGCCTCGGCCGCGAATTTAGTCCACCAGTCCGCGGAGGCCCACCGCTTGCTGAGCGGTTGAGTGTCACCGCCGGGGAGGCTGTTCAGTTTGGCCAGCATCTCCCGCACGACGGCGAGATCGGCAGAGCCCGGCGACAGGTCGGCGGGACGCCCTTCGACGTACTCGAAGCCGACGACAAGCCATGGGACATCCGCATCCACGTCTTCGCTAAAACGGGTCGCCGGAGCAAGCCCGGGAGCGAGATCTCCGGCTTCAGCTTCATTCCGGAGCCAACGCATTCGCGAACTGACTTCCCTGACCCCCTTTAGGAAGACGTCGCCCTCCTCGCTGCGCAGAACGAGAGCAAGGTTGCAGTTCTGTCCTTGTTCCACGGGCCGCACCACGGTAACCGTGTCGAGGTGCTTCCGGACCGCCTCGTGCACAGCGTCGGGCAGTTCATCCCACTGAAAGCGCGTGATCACGCCGGGACCGTATCAGTGCGAACAGGGTGGTGATGACATCCTGTGTCGCCACTGGAGTGAGTGCACCCTTGCGTGCACTGGTTGCACTTCGCGGATGCCGTCCAGAGTGTGAGATCAACGGCATACCCTGCCTCTCGAACGGCTTTCATGGTGACATTCAACGGGTCCACAGGAGTCCGGGTTACCGGGATCGCCCTGGTGTCGGTCGGGTCGTGGTGGATGAAACGGCCCGCGATGCGGTCGCAGAAAGCTGCGTACTCGCGTGTGTAGAGGATGAACGTATGCCACCCGATATCGATAGCGTCGCTGGGCGACAGCGGCTCTGTGGAATTGGCACAGGCGGCCAGGAAAGCAAGTGCCTGGTCCATGATCCTCGCGGCCTGTTCGCGGGAGTTCTTGCGCTCCTTGACGATCCGGTTCACGAGCCTGCTGAACAGCTCTTCCGACACGAGGCCCTGTCCAGTGAGTTCTTCGCCGGTGATAGCCATGTCTCGCTGCCTTTCGTGTTGACCTGCTTTTGCCGCCCCACGTTGGAACGTGGAGGTCCGGTTGACGCGTCGCGAGAGGGCTCCGCGTCACATCGATCGGGGCTGTTGACCGAGCCGTTTCGTCAACTTGCCGGCGCGCTCGTGAGTACGCGGCGGACGATGTTGGCCTGGCGCGTGATGCTCGCGCGGCCCGGTTACCTGATCGACTGTTCGTCGATGACGTCTCGCCACCTCGTGCCGAGCACGCGGCCGTCGAGGGCAACGGCGTAGGCGAGGACGTCGGCGGACAGCCCCTCGAGATATCGGCCGAGCTCGCAAAGCCGGAGAACACGTGTCCTGTTGTCTGGAGCGTTCATCGCCTCGATCATCACCTCGCCAATGCACTTGTTGGCCTTGGCGACCCGCATCATGAGGTCGTGGTCGATGGCGATCATGCTCGCGCTCGCTGGTAGTTCGTGTCGGTGAGCAGGTCGCTGATCGACTGCCGGATCGCCTCGAGCAACTTGGGCGCTGCGACGAACGACACCAGCGTCGGCTCGCTCTGGCCATCGGTCTGCAACGCAAGCTGTAGACCGTCGCGGGTATGGAGGATCCCGAACTCGACCGGTACCTGTCGCCCGTCCTTGCAGTTCACACACCAGACCAAGTGCTTCCTGCGCCATTCGTAGCTGGGATCGGCGGGGCTGCCGATCACACTCCCGTTGCCGTCTGTCATGACTTCGACGCTATGGGCGATCATCGATCGGGGTGGGTACGGTTTATACCTTCATCCGCATGGTCTATCCGGCGATGCCAACTCGCTGACAGAGGTCGTGCACGTCCGTCGCCAGTCCGGTTGGCGGTCTACGACGAAGGTCGAGCAGCATCTCCCGTGCGAAGCCGTTGTAGCGGATGGTTTCGTGCGCCGTGCGCTCGGACGTGTTCAGCAGAGCCCACACCGCTGGCCGCTCACCACGCTGAGCGTGGCTGCGGGCGACCTCGATCAGATGCCGGCTCCTCCGGGCGAGCGAAGGTATCCCTGCGGCGTCGACCGCGTCAGCCGCTCGTAATGCCTCGCCCGCACGACGCAACTCGACGCCAAGAGTAACGGCGTGTGCCCCCATAATCAGCTGCGAGAAGCTGGTCTGGATGTGTCGATAGCCCGGGCCGAGCAGCCGCGCTGTTCGCTCAGCGCGCTCCCAGTGCCTCCATGCGTCACCATGACGGCCCCGGCGTGCGTGCACATAGGCGATCTCCGCCTCGAGCGCGCCTGTCATCCCGCGCCAGTCCGCTGGTGCCGCGTCGAGGTGCGGCTCAAGCTGAGTGATCGCATCGCGTGCCAGTGCCAGCGCTTCATCCCAACGCCCGGCATCCCGAAGTGCCTGCACCATCGCCCACGCTCCGCCGGCGATCACGTACGGATCGTCGGCCTCTTGGCCCTCGGTGAGAGCTCGATCAGCCACCATCCACACCAGCTCTGGCGCTGGCTGGTACGCGACGTAGAAATCTGCGAGCTGGTAGACGCCGGAGAGAACACGACGGGCATCGCGGCGTTCTTCACCGCGCAAGGTACGCACGGCGCGTTGTGCGTCTCGGATCAGGCTGGGCAGAAATGAGCCGAGTTGTGAACGGTGGTCAGGGGAGGCGTGCCGCACCCGCCATGCCTGTTCGAGGCGACTCTTCAGGTGTGCGACGTCAGGTGCACCGTCGGCATCCGGGGTAACTCGGTACTCAGTGAGCGCAGCCTGTACCGCGCCGAGCGCGGCGTGCTGGTCGCCTGCGAACAGTTCGACGGAGACCGCATGTCCGTTGCCGGTGAGCACAGCGAGATCGGTGAGTTCGAGCGCGTGCGCGATCTTGAGAAGCATGGACAGGCGCGGAGTCTGCAATCGCCCGTTCTCGACGGCTTTGATCCACTCGGCAGACTTTCCTACGAGCCCTCCCAGAACCGGGCGGGAAATTCCGCGTCGCTCACGGTGTGCCTTGATGCGATTGCCAATGTGCATGTCGTTGTCTGGCTGTGGCATATGAACCCACATCCTTCGCGGAGTCGACCTCGTTTCGCATCCCCCGTCAACCGGACGGTCTCCGCGAAGAGGCACACCAGGGTAGCCAGCTCATGACAGGGTGAACATGGTCCCCGTGTCCGATATAGGAGATTGAGACCTCGTCAGAAGTCAGGAAGCAGAACGACCTTGCCTCGCAGGGTTCCGGCCGCGCTGCGTTCGTGCACGTCGGGGAGTTGTCGCAGCGGAAGCCTGCCACCGACGTCGACCCGCAGCTCACCGGCATCGACCCGTCGGACGAGCTCGGCCAACTCATGGGCGTCACCGCGCGCGGACATACCCACCACCCGTGTTCCGGTTTCCTCCGGAGCAGGCTCGGGAGGAACGGCGGTCACGAACACACCGCCCGGATTCACCCGGCCGAGCAGGGACCGCAGATCGGCTGTGGTGGACTGCGACGTCGGTACCAGGTTCAGTACCGCGTCCACCGGATCGGTGACGATGTCGCGCACGCCGGTCTCGGTGTGGTCGATGAGTTCGTCTGCACCATGTTCGCGAACGGCGTCGATGCTGCGCGGGCCCGCAGTTGCGACCACTGTCGCTCCGGCCCGCTTCGCAAGTTGGACAGCCAGCCTGCCCACCGCACCGCCGGCGCCATTGATCAGGATGCGTTGTCCCGGCCGTAGATCGGCGTGTTCGAACAGGGCTTGCCACGCGGTGAGTGCCACCAGGGGTAGTGCCGCGGCGTCGGCGAGGGAGAGTGCGGTAGGCGCGGCGGTGAGCAGGTTCGCCGGCGCCAGCACGAACTCGGCAGCCGCGCCGGTGGCCGTCATCGGCAGGAAACCGACGACGGGGTCTCCCACGCCGCAGCTCGTTACTCCGCGGCCCACTTCGGCTACCGTGCCCGCAACGTCCAGGCCGGGAGTGTGGGGGAGACCCACCGGGAACACCTGTCGCATACGGCCCGCTCGGATGTCCACCTCGACCGGGTTGAACGAGGTTCCCGCGACCCGCACCAGCACCTGCCCTGGTCCCGGACTCGGCAGGTCGACGTCCTCGACGCGCAGGACGTCGGCATCTCCGTGCTCGTGGTAGCGCACCGCCTTCACCCCAGGACCTCCTCCTGCGTGTGCCGATCAATATCGTCGCAGCAGTGGCAACCGGTTTGTCGCCGCGTGTGCGCTCGTCGGTGGTTTAGGACCTCACGGGCTCCTGCCACAGCGCTACCGTGGCGCAGGCCGCCGCGAGCAGCCAGACAACGGGCCCGGACAGTCCGCCCAGCGGGTCGACGTGGCCGGCTATGTGACCCGCCGGCCGAGCCTCACGGACCGGCATGCCCAGGTGATCGAGGTCGCCGCCAGCCACAACGAGTGGAGGTGCGAGATCTGGCAGCCGGTCACGACGGAGGCGAACGCGGTGCTCGGCTCGCTGCCTGGCACGGATCTGCGGGGGATGGCGGCAACACTGCAGCGCCTCGCCGAGGTGACCTATGACCAGGCGCGGAACCTGTTGGCGCCCACTCAGATCGGCTCCGTCAGCCACGATGCCGTTCAGGGAAACACGATGCGCTCGACCGCCGCCGTGACAAGTCGTTCGCGCTCGGCCTCCGAAAGCACGTCCGGCAGCGTGAGCTGCTCCACGATCAGCCAGTTGAACGCCAAGTACAGCAGGCGGACGGCGGTCGCATCCCCCGGCAGGCCAGAGCCCTCGTGATAGGCGACGTTGGCGTCGATGTCGGCGCGGACACGTTCGGTCAGCACGGCGCGTAGCGCGGGGCGGCGGGTCGCCTCGAGCCGCAGTTCGAGGAGCGCGAGGTAGCCGCTGCGAAATGCGCTGACGCGACCGACCAGTTCCCGCATCAGGAACGTGTAGGTCCGCACATCCGCGTCTGCCGCCCGCTGGCGCGCGATCAGCTCGTCGTCGGGCTGAAGCCGTTCGTAGACCCGGGCACCGGCCTGCGTGAGCAGGTCATCGCGGTTGGCGAAGTAGTTGGAAGCCGTGCCGGGCGGCACCGCGGCCTCGGTGTCCACGGCCCGGAACGTCAGCCCTCGTGCGCCGTCCTTCGCCAGCACCTCGATGGCGGCGTCGACGAGAGCCGCCCGTCGCTCGTTGTTCCTGCGCACCATCGACACCGCTTCACAGGTAGCCCGTAACCACTACATGCACAGTACTCTGTCGGTCGTGCAAGGGGTGGGGCCGCCACGTCACGGCTGGCGGAGCTTCTCCAGCCGCTGCGGTGTCGGCCACCGGACCTTCCAGGCCCAGCCGAGCCGCTCGAACAACCGGATGACCGCGGCGGAGATGTCCAGCTGCCCGCGCTCGACCCCGTGTCGCGCACAGGTGGGATCGGCGTGGTGGGAGTTGTGCCACGACTCACCGAACGACGCGATCGCCAAGGGCCAGAAGTTCGCGGAGCGGTCACGGCTGCGGAAGGGACGCTCGCCCAGCATGTGGCAGATCGAGTTGACCGACCACGTGACGTGGTGCAACAACGCGATCCGCACGAGTCCCGCCCAGAAGAAGCCGGTCAGCGCCCCCGTCCAGGACCACGTCAGCAGTCCGCCGAGCAGGGCAGGGAGCAGCAGGGTTGCCGCACTGAGCAGGGGGAACAGGCGGTTCACGCGGACGATGTCGCGGTCGGCGAGCAGGTCTGGGGCGAACCGTTCGATGTTGGTCATGTCCCGGTCGAACAGCCAGCCCACGTGGGCGTGCCAGAATCCCTTGACCAGCGCGGTCGCGGTCGTACCGAACCGCCACGGCGAGTGCGGATCACCCTCCCTGTCCGCGTAGGCGTGGTGCCTGCGGTGATCGGCGACCCAACTGATGACCGGGCCCTGCATGGCCATACTGCCTGCCACCGCCAGCCCGATCCGCAGTGGCCGCACCGTCCGGAACGACCCGTGGGTGAAATACCGGTGGAACCCGACCGTCACCCCGAGCCCACTCAGCGCGTAGAAGAAGGCCACCAGGCCGATGTCTGTCCAGCCGATTCCCCAGCCCCACGCCGCGGGCACGGCCGCCGCCACCGCCAGCAACGGCACGACGACAAACGTGCCTACCAGGACGATTTCCTTGCGGGGGCGTCTACCGGCGACGATCGGCGGCCGGGATCTGCGTGGCTCCCGAGTCGGTGCCGGGGGCTGTGTGGA
Source organism: Amycolatopsis marina (assembly GCF_900111885.1). GTDB lineage: Bacteria > Actinomycetota > Actinomycetes > Mycobacteriales > Pseudonocardiaceae > Amycolatopsis > Amycolatopsis marina. Next base: position 64,213 of record NZ_FOKG01000018.1, read on the forward strand.
TGGCGCGTTCTCCGAGGTGGTGGTCAAGGTACTCCACTCCTCTTTGTCCTTGCTCTCGTCTCAACTCGGGTATCGGGTTCCCCTATTGCGTGGCGGAAAACAACGCGTGGCCGCGGCCGGGAATGAATCGGCGGCCGGGTGGGTTGTACAGGGTGGTCGTAGTTTTTGAGTGTTCGTGTTACCTGCACGCTCGCGAGGAACGATGTTGCGGGCGCGCCGCTTTCCTTCAGTCAGCTGGAGAAGCCGCGTCGAGAACCGGCCAGGGGCACCGCAGAGTGCGGACCCCTCATCCAGCCCTGTAAGGAGCAAAATGACTCAGGGAACAGTCAAGTGGTTCAACGCGGAGAAGGGCTTCGGCTTCATCTCCCAGAACGACGGACCGGACGTCTTCGTGCACTACTCGGAGATCGAGGGCAACGGTTTCCGTAGCCTCGACGAGAACCAGCACGTGGAGTTCGAGCTGGCGCAGGGCCCCAAGGGCCCGCAGGCCACCGCAGTCCGCTCGGTCTGAGCCACCGCAGGCGCAAGTCTGCAACGGTTGTCATGTAGCGAGGGGCCGACACCAGCTGGTGTCGGCCCCTCGCCGCGTGTTCAGGGAAGTTCGCACGCCTCGGCACGCTCGAGCAGGAGTGCGCGTTCCCGCTCGTTCTGGGTCAGCGCCGCCGCGCGTTCGAACTCCGCACGGGCCTCCTCGAGACGGCCGAGCCTGCTGAGGAAGTCCCCGCGCACGCTCGGCAGCAGGTGATAACTCCGCAGGGACGGCTCGTCGGCCAGGCCGCCGAGGTGTTCCAGGCCCGCCTCCGGACCGAACGCCATCATCAACGCGACAGCGCGGTTGAGTTCCACGATCGGAGACGGCGAGACGGTCGCCAGTTCCGCGTAGAGGTCCGCGATCCGTTCCCAGTCCGTCTCCCCGGCGGTGCGTGCCCTGCCATGGCACGCCGCGATCGCCGCCTGCAGGGTGTAGGAACCGCGTGGCCCCTCCACCGTCTCCGCTCGCTCCAATGCGGTGAGCCCGCGGCGAATCAGCAACTGGTCCCACCGCCCCCGGTCCTGGTCGAGCAGCAGGATCGGCTCGCCTGTCGGCCCAGTACGTGCCTTGGTCCTCGACGCCTGGATCTCCATCAACGCCACCAGGCCGTGTACCTCGGGCTCCTTCGGGACGAGCTCGGCGAGTATGCGACCGAGACGCAACGCGTCCGCGCACAGTTCGGGCCGCATCCAGTCCGCACCGGCGGTGGCGGAATACCCCTCGTTGAACACGAGATAGATGACCTCGAGCACCGAGGACAGCCGCTCCGCGAGTTCGGCGCCCTCCGGCACCTCGAACGGGACCTTCGCCTTTGCCAGCGCCCGTTTCGCACGCACGATCCGCTGCGCGATGGTGGGCTCGGGAGCGAGGAACGCACGGGCGATTTCCGGCGTTGTCAGGCCACCGAGCAGGCGCAGCGTGAGCGCCACCCTGGCCTCGGTGGACAGCACCGGATGACACGCCGTGAACACCAGACTGAGCAGGTCGTCACCGATGTGGTCGTCCACCACAAATGCCTCGGGCTCGGGCACCGATCCGGCCCCGCCGAGCTCCAGATCACGGCCGATCTCCTCGACTTTGCGCTCGAGCCGTTGCTGCCTGCGCACCAGGTCGATCGCCCGACGTTTCGCGGTCGTCATCAGCCAGGCGCCGGGATTGTCCGGCACGCCCGACTCGGGCCACTGCTCCAGCGCGGCGACCAGCGCGTCCTGCGCGAGTTCCTCGGCAAGACCCACATCGCGGACGATGCGCATCAGCCCGGCGATCAGTCTCGGCGACTCGATGCGCCACACCGCGTCGATCGCCCGATGCGTGTCGGACACGTCGAGCACCGTCACGATCCGGCCTCGGTGTCCTCGACAACGTCACGGGTGGTCATGAAATGCAAGGTGCCCCTCTCCCGCCATGCCAGCTGGTGCAGCTCCCGTAATCGCACATGGTGCACTGTCCGGCCCGGCCGCCACCAGATACCCACTGGAACACATCCGGCTACCTGGTCACCTCAAGCCGGGGGAGTCCTGTGAGGCGAACATGCGACAACGCCAATCGCCGTGAAGCACGCTTCCCGCCCCTGAGCGCCATTCTGACCGACTCGGAGAACAACTTCCGATATTGGGCCCCGCACGCCGTGGTGTCGTGGCCGAGCAGCCGAATTGGTCCGCTGGTGGCGTAATCGGTTTCCGGCGTGCGGCAGCGCCCCTAGCGTGACCGCATGGACTCATTGATCACCGGTACGGCGGCGGGTGTGCCGTTCACCGCCCTACCCCCTGCGGACGCGGGCCCCGCCCCCCTGATCGTCACCTGGCACATGCTCGACGCGCCGAGGTCGGACGCCGCGTTCGCTGCCGCGTTGCCGATGAACGACGTGCCCGCGTGGCGGGTCCACCTCGGCATGCCGATGTGTGGAGCGCGCATGGTCGACGGCAGCATGGACGCCGGATTGGAGTTGATACGCAAGGACGTCCTGATGTCCTATTTGTACCCGTTCGTGCGGCAAGCGACCGAGGAGTTCCCGGCCGCGCTGGCGTCGATCCGCGCGCAGTTGCCGGTCGACGACGGACCGATAGGCGTGCTCGGCGGTTCGCTGGGTGGTGCCGTCGCACTGCGTGTCCTCACCGACACCGAGACACCGGTCTTCGCCGGTGCCGTGGTGAACGCCGCCATCCGGATGCGGTCCGTCGTCGGCCTGTTCCCCGGCGACTACCCGTATGACGCCGAGTCCGAGGAGGCCGTCGACAGCCTGGACTTCGTCGCGAAGGCGGACGTCATCGCCGGCCGCGCACCGCTGCTGGTGGTCAGCGGCGAGCAGGATCACCCGGAGCTGCGCATCGATGCGATGCGCCTGGTCACGGCTGTGGGGGAGCGGTCCGAACTGCTGTCGATTCCTGGGCTGGGGCATCCGCTCGCCGACGAGCCCGGAATCGAACCCGCGCCACAACTGCCGCTGGCTCGCGAGGTGGACAACGGCCTGACCAGGTGGTTCCACCGCCAGCTCACGAACGTGAGTTAGGCGCACCGGCGTTCAGCTGCTTGATCGACCTGCCCCCTTGCCCCGCCGACGGCGTCAGTACGGTCGGGCGCGATGTCCACAGCACACTCGGCCCAGCCCAGTCACGTCTGGTACGTCAGCTACGGGTCGAACATGTACGCCGACCGACTCACCTGCTACCTCAAGGGCGGCACACCTCCGGGCGCACGCAACGCGTGCCCGGGTTGCCGAGACCAGCGACCACCGCTGGCCGACACCAAACACGAACTACCAGGCGGCATCTACTTCGCGACCGAGTCGAAGCTGTGGGGCGGCGGGATCGCGTTCTATGACCCCGCTCTCCCTGGGACGGCGCCGGCCCGCGCCTACCTGGTCACCGCGGAACAGTTCACCGACATCGCCGCACAGGAGATGCACCGGGTGCCGGAGCCGCACGGCGCCCTCGACCTGAGCCGTGTCCTCGAATCAGGCCGTGCCCAACTCGGTCCAGGCCGATACGAGACACTGCTGCATCTCGGCGAAGTCGACGGTCACCCGGTGCTGACCTTCACCGCGCCATGGCCGGCTGACGCCGTCGAGCACGCCGCGCCGTCAGCGCCCTACCTGCGAATGCTCGCGGGCGGGCTGGGGGAAGCCCACCAGTGGGACATCCACCGTGCGGCGCGCTATCTCGCAGGCCTTCCCGGCGCGAACGGCGCCTGGAAAGCCGCGGACATCGCCGCCCTTCTCTGAGGCGACGATCTCGGTCGCCGGTTCGCGAGGCCACTTTCGCCGAATTGGACCGCGACCACGAACCACCGCACGTGACAGCATCCGGACGTGATCAGTCTCGGCTCCGCGCTCGGAGTCTTCGCAGTGGCACTGGGAATGGTTCTGACTCCCGGGCCCAACATGATGTACCTCGTTTCTCGGAGCATCACCCAGGGCAGGCGCGCGGGAGCCATCTCCCTCGGCGGAGTCGCCATGGGATTCCTGGTGTACATGGCCGCGGCCAACCTCGGTCTCTCCCTGGTCTTCGTCGCGGTGCCACAGCTGTACCTGGCAGTGAAGCTCGCAGGCGCCGCCTACCTCGGCTGGCTTGCCTGGAAGGCACTGCGACCGGGCGGAGCGTCGCTGTTCGCGCCGCAGCAGCTCGACCCGGACTCGCCGCGCAGGCTCTTCGTGATGGGGCTGATGACCAACCTGCTGAACCCCAAGATCGCCGTGCTGTACCTGTCGTTGATTCCCCAGTTCATCGACCCCACCGCAGGGAATCTGCTGCTGCAGGGATTCCTCCTCGGCGGAGTGCAGATAGTCGTGGCGCTCACCGTGAACTTCGCGATCGTGCTGGTCTCCGGGACCCTGGCGGTCTTTCTGGCCCGTCGCCCCAATTGGTTGCGGATCCAGCGGTACCTGATGGGCACCGTGCTCGGCGCGCTGGCGATCAAACTCGCGACCGACCACTCCCGGCCCGCGGCCGCCTGAACCCCGGCAAGGGATAATCACGACCGGTCGCGATCGAACACCGGGGGACGCTCATGCGGTTGGGGTTGAAGAGTCTCATCAACGCGGAGCTCGTGGCACACGTCGACGAGTGCCGGGCGGCCAATGCCGGGTCGGGGACCGCGAAGGGCCCGAGCACGCTGGGTGAGCTGCTGGAAGTACGGGCCAGACGGGCCGCGGTCACATCACCTGCCGACTCGTCGGCCGTCGAACAGGTAGCCGAAGCCGCTGGTCGGCGAGTGCCCGTGAGAGTCCTCGCTCCCGGCGGAGCCGTGCCACGCGGCGTATATCTGGACATCCACGGTGGCGGCTTCTACATGGCTCGGCGGCGCAGGGGGACGCGCGCAACCAGCAGCTCGCGGATGCGCTCGGAATCGTCGTCGTGAGTGTGGACTACCGGCTCGCTCCTGAACATCCCTGGCCCGCCGCTCCCGACGACTGCGAAACAGCCGCACTGTGGCTCCTTGAGCAGGCCGGAACTCGTTTCGGCACGACAAGACTGGCGATCGGCGGCTTTTCGGCGGGGGCCACCCTCGCCATGGCGGTACTGCTGCGCCTGCGCGACCGCGGTCTCGCCGACGCGTTCGGCGGGGCCGCGTTGCACGTACGATCTGAGCGGTCTGACCCCCGCAGGTCGGCTGATCGCTGATGAGTACTTCATTCAGGCATACGCCGGTCACGTGACTGACCGCACGGTCCACGACATCTCCCCGGTCTACGGGGACCTGCGCGGCCTGTGTCCGATTTTGCTGGTCGTCGGCAGCTCGGACATCCTGCTCGAGGACAACACGGCTATGGCTGCCCGGGTTTCGGCGGCCGGCGGCGAAGTCGACCTCCGGATCTACCCGGAGGCCCCCCACGCCTTCACCTCCCGCTCGACCGGCATGGCCAAAGCAGCGCTGCACGATATCGAGTGCTGGCTCGCCGACCGCTTCTTCACCGCCTCCAGTTGAAGTTCGATCGCCGACAGCAAAGTGCTCAGAAGGTGAGCACTTCGGCCCTGATGCTGGCCTTGTCAGCAAGTCACGCCGCCGAAGGGAACACCGATGTTGCGCGGATTCTCCACCATCAGCCTTTTCGCCGAGGACATCCAGGCAGCCAAGCACTGGTACACCGACCTTTTGGGGCTCGAGCCATACTTCGAGCGCCCCGTTGATGGACCGCTCGCGTACGTCGAGTTCCGCGTCGGCGACTATCAACACGAACTGGGCATCATCGACAGTCGCTATGCACCCCACGTTCCGCCCCCCGCCCCAGGGGGAGTGGTGCTGTACTGGCACGTCGACGACGTCGAGACCACACTCGAGACACTGCTCGCCAAGGGGGCGAGAGAACACGAGGCGCTGACCGTCCGCGAGGAGGGGTTCGTCACCGCCTCGGTGATCGATCCGTTCGGCAACGTCCTCGGCATCATGAAAAGTCCGCACTACCTTGACGTTCTCGCTGGTTTTTCGGGACGCGAACCCGCTTGACCTCGACCGGTCTGTAGGGTCGGAGATTCATCAGCGGACCGGCAAGGACGGTGAGCACCCATGACCGCCAGCTCAGGCCGAGTGCTCTCGTCCAACGCCCGAATGGTTCGCCTGCCCTAGTGTCAGCGCCAGCCGAACAAGCCGTTCACGCCGCCGTCGTCTCCAGGCTCAGGGCCGCGGGATGCGTGTTCGCCGAGGACGAGGCCCAGCTGCTCATTTCCGAGGCACGGACCGACTCGGACCTCACCTCGATGGTCGACCAGCGGGTCGACGGACTGCCCCTGGAACAGGTTCTCGGCTGGGCCGAGTTCCGTGGTCACCGCATCGTCGTGGATCCAGGAGTCTTCGTCCCGCGCCGCCGTACCGAGTTCCTCGTCACCCAGGCCGCCGCTGTCGCCCCACCAGCACCACTCGTCCTCGACCTGTGCTGCGGTTCCGGCGCGGTGGGCGCGGTGCTCCTCGCCGAACTGGACGATGTGGAACTCCACGCGGCCGACATAGACCCGGCCGCCGTCCACTGCGCTCGCCGCAACATCGCCGCGGCCGGCGGCCGGGTCTATGGGGGTGACCTCTACGAGCCCGTCCCCGACGGCTTGCGCGGGCGCGTAGAGGTCCTCGTGGTCAACGCCCCCTACGTGCCCACCGGCGCGATCGAACTGATGCCGCCCGAAGCCCGTCTGCACGAGCCGAGGGTCGCGCTCGACGGGGGAGTGGACGGACTGGACATCCACCGGAGGGTGGCCGCAGAGGCGGCCGACTGGCTCGCGCCCGGTGGTCATGTGCTGATCGAGGCGAGCGAGCGCCAGGCCCCGCACACGGCCGAGATGTTCGCCCGCAACGGTCTGGTCCCGCGAACGGCCGCCTGCGAGGAGCTCGACGCCTCGGTCGTCATCGGGACCAGACCGGCCGTCCACAGTGGATCGTGCACGCGATAACATTCCCGCCTCGTGGCCAGACAACCGGCTGACAGGGAGCAACATGGGGTTCTTCGGCGCGTACGTCTTCGACAAAGCCGGGTGGCGGCCTCATCGTCCCGGTCAGAAGCCGGATGTCGCGGGGCCGTGGCTCACCGTGGACATCTACGACAGCGACTTCACCACAGTCACCTACAGCCCGACGGGTCCGGGCAGCGGTGTCGCCTATCTCGGCTTCACCCCACGTGACTACTTCGAGGAGGAGGACGCGTCGCAGCCGACGGACGTCGCGCGCGAGGCAGCCGGTCTCGCGTTCTGGTGGACGCAGGTCAAGGGTGACACGAGCGAGTCCGAAAGAGCGGAGAAGGAACGGCTGTTCGCCACCTACCTCGCCGACGACGAAGAGGTCGATCCCGCAGTGCTCACCGACGACGCCATCGGACAGTTCGAGGACGACGAGATCTTCGTCGAGGTGCGCACCGCCCGCTTCCTCGACGCCCTCAACCTGCCCGTTCCCGAGGACCTTCCCCACTGACCGTCGTTACAGGGGAGTAGGACCAGCGAACGAAGGCCGGTCACGGCAGCCGTGCTTCGATGAGCCAGGCTGCCGAGTCGTAACAGACACCACGGGAACTGTGGTGGTCCGACATGTCGGATCGCAACGCGTCGAGCGCCCGTGCACGCTCATCCTCGTCGAGCCCGTTCAGCATTCCCCCGAACTGTGCCGAGACGAACTCGCAAGCGTCCTCGACGTCGCGGCCGAAGTACATCGGTTCGCGTAGATCGCGCAGCTGTACATCGGCGAATCCCGCCGACGTCAGCAGTCCACGGACCACCACAGGATCGCTCAACGACATCGGTCCTGGTGCGTCCGGTCCAGCGGTGGCACCGGACGGCCGCTGGTGAACGCCGCCCGGAAAGCGGTCAGCCATTCGTTGTGCTGTGGCAGTTGCCAGGACAGCAGCACCAGGCGGGCGGCAGGGCGCATAGCTCGGGCGATATTGGCGAAAGCTGCAGGCGGGTCGCCGAAGAACATCGCACCGTGCCTGCTGATCGCGAGGTCGAAACTTTGCGAGGGAAACGGATGGGTCTGCGCGTCCGCTTGCCGGAGAGTGACGTTGGAGAGTTGATCGCGCTCGGCCAGCCGACGTGCGAGTTCGAGCATCCGGGAGGACAGGTCGACCCCGAGCGCCCATCCTGCCGTGGCCCGGCGGGCCGCGTCCCTGGTCGCCTGCCCGTTGCCGCAGCCGATGTCGAGCACGATGTCGGTGGCCCCGATCCGCGCAGCGGCCATGAGGTGCTCGTGGTACCTGGCTACGCCTTCGTCGATACGGTCGGCACGGTCCGCCCAGAACGTCCCCTGATCGCCGTCCCAGGCGCTCAGTTGCTCCGCATTGTCGTTCGAGACCGGTACGGCACCGTCAATGGCCATTCGGACCCTTCGGTTCGACGTCGCTGGTTCGACGCGAGCAGGCGATCCTACGCGCACGATCGTCACTCAGACGTGCTCGGCCACCAGTGCGCGCAGCGCCACGCAGGCCTGCTCACCACTCGGTAGTGAATCGGGAGCCACAAGTGACTGCACCACAAAGCCGACCACCAACGAATGGATGACCGCGCCGACGGTATCGGCGGTCGCCACATCGATGTCATCGACGTCCCGGGCGAGCAACATGGCGGCCAGTTCGGCTCGAGCGATCCGGGTGGCGTCACGCAGGGCGTCGCGAATGTCATCAGCGAAATCAGCTTGGGCATAGGCCTGCACGCTGGCCACGACGAGCTCCCGGTGCGGGGCAAGCGACGTGAAAAGCTTCTCGAGAGCAATCTGCAGTCGCTGGGCCGGAGCCGCCCCGGCCGCGGCCCGCACCGACGCGGCGATTATGTCGCCCCACTCATCCTGCGCCTGCAGCGCGGCGAGGTTCATCAACGCGTCCTTGGAGCCGAAGTGATAGCCGATCGAGGCCAGATGCGATCCCGACGCCGCAGCGATGTCGCGTGCGGTCGTGCGGTGGTATCCCTTCTCGACCAGGCATTTTCGTGCACCGGCCAATAGGTCGTCGCGTTGACTCACGCAGCCGACACTAGCACTTTGACGTACGTACGCCTTGCGGAGTGGATTTGAACGTACGTACGATCAAGCCCATGGCGACCAACTCTTCCCCTCCTGCCACCACTTCCGAGGGAAAACCGCCCACCAAGGGCACGAAGCCCATCGTCTCGGGCAGGCGCAACCCCACGGCGCAGTTCTCCGTCTACATCGGCCTGCTCGTCCCGATGCTCGCGCTAATCACAGCGGTACCCTTGGCTTGGGGATGGGGACTGAGCTGGATCGATATCGGTTTGTTCCTGGTCTTCTACGGGATCAGCGGGCTTGGTATCACGGTTGCCTACCACAGGCACTTCACACACGGCTCGTTCAAAGCGAAACCGTGGTTGCGGGCGGCGCTCGCGATCGCAGGCAGCACCGCGCTGCAGGGGCCAGTGACCGTGTGGGTGGCCGATCATCGACGGCACCACGCGTTCGCGGACCGGCTTGGGGACCCACACTCGCCGTGGCTATTCGGCACCACACCATGGGCCATCGCCAAGGGGTTCTGGCACGCGCACATGGGCTGGAACTTCTCGCGGGACGTCAGCAACATCGATCGGTTCGCGCCAGACCTGGTCAAAGACCCGCTCATCAGCAGAATCGACCGACTGTTCTTGCTGTGGACCCTGCTCAGCTTCGCCGTTCCCGCTCTGCTCGGTGGCTTGATCACCTGGTCACTGTGGGGCGCGGTCACCGCGTTCTTCTGGGCCGGACTGGTGCGCGTTTGCGTACTGCATCACGTGACCTGGTCGGTGAACTCGATCTGCCACATGCTCGGGACGCGGCCATTCACCACCAGAGACAAGTCCGCGAACTTCTGGCCGCTGGCGATCGTCTCGTTCGGCGAATCATGGCACAACTTGCACCACGCCGACCCGACCAGCGCCCGGCACGGCGTGCAACGCGGTCAGATTGACATCTCCGCGCGCGTGATCTGGCTGTTCGAGAAGCTCGGCTGGGCCTACGACGTGCGCTGGCCGCCCCGCCGACGGCTCAACCGCCTCGCCGATCGGACCAGTACCGCCCGAGGGTGAGGGCTCGGACGCCGGAGCCCTCACCGACCACGAAACCCTGTCCAACATGACGGGGCCCGAGAACCCGGAGGAGAGTCATGACGAACCATCGGATCAGGATCCGCCGACCGGAGCGGGCCGAACTACCGGCGGTCGCCGAGGCCTACACGGCGGCCAACCTGCACGACCCGGTCCTGAGCTGGGTGATCGACGACGAGGACGCACGGCGACGGCTCGCAGTCGACACCGGGCCGGAGGTGACGATGCCCTACCTGGAAAGCATTCTCCTCTCGGGAGCGCTGGTGATCGCCGAGGAGAAGACCGGAGTTGTGGCCGGGATCTCGATCTGGGAGCGGATCGACTATTCGCAGGGAACCGGCACATCGACCCTGCAGGACCCGGAGGGCGCCCAGTTCATCGAGCACACCTACGGCGAGTTCGCCGACCGGATGAAACTCCTGATCGAGCTCACCGGACAGCGCCGTCCGCAGGCAGGCACGTACTGGTACCTGTCGAACGTCGTGGTCGACCCGGACCGGCGTGGACAGGGCATCGGTGGCGCCATGCTCCGCGAGCAATTGGGGCAACTGGACGCGGAACGCGTGCCGGCCTACCTGGAAGCCAGTTCGCCACGGAACCGGAGGCTGTACGAGCGAGTCGGGTTCACCGACGTGGGCGACCCAATCGAGCTTCCCGACGGTCCACGGCTGCAACCGATGTGGCGGCCCGCGAGCGCCGAGGTGGCCCGGTCACCCTGGACCGGGTAGCGGCCCCTATCGCACTTTCCCGGGAAAGTGCGATAGGGGGAGTGCGGATGGAATCAGCGGCTCACCGCGGTTTCCTGATCCACATGCGACAGTTTCTCGGGGTTGCGCACGTAGTAGAGCCCGGCGACCAGGCCCTGCTCGACCTGCACCGCCATGACACCGTCGATCTCCCCGTTGATCCGGACGATCAGCGCAGGCGAGCCGTTGACCTGCACCGGCTCGACCGACATCGCGGTGCCGACCCTGGTCAGGCCGGCGGCCAGCAGGCGGGCCACCTTGTCGGCGCCCACGACGGGACGCGGCACGGCCCGCTTGACCCCGCCACCGTCGCTCAGGACGACGACCTCCGGCGCGAGGATGTCGAGCAGACCCTGCAGGTCGCCCGTCTCAACCGCCCGCTGGAACGCCGCGAGCGCGACCCGGGTCTCGGCAGGGGAGACCACGTCCCGGAGGACGTCGGCGAGGTTGTGGGGAGCCATCTGAGACGGGGCAACTCGGCCGGCAGACAGGATTCATCTTCACCGAGGCAAGACACCCGAGGGAGTGGCCCCCGCCTGACGATACCGTCTACTTAACATAATGTAGCTTATCGGCGTTTTCGTGACCTGCGATAACGGCGGCACGGATGCCAGCTCCGGCCTGCGCCTCACCAGCTCGCCTTCTGGCCGTTCACACACTGCGGGACAAACCATCCGGCGCCAGATCTCCTCCCGCCACCCAGTGCACAACTCCGCCGTCGCCTTAACCGGCGCGGTAACCGCGGGCTCAGGGAGTCGCGGACCCCACTTCCCTGTCCCAGCCACCCTGCCCCAATACGTCACCGTGACGTTTCGCGGCAGGGTGGCTGGACGTTTGTCAGCGTAGTTGTTCGAGGTCGTGAGCCGCGGCTGCCAGTTCGGTGGCCATTCGCCGGAGTTCGCGGGCGTCCGCACCGTCGTCGGCTGCGGTAACCACGTCCTCCGCGGCACACCTCAGTTGGAACAACCGGTCCTGCAAAGTCGCGATCTCCGTGTCGGACAGCACGACAGAATCCTCGGGCAGGCCGCTGCGCTGGACCGCGCTCCTGCGCTCATACGCCCGCTGCCTGCAGGACTGTCCACAGTAACGACGACGCCTGCCGACACTTCCACGTTGCTCCAGTCGCCGACCGCACCACCCGCAGTGCCGGAACGCGTTGCGCCGCGCCTCAGCTGTTGCGTCACGTGACGATTCGACGTGCTCCGCGACCTCACTCACCCGCCAGACCCTAGCTGGCCATTCGCTGCTCATGCCGAGGCCACGCCGAGCGGGCACACTGGAAGGGTGCAACCCCAGCATCCGTATCTCGCCACACCTGGCCCCCGCGCCTTCGCCCATCGCGGGTGGCATCTCGGTGAGCTCGCCGAGCTGGAGAACTCCCTGCCTGCCTTCCAACGGGCGGTCGCCGAGGGCTACCACTACCTCGAGACCGACGTGCACGCCACCGCCGACGGGGTCCTGGTGGCACTCCACGACGTCTCACTCGATCGCACCACCGACCGGACCGGACCTGTCGCCGGGCAGCGCTGGGCCGAAGTCCGCCGGGCGAAGATCGGCGGAAAGGTCGAGCTGTCGCGGCTGGAGGACCTGTTGGAGGAACTCCCCTCGGCGTTCTTCAACGTGGACGTGAAGTCCGCCGCGGCCGTCGAGCCGTTCCTCGAGGTGCTCGCGCGCACCGGAACCTATAATCGCGTCGCGGCGGCGTCGTTCTCCGATGCCAGACTGGCCCGGCTCCGCCGGCTCGCGGGCCCGCGACTGCTCACGGCGATGGGCCCGAGGTCCGTGGCCGCGCTCTGGGCGCACGGATACGCGCCGTTCCTGAGGCTGGGCACGTTCTGCCGGGGCGCGATGGCGCAGGTGCCGATCAGGCAGGGGGCGATGACCATCGTGCACCGTGGCTTCCTGCGCGCGGCGCAGCTCGCCGGCGCGGAGGTGCACACCTGGACCGTGGACGATCGGGCCGAGATGTGCGACCTGCTCGATCTCGGCGTGCACGGCATCGTCACGGATCGCCCCGATGTGCTCCGCGAGGTGCTGTTGGAACGCGGCGCCTGGCACACCGCCGCATGACCGCCGTTCGGCGGCTACCGGGGAGGCTTTCCGTCCCACGCCGCCTTCCAGGTCTTCGGGCCGAGACGTCCTGAGTCCCTGATCCCGTTGGCGCGCTGCAGTTCCAGCACCGCCACCTTCGTCTTCGCGTAGTAGCAGCCGGTGCCGCTGAAGCCGTAGCCGAACTCGTTCATCCGAAGCTGGAACACCCGGAGCGCGGGTGCGCAGTCGCCGTGGACGTACACCACTCCCGGCCACGCCGGTGCGACGGTCGGATCGGCCGGTGCTCCGTTCCCCATGTAGGCCGACTCGCGGTAACTCGGCTTACGCTTGCTCCGGGCGTCACTGTCGCCGCGCAGGCCCAGCATGCCCGCGCACTCCCACGGTTGCCAGCCGCGCATCCGGTAGAGGTACAGCGCGCGGTAGTCCTGCTCCCGCGGACTCGCCTGGTCCGGTCTCCCCTCTCCGCCGACACTGCGCCAGGTGGGCAGATCGAACTGGTATGCGCCGTAGAAGCCACTTCCGGTGTTGACGTGGTAGCGGCCGCTCGACTCGCACATGCGCAGCTTCGCCCACGTTGCGGCGCTGGGGTCGGCCGAGGCGGGAAGCGCCGTCGCGAACTGAACACCCGCCACGGCCACCCCGACGAGCACGGCTCGCACGAGGAACCGGAGAACGTGGGCCCGCCGCGGTGTCGTCATGACTGAACAGTAAGAAACAACCTCACCAGCCACAACAGAACCAGGCAAAACACCCGCATCACCCCCCGCACGGGTGGTTCGCCATGTTGGCGACATTCGCGGAAGTCGGCGGTGCGCTCCCCTCTCCCCTGACGGGCAAGTAGTCTCCGCTCTGGCCAGACGTCACGAGTTGCAGGAGCTTGGCATGACCACCATCCCGTCCGGCCCGGCTCCCGCGGCTGACGCCAGGCAGCGCAAGCGCGAGCAACGCGGCTGGTACTTCTACGACTGGGCCAATTCGACCTTCTTCACCTCTGTCATCACCGTGTTTGGTGCGCTGTACATGGGGTCGGTGGCGGCCGACGACGCACGGACCGATCTCACCCGCAACGGCCCGATACCCTGTGTCGACGATCTCGGGCGCGACAGCACCCTGCAGAACTGCGACATCGGTCTTTTCGGACTGACCTTCCCCGCGGGCTCGCTGTGGGGGTACCTGCTCGCCGCGGCGACGATCGTCCAGGTCCTCGTGCTGCCTGTGACCGGAGCCATCGCCGACCGCAGCCAGAGCAAGAAGAAGATCCTCGGCGGCTTCGCGTTCCTCGGTGCCGCGTCGTCGGCGTTGCTGTTCTTCGTGGCGGACGGCAACTGGGAGCTGGGCGTCGTCCTGTACATGCTCGGCAACATCGGTTATGGCGCCTCGATCGTCGTGTACTACTCGTTCCTTCCCGACATCGCGACGCCGGACGAGCGGGATGCGGTCTCCTCGCGCGGGTGGGCGTTCGGGTACCTCGGCGGCGGTGTCGCGCTGGCCCTGCAACTGGCGTTCTACCTCGGCAGGGACGCGTTCGGCGTCAGCGAGTCGACGGCGGTCCGGATCTGTTTCCTCACCTCCGGGATCTGGTGGGCGGCGTTCACGCTGATCCCGTTGCGGAGGTTGCAGGAGCACCAGGAGCCACACGGCAGGGAGCAGGGTGTCTCGGTGCTGCGGGCAGGCTTCACCGAACTACGGGACACCGTGAAGGCGGCCAGGGCGTTCCCGCTGACGCTGGCCTTTCTCGGCGCCTACCTGGTGTACACCGACGGGATCTCGACGGTGGTGACCGTGTCGGCGCAGTACGGCAAGGAGGAGCTGAAGTTCGCCGACGAGGTGCTGATCGCGACAATCCTGGTGATCCAGTTCGTGGCCTATTTCGGCGGCGTCGCCCACGGCATGATCGCGCGGCGGTTCGGCGCGAAGAAGACGATCCTCGGCAGTCTCAGCGTGTGGATCCTGGTGATCGGGGCCGCGTTCTTCGTCCAGGCGGGCCAGCAGTTCCAGTTCTACGCGGTGGCCGTGGGGATCGGGCTGGTGCTCGGTGGCACCAACGCCCTGTCGCGGTCGCTCTACAGTCAGATGATCCCGGCGGGCAAGGAGGCGCAGTACTACTCGCTCTACGAGATCGGCGAGCGGGGAACGTCGTGGATGGGCCCGCTGTTGTTCGCCGCCGTCGGGCAGGCCACCGGCTCCTTCCGGTACGCGATCATCGCGCTGACGGTCTTTTTCGTGATTGGCCTCGTGCTGGTGGCTCTGGTTCCGGTGCGCCGCGCCATCGCCGCGGCGGGCAACCGGGAGCCGACGGTGATCTGACAGTGCGTCCGCGAACCGAGCTGGCCCGCGGAGTCGATCATGTCGCGCGTTTCAGACTGGCCCTGACTCGTACCCGATGCGGTACGGAGGGTTCACTGCCCGTACTCCCAACCGCGCGGACGCTCGCCCGATAGGGTGCCTCGTCGTGACCACGCTTGAAGAAGAGCTGGACCCGGCAGGCGCGCTGTCCTCGGTTCCGGCGGCCGGTGACCGCAGACGCGGTGCCGTCGTCGGCAGGCTCAAGTTCTGTTATGGGCCGATGGACTGCGGCAAGTCGACGCTGGCGCTGCAGATCGACCACAACCACGCCAGACAAGGCAGGCGTGGCCTGCTGCTGGTTCGCCACGACCGGTCCGGGGAGCCGCAGATCACCAGCAGGATCGGGATCACCCGCAGAGCGCTCGAGGTGGGACCGGAGACCGATCTCCGCGAATTGGTGCGCGGGCAGTGGTCGCGAGGACTGCACGTCGACTACCTGATCATCGACGAGGCGCAGTTCCTCTCCCCCGGACAGGTCGAACAGCTCGCCGAACTCGCCGACGACGTCCAGCTGGACGTCTACTGCTTCGGTATCGCGACGGACTTTCGCAGCCAGCTGTTCCCGGGTGCCCGGCGTCTGTTCGAACTGGCCGACGAGTTGCAGCCGGTTCAGGTCGAGGTGCTCTGCTGGTGCGGTCTTCCGGGGCGGTTCAACGCGCGGGTCCTCGACGGTCAGGTGCTACGGGCGGGCGACACCGTCGTTGTCGCGGACGCCGAAGGATATGTTGAACATTCACCTATGCCACGCTCGCAGACCCAGTCAACTACGGTGCGTTACCAGGTTCTGTGCCGCCGACACTTCCGGCTTGGTGATCTTGGACCCCACTCGGAACACCCAGAGCAATTACGCCTGACCTGAGTAGCGCTAGATAGCCCATACGGGCGATAATCCCAAGAAGACGGGCGATAACGCGTCACGCCGACGGCGAAATTCCGTCCTACTAGAGGAAGCTGTTGCCGACGGGTGACGAAGCTCATCGTGAGCAACGACATGCCGGTACGGGAATCCCCCGACCGGCCCGGTCGTTGCATAGGGTGAGCATCGCCCTGGCTCTCGACAGAGCCGACTGAAAGGACCCACCATGGCCGACCGTGTTCTTCGTGGAAGCCGGTTGGGAGCGGTCAGCTACGAGACCGACCGTAATCACGACCTAGCCCCGCGCCGTACCGTGCGTTACGCATGCCCCAAGGACCACGAGTTCGAGGTGCCGTTCTCCGACGACGCCGAGATCCCGTCGGTGTGGGAGTGCAGACTGCACGGCAGCGAGTCAGAGATCATCGACGGCGGTCAGCCTGCGCAGCGCGACGTGAAGCCTCCCCGGACGCACTGGGACATGCTCTTGGAGCGTCGTTCCATCCCGGAACTGGAGGACCTGCTCAACGAGCGTCTCGCCGAGCTGAAGGGACGCCGGACCCGCTCCGCATGAGCGCCGGCTAACCGCTCCCACCACAGACGCGGGCCCCGCACCAACTGGTGCGGGGCCCGCGTCTGTACGTGTCAGCTCTTTCGGGTGAAGATGGAGCGCAGTTGGTCGAGCCGGTGTCGCAAGCCCCAGATTCCGACCCGCACCATGGCCTCCCGCACGATCGACCCGCTCATCTTCGACTCGCCGATCTCGCGTTCGGTGAAGGTGATCGGCACCTCGACCACGGTGAAGCCCTCGCAGACCGTGCGCCAGGCCAGATCGATCTGGAAGCAGTAGCCACGGGAGGCGATCTCGTCCAACGCGAGCTTCTCCAGCACCTGTCGCCGATAGGCCCGATAGCCCGCGGTGATGTCGTTGATCCGGGCGCCGAGCGCGATTCTGGAGTACAGGTTGGCACCGCGGGACAGGATCTGCCTGCGCAGTGGCCAGTTCACCACACTGCCGCCGGGCACGTAGCGGGAGCCGAGCACGAGGTCCGCATCACCGAGCGCGTCCAGGATGCGGGGCAGGTCCTCCGGCGCATGCGAGCCGTCGGCGTCCATCTCGACCAGCGTCGCGTAGTCGCGGGCCAGACCCCACCGGAAGCCGGCGACGTAGGCCGCGCCCAGCCCGGCCTTCTCCGAGCGGTGCATCACGTGCACGCGCTCGTCGGCGGCCGCCAGGTCGTCCGCGAGCACCCCTGTGCCGTCCGGGCTGCCGTCGTCCACCACCAGCGCGTGCACGGCGGGATTGGCCTCGTGCAGCCTCCGCAGAATGTCGGGGAGGTTGTCCCGCTCGTTGTAGGTCGGGATCACGACCAGCACCGGCTCGATGCTCTCCCCATGCCGCGTCCCCTCGGCGGGAACCCCCTGCGCCATACCTAACCCTCCTCGGCGACGCCGCGCGCCGCACTCTCGTCGGTCTTCTCGGCGTTCGCACGCCGGGTGCGACGGGTGAGCACGACACCGCTCGCCACCGCCAGCAACGCGGCCCCGACCAGCACGTACTCGGTCCATGCACCGAGTCGATCTGACAGGGTAGTCTGCTGCCGCAGGGGCACGTCCCGCAGCAGCGTTTCTTGGGTGAACAGGCTGGTGGAGGCGTCGAGACTGCCGTCGGGCCGGACGATCGCGCTGACCCCGCTGGTCGCCGCCACCACGACCGCGCGACCGTGCTCGACTGCGCGGACCCGGGACATCGCGAGCTGCTGGTAGCTCATCTCCCCGGGCCCGTACCAGGCGTTATTGGTCGGGATGACCAGCAACTCGGCGCCCGCCCGTGTCGCCTCACGCGAGACGTAGTCATAGGCGGCCTCATAGCAGATGGCCAGGCCGACCTTCGTCCCCGCGACGTCGAACACCCCGGGCTCGGTGCCGGACAGCATGTCGCCGGTGTCATCGACGAACGGAGTGAACAGCCGGGCGATGGACCGCAGGGGGACGTACTCGGCGAACGGCACCAGCTCCTGTTTGGCGTAGCGATCCACCTGGCCGGTCCCCGGTTGCCATTCGATCACCGTGTTCTGCGCCTGCCCCGTGGGCAACCGGTACAGGGCGCCGATGAGGGTCGGCGCACCGAACGCGTCGACCACCTCGTTCAGTACGGGATCGGGCCCGCGGACCTCGGTCGCGGTCTCCGGCCAGACCACGAGGTCGGGCCGAGGGACCGCACCACTCTCGATGCGGCGTGCGAGCTGCGCGCTCGCCTCCAGGTGGTTGCGGCGGATCGTGGCCCGCTGGCCGAGCAGGCCGAGTCCTGCGTCAGGCGCGTTGCCCTGGACAACGGCGACCGAGCGGGTGCCGGCCTCGGCGGTTGTGCCCACCGTGGGCCACAGTGCCAGGCCGGCGATGACGGGCAGCAGGGTGCACGCGACAGGAGTAATCCAGCGCGGGTCGGGCCTGCGGTGCCCGGCATGGAGGAGGACGCCGAGCCGAGCCAGTCCGAACCCGGTGAGCAGGACCGCGAAGCCGACCAGCGGCGCCCCGCCGACCGAGGCCAGTGACAGGTAGGCGCCCTCCGGCTGACCGAACGCCACCCGGCCCCAGGGGAATCCGTTGATCGGCCACCGGGAGCGCACGGTCTCCTGCAGCAGGAACACCATCGCCATCCACACGGGTGCGGCCGGCAGGGTGGTGACCTGCGTCATCAGGCCACAGGCCGCGGCGACGAACAGGGCCATGACCGCGGAGAGCCCGAGCCAGGGGGCGCTGCCGAAGTCGGCGCCGAGGAAGTCCTGGATCCACACGAGGTGGGCGAGGAAGAAGACCAGCCCGAACACGAGGCCGTAACCCGCTCCTGCCCAGAATCGTCTGCGGAACAGGACGAGGCCGAGTCCGGCGAAGGCCAGCGGCGCCAGCCACCACAGCGGCCGCGGCGGGAAGCTCAGGTACAGCACGAACCCGGAGAGCGCGGTCAGGAGCAGACGCGCGGCCACGGGACGCCAGCGCCGCGTGGCCGCGCCGGGCGATGCGACCGTGTCGGTCATGGTGGTGCTCACGCTCGGCCGGACACGGCGAGCTCGTCGTAAATGACCCGGCCCGCGCGCACGGTCCGCAGGCATCGTGGCAGCTGGGCGGACGGCTCGAGCGCGGGCAGGCCCGGAACTCCGGAGCGGGGGTCGGTGGACCAGCGCTGCACCCGCTTGTCCGAGCCTGCGACGACGAGGTCGGCGGCCTTCCAGATCGTGTAGTGCGCGGGCGCGCCGGGGACGAGGCTGCCCGTGATGCCGTCGGCGACGCCCGCTGCCCGGTGCCCTCCCCTGGTGTGCGCGGTGAAGGCGGCGCGGGGTGAGAGCCCTGCTCCCGGCGTGCCGTGGTGCACGGCGGCCCGGACACTGGCCCAGGGGTTCAGCGGTGTGACCGGGGCGTCCGAGCCCAGTGCCAGCGGCATGCCCTGGGCGGCGAGGGTGGCGAAGGGGTTGAGCCCGGCAGCGCGCTCGGCGCCCAGGCGTTCGGCGTACATGCCCGACCGCCCGCCCCAGGCGGCGTCGAACAAGGGCTGGACGGAGGCCACCACTCCCCAGCTCGCGAGGATGCGAGCCTGTTCCGCGTCGATCATCTCCACGTGTTCGAGCCGGTGACGGCGGGCGGCGAGAGCGCGGCTGCCCACTGCCCGTTCGGCGAGTTGGAACCCCTGGACGACCTCGCCGACCGCTGCGTCACCGATGACGTGGAAACCGGCCTGCAGGCCGGCCTCGGTGCAGCCGACGACGTGGTCGGCGATGGCTTGCGCGTCGAGGTAGCGGGCGCCGCTGGTGTGCGGCTGATCGGTGTACGGCGCGCACAGGGCGGCGGTGTGCGAACCGAGTGCGCCGTCGACGAAGAGGTCGCCGGCGAGTCCCGGCAGGCCGAGGCGGTTCGCGAGGTCGACGGCGCCGGTCTCGCCCCAGTAGCCGACCACCGCGGGCAGGTCCGGATCCTTGGCCAGGTCCAGCAGTGCGGTGAGGTCGTCGACGCCGGAGATGTCGGGGCCCGCGCACTCGTGCACGGTGGCGATGCCGCGGGCGGCAGCGGTGCGTAAGAAGGCCACCTGCGCGTCGTGGCGCTGGCCAGGGGTGATGGCGGCTCGTGCGGCGGCTCGCACCAGGTGGTGGGCCTGCCTGGTCAACGGGCCGTCGGCGGACCAGCCGGCAGCGGAGCGGGCGGCAGGGGCGAGTTCGACCATGGCGGTGGAGACCAGTGCGGAGTGCACGTCGACCCGGCTCAGGTAGACGGGAACGTCTCCCGCGGCCTCGTCGAGTTCCGCCCGGCTGGGCACGCGGGTGTCCTGCCATGCCGAGGAGTCCCAGCCGTGGGCAAGCAGTACCTCGCCGGGCTTAGCGGCCGAGCGGACGGCCGCGAGGAGTTCGGCGCCGCTGCGCGCGGCCGAAAGGTCGAGCCCGGCCAGGTGCAGTCCGGTGGCGGTGGCGTGCACGTGGGCGTCGACGAACGCGGGGGCGACGAAGGCGCCGTCCAGGGCGACCTCCTCGGCATCCGGGTGCAGCGCGCGCCCCGGGCCGTCCTGCCCGACCCAGACGACGGTGTCCCCGGTGACGGCCATGGCCGTGGCGTCCGGCGAACTCGGGCTGTGGACGCGTCCTCCGGTCAGCAGGAGCGTCCGCTCTTCGCTGTTCACATCTGCAGAGTCTGCCTGGTGCCGGTTGCGCGTCCACACCGGGGATCGGGCGCTGTGACCTCTACAGATAACACCCGCATAACGGCAAAATTTACGTTCGTAGTGCTCTGTGACAGGATAATTTCACGTTATCTCGAACTTGAGGAGCAGATGTGACTGCGATCCAGGAACCTGCCTCGACTGCCCCCGGTGCCCAGCATGAGCTGGGTCCCGAGCAGCCGTACGTCTATGCCAGGACGGAGTTGGTCGAGCCGGACTGGCGTCGACTGCCCGGCTGGCAGGACGTGACCGAGGCCGAGTGGCGGGACGCGCAGTGGCAGCGGGTGCACTGCGTCCGCAACATCAAGCAGCTCCGGGCGCTGATGGGTGATCTGCTGGAAGACCGGTTCTACGAGGACCTGCTGGCGGACCAGCGCGAGATGGCGACGATGTCGATGCTGCTCCCACCGCAGATGCTCAACACGATGGCGCCGCACGCGGGTTCGGACCCCCGGAAGGTGACCGAGGAGTTCTACGCCGACCCGATTCGTCGGTACATGCTGCCCGTGCGCAGCGACCGGGAAACCGAATGGGCCTCGCATCCGCACGCTGAACGGGACTCGCTGCACGAGGCCGAGATGTGGGTGGCCGAGGGGCTCACCCACCGCTACCCCACCAAGGTGCTCGCCGAGTTGATCTCGACCTGCCCGCAGTACTGCGGGCACTGCACTCGGATGGACCTCGTCGGCAACTCCACCGAGCAGGTCGACAAGCACAAGCTGTCGCTGAAGCCGGTGGACCGGCAGGACGCCATCATCGACTACCTGAAGCGGACCCCGGGCGTGCGCGACGTGGTGGTCTCCGGCGGTGACGTCGCGAACGTCCCATGGCATCAGCTCGAGTCGTTCCTGATGCGGTTGATGGACATCGAGACCGTCCGCGACATCCGGCTGGCCACCAAGGCGCTGGCGGGACTTCCGCAGCACTGGCTGCAGCCGAAGATCGTCGAGGGTCTCGCCAGGGTCGCGGGCACGGCGGGCAGGCGCGGGGTGAACCTGGCCATCCACACCCACGTCAACCACGCCCAGTCGGTCACGCCGCTGGTGGCCGAGGCGACCAGGACCGCACTCGACGTCGGAGTCAGGGACGTCCGCAACCAGGGCGTGCTGATGCGGGGGGTCAACGCGACCCCGAACGAGCTGCTCGATCTGTGCTTCGCGCTGCAGGGTGAAGCCGGGATCCTGCCGTACTACTTCTACATGTGCGACATGATCCCGAACTCCGAGCACTGGCGGGTGTCGGTGCACGAGGCACAGGAACTGCAGCACGCGATCATGGGCTACCTGCCCGGTTACGCCACACCGCGGATCGTCTGCGACGTGCCCTACGTCGGCAAGCGCTGGGTGCACCAGCTCGCGGAGTACGACCGGGAGAAGGGCATCTCCTACTGGACCAAGAACTACCGCACCGGAATCGAGCTGGAGGACCCGGAGGCCCTCCAGCGGCGCTACCCGTACTACGACCCGATCTCCACGCTCCCGGAGGCCGGGAAGAAGTGGTGGGCCGAACAGGCGGACTGACTCGCCGCCGAAATCGGTGGACGACGCATCGCCCTCTGCCAGAATTCCTCGAAAGAAGTTCGGCGGATGTGTCGATCCACGGCAATCGCCGTTCGACCTAGGGGTGCAAGGGCCCGAGAGGGGCCCGATGACTCAGGGAGACGGAACCATGAAGTACATGCTGATCATGCGTGCCACCGACGAGACCTTCGCGGAGTTCCAGAACACGGACTTCAACGAGATCATGGACTCGATGGGCCGTTTCAACGACGAGATGATCCGCGCGGGTGTGCTTGTCGCCGCCGAGGGCCTCGATGACGCCGCCGAGGGCGTCGTGGTCGACTACTCCTCCGAGCCGCCCGTGGTCACCGATGGCCCGTACGGCGAGACCAAGGAGTTGTTCAACGGGTTCTGGTTGCTGAACGTGGCATCGAAGGAAGAGGCCATCGAATGGGCGAAGCGGGCGCCGCTGGCCGGTGCTGGCAGCAAGTGCGAGATCCGCAGGGTCCCCTCGATCGACGAGTTCCCGCAGGACAACGAGTGGATCCAGAAGGAGAAGGCCTGGCGCGAATCCACGGGCCAGCTCTGACAGGCTGCTGATGGTCGATCCGACGGGCCGTGAGGCCGTCACCGCCGTCTGGCGGATCGAGTCCGCGCGGATCGTCGGCGCGCTCGCGCGCTACACCGGCGACTTCGCGCTGGCCGAGGACCTCGCCCAGGAGGCACTGGCGGAGGCGCTTGTCACCTGGCCACGCGAAGGCACACCCCGCAACCCCGCGGGGTGGCTGCTCACCGTCGGCAGGCGCCGCGCGATCGACATGTTCCGCAGGCGCTCCGCCCTCGACGAGAGGTACGCCGCCCTCGCCCATGAGCTGGGCGAGGGCGGCGCCGCCTCGGGCAGCCCCGCTGATCCGGCCCCCGACCCGCAGGACGTGCTGTGGGATCCGGACCAGATCGACGACGACGTGCTCGCGTTGATGTTCATCTCCTGCCACCCCGTGCTGTCGCGAGAGGCACGGGTGGCGCTCACGCTGCGGGTGGTCGGCGGTCTGACGAGCGACGAGATCGCCAAGGCGTTCCTCGTGCCGACCGCCACCGTGCAGGCCAGGATCACCAGGGCGAAGAAGACCCTCGGCGCGGCGCGGGTGCCGTTCGAGGTGCCGCCGCCACAGCACCGAACCGAGCGGCTCGGTTCGGTGCTCAGCGCGATCTACCTGATCTTCACCGAAGGATCGTCGGCCAGCTCGGGCAACAGTCTGATCCGCTTCGACCTCGCGGGGGAGGCATTGCGCCTCGCCCGGGTGCTGACCCGGCTGATGCCGAACGAACCCGAGGTCTACGGCCTGCTGGCGCTGCTCGAGCTGACATCGGCGCGCTTCCCCGCCCGCACCGGGCCGGACGGCGAACCGGTGCTGCTGGACGAGCAGGACCGGCGCCGCTGGGACCGTGCGGCGATCGGCAGGGGGCGGGCCGCCCTGGCCCACGCGGGACAGGTAGGCCGGGGCCTTGGCGCCTACGGCCTGCAGGCGGCGATCGCCGAATGCCACGCACTCGCCCCGTCCGTCGACGAGACGAACTGGGAACGCGTCGTGCTCATCTATGAGGCGCTCGGCCGGCTCGCCCCGTCACCGGTGATCGACCTCAACCGGGCGGTGGCCGTCTCCATGGCCCGGGGACCCGCTGCGGCGCTGCCGATCGTGGACGAACTGCTGTCCGCCGAGGCGCTGTCGAACTCGTACCTGCTGCCGAGCGTGCGCGGTGAGCTGCTCACCCGGCTGGGGCGCACAGCTGAGGCCCGTACCGAACTGGAGGCAGCCATCCGGTTGTGCGGCAACGGGCGCGAGCGGGCGGTCCTGGAACGCAAGCTCGCCGCCCTCGGCTGACGCCCGTGGAGCTCACCGTTCACGGGCCGGAACGCGCCGGGTTGACCGTGACGGGTGCAGTCCGCCGAGTAGAGCGGGATCCCGTTTCCGGGACCCCGCTCGTTCTCCCTTGCGGTTTCCGTGGCGCAGGGCTCAGAGATCGAGATCCAGGGCCCTGATCAGTTTGTCCGCGGAGATGAACTTGAAGTTGTGTTGGTCCGCGGTTCGCCGTCCCCGGCGTTCGCGG
This sequence comes from Amycolatopsis marina, assembly GCF_900111885.1. Classification (GTDB taxonomy): domain Bacteria; phylum Actinomycetota; class Actinomycetes; order Mycobacteriales; family Pseudonocardiaceae; genus Amycolatopsis; species Amycolatopsis marina. Next base: position 88,552 of record NZ_FOKG01000018.1, read on the forward strand.
ACGTTCGGCACTCTTGCGATTACTTGCGAAGGACGTCACCAAAGGTGACCGTTAGAGCGCTCTACGGGGCGCGACAATCAGACGGAGGTGCCCGAAGACCCTGTTTGCCAGTAACGAGACCGCGGCACAAGAATGTGATCAAAGCACAATCGCGAGGGCGAACGAGTGGAAACTTTGTGGTTTCGACCCCTGAAACTCAGCGCTCCTGCCGCAGGGCCGCCCATCCCAGTTTCTCCTGCTGTCGCTTGGACATTCCGGCGACGACAAGATCGTAGGAGTCCTCGATCATCTCCGCCACCAGCGCAGTGGGCACCGAGCCGTCCAGGACCACGGTGTTCCAGTGCCGCTTGTTCAGGTGATAGCCGCCCGTGATGCCCGGGTACCTTGCCCGTAGCGCCACGGCGAGATCGGGATCGCACTTGAGACTGACCTGCAACGGCCGGGACGTCAGGCTGCTGAGCGCGAACATCTTGCCCGCGACCTTGAAGACACTGGTGGCCTCGCCGAACGGGAACTCCTCGCGAGCGCCCGCGAAGCTCAGACACATCTCCTTGAGTACGTCGGGGGTCATGGAGGCGAGACTAGCCGTCAACTGATCCGGCTCCGCCGACCCGCTTCACATACCGGTGGGCCGGAACCAGGACCGGCCCGTCCGCGCCGGGCGCGTGATGGTCGAACGGTCCCTCGTCGACCCAGCCGTTGCGCTCGTAGAACCTCCGCGCCCTGGTGTTGCCCGCGACGACCGCGAGCCACGCCCGCCCGTATCCGTTCGCGACGACCAACCGTTCCGCCTCCGTCAGCAGAACGGCGGCGATGCCGCTGCCCCGGTGCCGCCCCGCGACGTACACCTGCTCGACCTCGTCGCGGACCACCATCACGAATCCCGCCACCTCGTCGGCGACCGTTGCGACCACCGTGTCGTCGACGTGCTGTTCGGCTCGTGTCCAGAACGAATCCCGGGTCCGGATCGCGACCAGGTGCTCGGGGACGTTTCCCAGGTAACCGTCACACCATCCCCGGTACCAGATTTCCGCGACGGCCCCGGCATCGTCAGGGCGGGCAGGACATACATTCGCATCGGCCGTCATGGGACGAGTGTAGGAACAAGCACCGACGACCTGTGGACTCTCGCGGCCTCACCGGTGAGTGGCCGGACGGTCGCACCGCACACCCGGGCACCGCAGCACACGGCAGTCCCCACCCACCGCCGAGGTGTAGCCTGAAATTGCGCGAAACTATCGCCGCGGTCTCCCGGTGCTATTCGCACCGCTTGATTTCGAGCACGAGCACAAGCACGAACGGGAGCAGTATGCCCACGACCGACGCGAGATCAAGCGCCTCCGGTAGCAGCGAGCACGTCGCCAACGGGTGCGCGGCATGCGATCACCCGCTGAGCACGCACGACCAGATCGCGGCCCGCTTCTGCCGTGCCACCGCGGCAGGCTCCTATCGCCGCGGCTGCGTCTGCACGGCTCGCAGCAAATCCTGACCTGCGCGAATCGTCGCAGACGGGTTGTCCGGAACTTTCCGACAGGGAGCGCAAATGCAGGTCCAGGTCAACACCGATGCCAACATCGAAGGTAACGCAGCGCTTCTCGCACACGTGGAGGCAGAGATCAGCGCGGCGCTTGCGCGGTTCGACGAGCAGATCACCCGTATCGAAGTACACCTGAGCGACGACAACGGACAGCGGCCGGGGAACACCGACAAGCGGTGCATGCTGGAAGCCCGGCCTGCCGGGCAGCAACCCGTCGTCGTCACCCACAATGCGGAGACCATCGACCAGGCCTGTAGCGGTGCGACACAGAAGCTCAAGCACCTGCTCGAGAGCAGCTTCGGCCGGCTGGCGGACCGCGGAGGGCATGCGACGATCCGGGACGGCCACAGCCACTGACCTGCCGTCGCTCGCCACGAGGTCACCTCCTGGCGAGCAAGATCCGCCAAGTCCCCACCGCGCCGCGCGTCAGTTGAGTACCGTTCCACTATGCGAAGACTGCCGTGGCGGGCGGCTCCCAAGGCAACGCTGGCAAGCCCGCTGACTCTCGTCGCCGCCTCAGTGACCGCGCTGCTCGCGTGCTTCCTGGCCACCGCCGCGGTGTTGCACGCCTCGGCCGCGGGCGGCGCGGCTGTCGACTACCAGTCCGACAACGCCTGCCCTGACGCCCACGGCCCGGCCTTCACCGGCCGTTCGGTACATCTCGACGACATTCCCCGCATCGTCGACACGGTGCGACGGCATGCGGCCGAGCAGGGGTTCGGTGCGGCTCAGGTTGCCATGTACACCTTCGACCTGCCGGAGACCGAGTTCGCGGGCACGGAGTACAAGACCCGGCTCGGCTACGCCGACGGCGGTATCGAGCACCTCCAGGTGGTCGAGGGCGACCCGGGACGCCCGGGACTGTCGATGGGCACGAGGCTCGCACTCGAGGAAGACATCCCGATCGGCACGAAGGGCCAGCAGGGCTCGATGCCGCCGATCGTCAGCCTGCACAGCGATCTCGATGAACCCGTCCCGCGCTGGTGGTGCTCACAGCGGGACATGGCCGTGCAGCAGCGGATCGTCGATCCGCCGGGTGGGGCGGTGATCTTCGCGACCGAAAGGGAGACCTTCACCGCCGCCGCGCGGGCAGCGGGCACCGACGGTGTGGAGTGGTTCAACATCACCTTCCCCGGCCCCGCGCCGCGCGACCTGGACGAAGCCTACGACCAGGTACGCAGGTCCGAGGCCGCGGTAAGCGGAGCACGAGCGGACTTGGCCCGCCAAGGGCTGGCCGAGCAGCTCAACTCGGGGTCGCCGTTCGCGCGGTCGGCGGAGATCGCGCAGAAGGCACAGACGAACGTGCTCGGGTCCATTCTTCCGCTGGCCTTCATCAGCGTGCTGGTGGGAATCGGCGGAGTCGGCACCGTGGGGCTGCAGTGGTTCCAGCGGCGGCACAGCGTGGCCCGGCTGCTCGCCGCGCGGGGCACGAGCCCTGCCGGAATCGGGGGTCTCGCGGTGGCCGAGCTGGGCCTTCCGCTGCTGGTCGGCGGGGTGTCCGGAGCCGCTCTCGCCTGGCTGCTGCTCGACGGGTACGGGCCACCCGGCCATGCGAGCACGACCGCGGTGATCGCCGCGGGCGGAGCGGCCGCAGCGGTCTTGCTCGTCTCACTCGGCTTGCTGGCGGCCATCGTCGCGCACCGCAGCCATCGGGAGTTCCAACTCGGCCGCCTGCATGGAAAGGGCCGCGGCCGCATCTTGGCCTGGATCCCCTGGGAACTGGTGACGGCGGCGCTCGCACTGTTCGGCTGGATCCGGCTCACCGAGTACCGCCAGTCGTCGGGGTCGCTCAATCCGCTGCCGCAGGTGGATCCGATCGCGCTGACCTATCCGGTTTTCGTCGTCCTCACGGCCGCGATGATCGCCGCGCGCCTGGCCTGGCTGGTGCTCCGCCTGTCGCCACGTGCGGTCTTCTGGTCGCGACCCACCCTGCAACTGGCGATCCGGCGCATGGCCAGCGCGCGCGCACCCGTGATCGCCGTACTGGCCATCGGTGTCGTCGCCATCGGCACGCTGTCGGCGGGCAACGCGATCGCCGACGCTCAACGACAGTCGCTCGACACCAAGTCCGGGACTTTCGTCGGCGCCAACTCCCGGGTGGACACCGAGCAGCCGGTGGGGCTCGGTGAGAAGTCGTTGCCCGCGCCGGTCCGCGACGACAGCACCGTGGTCGGCGAGTTGACCGGGACCGGGAGCGTGGTGCTGGTCGTGGATCCCACCACGGTCGGCTCGGTGGCCTGGTTGGCGGCTGTGCCGGACAGCGCGGCGCTACTGCGCACGCTCGGCGCCGCAGGTCCCGCAGCCCCCACCGCCGGCACACCGGCGATCCGGGTCGGGCACACCTCGGAGCAGGCGCTGGCACTCCCCGATCTTCCCGACGCGCGTCCGGTCGCGGACGTGCCGGTGTTCCCGATCATCGGGTCCCAGCCCGGGTACGTGATCTCCCGGGACGCCCTCACACAGGAACAACTCGCCTCGATACCGCGTTGGAGCATCCTGTCCTCGCTCTCCCCGGACGAGCTGTCGGCGGGGCTGGCCGACGCGGGAGTGCTGCAACTCAACCCGATGAGCCGCGATTCGGCACTCGACGCGTTGCCCTTCTACGTCGTGGAGTGGAGTTTCGCCTACGTGACGATGCTCGGCGCGGTACTCGGTCTCGTCGCGGCGCTGGCCCTGCTCGTGGCCGTCGAGGTCCGCAGGAGACAGAACGCGCTCGCCGGGGCCCTGGTGCTGCGTATGGGGTTGCGGCCGAGGGCGCTGCTGGGCAGCTACCTGCTGGAGGTAGGCGCCCTCGCCGGGCTCGCCCTGCTGACCGGAGTCGTGTGCGGGGCGGCGGTCGCCGGGATCTCGGTACCGCGGTTCGACCCCGCGGGCTGGCTGGCGCCACAGTCGGAACTGCCCAACCTCATCCCGTTCGTGCTCGGATTGTTAGCTGCCGGAGCCGTTGTCGTGGCACTGGCGGGCTGGCTCGCGATGCGCTCGGTGCGCACCGCCCGGACCGCGGAGCTGCTTCGTGGCTAGCGGCGCGGAGCGCCTCCATGGGGGGCGGTGGTCGGGCGACGGGAGGGCTAGCGGCGCGGAGCGCCTCCATGGGGGGCGGTGGTCGGGCGACGGGAGGGCTAGCGGCGCGGAGCGCCTCCATGGGGGGCGGTGGTCGGGCGACGGGAGGGCTAGCGGCGCGGAGCGCCTCCATGGGGGGCGGTGGTCGGGCGACGGGAGGGCAGAACACGTCTTCGAACTCGACCGGGTCGGCGTCGACTACGTGACTCCCGCCGGAGTCGTCGCCGGCGTGGACGACGTGACCCTGTCCGTGCCCGCGACAGGTATCACCGTGCTGGCCGGGCCGTCCGGCTCGGGCAAGTCCACCCTGCTGCGGGTCCTGGGCCTTTTCGAGCGGCCGGCGCGAGGGCGGCTGGGTTTCCGCGGTACCGACGTCGGCGGTCTCGGTCATGCCGGCCGCAGAGCCATCCGTCGGCATGACCTCAGCCAGGTGTTCCAGAATCCGACCGACAACCTGCTCGACTACCTCAGCGCCGCGAAGAACCTGCTGGCGGCCGCCGGGTCCGCGAACCAGGTGTGTGCGCCGGAGGTACTGCTGGAGCAACTCGGTCTCGGTGGAACGGGTTCCTGGCCGGTGTCCGCGCTGTCCGGCGGGCAGCAGCAGCGGCTGGCGTTCGGCTGCGCGCTCGCACGTGGTTCGTCGGTGGTCCTCGCCGACGAACCGACCTCGCAGCTCGACGAGCAGTCGGCCGATCTGGTGCTCGACACCCTGCGCGAGCTGGCACGCCGGAACGTCGCCCTGGTCGTCACGTCGCACGACGAGCGCCTGATCGAACTGGGGACGCGGGTGGTCCGGCTGCACGCGGGACGAGTGGACGAGATCAAGGATGCGATTTCATGACCGAACTGGCACACCCCGCCGTGCACGCTGTCAATCTGCACCGGCGGTTCCCACATCCCAGTGGCGCGGTGTCCGTGCTGCGGGGCTTGGAACTGCGAGTCTCCCGCGGGGAGCTGGTGACGGTGTCGGGACGTTCCGGCTCGGGCAAGAGTTCGCTGCTGGCCCTGCTGTGCGGCTTCGACTCGCCGGATTCGGGCACGGTCCTGCTCGACGGTGAGCCGATGAACGGGGCGCCGTCCTGGCACACCTGCGCGGTGCTGCCACAGGCCCTCGGACTCGCCACCGAGCTGACCGTCGCCGAGAACGTCGCGCTGCCGCTGCGGCTCCGGCCGGACCTGCGGCTCGGCGCGCCGGCTATCGCGGCCAGGGTGCGCGAACTGCTCACCGGGCTCGGTATCGGTGAGCTGGCCGAGCGCTACCCGCTGGAGGTGTCCTTCGGGCAACAGCAACGGGTGGCTTTGGCGAGGGCCGTCAGTGGCAGGCCGGCGGTGCTGCTCGTTGACGAGCCGACCGCCCACCTCGATGCGGGAAGCACTCCCGCGGTGTTGCGGATGCTGCGCGGCTGTGCCGACGAAGGTGCCGCGCTCATCGTGGCGACCCACGACGATGCCGTGCACCGGATAGCCGATCGCCGGGTCGCGCTCCGAGACGGAGTCCTCACCGACACGTGATCACCGCGATGTTCGAGCGTCCGTAGAATCAGTGGCGATGCGACGCTACAGGTGGTGGTTCGGGGGGCTGGCGCTTGCCGGAGTCGTGGTCCTCGTCGCGGTGTTCGCGTTGCTCGGCAGGCAACCACCCGCACCGCAGGACGATCTGCCCGGTCCGCCCGGCACCGGTCCGCTCACCGTCGTCGCGATGGGCGACAGCACATTGTCCGGCGAGGGGGCGGGTAACTACCTGCAGGAGACCAACGGGCAGAACGGGAACTGGTGTCACCGCTCCCCCAACGCCTCCGTCTTCAAGATCGAAGCGCCGGGGATCGAGAAGAAGATCAACCTCGCGTGCTCTGGCGCGCCCTCGGCGCAGGTCGCACTCGGCGACATCAAGCAGTGGACCGAGCCGTCCCAGGCACAGCAGCTGGCCGAGCTGACCAAGACACACCGGATCTCCGCGGTGGTGGTCGCTCTCGGCGCGAACGACGACCCGCATTTCTCCGGACTCATCTCGGAGTGCTTCCGCGCGTGGTTCAGCGAGCGCATCCCGCCGTGCAGTGAGCGGATCAAACAGGACTGGCAGAACCGGGTCGACGCGATGGTGCCGAAGGTCGTCGGGGCGTTGGAGGACATCCGAAAGGTGTTGCGCCGCGCCGGATACGACACCGAGGACTACCAGTTGGTGCTGCAGACCTACGCGGCGCCGATCGGCCCGGACATCCCGGAGGAGTACCGCTCGCTCAACGGCTGCCCGTTCCGCAAGGAGGATCTGCGCTGGGTCAAGAACGAGGCCGTGAAGACACTCACCGCGGGGCTGCGCGACGTCGCCGCACAGACATCGGCACGTTTGCTCGACCTGTCCGCCGCGGGCGACGGACACGAGGCCTGCAGTGGTGGCGACGATCCGAGTTCGGAGTGGTTCAGCAGACTCACGGTCCAGTGGACCGACCTCACCGACGCCGACCGTGCCGGGCATGCGATCCAGGACTCGTTCCATCCCAACGCGGCGGGGCATGCGCAGTTTGCCCGCTGTGTCAGCGAGTTCCTCGCGACCAGCGATCCCGCTGCGGCGTGTCTGGAAGGTGACGACGGTCAGTTGCATGCGGCGACAATGGCCGGGCCGCTGAACTGACAGAGCGTCTGGGAACGGAGCTGGCCACTGGTCTCAAGCAGACACCGGGGCCCGTGCTCATTCCGGCAGCACGCAGGCGACGAGGTCGCGCAACTCGGTGCGCGACGGTGTGCGCCGTGCGAGCAGGCAACGAAGATTCAGTCCGTCGAGCAACGCAGTGAGGGCGGATGCCCGCACCGGGCCGACGACCGCGGCCAGTGATTCGGCGACCGCGTCGTTGTACCGGTTGGCGGTTTCCCGCAGTGCCGGTCGGCGCAGCGCGGCGAGATACAGCTCGTAACAGACGACCGAGCGCGTCCGCCATTCACCGAAGCAGTAGTCCAGCACCTGATCCGCGAGCGCGCCGGCGAGATCGGCTCCCGGCTGCGGCCACGCGGCCTGGTGTGCGAGAAACCGCTCGGTGGCCCGCTCCAGCGCCACCTGGATCAGGTCGTCCCGTGACGCGAAGTGATAGGTCGTCGATCCGAGCGGCACATCGGCACGTTCGGCCACCGCCCGATGGGTCAGCGCCTCGATACCGAGTTCGGCGATGACGGCTTCGGCCGCGTCGGCGATGCGCTCCCGCCGGTGCGGGTCGTGGCGACGTACTCGTGATCGGTTGTCCGCTGCGGGAGCCATCAGTGGCCTCCACCGAGATTGAGCACCACCACGCCGCTGATCACCAGCACGACCCCGGCCACCTTCGTCCACGTGAACGCCTCGCCCAGCAACAGCACCCCGATGATCGCGACGAGGGCGGTGCCCAGTCCCGCCCACAGCGCGTATGCGGTACCGACCTCGAAGGACTTGAGGGCGAAGGTCAGCAGGGCGAACGCCGCGAGGTACCCGGCCACCATCCCGATGCTGGGCCAGAGCCTGGAGAAGCCCTCCGACAGCTTCATGCAGGTGGTCGCGAAAACCTCGGTGAGGATCGCGCCGATCAGGAACACCCAGCCCATTCGTACCACCTGACGCTCACCGGGAACCGACCTGTACAAGTGTACATAACGGCGGTGGCGCCGACACGACGTCGATCAGCCGGGCGGCCGGTCGCGGTACCAGGCGAGCGACACCGCACTCAGAGATTCGGCGAACGTCCCTCGAACGGTGTGGAGAGCACGACCGTTGTCCTGGTGGACACCTTGGCGGCCTCGCGGATTCTGCGGAGCAGGTCCTCCAGACCCAACGGGGACGCCACACGGACGAGCAGGATGTACGACTCGTCCCCGGCCACCGAGTAGCACGACTCGATCTCGGTGATGTGCTCCAGCCGCTGCGGATAGTCGTCCGGCGCGGCCGGGTCGTTGGGGGTGAGGGAGATCAGCGCGGTCAGCGGCAGGCCAATCTGCTCCCCGTCCAGCCGGGCCGTGTAACCGCGGATGACACCGCGCTGCTCCAGCCGACGGACCCGCTGGTGCACCGCCGACACCGAAAGGCCGACCCGTTCGGCGAGATCGGTGAAACTGCGTCGTCCGTCGGCGGCCAGTTCCCTGGCGATCGCCTGATCGAGAGGTTCGAGAGGCCCGGCGGTCATGCGTCGAGCACAACGAGTTCGTGCGGCCGATTGTTCAGTGGCTCCACACCGTCGGCGGTGACGACGACGATGTCCTCGATGCGCGCGCCCCACCGACCGGCCTGGTAGATCCCCGGCTCCACGCTGAAGGCCATGCCCTCCTCGACGGTCAGGTCGTTGCCGCCCATGATGTAGGGCTCCTCGTGCACGTCGAGGCCGATGCCGTGACCGGTCCGGTGAATGAAGTAGTCGCCGAAGCCCGCGTCGGCGATGACGTCCCTGGCCGCACCATCGATCTGCGCGGCCGTCACGCCGGGACGCACGATCTCCACGGCGGCACGCTGGGCCGCGAGCAGCACGGCGTAGGTGTCCTCGACGTCGCTGTCCTTCGGTGCTCCGACGGCGTAGGTGCGGGTGGAGTCCGAGTTGTAGCCCTCGGGGATCGGGCCACCGATGTCCACCACCACGACATCACCGTGTTCGATCACACGGTCGGAGACGTCGTGGTGCGGGCTGGCCCCATTGGGCCCGGAGCCGACGATGATGAACTCGGCCTCCGTGTGTCCTTCCTCGACGATCGCGGCGGCGATGTCGGCGCCGACCTCGGCCTCGGTCCGCCCCGGACGCAGCCACTCGCCCATGCGCGCGTGCACTCGGTCGATCGCCGCGCCTGCCTTGCGCAGTGCCGCGATCTCGGTGGCGTCCTTGCGCATGCGCAGTTCCCGTACCACCGGGCCAGCCAGCGTCTGCTCGGCGGAACCGAGCGCGCCACGCAGCGCGAGGACGTGCAGGGCGACCATCGTGTCACTGACCGCCACCCGGCCAGGTGCGCCGAGGCGGTTCGCGACAATCCCGTACGGATCCTCGCCGTCGACCCAGGTGACGACCTCGATGCCGAGATCGTCCAACGGGACGTCGGCGTACCCGGGCGCCTCGAGCTTGGGCAGCACGAGCGCCGGTGTGCCGTCGTCTGCCGGAATGACCAGTGTGGTCAGGCGCTCGAACGAACCGCCTGCCTGACCGATCAGGTAGCGCAGATCGGATCCGGGCGCGATCAGCAGTGCGTCGGTGCCTGCGTTCGCGGCCGCACCACGGGCGCGGTCGAGGCGGGCGCGCAGGCTCGTGACGTCAGGGGCGGGAGTGTGAAGGGAGCGACGCGACATGGCCCGAGCGTAGCCGGGTGCGCTTGGTGTGGGTCCGGGTGCCCAGGGTGAGCCGGCGCAGCGAGGTGCACGCGGAGCGCAGCCTGCGGAGCGAGGCCGATCGGCACTGCGCGTAGCCGGGTGCGCTTGGTGTGGGTCCGGGTGCCCACGGTGAGCCGGCGCAGCGAGGTGCACGCGGAGCGCAGCCTGCGGAGCGAGGCCGATCGGCACTGCGCGTAGCCGGGTGCGCTTGGTGTGGGTCCGGGTGCCCAGGGTGAGCCGGCGCAGCGAGGTGCACGCGGAGCGAGGCCGTGCCCTCATCCGCAGCCGAGGCACAGGAACGGACGGCGCAACGGATCGACCGCGTTCGCCTCGGCGAGCGCCAGCGCGGGCGAGACCCCCGCAGCGAGCCCGCTGTGCAGGGCGGACATCGTCTCGGCCGCGGCCTGGTCGCCCACCCTGGCCACCGCGCCGACGACTGTCTTCGACCCGCTGGCCAGCAGGGTTCCGGCGAAGCCGAGGGCCTCCTCCCCCGGCCGGATGTGGCTCATGGCCAGCTCGCACGCGGCGAGCACGACGTGTTCCGGCGGCGCCCCAAGCCGAGTGGTCTCGTGCGCGAAAATGGGACCGTCCACGAGATCCAGCCGGGAGAAGAGCGCGTTGGCGGGCTCGTGGGTGCCGTGCGCGACCAGATGCGCCAGCCTGGAGCCGTCGAGTGCGGCGAGTACGGCCGAACTGGTGGCCTGATCGCCGTCGACGACTCCGGCTCGGGGGTACACCGATCGCAGCTGCCGCACCTCACCGATCGCTCCGGGGACGCCGGGGCCGCCCACGAGCACGATCGGGCTCGCGCTGCCGGGTTCCTTGCGATCGGCTGCCGCCACCCAGGCGGTGGCCGAAGGAACCACCGAAACCGGCCGGGCACGCAGCGAGGGCAGAACCGACCACGGGAGCGAGTACAGCGTCCCGATGGGCACGACCACGAGTTCACTGTCGCCCACCAGATCGAGCAACGGCCGGATCAACAACCGATCCAGCAGGTCGGCGCGCCTTCGCGCGGAGGCCGCCACCGCGTCGGCGAGCGGCTTCGGGAGGTGGTCCGGAGCAAGTGCGTCGAGGTCGGCGTGCAGTTGGCGTGCCGTTTCCTCGGTCTCGGCGAGGGAGCCAAGGCGCACGAGCCGAAAGCCGCCGTCGCGGACGACGACGGCGAACAGCGCACCCTCGTTGGCCGCGAGGCTCACCAGCACGCGGCTGCCGAGTCGCCGCGCGACCTCGTCCGGCGTGCACACCGGCCTCGGTTTGCCCCACTTGCTGGTGTACCACCCGAGCCTGCTGGCTTCCCGTTGCAGCCAGGCGTACCGCTGTTCGAGCGCGGCCACCGGCTCGCCCTCGAGGCGTCGCTGCTGCACCGTGCGCTGGACGTGGCGCATCTCGTTGATGTGCTTGGCGAGCACCGGGTCCTCGACGGCGGGCAGCGGCTCGTAGCGGTACACCTGTGCCCTGGTTCGTTCCTGCCACGCCAGCACCCGGCGAGCACCTGCCTGCCCGCGAGCCTTCTGCAGCAGCAGCCGGACCGCGAGACTGCCGAGTTCCTGGCCGTGCACCGCGGTACCGCAGAGCAGGTCGAGTCCGCCCATCCGATCACGGGCCCAACCCAGCTCCGTCAGTCCCGCGCGGGCCTGGGCCACCGCGGACCGATGCCGCCCAACGGCCACGGCCAGCTCCGCCTTGCACAGTCGTAGCAGCATCCGGTGGTCGACGGGCGTGGTCCGGCGCGGTCGCGGCACCTTCGCGAGCTGACCCTCCGCGGTGTCGAGCGCGCCACGGCGGATCAGTAACCGGACCGCCAGCAACCGGGCGACCGCCGACTCGTCCCGCAGTCCCAACGTTGCGAGCCGGTCACTGAGCCCATCGAGGTTGGTGACGAGCCGAGCAGGTGGCCGCGATGCCGCGTTGTCGAGGACCGCGAGTGTCTCCGCACGCAGCCGGGTGAGCATGGCGACCTCGGCCCAGGATTGGTGGCCACGACGGAGGAAGCTGCGGCGTGCATCGCGCGCCAGTTGCACGGCCATGTCGAGATCACCGAGCAACATCGCGGCAGCGGCACGGGCTACCTGAGCCTCGGCCACGTCCTGCACCACACCGTTGCGCTGCAGTTCTGGCAGAGCCTCGTCCAGGTGCTTGGCAGCCTCTTCCGCCAATCCTGCGGTCAGCAGCGCCTTTGCCTGGTCCAGTTGAATCTTCGGCAGGGAACCGGTGCCCTCCTGCGCAAAGATGCGTGCGGCTTGTTCGTAGTGGTGCAACGCCTCCGGGACGTCCCCGACCAAGTGCGCCTGATCGCCAAGGTTGTGTCGGATTTTCGCTTCAAGCAGGCGATACCCGTGCTCCACGGCTAGGGCAAGGCTTCTCTTGAGATCGGTTAGCGCAGCGTCAGGATCATTCATCAGGAGGTGGACGTGCGATCGATTCAGCAGATTGCGCGTCAACAACAGCCGGTTCTCGGGCACACGCAGGTCCAACGTAGGCAGAATGTTGTCGAGTAGTTGACGGGCCTCAGGGAGCTGGCCGGCTCTGAACAGGACCACTGCACGTTGCAAGCCCGTCACCGCCGCGAGTGAATTCCGTCGATCGCCGCGAGGTAACTGATTCAGTACGGATTCGACACGCGCCAGGTGCGCCAGTCCCGCCTTTGGCGATTCCGTCTCCGCGACCGCGGAGGCAAGGCTAATTGTGATCCGGGCGCGAAGCGCGAGAGCGTCAAGGTCACCACCAGGGAGATGATCGTCAAGGTGCCGCAGTGCGTGGGTCAGTAGCTGAACGGCTTCAGCTGGACGCTGATCAGAAGCGACGTTTGCAGCACGTTCGTACAGTTGGCGCGCTCGGGCAACGATGGCGGGGTCAGGTCGTGAACCGGGCACAGGAACAATAGGAGCACACCTCACAATTCCACGTGCCGTCTGGCCGCCTACAGAATCACGGTTGGCGTTACGACGGTGCGACCTGACGTCGGGTCACCGACCGTCACGACGATCTGAGTCGTCCCTCTCGGAACCTGATCGAGAACGAAACGGCCGCCTTCATCCGCGACCGTGCGGGACGAGCCGTGCTCCGAGACTCGGACCTCCACGCCGAACTCCCCCGCCGGGACGAGCCAGCCGTCGATCCGATGGTGCTTCCCGACCCGGGTCAGGTTGATCATCACCGTCAGATCGCTGACGGTGAAGGTGATCGTGCCCTGGTCGGTTCCACGCACACCGCTCAGCGCATCGGCACGCTCCCAGCGAGCGACCTCCACGTCCAGGTTCTCCAACGCCATGGCGAACTGGACGCGTTCGACCAGGCCGTCGGGAACCGGGTCCACGCTGTCGAGCAGCCGGTCCAGATCGTCGAGCAGCGTCTCGTCGTCAGGAAACGCACTGCGCCCGGGCGAGGTCTCGTTCATGCTGTGCCCCCTTCGCGTTCGAGGAGGCCGCGAATCATGATCAGGCAGCGTCCACGTGTCGGTCCGATGCTGCCGTGGGGCATGCGCAGCGCTTGGGCGACGAGGCGGTACTCGGTGCGCCCGGCGAGGACGGTCAGCTTGAGCAGCTCCTGGCAGCGCTGCGGAAGTTTGGTGAAGGCGGCCCAGAGCCTGCGGTCCCGGTCCGACCTCAGTGCCTCCACGTCAGGCGACGGCTGATCGGAGAGCATGTTCTCGGCGAGTTCGTCCGTGAGTGGTACCGGTGGGGCCTTGCGGCCGTGCGCGCGCTGTGCCTCGCGCCGGGCCGTCGTGATCAACCATGCGGCCAGAGCGCGAGGATCGTTGAGCTGCTGCAGGTGGCTGAACAGCGCCAGCCACACCGTCTGAACCACGTCCTCGGCGGTGTGCCGGTCCAGTCCGTTACTGCGCGCGACATGCCACAGCAATGGGCTCAGCTCGGCCACGAGACGGTTCATCGCCGCGCGGTCGCCCGCACGTGCGGCGTGCAGGCATGCCGCATACAGCTCGTTACCCTGCAGTCCCTCCCAGGGAGGGTCTGCTTCCACTGTCTGCGCATCGGCCACCGTATCTGCCTCACTTCGGTCGACTGCTGTTGATGTCAGCGGTCGCAGTATCCCGGTCGTATCGCGGTCAGTGACCACCAAAAGGCAACCTGAAGGCATCTCTCACTCGTTCGGAGCAGTAGTTGTATTTGATCCGGGGTACCGGCCGGTGCTCGACAGTGTCGGCACCGGCCGGTCGCCCCACCCACCCCAGGCGGATCCTCCCCCGGACCCGCCCGACCCCCTTCGGGGTGGGCCGGCCTCACGTGGCGATGTCTGCCGGCGGTCACCCTGCCCCCACGGCATTCGCCGACCCCGCGGTGCCGCAGGCCGTTCGACAGCCTTCGGGTCAAGCATCCGAGGCTCTCAGTGCGAAGTCGGTCCTCCCCGGCCCGATCCCGCACACCTGAGGCACCGCGTTCTCCATGTGAGCCCGTCTTGGCGGTGGTGTCCGGTAGCCCCCTCGGCTACCGGACACCACCATCCCCCAGTGACCTGTGCTGTCCAGATCAGTTGGCTGGCGGGCTGTTCGGGTCCCAGTTACCCAACGGCGTAGGCGACTTGGTCGGCGGTGTGGTCGGGGTCTTCGAGCCGTCCCCTTCCAACTCGGTGTCCGAGGCAGTCTGCTCCACGGAGGAAGCGGTCGCGTCTGTGTCCTTTGTGCTCATTGTTGGTTCTCCTCAACCGCGTCTGGCCCTGGCATCGGACCACTGTCTTCGCGGAATAGGACGCAGCAAGGGCACCGCCAGATACAGAGATCCCCAAACTTTTTTGAAGAAGTTCGCGTAGCCGAGGCCCAACCATCCATTCGGCGCAATAGACGACCTAGGAAATCTACTCTGCGTAAATCTGTGTCGACACCGATGACTCATTCGGACTAGTGCTGGTGGCTGTGGATACCGGCCGGTCCAGTTCTCGCCACACGGGGAACACGACCGGGCAGAGCGTGGCCAGCAGGCACAGCCCGCCCATCACCAGCACGGCAGGCCGGAGCCCGACGAGGTCGAGGAGCACACCGGCGAGCAGCGTGCCCAGCGGCATCGCCGCGAGCGCCATGGTGGTCAGCGCGGCGAAGACCCGGCCACGGAACTCGACGGGGACCCGCTCGTACTTGACTCCGGCGAGGATGGGGTTGAGGGGACCGCTGCCGAGACTCGACACGACGACCAGCACCAGCAGCAGTACGGGATGCGGATTCAGCGCGAGCGCGGCGAACATCGGCGGCCCGCACAGCAGATAGCACACGACGAAGGTCAGCCTGCGCGGCAGCCGGGCACCGAGCCAGCCGTACAGCACGGCGCCGAGCAGCCCGCCGACGCCGACCGCCGCGATGGCCGCTCCGACGAGGGCACTGTTGTGCCAGACCAGCGCACCGTAGGCGGGCAGCAGCACCGAGGCCAGACCGACCAAGAGCGCATTCGTGGCCGCGACCACCACGCCGACCGCGAGCAGCAGCCGGTCGGCCCGTAGCCGCCTCATGCTGTCCCGAAGGTCGCCCAGATACCCGCGCACTCCGGTGCTCGCGTTTCCCGGTCGTGCCGCGGCGGGCACCAGCACTCCCACGAGCAGGGCGCCACCGAGAATCGCGCCCGCATCGATCAGCAGCACGGGCGCCGCTCCCAGGACGGCGATCAGGGCGCCACCCGTAGGTGCGCCCAGCAGGTCACCCAGTCGTTGCACGCCCTCCTGAGCGCTGGTTCCCCGCTCGACGGACGCACCTGCCGCGTCGATCGCCTGCGGCAGCAGTACGGACTTGGCTGTCCGGGCAGGCGCGCGCCCGAGGCCGATACCGAACGCCAGGGCTGCCAACGCGGTGAAGGAGAGCCCAGTGCTCAGATGCGCGACAGGGATCGCCGCGACCGCCACGACCGTGCCGAGATCGGCGAGGACGCTGACGATCCGTGCTCCATACCGGTCCACCAGCGGCCCCGCCAGCGCGACCGAGAGCAGCAGTCCGAGAGTTTCGAGTGCGGCGATCAGCCCCGTGCGCGCGCCGCTGCCGGTGCTGTCCAGGACGAACCACGGAATGGCGATCAGTGTCATCGCCGACCCGGCGGCGCTGAGTCCCGACGCCGTGAGGATGGCGAGCAGCGGCGCGCGGCGCCTCACGACTCCTCCGGACGCGTCGCTCTCGGGAACGCCGCCCAGTGGGTGACGACGGTGTCATCACCGTCCCTGCGGATGCGCCGGTACCGCTCGACCACCGCCTGCACCTCCTCGGTGAGGGCGAGCGCCTCCGCCGGACTGAGGAAGAGTCGGTCGTCGTAGAAGCTGGCCTTGTCCTTCCAGCGGTCGAGCCACTGCGGCAGTTCGGCGACGAACTGCGACTCGACGGCGAAGCGCTGCTGGATCAGCGACTGCAGGTAGACGTTGAGCGGGCCAGCGAGCTCCGGGTCGTCCACGAAGTCGGCGACACGCATCGAGTGGCTCTCGTGTGTGGGCTTCCACCACCGTTCCCGTTTGGTCCCTCGAGTGGCGTCCTCCTCGACGAGTCCGTGCTCGGCCAGTTGGCGCAGGTGCCAGCTGGTGGTCCCGGAACTCTCGCCGACCCGCTGCGCCAGCCCGGACGCCGTGGCGGGACCGTCGGCGCGCAGCAGGTCCAGCAACCGAACGCGCAACGGGTGGGCCAGAGCGCGCAGGGACCGCGCATCCAGATTGGCGGTGCTCGACCGCTGGGCACCGGGTTGGACACCGTCGATGTTGCCGGGATCGCTCATGCCACAGACGCTATCTTGCAGAGAAGACTTTGCAAAGAGTTCTCTGCAAAGTCTTCTCTGCATTCGGCGCGCCGCTGTCCGCAGACGGGGCCCGGGCGGTTCCCGATCCGGCCGGCTCCGAGGCGCGATCGCGCTGCCCGCGCTCGAGACGACGCCAGCCCGGTTCTCGATCGATCAGGCGGCCAACGCCGCCTGTACGGCGTCCTTGGTGACGCCGAGAGAGCCGAGGACGCGGACAGCAACTCCCGCGTCGTCGTCGTCACTGAGCAAGCCGAGTAGCAGGTGCGGCGTCCCGACGAACTCGCGTCCCTCATCGGCGGCTGCCGCCTTCGCGAGCCGCACGACCCGTTCGGTTCGCTTCGTCCAGGGTGCGGCAGAGGTGGTGCGGGGCTCTCCTCGGCCGATGATCTCCTCGATGCCACTGCGGATGGTGGACTCGCCGGCGCCGAGCGATTCGAGTGCGCACGCCGCGGTGCCGCCCTCGTCGAGCAGGCCCACTAGTACATGTTCAGTACCGATATAAGGATGGTTGAGACTGCTCGCGTACTCCTCTGCAAGAACGAATGCTCGCCTGGCCTGATCGGTAAGGATCTCCAACATACGACCAGCATCCTTCACCACGAAGCGACAAGGCATCGGTGAAGACCCTGATATCGCGGCGACACCCGTCTCAACGTCGTAACGGCTCGTCAACCTCAAGCACGGGCAGCTCGACATACACGCACGCTCATATCCCGGCAGGCCCCAGACCGCCCGCCGACCAACCGGCGCGGCGTGAGTACAGGACACGGCGAGGTCGTGGCAGGCTGTCCGGGTGACCGCACCGCTAGCCCTTCTCGACGCAGCGAGCCTGTACTTCCGCTCGTTCCACGCGCTCCCCGAGTCCCTGACCGCTCCCGACGGCACCCCGGTGAACGCGGTGCGCGGGTTCGCCGACACCGTCGCGCGGATCCTCACCGACCGGCGGCCCAGCCGCCTTGTCGCGTGCCTCGACGCCGACTGGCGTCCGCAGTTCCGCGTCGACCTGCTGCCGAGTTACAAGGCACACCGGGTCGCGGAGACTACTGACACCTCCGACAGTTCCGGCACCGCCGAGGAGGTGCCCGACACCCTGACCCCGCAGGTCCCGATCATCCTGGACCTGCTTGACGCCGTCGGGCTGGCCACCGCGGAGGCGGAGGGCTTCGAGGCCGACGACGTGATCGGCACCCTCACCGCACGCGAGGCAACGGATCCGGTCGAGGTCGTCACCGGTGATCGCGACCTGTTCCAGCTCGTTCGCAGCGAACCGACACCGGCATCGGTGATCTACGTGGGCAAGGGGTGGGCGAAGGCCGAGGTGCTCGGCCCCGCCGAGATCGCCGACAAGTACGGCGTCCCCCTGGAACTCGCGGGTCCCGGCTACGCCGACATGTCCGTGTTGCGTGGCGACCCCTCCGACGGCCTGCCCGGTGTCGCGGGCATCGGCGAGAAGACCGCGGCCAAACTGATCACCCAGTTCGGATCGCTCGACGCGCTGGTCGCGGCGGCGGCGAACGGCAGCGCGGAGCTGCCGGTGAAGACGCGCACGCGGATCCTCGACGCGGCGGACTATCTCCTCGTGGCCCCACGAGTGGTCGGAGTCGTGCCCGACGCCCCGGTGCGGATGTCCAGGGACGACCGGGTGCCGGCGGCCGCCGCCGATCCCGACCGGGTGGCCGAACTCGGGCAGCGGTGGAATCTCGGCCGCTCCACGGAGCGGCTCCTCGCGGCACTGCCCGGCTGAGCCGTCACACCGCCGTCTCACCCGCTCCGGACGGCCCGCCGATAGCGACCGGAGAGCGTCCGTACCAGTTCGACCAGTTCGGGCGGTTCGGTGACGGTGAAGTCGACGCCGAGCAGACCGAGGTGGACGGCGAGCGTGTCCACCGTGTCCGCGCCGGTGTGCAGGACGCAGGTGTCGTCATCGATGGCCTCCACGGTGCCGACCGCCGGATTGATCCGATCGGCGACCAGCTCGGCAGGCGCGTGCACGATGACCCGCGCCCGGTACCGCCACGCGGCCGAGGACACACCACTGCGGACCCGGTCAACGACGTCGCCCGGTAGCTCTCGTGGCGTGAACCGGGGCCCGGAGGGCGGCCGCGGGTCCAGCCGATCCACGCGGAAGGTCCGCCAGTCGTCACGATCGACGTCCCAAGCGACCAGATACCACCGCCGTCCCCAGGTCACCAGCCGGTACGGCTCCACGATGCGCCTACTCTCGGTGCCGTCGTGGTTGCGGTAGGCGAACCGCACGCGTTCCTGATCCCGGCATGCGGCGGCGAGCGTGCTCAGCACCTCGGCGTTCACCCGCGGTCCGGACTCGTCGCGAGGCACCGGCACCGTGTAGTTCTGCAGTGCGCTGACCCGGCGCCGCAACCGGTTCGGCAGGATTTGTTCCACCTTCGCCAACGCCCGCAGGGAGGTCTCCTCGACGCCGGCGATCGTGCCACCCGCCGCCGTCCGCAGGCCGACCGCGACCGCGATGGCCTCCTCGTCGTCGAGCACCAGCGGCGGCATCGCCGCCCCCGCTCCCAGCTGATAGCCGCCCACCGAACCACGCGTCGCGTTGACCGGGTAGCCGAGCGTCCGCAGCCGCTCGACATCATTGCGCACCGTGCGTCCACTCACCTCGAGCCGGTCCGCCAGCTCCGAGCCGGTCCACTCACGTCGCATCTGCAACAGCGCCAGCAGCCGCAGCAGTCGAGCCGAAGTTTCCAACATGGCTCGAAGTCTGTCATCCCGTTAGGAACATAACGTGCCTAAAGCCACCTCGATGCGGGCGCGGCCCCACGCGCTGGTCCTCAGGCGGGCATGCCCACCTGATAGTCGCCCTTCTCGCTGGTCACGGTGATTGGGACGGCTTTTGACTCGCCGCCGATCTGTGCCGTGCACTCGAAGGTGCTGTCCACCTCGACCCGCTTGCCGGAAGGGCAGGTCACGGATCGCAGATCCTCCACCAGGTACTCCTCGGTGAGGATCTCCCGGACGGACTTCTGCATCGCCTCGGCGTCGAACACCTTCGTGACGCTGGTGCCCGGTACGGACGAGGACCGGTCGGTGGACGTGGTGGTCCCGGGCGTCGCGGTGGCCGTCATCGTGCTCCAGTCGGGCGCGGGCGACGACGTTGTCAGCGGAGGCGCGTCGTCTGCCGGAGCCGTACCGTCGCAGGCCGATGTCATTGTCACGACAGCGGCACATCCGAGTCCCACCAGCACAGCGCGTAACCGCACGGCACTACACCCCGAGAAGTTGATCGTTCAAAAGGTCAGAAGAAGGTACCGCACCACGCGGCGACACGGGTACCGAACAACAGATCGGCACGTTCCGCCACGCCGGAGTCTGCCACGTCGATACGACCGACCGACGCCAGCGCCGACGGCCGCCAGGTGCCGAGGTAGATCATGGCAAGGACGTCGACTCCCATGCTCAGCTGCGCAGGCGCATCGGTTCGGGTGACCGCATCCTTGCTGACCAGGTAACGACCCGAGTTGCGCGGCAGGATCGGGTCGGCCACCTCGAGTACGACTTCGGCGTCGCCGCGCTCGCGGGCGGCGAGTGCCGCGGGAACGTCCACCAGCCGGAGCCAGGTCTCGTCCTCCACACCAGTGACCTTGACCGCCCGTGGGTCGGTGAACAGCAGCTCGAGCGGATCGTCGAGCGCCATCTCCGATACCTCGATGGTGTCGATGAGGTCGACACTGAGCAGGAACCGCCACATCCGGGCGTAAGCGTCCGGTGTCCTGGCGTGGAACTCCTCCACCCGTAGCACTGCGGGATCGGCGGGGTTGGGACGAGAGGTGTGGTAGACGACATAGCCGTCGATACCGTCGGCGCCGTGGTGCAGAACGGTCTTCACCGGCGCCTCCGCGCGATTCAACTGCCGGTACAGACCGGGCCACCAGTACTCGGACCTGCGCATCGCGCCCGGCCGGTCGTCGTCGAGCCCGTCGTGAATCTCCGGCAGCCTCGTTTTGGCTGTCTCCAGGTCCAGCAGTTCGACCTCACCACCCGAGGGCGCCCCGGCGCGAACGACGGCCCTGCGCCGGTCCACGACACACCGGCGCCACAGCGTGGCCACCCCGTATCCGAACCGGCCGTAGATGAGTCCCTCGGAGGCATACAGGTTCGCGGCCACAACACCCCGATCGGCGAAGCCCTCAAGCTGGGTTCGCATCAGCTCGGTGAGCACGCCGCGCCGTGTCCGGTCCGCACGGACACCGACACCGGTCACCGCTGACAGCGGCACCCGCGCGCCACCTGGCACGGTGAGGTCGGAGTCGAACGAGCGCGCGGTGCCGATGAGTTCGGTGTCGAACACGCCGAGGGTGCGGTCCGGTTGGTAGGACTCGGTCGAACGCGCCCACTCCTCGTCTGTCGCGGGCGCCACGTGCAGCGTGCCGCGAAACAGGGTGTTCGCGGTCCGGAGTTCGTCCTGGCTGAGCAGTCTCGTGACGTGATCGGTCATAGCTGGATGATCGTCGCAGGAACCATGGCGAGGCCAATGGTTTACCGCGGCATGCCGACCTCGTACTCGTTGTTGTTGCCGGTCACGGTGATGGGCACCTGCTTCGGCTGCCCGCCGATCACGGCCTCACACGTGAACGTGACGCCTTCCTCGATCTTCTGCCCGGACGGGCAGGAGACGCTCTCGACGCCCTCGATCTGGTAGTTCTCCACCAGCACCCGCTGCACGTCGGTCTGCATGCGCTCGCTGTCGAACGTCTTCCCCGGTGCCGCCCAGCCCGGCCAGACGAAGAGGGCCACGGCAGCCAGCGCGACCACGACGACCACTCCGCCGATGATCAACCAGAGGCCCTTGCCCGACTTGCCGCCCTCGGGCGGCGGATAGGCCCCCGGCTGGCCATAGCCGAACTGTCCCTGCTGGGGCGGCTGGCCGTAGCCCTGCGGATAGCCGGACTGCTGCGGGTAGCCCGGTGCGCCGTACTGCGGCTGCCCGTGCTGCCCTGGCTGGCCCTGCCCTGGTTGCTGGGGGTAGCCGTAGCCGGGCTGCTGGCCGTACTGCGGCGGCTGGCCGTATCCGGGCGGTGGCTGTTGCCCGTACTGCGGCGGCTGGGCACCGTAGCCGGGCTGCTGCTCGGGGAACCCACCGGACGGTGGCCCGGAACCGTAGGGTTGTTGTCCCCACTGCTGCGGGTCGTTTCCTCCGTACGGCGTGCTCATTGTTCGCCTCCGCCAATCGACGTCGTCGGTCGGATCGCCATGGTCCCGGTAGGACCGCGCCCGTGCGCCGCCCCAGTCTCCGGCACGGCTGTGCCGGTTGTGCTCACTGTCCGGGGCGATCCAACCACAGGGACGGGTAACGCACGCGTCAAGGTCGTCACGTCGCACCAGCGGCCACGACACCCCGACGCAGTGCGCGAACCGCGTCGCTCGCGGACTGACCCACGGGGTCGGACCTGCCGAGCACGTCGCGGATCTGGTCCAGCAGGTCGATGACCTGGCGAGACCAGCGGACGAAGTCGCCCGCGGACAGTTCCTGCCCGTTGGCTTCGGCCGCTGTGAGCACCTTCTCCAGCGACTCTCCGCGTGCCCAGCGGTAGATCGGCCAGGCGAACCCCGCGTCGGGTTCGCGGGTGCGGTTGAGCCGGTGCCGCTGCTCGTCCTCGGCCAGTTCGAGCCAGATCCGCGCCGTGGCCTGCCACGCATTGGGCACCGGCCCGGACGGCAGCCTCGGCTCCCCCGCGGCGTCCCTGCGGGACTCGAACACCAGGGCCGAAACCACGGCCGCCAGTTCCGGTGGCTTCAGCCCCTGCCACACGCCGTGGCGGATGCACTCGGCGGCCAGCAGGTCGGATTCGCTGTACAGCCGCGCCAGCCTGCGGCCGTGCTCGGTGACCCCGTTGGCCTCGAAGACGTCCGTGTTCCCGGCGTCCGCCGTGTCTTCGGTACCCGCCACGTCCGCTGGGTGCTCGGGGAGCTGGGTGTCCACCGGGGCGAGATACCCGCGTTCGGTGAGCAGCGCCCGAATCCGGTCGAACGCCCTGGCCAGCGAGTGGGTGGTGGCCGCGACCTTGCGTTCCAGCTGCTCGGTCTCCGCGGCGAGCCGCTGGTACCGCTCCACCCAGCGCAGGTTCGCCTCGCGCTCAGCCAGGCCGTGGGCGGGATGCGCGCGCAGCGCCCTGCGCAGGTCGATCAACTCGTCGTCGGAGTTGGCGTCCGAGCGCCGCTTGGACCGCGACGGCACGGAGACTCCCAGATCGCGCAGCCGGGACGCGATGTCGCGGCGGGTCTTCGGCGAACGCAACTCGACGTGTTTGGGCAGCCGCATCCGGTCCAGCGGTTCCACCGGCGACGGGAAGTCGGCCACCGACAGCGCGCCGGACCAGCGGTCCTCGGTGACCACCACGGGACGCGGCTCGCGAATCGGATCGAGGCCGGGGTCGACCACCACGGCCAGCCCGGACCGCCGCCCCGACGGCACCGCGATGACATCGCCCCTGCGTAGTTTCTCCAGTGAGTCCATCGTGTCGGCGCGGCGGCTCACGCTGTTCTGCCTGGCGAGCGCCTTCTCCCTGGCGGAAATCTTCTTGCGCAGCTCGACGTAGGACAGCATCTGGTCGAAGTCGCCGGTGATGGCCTCCGCGTATCCGTCAAGCGCCTCCTTGTTGCGCTCGATCCGCCGGGCGAGGCCCACCACGGACCGGTCCGCCTGGAACTGCGCGAACGACTGCTCGAGCAGATCACGGGCCTGCGCCGCGCCGAGCTGGGCAACCAGATTGATGGCCATGTTGTAGCCGGGCCGGAACGACGAGCGCAGCGGATAGGTACGGGTCGACGCGAGGCCGGCCACCTGCTTCGGATCCACGCCGGGCTGCCACACCACGACGGCGTGCCCCTCGATGTCGATCCCGCGCCTGCCCGCCCTGCCGGTGAGCTGGGTGTACTCGCCCGGGGTGAGGTCGACGTGGGCTTCCCCGTTGTACTTCACCAGTCGTTCGAGGACGACGGTGCGGGCAGGCATGTTGATGCCCAGTGCGAGCGTCTCGGTCGCGAACACGACCTTCACCAGGCCGCGGACGAACAGCTCCTCCACGGTCTCCTTGAACGCGGGCAGCAGCCCCGCGTGGTGCCCGGCGACCCCACGTTCCAGCGCCTCGCGCCACTCCCAGTAGCCGAGCACGCCGAGGTCGCCTTCAGGCAGGTCCGCGGTGCGATCCGCGACGACCTGACGAATCTCCTCGATCTCCTCAGGAGAGTTCAACCGAAGCCCGGCGCGAACGCACTGCCCGACAGCGGCGTCGCAACCGGCCCTGGAGAAGATGAAGACGATCGCGGGCAGCAGACCCGCGCTGTCGAGCCGCTCGGCGACCTCCACCCTGGACGGTGGCCGGAACCGGGGCCCGCCGTTGTGGCCGCCGCGTCCGCGCTGGCCGCGCTGCGTTCTGCCGAACCCGTAGTGCCTGCCCACCTCGTCGGCGCGGCGCAGCAAACTCGGGTTGATGCGGTTCTCCCCGTCACCACTGTCCCCAGCGAACAGATCGAACATCCGGTTGCCGATCAGCATGTGCTGCCAGAGCGGAACCGGCCGGTGCTCGTCCACGACCACGGTCGTGTCTCCGCGCACCTCGACCAGCCACTCGCCGAACTCCTCGGCGTTGCTGACGGTCGCGGAGAGACCGACGACCCGGATGTGCTCGGGCAGGTGCAGGATGACTTCCTCCCAGACCGCGCCCCTGAACCGGTCCGCGAGGTAGTGCACCTCGTCCATCACCACGTAGCCGAGGTCGTTCAGGGTCGCCGAGCGCGCGTACAGCATGTTCCGCAGCACCTCGGTGGTCATGACCACGATCTGCGCGTTGCCGTTGATCGACGTGTCGCCGGTGAGCAGGCCTACCGCGTCGCTGCCGTAGCGGGCCGTCAGGTCCGCGAACTTCTGGTTCGACAGCGCCTTGATCGGCGTGGTGTAGAAGCACTTGCGGCCCTCGGCCAGCGCGAGATGTACGGCGAACTCTCCGACGATCGTCTTGCCCGCCCCGGTCGGGGCGCAGACGAGGACGCCGTGACCGTCCTCGAGTGCCTCACAACCACGAACCTGGAAGTCGTCGAAGCCGAACGCCACCTCGCCGGCGAAATCGGCCAGTTGGGGATAACGGCCCCTGCGACGGGAGGCCGAGTAGGCCTCGGCAGGGGAATGAGAAGCGGATGGGGCCACGACCTCAGGGTTTCACACGTGGTCATGCGCTCGCATGCGGCGGTTGCCGAGGGCACTTGCCTGTGCAATCCGCGCCCGGCCACGGTGTGCCGATCACTGCGGGTAGCGGTTGGTGTGTTCCGGTTGGGTCCGACGAGGTCGGTGGCACCGCGCTCAACCGACCACGGTCAGTGCTCCCGGGACGGACCGGGCAGTGATCGGCAGCTGTCCCAGTGCCTCGCCGTCGGCGTACACCGGCCACTCGCTGCCCGAGAGCTCGACGCTCACCGCACGCATGGTGTGCACCCCCGGGTACCGCACGTGTCGCCCGGTCCGCAGGCTGGGCAGCATCCGCAGCAGTTCGCGCCTGCTCGCACGACCGACGACCGTGACGTCGAACACACCGTCGTCGGGCCGGGCTTCGGGACAGATCGGCACTCCCCCGCCGTACCAGGCGGTGTTGCCGATCGCGACCAGTGTCGCCTCGAACTCCTCCCTGCGTGCGCCGGTGTCCACCACGAGGTGCCGCGGCCGGAACGCGGCCAGTTCACCCAGGATGGCCAGGTCATAGCGACGGGGCCCGGCCGGCCAGCGCATCCGGTTGGCCCGCTCGTTCACCGCGGCGTCGAAGCCGGCGCAGAGCACCGTGCTGAACCAGGTGTCCCCCAGCCGTCCCAGATCGATGCGCCGCCTGCGGCCGTCGGCCAGCGCGGCCACGACCTCGTCCACCGCACGCAGCGGGTCACGATCGACTCCGAGAGCCCTGGCGAGGTCGTTGCCCGTGCCGGAGGGGACCAGGGCCAACGCCGTCCCGCTGCCCGCGCAGAACTGCACACCCTGATGTGCGGCCCCGTCACCGCCGAGGACGACCAGCACGTCGAGCCCGTCCTCGTGGGATCTCGCCATCAACGCCTGCGACTCGGCCACACTGGTGGCCACCAGCAGATCGAGCCGGTCAACCGCGGCACGAAGCCGGTCGGCGACCGTTCCGGCGATCCTCGCCGCCGCCCCACGCCCGGAGTCAGGATGCACGGCGAGCGCCGCGTGCACGCCCACCGCGTCAGGTGACGTCGTCGGTCTTCGAGCGCCCGGCGCCAGGGGTGGCCGACGGCTCGTCGTCGACCGAACTCGGCGTGTACTCGAACGGAGCGGCCTCGTCGTCGGCGAGGTTCTCCAGCCCTTCGGCCCTGCGCTGCTTCGCCAGCTTCCGGTCGTGCAGGCGGGAGATCTGGATCGCCAGTTCCGCCAGCAGCACGAGCGCGAGTGCCAGCGCCAGCATCGAGAACGGGTCGTTGCCCGGCGTCGCGAACGCCGCGAACACGAACAGGCCCATGATGATGCCGCGACGCCACCGCTTCAGCTGGTCGTACTTGAGGATCCCGACCCGGTTCAGCATCACCATCAGCAACGGCAGTTCGAAACTCACCCCGAAGATGAAAAGCAGCGCCAGGACGAACGAGATGTACTTGTCACCGGTGAGCGCGGTGGAGAACACGTCACCACCGAAACCGACCAGGAACTTCAGCGCGCCGGGCACCAGCAGGTAGGCGAGCAACGCACCGGCCGCGAACAAGATGCTCGCGAAGCCGACGAAGGTCAGCGCGTACTTGCGCTCCTTCGAGTAGAGACCTGGAGCGATGAACGCCCAGACCTGGTAGAGCCACAGCGGTGCCACGAGCACCATGCCTGCCGCTATGCCGACCTTCAACTGAATCATGAAGGACTCGAACGGCTGGGTCTGCAGCAGTGTGCAGGTCTCATCGAACTGGACGCGCAGCTTGTCCGGGCCGGAACTCGGCAGGTCACAGTAGGGCCCGGTCATCAGCGTGCCCAGAGAAGGCAGCCTGCCCACCGAGATCTCGAACCAGATGAAGCCCACGATCCCGCCCAGCACGACCGAGAGGAGCCCGTAAGCGAGCCTGCGCCGGAACTCGTACACGTGCTCGATAAGCGTCATCGTGCCGTCAGGGTTGTACCGACGGCTGCGCCGACGCCGCGTCCCGCGGCGCTCACGCTTGTCGGAGGCAGGGTCCGCCACGGCGAGTTCCGTTCTGATCAGTGCTGCACGCCCGGACGGCATGATGCCGTCCGGGCACCTGGCTTGTCTTCAGTCCCCGTCCATCCGGACGGCAGGACTCAGCTGACGTTCTTCTGCGCCTGGTCCGGGGTCGCGGCCGCCTGCTGCTTCTTCAGCTCGTCCAGCTGCCGCTGCAGCTCGGCGACCTGCTTGTCGGTGCCGTCCGCGGCTTCGGTGGAAGCCTGCCCGGACTGGGGCAGCTGCCTGGTCTCCGCCTCCACCGAGTTCGACGCAGTCGACGCGGTGGCCTCACCATCGGCGTCGCCACCCCGCATGTCCTTGGTCTCGGCCTTGAAGATCTTCATGGACTTGCCGATCGACCGCGCGGCGTCCGGCAGTCGCTTGGCGCCGAACAGCAGCACCACGACAAGAACCAGGATGATCAAGTGCCACGGCTGCAATGCGTTCATCGGTGGCCTCCTAACTCGTTCAGACCGATCTTACTGTCTTGTTCGTCACTGTTGTTCCGGTGTGCCCGGCTCGCGATCGCGACCCGCACCCCGGCTGAACGAGCGCGCAACAGCCCCACGTCGTCCTGGGTATTCCTAGACACCATGCTCACGGTGTGGTTGAACCGGCGCAAGGCCTTGGCCACCTGAAAGGCCAGCGCTCCGAGCACGATCAGCCCCATCGCAACCAATGCGATGCTCAGTACGTACAGCACCAGACCACCGTACTTCCCTTAGTTTGCCGTCAGATGACGAGCCCGCGCCAGTGCGTCGGCCGCACGCTGACGAACTGCCGACGCGAGGGAGGCAGGTCGCTCCACCACAGCACCACCGCCGAGCCCCAGAACCAGCCGCACCATCCACGACTCGTCGCCGTACCGCATGCTGATCCGCAGCCGCCCACCGTCGAGCTCGGCGAGCTCGGCACACGGGTAGTACTCGGCCACCCACCGTGCATCGGGCTCGAGCACCAGTTCGGCCTCCTGCTGCTCCGGCCCAGGCGAGAACACACCGCCGGAGAGGTCGGTCGGCCTGGCGTGCGGTGGAGGCGCAGCGGGCTCCTCGAGCACCTCCAGGTCGTCGATCCGGTCCAGCCGGAACAACCGGACCGCGTCCGCCCGCCTGCACCAGGCCTCCAGGTACCCGATCGCCTGCACGATCAGCAGCCGCATCGGATCCACGGTCCGGTCGTTGATCTCGTCCTTCGACGCCGTGTAGTAGCGCATCCGCAACGCCTTGCGCTGCTGCAATGCCTGCCGGATCGTCTCGCGGGTCCTGGCCGTCTCCGCCCGCTCCCGGACGCCGTTGCCGACCACCACACCGGACGGTCGCGACTCGCCGGCCGCTCCCTCGATCTTGGCGATCGCCCGCTGCACCGAGTCGGTGTCCACGACCCCCGGCGTCTCGGCGAGCGCACGCAGCGCCACCAGCAGAGCGGTCGCCTCGCCCCCGGTGAGCCGCAGCGGCCTGCGCATACCCGCGTCGTAGGTGACCGACACGGTGTCCTCGTCGAACGAGAGATCGATCAGGTCACCCGGGTCGTATCCGGGCAGTCCGCACATCCACAGCAGTTCCAGATCACGGCGCAACTGCTTGGAAGTCACCCCGAAATCGCGCGCGGCCTCGTCGATCCGAATCCCCGGCCGCGCCAGCAGGTACGGCACGAGCGCCAACAACCGGGGCATCCGCTCGGTCGATCCGGTCATCGCCGGTCCGCCTGGTGATGCAGGGCGAGTTCGAGCCGGTCCTGTACCGACTTCGCCAGCACGTCGGGCTCCAGCACCAGCACGTCCGGCCCGTGACCCGCGATCCAGTCGGCCGCACTCTCCGGGAAGTACAGGTCCAACTCGGCCACGTCGCCCTGTATGCCCCCCACGGTCATCCGGTCGACCACCGTCGCCCGCCTGCGTACCCCGGCGGCCCGCCCATCGGCGATCCACAGCCGGGCCCGCGCGGCCGGAGCCGGCTCCTGCCCGCCGGTGACGGAAACCAACTCCAGGAGGTTCACATCGGGCGGCCTGCGCACCGCGCCGGGTTTACCCACCGGCATTACGTCACCAAGAATCCGGGACAACCGGAAACACCTGGGCGCGTCACGATCCCGATCGTGCCCCACCACGTACCAGCGAGCGCGCCACGACACCACACCCCACGGCTCGAGCGTCCGGCTTGCGCGCTCCGGGGACCCGCTGCGCCGGTACCCGAACCGCACGGCCTGGCCCTTCTGCACAGCCGCCAGCAACGGCGCGAACGCCGGCTCGGCACGCACCCTCGGCTCGACCACCGTCTGCGCGTTCTGATCCACCTCGACGCCTGCCGCGCGCAACTTCACCAGCGCGCCCCTGGCCTGACCGGTGAGTTCGGGCGAATCCCACAACCGGGCCGCGAGCGCCACCGCGGTCGCCTCGTCCGGAGCGAGGTCGATCTCGCCCAGCTCATAGTCACGCCGGGCGATCCGGTAGCCCTCCACGGGGTCGAAGCCGGAGTTCCGGCCCGTCTCCAACGGGATCCCCAGCTCTCGCAACTCGGTCTTGTCCCGTTCGAACATCCGGGAGAACGCCTCGTCCGACACGGCGTCGGCATATCCGGACACGATCCCGCGAATCCGCTCGGCAGCGAGGAACTGCCGGGTGGACAGCAGGGCAAGCACCAGGTTGACCAGGCGCTCCGCGCGTGCAGTGGACACACGACAACCCTAACCCTCCCGGCCCGCGCCGTTCAGGAGGTCCACGGTAGGACACGCCCGTGCCGCTACAGCGAGCTGATCAGCCGCTCCACCCGCTCGTCCACCGCACGGAACGGGTCCTTGCACAACACCGTTCGCTGTGCCTGGTCATTGAGCTTGAGATGCACCCAGTCGACCGTGAAATCACGGCCCGCCTGCTGAGCGGCGGCAATGAAGTCACCACGCAGCTTCGCCCTGGTCGTCTGCGGCGGAGTGTCCTTCGCCAACTCGATCTCACCGTCATCGGTGACCCGGCGGACCAGGCCCTTGCGCTGCAGGAGATCGAAGATCCCCCGGCCACGCCGGATGTCGTGATAGGCCAGATCCAGCTGCGCCACCCTGGGACTCGACAGGTCCAGATCATGCTTGTTCCGGTAGCGCTCCACCAGGCGGTGCTTGATCGCCCAGTCGATCTCGGTGTCGATCTTGCTGAAGTCTTGCTGCTCCACCGCGTCCAGCGCACGCCCCCACAGCTCGATGACCCGCTCGGCCACGGGGCCGGAGTCGTTCGCCTGCACATGCTGCACCGCACGGGCGTAGTACTCCCGCTGGATGTCCAGCGCCGACGCCTCCCGGCCACCCGCGAGGCGCACCTGCCTGCGACCGGTCAGGTCGTGGCTGATCTCGCGGATCGCCCTGATCGGGTTGTCCAGCGTGAAGTCCCGGAACTGCACGCCCTGCTCGATCATCTCCAGCACCAGATTCGCCGCACCGACCTTGAGCAGCGTGGTGGGCTCGGCCATGTTCGAGTCACCGACGATCACGTGCAGTCTGCGGTACCGCTCCGCGTCGGCATGCGGCTCGTCCCGGGTGTTGATGATCGGCCGCGACCTGGTGGTGGCGCTCGAAACGCCCTCCCAGATGTGTTCCGCACGCTGGGAAAGGCAGTACACCGCCCCCCTCGGCGTCTGCAGCACCTTGCCCGCGCCACAGATCAGCTGCCGGGTCACCAGGAACGGCAACAGCACGTCGGCGATCCTGGAGAACTCACCCGCCCTCGTGACCAGGTAGTTCTCGTGGCAACCGTAGGAATTGCCCGCCGAGTCGGTGTTGTTCTTGAACAGGAAGATGTCCCCGCCGATGCCCTCGTCCGCCAGTCTGCGCTCCGCGTCGACCAGCAGGTCCTCGAGAATCCGCTCCCCTGCCTTGTCATGCGTGACCAGCTGCGTCAGGTCGTCACACTCCGCGGTCGCATACTCCGGGTGCGAGCCCACGTCCAGATAAAGCCGGGAACCGTTGGACAGGAAGACGTTCGACGAGCGCCCCCAGGACACCACCCGCCGAAACAGATACCTGGCCACCTCGTCAGGTGAGAGCCTGCGCTGCCCGTGAAACGTGCAGGTGACCCCGAACTCGGTTTCGATCCCAAAGATCCGCCGCTGCATCCCTCAAGGGTAGGCGCTTCACCCGCCGTACCGGTGGGCCGTTCGGGCGGCGACACGCCGTCGGCTACGTTGCAGTTCGTGTTGTCGCACATCAAGCGCCCCTTGCGGACCGTCGGACGAACCGACAGGTCCCTCATGCGGCGCAGTGCCGCAATCCGGCCCAGCCCCGCCGATCACGCACTCCAAGTACTGTCCAGGTCCGCCGACAAGGGCAGGCTGTGGTGGGCCGTCACCCTCCTCCTGGCCAGCAGGAGAGGCAGCACCCGCCGGGCCGCCCTGCGTGGCGCGGCCGCCGTCGGCGGCGCCTCCACACTGGCCAACCTCGTCGGAAAACCCCTGTTCCCCCGCCGCCGCCCCGCGGCCGACGAGGTGTCCGAGCACCGGCAGCTGGTCAAGCGCCCGACATCTTCGTCCTTCCCATCAGGGCACTCCGCATCGGCAGCCGCCTACCTCACCGCGGTCGCCATGGAGTCGCCGAGAACCGCACTCGCGCTCGCTCCCGTCGCCGGCGCGGTCGCCTACTCCCGCATCCACACCGGAACCCACTGGCCCAGCGATGTCGCCGCGGGCGCCGCCCTCGGCGTCGCTGTCGGTCTCGCCACCCGGCACTGGTGGCCCCTCCCCGCCCAACACCCGGCGGAGACGGCCCACCGGGCCGAGGCGCCGGTGATGCGCGACGGCGAGGACATGCTCGCGCTGGTCAACCCCGGCTCAGGAGACCACGCGCACGACCCGATCCAGGACGCCGTCTACGCCTGGCCCAAGGCGACCATCGTCTACCCCCAGCCCGGCCTCGACATCCGCACCCAACTCGCCACGCACATCCGGGAAGCAGCAGGCCAGATCCGCGCACTCGCCGTGGCCGGAGGTGACGGCACCGTCGCCGCGGTCGCGTCGGTCGCCGCCGACCACGGCCTCCCTCTGGCCCTCATCCCCGCGGGCACCCTCAACCACTTCGCCCGCGACGTCGGCGTCCGATCCATGGCCGATGCGGACACCGCCACCGAAAAGGGCGCCGCCGTTGGCATCGACCTCGGCGAGATCGAAATCAACGGCACCGGCGGAACCGCCCGCCGCTGGTTCGTCAACACCGCAGGACTCGGCGGCTACCCCGAAATGGTCCGGCTCAGGGAACACATCCAGCAACATCACCCGAAATGGCCCTCAGCCGCGATCGCGATGGTGCGCACCCTGCGCCGGGCCAAACCACTCGAAGTCGTGCTCAACGGCAAACCGACCTCGATCTGGCTGCTCTTCGTCGGCAACGGCACCTACGCCCCGAAGGGACTGGTCCCCTCAGCCCGGCCCGCACTCGACACCGGCTTGCTCGACGTCCGTTACCTGCGTGCCGACCTGCCGTACTCCAGGGCGCGCTTCATCCTCGCCGCCCTCACCAACACCCTCAACGCCAGCCACGTCTACCGCCAGGCCGACCTACCCGACCTGCACATACGCCTCCTCAACGGCAACCGCAGGGTCGCCACGGACGGCGAGGTGGGCCCGCTGGGCAACGAATTCCGCTTCCGCTCACGCCCCAGCGCCCTGACGATCTACCGCCTCTGACCACCCCTCCACCTTCGGCGCGCCTGCAAGTACCACCAAGCAAGATCGAAAACGGCGTCAACCGCCGCCAACCCGAGGCGACTCGGCAGCGGAAAAGTGCGCTGTGGATCTTGCTTGGGCGTACTTGCAGACACTCCAACCTGGCCGGGTACGGCAGAGTCGGGAGTGATCAGGACTCGGGGGGAGCGTCCTTGTCGGTGTCCGGCTTGGCGTCGGCGGCCGGGGTGCCGGCTTCGGCCGGTGACGCCGCATCCGTCGAGGGCAGGAGCGCATCCAAAGCCGCACCGGTGATCCGGCGGAACTTGCGCCCCGGCCGCTCACGATCCAGCACCGCCACCTCGAGCTTGCCCGGCTCGCCCTCAGTGCCGTTGCTGGTGGCCGCGGTACTCGCCCGCAACGCGACAATCGCGACACCGAGCGCCGAGGCCAGATCCATGTCCTCCTCGAACGTCTCCTTCATCTTCGTGGTGATGGTGTCCGCCTGACCACCCATCACCACGAACCGCGGCTCGTCCCCGATCGAACCGTCATAGGTCAGCCGGTACAGCTGGTCGTCCGCCGTCGTCGCCCCCACCTCGGCCACACAGATCTCCACCTCGAACGGCTTGAGCTGCTCGGTGAAGATCGTGCCCAACGTCTGGGCGTACACGTTCGCCAACTGCCGCGCCGACACATCACGCCGGTCATAGGCGTAGCCCTGCAGGTCCACGTGTCGAATTCCACCGCGGCGCAGACTCTCGAACTCGCTGTAGCGGCCGACCGCGGCGAAACCGATCCGGTCGTAGATCTCCGAGACCTTGTGCAACGTCGTCGACGGGTTCTCCGCAACGAACAGCACACCGCCGCGATACTTCAGCGCGACGACGCTCCGTCCCCGCGCGATGCCCTTGCGCGCGAGTTCCGAACGCTCGCGCATCAACTGCTCGGGTGAGGCGTACAGCGGCATCGTCACAGCGTTGGCTCCGCTCTGCTGGTCAGGACTCCGGCCTTGCCGGAATCACGGGACTGGTAAGTGTGGATGGGCCGCGCAGTCAGTGCCGGGCCCGCTCGGTGCGCTCCTGGACCACTGCCTCGGCGACGGCCGAGGTCTGCTCCTCGGGCACCGCGACGGCGCCGTGCTCAGCCGTGATCGTCACGACGTTCGGATAGATCCGGCGCACCAGATCAGGGCCGCCGGTCGCGGTGTCGTCGTCCGCGGCGTCGTACAACGCCTCGATCGCGGCCCGCACCGCCGCATCGGCATCGGCATCCGGATCGTGCAGCTTCTTCAGCGACGACTTCGCGAACAGCGAACCCGAGCCGATCGCGTGATAGCCCGCGTTCTCCTCGTACCGGCCGCCGGTCACATCGAAGGAGATGATCCGGCCCGCACGCTTGGGATCGCTTGCCTCGACGTCATAACCGACGAACAACGGGAGCACCGCGAGCCCCGCCATCGCCGCGTCGAGATTGCCCTTCACCATGTTGGCCAGCTTGTTGGTCTTACCGTCGAGGGACAGCGAGACACCCTCGATCTTCTCGTAGTGCGCCAGCTCCACGATGTAGAGGCGCACCAGCTCGATCGCGATGCCCGCGGTACCCGCGATCCCCACCGACGAGTACTCGTCGGTGACGAAGA
Source organism: Amycolatopsis marina (assembly GCF_900111885.1). Classification (GTDB taxonomy): domain Bacteria; phylum Actinomycetota; class Actinomycetes; order Mycobacteriales; family Pseudonocardiaceae; genus Amycolatopsis; species Amycolatopsis marina. The sequence goes on from NZ_FOKG01000018.1 coordinate 122,644, forward strand.
TCTTCTCCAGGTCACGCGAGGCGATCAGATTCCCGGACGTGGCCCGCCGGTCACCGGCGATCAGCACACCGCCGCTGAAGGTGGACGCCACGATCGTCGTACCGTGCGGAACGTCCGGCCCGGCACCGGCGGCACCCGGCATCGACCGGGAGCTGGGAAGCAGATCCGGCGCCTGCACCCGAAGGAAGTCCGTGAAAGACGACGTCGTCGACGCCAGGTACGCCGAGGGCAGCGCGGAGCCGGAGTGACCGGAAATGTTGTCCATACGTGCTCGTAGTTCCCATCAACGAAGTTCGGCAGGGACGGGCCCGGGCCACCACGCGAGCGGTCCGGTACAGATCTGACTAACTACTGGCCGCCCTTTTGCACGTACGCGCGAACGAAGTCCTCAGCGTTCTCCTCGAGGACATCGTCGATCTCGTCGAGGATCGTGTCCACGTCCTCGCCGAGCTTCTCGCGCCGTTCCTGGCCAGCTGGACCGCCGGCTTCGACTTCGTCGTCCGAGTCTCCGCCGCCGTGCTTCTCGACCTTTTCCTGCGCCATCTCGCCTCCCGATGTGGCCGTTGCTGCAAGCCTACCCAGTGCCACCGACAATCACTGCAGCCGATCGGATTGCATCTTCGCGTCGTCCCGATCAAGGAAACCACAAGGCGCGCGCCTGCCGGAGGCACGGGCGGGCGGCGGCGGGCCCTGGTCGCGGATCAGCCGCCACTGGTACCCACGGGCCCGTCGACGTTCGTCCGTCCGCGCGCGGGCAAGACACTGCCGATCGGATTGCATCTTCGCGTCGTCCCGATCAAGGAAACCCGACGCAAAGGCCAGTCCGGCCTGGTCAGCAGCTAGTCGGACCCGGTCAACGCCTCCACGAGTTCCTCTGCGGTCGCCGAGTCGTCCAGCAGCTTTCCCACGTGCGCCTTCGTGCCACGCAGCGGCTCCAGTGTGGGAATCCGCACCAACGACTCCCGTCCGACATCGAAGATCACCGAATCCCAGGAGGCCGCGGCGATCGAGGTCGCGTACTTTTCCAGCGTCCTGCCGCGGAAGTACGCCCGGGTGTCCGACGGCGGCGTGGTCACAGCCGCACGCACCTCCTCCTCGGTGACCAGGCGTTTCATCGAGCCCCGCGTCACCAGCCGGTTGTACAGCCCCTTGTCCAGCCGCACGTCCGAGTACTGCAGGTCCACCAGGTGCAACCGCGGCGCCGCCCAGCCGAGCTGGTCCCGGCCCCGGTACCCCTCGAGCAACCGCAGCTTCGCGGGCCAGTCCAGGCGGTCGGCACACTCCGCCGGATCCCGCGCGAGCGCGTCCAGCACCTCACCCCACACCCGCAGCACGTCCTTGGCGACCGTGTCACCGCCGTGCTTGTCCAGGTGGGCCGCCGCCATCTCGTGATAGGCGAACTGCAGGTCCAGCCCGGTGAACTTCCGGCCGTTGGCGAGTTCGACCTTCACCTTCAAGGTGGGATCGTGGCTGATCTGGTGCACGGCCCGCACCGGCTCGTCCAGCTTGAGATCGTCGAACCGCACCCCGGCCTCGATCATGTCGAGCACCAGCGCCGTCGTCCCGACCTTCAGGTACGTCGAGTACTCGGCGAGATTGGCGTCCCCGATGATGACGTGCAGCCTGCGGTACTTGTCCGCATCAGCGTGCGGCTCGTCCCTGGTGTTGATGATCCCGCGCTTGAGCGTCGTCTCCAGCCCGACCTCGACCTCGATGTAGTCCGAGCGCTGGGACAACTGGAACCCCGCGGTCTCACCCTGCGGACCGATACCGACCCGGCCCGACCCCGTCATCACCTGGCGCGACGCGAAGAACGGCGTCAACCCGCCGATCACCGCGGTGAACGGCGTCGACCTGGCCATCAGGTAGTTCTCGTGGGTGCCGTAGCTCGCACCCTTACCGTCCACGTTGTTCTTGTACAGCTGCAGTGGCGGCTGCCCCGGCACGGTGGCGGCCTTGATCGCCGCCTCCTCCATCACCCGTTCCCCGGCCTTGTCCCAGATCACCGCGTCCCGCGCGTTGGTCACCTCGGGAGCGGAATACTCGGGATGGGCGTGGTCCACGTAGAGCCGCGCGCCGTTGGTGAGGATGACGTTGGCCGCGCCCAGATCCTCGACATCCGGGTCCGGCCCCTGGTTGCCGGGGCCCGCCAGATCGAAGCCACGCGCGTCCCGCAGGGGCGACTCCACCTCGTAGTCCCAGCGCGCCCTGCGCGCCCGCGGTATGTCCGCCGCCGCCGCGTAGGCCAGCACCACCTGAGTGGAGGTCAGTACCGGGTTCGCAGTCGCGTCTCCCGGCACCGCGATGCCGTACTCGACCTCGGTTCCCATGATCCGCCGCATATGTCCACCCTACGGCCCGCCATGCGATGATGCTGCGGTGCTACCCGGTGACGAACTCGTTGCGGTTTACGACGCCGATGGCACCGTTGTCGGCCAGGCCAACCGCGCGAAGGTCCGCGCGGACGGCCTCTGGCACGCGGCGGGCGTGGTGCTTGTGCGCTCGGGCGACGGCAACCAGGTCTACGTGCACCTGCGGTCACCGGACAAGGACGTCTACCCCGGCGCCTACGACTGCTGGGCAGGCGGCGTCGTCGCCGCGGGCGAGACCCCGGCGGAGTGCGCCCGGCGGGAACTCGCCGAGGAACTCGGCATCAGTGGTGTGCCGCCCGCGCCGCTGTTCACCCACGTCTTCGATGTTCCTCCCATCCGCTGTCACAACTTCGCTTTCGAGGTTCGCTGGGACGGGCCGATCGTGCACCAGCCAGAGGAGATCGTCGATGGCCGCTGGATGCCGGTTAACGAACTCATGGCGTGGGCGGCCGACCCGGAAGGGCCGCTGGTCCCGGACGGCCGGGTGGGGCTGCTCGAGTGGTTTCGCCGCTTCGGCTGAGTGGTCGTGCGTGCTGTGACCGTCAGCGCTGCGTCGATTCGCGGGCCAGTGCCGTGCCGACGACAGGGGCCAGCCGAACAGCGGCCTCCGCCGCCCGATCCGGACTGCTTGCCGCTACCTGCACCGCCGAGACCAGTTCGTCCCTGCTCAGTACAACCGTGCAAGTTGCCGCGGCGCACCAGGCCTGGTGCGCGGTCGTGCCTTCCGGCGCGGTGAGCGGGAGCGGCTCGGCATCGGCGCATCGGAGTTCCTCGACCACAGCGGCGGTGCTCTCGCCGAAGCCGAGTACGTGCTGCGTCAGCTCGGACCCGGTCGGATACCGCCACCCGGCCGAAGTCGACCGCCCTGCCTGGAGCTCGGCCAGACAGCCCTCCATTGCGGACGGTGTGTCAGCCGGGCTGACTCCCTCCGCGGCGACGTCCGCGTCGGTCAACACCACCGAGGTCAGGGCTTCGATCGGCGGTGGCGGAGGTGTCGTCGTGACCGGTGGGGCCACAGGCCGCGGCGAGCTGTTCGCCGTGCGCGCACTGGTTTCGGCGTTCTGGGTCGGATCCTCGTAGTAGGTGTCCAGGTCGTTCGGCCGGTCGGCGCAGCCGGACAATCCAGCCAGCGCGATCGCCGTGACCGCGAACAGCCGCCCATGACGCACCGTCTCGACCTCCGGCAGGCTCGGGGATTCGGGCCCACCACGCGGATCGGCGGGCAGGGACCGACAGTAGTGCACGGTCCGGTCAGCTCCATTTCAGGTCGGAGCGCCGCTCCCAGTAACGCTCTGGGGCTTCCAGCAGGTGCGCCGGCACCTCCACGTCATCGAGTTCGAGTGCGGCGAGGTTGTCCGCGAGTTGACCGGTTCCGGACGGACCGATCAGCACAACATCCGCCCAGGTTTGTGCGAGCGCGGCGCCGATCGCGATCGCCGCTGGAGACACCTCGTGTTCGGCGCAGGCTGCCGACACGGAGGCCGGCGGGTCGACCGCGAGCCGCCCGTTGGCCAGTGTCTCCTTGAGCTGCACAAGAACGCCGTCTCCGTGCGCGTCGATCAGCGCCTTCTCCGCCGAGCGTTCCAACAGGTTCCACGTGGACTGAACCGCGGTGAACACCCGGATGCCGTCGACCTCGAGCGCCAGTGCTCTGGGAATCACCTCTGCCTGTGCGGGTCCGGACGTCGAGATGCCCACACGTACCCCGGAGTCCGCGAGCCCGGCGAGTTCCGCCAGCAGCGCCCGATCCGTCCAGATCGGACTTTCCGGAGTGACGGAATGCACCTGGTACAACGACACCGCGTCGCCGAGGAGCTCCCGGGTTTGCCGCCACTGTGTACGAAACCGCGTCAGTGAGTGCTCTTTGGACTCGTGCACCTCCGCATCGAGCCGCCAGTTTCCGACGTACTCGTAGCCCCACTTGCTGGACACGATGACGTCGCGATGACCACGATCAGCCAGCCAGCCGCCGAGGAACTCCTCCGCCAGTCCGTAGGAGCGGGCGACGTCGATGCGTCGTACCCCGCGTTCGTAGGCGGCGTCCAGCACCTGGCGAGTAGTCGTGCGCAGGCTCGCGACCGACCGGTCCTTCGGCAGGTCCCGCCCGAGATTGATATAGGCCGGACGCCCCAGTGCGGCCAGACCGATCGCGACACGGCTCAGATCAGCAGACCTCATGGCTTCATGCTCGCACGCCACCGCCCGTGCCTGTCTTTGCGTTTGTCGAGTCATCTGGCTGGAGACGCGGTACGGACCGGCGCGAACCGTACCGCCAAAGCGGCAGCGTATAGGACGTTATACACACGAAGTTGGAGACGACGCGGTCAGCCCCGATCGTCCGACTCCCGGCGGCGCAGCAACTCGAGGAACTGGTCGGAGTTGAGCACCTGCCTGTGCAGCTTCTCCAGCCGGGCCGCAGGCGCCCGGACGTAACCCTTTCCGAAGACCGGAGCGATCTGCCGCAGGCTCGCACCCGCTTCCCGCGCGGCGAGCAACGTCCAGTCCGACGCGTTCGCGCAGGCCGTGGACGCGCGGCGCAGTTCGCCGAGCAGGACGATGAGATCCTCCGGCGACACCTCTCCCCTGCGGACGGACTCCGCGGTGTCTTCGAGCCAGTTCAGCACCGCCCTGCCGGTGACGGGCGCGTGCGGCACGGGGTATTCCGGATTGTCCATGGCAGCAGCGTATAGGTTGTTATACGCCTATCCGGGGCGCGACACTCCGTGGGCGGGACGCTGGCCCCGCCCACGGCGCGCCTCACCGCCTGTCCGAGAACAGCGCCGCCGATCCACGGAGCTGATCACGGATCCACACCCCTGCCTCCTTCAGCGGAGCCGTTCCGGTCCACGGTCCCGCTCCGCACGTGCCGTCCTTGAACACCGCCCCCGAACGCCAGTCGTCGGAGAAGTTCCAGTTCACCCAGCTGATCTTCCTTGACCTCAACAGGTCCAGGTACCGCCGCGCCTGCCCGAAGTCGTTGGCCCCCTCCCCCGCGTAGTTCTGCGTGCCGAACTCGGTCACGAAGATCGGCAACCGCGCCGCGGCTCTGGCGAGGGTGTTCAGATAGGCCTCGCGGTGCGAAGCCGCGTAGAAGTGGAAGGTGTACATGATGTTGCGTGCGTTGACCGGGTTCGCGACGATCTCCCGCTCGTCCGCACCTTCCGACACACCAAGGGAGGACCACCCTCGGGTGCCGACGAGGATCACCGAATCGGGGTCCTGTGCCCTGATCACCGGGATGACCTCCTCGGCGTAGCGCCGGATCCGGTCCCAGCTCACACCGCTTGGCTCGTTCGCGATCTCGTACAACACGTTGCCCTTGTCCCGATGCCTGTCCGCGATCTCCCTGAAGAAGGTCTTCGCTCGCTGCAGGTTGTGGTGGGGGTCGCCCGGATTGAGCATGTGCCAGTCGACGATCGCATACAGCCCTCGCCGGGTGGCCTCCTCGATGTAGCGATCGACCATCGCCGTGAACCGGGCGGGATCCGTTTCGTAGCCGCCTTCCTGCACATACATGGAGATCCGCAGGACGTCGGCGCGCCAGTCGTCGGCGAGCGCGTCCAGCGATCCACTGTTGACGCACTGGGCGTACCACTGCAGGCCGTGTGTGCTCATCCCGCGCAGCTGGATCGGCCTGCCGCTGCTGTTGCACAACGTCAGCCCGCAGACCGACACCTTGCCGTTGATCTGGACCGGAGTCGCCGCCGTTGCGCTCATCGGATCAGGCGGGGACGAACTCGAAATCGCCTGGGCGAACGTGGCCGGCAACAGTGCTGTCGCGGTGAGTACCGCCAACGCCCGCAGGCGTGCATGCCACCTCATCAGCTTCTCCTTCACGGAGGTCATGGCCGCATCCGATAAGGAAACGGCCGTGCGCTGGCGGCGGCTGGCCGTCGAGATGAAACGTCCTTTGTGGTGAGGGTCCACCACGTTTCTCCTCGACCTGCCGAACATAGCCATCATGCCGATTTCCGGTCAATCGGCCGGACGAGGCACGGCCACGACGGCGGGCAGGCGGCAACGGAGCACATCGCACCGTCCACGAACACCGATGGCCCCGGCCGATCCGTGGATCGGCCGGGGCCATCGGGTGGACTCAGAGGTACTGGCCGGTGTTGCTCGCTGTGTCGATCGCACGGCCGGAGTCCTGGTTCTTGCCGGTGACGAGGGTGCGGATGTACACGATTCGCTCCCCCTTCTTGCCGGAGATCCGGGCCCAGTCGTCCGGGTTGGTCGTGTTCGGCAGGTCCTCGTTCTCGGCGAACTCGTCGACGATGGCGTCGAGGAGGTGCTGTACCCGCAACCCGGGCTGCTTGGTCTCCAAGACGGACTTGATCGCCGACTTCTTGGCCCTGTCCACGATGTTCTGAATCATCGCGCCGGAGTTGAAGTCGCGGAAGTAGAGCACTTCCTTGTCCCCGTTGGCGTAGGTCACCTCGAGGAACCGGTTGTCGTCACTCTCCTCGTACATGCGCTCGACCGTGTGCTGGATCATCGCGTCGAACGTGGCCTTGGTGTCGCCACCGAACTCGGCCAGGTCGTCGGCATGCACGGGCAGACCGTCCTGCAGGTACTTCGAGAAGATGTCCTTCGCGCCCTCGGCGTCCGGACGCTCGATCTTGATCTTCACGTCCAGCCTGCCGGGGCGCAGGATCGCCGGGTCGATCATGTCCTCCCGGTTGGAGGCACCGATCACGATGACGTTCTCGAGGCCCTCGACACCGTCGATCTCCGACAGCAACTGGGGAACGATGGTCGTCTCCACATCCGAGGAGACACCGCTTCCTCTGGTGCGGAAAATCGAGTCCATCTCGTCGAAGAACACGATGACCGGTGTGCCCTCCGACGCCTTCTCCCGCGCCCGCTGGAAGATGAGCCGGATATGGCGCTCGGTCTCGCCAACGAACTTGTTCAGCAGCTCGGGACCCTTGATGTTGAGGAAGTAGGACTTCGCCTCCGACGGGTCCTGCGCCGCGCCTGTGGCACCGCGGAACTCGGCGACCTTCTTCGCCAGCGAGTTGGCCACCGCCTTGGCGATGAGCGTCTTCCCGCACCCGGGAGGGCCGTACAGCAGCACGCCCTTGGGCGGGCGCAACTGGTACTCCTGGTAGAGATCAGCATGCAGGAAGGGCAACTCCACCGCATCACGAATCTGCTCGATCTGCCGGGATAGACCACCGATGTCCTCGTACCGGACGTCCGGCACCTCCTCCAGCACGAGATCCTCGACCTCGGCCTTCGGCACCCGTTCGTAGGCGTACCCCGCCTTCGAGTCCACCAACAGCGAGTCGCCGGGCTTGAGCACGGCCTCCGCGAGCGGATCGGCGAGCCACACCACCCGCTCCTCGTCGGCGTGCCCGACGACCAGCGCGCGCGAACTGCCTCCCTCGACGTCGGGAAGCAGGATCTCGCGCAACGCGCACACCTCGCCGGTGCGCTCGAAGTCGCCGCCCTCCACCACCGTCAGCGCCTCGTTCAGGCGCAGCGCCTGACCGCGGCGCAGCGAATCCACCTCGACCGCGGGCGAAACGGACACCCGCATCTTGCGGCCCGAGGTGAAGACGTCCACCGTGTTGTCCTCATAGGCTGCGACGAAGACGCCGTACCCGCTCGGCGGCTGCGCCAGCCGGTCGACCTCCTCACGCAGGGCCAGCAGTTGGCCGCGGGCCTCACGTAAGGTCTCGATGAGTTTGTTGTTCCGCTCCGTGAGCTGGCTCACACGCTCCGTCGCCTCGGCAAGGCGCTGTTCGAGCACCCGGTTCTGCCGTGGCGAGTCGGTGAGTTTGCGCCGGAGCAGAGTGACTTCTTCCTGAAGGAACCGAACCTGCCGCGCCTGCTCGGACTCTGACATCTGTCCGGACTCCGCCGCTCCTGCCGCTGACTGTTCAGCCAGGTGGCCAGCCGAGTCCGAGTTCCCTGCCGTTCCTGCCGGATCGTTCGGGTCGGCCTCCTCGTGCCGACCTCCGGGAAGGTCATGTTGCATTTCGGCACCTCCTCGGAATGCATTTCTTCCCACGGTACCGGCGATCACCGACAAGAAAAGCCCTTTCCGCATCACAAGATCGGCGCGTCGCAATGGGAAGCACGTGGCTCACGGCAGCACAAGCGGCCAACCGGAGTGCGCGTGGACGGCTCGCCGACTACGGTGTGTCCCCATCACCCATCGTGTTCGAATCTGCCACACGAGCGACGGGGGTTCCCGGTGGTCTCCCGGTCCACCTGGGGGCCTTGCGCGGCGATAGCATCATTCCCCTCAGCCGCCTGATGGCCGGGATTCCGCAGGAAGTTCAGTGAGGGGCAGTTCATGACGTATCCGCCGCAGCCGCCGGGCCACCCCGGCCCCTACGGCCAGCAAGGACCGCACGGTCAGGAACCGGGCGGCTACCCGCAGGGAGGGCCAGGGCCGGTTCCGCAGCCAGGTGGCGCGCCCGACCCCACCCAGCAGTTTTCGGCTGGTGGCACGCAGCAGTTCGGGCAGCCGGGACAGGGCCCGCAGCCCGGTTTCGACCAGTACGGCCAGCAACAGGGATACCCGGGCGGCCCCGGTGGTGAACCACCGAAGAAGAAGACCGGCCTGATCGTGGGGCTGGTTGTCGCGGCGGTAGTGCTCATCGGCGGGGTGGTGACCCTGATCCTGCTGCTCACCGGCGGCGACGACGAGGATCCCCAGGCGGGCGGGCTGCCATCCACCACACCGGGTTCGGCCAGCTCCGCACCCGCGCTGCCCAGCAGCGAGACGTCGACCGACGAGACCGGTGCCGCCGAGCCGTCCGACGAGTCCGGGGACTCCGGTGCTTCCGGTGGTTCCGCCGAGGACGTCGCGGCCGTCAAGGAGGTCGCGGAGAAGGCCGTCGAGGCCATTCTCACGCGAAACACCGACCTGGCCAGGGAGGTGTCCTGTGACCCCAGTTCGGTTTCGGGCAACGAGTTCGATGACGTACCCGCCAACGCCACGCTGGAGATCGTCGGTGAGCCGGTGATCGACGGCGACACCGCGGAGGTTCCCGTTCGCGCGGGCGAGAACGGCCAGGAGCGGGACGTTCCGCTCCCGGTCAAGCGCGACGACGACCGCTGGTGTGTCGCGGGCTGATCTGCCACTGATCCCCCGCCGGTCGGGGCCGGTTCTCCGGCCCCGACCACCCGGCCCGGTATCCGGCTCGACAACAGAAGGCGCCCGATGACATACCCCCCTCAACAACCAGGCCAGTACGGCCAGCCCGATCCCTACGGCCAGCAGGGGCCGTACGGCCAGCAGCCAGGCGGCTATGCGCAGGGACCGCCCCAGCAGCAACCGCAGGGCCAGTACCCCGGCCAGCCCCCGCAGTACGGCCAGCCGGACCCGTACGGGACCGCGCAGTACCCGGGTCAGCCACCCGCACCGGGCTACGGCCAGTACGGCCATCCGGGATACCCGGGGGGTCCTGGAGGTCCCGGTGGTGAACCGCCGAAGAAGAAGACCGGCCTGATCATCGGACTGGTTGTCGCGGCCGCGGTACTCATCGGCGGCGGCATCACCGCTTTCCTGCTACTGACCGGCGACGACGAGGATGGGGACGCGGCGGCACCGCCGGCCACGTCTTCCGCGCCGGGTGCACCAACGTCCGGCCTGCCCACAGCTGACGGGGAACCGGGCGGCGAGTCGTCCCGGTCGGCGCCCCCGGGGGACAGTGACACCGCCGCCGCGGTCGCACTCGCCGACGAGTACGCCGCCGCACTCAGCAGCGGCCAGAGTGCCCGACTCGCGCCCATCGCCTGTGAGCAGCCGTCCGCGGAGGAGGCGAAGAAGTTCGACGCCGCGGCCGCGTCGGGGAAGCCGGAGTTCACGGTCGTCGAGCCCCCCACCGTGCAGGGCGACACGGCCACCGGGACCATGCGCGGCAAGCAGGGCAACAGCCAGGACGACTTCACGTTCGCGCTGCTCAAGCGCGACGGTGAGTGGTGCGCCAGTTACAGCTGGGCCAGCGTCGGCTAGTGTCGATCGACCACTGCTCCGGCCGGGCGTGTACCCGGCCGGAGCAGTGGCTCAGCCCTTGCTCGGCCGCCTGCGCGGCCGCGGTGGGACGACGCCGTCGGCCAGCCTGCGTGTGGTGAGCAGAAACGCCGTGTGCGCGACCATGCGGTGATCGGGACGCACGGCGAGCCCCACGACGTGCCACGGGCGCATCAGCGTCTCCCAGGACTGCGGCTCCGTCCAGCACTGCTGCTCACGCAGCGCTTCGGTGATGCTGGAGAGTTGGGTGACGGTGGCGACGTACACGACGAGGACCCCGCCCGGCACCAGGTTCGCCCGCACGGTCGGCAGCATCTCCCACGGGGAGAGCATGTCCAGGACGACCCGGTCCACCTCGCCCTCGTGCCCGGCCAGGTCGCCGATCCGGAAGTCCCAGTTCGACGGGTGCTCGCCGAAGAACTTCTCCACGTTCCGGACGGCGTGCTCGGCGTGGTCCTCCCGCACCTCGTAGGAGGTGACACTGCCCTCCGGCCCCACCGCGCGCAGCAGCGAGCAACTCAGCGCACCCGAGCCGGCTCCGGCCTCCAGCACCCGCGCGCCGGGGAAGATGTCACCCCACATCACGATCTGCGCGGCGTCCTTCGGATAGATCACCTGCGCGCCGCGCGGCATGGACAGCACATAGTCCGGCAGCAGTGGCCGCAGCGCGAGGTAGCTGGTGCCGCCGCCGGAGGTGATGACCGACCCCTCGGGCTTCCCGATGATGTCGTCGTGCGGGAGCGCGCCGCGGTGTGTGTGGTATTCCCCGCCCTCGGCGAGTACCAGCGTGTAATGCCGCCCCTTGGGATCGGTCAACTGGACTCGGTCACCGGGACGGAACGGACCCCCTGCGGACACTGCACCTCCATGATCGCGCGAAACAGCCAGCGCCAGATCGTCGCAGATCAGCCAGGTCTGCCCCACCTCGGGCCGCCCGAGGTGGGGCCGGGGTCACCAGGAACGACCGCGCGGCGACATCGCGGCGCGCAGGTCCTCCCGCCGGAGCACGCCCGCCGGCCTGCCCTCGTCGTCGACCACGAGGAACTGCCACGCCGCGGTCTCGCGCACGCGCTCGGCGATGTCCTCCCCCGGTTCCGAGACCAGCAGCACGGTCTCCGCCCTGATCGGTTCGGCCGCCAGTTCGGCGGGCGAATGGGGCGACGACATCGCCAGTTGCTGTGCCGACGCCTCGTCCAGCAACCCGGCAGCCACCCCGTCGGCCCGCACGAGCACGACCCCTCGGCCCGCCGAGGCCGCCAGCGCATCGGAAACCGGACTCTCGGCAGGCAGTTGCAGCACCGGCCGCACCAGATCGGTCACGGCAAGGCCGTCCGGCCAGCTCCTGCGATTCTCCGCCGCCAGCTCGGCGCTGGCCCCCGCCGCGACGAACCACGCCGTCACGACGCAGACGCCAAGGCGCAGCCAGCGGTCGGGACTCCCCTCCGCGAGTCCCCACAGCGCCCAGACCAGCAGGCCCACCGCGACAATGCCCCCGCCGACCACGGCGGCCTTCGTGCCCTTGACCCTGGCACCGGTGAGCGCCCACACTCCTGCCCGCAGCATCCGCCCGCCGTCGAGCGGGAGGCCGGGCAGCAGGTTGAACACGCCCACGGCGAGGTTGGCCACCGCGCACTGCGCGACGAGGAGCCAGGCCGCTCCCCCGGAGGGCACCGCCAGCAGAAGGAGCGCGCAGAGCGCCGCGAGCAGGATGGACACCAGCGGCCCTGCCGCGGCGACCAGCCCCTCATGCGCGGGCTTGCGCGGGGTGCGGGACACCTCGGAGAGCCCGCCGAGCAGGAACAGCCGGACTCTGCGGACCGGAATGCCGAGTCGGAGGGCCACCACGCAGTGGCCGAGTTCGTGCGCCAGTACTGACAGCCCGAGCAGCACCGCGAACGCGGCGGCCAGTACCCAGGCGGTCGCTGTTCCGGCGCCGGGGAGCAACCGTCCCACGAGGGGGGTGTACAGCACCACGACGACCAGGGAGCCGATCCACCACGACGGCGCGAGCAGTACCGGAACCCCGTCGACACGGAACAGCAGCAACCCACCGTCGGGCACCAGACGCCGCCCGGACGCACCACGCCCGGGCGCGCCCTGCGCCTGCCCGCCGGTCGCCTCCACCCGGACAGCGTAGAACCCCGGGTGTCAGATGAGGGTGACACCGCGCCGAAAACGGACAGGACGACCCGCACCCTGCCTCGGCCGCGTTGTCGGAGGTGACCGTTACGCTGCGCACATGTCACAGAGCACGCCCACGGCGCAGAGCGGGTTCATGGCAACCACCGGATCGGGCGAGGAGGCGGCCGAGCCGTCGGCCCCGCCCGACACTCCGAACACGGAGGCGTCCTGTGTGGCGGGCCAACAGGTGGGCAGGCAGGGCTCCAGACGCCCGGCGTTGTCGCCGTCGCGTGCGGCGGACTTCAAACAATGCCCGCTGCTGTACCGCTTTCGCGCCGTCGACCGGCTGCCCGAGACCCCGACGAAAGCCCAGTTGCGAGGCACGCTCGTGCACTCGGTCCTGGAGAGGTTGTTCGCCCTGCCGCAGTCCGACCGGAACCCGGAACGGGCCAAGGATCTCCTCGCTCCTGCCTGGACGGAGCTCGCCGAAGATCGTCCGGAATGGACGGAGCTGTTCCCGGAGGGGGACGGCAAGACGGAGCAGGTCACGGCGTGGCTGGAGTCCGCGGCCGAACTGGTGGACACCTACTTCGGCCTGGAGGACCCGCGCAGGATCGACCCCGAGGCCTGCGAGCTGCATGTGGAGACGGAACTGGGCTCCGGCGTGCTCCTGCGCGGCTACATCGACCGGCTTGACGTCGCGCCGACCGGCGAGATCCGCGTCGTCGACTACAAGACCGGCACGGCGCCGAGAGAGATCGGCGAAGCCAAGGCGATGTTCCAGATGAAGTTCTACGCGGTGGTGCTCTGGCGGCTGCGCGGGACCGTCCCCCGCCAACTGAAGCTGATGTACCTCACCGACGGCCAGTCCCTCGCCTACACGCCGGACGAACCCGAACTCCGCCGCTTCGAGCGGACACTGGAGGCGATCTGGCAGGCGATCCTCAAGGCGGGCCGAACGGGCGACTTCCGGCCCAGTCCGAGCAAGCTCTGCGGCTGGTGCGACCACAAGGCACGCTGCCCCTCGTTCGGGGGAACACCGCCGGAGTATCCGGGCTGGCCGGAACCGGACTCCGGCGAGGAATCCCCACTCGACCGCGCCGACTGACAGATCGAGGAGCACGACGTGGCCGATGCCTTCTACGTACCGCTCGGTGCGGGCCGTTTCCTGCCGACGGAACACACCTCGGGCCCGTGGACACCGGACGCCCAGCACTTCGGACCGCCCTCGGCGCTGCTCGTCCGGGCGCTGGAGGAGGTGCCGGCGCAGCGCGAGATGATGCTCAGCCGGGTCACCGTGGAGATCCTCGGGCCCGCGCCGCTCCGCGAGCTGACGCTGACCGCCCGGCTGGAACGCCCCGGCAAGGCCGTCGAGTACCTGTCGGCCGAGCTCGCGACCGACGAGCGAGTCGTGGCCCGCGCGTCGGCGTGGCGGCTCGCCGCCTCGGACACCTCCGACGTGAGCGCGGGACTCGCCGAAGCGCCGCCCGCCCCGGGCACCTGTCCCCCGGCGGACTGGCCGTCGAGCTGGCTCGGCGGCTACCTGCAGGCGGTGGAGTGGCGCGTGATCTCCGGTGAGGTCGCGGGGCCCGGTGCCGCTGCGGTGTGGGCGCGGCAGCGAGTCGCGCTCGTCGACGGTGAGAAGCCCAGCAGGCTGCAGCGGCTGTTCGCGATCGCCGACTCCGGCAGCGGTGTCTCCGGCAGGCTCGATCCTGCCGAGTGGTGGTTCATCAACTCCGAGCTCACGGTCCATCTGCAGCGCCCGCCCTCCGGTGAGTGGATCGGTCTGGACGCCACCACCACGATCGGCCCGAACGGCGTCGGCACCGCGACGAGCAGGCTGCACGACGAGGGCGGACAGGTCGCGATCGGCGCACAGGCGCTGCTGGTCCGGCCGCGTTGAGCGGGCACAGCGAACGGTGGATCGCGGATCCGAGTTCACCGACCGGGCCTCAACGGCGACTTCCGGACACACGGGGTGAGGAGAGAGCGGAGCCGGGCGTTATCCACTAACCTGCCGTGAACGACGAACAGCATGGAGTCGCCTGGCATGCAGATCACCTCGGTGGTCAATCAGAAGGGCGGGGTCGGCAAGACCTCGCTCAGCGTCGGTCTAGCGGCCGCGCTCGCCGAACGTGGGCGCAGGGCACTGCTCATCGACCTCGACCCGCAGGGCCACGCCACGACCGAACTTCTCGGTCTGCCGGAGGCCCCGATGGGTGCCCCGAACCTGGCCAGGGCCCTGACCAAGACGTGGAAGGGGCCGGTCGAGGAGCTGATCGTCTCCCACCCGCGTAGCAACATCGGCCGGGGTGGAGCGTTCGACGTCATTCCCACCTCGCCAGGCATGTTCGATCTGATCCGCAGACTGGACCAGTTCCGCGTTCCCGGCTGGCAACTCGCCAGGGTGATCCAGTTCGCCAACTACGAGCACGTGATCATCGACTGCCCACCCGCGCTGGACGTGCTCACCAACAACGCCCTCGCCGCAACACACGGCATCCTCGTTCCGGTCCAGCCGGACCGCACCAGCATCAGGGCGCTGCGGTTACTGAAGGACCAGATCTCCTATGTGGAGCAGACGATCAGCAGACCACCTGTCGTCTATTTAGGACTGGTACCCAGCCTCTACCGGCGGCCGATGTCGGGGTACGCGACGGTCGCGCTCCGGGAGTTGCACGAGTTCGACATCCCCGTGTTTCCACATCTTCCGCTGGGTGTGGTGATGAACGAGGCTGCGATGCGTGGCATGCCGGTGACCACGTTCGCGCCGGAGACCGTGCAGGCGGCGGCGTTCCGGCAGATCGCGCACCTCGTGGATTCGCGGGCGGCCGAGGCCGCCCAGCACCCGGTGCAGCACATCGCACCGGCCGAGCAGGACGATTTCGTCTTCGAGGACTTCATCGCCGACGTCTCACAGGCCCGTAACGCCAACGACAACGGCTCACGGCGCAAGCTCTATGACCTGATGCCCAAGCGCCCACGCCCACCGCGCTGAACCACCAAGGCGGCTCAGTACGCGGCGCGCCGATCCGGAGGACGAGACTCAGAGGCGGCAGGAGCGGATGTCGGAGGCGAGTACCGCCTTCGCGCCTGCCTCGGCGAGTTCATCCATGATCTTGTTCACCTTCTTGCGTGAGACCATCGCGCGCACCGCCACCCAGTCGGCATCGGCGAGCGGCGCGACGGTGGGCGATTCGAGCCCCGGCGTGATCGCGATGGCCTTGTCGAGCAGCTCGCGGGGGCAGTCGTAGTCCAGCATCATGTACTGCTGCGCGAAGACGACTCCCTGCAGGCGGGCCGCGAGCTGAGCCTTCGCCCGTGACTCGGGGCTGTCCGCCCGGTGCACCAGCACCGCCTCCGAGGTGCAGATCGGCTCACCGAACGCCACCAGGTCGTGCTGGCGCAGCGTCCGCCCGGAGCCGACCACGTCCGCGATCGCGTCGGCGACGCCGAGCTGCACGGAGATCTCCACCGCGCCGTCGAGGCGGATAACGTCGGCCTCGATCCCCTGCGCCGCCAGATTGTCACGAACGAGGCGCGGGTAGGAGGTGGCGAGGCGCTTGCCCTGCAGGTCGGCGGTCGTCCAGTCGCGACCCGCCGGGGCGGCGTAGCGGAACGTCGAGCCGCCGAAGCCCAGCTTCAACGTCTCGGCCACCGGCGCACCGGAGTCCAGGGCGAGATCCCGGCCGGTGATTCCGAGGTCCAGCTCGCCGGACCCGACGTAGATGGGAATGTCCTTGGGACGCAGGAAAAAGAACTCCACCTCGTTCACCGGGTCAAGGACCGTGAGGTCGCGCTGCTCGTGTCGCTGCCGGTAGCCGGCCTCACCGAGCATCTCCGAAGCGGGCCCGGCCAGCGCACCCTTGTTCGGTACAGCGACTCGCAGCATCACGTTCCTCCTCGCCGGGCTTCGCCCGCGATCGACTCCCTCTGGCGCAACCGGCGCGTCAGAGGTACCGGTAGACATCCTCGGTCGAGACTCCCCGGCCCAGCATCAGCACCTGCACGCGATAGAGCAGCTGGGAGATCTCCTCCGCCAGCCGGTCGTCGGACTCGTGCTCGGCGGCGATCCACACCTCGCCCGCCTCTTCGAGCACCTTCTTGCCCTGGGCGTGCACACCGGCGTCGAGCGCGGCAACCGTGCCCGATCCCTCCGGCCTGGCGCGGGCGCGCTCGGTCAGCTCGGCGAACAGCTCGTCGAAGGTCTTCACGGGCGCCGATCCTTCCATCCTCCCCCGTCGTCCACGTGGCCGGGCTACGGCGATGCGCCACAGGTCACGTCCGGCTCACTCCATCGACTGAACACCACGCGGATCGGCGAGGCCGGCGAGCACGGAGGCGTCCACGCCGACGAGCGAATGCCGGAACACCCGCCGCTCGCCGGCGTCCACCGCGACGTCGTTGGGCACCACGAGCACGGTGCACCCCGCCGCCTCCGCCGACATCGCGCCGGGGGGCGAGTCCTCCACCGCCACGCACTGTGTGGCCTCGACGCCGAGGAGTTCGGCGGCCAGCAGGTACGGGCGGGGATGGGGCTTGTTCTGTCCGCCGACCTCGTCACCGCAGACCGTGACGTCGAAGTACTCCCGACCGATGGTGTTCAGCGCCAGCTCGGTCAGGCCACGCTCGGTGGAGGTCACCAGCGCCGATGGCACCCCGGCGACCTGGATCGCGGCCAGGGCCTCCCGAGCCCCCGGCCGCCACGGAAGTTCGTCGGTGAACAGTGTGGCCGTTCGGCCGCGAATCCACTCCCCCACCTCGGCAATCGCCGCCGGCAGCGGTTCCCGCTGCGCCATCCGCAGCAGGAAGCGGGCGGTGCTGTCCATGTTGGACCCCACCAGACTCGCGCGGTCAGCCTCGGTGAGCCCACCGCCGAGCCAGTCAGCCGCCTCGTACAGCGCTACGTCCCACAGCTTTTCCGAGTCAACGAGCGTGCCGTCCATATCCCACAGCACGGCGGCGGGAAACCCACCGCTTCCGTCCCCGATGGACGGTACAGCCACCTTGTTCTCCCCACTGTGAAAATTCAGGTGTTGAAGTACTTCGCTTCCGGATGGTGGGCCACGATGGCGTCGGTGGACTGCTCGGGGTGGAGCTGGAACTCCTCCGACAGCTTCACCCCGATGCGTTCGGGCCGCAGAAGCTCGGCGATCTTCGCCCGGTCCTCGAGATTCGGGCAGGCGCCGTAGCCGAGCGAGAACCGCGCTCCCCGGTAACCGAGCTTGAAGAACTCCTCGATCTCCGAGGGATCCTCGTCGGCCATCGACGCACCGGAGCTGAACCGCAGTTCCTGGCGGACCCGCCGGTGCCAGTACTCGGCCAGCGCCTCGGTCAGCTGTACCCCGACCCCGTGCACCTCCAGGTAGTCCCGGTAGGCGTCGTTCGCGAACAACTCGTTGGCGTAGTCCGCGATGGGCTGTCCCATTGTGACCAGGGTCAGCGGCAGGACGTCCACCTCACCGGAGGCACGAGCCAGCTCCCTCGGCCGGTAGAAATCGGCGAGGCAGAGATGCCGGTCCCGTTGCTGGCGCGGGAAACCGAACCGCGTGAGTTCGACGGCGTCCGGATCGGGCTCGCTGAGCACGACCACGTCGGCTCCGTCGGAGACGCAGGGAAAGTATCCGTAGACGACCGCGGAGTGGGCCAGAATCCCGTCGGTGGCCAGCCTGTCGAGCCAGTACCGCAGCCGCGGCCTGCCCTCGGTCTCCACCAGCTCCTCGTAGGTGGGCCCGGACCCGCCCTTGGCCCCACGCAGTCCCCACTGCCCCATGAAGGTGGCCCGCTCGTCGAGCATCGCCGAGTACTCGGCCAGCGGAATACCCTTGACCACCCGCGAGCCCCAGAACGGTGGCGTCGGAACGGGAACGTCGGTGGCCACATCGGACCTGGCTGGGACCGGTTGTGGCTCCCCTTCTACCTGCTTGGCCTTGCGGGCCTCGGCGATCCGCAGTGAACGTTCCCTGCGGGCCTTGCGCTCGGCGCGCTTCGCCTCGGCCTCGGCGTCGATCAGCGGCGACTCTCCCCGCTTGGCCGCCATGATCGCGTCCATCAACCGTAGTCCCTCGAAGGCATCCCGCGCGTACCGGACCTGTCCGAAGTAGACGTCCGTCAGGTCGTTCTCCACATAGGATCGGGTCAGAGCGGCGCCACCGAGCAGGACGGGCCATTGGGTCGCGACACCCCGGGAGTTCATCTCCTCGAGGTTCTCCTTCATGATCACCGTCGACTTCACCAGCAGGCCGGACATGCCGATCGCGTCAGCCTCGTTCTCCTCCGCCGCGCCGAGAATCGCGGTGATCGGTTGTTTGATGCCGATGTTGACGACGTCGTAGCCGTTGTTGGACAGGATGATGTCCACCAGGTTCTTACCGATGTCATGCACATCGCCCTTGACGGTGGCGAGCACGATCTTGCCCTTGCCACCGGAGTCGTCCTTGTCCATATGCGGTTCCAGGTGCGCGACCGCGGTCTTCATCACCTCGGCGGACTGCAGCACGAACGGCAACTGCATCTGCCCCGACCCGAACAGCTCACCGACCGTCTTCATCCCCGACAGCAGCGTGTCGTTGATGATCTGCAACGGCGGCCGCTCGGTCATCGCCGCGTCCAGATCGGCCTCAAGACCGTTGCGCTCACCGTCGACGATCCGCCGTTCCAGCCGCTCGAACAGCGGCAGCCGCGCCAGCTCCTCCGCCCGCGACTCCCGGCTCGACGCCGCCGTCTTGCCCTCGAACAAGCTCATCAGCTTCTGCAACGGGTCATAACCCTCCCGCCGCCGGTCGTA
>NZ_FOKG01000002.1:0-23814 GCF_900111885.1 Amycolatopsis marina
CCACCTACACCCTCACCGTCACCACGTTCGGCACCTAACCCACACACAACAACACCCCAGGAGCCGGTGGCGCGGACACCCGCACCACCGGCCCCCGCCGACCTAACAGATCCAACGGCCGAGTCTGCAGATCCGACAGGCGAGTCTGCAGATCCGACGGGCGAACCACGAGTCTCCATCGTCGATTCGGATGTCCGATCAGCTCATACGGGGGCGGTTCGAGCTGGAACGGGCGACTCGGCCCGGGAGGCAATGGTCGCGGTGCGCCGGAACTCGCTGGGGTTGGTGCCTCGGATCCGTTTGAACGCTGCACTGAACCCGAACGGGTCGGAGTAGCCCACGGCGCGGGCGACATCCGCGACGGTTGCGGACTCCTGCTCGACCAGTAGGTCCGCCGCGAGCGTCATGCGCCAGCGGGTGAGGTAGGTCAGCGGCGGTTCGCCGACCAGGTCGGCGAACCGCTTCGCCAGTGTCGAACGCGACACCGCGGTGCGCTCGGCCAGCGTGGCGACCGTCCACGGTGCTGCCGGTTCGGCGTGCAACAGTCGCAGCGCGTCGCCGACCACCGGGTCTCGCTGGGCGGCCCACCATGCCGGGGGTTCACCACCCGGTCGGTCGAACCACTCGCGCAACGTGCACACCAGCATCCAGTCCAGCAGCCGGTCGAGTACGACCTGCTGGCCCGGCGTGTCGACGGCGACCTCGGCGGCGAGGTGGTCCAGGACAGGATCGGCCGTGCCCCCGTCATCCACACGCAGCACGACAGGCAGCGCGTCCAGCAGTCGGCGGCTGATCTCGCCGCGCACGGGATAGGCGCCGACGATCAGCGTCGTGGCGGCGCGGCCGTCACCGGTGTCCGCGCCACGGTCGTTCCAGCCGCGCCGGTGCCGGGTCCCGCCCTGCTCGGGTGTCGCGCAGAGTTCCCCGCACGCGATGGGTTCAGCATGAGTGCCGACCTCGTCGACGAAGGTGAACGTCGCGGGGCCGCGCACAATGATGGTTTCGCGGGCGCGAAGCGGCTCGGGCGGACGGTGCGCCGGCACGATCCAGCCCGCCCCTTTGAGGACGGTACACAGGGTTAGCGGCGCACCGTCCACGAAGTGCAGGGCCCAGGGCGGGGACAGGATGGAGCTGCTGAACAACGATCCGTGGGCTCGTACCCCGCGAATCAGGTCACTGAACGCGTCCACCCAGCGAGTTTAGACGAATACACAGGCAATCCGGCGCTTTACCTATGGGCTCGTCCAAGTCGGACGTGTTCAATCGGTGTCATGAGCAACGGCGTCAGTTCGCTGACCACCCATGACCTCGAGTTCCTGCGACGCCCCCTGCACGGGTTCCTGTCCATGGCCGGGGGACCACTGCCACCACAGCCCCGGCCGGTGTGGTTCGAGGCAACTGCCGAGGACACGATCCAACTGTTCACCGACCCGGAATCGCTCAAGGTGCGGCACCTACGGCACGACCCCCGTGCCTCGATCGTCGTCGCCGCCCCAGTGGGCGAACGCGAGCGCTGGCTGTCAGTCGCAGGCCGCACCACGGTGGAACCTGACGGAGCACATGACCTGTGTGCCCGCCTGGCCGCTCGCTACTGGGACCTCGACGACCCAGCCCGCGCCGCCGACCTCGCCGGAATCCTGGCCACAGACCAGGTCCGTCTCGTCATCCACCCGGAGACCGTAAGTCGTTTTGTGTATTGACCTCGACGACAACCTGTTCAGGTGCGCGGTCGGCTGTCGCGATCACCCGCGAACTGCAAATTCGGGCCGCGGATCTGCAGACTCGCCTGTTGGGTGTGCCAAGTCGGGGCCTTGGGCGTCGGCGGGGCCGGTGGTGCGGGTGTCCGCGCCACCGGCTCCTGGGGTGTTGTTGTGTGTGGGTTAGGTGCCGAACGTGGTGACGGTGAGGGTGTAGGTGGCGGTGGTGGTGGTTCCTTTGCTGTCGGTGGCGGTGATGGTGATGGGGTAGGTGCCGGGTGTGGTGTGGAAGTTGGTCCAGATGTAGGCGGTGCTGGTGTGGCCGTCGCTGATGGTGGTGGGGGAGAACTGGATGGTGGCGGGGGCTCCGGTCGCGGTGAGGGTGTAGGGGCCGTCGCCGCCGGTGGCGGTGACGCGGGTCTGGGCGAAGAATCCCTGTGCCACGGTGCCCGATGCCGGTGACAGGGTGAGGGTCAGGTCGCCGGGTTGTTCGCCGCCGTCGCCGACGGTCAGGCGTAGCGGGGTGGTGTTGGTGCCGGACTCGGCGGTGCCGGTCACCGTGACCGTGCTCGTCCCGGCGGGGGTGCTGCTGCTGGTTTTCAGCGTGAGTTTCGCGGTCTTCCCCGCGGTCACCGTGGCCGGCTGCAATACCGCTTCGGCGCCACTGGGCAGTCCCGACGCGGTCAGCGCGATGTCCTCGGCACCGGCCTCCCCCGCGGTCGTGGACACCGTCGCCGACACATACCCACCCGGCACCACCTCCACCGAACCCGGCACCACCGACAACGAAAACTCACCCTCACCCGGCGGCTGTTCGCCGACCTGCTGCTTGACCCAGTCGCCCATGTCGTTGTTCAGCCGACCGTAGATGCTGTACCACCTGAAGTCGCTGCGGCTCCAGGATCCGACGCCGACCACGACGCCGTCCACGATCAGCGGTCCGCCGCTGTCGCCAGGAAGGATCGTCGTGCGCCCGTCGGAGTAACCGGAACACACCATGGTGGCTTGCTTGAAGCCCGCTCCGACGCCGGTGCACTCCCGTGAACCATCCACAATGGGCAGACGTGCCTTGTCGACCGTGACGTCCGCCGGGGAGTCGTTGTGGGTCTTCTTCCCGTACCCGACTCCGACGCCGGTCTTTCCCGGCTCGTTGAGGTCGGCGTACTTCGGGTCCGAGGTCGCGAACTCCGCGTACTGCCCGTTCGGCACCGGAATGTCCTGCTTCGTCGTCACCACGGCGACGTCGTAGCCCTGGTCGAAGTTCACGTACTTCGGGTGCTGGACATAGCTTTCCACCTCCAGCCTCGTCCCGCCCCCTTCGTTGAGATCATCGAGGCCGTACAGGTAACTCTTCTCTCCGTCGGCGTCCTTGCAGTGTGCGGCGGTGAGAATCTTGCGCGGTGCGATCACCGAGCCCGTACAGGACTGCCCCTGCGGCCGCGCGCCCGGCGTGCGCAGCCCGGCGATGATGAACGGGAACTCCGCGACAGAACTGTCCTCGCCGTTGTAGTACTGGGCGGAGAAGTCGTCCGGTAGTTGTGCCTCGTCCGTCGGTGCGACAGCTTCCAGCGGGGGCGCTTCGGGTTCGGCTGCGGCGGTGCCGGTCGTGAGGGGCATGGCGATCATCGTGGTCGCGATCGCCAGCAGCCCCAGTCGGCGTGCTGTGTTCACGGTGGTTCCTTTCCGTGCTGGAAAGTTGTCTCGTGGCAGGGGAAATTGCGGTGATCGGCACGAAACCGAGTCGCATCCCGTTACTGTCAGCCGCTCTGACGGCCGGAACAACCGAGGTTCTGACCCGTAGCGATACTCATTTATCCGCAGGCGATGGCAGAGTGGCCTTTATGCGTGTGATCGTGATCGGCAGCGGTATCGCCGGAGCCAGTGCCGCCTACCACCTCGCCAGGGCGGGCGTGGAGGTCGTCATCGTGGACGCCGTCCATCCAGGACGCGCCACCGACGCGGGCGCGGGCATCGTCAGCCCGTGGACCTCCCGCGGGCTCGACGGTGCCCTGTACGACCTCGCGGAACGCGCCGCCGTCCACTACCGGGACCTGGTGGGGCAGTTGGAGGAGGACAGCGGCCAGGGATGCTCGTTCGAGATCGCCGGAGGCATGGTCGTTTCCGCCGACGCGGACGAGCTGGCCGAAGCCCAGCAGCGCATCGCGGCGAGAGCGAGGCTGAGCCCGTACGCCGGAACGGTGCGCCGCCTCGACCCCGGCGAGGCTCGCGAGTTGTTCCCGCCGCTCGCTCCCGGACTCGGTGCGGTGCATATCACCGGGGCAGGCCGGGTGGACGGCCGTGTGCTGCGTCGGGCGCTGCTCGGGGCGGCCGCCGGACATGGTGCCGTCTTCCACGAGGGGGTCGCGCACCTGCGGGAGGCCGGCGGACGGGTTGGTGGTGTCGAGGTGGCGGGCCGCTCCCTCGGCGCCGATGGCGTGGTGGTCGCCGCGGGCGCGTGGAGCCCGGCGCTGGTGGCACCGCTCGGTGTCCGGCTCGCGATGTCCCCACAGCGGGGGCAGATCAGCCACTTCGCCGTGCCGGACGTCGACACCGCCGCCTGGCCCGTCGTGCTTCCGGTGTCCAGTCACTACATGCTGGCTTTCCCCGGCTCGCGGGTCGTGGCGGGCGCCACCAGGGAGACCGGCGCAGGGTTCGATCACCGGATCACCGCCGCCGGGCAGCGGGAGGTGCTGGAGCACGCCCTCACGGTGGCGCCGGGCCTGGCCGAGGCGACCCTGCTGGAAACGAGAGTGGGCTTCCGGCCGCTCTCGGCGGACGGTGCCCCGTTGCTCGGTCCCCTGGACAGTCATCCCGAGGTCTATGTGGTCAGCGGCTTCGGACCCTCCGGACTGACGCTGGGGCCGTACGCGGGCCTGCTCGCCGCGACCGAGCTAACAGGCACCGCGGCTCCGCTGGATCTCGGCCCACTGCGTCCCGAACGGATCACAAGCCGGTGAGCAGTTCCAGCTCCCGCTCGCCGGTGCGCTCCACCGTCAGCCCTGCCCGGCGAGCCGCCGACACCAGGCCGCCCACAGTGGACGGCTCGCGCGGCACCGTCGCCAGTACCGCGGCAAGCCTGCCCTTGTAGGCCTTGTTGTGGTGGCTCACCGTCTTCCGTGCGCCCGTGGCGTCCTCGGTGACCACGCGCACGGTCACGGATCCCGGTGTCCGGGCGAGCGAGGCGTACGTACCGGACCGCAGGTCCACCACCAGTTCGTCGATCGTGGCCAGCGCGGGCTCCAGCGCGGGTCGCCAGAGTCCGCGCAACGACGCGACCGCGGGCAGCGCGCTTCCGCCGGAGAGCCGGTAGGCCGGAATCAGGTCGTCGCCCCGCACCACTCCGAACAGCGCGGAGGCCACCGCGAGACGTTGCTGTGCCCTGGCCAGCTGGGCGCGCCGGAATCCGGCCACGTCCAGCGCGTCGTAGAGCACGCCCGTGTACCGGAGCAGCGCCGGGACGGTCGGCGATGACCACAGCTCGGCGTTCCGTGCGACCTCGTGCTCCTGTCGCCGCGAGATGTCCAGTGCGTCGAGACTCGCGGGCACGTCACGGGCGAGATCCACGAGCGCGTCACCCAGTTTGGCGCGCACCGGGTTCAGCTCGGGCAGGAACAGGTTCTCCAGGTCCACCGGCGGTCCGTCGCCACCGGCGGCCTTGGTTTCCGAGGGAGGCAGCAGGACCAGCACGACAAGCAGGGTATCCGCCGGTTGTTCGGCCGAGGTGGGGGCGGGGCCGATCTCTGTGGGCACCGACGGAACCGGGCGCTCGACAACCGGGTGGAACGGGACGGCAGCGGTTGACTACGCTGCGCGAAACGTCTATGTCGGGTTCGCCCCCTAGGAGCACAGAAGTGATCACCAGGATGTCGTCGCTGTTCCTCCGCACACTGCGCGAGGATCCGGCCGACGCCGAAGTACCGAGCCACCGGCTGCTGGTCCGCGCAGGCTACGTCCGCCGCGTCGCGCCGGGCGGGTACTCCTGGTTGCCGCTGGGCCTGCGGGTGCTGCGCAACATCGAGACGGTCGTGCGCGAGGAGATGGACGCCATCGGCGGCCAGGAGATCCAGTTCCCCGCGCTGCTGCCGAAGGAGCCGTACGAGGCGACCGGCCGCTGGACGGAGTACGGCGCGAGCCTGTTCCGGCTGAAGGACCGCAAGGGTGCGGACTACCTGCTCGGCCCGACGCACGAGGAGCTCTTCGCGCTCACCGTGAAGGGCGAGTTCAGCTCCTACAAGGACTACCCGGTCGTGCTGTACCAGATCCAGACGAAGTACCGGGACGAGGCGCGTCCCCGCGCCGGCATCCTGCGGGGCCGCGAGTTCGTCATGAAGGACTCCTACTCCTTCGATCTCGACGACGCGGGGCTGGAGCGCTCGTACCAGCTGCACCGCGAGGCCTACATCAAGATCTTCGACCGGCTCGGCCTCGACTACGTGGTCGTGGCCGCGACCTCGGGCGCGATGGGCGGCTCGGCCTCGGAGGAGTTCCTCGCGGTGGCCCCGACCGGTGAGGACACCTACGTCCGCAGCACCGAGTCGGGCTACGCGGCCAACGTCGAGGCCGTCACCACCCCCGCCCCGCCGAAGCAGCCCGTCGAGGGCAGGTCCGACGCGCAGGTGCACCACACGCCGAACACCCCCACCATCGAGACGCTGGTGGACTTCCTGAACGCCGCAGGCCTCGACCGCACCTTCACCGCCGCCGACACCCTGAAGAACGTGCTGGTCAAGACCCGCGCGCCGGGGGAGAAGGAGTGGCA
Source organism: Amycolatopsis marina (assembly GCF_900111885.1). GTDB lineage: Bacteria > Actinomycetota > Actinomycetes > Mycobacteriales > Pseudonocardiaceae > Amycolatopsis > Amycolatopsis marina. The sequence goes on from NZ_FOKG01000002.1 coordinate 6,457, forward strand.
GCTGCTCGCCATCGGCCTCCCCGGTGACCGCGAGGTCGACCTGAAGCGGCTGGAGGCTTCGGTCGAACCGGCCGAGGTCAGCCTGCTCGAGGAAGCCGACTTCACCGCGAACCCGTTCCTGATCAAGGGCTACATCGGCCCGAAGGCACTGCAGGACAACGGGGTCCGCTACCTCGTCGATCCGCGCGTCGTGCCCGGCACGGCGTGGGTCACCGGAGCGGACAAGGCCGACCACCACATGGTCGATCTGTTGTGCGGTCGCGACTTCACCCCGGACGGCACGATCGAGGCCGCCGAGGTGCGCGAGGGCGACCCCTCGCCCGACGGCGAAGGCACACTGGTGGCCGCTCGCGGCATCGAGATCGGGCACATCTTCCAGCTCGGCCGCAAGTACACCGACGCGTTCGAGGTCGACGCGCTCGGCGCCGACTCCAAGCCCATCCGCATCACGATGGGTTCCTACGGGGTCGGCGTCTCCCGGCTCGTCGCCGCCATCGCCGAGCAGAGCCACGACGAGCTCGGCATCGTCTGGCCACGCGCCGTGGCGCCCGCCGACGTGCACGTGGTCATCGCGGGCAAGGACGAGGCCGTGGCCGAGGGAGCCGAGCGGATCTCCGCCGAGCTCTCGGAGCGGGGCGTGCGGGTGCTGCTCGACGACCGCAAGGCCACACCGGGGGTGAAGTTCGCCGACGCCGAGCTGATCGGCGTGCCGACGATCCTGGTGGTCGGCCGGGGGCTGGCCAAGGGCGTCGTCGAGGTCAAGGACCGCGCGTCCGGCGACCGTACCGAGATCGCCGTGGACGAGATCGTCGAGCACCTGGTGTCGCTGACCGGGCGCTAGTCCGGACCGCTCACCTGCCGAGCACCGCCGCCAGCACGGCGGCGGTGTCCGACAGGTCCGTGAACACGACGTGCGCGCCGGAATCACGCAGCTCCCGCTCGCTGTGCCTGCCCGTCGCCACACCGATGGCGACCGCGCCGTGGTGCAGCGCCGCGTCGACGTCGTGCGGGGTGTCGCCGATGACCACAACGGACTCCGGCGCGTACGGGTTGCCGTGTTTCGCCTCGGCACGGCGCATCGCGTGGGCGACGAGTTCCGGTCGCTGCGCGGACAGCGAGCCGTAGCCGCCGATGTCGAAGTCCAGGTGGGTGTGCAACTCGAACGCGGACAGCTTGTGCATGGCGATCTCCGGCAGATTCCCGGTCACCAGCGTCTGGACGATGCAGGCCTGACCGGCCATCGCATCGAGGGCCGCGGCCGCTCCCGGTAGCGCCCTGCCCCGCTGGGCGAGTGTCGGCCGGGCTTCGGTCGAGAGGGCCACCAGCCGTTCCCACATCCGCTGGACGATCTCGTCGGTCGCCTCGATGGCGTGCGCGGCCAGCACCTCCATGGTGATCGCCCGTTCGGTCCTGCCGGGGAAGGTCGGCACCTCACGCAGGGCCACCCCGGCCACGTCGGCGAGTGCCTGTGCGTACCAGCCGCCGCCGAGACCACGCAGTTCCACCAGGGTCAGGTCGATATCCCACAGCACGAGCCTGCCGGGGGAGCGCATCACGTCGTCCACGCTGCGAGGCTACCGGACCCCCAGCCGATTTATTCAACGCCCGTTGACTTCTGGCTCGCCGTGAACTTATTCTGTGCACATAATTCAACGTGTGCAGAAATAAGGGAGCAGTCATGTCCGAACGGATTCCGCGCCGACCGTCGGCAATCGCGATCCTGGCCTCGATCGCCGGCGTGCTCGTGGCCGTGGTCCTGGGCTTCCTCACCTTCGGGGCGCAGGCGACCGCCGGTCCCGACGGCGTGCCGCTCGCCGTCGCCGCACCCGAGTCGGGGCCGTTGCGGGCGGCCGCCGAGCAGGTCGCCGGCCACGGCGGTGAGCAGGTGAGCTGGCAGGTCACGACCCCTGAGCAGGGCAGGGTGCTGCTGGGGGACAAGGAGGTCTACGGCGTACTGGAGCTGAGCGGCGGGCAGCAGGGGCCGACCGCGACAGTCGTCGTGTCCGGGGCGATCAACCCGAGTGGCACCCAGGTCGCGCAGCAGGTGCTCACCGGCGCCGCGCAGTCCTTGACCGCAGCCATGGGCCAGGGGGCCGCCGCTCCGGTCCAGGTGGAAACCCTGCACCCCACGAGTTCGGTCGTGCGGGCGGCTCCACTCGGGCTCAGCGCGCTGGCCTGGGTCGGCTGCCTTGTCGCGGGAGCCGTGCTCACGCTGCTGGCCGCCCGTGGTTCGGTCCGGCCGGGCGCGGGAGCGCGGCTGCTGCAGATCAGCGGCGTCACCGTGCTGATGACCGCGGTCCTCGCCGGATTCCTCGCACTGTGGGACTCCAGCCTGCCGCTGGGCTGGGATGTGCTCGGCTTCCTCGCGCTCACCGCCGCGGGTTTCGCCGCACTGCAGGCCGGGCTGCTCCGGCTGCTCGGACTTCGCGCGATGGCCCTGCTCGGTCCGCTCTACCTCGTGGCTCCGGCGGTCGCGGGTCAGGTGCCGGAGATGCTCGATCCCGCCTACCGGACGCTGCTGTGGTCGTGGACCCCGTTCCGGTTCAGCACCGAGGGACTGCGCAGCCTGCTGGCCGGCGCCCCGGACGCACCGGACGTGGCGACGGGTGTCTGGGTGCTCGCGGGAATGCTCGCCGTGGGACTCATGATCGCGCTGTGGCCCACGCGGCGAACGGGTACGTCCGATCCGACCGGAAGTGAGCGGACCACGGCATCGGCCGCGCGGGAATCGGCGGTGAGCTGACGCTCGCGTTCGAAGGCTCAGCCCTCGAGGAAGCTGAAGCGGACCTTCCGCACCGGATTGTCCACATTGGTGTCCACCAGGCATACCGACTGCCAGGTGCCCAGCGCCAGCCTGCCGTCGAGCACGGGAACGCTGGCGTAGGGCGGCACCAGCGCCGGCAGCACGTGGTCGCGGCCGTGGCCGTGGGTGCCGTGCTGGTGCCGCCAGCGGTCGTCCCTCGGCAGTAGTTCGTCCAGTGCCGTCAGGAGGTCGCCGTCGCTGCCCGCGCCGGTTTCGAGGATCGCCAGCCCCGCGGTGGCGTGCGGCACCCAGACGTGGAGCAACCCGTCGCCCGCGCCGCTGTCGCCGAGGAAGCGCTCCGCGTCCTTGGTCAGATCGTGCACGACGGCGGTGCGCCCGGTGTGGACCTCGATCTCCGTGGAGTGCATGTCTCCACGGTAACCACGGTGTCACCACCACGCGACCGCCGCCGTGGTCGATCTCGCTTCGGTCGCGGGTTGCGCGCTGTTTCTACAGTTCCTTCGTCTCCTCAGATCCGCGGCGGAGACGGAGATGCGTTACCGCTACGTCGAGTGATGCGGAGGTCTGGCCATGTTCCTGTCGCCGTTGCGTGTGCAGGTTGATTTCGATAGGTGCGAGGGACATGGGCTCTGTACCGGGGCGGCGCCAGAAATTTTCGAACTGGATGACAGCGGCAAACTCCACGTGCTGCAGGAGATTGTCCCGGTCGGACAGGAGCTTCATGCGAAGGAAGCGGTGCGGGTGTGTCCTGTCGTGGCGCTGAGGACGACAACCTCCCCCTGACGGCCTTGCCACCGGTGCCACCGATCGCGCGTTCGTGAGCGTTGGTCGGCGAAACCGGGTTCCACACGCTTTGGGATCGGTTGCCGACAACCGGTCCGTGCCCGAGTCGTTCATCGAGTCACGGAGGTATGCGATGTCAGAAGGACAGCTCGATCAGCTGCCGTTCAATCCCTTGAGTCCCCAGCACCTGAGCGACCCGGACGATCGGCTCGCGGCGGCTCGCACCCAATGCCCGGTGAGCTTGCCCAAGGGCGATTTCGCCACGCTGGTCCGGGACACCGACGTTCGGGACGTGCTGGTACAGACCGATGTCTACTCCGCCAAAGGAAACTTCGTTATCGAGGGCGAGCTCGACATGCCGGTCGCGCTCATCACCGAGCTGGACGCGCCGGAGCACACGGAGTTGCGCACCAGGCTGCTGCGCTGGTTCGCGCCCCGTCGGTTGCGTCAGCTGACCCCGGAGGTCGAAGCGATCGTCGAGCAATCCCTCGCAGCGTTGCCCGACGAGGGCGAGGTCGAGCTGTACGACGCCTACGTCCGGTTCATTCCGGCGAAGGTCCTGTTCGCGTTCATGGGACTGCCGAAGGAGCACTGGGGCCGAATTCAGCAGTGGACCGACGTGATTCTGGCGACCGTGCCGGAGCCGATCGCGGATCTGCCGGAGATGCAGGAGCTGATGACATTGCTGAACGAGGTCGTCGAGCAGCGACGCTCTGGCGAGCCGGGATCCGGTGACGTCATCGACGGCTTAGTCCATGCGCGGGAGGGTGAGAGCGAGCTGACCGCGGGAGAGGTGATCACGCATCTCTTCCAACTCGTGGGTGCGGGAACGGACACCACCCGGAGCCTCATCGTGAACACCGTGTACCGGCTGCTGGAGTCCGGTCAGTGGGAACGGCTGGTGAATGACCGGTCGTTGCTGCCGAACGCCATCGAGGAAAGTCTGCGCCTCGACACTCCCCTGCAGTTCGTCCTTCGGACGGCCAAAGAGGACACCGAGATCGGCGGTTGCCCGGTCGATGCGGGAAGCAAGGTGTTTCTGAGTCTGCAGTCGGCCAACCACGACGAGGAGACATGGGGTGTTGATGCCCGGGAGTACCGCCCGGACCGAGTGGGCGCCGCCTCTCATCTGGCGTTCGGACGAGGCGTTCATGCCTGTATGGGAGCGCCGTTGACCCGGATCGAAGTCATCAAGGCGATCGACGCCTTGCTCGACCGCTACCCGAACATGCGGCTGAGCCCGGCCGCGACGTGGGACCGTATCGAGGCTCCGCTGCTGAAGCGTCCACGCGAACTCCGGGTGATTCTCGGCTGAACCGGAACATCGCTTGCATTGCTCAACCGAGTTCTGACTCGGCCCGCTCGATCACCGCGAACTCCTCCTCGGGTGCCTTGGCGACCAGACGGTGTCTGCTGTAGAACCAGAAATAGGCGAGGAAGGCCAGGAAGATCGCCGCCGTCACACCCGCCGCGAGCATGTCCACCAGGAACGTCGCGATCACCGCGGCGACGGCCAGCACCAGTGCCACCGAGGTCGTCGCGATGCCACCGGGGGTCCGGTACGGGCGCTCCAGTCCGGGTTCGCGGAACCGCAGCACGATGTGTGAGAGGTTCAGCAGCACATACGACACCGTGGCGCCGAACACCGCCACGTTGATCAGCAGTGCACCGTCCCCCGTCGCGGTCGCCAGCAGGAAGCCGATGGTGCCGGGCACGATGAGCGCGAGGTAGGGCGTCTTGCGCTTGCCGGTCCTGGACAGCCAGCGGGGGAGGTACCCGGCCCTGGACAGGGCGAACAGTTGGCGGGAGTAGGCGTAGATGATCGAGAAGAAGCTCGCCACCAGCCCGGCCAGGCCGACGTAGTTGATGACCTGGGCGAGCAGGTTGTCTCCGCCGTAGGCAGCGCGGACAGCCTCCGGCAGCGGGTTGTCGGAGGTGGCGATCGCCTGCGACCCCGCTCCGCCGGGGGCGGTCACCAGGATGAGCGCGGCGAACACGACCAGGGCCGCCATGGCGACGATGATGCCCTTCGGCATGTCCCGCTTCGGGTCACGGGCCTCCTCCGCTGCCAGCGGTACCCCTTCCACCGCGAGGAAGAACCAGATTCCGTAGACCAGTGCGGCCAGTACGCCGGTGATGCCGAACGGCAGGAAACTGCTCGCGCCGACGGCATCGGTGGCCGGGATGTCGAACAGTTTGTCAACGGAGAACTTGGGCACCATGCCCACCACGAAGGCGATCAGTGCCAGCACGGCCACCGCGGTGATCGCGAACATGATCCGCAGCGCCTCGCCTGCTCCCCGCAGATGGATTCCGACGAAGACCAGGTAGCAGACCAGGTAGACCGGCCAGCTGTTGGTGAGTCCGAACAGGCCGAGCGTTTCCACGTATCCGCCGATGAAGATCGAGATCGCTGCCGGTGCGATGGAGTACTCGATCAGGATCGCCGTCCCGGTGGCGAAACCGCCGAGTGGACCGAGCGCCCGTCTGGCGAAGCCGTAGCCCGCCCCCGCGACGGGCAGGGCGGAGGACATCTCGGCGAGCCCGAAGACCATGCAGCTGTACATGACCGCCATCAGCACCGTGGCGACCAGCAGACCACCCCAGCCGCCCTTCTCCAGGCCGAAGTTCCAGCCGGCGAAGTCACCGGAGATGACGTAGGAGACACCGAGACCGGCCAGCAGCAGCCAGCCGGCCGCTCCTCGCTTGAGTTGGCGCTGCCGCAGGTAGTCGGCGCCCACCTGGCTGTACTCGACCGATAGGTGGGGTTTGTGGCTCGATCTGTTGGTCGCGCGGTCCGCGGCGTTACTGTCGGACATGGAAACTCCCTGATTGGTTTCCGGGCGACCACCGATGTCTGCTGATTCCCGCCATCGGACATCAATGGGTCGCTCGCCAGTCCTTTGAGGTTCTCAGAGGGTTGTCCAGACGACAGCTCTTGTCAAGCGACCAACCAGGCGGCTAGGTTCAATGGTCTAAGTTTGAGCCTTTGAGACTTGTGTACGACCCAGCCGACAGCCTGTGGCGGCCGGGACCCCGAGTGGCGCTGACGCGGAAGGATGTCGAGATGGCAGACAGAGCCGGAATGCTCACCCTGGAGCGGCTGCGCCAGCTCGTCGCCGATCGGGTGGTGGACACGGTGCTGGTGGCCATGACCGATATGCAGGGGCGACTGCAGGGCAAGCGCTGCTCGGCGGAGTACTTCCTGGACGAGGTTGTCGCGTACGCGACAGAGGCCTGCAACTACCTGCTCGCCGTCGACGTCGACATGAACACCGTGGACGGCTACGACATGTCCTCGTGGGAGCGCGGCTACGGCGACTTCGTGCTCCGGCCGGATCTCGGCTCGCTGCGTCTCGTGCCATGGCAGGAGGGCACCGCGATGGTCCTCTGCGACATCGAGTGGGTGCAGGGCGGTGACGTGCCCGTGTCCCCGAGGCAGGTGCTGCGCCGTCAGCTCGATCGGTTGGCCGAGCGGGGGCTCGAGGCCTTCGTCGGCACCGAACTGGAGTTCATCGTCTTCGACGACTCCTACGAAGAGGCGTGGAACGCGGGGTACCGCGGACTGACCGCGGCAAATCAGTACAATGTGGACTATTCGATGATGGGCACGGCCCGGCTGGAACCGCTGCTGCGCCGCATTCGCAACGCGATGACCGGTGCGGGCATGTATGTGGAGTCGGTGAAGGGCGAGTGCAATCCAGGGCAGCACGAGATCGCCTTCCGCTACGACCGCGCGCTGGCCACCTGCGACAACCACGTCATCTACAAGTCGGGAGCCAAGGAGATCGCTGCGCAGGACGGCAAGAGCCTGACCTTCATGGCGAAGTACGACCATCGCGAGGGGAACTCCTGCCACATCCACGTCAGCCTGCGTTCCACCGAAGGGCAGCCGGTGCTCGCGGGGGAGGAGGCCGGCGGGTTCTCCCCGATGATGCGGCACTTCCTCGCGGGCCAGCTCGCCTGCCTGCGTGAGTTCACCTACTTTTTCGCCCCGAACATCAACTCCTACAAACGCTTCGTTCCGGGCAGCTTCGCGCCGACCACGGTCGCCTGGGGCACGGACAACCGCACCTGCGCCCTGCGCGTCATCGGGCACGGAGACTCGCTGCGGACGGAGAACCGCGTGCCGGGGGGCGACGTCAACCCGTATCTCGCCGTTGCCGCACTGATCGCCTCCGGCCTGCACGGCATCGACAACGAACTGGAACTGGAGCCGGAGCTGTCCGGCAACGCCTACACGTCCGGCAAGCCGACGGTGCCCACGACGCTGCGGGAATCCGCGCAGCTGCTGGCGGACAGCGACCTCGCCCGTGTGGCCTTCGGCGAGGACGTGGTGCGCCACTACCTCAACGCGGCGCGGGTGGAACTCTCGGCCTTCGACGCCGCCGTCACCGACTGGGAGCGTGTCCGTGGTTTCGAGCGGCTCTGACCGGCCGGTCATCGGCCTGACCACCTACGCCGAGCGGACCCGGTTCGGGGTCTGGGACGTCGACGCGGCGGTACTGCATCGGTCTTATGTGGACTCGGTGGTCCGGGCTGGAGGCGTGCCCGTGCTCCTGCCCCCGGCCGGAGACGCGCACGGTGAGCTGCTCCCGTTGCTGGACGGGCTGGTGCTCACCGGCGGCGCCGACATCGAACCGAGGCGGTACGGCAGCGAGGCGCACGCCACGACGGTGACCAGACCGGACCGGGACGCCGCTGAGTTCGCGCTGGCCGAGGCCGCGCTCAGTGGGACGATCCCGGTCCTCGGTGTCTGCAGGGGCATGGAGGTGCTCAACGTGGTGCTGGGCGGCACGCTGGTGCAACACCTGCCCGAGGTCACCGGCACGGTGGCGCACCAGCCCGAGGTCGCCGTCTTCGGTGACACCGTCGTCACACTGGCAGCAGCCAGCAGGGCCGCAGCCGTCCTCGGCACCGAGACCGCCTGCCGGTGCTACCACCACCAGGCCGTGGCCACCCTCGGCGACGGTCTCCAGGCGGTCGGCTGGGCGGCCGACGGCACGATCGAGGCGCTGGAGCTGCCCGGCGAGCGGTTCGTGCTCGGCGTGCAGTGGCATCCGGAGCAGGACAGCGCCGACCTGCGGCTGTTCGGCGCGCTCGTCGAAGCCGCGACCAAGAAAAGCGGAGGAGAGTCATGAACCCGACGACCGTGTTCGACGTCGTCAACCCGGCTACCGAGGAGGTGCTGGAGCGCGTCGCACTGACCTCGGCGGCCGAGACCGACGCGGCGATCGAGCGGGCCGTCGCGGCGGGCAGGTCCTGGCGGACGGTGGCTCCCGGCGACCGGGCCCGGCTGCTGCGCCGTTTCGCCGAGGCCGTGGACGGCGACCTGGAGAACCTCGCACAGCTGGAGGTGCGTAACTCAGGGCACACCATCGGCAACGCCCGCTGGGAGGCAGGCAACGTCCGCGATGTCCTCAACTACTACTCCGCCGCGCCGGAACGCCTGATCGGCCAGCAGATCCCCGTGCCGGGCGGGGTGAACGTCACCTTCGCCGAACCGCTCGGGGTGGTGGGTGTGATCGTGCCGTGGAACTTCCCCATGCCCATCGCGGGCTGGGGTTTCGCACCGGCTCTCGCGGCGGGCAACACGGTGGTGCTGAAACCTGCCGAGCTCACTCCGTTGACCGCGATGCGGCTGGCCGAACTGGCGCGCGAGGCGGGCATTCCGGAGGATGTGTTCCAGGTGCTGCCGGGCAAGGGATCGGTCGTGGGACAGCGCTTCGTCGACCACCCCGGTGTCCGCAAGGTCGTGTTCACCGGCTCGACCGAGGTCGGCAAGCAGATCATGGCCGGTTGTGCGGCGCGGGTTAAGCGGGTGACCCTGGAACTCGGCGGGAAGAACGCCAATGTCGTCTTCGCCGACGCCGACCTCGAACAGGCCGCGGCGACCGCGCCCTACGGCGTCTTCGACAACGCGGGACAGGACTGTTGCGCCCGCTCCCGAATCCTCGTGCAGGCGTCGGTCTATGACCGGTTCATGGAACTGCTCGAGCCCGCGGTCCGTGGGGTCGTGGTCGGGAACCCCGGTTCGACCGAGACCGAGATGGGGCCACTGATCTCCGCGGCGCACCGGGAGAAGGTGACCTCCTATGTGGACGGCGACACGCCGGTCGCCTTCCGGGGCAGCGCTCCGGAAGGGCAAGGGTTCTGGTTCCCGCCGACGGTGGTGACTCCGTCCTCGGCCCAGGATCCGCTGGCCACCGACGAGATCTTCGGCCCGATCGTCGCCGTGTTGCCGTTCGAGACCGAGGCGGAGGCGGTGGCGATGGCGAACGACACCGAGTACGGCCTTTCCGGCTCGATCTGGACCTCGGACGTGGGGCGGGCACTGCGGGTGTCGCGGGCCGTGGAGGCAGGCAACCTCTCGGTCAACTCCCACGCCTCGGTGCGCTACTGGACACCCTTCGGCGGCTTCAAGCAATCCGGTCTCGGCCGAGAACTCGGCCCTGACGCCGTCGCGGCATTCACCGAGACCAAGAACGTCTTTATCGCAGTGCCTGAGTCCGAGAAGTAGTACCCGGCATCGAGAACCAAGGGGAGCAAGGACATGCAGCGATTCACCGGCAGGGTTGCCGTGATCACCGGCGGCGGCAGCGGGATCGGCCTCGCCTCGGCGCGCAGGCTGGCGGAGGAGGGGGCGAAGGTCGTCATCGCCGACGTCGACACCGCGGCGGGCAAGGCCGCCGCGGACGAGGTCGGCGGCGAGTTCGTGCGTACCGACGTCACCAGCGAGTCCGAGGTGGAGGCGCTGTTCCAGGCCGCCGTCGACACGTTCGGCTCGGTCGACGTCGCCTTCAACAACGCGGGGATCTCCCCGCCGGAGGACGACTCCATCCTGACCACCGGCCTGGAGGCCTGGCAGCGGGTGCAGCAGGTCAACCTCACGTCCGTCTACCTCTGCTGCAAGTACGCGATCCCGCACATGCGGCGGCAGGGGAAGGGTTCCATCATCAACACCGCGTCGTTCGTCGCGGTGATGGGCGCGGCCACCTCGCAGATCTCCTACACGGCGTCGAAGGGCGGGGTGCTGTCGATGAGCCGCGAGCTCGGGGTGCAGTTCGCCAGGGAGGGGATCCGGGTGAACGCCCTCTGTCCCGGACCGGTCAACACACCGCTGCTGGAGGAGCTGTTCGCCAAGGATCCCGAGCGTGCGGCCCGGCGCCTGGTCCACGTCCCGCTCGGCCGGTTCGCCCAGCCGGAGGAACTCGCCGCGGCGGTGGCCTTCCTCGCCAGCGACGACGCGTCGTTCATCACGGCGTCGCAGTTCCTGGTAGACGGTGGCATCTCCGGCGCGTACGTTACTCCCCTATAAGCTGAGTACCGGTAGACCGACAACTGCATACAGGGCTGTATGAGCCGGAGCGGGAGAGTCCCCGACGCGAGAGCGTGCGGGGCACCGAAGGAGCAAACTCCCCGCCAATCTCTCAGGTACAACTACCGCTTCAGGCCAGGCCACTCTGGAAAGCAGGCGTAACTCGCGCCTCACCCAAGGTGAAAGCCGCGGATCAACCGTGGTGAAACTCTCAGGTGCCATGACAGAGGGGGAGTTCCCAAGCGCGGCCGGGTTCGCCCGCTCGCGTGCGACAAGAGGAGCTCCCGTGTCCCACGAATCTCGAGACTCTTTCGCGTCCCGGCACATCGGGCCGTCGGAACCCGAGCTGGCCAAGATGCTGGCGGAGTGCGGGTACGGCAGTCTCGACGGGTTGATCGAGGCGGCGGTCCCCGCCGGCATCCGGATCGACGACGAGCTGGATTTGCCCTCGGCCGCGTCCGAGGAAGAGGCCACTGCCGAGTTGCGCCGGATCGCGGCGGACAACCGGCCGATGACGCAGATGATCGGCCTCGGTTACCACGACACAGTCACTCCCGCGGTGATCCGCCGGAACGTGCTCGAGAATCCCGCTTGGTACACCGCGTACACCCCGTATCAACCGGAGATCTCGCAGGGCAGGCTCGAAGCGCTGCTGAACTTCCAGACCATGGTCTCCGACCTCACCGGGCTGACCACAGCCAACGCCTCGCTGCTGGACGAGTCGACCGCCGTCGCCGAGGCCGTGTTGCTGATGCGCCGGGTGTCGAAGTCGAAGTCCCATCGCGTGGTGCTCGACGCAGAGTGCCTGCCCCAGACGATCGCGGTCGTCGAGACGCGTGCCAAGGCCGTCGGTATCGAGGTCGACGTCCGCGACCTCGCCGAAGGACTGGGCGAGCAGGGCTGCTTCGGGGTGGTCGTGCAGTACCCGGGTGCCTCGGGGGTGCTGCGCGAGCCGGAGTTCTACCGGAATCTCGGCGCCGTGGCCAAGGAATCGGGTGCGCTCTACTGTGCCGCGGCCGACCTGCTGGCCCTCACGATGGTCACCGCGCCGGGCGACTTCGGCGCCGACCTCGTCGCGGGAACGACGCAGCGCTTCGGCGTCCCGCTCGGCTACGGCGGTCCGCACGCCGGTTACCTCGCCGTGCGCTCCGGCCTGGAGCGGTCCCTGCCGGGCAGGCTGGTCGGCGTCTCGGTGGACGCCGACGGCGCGCCCGCCTACCGGCTGGCCCTGCAGACCCGGGAGCAGCACATCCGCAGGGAGAAGGCCACCTCCAACATCTGTACCGCCCAGGTGCTGCCGGCGGTGCTCGCCGCGATGTACGCCGTCTACCACGGGCCGGACGGTCTGCGGCAGATCGCGGGCAGGGTGCACGCGCTGGCGGTGTCGCTTGCCGAGGGCCTGCGCGGAGCGGGCATCGAGCTGGTGCACGACGGAACCGGCGCGACCGGCTTCTTCGACACCGTGCTGGCCCACGTGCCGGGCAGGGCGGCCGAAATCGCCGCCGCCGCCCGCCGCGAAGGGATCAACCTCGGTCTCGACGGCGCGGACCACGTCCGCATCGCCTGCGACGAGGTGACCAGGCCGGAGACGCTGCGCGCGGTCTTGCGGGCCTTCGGCGCGGCCGAGAACGACAACCTTGGACAGGCCGAGGGTGACGCGCTGCCGGAGGGTCTGTCCCGCGAGGGCGGCTACCTCGACCACGAGGTGTTCCGCGCGCACCGCTCCGAGACCGCGATGCTCCGCTACCTGCGGGGGCTCGCCGACCTCGACTACGCGCTCGACCGGGGGATGATCCCGCTCGGCTCCTGCACGATGAAGCTCAACGCCGCCAGCGAGATGGAGCCGATCAGTTGGCCGGAGTTCGCCGGACTGCACCCATTCGCCCCGGCGGAGGACGCGGCCGGGTACCGGACCCTGATCGGTCAGCTGAGCAGTTGGCTGGCCGAGGTCACCGGGTACGACACGGTGTCGCTGCAGCCCAACGCGGGCAGCCAGGGTGAACTGGCCGGCCTGCTCGCCATCACCGCGTATCACCAGGCGGGCGGCGAGTCCGAGCGGGACGTCTGCCTGATTCCGTCCTCGGCGCACGGCACGAACGCGGCCTCCGCGGTGCTTGCCGGGATGCGTGTGGTGGTCGTCGCGTGCACCTCCGACGGCGACATCGACCTCGACGACCTGCGGGCGAAGGTGCGCGAGCACGCCACCACCCTCTCCGCGATCATGATCACCTACCCCTCGACGCACGGGGTGTACGAGCACGGGGTTACCGAGATCGCCCAGATCGTGCACGACGGCGGCGGGCAGGTATACGTCGACGGCGCGAACCTGAACGCGTTGCTCGGCGTCGCGAAGCCCGGTGAGTTCGGTGGCGACGTCTCGCACCTGAACCTGCACAAGACCTTCTGCATCCCACACGGCGGGGGCGGGCCGGGCGTCGGCCCGGTCGCGGTTCGCGCGCACCTCGCGCCGTACCTGCCCAGCCACCCGCTGCTCCCCGGTGCGGGCACCGGGGAGGCGGCGCGGAGCGCCTCCGTTGAGGGTGGCGGTGGGCGACGGGTGGGCGGCATTGGTCCCATCGCCGGGGCCCCTTTCGGGTCGGCGTCGATCCTGCCGATCTCCTGGGCCTACGTGCGGATGATGGGCGCTGCCGGGCTGACCTCGGCGACCAAGGTCGCGGTGCTCGCCGCCAACTACGTCGCGGCCCGGCTGCGGGCGCACTACCCGGTGCTGTTCACCGGGCAGAACGGGCTTGTCGCCCATGAGTGCATCATCGACCTGCGCGGGCTGACCAAGCAGACCGGCGTGACCGTGGACGACGTGGCCAAGCGCCTCATCGACTACGGCTTCCACGCGCCCACCATGTCGTTCCCGGTGGCGGGGACGTTCATGGTCGAGCCGACCGAGAGCGAGGACGTCGGCGAGATCGATCGCTTCTGCGACGCCATGATCGCGATCCGGCACGAGATCGACGCGGTGGCCGAGGGACGCTGGTCCGTCGAGGACAGTCCGCTGCGCGGTGCCCCGCACACGGCCGAGATGCTCGCGGGGGAGTGGGAGCAGGCCTACGACCGCAGGCTCGCCGCCTACCCGTCCGGTGTCCGGGCCAAGGGCAAGTACTGGCCGCCGGTGCGGCGGATCGACGGTGCCCGCGGTGACCGCAACCTCGTCTGCTCCTGCCCGCCCGTCGAGGCATACGACAGCTGACCCGCAGCCGACGACCACCGAAAGGGTTCGCAATGAGCACCCAGTCTCCGCTGCACGAGGTCCACGCCGAGCTCGGCGCCTCGTTCACCGACTTCGCCGGCTGGTCCATGCCGGTGCGCTACTCCAGTGAGCTGGCCGAGCACAAGGCGGTCCGCGAGGCCGCGGGCCTGTTCGACCTCTCGCACATGGGCGAGATCGAGGTGCGGGGTCCGGAGGCCGCGCTCGCCCTCGACTACGCCATGATCGGCAACCTGTCCGGCGTCAAGGTCGGCAGGGCCCGCTACACGATGCTCTGCCACAGCACCGGCGGGGTCCTGGACGACCTCGTGGTGTACCGCCTGGCCGAGCAGCGTTTCCTGGTGGTGGCCAACGCGGGCAACGCCGCCGTGGTGGCCGCCGAACTGCGTGACCGGGCGCACGGCTTCTCCGCCGAGGTCGACGACCGGTCGGCGGAGTTCGCGCTGATCGCCGTGCAGGGTCCGAGTTCGCCCGAGATCGTCGGCAACGTGCTCGACTCGATCGAGCTCGACGGCGGGCTGCCCGACCTGAGGTACTACGCCGCCGCCCCCGCCGTGGTGCGCGGGCACGAGCTGCTGCTCGCCCGTACCGGATACACCGGTGAGGACGGCTTCGAGCTGTACGTGCCCCCGGCCGAAGCGGCCGACGTCTGGCGCCTGCTCACCGAGGCGGGACAGCGGCACGGCCTGCTGCCCGCGGGACTGGCCTGCCGGGACACGCTGCGGCTGGAAGCGGGAATGCCGTTGTACGGCAACGAACTCACCGTGCGGCTGACGCCGTTCGAGGCCGGGATGGGGCGGCTGGTGAAGTTCGAGAAGCCGGGTGACTTCGTCGGCAGGGCCGCGTTGGAGAAGCACCGCGACGAACTGGCCGAACGGCCCGCCGAGCGCGTTCTGATCGGACTGCAGGGCAGCGGCAGGCGCGCACCCCGGCACGGATACCGGCTCCTCGACGGTTCGGGCGCGGACGCCACGGAGATCGGCGAGGTCACCAGCGGTGCCCTCTCGCCGACACTCGGCTACCCCATCGCGATGGCCTACGTCGATCCGGCGCACCGGGAGCCGGGTGGCACTCTGTACGTCGACATCCGGGGCCGCGTCGAATCTGTCGAGGTCGTCGCGCCGCCCTTCTACAAGCGTTCCGCCTGATCCGCCAGATACGGAGACATTCATGAGCATTCCCGAGAACCTGAGCTACACCAAGGAACACGAGTGGCTGAACCTGGCGGACGGCGTGGCGACGGTGGGCATCACCGCCTTCGCCGGCGAATCGCTCGGTGACATCGTGTTCGTCCAGCTGCCCGCCGTCGGCGACACGATCACCGCGGGCGAGGAGTGCGGCGAGATCGAGTCGACCAAATCGGTCAGCGAGCTCTTCGCGCCGGTGAGCGGTGAGGTCGTGGAGATCAACGAGGCCGTCACAGACTCACCCGAAACGGTGAATTCCGATCCCTACGACGCGGGCTGGCTGTTCAAGGTCAAGGTGGACACCGTGCCCGAGCTGCTGGACGCGCAGGCGTACTCCGCACTGATCAGCGAGGAGGGCTGAGCATGACGGCTGTCAACGAATCGTCGTTCACCGCTGACCTGGCCACTGTGGACCCCGAGGTCGCCAAGGCGGTGGCTGCCGAGCTGGACCGGCAGCAGTCCACGCTGGAGATGATCGCCTCGGAGAACTTCGCGCCGGTCGGCGTACTAGAGGCGCAGGGGTCGGTACTGACCAACAAGTACGCCGAGGGCTATCCGGGCCGCCGCTACTACGGCGGGTGTGAGCACGTCGACGTCGTCGAGCAGTTGGCGATCGACAGGGCGAAGGAGTTGTTCGGCGCCGAGCACGCCAACGTGCAGCCGCACTCCGGCGCGCAGGCCAACGCCGCCGCCATGGTCGCGATGCTGGAGCCCGGCGACACCATCCTCGGGCTCGACCTGGCCCACGGCGGGCACCTGACCCACGGCATGCGGATCAACTTCTCCGGCAAGCTCTACAACGTCGTCGCCTACCACGTGGACGGCGAGACCGGGCGGGTCGACATGGCCGAGATCGAGCGGCTCGCCACCGAGCACCGGCCGAAGCTGATCATCGCGGGCTGGTCGGCCTACCCGCGCCAGCTCGACTTCGCCGAGTTCCGCCGTATCGCCGACTCGGTGGACGCGAAGCTGATGGTCGACATGGCGCACTTCGCCGGCCTCGTGGCTGCCGGACTGCACCCCAGCCCGGTGCCGCATGCCGACGTCGTCACCACCACGACGCACAAGACGCTCGGTGGTCCGCGTGGCGGGATCATTCTGTCCAAACAGGAACTCGCGAAGAAGATCAACTCCGCGGTGTTTCCCGGACAGCAGGGTGGCCCGTTGGAGCACGTGATCGCGGCCAAGGCCGTCGCGCTGAAGATCGCGGCGAGCGAGGAGTTCCGCGAGCGCCAGCAGCGGGTGCTCGACGGCGCCCGCACCCTGGCCGAGCGGCTGTCCCAGGAGGACTGCGCGTCCGCCGGGGTCCGGGTGCTGACCGGTGGCACCGACGTGCACCTGGTGCTGGTCGACCTGGTGAACTCCACACTGGACGGAAAGCAGGCGGAGGACCGGCTGCACTCCGTCGGGATCACCGTCAACCGCAACGCGGTGCCCTTCGACCCGCGCCCGCCGATGGTCACCTCCGGGCTGCGCATCGGCACCCCCGCGCTGGCCACCCGCGGTTTCGAGGCTGAGGACTTCGCGGAGGTCGCCGACATCATCGCACTCGCGCTGCGGCCCGAGATCGACGCCGAGACCGAGAAGGACCTGCGGACACGCGTCGAGGTGCTGGCGCGCAAGCATCCGCTGTATGCGGGGCTGACATGAACGCACGCGACCGGCTCCGGGACCAACTTGGGTACGGCAATGAGTGCGGTGCAGCCCCGCCGGCGAGTGAGGCGAAAAGCACCGCCCCTGATGGTCGGAAGTTGTTGCGGCTTGAGGTTCGTAACAGTGAGACGCCGATTGAGAAGAAGCCGTCGTGGATTCGGACTCGGGTGCGGATGGGGCCGGAGTTCACGGAGTTGAAGGGGTTGGTGCGTCGGGAGGGTCTGCACACGGTGTGTGAGGAGGCTGGGTGCCCGAATATTTATGAGTGTTGGGAGGATCGGGAGGCGACGTTCCTGATTGGTGGGGATCAGTGCACGCGGCGGTGTGATTTCTGTCAGATCGATACGGGTCGTCCGGCGGAGTTGGATCGTGAGGAGCCGCGGAAGGTCGCGGAGAGTGTGCGGGCGATGGGTCTGCGGTATTCGACGGT
>NZ_FOKG01000002.1:23824-392111 GCF_900111885.1 Amycolatopsis marina
GTGCCGGTCACCGTGACCGTGCTCGTCCCGGCGGGGGTGCTGCTGCTGGTTTTCAGCGTGAGTTTCGCGGTCTTCCCCGCGGTCACCGTGGCCGGCTGCAACACCGCTTCGGCGCCACTGGGCAGTCCCGACGCGGTCAGCGCGATGTCCTCGGCACCGGCCTCCCCCGCGGTCGTGGACACCGTCGCCGACACATACCCACCCGGCACCACCTCCACCGAACCCGGCACCACCGACAACGAAAACTCACCCTCACCCGGCGGATCGCCAGGATCTTCCCCACCGATGAATCCGGTGTAGAGCAGCCGGTTCGGCGATCCACTGCCTGGGTTCTTGACGACACTTGTGGTGGCATTGGAATTCAGCGTCTGACCGACCTGCGCGGGCGTCGCACTCTGGTTCGCCTGCAGATACAACGCGACAGCACCGGCAACGTGCGGACTCGCCATCGACGTGCCGGACATGTTGGTGCTTCCGCTGTCACTGCTGTTCGACGCCGACGTGATGTTGCTGCCCGGCGCAAAGATATCGACGCAGCTGCCGTAGTTGGAGAAGCTCGACCGATTGTCCGAGGCATCGGTCGAGCCGACAGTGATGACCTCGGGCAGCTTTGCCGGCCCGGTGTTGCAGGCATCGGCACTCGAGTTGCCTGCCGCGACCGCCGTCGGGACACCGGCGCGAACCATCCCGGCCATCGCCTCGTCACCGATGTTCGGGGTGTCGAAGGTCAGACTCATGTTGGCCACCGCGGGCAGTGCCGCGTTCTTCGTGACCCACTCGATGCCCTCGATGGAGTCGGAGTCCGGTGCCGATCCCCCGCACCCCAGCACCTTCACGCCGACCAGGTCGACCTTCTTGGCCAGCCCCCACGTCTTTCCGCCGACCGTGCCCGCCACGTGCGTACCGTGACCGTTGCAGTCGTTCGCGTCGGGGTCCTCGTCCACATGGTCGTAACCGCTCTTCGCCCTGCCCTCGAAATCGTTGTGGGAGTAGCGGATTCCGGTGTCGATGATGTAGGCGGTGACGTCGTCTGCCGTGTTGTTGTACGTGTATTCCTTGTCCAGCGGGAGATTGCGCTGGTCCACCCGGTCGATGCCGTACGTCGCACCGGTCTGGGTGTCGGCGATCTGGGCCGTGCCGTCCTCGAACACCGCTCGCACCGACGGTTCCGCCGCCAGCCTGCTCGCCGCGGCCTCGCTCATCCCGCGGACCGCGAATCCCCGCATCGACGCGGTGAACGTCGACTTCAGTGCCGCATCGTACTTCTGCGCCAGTGACGCCGCCGCACGCTCAATCGCCGCTGGACTCGACGAGGCCTGGACACCGTCCTTCAGCGACACCACATACCCACCGGGCACATGCCGTTCGGCCTGCACAACCGCTCCTTCCGCGGCCGTGGCGACCGTCGCGGAGGTACCGATTCCGGTGGCCAGCGCCGCGGAGAACAGGGCCAGCACACCGACCGCTCTGCTCGTTCTTCTCATCGTCTGCGATTTCCCTTCGAAGCCGGTGAGCATCAGAAAGTCACGCCGAAGCTGTCGATGGTTCCCTCGTCGTAGTCGTAGACATCCTGAACGCGCAGCTTCCAGGTGCCTGCCCGGTTCTCCGACGACGTGTCGACCGCGTACGTCTTGGTCAGGTCGATCGTGCTCTCCCCGCCCGCTGTCTTGAGTCCGTAGACCTTTCCGCTGGGGCCGACCAGCTCGATCTTCAGGTCACCGGTGTAGGTGTGCTTGATCGCGACCGCGACCGAGGTGTCCGTCGTGCCCTTGCCCTCGCAGCCGGTGAACGTCAGCTCGCTGGTGACAGCAGCGCCCGAGTCCGGAATGGACACGTCGTCACCGTTGGTGCCACCCGCGCAGGTCGGATCCCCCGGGTCGCCACCGCCGTCGTTCAAATAGGACATGTTGAGCAACTCGTTCGGCGACCCTGTCTTGATGTCTGTCAGCACTCCGCTGGTGGCGTTGTTCACCAACGCGTCCCGCACCTGCCGCGGACTGTCGTCCTGCTTCGCCGCGAGATGCAGCGCCGCGGCGCCTGCGACGTGCGGAGTGGCCATCGAGGTCCCGCCGATGGTGTTCGTCGCCGAGTCGCCCGTGCTCCAGGTGGACTTGATCTCCGTACCCGGCGCCCAGATGTCCAGGCAACGTCCCCAGTTGGAGGACACCGACTCGCCGCGCCAGATCGAGCGACGGTCCTGCTGGTCCGAGGCGCCGACGGTGATGGCTTCGCCCGTACGGGCCGGGCTGGTCTGGCACGCGTCCACACCGGAATTGCCCGCGGCGACCGCGAGGGTCACACCGGACGCGATGATGCCCCGCGCCGCGTCATCGACCGCGCTGCTGGCACCTCCACCGAGACTCATGTTCGCGACGGCGGGCAGCTGCGCGTTGTCCGATACCCAGTCCATCCCGGCGATGATCTGTGAGTACTGACCGCTGCCCTGGCAGTTCAACACCCGGACACCGACGAGGTCGACCTTCTTGGCGACCCCGTAGGTCTTGCTGCCGATGGTGCCCGCGACGTGTGTCCCGTGCCCGTTGCAGTCGTTGGCCACCGGGTCGTTGTCGATGAAGTCGTATCCGTTCGCCGCCCTGCTCTCGAACTCGTTGTGCGTCGTGCGGACGCCGGTGTCAAGGACGTAGGCGGTCACCCCGCCACCCGCGGTGTCCGGATAGGTGAACTTGCCGTCCATCGGCAGGTCCGCCTCGTCGATCCGGTCCAGACCCCATGGCGGGTTGGTCTGCGTGCCGACCACCTTCGCGAACTTGTCCTGCTCGACGTATGCCACATTCGGCTCGGCGGCGAGCCTGCGGGCCTGGCGCTCGCTCATGGTGGCGGAGAACCCGCGCAGGGCGGTGTCATAGGTGAACCGGAGCTGCCCCTTGTACTTCGAGGCGAGCGCGCGCGCCTCGGCCGGAACGGCCTGCGCCCGCACGTCGCTGTCCTCGAACACGACGATGTAGCTACCGTCCACGGCGCCCTCCGCGCCCGCGCCACGGATCTCCCCTTCCGGCGTGGCCGCGGCGTTGCCCGCGACCGCGAAAGCCGCCAGCGCGGTCACGCCCGCCAGGACGCAGGCCCCCGCAACCCTTCGCCGGGACCGATGATGTTGACGCATCAGATACTCCATTCGCTGACTCGTGGCCGACAGCCACGGCGCGGCATCGACAGGGGTGTTGGTGATGACTCACAGCCACGCTCGGCTCACTGTCGGCGGCCTCGACCGAGTGAACAACCGAGGGCTGGCTAGGTATGAGTACGTATCTAAATCACCGATCGAAGGCCGCTGTCAGCGCATTGAGCTGCGAAAGCAGGTAGTCGAATCGGACACGAACCTCTACAGTCGGTCAACTCGAAGGGGTGTGTCCCAGGCCACATCCACATTCGGCGAGGTGGGAGCCGACCATGACACGCTCGATCCAGCGCAGGGAGTCAGCGACGGGCACGGGAACGACGGTGCGTACGAGTTCCCCGGTTCTGGTGGGCCGTTCGGCGGAACTGCGCACGCTGGTCTCCGTCGCGTCCCGCCCCGGCGCCGTCGTGTTCGTCGAGGGCGAGGCCGGAGTCGGAAAGACCCGGCTGGTCACCGAACTGCTCGAGCGACCCGAAATGGCCGCCCAGCGAGTACTGCTCGGCCACTGCCAGCCACTGCGCGAACCATTCCCCTACGGAGTCGTGCTCGACGCACTGCGGGGCCTCGACGCGCGGCACATCGCGCTGTCGGCGCTGAGCCCCGTCGCCGGCGCCCTGCATCCCTACCTCCCGGAACTGGCCTGCGTCCTGCCGGAACGGCCGGAACCCCTGGGCGACTCGCGGGCGGAGCGGCACCGGCTGTTCCGGGCCGTGCGGGAACTGCTCGACGCACTCGGCCCCGCGCTGCTGGTGATCGAGGACCTGCACTGGGCCGACGACGGGTCCCGCCAGCTGCTGCGGTTTCTCATGTCCAAGCCCCCTGCCCGGCTGAGCCAGCTGGTGACCTACCGGCGTGAGGACATCCCCGGCGGTATCGCGCTCGGTACCGCGTACCGGCCCGCTCCTGGCGGCGTCAGCGCCACCGTGGATCTGCAGCCGCTCGACGCCGACGACGTCCGCACGCTCACCTCCGCGATTCTCGGAATCCACCTGGTCTCCGCCGGTTTCGCGGCCCGGCTGCACGAACGCACCGCCGGTATCCCGTTCGTGGTCGAGGAGACCCTGCGCGCGCTGCGCAATCCCGAGGGGGCGGTGCGCGCGAGTGGCTCGGCCGCACGCCGGCTGCTGGACAATGTCGAGGTACCCGCACTACTGCGCGAGGCGATGCTGGAGCGACTCGCCGGCCTTTCGGTGCCCGCACGCCGTGTCACGCAAGCCGCCTCCGTGCTCAGTGTTCCCGCCCCCGCCGAACTGATAACCACCGTGTCCGGACTGACACCGGAGCGGGGGAGGGCCGCACTGGCGCAGGCCCTGCACGCCAACGTGCTGCTGGAACGCGCGGACTGCAGCTACGGCTTCCGCCACGCACTGGCACAGCAGGCCGTCTACCGCACCCTGCCGGGGCCCGACCGCGAACGCCTGCACCTGCGGGCCGCAGAAGCACTGAGCCTGCGGGACCCGCTGCCACTGGTGCAGCTCGCGGAGCACTGCCGCAAAGGCGGCGCACGAAAGGACTGGATGCGGTACGCGGAATCCGCCGCCGACACCGCAGCGGTGGCGGGCGACGCGGGAACCGCGACCGCGTGCCTGCGGTCGCTGCTCGACAGCCCGGACATGGCACCATCCGATGTGGACAGACTGGCCGGGAAGCTCAGCGGGGTGGCCTTCAACGGTCTCGCCCAGTACGAGGTCACCGCCGCCCTGGAGCGACTGCTCACCGATCCGCGGCTCTCCGCGGCGGTACGGGGAGAGGTCCGGCTCAGCCTCGGGCTGTTGCTCATCCGGCAGGCAGGCGGCCTGGCCGCGGGGAGGTTCGAGATCGCACAGGCGATCGACGAACTCCAGCACCGGCCGGAACTGCGGGCGAAGGCCATGTCCGTACTCGCACAGCCGTACATCGGCAGCACGCCCGTCGCGGAGCATCTGCGCTGGCTCGACGAGGTCGACAGGGTGGTGGACCAGACCGGCTCCGGTCCGACGTCGACCAGTCTGCTGGCGAACAGTGTGGCTTCCCGGCTGCTGCTGGGCGACCCCGCCGCGTGGCGGTCGGCCGAGCGGCTACCCGCCCGTGTCGCGACTGCCGAAGAGCAACGATTCCTTGCCAGGGCACACTGCAACGTGGCGGACTCGTGCTCCTGGATCGGATACCACCGCAGCGCCAACGACTACATCCGCAGCGGCATCCGTCTCGCCGCCGACTGCGGGGCACCCTTCGTCGTGAGCACGGCCCGCGCCACGCAGGCGCACGTCGACTGGCTCACCGGCTCGTGGGACGGACTCGGGGAACGGGCGCAGCGGCTCATCGACGAGTATCACGATCTACTGCCGGTGACCGGCGAGCTCTCTCTCGTGCTCGGCTCGCTGGCGGTCGCGGCGGGCGAGTGGGATCGCGCGGCCGGTCATCTCGAGCACACGGGCATCGACGATCCGGAGAACGCCATCACCCCGGTGGTCATCGCCGCTCACGCGGAGATGATCCGGCTGCAACTGGCCAAGGGAAACCTGCCCGACGCTTCGGACCAGGCCGACCGCGGACTGCGGCTGCTGCGACGAAAAGGGGTGTGGGTCTGGGCGGGCCCGCTGGCTCCCTGCGCCGTCGAGGCGCTCTTCCGGTCGGGGCGGGTGTCCGAGGCCCGCGCGCTGGTCGAGGAACTGGAGTCGGGCATCACCGGTCACGACGCACCCGTGGCGGACGCCGCACTCCTGCTCTGCCAGGGGTTGCTGATGGCAGAGGACGGCAGGCCCGACCGCGCCGCCGAGCTCATGGGCGAGGCAGCGGAGGCGTACGGCGAACTCCCCGCGCCCTATCTCGCCGCGCTGGCGACCGAGCGGCGGATGCGCCTGCTCGTCGAACGCGGCCTCGACGACGGAACCGAGGCGACGCTCGCGCGGCTGGCCGCCACCTTCGACACGCTCGGCGCGGCACGCGACGCCGCCAGATGCCGCCATCTGCTGCGCGCGGGAGGCGCGGGCCAGCCATCGCGGCGGGGTCGCCGCGGCTACGGTGACGAGCTCTCTCCCCGGGAACGGGACGTGGCACGGCTGGTGGCCGACGGACGGACGAACAGGGAGATCGCGGACGCGCTGTTCCTGTCCCGCAGAACCGTCGAGCAGCATGTCGCCGGGATCCTGCGCAAGCTCAAGCTCAGCTCGCGCACCGAGCTGCGGACCCACTGAGCGCGACGGGACGCCCGAAAACCCGTTGCGCCGCGCACCTGCGACCGGCATGGTGAGTTCGTCCGGCACGTCGCCGGGTCTGCGTGGGACGAGAGGAGGTGGCCCGATGGCCGACTTCGCAGCGGATGCCGTCCGCGCCCTTCCGCACGTCCCGCCCCGGTAGTCCGCCGTGCCGGTGGGGCGTCCACTTCTGCCAAGGAGTCCCACCAGTGCGACAGCACGACTTCCAGCACCATTCCCACGACGACTTCGCCGACGACGCCGACTTCGGCGCTGACGTCCCCCGCCGACGGCGCAGGCCCCGGTTCGACGACGAGGCACAACCAACCCGTTCCGGCCGGCTCACCGAAGCCGCCAAGCAGCGCCTGAGCGCGCTGCGCGCTGATGCGGCCACCGAAACCGAGGTGCCCGGTGACGGTGACCGCTGGTCCACCTGGGGCGACTGCGTCCAGGGTCCACACCCGCCACCCGCGTGGGTGGTGACCGAACTCGGCGCCGTCGACACCGAGCTGGGTGTGCTCAAGACCGGCAAAGAAGCCGATGTCCACCTGCTCCGCCGTGGCCTGCCCGGCGCGGAGCCGGGCTGCCTGCTCGCCGCGAAGCGCTACCGCGGCGACGAGCACCGGCTGTTCCGTCGCGACGCGGGCTATCTGGAGGGCAGGCGGATGCGCCGATCCAGGGAGATGCGGGCCATGCGGCACCGCACGTCCTTCGGCCGGAACCTGGTGGCCGAGCAGTGGGCGGTGGCCGAGTTCGCCACGCTCGGCACCCTCTGGTCCGACGGAGCTCCCGTGCCGTATCCGGTGCAGCGGGACGGGACCGAACTGCTGCTGGAGTTCATCGGGGAAGCCGACGGCACCGCCGCTCCCCGGTTGGCCGAACTGCGTCCTCGCGGCGCCGACCTCCGTGATCTGTGGCACCAGATCACCACGGCACTCGAGTCACTCGCCGTGCGCGGCCTTACCCACGGCGATCTCTCCGCCTACAACATACTGGTCCACAACGGACAGATCGTACTGATCGACCTGCCGCAGGTGGTGGACGTGGTGGCCAACCCGTCCGGGTCCGATTTCCTCGCCCGGGACGTGCGGAACGTCGCCGCCTGGTTCGCCGCGCGGGGTCTGCCCGATGACGTGCTGGACGTGACGGCGCTCACGGTTGATCTCCACAGGGCGATGGGGCTCACCTGAGTTCGTCCGCGCGCTGGGGTACAGTAGGTGACGCACCGCAACTGGTGGCGCGCTTCCGCGCCGTCAAGCCGGCAGACAGGCGCGCGGTGCTCCACCCCAACGGCGTCGTGGTTCCTCCGCGGAATCGCCGCCGGGTTCGTCCCTGTGAACGCCCACTTGATTTTCATGTCGGCCCGCCTGCGTGCGGGCAACGGGCCTCCTTGCGACGTTCCACGTCCGAGAGGCACGAGGCATTTCTGTGACAGTCACGCTCGATTCCGACCGTTCGACCCGTAAGCCGAGGCAGCACGCCGGCGCGGAGGCGCTCTCGCGCACCGCCAGCGGCGCTCCGGTGAAGTCGTTCGCCGAATTGAACCTGCCCGCTCCGCTGCTACGCACGCTGCAGGAGGCGGGAATGGACACCCCCTTCGCCATCCAGGCGGCAACCCTGCCCGACGCGCTCGCGGGCCGCGATGTGCTCGGCAGGGCGCAGACCGGTTCGGGCAAGACCCTCGCCTTCGGCCTCGCCCTGCTGGCGCGGCTCGACGGCGGCAAGGCCCGCGCCAAGCGCCCCAGGGCGCTGGTGCTGGTCCCGACCCGGGAACTCGCCATGCAGGTCGCCGACGCGCTGACCCCGCTGGCGAAGTCGATGA
Source organism: Amycolatopsis marina (assembly GCF_900111885.1). Classification (GTDB taxonomy): domain Bacteria; phylum Actinomycetota; class Actinomycetes; order Mycobacteriales; family Pseudonocardiaceae; genus Amycolatopsis; species Amycolatopsis marina. The sequence continues at coordinate 31,959 of NZ_FOKG01000002.1, forward strand.
ACATGTGGTGCCGCACCGCCGTCGGCGGGATGGCCTTCAACCGGCAGGCCGAGGCACTCAACCGGGGCGTCGACCTGCTGATCGCCACCCCCGGCCGGCTCTCGGACCACGTCCGGCAGGGCACCTGCGTGCTCTCCGACGTCAACTTCGTCACGCTCGACGAGGCTGACCAGATGGCCGACATGGGCTTCCTGCCCCAGGTGCGGGAGATCCTCGACCTCACCCCGGCTCGCGGACAGCGACTGCTGTTCTCCGCCACGCTCGACGGTGACGTGGAGAAGCTGGTCAAGGCGTACCTGACCGACCCGGTCACGCACTCGATCGCACCGATGACCGCCAGCGTCACCACCATGGAGCACCACCTGTTGCAGGTGTCGCACCAGGACAAGCAGGCCGTGCTGACCGAGATCGGCGCCCGCGAGGGCCGCACGATCATGTTCGTCCGCACCAAGCACCACGTGGACCGCCTCGCCGAGCGCCTCAGGGCCAGCGGCGTGCATGCGGCCGCGCTGCACGGTGGCAAGACCCAGGGCCAGCGCAACCGCGTGCTGTCGGACTTCAAGGAAGGCAGGACCCCGGTCCTGGTCGCCACCGACGTCGCGGCTCGTGGCATCCACGTGGACGACATCAGCCTGGTCGTGCACGTGGACCCGGCCGCCGACCACAAGGACTACCTGCACCGTGCGGGTCGCACGGCGCGGGCCGGCGCCTCGGGCGTCGTGGTGACGATGGTCACCAACGACCAGCGCAGGATGGTCCGCAGGATGATCGACCGGGCCGGGGTCAAGGCCGAGCAGACCGTCGTTCGCCCCGGCGAGCACGAGCTGACCCGGATCACCGGCGCTCGCACACCGAGCGGCGAGCCGGTCCCCGAGCCCAAGTTCCGCGCGCCGCGGCCCTCCTCGGGTGGGCGCCGTACCGGTGCTCCCACCGGTCGCGGAAGGCCGCCCTTCGGCGGTCGCCGCGAGCAGGGTGGCAGCGGTGGCGGCCGTGGCCGCTCCCAGTTCGGCAGGCCGCAGAGCGGCCGCGGGCCCGCCCGCCGCCGCACCGAGGGCTGATACCGGAACCCTGGGGTGCGGCCCTGCCGCTCCCCGGGCGATGCGAGACTGCCTGACGTGAACGCACCAGGACCCGCCATCGCCGCCGCTCCGCCCGAACAGGTCTTCGACTGGCTCGAGACCGAGGCGCAGCGACGTGCGGAGGCGGGTCTTGTGCGTCGTCTGCGGGCCCGCACGCCGGACACCGGTGAGCTCGATCTCGCCGGGAACGACTACCTCGGCCTGGCCAGGGAGAAGCGGGTCGCGGGTGCCGCGGCAGCGGCGTCCCTGCGGTGGGGCGCGGGCTCCACCGGCTCTCGCCTGGTCACCGGTTCCACGGAACTGCACGCCGAACTGGAGCACGAACTCGCCCGGTTCTGCGGCACGCAGGCCGCGCTGGTGTTCTCCTCCGGCTTCGCCGCGAACCTCGGCGTGGTCACGGCGCTGTCCGGCGCCGAATCCGCGATCGTGACGGACAAGTACATCCACGCCTCACTGATCGAGGGCTGCAGGCTCTCCCGCGCGGACGTCGCCGTCGTCGCCCACAGCGACCCCGACGCCGTGGCGCACGCACTGCGGACCCGCCGCAAACAACGCGCGCTGGTCATCACCGACTCGGTGTTCTCCGTGGACGGTGACCTGGCACCACTGCCCGAGCTCTCGGCGGTCTGCCGGGAACACGGCGCCGCACTGCTGGTGGACGACGCGCACGGGCTCGGTGTACTCGGCGAGGGTGGCCGTGGCGCCGTCCATGAAGCGGGTCTCGCCGGTCAGCCGGACGTCGTCACCACCATCACGCTCTCCAAGTCGCTCGGCGCACAGGGCGGAGCCGTTCTCGGACCCCGCAGGGTGATCCGCCATCTCGTGGACACCGCGCGCAGTTTCATCTTCGACACCGCGCTGGCACCAGGCAGCGCGGCAGCGGCACTGGCAGCGCTGGGTGTGCTGCGCGGCGAACCAGAACTCGCGACCAGGGTCCGCACCACGGCCCAGGAGCTCGCCACCCGTCTCACCGCCGCCGGACTGTCCGTGAGCACACCGGCGGCGGCTGTCGTTTCGGTGCGCGCGCCGAGCCCCGACGACGCGGTCGCGTGGGCAGCCCGCTGTGCCGAGCACGGCATCAGGGTCGGCTGTTTCCGCCCGCCATCGGTGCCAGATGGCGTCTCCCGGCTACGGCTCACCGCGAGGGCGGATCTGACCGAGTCCGATGTAGACCGGGCGGTCCAGGTCATAGTGGACAACGCCCCGAACTGACCGGCTGGCCCTTCAGCCCGCGGGCCTGCGCATGACGACGTGCGGAATCCCGTCCTCGAGGTATTCCGCGCCTTCCGGCCGATAGCCGAACTTCGCGTAGAACCCGGTGGCGTAGGTCTGCGCATCGAGCACGCTCTCGGCGTCACCGATGGACTCCAGTGCCGCGCGCATCAGCCGCGCGGCGAGCCCGGTGCCGCGAGCCTTCACGGATGTGCAGACGCGTCCGATGCGGTATCCGCCGTCCGGTTCCTCCAGCACTCGCAGGCAGCCCAGTACCGGCTCTCCCGCTTCTTCGGCCGCGACCCAGAAGTGCCGGGTGCTCACCAGCAGGTCGCGGCCGTCGAGCTCGGAATAGGGGCACTCCTGTTCGACCACGAAGACGTCGACACGAAGCCGGAGAATGGCGTAGGCGTCAGCCGTGTTCAGTTCGTCCCCGTTGGCCACCTGGATATCGCTCATCCGGGCATGTCTACCACGAAAGCATGAGCATCATTCCGGCTGGTCAGCCGATCTGCTCCCGGATCTGCTCGGCGTATGAGGACACCCTGGTGTACACCCCGGGCTTTCCTGCCTCGGCACAGCCTTCGCCCCAGGAGACAATGCCGATGACCGTGTTGCCGACCATCAGCGGGCCGCCGGAGTCGCCCTGGCACGCGTCGACACCGCCCTCGGGATAACCAGCGCACAACATGGTCTTCGCGTCGTAGCTACGGAAGGCCTTGCCACAGTCGCTGTCGCTGACGACCGGCACCTGAGCCCTCCGCACAGTGTTCGAGCGCGCTCCCCCGGCCGACGTGCGGCCCCAGCCGATGACGGTCGCCTTCGTCCCCGCCGCGTAGAGCCCGGCGTCGCCGGCGTCGGCGACCTTCGCGGACCGGTACGGGACTCGGTCACGCAAAGTGAGTACAGCGAGGTCGTTCCCGCCCGACGGCTCCTTGTACCCGGGTGCGATCCAGACGTCCCGGACACCCACTACCCAGCCGTCCCTGGATCGCTTGTCCTCGCGACCCGCGACCACCTTCAGGTCGGTTCGCCGCACAGCCAGTGCGCAGTGCGCGGCTGTGGCCACCGACCGGGAGCCGACCAACACCCCGCCGCAGTACTGGTTACCCCCGCCGTCGGCAAGGAAGACGGCGTAGGGGTGGTCCGCGAGGGAAGCCTCCTCGCCACCGACGATGAACGGCTGGGCGGCCGCCCTCGGCGTCGCGGCGTCCGCGCCGGCGGAAGGGACGAAGGTCGCGCCGGCGACCAGGGCCAGTGCCCCCGCTAGCGCGGCGCGCCGGAACCTCAGCGGCATGAACTCATCCCTCCGGTCGGTGTCTGCTGGCCAGCGCGCGCCACGATCGACTCGGCGGGGCTCAGACTCATGCACGCTGCTCACCACCACGAGTAGCACGCCCCGCCTCGTCGCTCCTGGGCTTCGCCGCGCGCGTTCTGCGGGTCCACCATCGCCACGACTCACTTCACCAACAGACTCTCGGGCATTCTGAGCAGGAGCGCCATACCGGCTGGACCTGCTTCAGCGATACACCCTAATCGGCTGAAGCCCAATCCGGTGTCGCTGAACCGGGTGGTCTCTCCGGCGCAACCGTGGCTCTGCGAAGCTGGCACCGTGCGAACGGCAAGGGGTCCCAGCAGGGGCGGGCTGGTGGTGGCCGGCACCACCTCCGACGCGGGAAAGTCGACCGTCACCGCCGGTCTGTGCCGCTGGCTGGCCCGCCAGGGGGTGCGGGTGGCGCCGTTCAAGTCGCAGAACATGTCGAACAACTCGATGGTGTGCGCCGACGGGGCCGAGATCGGCAGAGCTCAGTGGCTGCAGGCGGTCGCGGCCGGTGCCGAACCCGAGTCGGCGATGAACCCCGTGCTGCTCAAACCCGGCGGAGACCGGCGAAGTCACGTAGTGCTCCGGGGCAAACCGTGGGGCGAGCTCCTCGCCGGCGACTGGGCCACCGGGCGAGCCGCGCTGGCGGAGGCGGCCTACTCCGCGCTCGCCGAACTGCGCGACCGGTTCGACGTGGTGATCTGCGAGGGGGCAGGCAGCCCTGCCGAGATCAACCTGCGCTCCGGCGACTACGTCAACATGGGGCTGGCCCGGCACGCGGACCTGCCGGTTCTGGTGATCGGCGACATCGATCGCGGCGGAGTGCTCGCCGCGATGTCCGGCACGCTCGCGCTGCTGGAACCGGCCGACCAGGCGCTCGTGTCCGGCTTCCTGGTGAACAAGTTTCGCGGCGACCCCGAGCTGCTGCGCCCCGGACTGGACTCGCTGGAACAGGTGACCGGAAGGCCCGTGCTGGGTGTGCTGCCCTGGCTGGCCGAGGCATGGCTGGATTCCGAGGACGCGCTCGCGATGGCGGGCTGGCGCGGGCACCAGCCGGGGAGCGGTGCGACGCTGCGGGTCGCGGCGGTGCGCTTTCCCCGGGTCTCCAACGCCACCGACCTCGACCCGCTCGCGGCCGAGCCGGGCGTGTCCGTGGAGGTCACCGCGGACCCGGACGTGGTCGCCGCGGCGGATCTCGCGGTGCTCCCCGGCACGAGGTCCACAGTGGATGATCTCGCTTGGTTACGGGAACGCGGCATCGAACGGGCGCTGCGAGCGCGAGCCGCGGACGGCAAGCCGGTCCTCGGGATCTGCGGCGGTTACCAGATGCTGGCCGAGACGATCGACGATCCGGTCGAGTCGGGCGCGGGCTCGGTTCCCGGACTCGGCCTGCTGCCGCTGGTGGTGCGGTTCGAGGAGGACAAGTCACTGGGCCGACCCAGCGGTGCGTGGCGCGAGCATCCGGTACGCGGCTACGAGATCCACCACGGCGTCGTCCACCCCAGCGGCGCGGCGCGGGACGACGTCGAACCGTTCCTCGACGGCATCCGCCGGTCGGCGGTGTGGGGCACCATCTGGCACGGGGTGTTCGAGAACGATGACTTCCGGCGGGCCTGGCTGAGCGAGGTCGCCGGGCAGGCGGGCGTGGACTGGCGGCCTTCGGCCACGCCGGGGTTCGGGGCGCGGCGGGAGGCCATGCTCGACCGGATCGCCGACGCCATCGATGAGCATGCCGACACCGCCGCGCTGCTGGAGCTGATCGAATCCGGCGCCCCTGCCGGGCTACCGTGGGTCCGGCTGGAGCGCGTTTACCGGGAACAACGGCAGGCGCCCGCGGGTTGAGCAAGTGTCGACGGACAAGAACAGCGAAGGGTGACACCGTGCCGCACTACGACCTGGTGATCGTCGGGACCGGATCGGGGAACTCCATCCTCGACCACCGGTTCGCCGACTGGAAGACGGCCATCGTGGAGAAGGGCGTGTTCGGCGGCACCTGCCTCAACGTCGGCTGCATCCCGACGAAGATGTTCGTGCACACCGCCGATCTGGCGGCGAGCCCGGCGGCAGCCGTCCGGCTGGGAGTGGACGCGGAACTGCGCGGGGTGCGCTGGCGCGACATCCGGGACCGGATCTTCGGCCGGATCGACCCGATCGCCGCCGGTGGCCGGGACTACCGGACGTCGCATGAGGACAACGCGGCGGTCACGGTCTACGAGGGCGCAGGGCGCTTCACCGGGAAGAAGGAGATGCAGGTCACCTTCGACGACGAACGTCCTGCGGAGACGATCACCGCCGACCGGTTCGTCCTCGCGGCAGGCGGGCGGCCGCTGCTGCCCGATGTCCCTGGACTCTCCGAAGTGGACTATCACACGTCGGACACCGTGATGCGCGTCGACGAACTGCCGGAGCGGGCCATTATTCTCGGCGGTGGTTTCATCGCCGCGGAGTTCGCGCACATCCTGGACGCACTCGGCGTGCACGTTACCGTCGTCGCGCGTTCCGGCGCACTGCTGCGCGCCGAGGACGAGGACATCAGCACGCGGTTCACCGAGATCGCCCTCGACCGGTTCGACGTGCGGCTGCACCGCGACACCCTGCGGGCCAGGAAAACTGCGTCCGGTGTCGCCCTCGACCTCCGGGGGCCGGACGGCGAGGAGACGGTCGAGGCCGGACTGCTGCTGGTGGCAACCGGGCGCAGGCCGAACTCGGACCTGCTCGACGTCGCGGCCACCGGAGTCGCCACCACGGACAGCGGCCATGTGGTGGTGGACGAGTATCAGCAGACCGAAGTGGACGGTGTCTACGCACTGGGAGACCTCAGTTCCACCTATGAGCTCAAGCACGTGGCCAATCACGAGTCCCGGGTGGTGCAGCACAACCTGTTGCATCCGGACGAGCCGGTGGCGGCTGACCACCGGTTCGTGCCGCACGCGGTGTTCGGTTCGCCGCAGGTCGCGTCGGTCGGCCTGACCGAACGGGAGGCCGAGGAGAGGGGCGTGCGATACGTCACCGCCACCCAGGAGTACGCCGGGATCGCCTACGGCTGGGCACTCGAGGACACCACCGGTTTCGCGAAGGTGCTCGCCGACCCGGCGACGGGACAGCTGCTCGGTGCGCACATCATCGGTCCGCAGGCACCGACGGTGATCCAGCCGCTCATCCAGGCGATGAGCTTCGGCCTCGACGCGCACACGATGGCCCGCGGCCAGTACTGGATCCATCCTGCGATGCCGGAACTGGTCGAGAACGCGCTGCTCAACCTGCCACTGGACAACTGACCGGGAGCCGGCCGTGCGCGCTGTCGTCATCGAGGAGTTCGCCGCCACCCCCACCGTGCGCACCGTGCCCGATCCGGACCCAGCACCGGACGGGGTGGTGATCGAGGTCGAGGCGACCGGGATCTGTCGCAGCGACTGGCACACCCTGCTGGGCCACGACCCGGACGTGACGCTGCCGCACGTGGCGGGCCACGAGTTCGCGGGAGTCGTGACCGCGGTGGGCTCGGACGTGCACCAGTGGCGGGTCGGCGACCGGGTGACCGCTCCCTTCGTCTGCGCGTGCGGCCGGTGTCCACAATGTGCTGCCGGACACCAACAGATCTGTGATCGGCAGTTCCAGCCCGGTGCGACGCACTGGGGTTCGTTCGCGGAGTTCGTCGCGATCGACCGTGCGGACATCAACCTGATCCGAGTGCCGGACGGCATGCTCTCGAGTACCGCGGCCGCGCTCGGCTGCCGCTTCGCGACGGCGTTCCGGGCGGTGTACCGGCAGGGCGGGGTCGGCCCCGGCGACTGGGTCGCCGTGCACGGCTGCGGCGGAGCCGGGCTGTCGGCCGTCCTGCTCGCCGTGGCCGCGGGCGCCCGTGTGGTGGCGGTGGACGTCTCGGCGTCCGCGCTGGACCTCGCCACGGCCTTCGGCGCCGTCGCGACCGTCGACGCCGGCAAGGTCGCCGACACTGCGCGGGCGGTCCGGGAGATCACCGGTGGCGGGGCGCATGTCTCGCTGGACTGCGTGGGTCTGCCTTCGACCTGCGCGGCGTCGGTGGCGTCCCTGTGCAAGCGCGGCACGCACGTCCAGGTCGGCCTGCTGCCGCCGGAGCAGGGCGTCCCGCCGATTCCGATGCACCGGGTGATCGCGGACGAGCTGCGGATCGTGGGCAGCCACGGACTGGCGGCCCACGAGTACCCCCGCATGCTGGAGCTGATCGAGCGGTCCGGGATCGATCTCGGCCGCCTCGTCGGCGGCACGATCTCGCTCAGTGGCATACCGGAGGCGCTCATGGCGATGAACGGGCCTGCCGGGGACGGCGGTATCACCGTCGCGGAACCGGGTCAGACGTAACGCGGCCGGCCCGCGATCCAGCCCGCGACCAGCTGGATGCTCAGCGCCACGATCAGCATCACGAAGGGCAGCGTCCAGCCACCGGTGAGGTCGTGCAGCAAGCCGAACAGGAACGGCCCGAGCGCGGCGAGCAGGTAGCCGAAGCCCTGCGCCATACCGGACAACTGCGCGGTCTCCGCGCTGTTCCTGGCCCGTAGCGCGATCGTGGTCAGCGCGAGGGAGAACACGCTCATCCCGAGCCCGAGCAACAGTGTCCACAGCAGCGGCGCGGCGCCGGGGGCGAGCAACAGGCCGAACAACCCGGCCAGGCCGAACACGCCGAGCCCGACGATCCAGCCGCTCTGACTGCCCTGTCGTGCGGCGAGCGCGGGGACGGTCAGGCTGATCGGCACCGCGATGAGTGAGAGCAGGCCGAGCAGCAGGCCCGCGTTGCCCTTGCTCACCCCGGCGTCCATCAACACCTCGGGCAGCCAGCCCATCACCACATAGGCGAGAAACGCCTGCAGGCCGAAGAAGAGCGTGACCGTCCAGGCCAGCGGGCTGCGCAGCAACGAGCGGCGGGGACCGTCGCCCGCCCGCGGAGCACCTGCCGAGCGCACCGCGCCGCCCCTGGTCGCGACCGCCCAGACCACCAGCGCGATCAGCGCCAGCGCCGCCCAGCCGGCGAGGGCGGGCCGCCAGCCGCCGAACGCGCTGTCCAGGGGCGGCGTCGCCGCTGACCCGAGCGCACCGCCTGCCTGCAGCGAGGCGGTGTAAACCCCGGTCATCAGCCCGATCCGGGCCGGGAAAGAGGACTTGACGACCACCGGAATGAGCACGTTGGCGAACGCGATGCCTGCGGTCGCGACCAGGGTTCCGCCGAGTACGACCAGCGGGCCGTCCAGCACTCGCAGCACGAGCCCGCACGCGAGGACGACGAGCGCGAGGCCGATCGCGGCGGCCATCCCGACCCGCCTGGCGAGCCACGGCGCGGCGAGTCCAGCCGCGGCGAAACTCAGTCCGGGCAGCGTGGTGAGTACGCCCGCCCAGGTGGCCGACGCGCCGAGGTCGGTCCGGGCCTCGCCGAGCAGCGGGCCGACGCTGGTGATCGCGGGACGCAGGTTCAGGGCCACGAGTACCACCGCGGCGCCGAGCAGTACCCCGCCGACGACCCGGGCCTGCCTGTCGCCGGTCAGCCCCGCCGTCGAGTCGTGGACAGGAAGGTCTTGCTGACGCGAGGTACTGGAGTCGACGGGCACCCGGCCAGTATGACAAGACATGGGATGACTGGATGAATGACGTTTCACACTATCCTGGTCCACCTCACCCAGATCGAAGGGATACGCCTGTGCCTCTGGCCACGACCCGCCGCACCGGACTCGTCGAGCAGGTGATCGGCCAGCTGCGCGAACTCGTCGCCGGAGGCGAGTGGCCGGTCGGACAACGGGTACCCACGGAAGCCGCGCTGGCCGCCGCGTTGGGTGTGGGACGCAACACCGTTCGCGAAGCGGTGCGTGCGCTCGCACACAGCGGCCTGCTGGAGGTCCGGCAGGGCGACGGGACGTACGTGCTCGCCACCAGCGAGGTGTCCGGGGCGATCCGCAGACTGTGCGGCTCCGAACTGCGTGAGGTGCTCCAGGTCCGCCGCACGCTGGAGGTCGAAGGGGCCCGGCTCGCCGCCGTCTTCCGCACCGAGGAGGAGCTGGCCGCACTCGGCGCGCTGCTCGACGAGCGCGACAGGGCACTGGCCGACGGAAACCTCAACGGCTTCGCCCGCACCGACGCGGAGTTCCATGTGACCGTGGTGCAGTGCGGCCACAACTCGCTGCTCAGCGAGCTCTACCGGGGACTGACGGAGGTCGTCGAGCAGAGCGTGGCCAGCACGGCGCGGCTGGCGCGCACACCGGACGAACCGCGCGACGGCGAAGCCCGCGGAGCGGAGCGAGGTGTGCTGGCCAAGGTGAACGCAGGCAACGAGATCGGCCACCGCGGCCTGCTGCACGCGATCGCGGACCAGGACTCCGACCGCGCGGCCGCAGAGGCGGCAGGCTTCCTGGACGAACTCCTGGCCGACCTGGACGTCACCCCCAACCCTCCCCACCACTCCTGACCCACCCCTCACCTCCACAGCTTGGAGTGTCTGCAAGTACCACCAAGCAAGATCGACTTGTGCCGTAACTGCCCCCAAGGCACCAGCTCGACGGCTCGGCTTGGCTGCTTGGCTGCGGAAAAGGCCGGTGTCGATCTTGCTTGGGCGTACTTGCAGACGCACCAACTCGGGGCGGTGGCGAGGTGCGGGTTACTCCGGAGGTGCGGGGGGACGAGCCAGGTGGTGGAGGCGGAGGGCCAGTTGCAGTTCGAGTGCGCGGTCCGGTTCCTGCCAGTTCGGCCCGAGCAGCGCCGCGATCCGTTCCAACCGCTGGGCCACCGTGTTGACGTGGACGTGCAACTCATCCTTGGCTCTGGTCAGATTGCCCGCGTTCGCGAAGTAGACCCGGAGGGTGTGCTCGAGCCGAGTGCCTCTGCGGTGGTCGTAGTCGAGCACCGGCCCCAGCGTCGCCCGGACGAATCCGGCGACGTCGGCACGGTCGCCGAGCAGGACTCCGACGAAGCCCAGGTCCTCGGCGGCGGCCCCTTGGCCACTGCGGCCCAACGCGACGAGAGCCCGCAGGCAGTCCCGCGCCTCGCGGTGGGCGGCGGCGATCGCGGCCGGACCGGACACCGGACCGGCGGCACCGACGGTCACCCTGAGCCCGAGCAGCGTGCCGAGCCGTGCCGCCATGGCGGCCGCCTCCTGGCCCGGTCGTACCGCCGGATCGGCGTCCCCGCCCACCTCGACGAGCGCGACGACTCCTTCGGCGTGCACGCCGGCGAGCGTGGCCGAGCGCGCCGCCATCGAAGCCAGCCTGGCCCGGGGCACCTCGTCCGCCCGCAATGCCAGCACGACGTGCGCCTTCCCGAGATCCACACCGAGTCTGCGCCCCCTGTCGAGCAGCGACACCGGATCGCGTGCGGGCAACGTCAGCAGATCGGCCACCAGTTCACCGCGCACCCTGTCCTCGGCCTCCGCGGCCGAACGGCGCAGCAACAGCAGCAGTGCGGTCACGACGCTCGCCCGCTCGAACAGCCTGCGGTCGGCATCGTCGAGGTCCGCGCGGCCGATGAGACTGATGCTGCCCAGCAGTTCCGGCCCGGCCAGCACGGCGCACAGCCAGCCCGCACCGTCGGTCACGGCGCGCCCCGACGAACGCGAGGCGTTCACCGCCCGCTCCGACCGCTGGGCCCTGCCCGGGCCTGAACGGCCGAGTTCGGTCCCGTCCGCGTCGTGCACGACGATCCCGCCGCCGAGCACCTCGGCCACCGCGGCGGCCACGTCCGGCACGTCGCCACCACCCAGCACCAATGCGGTCAGCCTGTCGTGCGCTTCCTGAGCCCGGGCGATCGCCTCGTGATGCGCACTGATCGTGCGGTTGGCCGCCGCCACCTCCGCCAGCGCCGCGTCGCTCTCCTGCAGCAGTCTGGCGTTGTCGATCGCGATCGCCGCGTGGTCGGCGAAGGAGGACAGCAAAGCCACCTCGTCCGGCGAGAACGTGCGGGTGCGACGGTCGGAGGCGTAGAGCACGCCGATCACGGTCTCCCCCAGCGCCAGCGGCACCCCGAGGATCGCGACCAGCCCCTCGTCGCCGACCGCGCGGTCGATCGGGCCGGTGTGGTCGAAGCGGTCGTCGGACGGATAGTCCGCGGTCGCGTACGGCCGGGCGGTCTGCGCCACCAGCCCGCCCAGCCCCTCGCCCATGCCGAGGCGTAGTTGCTGGAAACGCGCGGACGCGGACCCGTCGGTGACCCGCATGTAGGTCCCGCCGTCCGCCGCGTCGTTGAGGCTGAGATAGGACACGTCGACCCGGAGCAGCATGCGCGCCCGGTGCACGATCGAGCGGAGAACCGCATCCAGGTCCCGGAGCCGGGCCAGGTCACTGGCCGTGTCGAACAGGGCGGCCAGCTCCGCCTCCCGCCTGCTGTGCGCGTCGAGGGTCCGGCGAATCCGCATCGCGAGTTGCACGAGACCGTCGGCCGCGGGCACGCGCGCCAGTTCCTCTGCGCCCGCACCCGCGGCCAGCAGGTCCAACAGCCGGTGGCCGGGATCGCTCATCCGATTATGGTGTCATCGACCGCTGCTCCGCGACCTGCTCGGACGTCGATCCGGAGTCGTCCTCACCCAGCGAGCTCCCGCGCGTTTCCTTGGCCAGGTACACGGCCACGATGGTCAGCACGCAGGTCGCGGCCACGTAGAAGGAGATGGCAAGGCTGCTGCCGGTGGCGGCGAGCAATGCGGTCGCGACCAGCGGGGCGAGCCCGCCCGCGACGATGGACGCGAGCTGGTAACCGATGGAAGCACCGGTGTAGCGCACCCGCGTGCCGAACAGTTCCGCGAAGAACGCCGCCTGTGGTGCGTACATCGCGCCGTGCAGCACCAGTCCGACGGACACCGCGAGCACCATCGCGCCCTGCGATGCGGTGTCCAGCAGCGCGAAGAGCACGAACGACCACACCAGCATGCCGCTCGCCCCGAAGATGTAGACGGTCCTGCGCCCCAGTACGTCCGAAAGCCATCCCCACACCGGGATGCTGGCGAAATGAATCGCCGAGCCGATCAGCACGGCATTGAGCCCGGCCGCCCGCGGCAGGTCCAGTTCGGTGGTGATGTAGACCAGAATGAAGGCGGTGATGACGTAGTAGGACACGTTCTCGGCGAACCTCGCGCCCGAGGCGATGAGAATCTGCCGCCACCCCTCGCGCAGCACCCGCACGATCGGCGCCTTCTCCGGAGCGGTCTGCTCCCGCGCCTTGCGGGCCGCCTCGAGGAACACCGGAGACTCCGCGACGGAGAGCCGGATCCAGAGACCGATCAGCACGAGCAGACCGGAGAGCAGGAACGGAATCCGCCAGCCCCACGCCTCGAACGCCGCGTCCGACTGCACCGAGGCGAGGATCGCCAGCACTCCCGTGGCCAGCAGGTTTCCGCCGGGGGCGCCTGCCTGTGGCCAGGACGCCCAGAACCCGCGCCGCCGGTCGTCGCCGTGCTCGGAGACCATGAGCACCGCGCCGCCCCACTCGCCTCCGAGGGCGAAACCCTGCAACAGCCGAAGCACAATCAGCAACAACGGCGCGGCGACCCCGATGGCGCCGTAGGTGGGCAGCAGCCCCATCGCGAAGGTGGCACCGCCCATCATCAACAGGCTCAGCACGAGCAGTTTCTTCCTGCCCACCTTGTCCCCGAAGTGACCGAAGACGAGCCCGCCGAGCGGTCGGGCGAGAAAGCCGATCGCGAACGTGCCAAGGGACAGGATGGTGCCGACCAGTGGATCGAAGTCGGGGAAGAACAGCTTGTTGAACACCAGCGACGCGGCGAGACCGAACAGGAAGTAGTCGTACCACTCGATGGTGGTGCCGATCATGCTGGCACCCACGACCTTGATGATCGACCGGGGCGGTGGGGAATCGATATCGGACAAGGCTCATCACCACTTCGTTGTGCGGATGGGGCGAAAACGGGAAATCAGGCGGCGGTCCAGCCACCGTCGAGGGGGATCGAGGCGCCGGTCAGGTACGCGGTCTGGTCGCCGCACAGCCAGTGCACGACGGCGGCGACCTCCTCCGGCTCGATCAGGCGCTTCACCGCCGTGCGGGCGAGGAACACGTCGTCGAGCACCTCGCTCTCGGAAATGCTCCTGCTGTCCGCCTGTGCCCGGACCTGGCTTTCGACCAACGCCGTACGGACATACCCGGGATCGACACAGTTGCTGGTCACGCCGTGGGGGGCACCTTCGAGCGCGGCGACCTTGCTCAGCCCTTCCAAGCCGTGCTTCGCGGCGACATAGGCGGACTTGAACGGGCTCGCCCGCACACCGTGCACGCTGGAGATGTTGATCAGCCTGCCCCAGCCTCTGCGGTACATCGCGGGCAGACACCGGCGCATGAGCAGGAACGGGACATGCACCATCAGCCGCTGCATCACCGCGAACCGCTCCGGCGGGAACTCGTGCAGTGCCGCGACGTGCTGCACGCCCGCGTTGTTGACCAGGATGTCGACGTCGTCGGGCAGTTCGGTGAGCCAGGTGTCCGCCGGATCCGCCAGATCGACGACATGTGCGACAGCGCCGGTTTCCCGGGCGGCCGCGTGTGCCCCTGCGCGATCCACGTCGGCGAGATGCACCTTGACGCCCTCGGTTGCGAGCGCGGCCACGCAGGCCCTGCCGATCCCGCTCGCGCCCCCGGTGACGAGAGCGGTGCGGCCATGAAGCGAACTGCTGGTCATGGCTGCCGACGGTAGAAGTACAGCGGCGTCACGACCATGTGGCCGACGGCTACAACTCAGCGTGGATCCGTGTGTGGCTCACCCACTCAAGGCAGCGTGAGAATCTCCGCGCCGGAGTCGGTGACCAGCAGCGTGTGCTCGAACTGCGCGGTCCACTTCTTGTCCTTGGTGGTGACGGTCCAGTCGTCGTCCCAGACGTCGTATTCGATCGTCCCGAGGGTGATCATCGGTTCGATCGTGAAGGTCATACCCTCCTCGATGAGGGTGGTCACCGAGGGCTCCTCGTAGTGCAGCACGGTGGGAGCGGTGTGGAACGCAGGGCCGACACCGTGGCCGGTGAAGTCCCGCACGACGCCGTAGCCGAACCGTTTCGCGTAGGACTCGATGACCCTGCCGATGACGTTGAGCTGACGGCCGGGCCGCACGGCCTTGATCGCACGGGCCGTCGCCTCGCGGGTGCGCTCGACGAGCAGCCGCGCCTCCTCGTCCACATCCCCGGCGAGGAAGGTGGCATTGGTGTCGCCGTGCACCCCGCCGACGTAGGCCGTGACGTCGATGTTGCAGATGTCGCCGTCCTCGATCACCGTCGAGTCCGGGATGCCATGGCAGATCACCTCGTTGAGCGAGGTGCAGCAGGACTTCGGAAAGTGCCGGTAGCCGAGCGTCGACGGGTAGGCGTTGTGGTCGAGCAGGAACTCGTGGATCACCTTGTCGACATCATCGGTGGTGTTGCCCGGTTTGACGGCCTTGCCGCCCTCCTCGAGCGCCTGCGCGGCGATCCGGCCCGCCACCCGCATGGCCTCGATGACCTCGGGGGCCCGGACACCGTTGCCGGTGTCCGGCTTCGGCGCGGGCCGGTCCACGTACTCGGGGCGGGTGATGCTGGCTGGTACGGCGCGGCGCGGCGTCTGCACACCAGGCTTCAACGGGGCACGAACGGGCATACCTCCACCCTACGACGATCCGTGTGGGCCCATCTCGCCGCCCGTGCTCAGCATCTGTTCGCGAACGCGCGTCGAGTGCACTCAGAACAGCACGGTCGCGTAGCGGCCGACCTGCCGGAAGCCGATCCTGCGGTAGGCCGCGAGCGCGGGGGCGTTGAAGGAGTTGACGTACAGGCTCGCCGTCCGTCCCATCCCGCGTACCAGCCGGTTGACCACGGCCGCCGTGCCCGCGGTGCCGATGCCGTGCCCGCGTCGGTCCGGGTGGACCCAGACACCCTGGATCTGTCCCACGGTGCTGGACAGGGCCCCGATCTCGGCCTTGAAGACGACGTCACCACCCTCGAACCTGGCGAACGCCCGGCCACTCCCGATCAGTTCCGCGACCCTCGCGCGGTAGCTGGCTCCGCCGTCGCCACTGCGCGGATCGACCCCCACCTCCTCGATGAACATGTCGATCGCGGCGGGCAGGTACCGGTCGAGCTCGTCGGGGCGGACAGGGCGCACCAGTGGGTCGGCAGGCAGCGTGGGCACGCCGTCCAGCGCCATCAGCGGCTGATCCTGACGGATCTCCCTCGCCGGCCCCCACTCCCCCGCAAGCTCGTCCCAGAGACCGAGTACCTGCTCGGCAGGACCGACCAGTGAGGAACACGTGCGCTGGCGCCGCAACGCCCGGTCGGCGAACGACCGCAAGGCGGCGGCGTTGCCGCGCAACGGAATGAGGTTCGGACCGGAGAAGCACAGTCCGTGCAGCCGCCCGGAACGGCCCGCGCGGGAATCCGCGGCCCACACCTCGCCACCGAGGCGCCACGGATCGAGCCCGGCCACCTCCACCCGGGCGGACACCATGCAGCTACCGACCGGGTCTGCCGCCAGCGCAGCACGAACCGCCGGGTAGTCCCGCTCATCGAGCAGCCGCGCACCAGCTAGCCGCAACACGCCACTAAGACTGCCAGATAATCGGCGGTAACGGAAAAGTTTCAGCCAGACACGCTGGGTCCTTTCCGGTTACACCGCCGTTGTCCGGCTTCGTTTCGCTCATACCGGCGAGTCCGGTTCCGTCGCTCCGGCGAGATCCTGGAGATTCGGGAGTTCCTCGGCGATCCACGTGCCCGGCGAGCAGCCTGCCATCGCCTGCCACTCGTTGCTCAGGTGTGCCTGGTCGTAATAGCCACAGGCGACGGCGACTCCGGCCAGATCCATCGGTCCGTGCTGCCGCAGCAGAGCTCCCGCACGCTCGAACCGCAGCACCCTGGCGACCTGTTTGGGCGTGAGCCCCAGCTCCCGGCCGAACCGGTCGGCGAGGTGCCGCCTGCTCCAACCCACCTCTCCGGCGAGTGCGCCGACCCTGATCCCGCCCCCGGCCACGATCAGCCTGCGCCAAGCCTCGCCGATCTCGGGAGCCGGTGCCGCAGCAGGCGCGACCTCAGCGAGATGGGCCAGGAACACGTCGTCGAGGATGGCGAACCGGCGCTCCCAGCTCCCGGTCGCGGCCAGCCGGTCCGGCAGGGAGACCAGGCGCCGCGACCCGAACTCGGCGAGATCGACCACCCGCCCACTCAGCTCCGCGGCGGGCAGCCCGAGCAGCGCGCGGATGCCGAACGGGTTCAGTTCGAGATGCAGGCCGGTCTGCGACCTGTCCTGGGCGATCAGCACCGGGGCGACGTGCATGCCACCGACCAGCGCCTGACAGGCCATGGGGGAATCGTGGCTTTCGAGATCATCGTGAGCTGTGGAACTCGGCCGACGAAGTCCCGCTGTCGAGGCGGCAGGGCGTCGAGCAACGGAACCGGACAGCTGCTGGGAGTCAAAGCCCTGGCGACTCGATCGCGGACCCGAGTTCTCAGACAGGAGATGACAGGCAGAGCCCGACAGGCTCTCCCCCGACGTCCAGGCCGTTCGAACCGGCTGCTCGAGACTGATGATCAGCGTCGCGTGCCGCGACGGCAGCCCTCGGTGCACGCGCAGCGACAGGTCTCGCTGACGATATCCGATGTATCGGGTGATGAGCTGCCGCAGCGCCGGATGCGGTTGCCGGACGGCCCACTCGTCGGCCATCGTTCCAGCGTAGACGGCCGGTCGACCGCGGATCAGCCGACGGTGACCTGTGGTTCCCCCGTCGCGGAGTCCTCGCTCTCGTCGGCGATGCGCATGGCCTCTTCGATGAGGGTTTCCACGATCTGGTGCTCGGGAACGGTCTTGATAACCTCGCCCTTGACGAAGATCTGCCCCTTGCCGTTGCCGGAGGCGACGCCGAGGTCGGCCTCACGGGCCTCGCCCGGTCCGTTGACCACGCAGCCCATCACCGCGACCCGCAGCGGCACCTCCATGCCCTCCAGCCCCGCGGTGACCTCGTCGGCCAGCTTGTACACGTCCACCTGCGCACGGCCGCAGGACGGGCAGGAGACGATCTCCAGCTTGCGGGGCCGCAGGTTCAGCGACTGCAGGATCTGCGTGCCGACCTTGACCTCCTCGACCGGCGGCGCCGACAGGGAAACCCGGATCGTGTCCCCGATGCCCTGCCGCAGCAGCGCGCCGAACGCGACCGCCGACTTGATCGTGCCCTGGAACGCCGGACCTGCCTCGGTCACGCCGAGATGCAGCGGATAGTCACACTGCTCGGCGAGCAGCTCGTACGCCCGCACCATCACGACCGGGTCGTTGTGCTTGACCGAGATCTTCACGTCGTAGAAGTCGTGCTCGGCGAACAGGCTCGCCTCCCACAGCGCGGACTCGGCCAGCGCCTCCGGTGTCGCCTTGCCGTACTTCTCCATCAGCCGCTTGTCCAGCGAGCCCGCGTTGACCCCGATCCGGATCGGGGTGCCGTGGTCCTTGGCCGCCCGCGCGATCTCCTTGACCTGGTCGTCGAACTTGCGGATGTTGCCCGGATTCACCCGCACCGCGGCGCACCCGGCCTCGATCGCGGCGAACACGTACCTGGGCTGGAAGTGGATGTCCGCGATCACCGGGATCTGCGACTTCCGCGCGATGGCCGGCAGGGCCTCCGCGTCGTCCGCGCTCGGGCAGGCCACCCGCACGATGTCGCACCCAGCCGCCGTCAGCTCGGCGATCTGCTGCAGCGTGGCGTTCACGTCCGAGGTCACCGTCGTGGTCATGGACTGCACGGAGATCGGGGAGTCACTCCCCACGCCGACCGAACCCACCTGCAACTGACGTGTCGCACGCCGCGGGGCCAGCACCGGAGGAGGCATTGCGGGCAAACCAAGTCCGACAGTCATCGAGTCCTCTGCAACCGATGGGCGAAAGAGTCCAACCCCACGATACCGCCGACCGGCCTATGGCGAGATCCTGATGGGGTTGACGATGTCCGCGGTCACAGTGAGCAGGACCACCGCCCCGCCGACGAGCACCAGCACCATCGTCACGGCGGAGAGCTTCGTGTAGTCCACCGGGCCGCCCGCGGCCTTGCCCCGCACCCTGCGCAGCGCATCGCGCACCCGCTCGTACCAGGTCACGGCGATGTGTCCGCCGTCGAGGGGCAGCAGCGGCAGCAGGTTGAACACGCCCACGAAGAAGTTCAGGCTGGCCAGCAGGAACAGGAACAGGATCCAGAGGCCCTGCTCCACGGCCTCACCACCGATCCGGCTGGCCCCGACGACGCTCACCGGGGTGTTCGGGTCCCGCTCCGCGCCGAAGATGGACTCCACGACGGCCGGGATCCGCTCGGGGAACTCCAGCAGGCGCTGCCAGGTCTGGACGAACATGTCGCCGGTGAAGGTGACGGCGCCACCGATCGCTTCGACCGGCCCGTACTGGAAGACGCTCGGGAACGTCACCCCGATCGAACCGACCTCGACGATCCGCGGCGGCGCGTCCGGGTTCTGCGGATCACGCACGGGGCGCTCGACCTGGGTCACGTCCACCTGCAACGGGACGACGTCGCCGTCCCGGCGCACCTCGATCTCCGTGGGACCGGACAGCGGCCGGACCTTGTCGACCACATCGGAGAACGTCGGGGTGGCGGCGCCGTTCACCGAGACGATCACGTCGCCCGGCTGCATTCCGGCGGCCAGGGCGGGCGCTGGAGCACCCGGTGCGCAGTCGGGGTTCTGGTAGTCCTGGTTCGACGTCGAGTCCTGCACGCACTGCGAGACCGAGGCGATCTGCGGGGTGGCGAGGAAGTTCGGCAGCCCCATCGTGGTGGCCATCAGATAGAGCACGATGAAGCCGAGGATGAAGTGCGTGGCCGAGCCCGCCGCCAGCACCACCGTCCGCTTCCAGGTCTTGAACCGCCACATCGCGCGGGGGGCCTCGTCCGGCGTGACCTCGTCCAGCGCCGTCATGCCCGCGATGTCGCAGAAGCCGCCGAGCGGGATCCACTTCAGCCCGTACTCGGTCTCGCCTCGACGGAAGGAGAAGACCGTCGGCCCGAAGCCCACGAAGTAGCGGCGGACCTTCATGCCGAACATCTTCGCCGTGACCATGTGGCCCGCCTCGTGCAGCGCGACCGACACGCAGATGCCCAGCGCGAACAGCGCCACTCCGAATATGTACGCGGCCACCCGCTACTTCCCCTCCGTGTCGATCTCGATACCGGCGATCTCCGCCGTGTGCGCCCTCGCCCACCGCTCCGCTGCGAAGACGTCCGCCACGTCACGTGGCTCGTGACGCCATTGGTCCGCGGCTGCGACCACCTGGGAAATAGTGTCCACGATGGACGTGAAGCTGGCGTTCTGTGCGAGGAAGGCCCCCACCATCTCCTCGTTCGCGGCATTGAACACAGCCGGTAGGCATCCGCCGACGGTACCGACGTGCCTGGCGAGCTCCACAGCGGGGAAGGCCACGTCGTCCAGCGGCTCGAAAGTCCAGGCGGCCGGTGTGTCCCAGCGGCAGGGAGCCGCGGCGCCGGGCACCCGGTCCGGCCAGTTCAGCGCGAGGGCGATGGGCAGGCGCATGTCCGGCGGGCTGGCCTGGGCGATGGTGGAGCCGTCGACGAAGGTCGCCATCGAGTGCACGATCGACTGCGGGTGCACGACCACGTCGATCCGGTCGCACGGGATGTCGAACAGCAACCGGGCCTCGATCAGTTCGAGACCTTTGTTCACCAGCGTGGCCGAGTTGATGGTGATCAAGCGGCCCATCGCCCAGGTCGGGTGGGCCAGCGCGTCGGCGATCGTCACCCCGGCCAGTTGTTCGCGGCTGCGCCCGCGGAACGGCCCGCCGGAGGCGGTCAGCACGAGGCGGTCGACCTCCTCGGCGCGACCGCCGCGGAGCGCCTGCGCCATCGCCGAGTGTTCGGAGTCCACCGGCACGAGCTGCCCCGGTCCGGCCGCCGCCAGCACGAGCGGTCCCCCGGCGATCAGCGACTCCTTGTTGGCCAGCGCGAGCGTGGCGCCGGTGCCCAGCGCCTGCAGTGTCGGAGCGAGCCCCTGCGAGCCGGGCAGGGCGTTGAGCACGGTGTCCACCGGCACGGCGTTGATCAGCTCGGTGACCGAATCGGTCCCGGCGAAGATGCGCGGGAGGCGGAACTCGCCGCGGGAGTACCCCCTCCGCTGCGCCTCGGCGTACAGCGCGAGTTGCAGGTCTTCCACCACCGTGGGCCTGGTCACGGCCACGGCGTCCACCGAGTGGGCGATCGCCTGGGCGGCGAGCGCCCCGGGATCGGAGCCCCCGGCCGCGATTCCGGCGATCCGGAACAGGTCCGGGTTGCGGGCGGCCACATCCAGCGCCTGGGTGCCGATCGAGCCGGTGGAACCAAGGACGAGCACGCTGCGGGCCGGGGTGCTGTGTGAGTTCATCCGGTCCATTGTCGCGAACGACATGGCCAGGCCGTCGCCGAGCCACCCAAGTCGTGTGAAATCATCATCGCGATATCGGTGTCTGTGGTGGCGAGGAGTGATCGTGGCGGGCAAGGCGGTCGAGAAGCGGCAGCAGGCGGGCGTGAGCAAGGTCGACCCGCACGACGAGCCGTCGGCCGAGTGGGGCTGGCACGGCGGCTTCCCGAAGGCGGCGCGGGCAGCGGGGTGGTTCACCGCGTTCGCCATGTTCGTCATGCTGATCGGCAACCACGAGACCAACACCGAGAACGTCTGGCTGATCAGCCTCGGCGTCGGCCTGATCGCCGCGCTGCTGCTGGACATGCGCAAGCAGCGCACCGCCTGGCGCAGGTAGCCGCGGCGGCGGCACGCGCGGCGGTGCTCCGTGCCGTCAGCCGGGGGCCGCCGAGGACACGGAGCACCTGAGTGGCCCCCGGACGCAGGGCGCGCCGGTTCCGGATGACCACTGCCGGACGAGGCGTTCGAGGGGACAGGTCCCCACACCCGCGTTCGCATAGCGCATTGCCGGTTTCCCGGCCTCGTCCGGATTCTCAGTGTGGCGGACGGAGTTGACCGACCACGTGCGACCGATCGGCCGGTCCCGCACTGTTAACCGCTGGTCAGTCGCGGTTGCTCGGGCAGGCGATCGCCGCCTACTGCTGCGCTACGGGCCGTGCCGCTCCGACCGGTCAGTGATACAGGGCGTCGATCTCGTCGGCGTAGCGGGCGTGCACTCCCCTGCGTTTGAGCTTCATCGTGGGTGTCAGGCAGTCGGAGTCCGGTAGCCACTCCTCGCCGAGCAGCCGGAATCCCTTGATCCGCTCCACCTGGGACAAACGGCCGTTGACCTCGGCCAGTCCGGCACGCACTTCGGCCAGTACACCCGGATGTTCGGCCAGGGCCTGCGGGGACAGCTCGGCCAGCCCGTTGCGGCGCGCCCACGCCTCGGCCGCCGGGACGTCCAGCACCAGGAGCGCAACCAGGCAGGGACGGTTGTCCCCGATCACGCAGGCCTGCCCAACGAGCGGAATCTCCTTCAGCGCCGCCTCGAGATTGGCCGGGGAGATGTTCTTGCCGCCCGCCGTGATGATCAGTTCCTTCTTCCGGTCGACGAGTGTCAGGTAGCCGTCGTCGTCCAGGACACCGACGTCCCCGGTCCGGAACCAGCCTTGCTCGTCGAGCACCGCGGCCGTCGCGTCCGGGTCCTTGTAGTAACCGGCGAACACGTTCCCACCGCGACAGCAGATCTCGCCGTCGTCGAGCACTCTGACGGCGCACCCGGGCGCGGGCAGGCCCACGGATCCCGTGCGGGGACGCGATGTCTGTGCGGTGAGCAAGCCGCTCGTCTCGGACAACCCGTATGCCTCCGACAGCGGCAGCCCGGCCGAGCGGAAGAAGTCGATCAACCCGGCAGGCGAGGGTGCCGCACCGACCAGCGCCACCGCACAGTCGTCCAGGCCGACCGCGGCCGCGGCCCGGTCGGAGCCGATATCGCCGGCACGAAGCGTGGCGCGCAGCTTCTCCCAGATTCTCGGTGGCGCGACGAAGATCTCCGGGCGGACCGACAGCAGGTACCGCCCGAGTTCGCTCGCGTCCGGACACGGATGGACCTGCGCGCCGTTACGCAACGGCAGGTAATGGGTCAGCAACCGCTCCAGCAGGTGCGCCATGGGCAGGTACGACACCATCCGGCTGCCCGGCGGGGCCTCTCCCACAACCTCGGCGAACGACTCCAGCACCCAGCACACATTGCGCTGGGTGAGCATCACGGCCTTGGGGGGACCGGTGGTGCCCGAGGTGTAGATGAGTGTGGCCAGATCACCGGGTTGGACGATCGTGGACGCCCGGGCCAGGTCAACGGGTTCGACGTCGCCGAGGAGATCGTCCAGACGCGGCACCGCCGCCGCATCGCTTTCCCCGCCCACAGCGATGACCTCGGTCAGGTCGGGCAGCTGGTCCCGAACGTCGCGGACCCGGGGAGCCAGGTCCGCGTCGGCGACCACGATGCGCGCCTCGGCGTGCCCGAGCAGATACGCGATCTGCTCGGGCGAGGAAGTGTTGTACACCGAGAACGGCGTGGCCCCCGCCAGCTGCGCACCCATGTCCCAGGCATGGAATCCGGATTGGTTGCGCAGCATCAGGGCGACCGTGTCCCCTTTGCCGATGGCGTGACGCGCCAGCAGGGCGGCCACCCTGGTCGCCCGGTCGGCATACTCCTGCCAGGTCCAGGCCGAGGAGCGCCCTTCGTGACGCCACCGCAGTGCGACCTCGTCCTTCCTCCTCGCCACTGTGCGGGCGAACAGCATCGGGAGCGTCTGCCCCGCGACCGCCGCGTGCACCTGCTCGTCCGTTCGAGGATGCCGGGCGGTCGTCATCGTGCGCCGCCGGTGACGTGGCCGTCAACGAACGGGAACACCACGCCCTTGCCCGATTCGTTGTGCCCCAGTGCAACCCTGCGCATGTCGCTCCCTTCATTCGGTGGGCACTAGTGTCGTGTGGTCCTGCTTCCTTGCCGGCTGCTGGGGAATCAGGTGGATGCTTCGCAAGGCGGAGGAGGCCCGGATACCGCTGTTGTATCCCGGGCCGACGACAACGCCGCGAGGCGCCGCCTGAGCCCCAGCAGACGCAAGACGAGCAGGATCACACGACACTAGTTCTGCATGACCTTGGCGAAGGCCTCCAGTTCGCGCGGGACGTCGGGACCCGCGGGCTGGTAGGCGATCTCGGTGGCGCCGCCCTCCTCGAGCTGGGCCAGCTTCTCCCGCCACCCGTCCGGCCCCAGCGCCGCACCACTGGCCGCGAGCACCTCGCCGTTGACGAACGGGCGGTCGCGCTCGGTGACCGCCCACAGGTGACCCTCGTGCAGGTCGAGGTGCCGAGTCTCGACGGGGATGTCGTCGTACGCGGCCGCCCACTGTTCACCGCCGGGAATCATGTCGAGCTTGCCGAACTCCATCGCGAAGTGCAGCCAGAGACTCGCGGCGTGTCCCGCCGCCGCGATGGCGCGCTCGGTGCCCGGGTCCTCACCCTCGTCGAGCACGGTCCCCAGCGTGAGATTCACGCACCAGTCGAAGCCCGGCACCGGCTCGGGCACGGTGACCACACCGTCGGCGTTGTCCCGAGCCACCTTCAGGCCCTTCGGACCCAACGCGGCGGCGGCGAAGGGCACCTCGATGGGGCGATCAGCGGCGAATCCGGGATAGTGCATCATCCGGATCGGGGCGCCTTCCCACTCCACGGTTTCCCCGCGCAGCAGTCCCTTGACCGTGTCGACGTAGTGGGACACGTCGGACCACTTGCTGGGCCGCTGCCCGAGGGTGAGCCTGCCGGTGAAACCGGAGCCGAAGCCGACCACGACCCGGTCCGGTCCCGCGAGCGAGACCAGGTTCGCGATGGCAGTGGCGGTCACCATCGGGTGGCGCAGCGCCGGCACCAGCACTCCCGGGCCCAGACCGATCCGCTCGGTGCGGTCGGCCGCCCGCCCCAGTTGCATCCACAGGTCCGCGCAGATCGCGGCCGAATCGTAGAACCAGGCGCGCTCGTAGCCCAGCTCCTCGGCGATGCGAGCGTGTTCCGGACTGTCCAGCGCTGTGTTCAGCGCACAGGACATCGTCAGTGCCACGGGTTTCTCCCTTGTCCGTATTCGCGCAGGTCAGAAGTTGTGTCATACAGCTCACACTGACCGTAGATCCGGACAGGGCGCCCAGGGTTACATCCGGGCGCAGGGAAGTTGCGAAAGAGCGCAGCCGTCCTGCGTCACTCTGACTGTCCTCATCGGATACCCGCGCGCCCCGCGGGAGCGCTGCGACGAACAGGTGCGTTGGGTACCGTCTCGCAATGGACACTCCCCACCAGGATCGATCGATCGTCAGCACTGTTGGCCTTGCCCTGCGACGCCGGGCAAGTCACGCCCTCAACCGGGTGGCGGCCCGGCTGCACGATCCCTGCGTGGACGAGATGCACAAGATGACGGAGACACTGCGCGCGGAGATCATCAGGCAGGGTGACCGGCTCCTCGACCGGGTCGTCGAGTTCGAGATCCGCACCCGTCGCGACATCGTCTACGCGGGTGATCAGGACGCCGCGCTGGAGAGCAACGTCTTCGCCAGGGAAAACCTCATCGGAGCACGGCACTTCGGCAGCCCTCCCGACACGCTTGCCCATGCGTTGTCGCTCGCTCCCACCGGCGGCATGGCCCTGGAATTCGGGGTGGCGAGCGGAAACACGCTCCGGGCGATCGCCAAGGCGAGGGGTGGTGGCGAGGTCTACGGCTTCGACTCGTTCGAGGGGTTGCCGGAGGCCTGGCTCAACGGCCTCCCGGCAGGCGCCTTCGCCCGCGGCGACCTGCCGGACGTACCCGGAGCGGAACTCGTCGTCGGCCTGTTCGCCGACAGTCTGCCGGACTTCCTCGAACGGCACCCCGGCCACGTCGACTTTCTGCACGTCGACAGCGATCTGTACAGCTCGGCGAAGACGGTGCTCGA
This sequence comes from Amycolatopsis marina, assembly GCF_900111885.1. Taxonomy (GTDB): domain Bacteria; phylum Actinomycetota; class Actinomycetes; order Mycobacteriales; family Pseudonocardiaceae; genus Amycolatopsis; species Amycolatopsis marina. The sequence goes on from NZ_FOKG01000002.1 coordinate 57,409, forward strand.
TCTGGTCGGACCACGGCTACGGCCGGGCAGCATCGTGCACTTCGACGAGTTCTTCAACTATCCCGGCTGGAAACGACACGAGTACCGGGCTTGGATGGAGTACGTCGAGCGCACCGGTGTCGAGTACGAGTACGAGGCGTACACCTACAACGACAACCAGGTCACCGTCCGCATCACGGGTGGCGTTCCTGACGCCGCAGCGCGGTAGCCGGGTCGCCGAGCGCGCGCTTGCTCTGCGGCACCGCCTAGGCGGGTGGCAGCACGGAGCGGACGGACTCCGGTGTCCGGCCCACGACGGTGGTGCCATCGTCCGCGGTGATGATCGGCCGCTGGATGAGAATCGGCTGGGCGACCAGAGCCTCGACCCAGCGGTCCCACTCGGCTGGTGTCCTCGGCCAGGACGCCAGCCCCAGTTCGGTGGCGGCCGGTTCGCCGGTGCGGGCGATGTCCCACGGTTGCAACCCCAGCCTGCGTAACACCTCGTCGAGTTCGGCGGCGGTGGGCGGGTCCTCCAGGTACCGGCGAACCGTGTAGCCGGCGCCCGCCTCGTCCAGCATCGACTGTGCCGTCCGGCACTTCGAACACGCCGGGTTGATCCAGATCTCCATCCACCTCGACCTCTCGGTGACTCGTCTGAGCAGCGACAGGATACGTGGCGGCCGAGCGGACCAGCCCGTACCGCATCCGCACCCCGGCCCGTGGGAGTTCGGGCGAGCAGGTGTTCTCGCCACGACGAGTCCTCTTCGCCGAATGCTCGCGTTGCCAGCGCGGACCGCAATGATCGACGGGGATCGAGGGGAAGGAACACAACCAGAGATGGGTTTTATGCGAACGCGAGTGGCAGCCGTCCTGTCCGTTCTTGCGATCGCGTCGAGCACGGCGTGTGGCAGTGAGGGCGCCGCACCGACCGACGCGGCGGGCGGGGAGCGGGAGCCTGCCCCGGCCGGACTGTCGGACGCCGAACTGTCTGGATTCGTCCAGTTCACCCAGTCGGTAACCAAGATAGGTCAACCCGTGGGTGTCCACCTGACCTTCCACGACCCCGAGACCGGGGCCGAGGAGTTGCGACTGGACCTCTCCGTCGCCAGGGAGGAAAGGGGCACCGCACCTGACGTCTCCGAGTTCGCGTTCACGTCCGACTTCCGGCGGATGGCGTGGATAGCGGACGACGGACTCGGGGTGGCGGAGTTGAACGACGATGTGCGCGCCTTCACCAAGACAGGAAGCGTGCCCGCACCGGAGAACAGCTTCGACGACGGCGAGCTGGAATACGCACTGCCGCAGTTCTCACCGGACGGGTCGCAGGTCTGGTTCGTGTCGCGAACCACCAGTAGTTCGGACTGGCGGAGAGACGACGCGACCTGGCAGGTTCTCTCGGTCGATGCCGCCGATCCCTCGGCCACCCCGCCACAGCCACGGGGTGAGGTACCCGCGGAGTCCCAACCGCCCAAGGACTCCCACGTGGGCATCGGTCATAGCGGCCTGCGATTGGCCAGGGGAAAGGCGGGGTTCGCGGTTTCGGCTGACAACGAACTCCAGATCGTGAACCGGTCTGTTCGCGACGATGAGCGGGAACTCGACTACTACACCGACGGATCGCGCCTCTTTCCGGTCAACTTCATCCCTTACACCGAAGAGACCTACCTCCGGCTGAGCGATGAGGAGAACGGCTCGGCCCAAGGCAACGGCACATATCTCATCGCGTTCGAACTCACCCCCGACGGAACGGTGTCGAACGAGCGGACGGTCTTCCACAGCAACGACCGGAAAATCACCAGTGTGCACCTGGACACCACCAGGAGCCGGCTGATTCTGCGGACGCGAGAGGGCTACTACGGCACCGACATCAAGGCGGAGGCCGAGCCGAAACCACTGTTCGACAGCTTTACCTACTCAGCGGAGCAAAGGTTGCCCGAGCGCGAACTGCTCGGGCTCTACCCGCCCGAGTAGCCCACCTGCCGCGAGCCGCGGGTCAGCCAAGAAGATCCTTGATCAGCGCCGCCACCTGGTCGGTCTCGATCAGAAAGGAGTCATGCCCGTAGGGCGAGGCGATCACCGCGGCTTCGCCGGCACCGGGGATACCGGCGGCGAGCTCGTGTGACTGGTGCAGCGGGTACAGCCGGTCACTGTCCACACCCGCGATCACCGTGCGCGCCGTCACCCGTGCCAGTGCGGCGGCGATTCCCCCACGGTCCCTGCCGACGTCATGGGTGTTCATGGACCGGGTGAGTACGACGTAACTGCCCGCGTCGAACCGGCTGACCAGCTTGCCCGCGTGGTAGTCCATATAGGATTCAACGGCGAACCTCCCGCCGTGCAGCGGATCTTCCGTTCCCTGGGGTACCCGGCCGAACCGGCCGGACAGCTCCTGCTCACTGCGATACGTGATCTGCGCGATCCGCCGGGCGACCCCGAGTCCGTGATGCGGCCCTTCGCCGGGTGCCGCTTCGTAGTAGTCACCCCCGCGCCAGCCGGGGTCACCTGTTATGGCATGCAGCTGCGGGGACGACCACGCGATCTGGTCCGCCGAAGCGGCCGCTGGTGCGGCGAGGACCGACAGTGCCGCGACACGGTCCGGCAGTCCCACCGCCCATTCCAGCGCGCGCATCCCGCCCATCGAGCCACCCAGCACCGCGGCCCACCTCTCGATTCCCAGCGCGTCGGCGAGGATCACCTCGGCGGCGACCTGGTCGCGGACGGTCAGCAGCGGAAACCTGCTGCCCCACGCCCTGCCGTCGGGCGCGGTCGAGGCGGGACCGGTCGAACCCTGGCACCCCCCGAGGACGTTCGGCGCCACGACGAAGAACTCGTCGGTGTCGAGCGCACAACCCGGGCCGACGATCGGGTCCCACCAACCGGGGCTGGGATGCCCCGGCTCCACGGGCCCCGCCACATGGCTGTCGCCGGTCAGGGCGTGCTCGACGAGCACGGCGTTCGAACGGTCGGAGTTCAGGCTGCCCCAGGTTTCGTACGCCAGCTCGAACCCCGGGAGACTGCTACCGGTTTCCAGAGCGAATGTGGAGTCGTGTCGTATCCACTGCCTGCGCCCTGGCGGGGCTCCCGGACGCCAGGCGGAACTGGCGTCCGGGAGCCCCGAGTACGGGTCCACACTCACCGTGCGGCCTTCGCCGCCCTGAACCCCGCCTCCAGATCCGCCTTGAGGTCCTCGATGCCCTCGAGTCCGACAGCGAGTCGCACGAGCCCAGGGGTGACCCCGCTGCCCCGCTGCTCCTCGGGACTGAGCTGGCTGTGGGTCGTACTGGCCGGGTGCACTATCAGGCTTCGGACGTCCCCGATGTTCACCAGCTGACTGTGCAGTTCGGTCCCGTCGACGAACGCCCTGCCCGCGTCCACGCCACCGCGCAGGTCGAAGGAGAGGACAGCGCCCGCTCCGCGCGGGAGGTACTTCTTCGCGTTCTCGTAGTAGGGGCTGGTGGGCAGACTGGCGTAGTAGACCTGCTCCACCTCGTCGCGTTCGTCCAGCCACTCGGCGAGCTGTCGGGCGTTGTCGACGTGCCGCTCCATCCGCAGCGACAACGTCTCGATGCCTTGCAGGATCAGGAAACTGTTCAGCGGAGCGATCGCGGCGCCGGTGTCCCGCAGCAGCTGAACCCTGGCCTTGGCCGCGAAAGCGCCAGGACCGAGCGCCTCCCAGTACTTCAGTCCGTTGTAACTGGGGTCCGGCTCGGAGAACCCGGGGAAGCGTTCCGGATAAGCACCGAAGTCGAAGGTGCCAGCGTCCACGAGCACGCCGGCGACGGTGGTGCCGTGTCCACCCAGGTACTTGGTCGCCGAGTGAATGACGACGTCGGCGCCGTGCTCGATCGGGCGGAGCAGGTACGGGGTGGGGATGGTGTTGTCCACGACCAGTGGCACACCGACGTCGTGCGCGACGTCGGCCACGGCACGCACGTCGAGCACGTTGCTGCCGGGGTTCGCCAGCGTCTCGGCGAAGAACAGCTTGGTGTTCGGGCGCACGGCCGCGCGCCAGGCTTCCAGGTCGTCCTGGTCCTCGACGAAGGTGACCTCGATACCGAGCTTCGGCAGTGTGTAGTGGAACAGGTTGTAGGTTCCGCCGTAGAGAGCCGGGCTGGAGACGAAGTGGTCACCGGCATTGGCGATGTTCAGGACGGCGGCCGTGGTCGCCGCGGAGCCGGAGGCGAAGGCCAGTCCCGCGACCCCACCCTCCAGTGCGGCGACGCGCTGTTCCAGGACGTCCTGCGTGGGATTCATGATCCGGGTGTAGATGTTGCCGGGCTCGGCGAGGCTGAACAGGTCAGCTCCGTGCTGGCTGTCCCGGAACACATACGAGGTCGTCTGGTAGATGGGCGTTGCCCTGGCTCCGGTCGCCGGATCCGGTTGCGCACCGGAGTGAATCTGTTTGGTGTCGAACGACCAGGCTGGGTCGGTTCCTTCGGTCATCAGCAAATCTCCCTGCGGCTGAGCTTCGCGGCGCTGTCCACTGCTGTGGCGCAGTACGCTGCGCCTCCCACGACGCTAGGCCAGACTGACAACACTGCCCAACCAGATCCCAGCCGGTGGGAGCAAAACGACTCTTCCGGGGGAAGGCCGTCGCGGGGCTACGTCGGCGGCAGTGTCTGTTCGGGTTTGCCCGAAGGCTCGTTGAGCACCCGTAACAACCGTGCGGCCTCCGCCGCCACCGCTGCCCGGCCGTGCCGGACGTAGTCTCGGGGATCCACGGCGCCCCGGACATCCAGCCGCTCCCGCACACTCTGAGTGAACACGGTGTTGAGGTGAGTAGCGATGTTCACCTTGGTGATCCCGGCTCGCACCGCGCTGACCAGACCTTCATCGGGCACGCCGCTGGAGCCGTGAAGAACCAGCGGGACAGCGACCGCGTTCGCCAGCGCCGAGATCAACACCTCATCGAGGACGGCCTCGCGGCTCGTCATGGCATGCGAGCTACCAACCGCGACGGCCAGCGCATCGACGCCGGTGGCCTCCACAAAGCTATGGGCGTCCTCCGGGTCGGTTCGTACTCCGGGCCGGTGGACGCCGTCCTTTCCGCCGATCTCGCCGAGTTCGGCCTCAACCGGCACCTGGTGTACGTGGCAGGTAGCGACGACCTGCGCGGTTCGCCGGACATTCTCCGGGTAGTCCAGGCCGGAACCGTCGTACATCACCCCGGTGAACCCGAGGTCCACCGCCTCCAGCACAAGATCAAGGCTCTCGGCATGATCGAGGTGCACCGCGACCGGGACCGACGCGTCCTGGGCCAGCCGCAGCACGGCGCCACCCAACGGTGCCAGCGAACCGTGGTAGCGAACGCAGTTCTCGCTGATCTGCAGAATCACCGGAAGCTCAGTTGTCTCCGCAGCGGCCACGAACGCCTCGGCATGTTCCAGGAGCACGACGTTGAACGCCGCTACACCGTGCCGTTGTCGCACGGCGGTGTCCAGCAACTCACGAGTGGTGGTCAGTGTCATTCGTCCATCTCCCGGATCGTCACGGCCGACAGCAGGCTGTTGTAGGAGTCGGCGTCGAAATCTCCGGCCACAGGGGCCCGTACGGTGGCGGCCGACAGCGCGCAGGCAGAGCGCAGGACCGTCGGCCAGGCTTCGCGCCGCCGCAGCCCGCGGGCCAGCGCGGCGACAACCGAGTCGCCGGCACCGGTCGCGTTTCCGGTCACCGGGCTCGGCAGCCGAGCGCGCCAGGCGCCGTGCTCGGTCACCGCGATCAGACCGTCTGCACCCAGTGAGGCCACCACCGCGAGATCGGGCGCTCCCGCCATGGAACGCAGAGCCACGGCCGCGGCCAGCGGATCGGTGACCCCAGTCACCTGGCGCAACTCGTCGGCGTTGGGTTTCACCACGGAAGCCCCGGCGGCAACCGCCTCCAGAAGCCCCGGCCCACTCGTATCGACGATCGCCGCCACCTTGGCCGCCCTCGCCAACCGGACGATGTCGCCAGGCGCGCCTGGTGGAGCTCCCGGCGGGAGACTCCCCGAGCAAACCAGTACATCCGCTTGCCGGAGAAGCACGCCCACCCTGTCGAGCAGCACAGCCCAGTCCGCGGCGCGGACCACGGGGCCGGGCTCGCTCAACAGCGTGGCTGCGCCGGTCCGCCCGTCAACGACGGTCACGGTGCGGCGTGTGGCCCCGTCGAAGGTGACCAGACAGTCGACGATGCCGCCTTCACCGGCCAGTAGAGCCGCCACCTCGGCACCCTCGGTTCCGCCGACCAATCCAGTGGCTATCACGGGCACATCCAGACTGCCCAGCACGCGCGCGACGTTGAGTCCCTTGCCACCGGGTTTGCTCGTCACCTCCGTCACCCGGTGCACGGTTCCCGGAGTGAGTTCATCGACGGCGTAGGTGACGTCGATCGCCGGGTTCGGCGTCACCGTGACGACTGCCGTCACCGGACACCAACCGTCTCGGCCATCGCGCTCCGGGCGAGCAGACCTGCCCCCAGGCAGCCGGCGCGGTCACCGAGCGCGGCGGTCAGCAGCCGGGGGCTGCGCTGGAAGGTCAGCCGAGAGTCCAGCCGCGACTGCAGCGGCTCGAGCAACGTGGCTCCGGCCAAGGACAGGCCGCCACCGATCACCACGACCTCGGGGGCGACCAGTGACGATGCCATCGCCAACGCCGCCGCCAATGCATCGATCGCCTCTGTCCACACCGCACCTGCGACGGTGTCTCCGGCTGCTGCCAGCGACACCACCTCCTGGGTCCCACCGAGCTCGGCCCCCGAGCGGGACCGGTAGCGCCGCAGGATCGCCGCAGCCGACGCCACCGCCTCCAAACAGCCTTTCGCCCCGCAGGCACACAACTCCTCGTGCCCGACGGACACATGTCCGAGTTCTCCGGCCAGTCCGTCACCGTCCAGCAGCCGGCCGTCGACGACCATCCCGGCGGCGATTCCGGTACCGATGGGCACGAACATCGTGTTGCGGTACCCGGCCGCCGCCCCGTGCCGAGACTCGGCGAGGGCGCCCGCACGTACGTCGTGACCGAGTACCACGGGCAAGCCGATACGCCGGGCGGCCAACTCCCGCAACGGCACGTCGCGCCAGCCGAGGTTTTCCGACCAGACCGCCCGGCCACCGACGCTGTCGACGATGCCGGGCACCACCAGTCCACACGCGACCGCTTGCTCCGCCTGCGGCCGGCGACGCAGGTCGGCCAGCGCGCCGAGAATCGACTCCACGACGGCAGCCGGAGTGCGCGTTGCACGGGTTGGCCGTTCGAGCGTGGTCAGGGCGTGCCCGCGTTCGTCGAGGACCGCGCCCTTCAGCCGGGTCCCGCCTACGTCCAGCGCGATCACATCTCCCCGCATCACGGCCGAGCCGGGTCGAGCACCACAGATCGGTCGAGGTTGCGGGGCCGATCCGGGTCGAGCCCCTTCGCCGAACCCAGCGCGACGGCGAGCCGCTGCGCACGCACCAGGTCGGCCAACGGGTCGAGGCGGTCGGCGACCACCAGCGCGCCGGTCCGCTCGACCTCCTGCACGAGCCGGGGCGGCGAGCCGCCACCGAGGAACCACACGACACTGTTCTCGTCGGCCAGGCTGATGGGACCGTGCCGGTAGTCCATCGCAGGGTAGGACTCTGCCCAGGACAAGGACGCCTCGCGCATCTTCAGTGCCGCCTCATGCGCGAGACCGACCGTCCAGCCCTGGCCGAGGAAGACGAACTGATGCCGTTCGGCCACCTTCGGATCGACCGGTTCGGTGAGTAGCCGCTCCGCCTCCTGCCACGCCGGTTCCACGTCGTCGCCGACATGGGCGCGCAGCAACGCGAGCGCGCTCGTCGCGAATCTGGTCTGCACGACCGACTTCTCCTCGGCGAAGTCGAGAACGACGAGGTCATCAGCGAGATCGGCGACGGGGGTGGCCGGGTCCGCCGTGAGCGCGACGGTGGGAATGCGCCCCCGAACCAGCCGGAGCAGGTCGAGCACCTCACTGGTGGTGCCGGAGCGGGTTATCGCCACGAGTCGGTCATAGCTGCGTGCGGCCGGGAATTCCGAAGCGGCGAACGCATCGGTCTCACCGAGTCCCTGCTGTTCCCGTAGGGCAGCGTATGCCTGTGCCACGAACCACGAGGTGCCGCAACCGATGACCGCGACTCGTGCGCCCGCCCGCGGCAGCGCGTCGGCCGAGCGCGAAAGCTCGACGGCGCGCCTCCAGCACTGTGGCTGGCTGGCGATCTCGTTGTGGACGTGCGACTTCGACGTGCTGGTCAAGAAGACCTCCGGAAGAGTGTGGTTCATCGGTAGACGCGCAACGCTGGGACAGCAGCGTGCGGCGCTCCGTTGGTCGCGATCACCACGACGCGGAGCCGATCGGTCGTGACGGGTCGCTCGAGACGATGTACGCGGTGCCGTCGCCGGTTTCCGGCGACGTCCACCACGGCGGCCCAGCGGCCGTCCGTCGCCACCTCGACCCGGTAGTCCCGCACGAGCTCGGGCATGATCTCGAACGGGCTGCGGTGGTAGTGCAGGTTGTTCATGTACTCGTTGACGTCGTCGTCGAAGACGAGCTCCACCCGACCGACATCCACTGGCGACTCCCAGGCCAGTTCGATGTGCTCCGGCTCGCCGGACAGGCGCCGGGAGCACCACGACTGCGGACCCCCGTACGGACGGGCGTAACCGCCCACCGCGCGGTCGGATGCGAACGCGGCGGTCGGTGCCGCGAGTCGGAAGCACCAGCTGCTCCGTCCACGTGATCTCGCCACCCACTCCACCACCGGCTGCGCGTGTTCCAGGACGTCGACGCCGCCGTCGTCGACCTCCTTCACCTGCCTGCGGACGAGACTCACCGACCCGGTCTGCATGTGTTCGGCCAGGTGCAGACGCACTTGCGGATGTGCGCGAATGACGACGAACGCATTCTGTGGGGTCGTCGGCCGCCACCGCAGCGGCGCCGCCACCCACTGCTTGTCTCCGGCGGTCAGGGTTACCTCGGCGCTCGCCTCCACAGTGTGCGGAACGTAGTTCTGCGGACGACCCGTGCTCCACGCCTCAACGGTCAGGGACGTTCCGGCAGCCGACTCGTCCACGTCGAGCAACAGCTCGATGCCGTCCAGTTCCGGGTCTGCCGGGACCAGCAGCCCCACATCGGCGGTCAGCGGTTGCGCTCCCGAGGAATCCTCGACAGCCAATCGGGTCAGAGTGCTCGACGCCGACACGGTCGCGGCACGGGCCAGATCAGCCGGATCGTCGTAGGTGACACCGATGACCGCGGCATCCTGGCGCAGCAGCGCACGCTTGAGGTCCCCGATCGCCGTGGCACCGAGTTCACGGGGTCCGATCGCACGGTCCGCGCACATCGCCGCCGCCGTGCCCGCTGCCTCGCCCAGCACCGCACACGTGGCCATCACCCTGGTGCTGCCGAAGGCGATGTGCGAAGCGGAAATGTTGCGGCCGGCGAACAGCAGGTTGGCGGTGTTCACCGAGTACAGACAGCGGAACGGGATGCCGTAGGTACCGTTCGGGTACCACTGGGCCGCACCGCCGTCCTCGGCGTACATACCCCCTGGCGGGTGCAGATCGATCGACCAACCGCCGTACCCCACCACATCGGGAAAGTCTCGCTGATTCAGAATATCGTTCTGAGTGAGGACGTGGTCACCCACGAAACGCCGATACTCCCGCTTTCCCGGCACGGTGCCGACCCATTCGAGGGTGAGGGTTTCCGCGTCGAATCTTCCCGAATTCTTGATGTAGTCCCAGATTCCGTAGATCACCGACCACAGCTCGTCCCGGATGCGTTCGTTGTCGTGAACGGTGTCGAGCTCGCCACCCCATTCGATCCACCAGTAGGCGGCGCCGTTGTCCCCGGAACGAATGATCCTTCGTTCCGGGATGGACGTTGTCGTGATGTCCTTGGCGATATCCGGCGGTATGTAGCGAACCGGGCGGCCGAGATCCTTGGTGTAAAAAAGAATCGTGCTTCCGAGCGTCAGGTTGTCGGCCTTCTCCGGTGCCCAGCTCTCGTCGTGCTCGGTCTTCGCCTCGCGGCCGACCCGGTAACGGGCACCGGCCAGATGACCGACGAGACCGTCGCCCGTGCAGTCCAGGAAGACGGGAGAGACAAAACGAGTCTCTCGCTCCGACCCCATCGTCCATCCCGTGACCGACCGGACAACCCGCTCGTCCTCGGGACCAATGGCGTCGACCAGCCGGACGTCGGTGTTCAGAAACAGGGCGATGTTCGGCTCGGCCCGCACCGCGTCGAGCACGACCATGTCCCAGTAGAGCGGATTGCCCTCCGGGTTGCGGTGCTGATTCTCCAGGTAGAGCTCGCCGATGATCCCGGTCTCCCTGGCGTAGCGCTGCCTGCCCGCAGCGGTGGCTCCGCAGACCCAGACCCGGACCTCACTCGAGGAGTTACCGCCGAGCACGGGCCGGTTCTGGATCAGTGCCACCTCGGCTCCCGCCCGAGCCGCCGCGATGGCGGCACACACGCCGGCAAGACCACCGCCCACCACGGTGACAGCACAATGGACTTCTTCTGTGCGCATGGTTACTCGTAAGGTGTCAGCTCGGCGACCGTGGTGTACCCACCCACTCCGGCCACGGAGACCAGTCGCAGGTACCGCGCGTCGGTATCGGCAAAGGTGAGGTCCTTCGGCAGCGAGTCACGCGCCCATTCCCCAGACGTCACGTCCTGGAAGTTCTCCCCGTCGGCACTGACCTGAACGACGAAACGGGTGATGATTCCGTTGTAGCCGTCTATCCGGGGCTGGTATCGCAGCCCTGTCAGCACGCGGTCACGTCCCAGGTCGACGGTGAGGACGTGCGGGTGTGGCTCCGGCGGGTCCGGGATGGTCCGGGAATGCCAGTGGGTTCGCGGATCGCCGTCCACTGCGCGGCCCGTCGAGCCAGGGGTCTCGGTACTGGCGGTCGCCGTCAGCTCGGCAGCGGGTATCGGCTCTCCCGGTGGCGGTTGCGGCCACGTGATCGGCTCACCGGACTCCGGCTTGTCCGATGTGGGTGGTCCTTCCGGCCCGGTCCCCGGTCCCCGGATCAGTAGCTCGGTGACAACGGCAGAATGGTCGGAGTAGAAAGGGTAGAGGTCATCCAGCGCGTCGCCGCGCTGCTCCGGCAGTCGAACGGAGCGCGTGGACGAACCGAGGACCCGGACCCGCTCGCCCCGGGTCATGACGTAGTCGATGCGGGCTGGCGCATACATGAACGCGTTCGCCGCCGACCACGTCCTACCCGGGTACCGAGCCGCGTCCGGATTGGCGTACCGATAGGTGTCGGTGAAACCCGCGAGGTCGAAGGCACGAAGAACCGGCCAATCGATCACCATTCCCTCGTGGCCGGCCGCATCTGCGAAGCGGCCGGACCAGTCCACATGCGACTGGGTATTGAAGTCGCCACCAAGAATCACGGGCGCGGTGTCGTCGCCGACGTAGTGCTCGAGCCGCTCGTGGAGCAGCGTCCGAGCCATTTCCGTTCGGCGTACGTGATCTGTGGCTGCGAGTTCCTCGTTCGTCGACGTACGGTCCAGCCCCAGCGCGACCTCCATCGCCGAACGGTTCGTCGGCGACCAGGTGTTGCCCACGTGGTAGAGCCACGTGGTGAACGCGTGCATGTGCCCCCCGCCGGGGAGGCCCAGCCGGGCGCCACCGAAGTTGAACGACGTCAGTACGTCGTCCTCGACCACGGGGTAGATCTCCTCCACCGGCAGCCGGGTGAACAGCCACAGGTTGTCGCGATCCGGCTCCTGTCCCGGCTCGCGAGTGATCTGCACGCCGGTGAATTCCCGGTCGGCGGGCTGCTGACGGTTGAGTGCCCGTTCGATCTGTTTTCCGGTTCCGTAGGTCTCGACGGCGAACAGCACGTCCGGGTCCTCGGCGCGAACGAATTCCAGAAGTTCCGCGATGTTCTCGTCCTCGAAGCCGTGCTCGTGCCTGCCCTCGAGCCTGCCGCCCTGCCAGATGTTGAAGGCCATCACCTTCAGTGCTGTGCCCACCTCGTCCGCCGGCATGGAGCCGATCGCGACGTCGACGGTGAGCGCGCCCGGCCGCACCGGGAAAGCACGTGTCTCGAGCCGGCCGCTTTCGGTGTATGCCGTATGGCGCTCCACGACACCGTCGGACGCGGAGACGGTAACGATGCCCTCGTCGGTCCTTCCCGACCGCGCGGCCGACTCGACCTCGACGACACACGGTGCCTCGAGAACTCGCCGGGGCACGGTACGGGCCGCGACGTGCGGTGCTCGGAACACAGCACGGGCGGCAACGCGGTCACCGCACACGAGTTTCACGCCGACCCGACCGTGCTTGACCGCCAGATCCGGCGGTGCGCTCAGGGTGAAGGTCACCTCATCCGTGCCGGGATGCCTTCCGGTGGTCTCCCCGGGGATCGCACCGAGTGCCGTAAGCACCAGTGCGCCACCCACCGCGAGCGTGGTCCTGACCAGCGGGCGCATCAGTTCGCCGCCTCGGCGATATCCTGGAAGCTGGTCAGCAATTTCCGCGGCTGGGCATCGGAGTTGACTCCGGTGCCCAGCTGGCTGCCCATCGTCCCGCTGAGCTGCGCCCAGACCGGTTCGGATGTGGGATCGAACCGAGCCTGTGGAATGAGGTCGACGAACTCGGCCGTCTCGGGATCCTGGGCGAACTGCTCGGCAGCCGAACTCGTGGTCGGCAGAAGCCCTTCGGTACGGAGGTACTCGACGTAGTTCCCGGGTTGGTAGAAGTAGGCCAGGAAGTCGGACACGAGTTGCTGGTTGCCATCCTTTCGGAAAGCCATCAGGTAGTCCTGAACCCCGTGGGTCGCCGGCTCGGCGCCGTGCTGGGTGGGGTGAGTGGAGATCCCGAAGTCAATGCCGGCTTTGCGTACGGGCTCCATGAACGCCCGAGTACCGAAAGAGCCGTACACCATGGCCGCCTTGCCCTGGGCGAACAACGGCCAGGTGCCATCGGCGCGGTTGGTCTGCCCCGGATTGGCCTGGGTGAATCCGCGATTGGTGAGCGTCTTGAGGAACTCGAGTGTCTCGACGTTGCGAGGATCGTTGATCGTCCAGTCCTCACCGGTCATCCATCCGCCCCCGTTGGAGCGCGCCCAGGTACCGAACTCGTAGTGGCCGCCCTCGGTGCCAAGTGCGAGTGCGTACGGGACGTAGTCACCGGGCAGGGCCTTGATCTTCTCCGCCGCGGTCAGGAACTCCTCCCAGGTCGCAGGCGGCTTCTCGATTCCGGCCTCGGCGAAGATCGTTTTGTTGTAGTACAACCCGTTTACCGTGCCGACGAAGGGAAAGGCGTACTGCTCCCCGTTGTACGAGGCGTTCTCGGCGAAAGTCGGGAGGAAGTCCTCGAGCTGTTCGGGCGACATCAGCTCGTCGGCGCGATAGAGCAGATCAGACTCGGCGTAGTCGGCGAACAGGTTGATGTTGAGGATGTCCGGAATCTGCTGTGTCTGGATCATCGTGTTGACCTGACTCTGCAGGTTGCCCCAGTCGATCACCTGTAGGTCGATCGAGGCCCCGGGGTGCTCGTTCTCGAACTTCTCGATCAGGCCGTCCCAGTAGGGCTTGGTGTCCTCTGTGTACTGCGCTACCACCAGTTTGAGGTTCTGCCCGCCGTCTTCACCGCCGCCTGCGGTCCCGCAACCCGCGACGGCGAGGGCGGTGCCGGCGAACAGTGCCGTCAGGACTACCCGCTTCGATCTCCGTACTCTCATGGCATGCACACCTCGTTCAGTTGTTTCGGAGTAAACTCTGCGTCGGTCACCGGCTACTGCCCATGCTCAAACCGCTGATGAGCCGCTTCTCGATGAACGAGAACAGCAGCACCGCCGGGATGATCGCGATCAACGCGGCGGCGAACAGGTACTGGTAGTTGGTTTCGTAGAGCCCGACGAACTGCTGCACCCCGACCGTGAGCGGCACTCGTCCGGCCGTCGGATCGTTGAAGAGCGTCAGCGCGATGACGAACTCGTTCCATACCTGGATGAACGTGAAGATCGTGACGGTGATCAGCCCGGGGGCCGTCAACGGGAGGATCATCCGGAGCATGATCCGGAACCGGCCCAACCCATCGAGCATCGCGGCCTCGTCGATCTCGACCGACACCGCCCCCACGTGGGCATGCAGGATCCAGATCGCGAAAGCCAGGTTGAACGCGGAGTTCACGGCGATGATGAACCAGTACGAGTGCACGCCGTCGAGGAACAGCGCCTCCCGGTACAGACCGATCAACAGGGCCACCGCGGGGAACATCTGCGTCACGAGAATGACACCCAGGAAGGCGACCTTGCCCCGGAATCGCGTGCGCGCCAGGATGTAGGCCGCCGGTGCGGCAAGAACGAGCACCACCGCGGTGGAAACCAACGCCACCGTGAGGCTCACTCCGAAGTACTCGGCCAGCGGAATCTGCTTCCACACGTCGACGTAGTTCGACCACGCCCATTCCTGTGGAAGATACGACGCGGGAACCGCGAACAGTTCCGCATCGGTCTTCAGCGAGCCCAGCAACATCACCACGTAGGGAGCGAGGAAGAACAGGGCCACGCCCAAACCGGCGAGCGACAGTCCCACGGGGCGAACGCGACGCCACGATCTACCGACGGCAGAGGTCAGGGGCCCGCAGACCGCGGCCACCGACCTGGAGGTCTTCCATACGCTCAGCGCGAGGGCATCGAACCCGTGCCGCAGACCGCTCGGCCGCCCTGTCGCGGAGGTTTTCGTCGGTGCCGCGGCCTCCCGGTCCGGACGCAGCACCCGGACGTAGGCCAGGACGAGAACGATCAGGAAGGCGACGTTCAGCACCGCCAGCGCCGATGCCTCACCGGGGTCCAACTGGGCCACGAAAGCGATCTTGTACATCCAGGTCACGGTGGTGTCCGCGTGGTAACCCGCTGTCTTGCCCGCGATGACCCAGATCACGGTGAACGCGTTGAAAACGTGCAGCATGTTGAGCACGAGCGCCACCAACAGCGACGGCCGGAGCAACGGCAACGTGATGTGCCGCCAGGTGGTCCAGCCCCCGGCGCCGTCGATCCTGGCCGCCTCCAGTACGTCGTCCGGAATGGTCTGCAGGCCCGACAACAGCACGTATGTGGTGAACGGGATCGAGGTGACGACACCAACCGCCATGATCGAGTAGAAGGCGAACGCCGGGTCCTTGTACCACTCAACCGGCGCGCCAATGATCGACAGATCCATGAGCAGGCGGTTGAGCAGACCATTGCCGCCTTCGTAGATGAACCGCCACACGGTCGCGGTCATCACGAGCGAGGTGGCCCAAGGCACGATCAGCGCGAGCCGGACGAACCGTCTGCCGACGAACGGCTTGGCCAGGAACTGGGCGAGCCCAAGGGACAGCAGGACCGTGACACCAACGACAACGACCAGCCAGAGCAGGGTGTTGAGGACAATCTGCCCCAGCACCGGTTCCGCGAGAAGTTTGCGGTAGTTCTCCAGCCCCGCGAAACCGCGAACCTGGCCGATCCGATCGATGCGCAGGAACGACGTCCACACCATGTACACGGCCGGGAAAACGACAACCAGAATGATCAGTGCGGTACTCGGCGTCAGCCAGCGCGCCGG
This sequence comes from Amycolatopsis marina, assembly GCF_900111885.1. GTDB lineage: Bacteria > Actinomycetota > Actinomycetes > Mycobacteriales > Pseudonocardiaceae > Amycolatopsis > Amycolatopsis marina. Next base: position 72,934 of record NZ_FOKG01000002.1, read on the forward strand.
AACTGTGCGCTGCCACCAGGTAGTCCCGTGCGCACGGCCGCCAGGCTGCCCGCGCGTGGGGCCCGACTCGGAAGCATGAGCGGTTGCGACCGGTCGCTCCGCGGACCTCACCGCTTCGGGCACCCTGCACTCCTCTCACCGACTGGCTGTCCTTGCGCAGCAATAGTCCGACTTCGTATGATCGAAGTCAAGCGTTCGATCGAGATAACGAGCATGAACGATCATCAAATGCTCAGTGATTTGCATGTTCCGCAAGCAGCCGCCGAACGTTTTCACCGTCAGGAGCATCCGTTGACAGACCCCGCCAGGTATGCGCTCATTCCCGAACCCACACATCTCACCCCGCGCGCGGCCTCGTTCCGAATCGCCGGTGAAACCACGGTTTTCATCGCCCCGGGAGCTGAAACCGCAGGCCGGGCGCTGGAACGCGCGATCGGGCCATCCCTGCCCGGCAACGCACAGGACGCCGATATTCGCATCTCGATCGTTCCGGAGGGCCAGGGCACGAACGGCTACCGGCTGGACATCTCCACCGACCGCATCGATATCCTCGGCACCGATGCCACCGGCGCCTTCTACGGCGTGCAGACACTGCGCCAGCTGCTGCCGCCGGACAGCGAGGCCCCTGAAAGACCAGGTCGAACGCTGACCGTGCCCTGTGTCCAGATCGAGGATTTCCCGCGGTTCGCCTGGCGTGGCCTCATGCTCGACGTGGCACGGCACTTCATGCCCGTGGACTTTCTCCGCCGAGTCATCGACGTCCTGTCACTGCACAAACTGGACGTCCTGCACCTGCACCTGACTGACGACCAGGGCTGGCGGATCGAGGTGCCGGGGTACCCGCGACTCACCGAGGTGAGCGCATGGCGGACGGAGACGGTCATCGGGCACGACTCGGCCGTGCCGACCTGGGACCTCCGCTACGACGGGCGGTCACACGGTGGCTTCTACAGCACCGCCGAGCTCAGCGACCTCGTCGCCTACGCCGAAGAGCGGCACGTCACCATCATCCCTGAGGTCGACATGCCGGGACACATGCAGGCCGCCATCGCCGCGTACCCGGACCTCGGCAACGGCATCGCGGAACCGGAAGTCCGGCGGCGCTGGAACATAAGCACGCAGATTCTCTCGCTGAACGAGCCCGCGATGCGTTTTTGCCGGGATGTACTCACCGAGGTGACGAGGATCTTCCCCAGCGAGTTCATCCACTGCGGCGGCGACGAGGTGCCGACGGACGAATGGAGGATGAGCCCGCAGGTCCAACAGCGGATCAAGGATCTCGGACTGCCTGATGAGACCGCCTTGCAGGGCTGGTTCACCCGTCAGATCGCGGCTTTCCTCGACGAGCACGGCCGCCGACTTGTCGGCTGGGACGAAGTCCTGGACGCCCGCCCCTTGCCGGCCAACTGTGTTGTGATGCCGTGGCGGGGCGACACGGCGGTCCGGAACGCGCTGAATGCGGGAGTCGATGTCGTCATGACGCCCGCGCAGCACCTCTACCTCAACTACAACCAGAGCACCGATGTTCACGCCGAACCCCTCGCGATCGGCGGATTCGTGCCGTTGTCCATGGTTCACGCCTACACACCCGGACGGTTCGGGGATCGCGTACTGGGCGCACAGGCACAGTTGTGGACCGAGTACATCGATTCCCCCGAACTCGCCGAGTACATGCTCTTTCCCAGGCTGTGCGCCTTCGCCGAGGCGGTCTGGCGACAGGGAACCTCGCCGGATGCACCGGATTTCGCACGGTTTCTTGAGCGCTTGCGACCGCACCTGTCCCGGCTGGACGCCCTCGGCGTGCGGTACCGGCCGCTCGACGCGAAGCCGGATTGAGTCTGCCCGTCAGGCCGCTCAGGCCTGGAAGACCTCGACACCCGTTTCGCGGAACCGTTCGACTACCCGTGCATCGGCGTCCACATCGGTCACCAGAACGTCGAGCGCGGAAACAGGCACGATACGAGCGAAGGCGCGCTGGTCGAGCTTACTGCTGTCCGCTGCCACCACCACCCGCTCCGCGTGTGCGGCCAGGAGCGCGTTGGTGGCCGCTTCGCGTTCGTCGAATGCCATCGCGCCGAACTCGGGGCTGATCGCGTCGACCCCGATGACGGCCATGCCGACCGAGAGGCCCTCCAACATGCGTTCGGCCAGTGGACCGATGATCTCGTAGGAGTGGGTGCGTACAACGCCGCCGACGACCACCACCTTCACCTGCGGGCGGACCGCCAGTTCGCTGGCGATGTTGAGCGCGTTGGTGACGACCGTGACCCCCGGCTGGGACCCGTCGGTCTGAAAGGCTTCATGCAGTGCGATCGCCCTGGCGATGTTGGTTGTCGTCGTGCCTCCGTTGAGCCCGATCGTGGAGCCAGGTCGGATCAGCCCCGCGACGACCTGCGCGATGCGCTCCTTCTCCGGCGCCTGCCTGCTCGCCTTGTACCGGAGGGGCAGGTCGTAGGAAACGCTCGCTGCCACCGCCCCGCCGCGGGTCCGCGTCAACAACTGCTGCTTGGCCAGATGGTCGAGGTCCCGGCGCACCGTCGCCGGCGACGCACCGAGCTTCTCGACAACGTCGTCAACGGTGATCGAATCCTGGTCGGACAGCATGTCGAGCACAGCGGTCAGCCGTTCGTGACGATCCATGAAGTCCCCTCGGAAGGATCGATGGCGTTCGATGGTACTTTTGGCGATGTTCCAATCAACTCCGCGCACTGTACTCGCTGAACTACACGGCGGCGCGACGCACGCCCTTCACGCGAGCCGGGCGTCCAGGGTTCTCATGCCGTCCTCGTGCGAGATCTTGCGGAACAGTTCGCGGGCCTCTTCCCAGGCGGTCGTGGCCGCGCGCTGGTCGCCGGCCACACCGTGGGCGTCGCCGAGGGCGTGGAGCGTCCGCGCCAGGTAGGGGATCGAGCCGCGGGTTCGCCATACCCGGACCGCGCGTTCAAGGGTGGCGATGGCGGCGGGCAGGTCTCCTTCGGCGAGGTCCAACTGCCCGAGCACGCCGAGCGCGTCGGCGAGATAGTGGCCGAAGTTACCGTCCTCGCTGTGTGCCAGCGTCAGTTCGGCGGTCGCCCTGGCCCGCTCGTCCCCGATCGCGGCGAACAGCTTCGAGAGATAGAGCAGCGAGAATGTCTCCAGATAGCGGTAGTTCAACCGCCGTGCCATTTCCAGGGAGCTCTCCAGCAGTTCCTGGCCGCCGATGGTGTCACCGCAGAACGACTTCGCCGCGCCGAGGAACTGGGTGATCGTCGTGGTGTAGTGGGCGTTGCCGAGCGCCTCGGCGATCTTCGCCGCATGCTCCAGGACCGTGAGCGCCCCATGCGGGTCATCCTCGCCGTGGATGATCGCCATAACATGATACGCCCGCGCCTGGCCACCGAGGTAGTCCGCTTCGGCGGCCGTCCGCAGAGCGCGCTCCGCCAGGGCGAGCCCTTCCGCATCGTTTCCGTCGGCCGTCATGCTCCAGGCCAGGGTCGCCAGGGAATCGGCGATGCCGACCGGATGGTCCAGCATGGTGAACAGGTCGAGGAGCTGCGAAGCGTCCGCCCGCATCCGTGTCATCGCCGGCCCGGGACCCGCCGGTGAGCTCCACGTGGTGACCTCCAGCAGGCCGCGCATCAGCACGGCCTCGCCGAGCTTGTCACCGGTCTCCCGGCAGAGCGCGATCGTCTGCTCGTGCATGTGCTGCCAGCCGTCGTACAAGCCGCGCACGTTGAGATAGACCTCGGTGGACCCCGCGAGATCCCAGGCGAGCTGAGTGAGACCCGCCTCGCAGGCCTGGGCGACCCCGGCCATCAACGCGGCGTACTCCGCGCCGAACCAGGCCATCGGGTAGGCCAGCAGCGGTCCCGAGACCTCCGCGGGCAGCCGCCAGCGCGGCGCGACGCTGTGAATACGTGCGTAGCAGGGGCCCGGGACATGCTCCGCCGCGGCCTCCGCCAGCGCCAGCCACGCACCCAGGGCCCGTGCGAAGGCGGCCTTGCGCTCGGGTTCGGCGTCCTCGCGCCGCGCCCGCTCCCGCGCGTACAACCGGATCAGATCGTGGAACCGATACCTGAGGCTGCCCGTCTCGTCGGTCCGGGTGAGGTTCAGCAGATGAGCGTCGACCAGCGTCTCGATCTCGCGTTCGGCCTGCCGCACCGGCACGTCGAGGAGGGCCGCCACCGCCCAGGAGGCGAAGTCGGGCGCGTCGAGCAGCCCGGCCAGCCGGAAGGCCCGCTGGGCACCCGCGGGCAGCATCCGGTAGCTCATCTCGAATCCCGCGCGGATGTCGAGGTCCCCCGCGACGAGCTCGTCCAGCCGATGTCGTTCCTCAACGAGGACGTCGGCGAGGTGGGACAGAGTCCACTGCCTCCTGCTGAGGAGCCTGGCCGCCGAGATGCGCACCGCCAGCGGGACGCGGCCGCACAGCCGGACGATCTCCCGAGCAGCTTCCGGCTCGTCCTGGACGCGCTCGTAACCGACGATGTTGCTCAGCAGGCCCATGGCCTGGGCCGACGGCAGGACGTCGAGTTCCAGCATGCTGGCGCCCTCGAGGCCGACCAACCGCACACGTCCGGTGAGCAGTACGGCCGTGCCGGAACCCCCTGGCAGGAGCGGCCGCACCTGCTCCTCTCCGGCCACGTTGTCGAGCAGGACGAGGACTCTGCGGCCGGCCAGACAGCTCCGGAACAACGCCACGCGTTCGTCCAGGGATTCAGGTATGCCGGTACTGCTGATGCCCAGGGCGAACAGGAATCGGCTGAGCACGTCCGCCGGGCGGACAGGGTCGGCGGAGGCGCCGCGCAGGTCCGCGTAGAGCTGGCCGTCGGGGAAACGGCTCGCGATCCGGTGCGCGACGTGCACGGCAAGCGTGGTCTTACCCAAGCCCCCCAGACCCGCGATGCCGGCCATGGCGACGGTGCCCGGCCGTGGCGCGGTGAGGACCTCGGTGAGGCCGGCCACCTCATCGTCCCTGCCGGTGAAGTCGGCGATGCCCGGCGGCAACTCGGCGGGGGCGGGAGTCGCAGGCGCTCCCGTGAGCGTGGCCGCGACGCGGGGAGCGAGGTCGAGGGAAGGGTCCTGGGCGAGGATTCGCTGCTGCAGGTCGTGCAGCTCGTCGGCCGGGTCCAGGCCGGTCTCCTCGATCAGGGTCGTGCGGGCACGCGTGTACTCGGCGAGCGCGTCCGCCCGGCGACCACAGCGGTACAACGCCAGCATCAGCTGTGCGCGAAGCCGCTCTCGCAGGGGGTGCGCGCGGGTGAGCGCGGTCAGCTCGCCCAGCAGCTCGGTGTGGCGTCCCAGCGTCAGGTCCACGGCGATCCGCGACTGCAGGACCGACAGGCGGACCTCGTCCAGCCGCATGGCCTCCGCGGCCAGCATCGGGACATCGGTCATCCCGGCGAACGCCGGCCCGCGCCAGAGCCGCAGCGCCTCGTGCAGGCGGCGGGACGCCTCGTCCACCAGACCGGCGGCCTCCGCCGCCCGCCCCGCCTCGGCCAGGTGCTCGAACCTCGCCGCGTCGAGCTCGTCCCGGTCGACCGGGACCAGGTAGCCGCCGCCCTGCCGCACGACGCGAGCCGGGTCGCCCAGCTGCCGCCGAAGCCGGTGGACGTAGGTCTGCACGTTCTTTGTGGCGCTCTTCGGCGGGGTGTTCCCCCACAGCGCGACGGCCAGTTGATCTTCCGAAACGGGGTGACCGGCTCGGCACAGCAGCACCGCCACCAACACCCGCGCCTTGGGCGTGCCGAGATCGACCTGCTCGCCCTCTCGCCACACCGTCAGCGGACCCAGTATGCCAAACCTCATCGTGCTCCCTCGGCTGGAAGTACTGTAGACGTCGACGGCGAAGGCGCTATCGCACCACCGCACCAGCTGGCGGTTTCATGCCCCCGCTGAAGGTGCCGCCGTTCTCGCCGCCGTTCTCGCCGCCGGTGACGACGGCGGGCCGCTCGGGACCAGCGCTCGGTAGGTCGTGCCGGGCTCGCCGGAATATGTTCGCGGCCTCAGGCATTCTCTGGAGGAGATTGTGCCTGGAATCGCACAGGTTCGCGAAACGCATATGGTCAAACTCTAATCGCACCGGCAGTTCAATAACGCCCGGAGAATTAGTCGGAGGCACCGAGATGAGGTCCTTTGGCGGCTTCCCGTGATCTGCCACGCCGGATGTCGCCCGCGCATGCAAAAAGGCGCCCCCGCCAGCCTGTACTCGGCTGGCGGGGGCGCCTCGTGTCCCTGGTCCTCGTGCACGCACGCCCCCAGGAGACCTCGGGAATTACCTCAACTGTCAAACGAAAGCGTTTGCACCGAGACGTTACGCGGGTAGCGGCAGGGGTAGTACGTCGACCAGATAAGGCCGCCCCCGACGGCTTGCGTATCGCCCGTTACCGTGTGGCGCAGTCCGGAGCCATCTGGCCGAAGGCAACTCGCCTTGACCCAGTACCAGCCCTTGCCGTAGAGGCATCTCGCTCGAACATAGGAGCCTTTGGTGCCGGCGTCGATGCCGGTTGAACACCCGCTGGGCGCCGGAGCAGGCACCGGAGCCGCCTGCGCCGGAGTGGCGGTGGCAATTGACCCGGCGATCATGACTGACGCCAGCACACCGCTGGCTGCCTTCTTTTTGATCAAGTGATCCTCCAGCCTTTCTTCGCGAACGGTTTCCGGCCAATCAGGCCAGCATTTCGCACTGGAGGCTAATCACGGTGAGTACACGCCTGGTACACGAACAGAATACGGTCAGCGGGGGCAAATCTCCGTCGCTGAAGCGAGAACTCAACCCTCGGCGGCGAGCTGGCCGCAGGCCGCGGCGATCTCCTGACCGCGGGTGTCGCGCACCGTGCACGCCACTCCTCCGGCGTTCACCCTGCGCACGAACTCCCGCTCCACGGGCTTCGGCGAGGCGTCCCACTTGCTGCCCGGCGTCGGGTTCAGCGGGATCACGTTCACGTGCACCAGATGGCCCAGGTGCTGCCGCAGCACCTTCGCCAGCAGATCCGCCCGCCAGGGATGGTCGTTCATGTCCCGGATCAGCGCGTACTCGATGGAGACCCGTCGCCCGCTCACGTCCAGGTAGTAGCGCGCCGCCTGCAGCACCTCGTCGATCGACCACCGGTTGTTCACCGGCACCAACTCGTCGCGCAACTCGTCATCCGGCGCATGCAGCGACAACGCCAGGCGCACCTGCATCTTCTCGTCAGCCAGCTTCCGGATCGCCGGAGCCAGGCCCACCGTCGACACCGTCACCGACCGCTGCGAAATCCCCAGCCCCTCCGGTGCGGGCTCGGTGATCCGGCGCACCGCCGCTACCACCCGCTTGTAGTTCGCCAGCGGCTCACCCATGCCCATGAAGACGATGTTCGACAACCTGCCGGGACTGGGCTTGCCGTCCGCTCCCGGCATCAGGCCGTCGCGCATCACGGCAGCTGCCGAACGAACCTGGTCGACGATCTCGGCGGTGGAGAGGTTGCGTTCGAGTCCACCCTGGCCGGTAGCACAGAACGGACAGGCCATGCCGCAGCCGGCCTGGCTGGAGATGCACAGCGTCGCGCGGTCGGGATAGCGCATCAGGACGCTCTCCAGCAGCGTGCCGTCGTGTGCGCGCCAGAGCATCTTCCGGGTGCTGCCGTCGTCACAGGCCAGCGCCCGGATCTCGGAGAGCAGCGGCGGCATCAGGTCGCCGACCAGCCGCTCCCTTGACGCGGCCGGGATGTCGGTCATCTCGGCCGGATCGACCGTCAGCCGCGAGAAGTAGTGATTGGACAGCTGCTTCGCGCGAAACGGCTTCTCGCCGAGCGCGACCACAGCCTCGGCCCGCTCGGCGGCGGTGAGGTCCGCGAGGTGCCGAGGCGGCATGCCGCGCCGGGGGGCTTCGAAAACAAGGGGGAGGGCAGTCATAACCGTTCCATTGTCCCATGCCCCCGCCGATGACCTGCGGCCCGACCATCCTCCTTGACATCCGATAGTTAACGACATATCGTTGACATGTCGAGATACTCTCGGCAATACCGAAAGGAAGCAGCACCATGCGAGGACAGAGAAGGATGCGCCCGCCGTTCGCGGGCCACGGATTCGACCGCCATGCACCACACCGTCACGGCGGCTTCGGTCCGATGCCACCGGTTCCCCCCGGCTGGGGTGGGCCGCATGGCGGCCGGGGCAGGGGCCCCGGCGGACGGCGCGGCAGGCGCGGGGACGTCAGGCTGGCGATCCTGACCCTGCTGGCCGAGCAGCCTCGGCACGGGTACGAGATCATCAGCGAGATCGGTGAGCGCAGCAACGGGCTCTGGCGCCCGAGCCCAGGCTCGATCTACCCGACACTGCAGCTATTGGCCGACGAGGGTCTCGTCGTCAGCAACGAAGCGGGCGGCAAGCGCCTGTTCGAACTGACCGACGAGGGCAGGACCGCCGTCGCGAAGCAGGAGAGCAAGCCGCCGTGGGAGCACATGACGCAGGACGCCGACCCGATCGACGTCGAACTTCGCAAGGCGGCAGGCGCACTCATGGGTGCGATGCACCAGGTGTCGACGGCAGCATCGGCGGCACAGAAGGCGAAGGCCGTCAGCGTGATCAACGAGGCGCGCAGGGCGCTTTACGGGATCCTCGGCGAGATCGAGGAATCCGGACCGGCCGAATGAGCCGGGCGCGTCAGGCGGACCAACCCGGAAGGCTTCTCGCGGACGAGTACGCGGTAGCCGACCGGGACGGTCAGCGGACGCGCCGGACCGGCGCCGTTGCGCCGGACCACCTCGCCGATGGCGCGTTCGGCGACTGAGGGGCTGAACTCGATCCGCAGAGCCGACTCCGCCGCGGCGAGATTCTCGAAGCGCCATATGGTTTCCACACGGAGGCAACGGAATCCCTGCTCGGCGAAGAACCTGTCGACGTCTGCCGGGTCGTAGTCGGGCAGATCGGCTCGCATCCAGTCGCCGTAGGGCTGGTGCCGCACGTCGAGGTCGACGATCGCCAGCGCCCCTCCCTTGCGCAGGACCCGGTCCGCCTCGTTGAGTCCCGGTTCGCAGCCACGGCCGAAGAAGTAGGCGGTGCGCGCGTGGACGAGGTCAACGCTGGCGGACGCGAGCGGCAACCGCTGCGCCGCGCCCTGCTTCACGTTGACGCCAGTGATCTCATTCACCCGCCGGCGAGCGCGCCGTACCAGCGGTGGATGTGGTTCGACGCCCACGACGGACCTTGCCGTCTCGGCGAACAGCGGCAGGTGGAAGCCGTCGCCACAGCCGACGTCCACGACATCCTTGCCTGCCCAGTCGACCTCGGCCCGCAGCGTGCGCCAGAGCTCGCCGCCCACGTCCTGCGCGTGGTTCTCCAGCTCGTAAGCATCGGGGTGATACCAGATATTGGGACTGGGCAGGATTTCCGCCCTGCGCACAAACCTGATCACATGACCAGCGTATTCGGTCGGGGCGGTCGCCGGGACCACTTGGGGAGTTCTCACGGCGGGGAGTTCTCACGGCGGGGACTTCTCCATGCCAATTCAGGAAATCCCACCATCCGCAGCCTGCTCAGGTCGTAACATGGTTCGCTCACCGGAGGTGATGATCATGTCGCTCGACCTTTCCGCCACCACGCCGGACCTCCTGCCAGGAACTCCCTGCTGGGTGGAACTCGCAACGCCGGACGAGTCGGCTGCACAGTACTTCTACTCGGCGCTGTTCGGCTGGACCTATCAAGACAAACCGGACCCTGCGACTGGTCGCTACACACTCGCCACCCTTGCCGGTGTGCCCACGGGCGGGATGTACCTCGCGGGGGCGGGACAGGCGCCGGGGTGGACATTGCACCTGTGCGTGCACAACACCGCCGCGGCGGCGGATTGGGTCGAGCATCTGGGTGGCCGCACCACGTTGGGTCCGGTCGACATCCCGAACCGGGGCAGCATCCTGCACGTTGTCGACCCGAGCGGCGTGCCGGTCGTTCTGTGGCAGCCGGCCACCTCGTGGAGCTTCGGCTTCGGCGCCCCGGGAATGTTCGGGGGTGCCGATCTCAACACGCACGACGGAGCGGCTTCGGATGGGTTCTTCTGTCGGCTGTTCGGCTACAGCAACATGCAGATCGGCGCCGAGGGGCTGGACTACGCGGAATGGCGCCTCGGTCAGCAGCCGGTGCTCTACCGCTACGTGATGGGCACGGAATACCAGGCGACCACGCAGCCACACTGGATGGTCTACTTCGAGGTGGATCCGTCAGTGGGCACGGATCTGACCGCGGCGCAGGCGCAGAAGCTGGGCGGCCGGATCGTGGCACCACCGTTCGACACCCCCTTCGGCCGGACCGCGGTGCTCGCGGACCCCGGCGGCGGCACGTTCTCGGTGATCGACCACAGCAACCCGATCGAGGGCTGGGGCAGGGCGGAAGTAGACGATCCGTACGGCGACTGAGGCGGCAACGAAAAGAAACCACAACGAAAGCCGCCCGCCGAAGGAGACGCACGCAGCACGGAGCCTGCGAAGTGCTGCCAATCAGACACCGACTGAGGCGGGCAGAAAAAGAAACCACAACGAAAGCCGCCCGCCGAAGGAGACGCACGCAGCACGGAGCCTGCGGAGTGGTGCCAAATAAGCACAGCCTGAGGCGAAGCGACCCCCGTACTCAAGTCACCCCGCACGCCCCAGCCACCCCACCGCACGTCCCCAATGTGGCATTGGGGACGCTGAAGTTCCCCAATGCCACATTGGGGACATCTCCGCCTACTGGATGAACGCGCTGAGCAGGAGCCAGGAGACGACGGCTGAGGGCAGCAGCGAGTCGAGGCGGTCCATGATTCCGCCGTGGCCGGGCAGCAGGTCGCCCATGTCCTTGATCCCCAGGTCCCGCTTGATCAGCGATTCGACAAGATCGCCGAGCGTGGCGGTGAGCACGATCGCCGCGCCGAAGATGATGCCCTGCCAAGCCTGACCGCCGAGGATCAGGCTCAGCGTCAGCGCACCGGCGCCGATCCCGGCGATCATCGAGCCGGCGAAGCCCTCCCACGTCTTCTTCGGGCTGATCGACGGTGCCATCGGGTGCTTTCCCCTGAGCACTCCGGCGATGTAGCCACCGGTGTCGGAGGCGACCACGCCGATCATGAACGCGAGTACCCTGCCGACGCCGTCGTCGGGCGGTACGAGCATCGCGGCGAACGCCGCGAACAACGGCAAGTACGCGCTCGCGAAGATGGACGCGCCGACATCACGAAGGTAGCCGTTGGCACCGCCGGGAAGCCGCCAGAGCAGACAGGCGAGCACGGTGAGCACGAACGCGGTGAGCGCGCCCTCCCGGCCGAACGGCCAGGCCAGCCAGATCGTCGCCTGACCGCCGACCAGCACCGGGATGAGCGCGATCCGGATGTCGGCCGCCCTGCGCAGAGCCCTGGCCAGCTCGATCGTGCCCAGCGCTATCGCCGCGGCCACGATCCCGATGAACAGGAACCGGACGGTGAACAGCGACACCAGGATCGCCGCACCGAGTACGACCCCGACCGCGATGGCGGCGGGCAGATTCCTGCCCGCCCGCGAGGAGTTCTCCATCGGCGGTACCGGCTGGGTTGCCCCTTCCGATGCGACAGGCCCGTCGGATGGATCCGCGCCCTCGCGCTCCTCGCTCACGCTGACTCCCGCCCCGGGCACCCGCTCACACCTCGAGCAGTTCGGCTTCTTTGTGCTTCACGAGCTCGTCGACCTGGGAGACGTAGCTGTCGGTCAGGTGCTGCAGCTCCTTCTCCGCACGGGCCACCTCGTCCTCACCCGCCTCGCCGTCCTTGGCGATCCGGTCGAGCTCTTCCTTGGCCTTGCGACGCACGCTGCGGATGGAGATCTTGGCGTCCTCGCCCTTGCCCTTGGCCACCTTGACCATCTCCTTGCGCCGCTCCTCGGTGAGTTGCGGGATGGAGATGCGGATGACGGTGCCGTCGTTACTCGGGTTCACGCCGAGGTCGGAGTCCCGGATCGCCTTCTCGATCTCGTTGAGCTGGCTGGCGTCGTAGGGCTTCACCACTGCCATGCGCGCTTCCGGAATGTTCACGCTGGCGAGTTGGTTCAGCGGCGTGGGAGCGCCGTAGTACTCGACGTGAATACGGGAGAACATCGACGGCGTCGCCCGGCCGGTTCGCACCGACGCCAGATCCTCCTTGGCGACGGACACCGCTTTTTCCATCTTCTCCTCGGCGTCGAGGAGGGTCTCGTCGATCACGGCTACTCCTTGCTCATGTGGCGCTGCTAGTGGCTGTGGCGGAACCCGGCAGGGTCTACACCTGGATGCGACCTGCGGGGGTGTTGACCAATGTGCCGATCCTCTCACCACTCACCGCGCGAGCGATGTTCCCCTGGGTAAGCAGGTTGAAGACGATGATCGGCATGTTGTTGTCCATACAAAGACTGAAGGCGGTGGCGTCGGCGACCTTGAGGCCGCGCTCGAGCACCTCCCGATGCGTGATCTCGTGGAACATCTTGGCCTCGGGATCGGTCTTCGGGTCCGCGGTGTAGACCCCGTCGACCGCCTTGGCCATCAGAACCGCGTCACAGCCGATCTCCAGCGCACGCTGCGCGGCGGCCGTGTCGGTCGAGAAGTAGGGCATCCCCACGCCTGCCGCGAAGATCACCACGCGCCCCTTCTCCAGGTGACGCTCGGCGCGCCGCGGGATGTAGGGCTCGGCGACCTGTCCCATGGTGATCGCACTCTGCACCCTGGTCGGAACGCCTTCCTTCTCCAGGAAGTCCTGCAGTGCGAGGCAGTTCATCACGGTGCCCAGCATCGCCATGTAGTCGGCCCGGTCCCGGTCCATCCCCCGCTGGGACAGCTCGGCCCCCCGGAAGTAGTTGCCACCGCCGATCACCACGGCCAACTGCACGCCGTCGCGGACCACGTCCGCGATCTGCACGGCCACCGAGTGCACGACATCGGGATCGACTCCGACCGCGCCGCCACCGAACATCTCGCCGCCCAGCTTGAGCAGCACTCGCCGGTAGCCGCCCTCCGGTCGCTCTTCACCCATGTCTTGCTCAGCCTCCTGCTTCGGCGGGCACCGCTGTCCGGTCCTGTCATGACGATGCCCCGTCCCCGATGCTGCCGGAGACGGGGCACTGTCCGTGTCGCGCGCGTCGGCTCTACTGCTGGCCGACCTCGAAGCGGACGAACCGGGTAACGGTCACACCCGCCTCGTCGAGCAGAGCCTTGACCGTCTTCTTGTTGTCGGTCACCGAAGGCTGGTCAAGCAGCACGGCGTCCTTGTAGAAGGCGTTCACCTTGCCCTCGATGATCTTGGGCAGAGCCTGCTCCGGCTTGCCCTCCTCGCGGGCGGTCTGCTCGGCGATGCGCCGCTCGTTCTCCACGAGGTCGTTCGGGACCTCGTCGCGCGTCAGGTACTTCGCCTTCAGCGCGGCGACCTGCAGCGCGGCACCGCGAGCGGCGTCGGCTGCGGCGTCACCCTCACCGGTGTACTCGACGAGGACGCCGACCGCGGGAGGCAGGTCCGAGCCACGGCGGTGCAGGTAGGTGGACACGGTGCCGTCGAAGTAGGCGGCCCTGCGCAGCTCGAGCTTCTCGCCGATCTTGGCGGCCAGCTCCTGCACGGCCTCGTCCACCGTCTTCCCGCCGAGGTCGGCAGCCTTCAGCTGCTCGACGTCGTTGGTCTTGGCGGCCCTGGCGGCCTCGACGATCTTCGCGGCCAGCTGCTGGAACTCCTCGTTCTTGGCAACGAAGTCGGTCTCGGAGTTCAGCTCGATCAGCGCGCCGCCGTCACCGGCGACCAGACCCTCGGCGGTCGCCCGCTCGGCGCGCTTGCCGACGTCCTTGGCACCCTTGATGCGCAGGAACTCAACGGCCTTGTCGAAGTCGCCGTCGCTGTCCTCCAGTGCCTTCTTGCAGTTCATCATGCCGGCGCCGGTGAGTTCGCGGAGGCGCTTGACGTCCGCCGCGGTGTAGTTCGCCATCGTGCGTTTCCGTTCCTTTTCCCCTGTACGCGGGATGGTTTGGTGGCTGTGCCCCGCGGCCGCCGGAACGGCCGCGGGACAACATCGAAGTCGGTGTTCGAACCGCCGTCAGGACGCGGTGGTCTGCTCGGTCTGCTGGGGCTGCTCGGTGGCGGCCTCGACGTTGGTCTCGGCCTTCTCGGCGTCACCAGCGGCGGAGTCGGATCCGGCGAGAAGCTCCTTCTCCCACTCGGCCAGCGGCTCATCCGTCGCCACACCCGGCTCCGGCTTGTCCTGACCGTCGACAGCGGCGCCGTTGCGGCCCGAGCGGGCCATCAGCCCGGCCGCGGCCGCCTCGGCGACGACCTTGGTCAGCAGCGCCGCGGAACGGATCGCGTCGTCGTTACCCGGGATCGGGTAGTCGACCTCGTCCGGGTCGCAGTTGGTGTCCAGGATCGCGACCACCGGGATGTTGAGCTTGCGCGCCTCGCCGACGGCGATGTGCTCCTTCTTGGTGTCCACGATCCACACGGCGCTTGGCACCTTGGACATGTCGCGGATACCGCCGAGAGTCTTCTCCAGCTTGTCCTTCTCGCGGGTGAGCGTGAGGATTTCGCGCTTGTTCAGTCCCACGAAACCGCCGGTCTGCTCCATCGACTCCAGCTCCTTGAGCCGCTGGAGACGACGGTGCACGGTCTGGAAGTTGGTCAGCATTCCGCCGAGCCAGCGCTGGTTCACGAAGGGCATGCCGACGCGCAGGGCCTCGGCCGCGATCGCTTCCTGGGCCTGCTTCTTCGTGCCCACGAACATGATCGTGCCGCCGTGCGCGACCGTCTCCTTGATGAACTCGAAGGCGCGGTCGATGTAGGTCAGCGTCTGCTGCAGGTCGATGATGTAGATGCCGTTGCGCTCGGTGAAGATGTAGCGCTTCATCTTCGGGTTCCAGCGGCGGGTCTGGTGCCCGAAGTGCACGCCGGAATCGAGCAGCTGCTTCATGGTGACGACGGCCATAGCCGGATTCGCACCTCTTCTATCTTGGGCATGCCGTGCTTGCGCCCGACATGCGCGGTCGGTTTTGTCGCGATCGGCCGGGTGGCCGCTCGCCCTGGTGCCGTGCCAACGTCCGGACCCCTCGGGGGTTTGAACCGGGGGGACCGCCGAACGTTGTGTGTCCCGCTGACCAGGAGTTTCCGGAGAAATCCCGGCGGAACGCGCACGTCACTGCGGAGTCAGTCAGTGCATGCACAGACTGCGGCACAGATTGTACGCCACGCGACCAGCACCGGGGCCGACCAGGGCACCGCACGCGGCCCGGGCCGGTCGCACGCGACGACCATCGCGCCTGGTTGTTCCCGGCGCACGCGGTTGTCCACAGATCTTGCGCGGCTCGCCCACCCGATCGCCTGCTGCCCCAGGCTGAGTTCCATGAGTTCCATGAGTTCCGACCGAGCCCACGTCCACCGGCGGCACGCGCCGCTCGCACTGGTGGTCACAATCAGCCTGCTCCTCCTGCCGTGGCCGCACCCGCAGGCGGTGGCGATACCCGCCGCGGCGGCCGGTCTCGAGCCGCGCTTCAGCTGGCCGCTACTGCCAGCACCGGCGGTGACCAGGAATTTCGAGGAGCCCGCTCATCCGTACGGGCCGGGGCACCGCGGGGTCGACCTGAGCACCGAGGTGGGGCATTCCGTGCTCGCCGCGGGCGAGGGCACGGTGCGGTTCGCCGGGACGGTCGCGGGTCGTGGAGTGGTGTCGATCGAACACGACGGCGAACTCCGCACCACCTATGAGCCGGTGGTGCCCACGGTCAGCACCGGGGAGCAGATCCATCGCGGCCAGGTGATCGGCCAGGTCGCCGCGGGCCACGAGGCCTGCCCCGTGGCCGCATGTCTGCACTGGGGCGCACTCAGGGCAGGCGAGTACCTGAATCCGTTGCGCCTGGTCCGGCCGGACACCAGACTGCGACTCAAGCCGTGGGAGCCGTAACCCCAGTTCACCGACAAGTTCAGACAGTGGCCTGCTCGACCAGCTTCGCCCGCAGCCGCAGCACCGCACGAGTGTGCAGCTGGCTCACGCGGGACTCGGTCACCCCGAGGACCTTCCCGATTTCGGCCAGGGTCAGGCTCTCGAAGTAGTAGAGGCTGACCACCACCCGGTCGCGCTCGGTGAGTTGTGCGATGGCCTCGGCCAACTGGCGACGGTTGTCCTGGTCTACAAGGACCGCCACGGGGTCGACGGCATCGTCGTCGGGCAGCGTGTCCACCAAGGAGCCGGTCTCCTTGCCCGCCGCGACCAGATCCTCCAGTGCGACGACGCTGGTCAACCGCAGCTGGCCGTAGAGGTCTCGGAGTTCGGCCACCGTGATGCCCAACTCGGCGGCCAGTTCGGCGTCGGTCGGCGTCCGGTGCAGCCGGGCACCCAGCCGTTCCAGGGCACGCTCCGCCTCGCGGGCCCGGCTGCGCACCACCCGCGGCACCCAGTCCTGCGACCGCAGGTCGTCCAGAATCGCGCCGCGAATGCGCTGCATCGCGTAGGTCTCGAACCGCAGCCCGCGTTCGGGATCGAACTTCTCGATCGCATCGACGAGCCCGAAGATGCCGGACTGCACCAGATCGCCGACGTCCACGTGTGTGGGCAGACCGGTGCCGACCCGCCCTGCGACGTACTTGACCAGCGGTGCGTAGTGCAGCACGAGACGGTCGCGGATGCGCTGTTCAGGAGCACGGGAGAACTGCCGCCACAACGCCTGGATACCCGCGTCGACGTCGCTGCCTTCGGTCTCACCCGCCTCGGTGAGCTCGTACTGAGCTGTCATGAGAGCCCCGGTCTCAGGGCCCGTCTGGAAGCGCGGGGGCGCAGCAGCGCCCCCGCTCGGCTGGTGAGGCGGGCCAGGCATGTTCCGGTTCTCAGACGCTCGGTCAGTAACGCGGTCAGGGTGGTCTCCCGGCTCGTGCGAAGTCGGCGGCGCACCCTCATCGGGCTCGGGGGTGGGTTTGGTCATGGATCGCCTTCAGCCGCTCGACGGTCACGTGAGTGTAGAGCTGCGTTGTCGCAAGCGTAGCGTGACCAAGCAGTTCCTGAACGCTGCGAAGGTCAGCGCCTCCCTCCAGCAGGTGAGTCGCCGCCGAGTGGCGCAGGCCATGTGGGCCCATTGACGCCGCTCCCGGCACGGATTCAACCGCGTCGTGCACCACGCGGCGGACCGCACGGGGGTCGAGGCGGGCCCCCCGGACCCCCAGGAACAGAGCCGTTTCGGTCGAGTCGCGCCCGCGGCCTGCGAGTACCTGCGGCCTCCCGTCGTCGATCCAGTCGCGAACGGCTCGCGCGGCCGGAACACCGAACGGCACGGTCCGCTCTCGTGAGCCCTTACCGAGGACCCTGAGCACGCGCCGGTCGAAGTCGACGTCTCCGACATCGAGACCGCACAACTCCGCGACCCGGATCCCGGTGGCGTAAAGCAGTTCCAGCATCGCGTGATCACGCAACGCGACCGGATCGCGCTCCCTGGCCCCCGCGGCGGAGCCACGCATCACCTCGGCGGCTTCGGTGTGCCGCAGCACGCCGGGCAGCGTGCGCTGCGGACGCGGAGCGACCAGGCGCGCACCGGGGTCCGTCGGCAGAAATCCCCGTTTGTGGACCCATGCGGTGAAGGTGCGCACAGCAGCCGTGCGCCTGGACAGTGTCGTCCTGCTCAGCCCGCCTGCTCGCTGGCCTGCGAGCCACGCACGCAGCTCGGCGATGTCGAGTCCGTCCAGCGGACCGCCCGTGTCGTCGGCCGAGGTGGAGCCGCCGAAAGCGCCCTGCTCCTGTTCCTGAGCTTCGGCCTCGGTCACCCCGTGCAGGAATCCCAGCAGCGAAACCACGTCACCGAGGTAGGCGCGCACCGTGTGGGCGGAGAGCCCACGCTCGAAAGTCAGGTGCCGCTCGTAGGCGGCGACGAGTTCGTCGGCGGCGCGCGGCAACCGGGAACGGATGCGGAGGAGGTCTGCTCGTCGTGCCGATGACGCCATAACCCTGGACGCTGCGCCACCGGGAGGCCGCGGTCAAGCATCGCCACGCCCTCCGGCACCCTTGCCTCGGCCGGTCCGCCGCCACCCACTCTCGCAACGTTCGGCCAGCCCCTCCAGCTCCAGCTCGGGCAACAGCGCTCGGACACGCGAGAGCGGCACTCCCGATTCGGTCGCCACACCATCAGGTGATTTCCCTTGCCTTCCACCCAGTGCTTCATGGACGCGCAACGCCTGCGCGCTGAGACCGTCCGTCGAGCGCTGCGGCCGGGCGGCCTCCGGCGAGGCCGATCCGAGCGGACCGACGCTGTCCAGCACATCACCGACCGAAGCCACCAGCGTCGCCTCACCTTCCCGGATCAGCGAGTGGCAGCCGACTGACAGCACGGAGCCCACCGGTCCCGGCACGGCCATGACCACCTTGCCCAGTGCGCTCGCCCGCCCCGCCGTGTTGCGAGCACCGCTACGCCCGCCGGCCTCGACGACGACCGTGCCACTGCTGAGCGCGGCGATCAGCCGGTTGCGCACCAGGAAGCGATGCCGGGCGGGAGGCGTTCCTGGCGGGTATTCGCTGATCACCAGTCCGGTTCGGGCTACCCGGCCGAGCAGACCCACGTGCCCTGCCGGATAGCCCGCGTCCAGCCCGCAGCCAAGTACGGCGATGGTCGGCCCTTCAGCGGCGAGGCACCCGCGGTGTGCTGCCCCGTCGATGCCGTAGGCCGCTCCGGAGACCACCGTCAGACCCGCACTGGCGAGCCCATGGGCCAACTCGGCCGCGGTGTGCTCGCCGTAGCCTGTGGCGGCCCGCGCGCCGACCACGGCCACCGCTCGTTCCGTGAGCCCGTCGAGCCTCCCTTCGCCGCGGCCCCAGATCGCGATCGGCGGTGCGAGCCCGCGCAGTCCCCTGCCGGTGGCGATGTCCAGCGACAACAGGGGCCACGCGGGCCATTCCTCGTCCTCCGGGGTGATCAGCCGCATGCCGAGCCGGGCGGCCTCGGCGAGATCGCGGTTGGCCAACTCCAGTTCGCGCCGCGCGCTGGTCTCCTGGGCAACTGGATCAGGCACCTGGCCAGCGCGTACCCGCGCCGCCGCTTCGCACACTCCTCGTGCGGATGCGAACGCGGCCAGCGCGGGCGCGGGTGGTTCCGCGACCCGGAGCAGGTAGGCCCGTGCACGGCGCGCCTCACCTCCGGCATCGGAGCCGGTCATGCCGCTCTCCTGTCCCTGAACTCGAGTGCGGCGGCGACGTGGTCCGAGTCCGGCCTCGCGGCCCCGGCCAGGTCACCGAGCGTCCAGGCGATGCGCAGGCACCGGTCTGCGCCTCGCGCAGTGAGTGAGCCCCGGCTCAGCGCACGTTCGAGCAGCGCGGTGACCGAGGTGGGCAGGGTGAATTCGCGGCGCAGTACCGGGCCTGGCACCTCGCCGTTGTGCCGCCAGCCGCGACCCGCCCACCGGTGTGCGGCTCGCTCACGGGCCCGCAGAACCCGCAGCCGGACCGTTTCCGAACTCTCGGGTTCACCGCCGTCAAGATTGGCGATAGCGGTGAGCGGACGCATCCGGACACGCAGATCCACCCGGTCCAGCAGCGGACCGGACAGCCGGGCCATGTACCGGCGCCGCACCGAGGGAGAGCACGCGCAGTCGGTCTCCCGCGCAGGCGCGCACGGACATGGATTGCAGGCGAGCACGAGCTGGAAACGCGCGGGGTAGCGAGCGACCCCACGCTGCCGCGCTATTCGCACCTCTCCCTCCTCCAGTGCGGTGCGCAGCGACTCCAGCCGTTGCGGGCCGAACTCGCATGCCTCGTCGAGGAAAAGGACGCCGCGGTGCGCTCGGCTGATCGCCCCTGGTACCGCGAGGCCGCTGCCGCCCCCGATGAGCGCGGCCACCGAGATCGAGTGGTGCGGCGCGACGATCGGGGGCACGCGCACCAGCGGAGACGCCGGCGCGAGTGACCCGTGGACCGAGTGGACCGCGGTGACCTCGAGGGATTCCGCGGGGGTGAGCAGGGGCAAGAGTCCCGGCAGGCGGCGCGCGAGCATCGTCTTGCCGATCCCGGGAGGGCCGGTGAGCAGGAGGTGGTGCCCGCCCGCCGCCGCCACCTCCAGCGCCCACCGCGCCTCGGGCTGGCCGACGACGTCGGCAAGGTCGGGCACCGGTGGCTCGCCCTCCCCCACGCGGGCGCTGGGTGCCACCAGCGACTGCTCCTCCCTGAGCCATGCGAGCACCTCGGTGAGGCAGGCTGCTCCGCCGACTTCCATCCCGTCCACCAGTGCCGCCTCCGGCAGCGACTCCGCGGGCACGACCGCTCGCGTGAGGCCTGCGCCCTGCGCCGCGAGCAGTGCGGGAAGGACGCCACGAACGGGGCGCAGCCGTCCGTCGAGTGCCAACTCGCCGAGCAGGGCGGTGCTGGACAACTTGTCGGCAGGCACGACGCTCGCGGCGGTGAGCACGGCGATCGCGATGCCCAGGTCGTAGGCGGAACCGGCCTTGGGCAGGTTGGCGGGTGACAAGCCGAGCGTGACGTGGCGTTCCGGCCAGGACAGTCCGCTGTTGCGCACTGCCGCTTTGACCCGGTCCTTCGCCTCTCGGAGGCCCGGATCCGGCAGGCCGAGCAGTTTGATGCCAGGTAGCCCCGCGCCGAGATCCGCCTCGATCTCCACGAGCCTGCCTTCGATCCCGAGCAGCGCGACCGACCAGGTGCGTGCCAGCGGCATCAGAACACTCCCGGCAGGTGGCGGATCTCTGCCGTGTGGTGCGGTCGGAGCAGGACCGACACGACGTCGCAGCGGACCGTGCACCAGCCAATGCGGTTCTCGCGTAACCAACGGTAGGCCAGCCTGCGGACCCTGGCGGCCTTCACCGGCGTGACTGCCTCCTCCGGAGCGCCGTAACCGGTTCCCGAACGAGTCTTCACCTCACAGACGACGACGATCGTGCCGTCCGTGGTGATCAGGTCGAGTTCACCGTCGCGGCAACGCCAGTTCCGGTCGAGTACCACAAGTCCGAGATCGCGCAGGTACTCGGCGGCCAGCTCCTCTCCCCTGCGGCCCAGCTCCAGATGGGCAGGACGGCCACTGCCAGGTGCAGGCGCTACGCGCTCGATCGTTCCGGTCACCGCTACCCCCAGGTTCTGCCAACCTCAGCTCGGTCACCTCCGAAGCTGCCAGTGCGACAGGGGCAGGCGACAGAGTGAGTTCGCGAACCTGTGGACAAAACGGGGGCTGTGGACAACTTCCGCCGACCCGCGAACAGGCGGGTCGGCGGAAGTTGCAACAAGGTGTTGGCCGCGCCGGAGGAGCGTGCCGCGGCACCTGACGCGAGCGCCTTCCTCCGCCCCTCCTAGCCGGTGAAGGGGCCATCCTCGGGCAACCGGAGTTCGGGCTTGTCCAGCTCCTCGACGTTCACGTCCTTGAACGTGATGACCCGGACATGCTTGACGAACCGAGCGGGCCGGTACATGTCCCACACCCAGGCGTCGGACATCCGCACCTCGAAGTAGACCTCGCCGCCACCGTCACGTACCTGCACGTCCACGGCGTTGGCCAGATAGAACCGGCGCTCGGTCTCCACCACATACGAGAACTGGCTGACGATGTCGCGGTACTCCCGGTACAGCGACAGCTCCATCTCGGTCTCGTACTTCTCGAGATCCTCTGCGCTCATGAAATGCGCGCCCCTCCTCGCGAGCTGGTCGGCCGTTGCACGGCGGATGGTCCATTCTGACTCACGCCACCGTCAGCTGCGGGTTCCGCCTCGCCCGACATCCGCACAAGTGCGGCCGCGGTGAGCAGGACGCGGCGGGACGGACGCCTGCCATGTGCGACGGCGGCCATCGCGACGTTCGTGTAGGACCACCGGTGCACCTCGCTGGGACCGTGTTCGGTGAGTGCCGCGCCGTGCTCGGCGGTGGTGTAGCCCTTGTGGATGTCGAAGCCGTACACCGGGTGTTCCTCGTGCAGGCCCGCCATGATCCGGTCCCTGGTGACCTTCGCCAGCACGGATGCCGCTGCCACGCACGCGACCGCGCGGTCTCCCTTGATCACGGGAATGCTGGGAGCGGGCAGTCCGGGGACGCCGAAGCCGTCCGTGAGCACGTATCCGGGTTGCAGGTCGAGGCCGGCCACGGCCCTGCGCATGCCCTCGACGTTGGTCACATGGATGCCGACCGCGTCGACTTCCTCCGTCGGGACCACCACGATCGAGTAGTCCAGTGCCCGCGCCAGCACACGCTCGTAGACCCGCTCGCGGGCGGCAGCGGTGAGCAGCTTGGAGTCGGTCAGTTCGGGCAGCCGTGCCCCGTCACCGGGGCGCAGCACACAAGCGGCGACCACCAGCGGTCCCGCGCAGGCCCCCCTGCCTGCCTCGTCGACACCCGCCACCGGGCCGAGACCTCGACGATCGAGCGCGGCCTGCAGGCCCCACTGGATCTCCCCGCGCACGACAGCGCGGGGAGGGCGAATGGCCGACGCGACCGGCTTGGGCGCGACCACGTACTACCGCTTCCGGTCAGCCGTCCCGCGGACGGAAACGGCAAGCCTGCGCCCGCCCGCCACGGCCGGCCATGCGGCGAGCGCTCCGATACCGATCGGCAGGCCGTCCTGCCACCCTGGAGCACTCATCGCGCTCGCCTGGGCAGACGCCTGCTGAGGGTTGTGATCGCTGATCCCGCCCCAGCGACTCGGCGGCAGCACGATGATCCGCGCCTTGCCGATGATGTTGTCGACCGGAACAGCGCCGCGCTCACCGCCACCACCCTGGTAACGGGAGTCCTGCGAGTTGTTCCGGTTGTCGCCCATGACCCAGACCGACCCCTCCGGGACGGTCACCGGGCCGAACTCCAACTGGGTCCGCTGCCCGTTCTCCCAGTGGATATAGGGCTCATCCAGAGGCTGACCGTCGACCATGACCCGATTCTGGTCATCACAGCACTCGACCGTCTGCCCGCCCGTCGCGATGATCCGCTTGACGAAGTCGCGCTCGTCCGGCGGGGCAAGACCCACGATGGAACCGATGCCGCGGAAGAACTCGACCAGGCCGTTGCTGGACTCCTGAGCCGGTAGTTCGTTCTCGACCCACGGCTCCGGCCCCTTGAACACCACGACATCGCCGGGAGCGGGATCGGAGAAGTTGTAGGTGACCTTGTCCACCAGGATGCGGTCCGGCGTACAGCCGGGACATCCGTGCAGCGTCTCCTCCATCGATCCCGAAGGGATCATGTAGACCCTGGCCAGGAACTGCTGGATCAGGAACGCGAAGACCAGCGCCACCACGATCAGGATCGGCAGCTCTTTCCAGAATGAACGCTGCTTCTTCTGCTTTCGGTGGCGGTGTGCCGCTTCCTGTTCTGTCTCCTCCGACTCATCGGAGGAGGCACCAGCGGAGTCCGGGGAGTCCGGCGACATATCGTCCTTGGGGCGCTCGGGTTCGTCCTCAGCTGCGTTGGACGGCACAGGTTCAACCACGTAGCCAGGCTACGGTAGCGAGTCCGCTACTCAGGAGGCAGTGGGGGTCTCGCGGCGTTCCTTGATCTTGGCGGCCTTGCCACGCAGATCGCGCAGGTAGTAGAGCTTCGCGCGCCGCACGTCGCCGCGCTTGTGCACCTCGAGCTTGGCGATGTTCGGCGAGTGCACCGGGAAGGTGCGCTCGACGCCGACGCCGAAGGACACCTTCCGCACGGTGAAGGTCTCCCGGATGCCGCCACCCTGCCTGCGGATGACGACCCCCTGGAACACCTGGTTGCGCTCGCGGTTGCCCTCGATAACGCGGACGTGCACCTTCAGCGTGTCGCCCGGGCGGAAGTCCGGGATGTCGGAACGCATCGACTGTGCGTCCAGGGCGTCCAGGGTGTTCATCGGGAGTCCGTCCTCGTCCTTCGTGGCCTACGTATATTCGGGCGCGCGCCTGATTCACTGGCGGCAGGCCCGGGGGTTCGGCGGGCGCGTGAACGATGTGGTCCACAAGCGCCAACCGGTCAAGTATTACAGATGCCCGGCGCGGACCCCGTCACGGGGTCCGCTCGGGCTGGTCGCGGAGCCGTTCGAGCACGGCCCGGTCGTGCGCGTCCAGGCTGTCCTCCGGCAGTGCCGCGATCAGGTCGGGTCGCCGGAGCGCGGTCCTCTCCAGTGACTCGTCCCTGCGCCACCGGTCGATCAGCGCGTGATTGCCCGAGCGCAGCACGTCGGGCACGGCCATGTCCCGCCACACCTCCGGTCGCGTGTAGCTCGGGCCCTCCAGCAGCCCGCCGGAGAAGGCGGAGAAGGAATCCTGCTCGGCGGAGGCGGGGTTACCGAGCACCCCGGGCAGCAAACGGACGACCGCCTCCACCATGACGAGCACCGCCGCCTCGCCGCCCACCAGCACGTAGTCACCGATCGAAACCTCGTCCACCGGCATCCGCCGCGCGGCGTCGTCGATGACCCGCTGGTCGATTCCCTCGTACCGCCCGCAGGCGAAAACGAGGTGCTCTTCCTCGGCGTAGGCATGCGCGAGCGCCTGGTCGAACGGCCTTCCCGCGGGGGTGGGCACGACGAGCCTGCTGCCCTCGGCGCACACGTCGTCGAGTGCGGCACCCCAGATCTGCGGCTTCATCACCATGCCGGGACCACCGCCATACGGGGCGTCGTCCACAGCGCGGTGCACGTCGTGGGTCCAGCCACGGAGATCGTGCACGCCGACCTCGATCAGGCCCCGGTCAATGGCACGACCGAGCAGCGCGGCCCGCAGCGGGTCGAGGTACTCGGGAAAGATCGTGACGACGTCGATGCGCACGACGGCTCCTATTCCAGGTCGAGCAGGCCCTCGGGCGGGTCGAGCACGACGCGGCCGCCCGGGACGTCGACGGTGGGAACGATGTCCCGCACGAAAGGCACCAGCACGCTCCGGCCGTCCCGGTCCACCGCCAGCAGTTCACCGCCCGGTGAGTGGACGATCTCGCGCACCGTGCCCACCACGGAACCGTCGGTCAGTTCCGCGCGCAGGCCCTCGAGTTCGTGGTCGTAGAACTCGTCGGGGTCCTCGGTCGCGGGGAGGTCGGCGGTGTCCCCGAGCAGCAGAAGCCCCCGCGCGGCTTCCGCCGCCGTCCGGTCCGGCACCTCGTCGAAACGCACGAGCAGCCGCCCGCCGTGCTGGCGGGCGGCTGCCACTGTGAGCCTGCGGGTACTTCCGTCACGGGATCGGCCGATCAGCACCGACCCGACCGCGAATCGCCGCTCGGGCGAATCCGTACGCACGTCCACGGCGAGTTCGCCGGTGATGCCGTGCGCCTTCGCGACGCGACCGACGGCGACCTGCGTCGCCCCTGCGGGCCGCGCCTGTCCTGCCTGTCCGGTCGGGCGCGCCGGATCCGTCGACTCGGTCGCCATCGGTGCTGTTTCCGGCCCGTAGTCAGCGATCCGTGTCGACGACGTCGACGCGTACCCCACGACCACCGATACCGCCCATGACGGTGCGCAGGGCGGTCGCGGTACGGCCGCCGCGGCCGATCACCTTGCCCAGATCATCCGGGTGGACGTGCACCTCGAGGGTGCGGCCCCGGCGGGTGGTGAGCAGCTCGACCCGGACGTCGTCCGGATTGTCGACGATTCCGCGAACCAGGTGTTCGAGAGAGTCGGCGAGAAAGCTCACGCCTCGGCCTTGTCAGCCTCGTCGGCCTTCTCAGCGGTCTCCGGCTTCTCGGCCTTCTCGGTCTTCTCCGCCTTGTCCGCGGAGTCGGCCTTCTTGCCGCCCTTCTTCTTGGCCGTGGTGGCCTCGGTCGAAGGGGCGTCACCGGCGGCGGCGAGCGCGGCGTTGAAGAGGTCCTGCTTCGACGGCTTCGGCTCGGCGACCCGCAGCGTGCCCTCGGCACCGGGAAGGCCCTTGAACTTCTGCCAGTCGCCGGTGATCTCCAGGATGCGCTGCACCGGCTCGGTCGGCTGGGCGCCGACCTTCAGCCAGTGCTGGGCGCGGTCGGAGTCGACCTCGATGAAGCTCGGCTCCTCCTTGGGGTGGTACTTGCCGATCGTCTCGATGGCCTTGCCATCCCGACGGTTGCGCGCGTCGGCGACGATAATCCGGTAGTACGGCGCACGAATCTTGCCGAGGCGCTGCAGCTTGATCTTGACGGCCACTGGTGTGGGTACTCCTTGCGTATCTCTCGATGCTCGAGGTTCGGGACACGATCCGTGTGGGGATCCGGATGCGAGCGCCCGCAGGTCAGGACGCCCCGGCGCGGTGAGAGGGTCCGGCCGGAGCAGGCAGTCCATTATTCTGCCAGATGGGACCTGGCGACCGGCCCTCGGTCCCCCGCAACGGCGCTGAGCCTTGCCCGGCGCTCGCTCAGATGGTGAGCACTCCCAGCCCGGTGAGCAGGATCGCCAGCGCGGGCAGGAAGTTGTTCATCTGGTGTGCCACGACACTGCCGAGCAGCCTGCCGGTGAAGAACCTGGCCAGCCCGATCGGGACGGCGATGACCAGCAGCAGGGTCGTGCGCAGCGGCTCCAGGTGGCTCACCGCGAAGACGGCCGTGGAGATCAGGAACGCGGCCAGCCTGCCCCACTTCTCATTGCCCCAGTTCAGCCGCTCGACCGCACCCCACAGCAGGCCACGGTAGATGACCTCCTCGCAGATCGGGCCGAGCAGCCAGAGGTACAGGAACATCGCCACGGCGGCAGAGACCGACATCGGCTGGTCCTCGACCATCGCGCTGATCGCCGAGGTGGCGTTCTCCTCCCCCACGGCCTGCGTCCACACGAACGCTCCGACGGTCGTGCAGATCAGGCCGACCACCCCGAGGCGCAGGCCGAGGCGCACGTCGTCCCATCGCCAGGACAGGTGCAGGTCGGCCAGGGGGCCGTTGCCCCTGACCACGGTGATCAGGATCGCGACGGAGGCGGCGATGACCGTGGGCGCCATCGTGCCGATCAGGACGTGCCAGACGGGCAGTGGGCCACCGTCGGCCGGCTTGCCGAGCAGCACGCCGACGAAGGCGGCCGACGCCAGCAGTACGGCTTCCACCAGCAGGAACGCACCGAAGCCCCACCGATGCACCGGCGCGGGGCCGCGGACCGGAGTATCGATCGCGGCGGACTCGGCATCGAGGGTGTCGTCCGCGTCGGGGACCGACTCCCTGGACTGCCGTGAGGTCACGCCGATCCTTCCGTGTTCGACAGGGGTGCACTGCAGCTTAGCGGTAGCGGATCAAGGGGTCAGGGCATGGTGAACAACAGCAGTGCGGGCGGCAGGTTGTTCGCGGCGTGCGCGACCATACTGGCGCCGGTACGCCCGGTGACCAGCCGCGCCACGCCGATCGCGACACCCTGCCCGAACAGCGCGATCATCCGCGAGGGCTCACCGTGCACCTGCGCGAACACCAGCGCGGTGAGCAGCAGGATCGCCCACTGCGGCACGCGGTAGAACGCGAGTGAGTTCCACATCGCACCGCGGAACAGCAGTTCCTCGGTGACCGGTGCCGCCAGCACGACGACCAACGCGGCGAGGATCAGCCAGACGAGCTCGTCGCCGAGGCCCGACGCGAGCTCGACGAGCGGGCCGCTGTTGACCGATTCCGGGCCGTACACGGCGAGCAGCACGAGGTTGAGCAGATACCCCACGAGCAGCGCGAAGCCGCCACAGGCCAGGCCCACCTTGAGATCTCGCGCGTTCGGGATCAGTCCGTAGTCCGCGCGCAGGCCCCGCCCTCGAAGCCACGACCCGATCGCGGGGCCGAGTCCGAGCAGCAGGTTGGGCAGGAACGCCAGCAGGATGATCGGCCCGATCTCGGTGGACGCCCGCGCGGGCAGATCGTCGACGCTGCCCGTGAGCACCGCGGCCAGCACCAGTGAGACAAGGTAGTAGCCACCCAGCCCGGCGAAGAAGGCCAGAAAGCCCCAGTGGACCCCGAACACCAGGCCGTCCCGGACCTCGGGTGCGTTGTCTTCGTGCTCGCGCCCCACCCGGCCTCCCCGCCCCGCTCGTCATCCGTGTGATGTCCCCAATGCCACATTGGGGACCTTCAACGTCCCCAATGTGGCATCGGGGACGTTCTGCTCAGCCGATGAGCTGTCCGCGCAGGATGATGTGCCGGGGCCTGCGCAGTGCACCGAGATCGGCTCTCGGGTCCTCGTCGAGGACCAGCAGGTCGGCGGGCGCGCCGTGGGCGATGCCCTGGTGCCCCAGCCAGTCCCGCGCGCCCCAGGAAGCGGCCCCGAGCGCCTGTTCCGCGCTCATCCCCGCCTGGTGCAGTGCTTCGATCTCGTCCACCAGCCTGCCGTGCTCGACCATGCCGCCCGCGTCACTGCCCGCGAACACCCGCACGCCCGCCTCGATCGCCGAACGCACGGTGGCACCGACCCGGGCGTGCAGGTCCCGCATGTGCGCGGCGTAGGCCGGAAACCGGGTGGCCTTGTCGGCGATGCCGGGAAAGTTCTCGATATTGATCAGTGTGGGCACGAGCGCGGTCCCACTGGTGGCGAGCAGGTCGATCTGCTCGGCATCGAGACCGGTGCCGTGCTCCAGGCAGTCAATGCCCGCCTCGATCAGCCCCGGCAGCGCTTCCTCACCGAACACGTGCGCCGTCACCCGCGCTCCGGCGTCGTGCGCCACCGCGATCGCCTCGGCCAGTACGTCGTCCGGCCACAGCGGGGCGAGGTCGCCCACCGACCGGTCGATCCAGTCACCGACGAGTTTTACCCAGCCGTCGCCGTCGGCCGCCTGTGCCGCGACGGCCTCCGGTAGCTGTTCGGGAGCGTCGAGCTCGATCCCCAGCCCGGGGATGTAGCGCTTCGGCAGGGCCAGATGCCGCCCGCTGCGGATGATTCGCGGCAGGTCCGCCCGCTGCTGCAGTGGCCGGATGTCGAGCGGCACTCCGCAGTCGCGGATCAGCAGCGTGCCCGCGTCCCGGTCGGTCGTGGCCTGCTCGGCCGCCTCCTCGAGGGAAACCGGACCACCGATCCCGATGCCGGGGTGACAGTGGGCGTCGACCAGGCCGGGAACGAGGTACCCGTCGATGTCAAGGGATTCGGCTCCCGGTACCGGCTCGGTACTGATCCGGCCGTTCGCGATCCAGAGTTCCTGATGCTCACCCTCGGGCAGCACCACGCCACGCAGGTGCAGCACGCTACTTGTTCTTCGGCAGCTTGAACTTGGACGGGTCGAAGTCCGGCGGCAGGTCGTTCAGGCCGCCGCCGAGTTGGGACAGGTCTGGCATACCGCCCCCGCCACCGCCGCCGCCGGGAAACGCGCCGGGCGGGAAGCCCGGCATGCCGCCGGGGAAGCCGCCCTTCACCTTGGGCTGGGTGGGGCCGCGCCCCTTGCCCTTCTTCCCCTTCTTGCCCTTGCGGTTGTTCTTCCGGTTGCCGCCGCCGGGCCCGCCGCCGAAGCCGAACCGGCCCGCCATCTGCTGCATCATCTTCTTGGCGTCGTAGAACCGGTTCACCAGGTCGTTGACCTCGCGGACAGCGACCCCGGAGCCCCGCGCGATGCGCTGCCTGCGGGAGGCGTTGATGATCTTCGGGTCCGCGCGCTCGGCCGGTGTCATGCCGCGGATGATCGCCTGCAACCGGTCGATGTGCTTGTCGTCGACCTGCGCCAGCTGGTCCTTCATCTGCCCCGCCCCCGGCAGCATGCCGAGCAGGTTGCCGATCGGGCCCATCTTGCGCACCGCGAGCATCTGCTCGAGGAAGTCCTCCAGCGTCATCTCGCCGCTGCCGAGCTTCGCCGCGGCCTGCTCGGCCTTGTCCTGGTCGAAGGCCTGTTCGGCCTGTTCGATGAGGGTGAGCATGTCACCCATACCGAGGATGCGGCTGGCCATCCGGTCCGGGTGGAAGGCGTCGAAGTCCTCGAGCTTCTCACCGTTGGACGCGAACAGGATCGGCTGGCCGGTGACCTGCCGGACCGAGAGCGCGGCGCCACCGCGTGCGTCGCCGTCGAGCTTCGTGAGCACCACACCGGTGAAACCGACGCCGTCGCGGAAGGCCTCGGCCGTGTTGACGGCGTCCTGACCGATCATGGCGTCGACCACGAACAGGGTCTCGTCCGGGCTCACCGCGTCGCGAATATCCGCGGCCTGGCGCATCAGTTCCTCGTCGACACCGAGGCGACCCGCGGTGTCGACGATCAGCACATCGTGCTGGGCGTGGCGGGCCTCGTCGATACCGCGCCGGGCCACGTCCACGGGCTCGCCGACGCCGTTGCCCGGCTCCGGGGCGAAGGTGGGCACACCGGCGCGCTCACCGACCACCTGCAGCTGCGTCACCGCGTTGGGTCGTTGCAGGTCACAGGCCACCAGCATGGGCGCGTGACCCTGCTTCTTCAGCCAGACCGCGAGCTTGCCAGCCAGCGTCGTCTTACCGGATCCCTGCAGGCCGGCGAGCATGATGACGGTGGGCGGGTTCTTGGCGAGGTTCAGCCTGCGGGTCTCCCCGCCGAGGATGCCGACGAGCTCCTCGTTGACGATCTTGACGACCTGCTGCGCCGGGTTCAGCGCGCCGGAGACCTCTTCCCCCTTCGCGCGCTGCTTGATCTGGGCGATGAACTCCTTCACCACCGTCAGGGCGACATCGGCCTCCAGCAGCGCGATGCGAATCTCCCGCGCGGTCGCGTCGATGTCGGCTTCGGTGAGCTTCCCCTTGCCGCGCAGGTTCTGCAGGACCGACGTGAGCCGATCGGAGAGGGTGTCGAACACGGGTGTGCACGCTCCAGCAGTTCGTCGTTGTTCACCCGGCGCGCCCGCCGGCTACCTTCGAGGGTAGTCGCCCGGGTCGGACGGAGTGCGGCCACGGCGGCACTACCTGCTCAGCGACCGTGCTGACAGTGCGCTGGTGAACGGGAGCTATGTCGCGATGGTGCCCCGGAGAACGCGCGCGGCGGAGCCCACGAGCGGGGAGGCGGGGCGCGTGACGTGCGGTGGTGACGGTCCGGGCCAGGTCCGAGCCTCGCCGAGTCGATCGTGACGCGCGTCTACCAACAGACACTGAGGTCCGTCCAGCCGGCCTGCTCCCTCTTCAAGCCGGCCGGACGGCCAGGTCCCGCGGATCACCGGCCCCCCGCCTGCGGACGCCGCCAGACCCCCAGTACCTGGCGATTTCCGCAACTGTCCGGTGCAGCTCCGCGTGATGACCACAAGACTGCCGGGCCGCGGGGGTGTTCCGGCAGCGTGAAGACCCCCAAGTAGGAGTGGGTGTTTCTACTCAGAACGGGCGTGAGTATTCAGCTGCGGCAGGCTGCCAGCACCGCGGCCTCCACAGCGTCGCGCCACCGCTGATCCAGCCTGCCGTGCCGAGGGGAGACACCGAAGGAGTCGACGACGGCGGGGCCCATGGTCGCCACCTTGGCCCAGCGCACCTCGGCGTCGTAACCGCTCAGTGCCCTGGCCACGCTGTACAACAGGCCGATCCGGTCGACCGCCCTGAGCTCGAGCACCACGGTGTCGGCACCGCTGGTTTCCTCGTCGAACCAGAGCACCCTCGGCCGCACGGAGGACACGGGAGGCCCCCCGTAGTCGCGTTCCTTCGCGGCGAGTTTCGGGGTGATGCCCAGCGCTCCGGCCGCTGCCCTGGCGAACTGCTCGCGCAGCAGGGACGTCTGCGGCAGCGAGCCGAACTTCGGGGACGCGGTGAACACCCCGACCCGGCCGCCCCCGTGTGCGCGCAACGCCGCGGTGTGCACCTCCATCGAGTGCAGCGCCAGTACGCCGGCGGCGGGAGCGAGCAGTTCCACCGCGGCGGGAACGGCGAGGGTGATCGTGGCGAGGTTGCCCTCGGTGCGCACGAGCACCTCCCCCCTTCCGGTGCGCACGGCGGCGGCGATGAGTTCCCGCTGCGTTGCGGTCACCGGAGCGGGTGGGACGAAAACGTTGCCGTGCATCACCTCCCGGCAGCGCGACACCAGCTCGGCGATCAGCCCTGCCTTCCATTCGGTCCACACCCCTGGACCGGTGGCGATCGAGTCGGCGATCGACAACGCGTGCAGCAGCTCCAGCAACACGGGGTCGTCGTTCAGCGTGTCGGCCACCCTGCGAATGGTGTCCGGCTCACTGATGTCCCGCCGGGTCGCGGTGTGCGGCAGCAGCAGGTGATGCCGGACCACGTCGGAGACCAGTGCGCAGTCCGCGGGCGACAGCCCGAGCCGCTCCGTCACCTGGGCCGCGATCTTCGCCCCGAGCTCCGAGTGGTCCGCGGGCCTGCCCTTGCCGATGTCGTGCAGCAGCGCCGCGAACAGGAGCAGATCCGGCCGGGACACGGTCGTCGTGAGCCTGGCCGCCTCGACGCAGGCCTGGACCAGGTGCCGGTCCACACTCCAGGAGTGCACGGGTTCGCGGGGCGGGAGGTCGCGTACGGCGCCCCATTCCGGGAACAACCTGGCCCACAGCCCGGTCCTGTCCAATGCCTCGACCGCGTCGACGAGACCCTCTCCCGCGCCGAGCAGCTCGGTCAGCGCCTGCCGCGCACCGGGCGGCCACGGGGCCCGCAACTCGGGGGCCGTGTCCGCGAGTGTCCGAAGTGTACCGTGCGCGACGGGCTTTCCGGTTCGGGCGGAGGCGGCGGCGACCCGGAGCAACAGTCCGGGGTCACGGGCGGGCACGGCGTCCCTGGCGAGTGCGACCTCGCTGCCGTGCAACACGACCCCGTCGTCCAGTGGGGTCCTGGCGGGCCGTCTGCCGAACCTGGCCCTCGGCACATCCACAGTGGATCGAAGGGCCACGTCGACGGCGTAGGCGACCGCTCGTCCGGCCCCGGACAGCTCGCGCGCCAGCGCGAACCGGTCACCGAAGCCGAGTTCGGCGGCCACCAGGGCCGCGTCCGCGGCGTCGAGCACGTCGCGGTCCCTGTGCAGTTCCCTGCGCAGTTCCGTCCGGACATCCAGCAGCAGCTGGCGTGCCTCCCGCAACTCCTCCCCGGGTCGGTCGGTCAGCTGGGCGAGCGCGAACGCGTCGATCAGGCCGAGATCGCGCAGTCCGCCCCTGCCGTACTTGAGGTCGGGCTCGGCGGACTGGGCGATCTCGCCGCTGCGATGCCAGCGTTGCCGCGTCGCTTCCGCGAGTTCGGGAATCCGTTTACGGGCGGTGCGGCGCCATGCGTCCCGTGCTGCCGTGCCCAGCCTGCCGGTCAACTCGGCGTCGCCCGCGATATGCCGCGCGTCGAGCAGGCCGATCGCCGTCCGCAGATCCTCGGAAGCGACCTGCAGGGCCTGTGCCGGAGTGCGGACCGAGTGGTCCAGCCCGACCCTGGCGTCCCACAACGGATACCAAAGCGCGTCGGCGATCTCCCCGACGCGCGGATTGTCGTTGTGTACCAGTACCAGGTCAAGATCGGAGAAGGGAACGAGTTCGCGTCGGCCGAGCCCGCCGACGGCGACCAGCGCGACACCCGGTTCGGCGGTGTCCACGCCGGCCGCCGTGGCGGCCTTGCCAAGCCAGAACTCGTAGAGGTCGACGAGCGCGTCGCGCAGTGCCGAGGCACCGAGCCGACCGTGCCTGCCTTCCAGCAACCTCTCCGTGGCCTCGACCAGGGCGTGTCTGATGGATCCGTTGCGAGCGAGATCGGATTCGTCAGACACGCCCTTACCCCCCTACGACCACGGCCCGCGCCCTACAGGGCATCCGTGCCGCGTTCGCCGGTGCGAACCCTGATCACGGTGTCCACATTGGTCACCCACACCTTGCCGTCGCCGATCTTGCCGGTGTGCGCGGCGTTGACGATCGCGTCGATCACCTTCTCCACACCGGCGTCGTCGGTGACGACCTCGACCCGCAGCTTGGCCACGAAGTCGACGGCGTACTCGGCGCCGCGGTAGACCTCGGTATGCCCCTTCTGCCTGCCGTATCCCTGTACCTCGCTCACCGTCATGCCGAGCACCCCGAGCTGTTCGAGGGCGGAGCGGATGTCGTCGAGGGTGAACGGTTTGACGATCGCGGTGATCAGCTTCATGGCTTGCTCTCCTCCAGCTTCTTCGACGCACCGGCCACGCCGGTGCCCGCCGTGACGCCACGACCGCGGCTGCCACCGAACTCGTACGCGGTCTCCGCGTGCTCGGCCTCGTCGATGCCGGTCACCTCTTCGTCAGGGGACACCCGGATACCCATGGTGAACTTGATGAGCAGCCCGAGGACCACCGCGACCACCAGGGAGAAGGCCATCACGGCGAGTGCGCTCACCACCTGCGTGCCGAGCAGTCCGGCGCTGCCACCGTAGAAGAGACCGTCCGCACCGTCGGGGTTGACACTGACAGTGGCAACGAATCCGATCATGATGGTGCCGACAAGACCACCGACCAGGTGGACACCGACCACGTCGAGGGAGTCGTCGTAACCGAGGCGGTACTTCAGGCCCACGGCCAGTGCGCAGAGGATGCCCGCGACCGCGCCGATCGCGAGGGCGCCCCACGTGTCGACGAACGCGCACGCCGGGGTGATCGCCACGAGACCGGCGACGACACCGGAGGCCGCACCCAGGCTCGTGGCGTGACCGTCCCGGATCCGCTCGGCGAGCAACCAGCCGAGCATCGCGGCACAGGTGGCGGTCAGGGTGTTGATGAACGCGACACCGGCGATGCCGTCCGCGGCGTAGGCGGATCCCGCGTTGAACCCGAACCAGCCGAACCACAGCAGACCGGCGCCGAGCATCACGAACGGAAGATTGTGCGGCTTCATCGGCTCCTTCGGCCAGCCGACGCGCTTGCCGAGGACCAGCACGAGGCCGAGCGCGGCAGCACCGGCGTTGATGTGGACGGCGGTTCCACCGGCGAAGTCGAGTGCGCCCATCTCGCCGATCCAGCCCCCGTCACCCCACACCCAGTGCGCCACCGGGAAGTAGGAGATCGTGGCCCACAGGCCGGCGAAAACCAGCCAGGCGCTGAATTTCATCCGGTCCGCGACGGCACCGGCGATCAGGGCGACCGTGATGATGGCGAACATCGCCTGGAACGCGACGTCCACAGTGCCCGCGGTCGGGTCACCCTCGGACGTCATGAGACCGCTCAGCCCGAGGTACTCGAACGGGTTGCCGAACAGGCCACCGACATTGCTCCCGTACGCCATCGAGTACCCGTAGATCACCCAGAGCACACCGACGAGCCCAATCGCGCCGAAGCACATCATGAGCATGTTCAGCACGCTCTTCGAGCGAACCATACCTCCGTAGAAGAACGCCAACCCCGGTGTCATCAGCAGCACCAGAGCGGCACTGGTCAGCAACCAGGCCGTATTTCCCTCCACGCTTCCTCCTAGAACTCGCACGGTCGCATTTGGGAGGAATCATGGAAAAGCGTTGTTGCACGGGATGACGCATGGCGTTTCGGCTCCGTGAACCAAATGGTGACCGATGTTACGGCTGCGTTTCGTGGTCCCCGTACCGTTTCGTCCGTTCGCGAAACCTCATGGTCGAATAGGAAGCATGCGTCCTATGCAACTGAGCGTCACGCACACCGCGCGGGTGCGGCCACTGTGCGCCTGTCACCTGCACTCGGTCGCCACGAGCAGCCCTTCGCATGCTCAGTGCCACACCCGTCGACCGAGTTGTGCGTGACACTCATGACCACCACCGGCTCGGGCGGCCGAGGCTTACCCTCCGCTACCGTCGCGGCATTGCGCTGCTCCGTCTGCGCCGACGAACTCGGCCAGGACGGTCTCGCACTGCGCTGCCCCCGAGGGCACTCGTTCGATCTCGCGAAGCAGGGGTACGTCAACCTGCGCCGTGCCGGAGTCGACGCGGGCACGGCGGACACCCCGGAGATGGTGGCGGCCAGGGTCGCGTTCCTCGGATCGGGGCACTACGCGCCGCTGTCGCAGTCACTGACCGCCACCGCCGCGGGGCTCGCGCCGGGTCTGGTGCTCGACGCCGGGGCCGGCACCGGCCACTACCTGGCCGAAGTGCTGGACGCCGTTCCGGACGCCACGGGGCTCGCGCTGGACGTCTCGGCGGCGGCCCTCAAGCGGGCCGCACGGGCACATCCGCGTATCGGGGCTGTGGTGTGGAACCTGTGGCAGGACTGGCCGGTCGCGTCCGGGGCCGCTGATCTGGTGCTCAACGTGTTCGCCCCGCGCAACGCGGCGGAGTTCCACCGCGTGCTGCGACCGGGCGGAACGCTGCTCGTCGCGTCCCCTGGGCCGGGTCACCTGGCGGAGCTGGCCACGGCACTCGGCCTGCTCGACGTCGACCAGGACAAGGAACAGCGGCTGGACAGCACGCTCGGCGGGCACTTCGAACTGGCGGATCGGATAGAACGGGGGACGCGGCTGGTGCTGGAGCCCGAACAGGCGCGGCAGGCTGTGCTGATGGGCCCGAACGCGCATCACCTGCACCGGGACGGACTCGGCGAACGACTTGCCGCACTGACCGAACCGGTGACCACGACGGCGTCGTTCGTCGTGTCCACCTACCGGCCCCGCGCGGAAGCCGTGACGCGATGACCCCGGACGACGTCTACCGCCTGCTCTCCACCCGGATGCCCCACCACGCCGGCAGCACGACGGGTACCGGCGTGCACCGGCTTCCGGCCACCGCGTTCACCGATCCGGGCTGGCTGCGCGAGGACCTCGACCGAGCGGCGCGGATGTACGGCAACTCGACCAGCCGAGTGCTGGGCACGATCCGGTGGTACTCCGCGTCGTCGGTGCTGGTGGCCCCTTCCGTGGAGTCCCTGGTGCTGGCCGGGACCGCATTGGACCCCTCGCTGTCCGCCGTAACGGTGGACGTGCTCCCGGACGGCAGGCTGCCCGGCGCACGGTCGAACCGGGTGCTGGGCGGCGACGTCGGCGAACTGGGCGCGGCGTTCGGCTCGGCCCTCGGCGCGGCGGTGCGGGCGATCGCCGCCGTCACCGGCGCGAGTGAGCGCTCGTTGTGGGCGATCGCCGGTGACTCGATCTGCAACCGATTGCTGTGGTCCGGCACCGCGAGCGGGGACGTGGCCAGCGCCATGGCATTGGCCATGCCCCTGCTCGCGGCCATCGATCCGCGGCTGCCGGAACCTCGGTTCGCCAAGGTGGGCCGGACCCCGATCGTGCGCAGGGCCTCCTGCTGCCTGATCTACGAGGCCACCGGGGGCGAGAAGTGCACCAGTTGTCCCCGCCAGACCCCCGCGGTCCGCGAGGCCCGGCTCCGCTCGCTGCTGGGTTGAACGCGGAGCTCAGGCGAGGGCGGAGAGCTGCTCGAACTCCTCGTCGGTGAGTTCGATGTCGGCGGCGGCCATGTTGTCCTCGAGGTGGGCCACCTTGGACGTGCCGGGAATCGGCAGCATCACCGGTGAACGACGCAGCAGCCACGCGAGCGCGAGCTGCGCCGGTGAGCGCCCGTGCTCCTTCGCCGCCTGCTCCAGCACGCTGCCCGGCTTGGCCAGCTCGCCCGTGGCGATCGGGAACCACGGGATGAAGCCGATGTTGTGCTCCGTCGCGTAGTCCAGCACGGCCTCGTGATGCCGGGTGGCGAGGTTGAACAAGTTCTGCACGCTCACGATCTCGGCGGTCTTCCCGGCTTCCTCGATCTGCCCGGCGTCCACCTCGGACAGTCCGATGTGGCGGATCTTGCCCTCGTCCTGCAGCGACTTCAGCTCGCCCACCTGGTCGGCGAGCGGGTAGTCACGGTCCACCCGGTGCAGCTGGTACAGGTCGATCCGCTCCACGCCGAGCCGCCGCAGGCTCGTCTCGACCTGCTGGCGCAGGTAGGCCGGCTTGCCGAGCGGGACCCACTCGTCCGGGCCGGTCCGCAGCAGACCGCCCTTCGTCGCGATCACCAGGTTCTCCGGGTACGGGTGCAGCGCCTCCCGGATCAGCTCCTCGCTGACGAACGGCCCGTACGAGTCGGCCGTGTCGATGAAGTTCACCCCGAGCTCCACCGCCCGCCGCAGCACCGCGATCGCGCCGTCGCGATCGGACGGCTCGCCCCAGATGCCCTTGCCGGTGATCTGCATGGCGCCGTATCCGAGGCGATGGACCGGAAGGTCCCCGCCGAGCCGGAACTCGCCGCCGGGTTGCCTGGCCGTCTGGGTCGCCTGCGCGTCTGCCACGTTGTCTCCTCGTTCTCGGCGTTGCTGTCGATGCTTCCTACGTAGTTCAACTCGTGGGGAACAAATGCTGTTCCATCGCAGGTCAGCGCGAGGAGGTGGCTCCGAATCGGGCCCGCAGTCCGCGTAGCCCGCGCTCGGACAGCCCGCCGTGCAGCCGCAGTCTCGCCACTCCCCCGTCCGGGAAGATGTCTAGTCGCACGTGAGTGGCCTCCTGCTCGGGTGGCACGGCGAACCGGTGCCGGGTGTCCGGCTGGAGCCGGGTCCGGGGCAGCAGTTCGAACCAGGAGTCCGGAACATCCGTTTCGTCGGATGCGACCGCGCCGCTCAGCGAGAACCGCCCTGGAGCGTTGCCGCGCAGGTTGCCGGTGTCCACGTCGGCGAACCGCACGACTCCCTCTCCGGCGAGGCGGAGGATCGCCCAGTCGTTGCCGTCGTCGCGCCTGCGTGCCGTCTCCCAGCCCTCGGCCTGGTGCGCGGCGAGTCCCGGCGCGAGCATGTTGTCGGGCGACGAGTAGAACATGTTGCTGCAGCCGACGATCCGACCCCCGTTCTCCAGTGCCGCGAGGTCGAGCGCGGCCGGATCGAGCAGCGTTGGATCGGGCACGGCCCGCCCGTGTACCCGCAGCCGGGCGACACCTCCGTCCGGGTGCATCGTCAGTCGGACGTGCGTGAAGCGGCGACCGCTGTCCACCGCGAAGAAGTTCTCCGCGTCGCCACGAACCGCGGCCCTGTCCACCAGGACCGTCCAGTCCTGTTCGGACAGTTCTTCCGGACCCGGGTACCCGTCGACCGCGCACGCCTCCACGGAGACCTCGGGCGGATAGTTGCCCTTGAAGTACGCGGTGTCCACCACCACGCCGGACGGCACACCCGGGATCCCGAGCCGCACGAGCGCGCGGTCGTCACCGGGCTCCCTGTGCCTGCGCGTCTCCCAGCCGTCGTAGAGCTGCCCCTTCGACCCGAACGTCTCCGGCTGATGCCGCGGTGTCCAGGGATTGACCAGGTTCTCCTTCTCCGCGAACAGCTCGTCGGTTGCCCACATGACGGTTCCGCCGTACCTCCGCGAAGCCAGATCCGGTTCGTTTGTCCATTCAGGACGATTGTTCATCGTTACCTCTCTCCGCGGCGGAGCAACCGCCCGTTCGGGTCGTTTCCGGTGATCTCCTGGCCACGCAACCATGTCCGCCGCACCACTCCGGCCAGCGGCCTTCCGTGGTACGCGCTCACCGGGTTGCGGTGCGCCAGTGCGCGCGCGTCGACCACGAACGCATCGTCAGGCGCGAACGCCACCAGGTCGGCGTCACAACCCTCCTCGATCCGGCCCTTGTGCCGCAGGCCGACCAGGTCCGCGGTGCGCTGCGCCATCCACCGCACCACGTCCCCGAGTTCGAAACCACGCCGCCGCGCCTGGGTCCACACGGCGGGCAGGCCGACCTGCAGTCCCGCGATCCCGCCCCAGGCGGCGCCGAAGTCGCCGCTGTCGAGGCGCTTGAGTTCCGGGGTGCAGGGGGAGTGGTCGGTGACCACACAGTCGATCACCCCGTCGGCCAGTCCGCGCCACAGTCGCTCGCGATTCTCCGCCTCGCGGATGGGCGGGCAGCACTTGAACGCCGTCGCCCCGTCGGGGACCTCCTCCGCGAGGAAGCTCAGGTAGTGCGGGCACGTCTCGACGGTGAGCCGGAGGCCGTCGGCCCTGGCCCGCGCGAGAACGCCGATCGCATCGGCGGAGGAGAGGTGCAGCACGTG
Organism: Amycolatopsis marina; assembly: GCF_900111885.1. Lineage (GTDB taxonomy): Bacteria > Actinomycetota > Actinomycetes > Mycobacteriales > Pseudonocardiaceae > Amycolatopsis > Amycolatopsis marina. The sequence continues at coordinate 112,538 of NZ_FOKG01000002.1, forward strand.
CGTCCGCGCCCCTGTCGTCTCGGCCAGGGCGATCACCTGCTGGATGGCGAGCGTCTCCGCGACCTGCGGCCGTGAACGCAGGAAGCCGTCGTAACCGCGGCCATGCGACCGGGGGGCGTGCTCGATGGTGTCCGCGTCCTCGGCGTGCACGATCATCATCGAGTCCAGGTCGTGCACGGTGCGCATCGCAGCCGCGAGTTCGTCGCCTGCCAGTGGCGGGAACTCGTCGACGCCCGAGTGCAGCAGGAAGCACTTGAACCCGAACACGCCCTCGGCGTGCAGCCCGGCCAGGTCGGCGCCGTTGCCGGGCACCGCACCGCCCCAGAACCCGACGTCCACGTGCACCCGGCCCTCAGCCGCCGCGCGCTTCACCCGCAGCGCCTCGACGTCCACCGTCGGCGGCAGGCTGTTCAGCGGCATGTCGACAATGGTCGTGACACCACCGGCCGCGGCGGCGCGCGTCGCCGTCTCGAACCCCTCCCACTCGCTGCGGCCGGGATCGTTCACGTGGACGTGGGTGTCCACCAGTCCCGGCAGCAGCGCGAGTTCCGGGTCGAGTTCGACGACCGCCGCCGCCGACCGGTCCGCGTCGTACGGCCCGACCTCGGCGATGCGGCCGCCGACCACCCCCACGCTCGCGGGGCGCTCGCCCTGTGGGGTGAGTACGCGCCGCGCTCGGACAAGCAGGTCGAGTTCTGTCATGGCACCAACTCAATCACGTCGGCCTCCGGCTCGATCGCCTCGAATTCGACCACGTTGTCCAGTGCCGTGCCCATCGCGGCATTGCCCGTACGCTCGATCATGACCTCGACCAGCACCGGACGGCTGGTCCGCTCGGCCTCCTTACGGGCCCACTCCAGGGCGGGCGCGATGCCTGCGGCCTCCTCCACCCTGGTGCCCGAACAGCCGTAGGCCTCCATGATCTTGAGGTTGTCCGTTCCGTTCTCGTCGTAGTGGATGTCCACCTGGAAGTTCATCCCGTACCCGGTCTCCGCCTGCCGGATCAGCCCGAGGTAGGTGTTGTTCAGCATGATCAGCACGAACGGGATGTCGTACTGCGCGGCCACCGCCAGTTCTTCCACCAGGAACTGGAAGGAGTAGTCACCGACCACGCCGACCACCTCGGCGTCCGGGCGAGCCCGCTTCACCCCGATCGCGGCGGGGATCTCCCAGCCGAGCGGGCCTGCCTGCCCGCACACCTGGTAGTGGCGGGGCTTGTGCGCACGCTGGAACTGCCCGGACCAGATCTGATAGAGCCCGATCGCGGTCACGAAGTAGGTGTCCGGGCCGTAGGTCTTGTTGATCTCGGCGAACACCCGCGGCGCCTTGATCGGCGTGGTGTCGAAGTCCTCCCTGCGCGGCAACGCGCGTTTGAGCTCGCCGAGGTGGCGCACCCACTCACCGGGCTCGCGACGCTCCGCGCGGCGCTCCACCTCGGTGAGCAGGGCAGCGAGGAACTCCCGCGTGTCCGAGACGATGCCGAGGTCGGGCCCGAACACCCGGCCCAACTGGGTGGGCTCGATGTCGACGTGGATGAACTTGCGCTCGCCCCGGTAGACGTCCAGCGCTCCCGTGTGCCGGTCCCCGAACCGCGCCCCCAGCGCCAGCACGAGATCGGAGTCGAGGAACGCCGCGTTCGCCCAGCGTTGCGAGGTCTGCACACCGGCCATCCCGGCGAAGAGTTCGTGGTCCTCCGGAAAACTGCCCTTGCCCATCAGCGTCACCCCGACCGGCACACCGAGACGTTCGGCGACCGTGCGCAGCTGCTCGCTGGCCTCACCGAGCACCACGCCGCCACCGGCGAGGATGAGCGGGCGCCGGGCGGCCAGCAGCATGTCGAGTGCCCGCTCGACCCTGGCCGGTGCGGGCGTCACGACCGGGACCGGCAGCGGCGCGTCCACTGTGGAGTCCCACTCGATCTCCTGCTTCTGCACGTCGAGCGGCAGGTCGATGAGCACGGGTCCCGGCCTGCCGGAACGGGCCAGCCGGAACGCCTCGCGGAAGATCCACGGAGCCTGTGCCGCCTCCTTGATCTGCACGGCCCACTTCGTCACCGGCTTGGCGATCTCGACGATGTCCACGGCCTGGAAGGCCTCCTGATGCAGCTTGCTCGACACCGCCTGTCCGGTGATACACAGGATCGGGATCGAGTCGGCCTGTGCCGTGTACAGCCCGGTGATCATGTTCGTGCCAGCCGGGCCCGAGGTGCCGATCGCGACGCCGACGTTGCCGGTGGTGCGCGACCACCCGTCGGCCATGTGGGTCGCGCCCTCCTCGTGCCGGACCACGAGGTGCTCGATCCCGCTGCCCTGCAGTGCTTGGTAGAGCGGGAGAATCGCGGCGCCGGGGCAGCCGAAGACGGTGTCCACCCCTTCACTGGCGAGGACCTCGACGACAGCTTGCATGACGGGAATTCTGGGCATTGTCCCTCACTCCTGAGATTGGGCTCGGCCGGACAATCCTTCGGTCACCTTGAGCAGCGCGGAGTGGTCCAGGTCGCCGTATCCCATGCTGCGTCCCGCGGCGACGAGCTGGGCGACCAGACCGGTGAGTGGCAGCGACACGTCCGCCTGACGGGCCGCGGCGAGCGCGATGCCCATGTCCTTGTGGTGCAGATCGATCCGGAACCCTGGCCGGAACTCCCGCGCCACCATCGACTCTCGTTTGAGTTCGAGGATCCGGTTGGCGGCAAGCCCACCGGCGAGTACGTCGAGCCCGGTCTTGGCGTCCACACCGGACGCCTCCATCAGCACGATGGCCTCGGCGACGAGGCCGTAGATGCCACCGACCACGAGCTGGTTGGCCGCCTTGACGACCTGCCCTGCCCCGTGCGGTCCGACGTGGACGATCGTGCGGCCCACCGCCTCCAGCAGCGGCCGTGCCGCGGCGAAGTCGGCCTCCTCTCCGCCCACCATGATCGACAGCGCGGCCTGCTCGGCTCCCGCCTGTCCGCCGGAGACCGGCGCGTCGAGCACCCGGATCCCCTTCTCCGCCGCGGCACTCGCGACCTCGACGGAGGTCTCGGGCCGGATGGTGCTCATGTCGACCAGCAGCGTGCCGGGGCGGGCGGCGGCCAGCACTCCGTCCGGCCCGAGCACGACGTCCTCGACCTGAGGGTGGTTGGGCAGCATCGTGATCACCACGTCGGCATCAGCAGCGGCATCGGCGATACCGGTGGCGGCGATGCCACCCGCCGCCGTGAGCTTCGCGATCGCCTCGGGATGCACGTCGTAGCCGCGAACGGTGTGCCCCGCCGCGGCGAGGTGGCCCGACATCGGCCCGCCCATGATGCCCAGTCCGATGAATCCCAGTGTCGTCATCGTGTTCCCCTTCGTTCTCGCGGCAGCCAGTCGAGCGAGTCGAGACTGTCGCCGCCCGGTGCGTACTCGATTCCCACGTGGCCCGCATAGCCGGCGGCCTGCAGTCGCGCCAGGTGGCCTTCGATGTCCAGTGATCCGGTTCCCGGCGCCCCACGTCCTGGTGCGTCGGCGATCTGCACGTGTCCGATCCGCGCTGTGTGTTCCGCGATCACCGCGTCGATGTCGTCGGTGTTGACCGCGAGGTGGTAGAGATCGGCGAGCAGCAGAACGTCGTCCCTGCCGAGCTCGTCGATGACACCGAACGCCTGCGCGGCCGTGGTGAGCGGGTAGGCGGGCGCCCCGGAGAGCGGCTCCAGCACGAGCCGGGCGCCGATGGCCGATGCGGCACCGGCAGCGTGTTCCAGATTGGACAATGCGAGCTTGTCCTGTTCCGCGGGGTCGACGCCGTCGATCCGGTTGCCGTACAGCGCATTGAAGCTGCGGCAGCCGAGTTGGTCCGCGATACCGACCGCCACGTCGACGTTGTCGGCGAACTCGCGCTCGCGCCCCACCCAGGACACCAGGCCCCGGTCACCCGCCTTCATGTCGCCCGCGTAGAAGTTCAGCCCGACCAGGTCCACGCCCGCGTCCCGCACCGCGTGGACGAACTCGTCCACCTCGCGATCGCCCGGCACCGGTTCGGCGAACGGCCACCAGAACTCGACCGCGTCGAATCCGGCCTCCCGCGCCGCCGCAGGTCGCCGCGGTACCGGCAGTTCGCTGAACAGGATCGACAGATTGACGTCGTAACGCAGGGAGTGTTGCGCCCCGCTGCCATCACTCATGAGACACCTCGCCGTGCGATTTCGCATAGTGGAAGTTCTATTTCACATAACGACAGTAGCGATGGATTCTGGCCGACGTCAACGGGTCGGGCGCCGAATCGTCCAAGGGGGGTACGGTTCGCCCGTGGAACTGGAAGCGGAGTTCACCACCGAGCCGTTTCGCGGCGAGGGCAGCCCACCCGAGCACGCGACGCTGGCCAGAGACGCCGCGTTGACCGCCGGACTCTCCGTCGACTTCGGACCGTTGGGGACCGCGGCGCGAGGCGAGCGGGAGGCCGTGCTCGACGCCCTGCCCGCGATCGCCCGCGCCGCACTGGACGCGGGAGCCACCCGGTTCACCCTTCGCCTCGGTTCCGCCACGGACACAGCCCCCGTCGGCACGCCGGTCGACGTACTCGGCCAACTCGTTCAGCAGGTGGAGCAGGAGCTCGGGAGCCCACTGGCGGAACTCGACCGGCCGGGCAAGCAGCGGGCCGTACGACTGCTGGAGGAACGGGGAGCGTTCCAACTTCGCAAGTCGGTGGCCGCCGTGGCCGAAGCGCTGGGCGTCACCAGATTCACCGTCTACAACTACCTCAACCGCGACACCTCCTAGCCCGTCACCTGCACCGTCACCGCAGATTCAACAAACTGTTGACGCTCGGCACAAGCGGCCGTACCGTCTCCAGATCAGAATTTCTTTTCCGCAATGCAGAAGACTCTCCGCTCACACAGGATCGAGAACTCGCATGTCGCCAACCCAGGACGCGGAAGCCACGGTCACGCTCGCCGAGTTCAACGGCGCGGGTGAGACACGTGTCCGGCCGTTGCTCACCGCCTGCCTCGCCGTTCCGCGCTGGGTGGACACGGTGCTGGCCGGCAGGCCGTATCCGGACCTGGACTCCCTGCTCGCGACCGCCCGCTCGGTCGCGCCGCTGAGGACCGCGGAGGTACAGGGCGCCCTGGACTCCCACCCCCGCATCGGGGAACGCAGCGGCTCGGCGTGGTCCCGCAGTGAGCAGTCCGGTGTGGACAGCGCGGCGGCGGAGGCGTTCCGGGAGGCCAACTTCGAGTACGAGCGCAGGTTCGGCTACATCTACCTCGTCTGTGCGGGCGGGCGCAGTGGTGACGGACTGCTCGCGGACCTGCGGGAGCGGCTGGACAACGACCCGGACACCGAGCTCGCGGTGGCGGGCGAGGAACTGACGAAGATCGCCGAGCTGCGACTCAGGAAGGCGGTAGCCGCATGAGCCTGGTGACCACCCACGTGCTGGACACCGCGAACGGCAGGCCCGCACAGGGCGTGCCGGTCGCGCTGGACGCCGGGGGCGAGGGCGGCTGGCGAACCGTGGCGACCGGGCACACCGACGACGACGGGCGGGTGAGAGACCTCGGCCCCGACTCGCTGGCTCCAGGCGTGTACCGACTGGTCTTCGACACGGCGAACTACCTCGGCCCCGAGGCCTTCTTCCCGGAGGCGACGATCTGCTTCCGCATCGCCGACGGCGCCGCGCACCACCACGTGCCGCTTCTGCTCAGCCCGTTCGCCTACTCCACCTACCGAGGGAGCTGATCATCCGTGGCCATCACCCTGGGCCCCAACCAGTACGGCAAGGCGGAGGTCCGCCTGGTCACGGTGAACCGCGCCGGCCCCGTCCACCACGTCAAGGACGTCACCGTCTCTACCGCTCTGCGTGGCAGGCTCGAACGCACCCACCTGACCGGGGACAACGCCGACGTCGTCGCGACGGACACGCAGAAGAACACCGTCTTCGCGTTCGCCAAGGAGCAGCCGGTCGGCGAGATCGAGGACTTCGCCCTGCGACTCGGCAGGCACTTCGTCGACGAGTTCAGCCACATCGAGCAGGCGAGAATTCTCGTCGACGAGCACGGCTGGGACCGCATCGCCGTCGACGGCACCCCGCACGACCACTCCTTCTCCCGGTCCGGCGACGAGCGCAGGACGACGGCGGTCACCGTCGCGGGAGAGCGGACCTGGGTCGTCTCCGGCGTCACCGGACTGGTGCTGCTCAAGTCGACCGGCTCGGAGTTCCACGGATTCCCGCGCGACCGGTACACCACGCTGGCCGAGACGAACGACCGCATCCTGGCCACCGCGCTGACCGCGCGCTGGCGCTACCGCTCCGGCGAGCACGACTGGGCCGCCTGCTGCACCGACGTGCGCCGGATCCTGCTGGAGACCTTCGCCACCAAGCACAGCCTCTCGCTGCAGCAGACCCTGTACGCGATGGGCGAGGCAGTGCTCCTCGCGCGCGAGGAGATCGCCGAGATCCGGCTCTCCCTGCCGAACAAGCACCACTTCCTGGTCGATCTCAGCCCGTTCGGGCTGGAGAACGACAACGAGGTCTTCTACGCCGCCGACCGTCCCTATGGCCTGATCGAGGGAACCGTGCAGCGCGAGAACGGCGACCCCGCCGCGGAGGACCCGGGACTGGCCTGGCACACCCTCGCCGCGTTCTAGTTCCGGACGTGGCCGTAGCAGCTGTGGAGCCCGCATGCCTTCCATCCCCACCACGACCACCGAAGTCCATCCCGTCGACCAGCGCCCACCCCTGCCACAACTGATCGCGGGCGGCCTCCAGCACGTGGCCGCCATGTACGCCGGAGTGGTCGCGCCACCGCTGATCATCGGCGCGGCCGTCGGCCTCGATCCAGGGCAGCTGAGCCTGCTGATCAGCGCCAGCCTGTTCACCGCGGGACTGGCGACCCTCCTGCAGACACTGGGGGTGTGGCGGTTCGGCGCGCGGCTGCCGCTGGTCAACGGTGTCACGTTCGCGACCGTGGCGCCGGTGCTCGCGATCGTCAGCCAGCACGGCCCGCAGGACTCGCTCGGCGTCGTCTACGGCGCCACGCTGGTCGGCGGCGCGCTGGTGGTGCTCGCGGCGCCGTTCTTCTCCCGGCTCACCCGGTTCTTCCCGCCACTGGTCACCGGCACGGTGATCACCCTGATCGGGGTCTCGCTGCTGCCGGTGGCGGTGCGCTGGATCTCCGACCAGGAGGACACGGTCGCCCCGACCGGGCTGCTGCTCGCCGGGGTCACCATGGCCGCGGTGCTGGCGTTCAACCGGTTCCTCTCCGGATTCTGGAGCCGGATCGCGCTACTTCTGGGACTGGTGATCGGCACGCTCGTCGCGTGGCCGCTCGGCGCGGTGGACACCTCGACGCTGGACGGCGCACCCGCGTTCGGCATCGTCACTCCGTTCCACTTCGGCGTGCCCGCGTTCGACATCGCCGCGATCGTCTCGATGGCGATCGTGATGCTCGTGGTGATGGCGGAGAGCACCGCGGACATGCTCGCGCTGGGTGAGATCGTGGAGAAGCCGACGTCGGAGACGACGCTGGCGAACGGGCTGCGGGCCGACGGGTTCGCCACCGCCGTCAGCACGATGTTCGGCGGGTTCGCCTGCACCGCCTTCGCGCAGAACGTGGGACTGGTGGCGCTGACCCGAATGGTGAGCAGGTACGTCGTGGCCGCCAGCGGCGCGATCATGGTGCTGCTGGGCATGTTCCCGGTGACCGGCGGAATCGTCGCGCTGGTCCCGCAGCCGGTGCTCGGCGGCGCGGGCCTGGTGCTGTTCGGCAGCGTGGCGGTCAGCGGCGTGCGCACCCTGGCCAGGGCGTCGTTCGAGCGACCTGCCAACACCACGATCGTCGCGGCCGCGCTGGGCATCGGCATCATCCCGATCGCGTCCCCGACGTTCTACGAAAGCTTCCCCTCAGCGGTGCAGACCGTGATGGATTCCGGGATCAGCGCGGGCTGTATCGCCGCTGTGGTCCTCAACCTGATCTTCGGCGAACGCGCCCGCCGCCCCCAACCGGCCCCGGTGACCCCAGAGCTCAGCCAGGACTAGCGCGGCCGTGCTGCCCTGGGTGCCGTCCCCGGCTTGGTGCGTCTGCAAGTACCACCAAGCAAGATCGACAGCGTCGCTAACCGCTACCAAGCTGGGCGGCGTGGGCGGCAGAAACTGCCTGTTTGATCTTGCTTGGTAGTACTTGCAGACGCCTCAACCTCTGTCGGGGACGGCTCAGAGGTGCAGCAGGCGCTTGAGTTCGCGGACGGCTACGCGACCTGCTCGGTTGGCGCCGATCGTGCTCGCCGAGGGGCCGTAGCCCACCAGGTGCACCCGTGGGTCGGCGACGGCTCTGGTGCCGTCGAGCCGGATTCCGCCGCCGTTCTCGCGCAGGCGCAGCGGCGCGAGGTGGTCCACGGCGGCTCGGAACCCGGTGGCCCAGAGGATCACGTCCGCGTGCTGTTCGGTGCCGTCCGCCCAAACCACACCGTGCGGGGCGATGCGCTCGAACATGGGCTTGCGGTCGAGCAGCCCGGAGTCGCGAGCCCTGACGATGTCCTCGGTCAACGGCAGGCCGGTCACGCTGACCACGCTCTCCGGCGGCCTGCCCGCACGCACCGCCCGCTCGACGCGCGCGACCGCGGCCCTGCCGTCCTCGTGGGTGAACGGCCCCTCGTGGAAGACGGGCGGCCTGCGGGTCACCCACGTCGTGCCAGCGGGGGCGCCCTGCTCGGCGATCTCGATGAGCAGTTGCACGGCCGACGTTCCCCCGCCGACGACCACGACCCGCTGTCCCGCGAAACCGCCGGGACCGGTGTAGTCGGCGGTGTGCAACTGACGGCCTGCGAAGGTCTCCTGACCGGGGTAGTACGGCCAGAACGGCCGGTCCCAGGAGCCGGTGGCATTGATGATCGCGCGAGCGGCCCAGCTCTCGGTGGCACTCTCGACCACCAGCCTGCCGGCCTCGGCACCCTCGCCCTCGCGGACGGAGCGCACGTCCACCGGCCGCAACACGGGCAGGTCGAAGGTGCGTTCGTAGCGGTCGAAGTACTCGGAAACGACGTCGGAAGCAGGCCGGGAACCGTCCGGCGAGCCCAGCGCCATTCCCGGTAGCTCGTGCAGCCCGTGCACCCGGTCCAGTCGCAGCGAGGGCCAGCGGTACTGCCAGGCTCCGCCCGCGTTTTTCGCGTGGTCGAGCACGACGAAGCCGCTGCCGTTCGCCAGTCCGGCGCGGCGCAGGAAGTACGCGGCCGAGAGCCCGGCCTGTCCGGCGCCGATCACCACCACGTCCGTCCGATGGTCCGCCTGCCCGCTACGCATACCGGGTACAACAGCCATCGGGGCCGGGTATTTCCCGCCCGATCAGGGACTCAGGTCACATCCGGGCCACCGGTTCTGCGTCGGCGTAACGCCCGCACGACAGCGACGAGGACCAGCACCGCCGCCGCACCGGCGACCATCGGGCCGAGGCGTTTGGCCACCGAACCGCCCGCGTACTCGAACAGGTCGATCGCCTCCGTATCGCGGGCGCTCTCGGTACGCGGCGCGATGGCGGGGCCCGGCTTCTCCGCGGACGCCTCCTCCCGCACCGGTTCGGCCATCGACGCAGGCTCGGTCGCGCGGACCGGTTCCGGTGTGGAACCGAGTTTCTCGGCAAGGCAGGACGCGAAGGAATCCAGGATCTTCCCGCCGACCTCGGAGATCATTCCGCGGCCGAACTGGGCGGGCTTGCCGGTGACAGTGAGATCGGTGGCGACAGCGCCCGTCGTGGTGTCCCCCGCGGCGGTGAGCGTGACCGTCACCGTGGCCGAGGCGGTACCCGCGCCGCGCGCGTCCTTGCCCGCGGCCTTGATGACGACCCTGCGGGCCTGTTCGTCCTTCTCCAGAAACTCACCGGCCCCCTTGTAGGTCAACGAGATCGGGCCCAGCTTGACCTTGACCGTCCCGCGGAACGTGTCACCGTCCACCCCGGAGAGCGTGGCGCCCGGCATGCACGGCGCCACCCGTTCGGGGTCGACGACGGCCTTCCAGACGTCCTCGATGGGCGCGGGTACGGAGAACTCGTGGTCGAGCCGCACGGGCCGGTCTCCCTTCGTCGAAATGGAAGAAGTCACCATGGCCACTGCGGGAACGCTCCCCGCAGTGGCCATGGTGAGCTTTTGCTATGCGCTCACCGCGGAGGTGAGGGCACGTCCGGTCAGTACGCGCGCCAGGTGCTGGCGGTACGCGGCGTCGGCGTTGCCGTCGGTGGCCGGACTGGTCCCCTCGGCCGCCTGCTGGGCGGCCGCGTTGATCGACTCCGCCGTCGCGGGCCTGCCGACGAGCGCCTGTTCGACGGCCGTGGCACGGACCGGCACCGACGACATGTTCGTCAGGCCCACCCTTGCCTCCGCGATGGTGTCGCCGTCGGTGCGGATCGCCGCGGCGACCCCCACCATCGACCAGGCCTGCGCCACTCTGTTGAACTTCTCGTAGTGCGCGTGCCAGCCGGTGTACTTCGGCACCCTGACCTCGAGCAGGATCTCGCCCTGCCGTATGGACGTGGTGAAGAAGTCGGCGAAGAACTCCTCCGCGGGCACCGTTCGCCTGCCGTCCATTCCGGTCATCACCATCTCGGCGTCCAGCGCGAGCGCGGGCGCCAGCAGGTCACCGGCGGGGTCGGCGTGGGCGATCGAGCCGCCGAAGGTGCCCCGATGGCGCACCTGCGGGTCGGCCACGGTGTCGGTGGCCTTGCGCAGCAGTGCCGCGTGCTCGGCCACCAGCGGATCCCGCTGCACGTCGTAGTGCGTGGTCATCGCCCCGATCACCAGCATGTCGCCGTCCTCGCGGACGCCGCGCAACTCGGGGATCCGGCCGAGGTCGATCAGCTTGGTCGGCGTGGCGAGCCGCATCCGCAGCACCGGCAGCAGGCTCTGTCCACCTGCCAGCACCTTGGCGTCCTCCCCCGCGTCGGCCAGTGCGCGGACAGCGTCGTCCACAGTGGTCGGAGCAACGTAGTCGAAGGCAGCGGGAATCACTGCGCACCTCCCGTGGTTCCTGAGCCGGACGCGTCCATCGAGCCAAGGCCGCCACCGGCTTCGGCGCCGACACCGCCCGCCTCGGCCGACCCGGTGTGGATCGCCGACCAGACGCGCATCGGCGAGCAGGGCATCTCGATGTCGTTCACACCGAAGTGACGCACCGCGTCGACGACGGCGTTGACCACGGCCGGTGTGGAGGCGATGGTGCCTGCCTCCCCGACTCCCTTGACGCCCAACGGGTTCGTCGTGGACGGCGTCTCGGTGCGGTCGGTGACGAACGAGGGCAGATCTGCCGCTGAGGGCAACAGGTAGTCGGCGAACGTGCCCGTGGTGAGCGTCCCGCCCTCGTCGTGCACGGCCTCCTCGAACAGTGCCTGGGCGATGCCCTGCGCCAGGCCGCCGTGGATCTGCCCCTCCACGATGACGGGGTTCACCACGGACCCCACGTCGTCCACACAGACGTAGGAGCGGATCGACACCCGCCCCGTTTCGGTGTCCACCTCGGTGGCGCACAGGTGAGTGCCGTGCGGGAAGGAGAAGTTCTCCGGGTCGTAGGTGGCATCGGAGTCCAGCGAGGGCTCGACTCCGTCGGGCAGGTCGTGCGCGGCGAACACCGCCAGCGCGATGTCCTGGATGCCGGTGGACTTGTCCGTGCCCTTCACCGTGAACTTGCCGTTCGCGAACTCCAGGTCGTCCTCCGAGCACTCCATCATGTGCGCGGCGATCGGCTTGGCCTTGGCGACGACCTTCTCCGCGGCCTTGACCACCGCGATCCCGCCGACGGCCAGCGACCGGGAGCCGTAGGTGTCCAGGCCCTTGTGCGAGGACTGGGTGTCGCCGTGCAGCACCTCGATGTCGTCGAAGCCGACGCCGAGCTGGTCGGCGACGATCTGGCTCCACGCCGTCTCGTGTCCCTGCCCGTGCGCCGAGGCCCCGGTGATCACCTCGACCTTGCCGGTGGGCAGCATCCGGATCGCCGCGTGCTCCCAGCCGCCCGCACCGTAGGACAGCGAGCCGAGCACCCGGGACGGTGCCAGTCCGCACATCTCGGTGAACGTCGAGATCCCGATGCCGAGCTGCACCGGATCACCGGCCTCCCGCCGCCTGCGCTGCTCGGCCCGCAGGCCGTCGTAGTCGAACAGCTCCTTGGCCCTCGCCGTGGCGGCCTCGTAGTTGCCCGAGTCGTAGGTCAGCGTCGAGACCGTCGTGTACGGGAACTCCTCGTGCTTGATCCAGTTCTTCTCGCGGACCTCCATCGGGTCCATGCCCAGTTCGGCCGCGAGTTCGTCCATCATCCGCTCGATGGCGAACGTCGCCTCCGGACGCCCGGCACCGCGATAGGCGTCGGTCAGGGTGGTGTTGGTGAAGACGTTGGTGCACGCGAACCGGTACGCCGGGATCTTGTAGATCGCGTTGAACATGAACGCGCCGAGGATCGGCACTCCGGGCCCGACGAGCCCGAGGTAGGCGCCCATGTCGGCCATCAGGTCCACCTTGAGCCCGGTGACCGTCCCGTCGCGCTTGGCGGTGATGGTCAGGTCCTGGATCTGGTCGCGGCCGTGGTGCGCGGCGAGCATGGTCTCCGACCGCGACTCGGTCCACTTGACCGGTCTGCCGAGTTTCTGCGCCACCAGCAGCGCCATGGTCTCCTCTGGCAGGACGGCGATCTTGCCACCGAAGCCACCGCCCACGTCGGGCGCGATGACGCGCAGCTTGTGCTCGGGAATGCCGAGCGTCAGCGCCGACATCGTCTTCAGGATGTGCGGCACCTGGGTGGCCGACCACATCGTGAGCTGTGGCCCGGTCGGGTCGACAACGCACGAACGTGGCTCCATGAACGCGGGCACCAGCCGCTGCTGGCGGAAGCGCCGGGTAAGCACGATCGCCTCGGCGTCGGACTCCGCCGTGCGAATGGCCTCCTCGACGTCACCACCGGAGCCCGCCTCGGCGGAGTCGAACACCCAGAGGGCGTTGCGGTTCGTGCCGAGTTCCTCGTGGACCAGCGGGGCGCCCTCGGCGAGTGCGTTCTCCAGCCCGAGCACGACCGGCAGGTCTTCGTAGTCGACGTCGATCGCCTCGAGCGCGTCGTGCGCCTCGTAGTCGCTGCGAGCCACCACCACCGCGATGCCCTCGCCGGCGAAGTTGACCTGGTCCGTGGCCAGTATCGGGCGGCGAGGATGCAGCATGTCCTCGGTGATCGGCCACGCGCACGGCATCCCGATCTCACCGCCGGGGTCGAGGTCGGCGCCGGTGAGTACGGCGATCACACCGGGCAGCTCCTTGGCCGCGGAGGTGTCGATCGAGAGAATCCTGGCGTGTGCCATCGGGCTGCGCAGCACCGCGAGGTGCAGCATGCCGGGCAAGGAGATGTTGTCGGTCCAACGGGTGCGGCCGGTGATCAGCCGGGCGTCCTCCTTGCGCAGCCTCGCCTTGCCGACCTCGGGCTCGATCGTGGCGGTCATCACTCACCACCCCCGCCGACACTGCTGGCCGTACGCCCGGCGATGTCGGCCCGTTCGTCGGCGACCCGCTCCACGTCGGGCCCTGCGCCGGGACGCATGTGGTGGGCCGCGTCCTGAACGGCGCGGACGATGTTCTGGTACCCGGTGCAACGGCAGAGGTTGCCCTCCAGGCCTTCGCGAACGGCCTTCTCGTCGGGAGTCGGGTTGTCGGCGAGCAGGTCGAGGGACTGCATGATCATGCCGGGCGTGCAGAAGCCGCACTGCAGGGCGTGGTTGTCGTGGAACGCCTGCTGCACCGGGTGCAGTTCGCCGTCCCGGGACAGTCCCTCGATCGTGTTGACCTCGCAGCCGTCGGCCTGCACCGCGAGCACGGAGCAGGACTTCACGCTGTGGCCGTCGAGGTGGACGGTGCACGCGCCGCAGTTGCTGGTGTCACAGCCGACCACTGTGCCGACCTTGCCCAACTGCTCGCGTAAGTAGTGGACCAGCAACAAACGGGGCTCGATGTCATCGGTGTACCTGGTGCCGTCGACGGTGACGGTGATGCGCATGGCGTCTCCAGTGGTGGGGCTGGCAGTACACGGGCTCCCTGTGATCGACTCAGTGACGGGCCTCACAGTCGAGACTATTTGAGCGTGCTACTTCTGTCCCGTTGGGACAAGCCCCTGATCGAGATCTGTACCGAATCCGCTGATCTGGCGTCCGATCCAGCGGCACTTTCCCGGGAAAGTGCCCTCGTTGCGCGTGCACGTACGGCACTTTCCCGGGAAAGTGCCACAGCTGGTGCGGACGGGGACTGGCGCCTCAGCCGTGGATGCGGCCGTCGAGTTCGGCGAGGCGTCGCCCACCGCCGCCCCAGCGCAGCGCGATGATCTCCGCACCGATGGAAACAGCGGTCTCCTCCGGCGTGCGCGCGCCGAGGTCAAGCCCGATCGGCGAGGACAGCCGGGCGAGTTCCGCCTCGGTGAGGCCGGTGTCGTGCAGCCGCTTCATCCGGTCGTCGTGCGTGCGCCGCGAGCCCATCGCGCCGACGTACCCGACGTCCAGCCGCAACGCGACCTCCAGCAGCGGGACGTCGAACTTCGGGTCGTGCGTGAGCACGGTGATCACGGTCCGTTGGTCCACCCGGCCCGCTTCGGCCTCCGCCGCGAGGTACCGGTGCGGCCAGTCGACCACCACCTCGTCGGCGTCCGGGAACCGGCTGGCGGTGGCGAACACCGGCCGCGCATCGCACACGGTCACCCGATAACCGAGATACGCGCCGAGCCGCGCCATCGCCGCGGCGAAGTCGATCGCGCCGAACACCAGCATCCGTGGCCGGGGCTCGAACGAGTTCACGAACACCGCCATACCCTCACCACGGCGCTGGCCGTCCGGCCCGTAGTGCAGCATCTCGCTGCGCCCACTCGCCAGCAGCCCGCGCGCGTCGTCGGCGACGGCGTCGTCGCTGCGGTCCGATCCCAGGCTGCCTGCCACCCGATCCGGCCAGACGATCAGCCTGCGACCGATCCGTTCCGGCTCGGGGTGCTCCACCACGGTCGCGACCGCGACCGGCCGGCCCTCGTGCACGGCCCCGACGATGTCCGGGAGTTCCGGCAGCGACTCGCGGTCGATCCGCTCCACGAAGATGTCGATGATCCCGCCGCAGGTCAGCCCCACGGCGAAGGCGTCGTCGTCGCTGACCCCGAAGCGCTGCGACACCGGTGTGCCGTCGGCGAGCACCTGCTGTGCCAGTTCGTACACCGCACCCTCGACGCACCCGCCGGACACACTGCCGACCACGTCGCCGCCGGCTCCGACAAGCATCGCGGCGCCCGGTGCCCGGGGCGCCGAGGAGAACGTCGCCACGACCGTTCCCACACCCACGCTCTCCCCCGCCGACCACCGCCGGTGCAGTTCGTCCAGCACGTCACGCATCTCGGATCTCCCGCAGCAGTCGTTCGAGTGTGGCCAGGCTGTGTCCGGCCAGCAACCGGTCAAGGTGCGGCAGCGCGGCGGCGATGCCGGACTGCACGGGAGCGTAACCCGCCCGACCCGCGTGCGGGTTGACCCAGAGCACGGTGCGAGCCAGCCTGCGCATCCGCGCGAGTTGCTCGGTGAGCAACGCGGTGTCGCCCCGCTCCCAGCCGTCGGAGAAGACGACCACGACCGCCTGCCGCGCGAGTCCGCGCTGGCCCCACCGGTCGAGGAACACCCGCAGTGTCTCCCCCAGCCGCGTGCCACCCGCGAAATCGGCCACCGCGTGCCCGGCGTCCAGCATGGCGCGCTCCGCGTCCCGCTGCCGCAACTGGCGGGACACCCGGGTCAGGCGGGTGCCCAGGGTGAACACCTCCGTCGACGCCGGAGCGGAGCGCATCACCACGTGCGCGAACCGCAACAGCGAGTCGGCATACGGCGTCATCGAGCCGGAGACGTCGATCAGCAACACCACCCGCCGCGGGCGTCGCGATCGCGCACGGTACGAAAGGCGGACGGGTTCACCACCGCCCGCGAGCATCGCGCGCATCGTCCGGGCCGGATCGAGGTTGCCACGCCGCGCCCTGCGCCTGCGCAGGGACGACCGCCGTGGCGGCACCGGGCGCAGCAGCGTGAACAGCTCACGGAGATGCGCCCGCTCGGCCGCTGTGAGTTCGCCGAGGTCGCGCCCGCGCAGTACCTCGGCTTCGCTGGCCGCGACCCGCAGCTCGTCGCCGGAGCGATCGGCCGCCGCGACCCCGTCGGGCTGAGTGGGGGCGGTCAGCGCGGCGAGGACGCTCTGCTTCTGCCGCACGGGACGGGAGGTCCGGCGCGGCGGTGCAGCGGCGAACCAGGCGGTGAACGCCTCGTCGTAGCGGGGCAGATCGTCAGGATCGGCGCAGAGCGTCAGCCTGCCCGCCCAGTAGACCTCGCCGGGGTCGGCCAGATCCAGCAGCTCCGCGGCAGCGAGGAAGGCCTGCACGCGGTGCGCGTCACACGGCAGGCCCGCCGCGCGCAGTGCGGCGGGAAACCCCACCAGTCCCGGGATCGGTTCGCCCATCCCGCCATTGTCACCCCGTCGCAAGCGTGCTGGGCGGCGAACCGTACCTCGTCTCCCGATTCAGCCGGAGGCCTCGACGGCCACGCCTTCACAGCGCAGCGCGAGCAGCGCGATGTCATCGTGTGCCCTGCCGTCGAGGTGGTCGATCACCCGTTGCTCAACGGCCTCGCACACGGCGTCCGGCTCCGCCCCGGCGTAGGCGGGCAGCAGGGCACGCAGGCGCTCCACACCGAACATGTCCTCCGGTCCCTTCGCCTCACACACCCCATCGGTGTAGAACAGCATGAGGTCACCTCGGCGCAGCTGGATCGTGATCTCCGCGTACGAGAGATCAGGCAGCACGCCCGACAGCGTTCCGGACAGCTCGGGCTCCTCGACAGTGCCATCGCCGCGCAGGACGAGCGGCGCGGGATGCCCGGCGAGCGCCAGTGTCACCTCGGCGCTGCCGTCCGCACACCCCGGCCGGACCCTCGCACAGGCGACGGTGACGAACCGGTCCGAGTCGGCACTGTAGAGGACGTCGTTGAGCGCGGAGAGAATCGTCGCCGGTGACCGGTCGAAGTGCGCCGCGGTGCGGATGGTCTGCCGCGCCCGGCCGGTGAGCACCGCGGCTTCGACGCCCTTGCCGCAGACGTCACCGATGACGAGCGACCAGTCGTCGTTCGCGCCGTGCAGATCGTAGAAGTCACCACCGATCGCCATGTGTTCCATCGCGGCGCGGAACCGGGCGGATACCCGCATTCCGGGGATCTGTTCCAGCACCGGCGGGCGCAGGCTCGCCTGCAAGACCGAGGCGACCTCGCTGCGTTCCTCGTACAGGGCCGCGGAGTCGAGTGTCACCGCTGCCCTGCGGGCGAACTCCTCGGCCAGTTTCAGCTCCGCCGCGTCGAATCCACGGCTCGTCCTGCGCACCAGCACCAGTGCGCCGATGGTCGTTCCCCGAGAGGTCAGCCCGACTCCGAGCACGTCGGCGGGCCGTAGCGCGGCGGCACGCTGTCGCATGCGCTCGTCCGGGATGAGCATGCCGAGACTGTCCTCCCGCTGCCCCGCAGCGGTACCGGACAGGTCTTCCGGCGACTGCAGAGTTTCCGTCTGCCCGCTCCGGCGAATGCGGTCGAGGGCAGTCGCCCCGTCGCCCAGTTCGGTGAGGAAGACGGGCTCCGCGACCGATCCCGCCGCGCCCACGGACTCGAGCCGGACACCATGTCCTTCGAATATCGCGAGCATCATCCAGTCACCGAGATAGGGCACGCCAAGGTGGAGCAGCCGCAGCAGCGTCCTGCGGACGTTGAGGGACCCGGCCAGCTGACGGGAGACGTCCTGCATGAACGCAGCTCGTTCCAGCGCGTGTTCCAGTGCCGAGTTCTCGGCGGCCATCCGCTCCCGTGACGCGGATGACGTGGATGCCGGTGACGACGCGGACGCACCGGTGCTGTCCCCGAGCAACGCATCCATCTCGCGGCCTCCTTCGCCCGAATCCGGCCGACCTCAACGCTGCCGACACTACGTGCCGCGAGGTCAACTGTGTGTCACCCCAGGGGTCCGGCGCTATCCCCGATCCGGTCACGTAGCTGGCGCAGGGTGCTGGCCAGCAGCCGGGACACCTGCATCTGGGAAACGCCGACCCGGCGGGCGATGTCGGACTGGCTCAGGCCGAAACCGAATCGCAGCAGGACGATCTTGCGTTCCCGCTCCGGCAGGTCCTCGACCAAGGGACCGATCAGCGCGCGCAGTTCGGCCTGGTCGAGGTTGTCGTCAGCCGAACCGAAAACGGGATGTGCCGACTCCTCCATCAGCGCGTCGAGGGAGGTGCCGTACTGCCCTCGCTCGGCGAGCAGACCTTCATGCACCTCTTCCCTGCTGATGCCGAGATACTCGGCGAGTTCGCTCGGCCGAGGCGCCCGCGCCAGCCTCGTGGTGAGTTCCTCCCGTGCCGTCGCGAGCTTGCCGTGCAGGTCCTTCAGCCTGCGGGGTACGCGTACCGACCAGCCGGAATCGCGGAAGTAGCGGCGAATCTCGCCGGTGATCGTCGGGACGGCATAGCCGAGGAACTCGGTGCCGTGCTCGGGATCGAACCGGTCGATGGCATTGATCAGGCCGACGGTGCCGACCTGGAGCAGGTCCTCCATCGACTCCGTCTGGCCGCGGTACCGGCGGGCGAGATTGCGCACGAGGCCGAGATGATGGTGTACGAGCTGCTCACGCAGGCGTTCGCGGCGGCGGTCCCCCGGCGCCAGCGCACGCAGCTGCCGGAACATCTCCGGGACGTCCTCGTCGCGGATGCCGACCGAGCCGCGCCTGCCGTCGTGTTCCCGCTCGGTCACCGGGCGACCGTCGCGCTGTCCCGCGCGAGGTCGACCTTGGCCCGAAAGCCCCCGTCCACCTGATCCATCGACCTGTCGACGGAGCTGACCAGCGCGTTCAGCAGCTGCCAGCCGAGCGCGTCCTGGACGACCAGGTCGGGCTGCTCCGTGAAGACGGAGACACTCAACTCGATCCGTCCGGCGCCGTACCGGAAAGCGCAGTCGAGCAGGCCGTCCGAGGCCGCAGGAAGCAACAGCGAGCAGGCTTCGTCCACGGCCATCCGCAGATCGTCGATCGCATCGAGATCGAAGTCCAGACGCATCGCCAGGTCTGCGCCAATCGTACGCAACGTGGGGATCACCTCCGCCGTGGCGGAGGTCTGCACTGTCATCGAGTGCATCGCATGCCCTGCTGATTCCCTCGCCACGAAATCCTGCGGCACTGTCGCCTCCTCCATCGATCGCGGCTGCGCCGCTGAGATGCCCCCTCACACGGTAGTTCAAACCCGGAAGGCTATTCACAAGTCGGTGGACGGGGAGGCCCCTCACTGCCGACTGAAGGTGGGCCACGGACACGACCGCACGTCGGCGGGTGACCAACCCGACTCGTGAACAAGACAGCGACGTTTGACCGCGGCGACAGCCGGGTAGCAGCACACCGGACGTGAAGATCGCTGAAAGGGCGGGGACGAGATGGCCGATGTGAGCCGACTGCCGGTCGTGGTCGCTGAGGAGTGGGACTGGCAACTGCACGGCGCCTGCCGAGGCGCGGACAGCAGCCTCTTCTTTCATACCGACAATGAGCGCGGACTGGCGCGGGAGACCCGGGAGCAGCGCGCCAAGGCGATCTGCCGGTCCTGTCCCGTGCTGGAGCAGTGCCGGGAACACGCCCTTTCGGTGCAGGAGCCGTACGGGATCTGGGGCGGACTCGGCGAGATCGAGCGGCGCGAGATGTTCCGGCGGCAGCGCCGCGCACCGAGGGAGACCGCAGGGAGAAACTGAACACTCCGGGTGATCGACAAGCTCCTCATCCGCTCGGCTAGAGTCGGGGCTGTTCTGTTGCATGGACAGCGCTCACCGTCCAGTGTGAGTACCCCACCCGATGCCGCAGCCGGCGCTTGAGACCACAGGCGCAAACCGGGGGCGCATCGGTAAGCCTGAGGAGAGTTCCTATGAGCGTCCCTGGTCTGGATGCCCAGACGCCCGGCTTCAGCATCACCACCACGGCCGGAGACGGCGAGTGGCGTGTGGCCGTCGCCGGGGAACTCGACCTGTTGACCAGTCCGCGGTTGCAGGAGGCCCTGGCCTCGGTCGTCAACGACGAACGGCCCGGGAGCCTGGTGGCCGACCTGTCCGGCGTGACGTTCTTCGACTCGTCGGCGCTCAACACGCTGCTTCAGGTGCAGCGGCATGCACAGGAGCGCAAGGTGCCCATGTCGGTGGTGGCGAGCAGCGCCGTGGAACGGGTGATCACGCTGGCCGGCGTGGACGAGCACCTGACCTGGAGTGCGGCACAGGCCTGAGTGGGCGGCTGAGGAACTGTGGTCTGCGTGGTCGTGGCGAGTCAGAGCCCTGGCGACTCGGGCAGCGGACCCGAGTTCTCGCCACGGCCACTGAGCCTGCGCCGGTCACGCGAGCAAGGCGTCCAGCTTCGCTCGCACCCGCTCGGCATCCTCGCTGTACTTGAGCACCGCGCCGAGCGTCAGCGCGGCGGCCTCGGCGTCGAGTTCGTCACGGTCCAGCGCCAGCAGTGCCTGTGCCCAGTCCAGGGACTCGGCCACACCGGGTGGCTTGAGTAGCTCCAGTTCCCTGAGCCTGCGCACCGCATCGGCGACCTGGCCGGCCAGTCGTGCACCGATCCCGGGTATCCGGGCCCGCAGGATGGCGATCTCCCTCGCCAGGTCCGGGTGCTCGAGCCAGTGGTAGAGGCAGCGGCGCTTGAGTGCGTCGTGCACCTCCCTTGTCCGGTTCGATGTCAGCACGACCAGCGGCGGCGTCTGCGCACGGACCTCGCCGTACTCGGGAATGGTGACCGCGTTCTCGTCGAGCAGCTGCAGCAGGAACGCCTCGAACTCGTCGTCGGCCCTGTCGATCTCGTCGATCAGCAGCACGCAGGGCGCGGTCGTGAGCGCCCGGAGCAGTGGCCGGGCCAGCAGGAACCGATCGGTGTAGAGCGACTGCTCCGCGGCGTCGACGTCGAGAGTGCCGCCGCTCGCGGCCTCCATCGCGCGCAGGTGCAGCAACTGCCGGGGAAAGTCCCATTCGTACAGCGCCTGCGAAGCGTCGATCCCTTCGTGACACTGCAGACGGATCAACGGCTGACCGAGCGCCTCGGCAAGGGCCAGCGCCAACGAGGTCTTCCCCGTGCCTGGCTCGCCCTCGCAGAACAGTGGCTTGCGCATCCGCATGGCGAGGAAGGCTGCGGTGGCCACCCCGGCGTCGGCAAGGTACCCGGCCTTCTCCAGCGCGTCGGCGACCTTTGCTGGGGAGCCCGGCAACTCGGTGGCACCTGTCACACCCGCAGTCTAAAGCCTCGGCGATCTTCCGCAGCGCGCCCAACCCGGCGCCCCTGACGACCCGTCTCTCCCGCACCAGGTTAGGGCGTCTGCAAGTACTACCAAGCAAGATCGACTCCGTCTTCAACTGCCACCAACCCAGCGCCTCGAGTGGGCTCGGTTGGAGTGGGTTGGGGGTGGTCTTGATCTTGCTTGGTAGTACTTGCAGGCCCTCCAAGCTGAGTGCGGGAGGGCTGGGTCAGGGGTCTGGGAGATCGGCGGGGGTGTCGACGTCGGCGCCGCTGCCGAGGTCCGCGCACTCGACGAGCCGCAGGTCCGGGCGTGCGGCCAGCCAGTCCCGGGCACCGCGGTCGCCGACGGCCCCCTCGGCGATCTCCGCCCACCAGCGGCGGCCGAGCAGCACGGGGTGGCCCGGCACTCCGGCGTAGGCCGCCCGTGCGACGACGTCCGCAGCGCTCAGCCTGCGCAGCCTGGTCACGATCTCGGGCCCGACCCACGGCAGGTCCACCAACTGCACGAGCACCGCCTGCACCTGCCGGTCCACCGTGTGCAGCGAGTCCAGTCCCGCCCGCAGCGACGCACCCAAGCCCGACGCCCAGTCCGCTGCCTCGACCGTGACCGTGTCCTCGGGCAGCAACGCCCGTGCCTCGCCCGCGCCCGCCCCCAGAACCACGTGCACCGGCTCGCAGCCACCGTCGACGAGAGTGCGCAGCCCGCGTTGCACGAACCGTTCCCCGCCGGACTCGACGAGCGCCTTGGGCCTGCCGAAGCGGCGGCCTGCACCCGCGGCGAGCAACAGTCCAGCGGTACTCACCGATCGGACCGCGCCGGCGCGGTGACGGCCAGGTCCGCCTCGATCCTGCGGCAGGCCGCCACCAGTCGTGGCAGGATGTCCCCGCGCAGCGCCTCCGAGGTGGTCCGGCTGGCATGCGTCGAGACGTTCACCGCAGCTGTGACCCTGCCGTGGCGGTCGTGCACCGGAGCTGCCACCGATCGCAGTCCCTCCTCTAGCTCCTGGTCCACCAGCGCGTATCCCTGCTCCCGTACCCGCGCCAGCTCGGCGCGCAGATCCTCGGGAGCGGTCAGGGTGTGCGAGGTGAGCCGGTTCAACCGGGCGTCCGCGAAGTAGTCGTCGAGCGCGTCCTTGTCCAGCCCGGCCAGCAGCACGTGCCCCATCGAGGTGGCGTGCGCGGGAAACCGCGTCCCGACGCTGATGCTCACCGTCATGATCCGCGACACCGCGACCCTCGCGACATAGACGATGTCCGTGCCGTCGAGCACCGAGGCGGAACAGGACTCGTGCACCTCCGTGGACAGCTGCTCCAGATGCGGCTGAGCGACCTCGGGCAACGACAGTCCGGACAGGAACGAGTAGCCGAGCTCAAGCACCCGTGCCGTCAGGGAGAAGAACTTGCCGTCGAAGGCGACGTAGCCGAGATCGACCAGGGTGAGCAGGAACCGCCGGGCGGCGGCCCGGGTGAGCCCGGTGGTGCGGGCGACGTCGCTGAGCGTCAACGTCTGCGCCCCCGTGCCGAACGCTCGGATCACCGCGAGCCCACGCTCCAGCGACTGCACATGGTGCGCTCCGCGCGGTTCCGGTGCGGTGTCGTCCATCCCGCCAGCCTATCCGGGTTCGGCGACGTCGCCGAACTCACCGAGTTCACCGAGCGTCCGCTGGGCGATGGCGAACGCGGCGTTGGCGGCAGGCACGCCCGCGTAAACGCCGGTGTGCAGCAACACCTCGCCGATCTCGGCCGCGGTCAGTCCATTGCGGACAGCCGCTCGCACGTGCATGGCGAGTTCGTCGTGACAGTGCAACGCGGTCAGGACGGCGAGGGTGATGCAGCTGCGGGTCCTTCGGTCCAGCCCGTCCCGCGTCCACACCGCGCCCCACGCGGACCTGGTGATGTACTCCTGGAACGGCGCGGTGAACTCCGTGGTGCCGGCGACGGCACGATCCACGTGCTCGTCACCGAGTACCTCGCGGCGCACCGCCATCCCGGCCTCGTAGCTGTCCTGCTCACTCATGCTTCTGCACCTCCAGGTGCTCGACCATCAGGTCGGCGAAGCGCTCCGGCTGCTGCACATTGCCCAGGTGCGCGGCTTCTCGCACGATCTCCAGCCGGGCGCCGGCCACGGCCTCGGCGATCCGGCGGCCGTGCTCCGGCGGTGTCGACGGGTCCTCGGCCGCGGAGATCACCAGCGTCGGCGCGGTGATCCGGGGGAGCGCTCCGAGCAGGTCCATGTTCTCGATCGCGGCACAACAGCCCGCGTAGCCGACAGGATCCGTCGCACGGATCATTTCGCCGAACTCCTCGGCGCGCCGCGGGTTCCCGGCACGCCAGCCCCGGGTGAACCAGCGCTCGAGGGCCGCGTCCGCGATCGGCGCCATTCCCCGCACCCGCACGAGTTCCGCACGTTCGGACCACATGCCACGCGGACCGAGTTCGGCGGACGTGCAGCACAGGGTCAGGCTCCGGACGCGCTCCGGCGCATGCGCCCCGACCCACATCCCGACCATGCCACCGAGCGAGAGGCCGGCGACATGCGCGGCCTCGACGCCCAACGCGTCCAGCAGGGACAACAGGTCCCCGCCGAGGTCGGAAAGATCGTACGGTCCCTGCGTAGCGGGAGAACCACCGTGTCCTCTGTGGTCGTAGCGCACCACCCGGTACCCGGCTCCGGTGAGCGGCGCGACCTGCGGCTGCCACATCCGCAGGTCACTTCCGAGCGATCCGCTGAGCACGACGACCTCACTGTCCCCGCCGTCCCTGCCGTTCCCGGGGCCGTCGACGACATGGTTGACCGCGACCGTCACCTGTTCTCCCTTCGATTCCGGTACTGCCCCACCGCACGCCCGACGAACTCTCCCGCGCTGCCGAGGTAGTCCGCGGGGTCGAGCAGCTCGGCGATCCGCTCCCGCGACAGCTCGGCACCGACCACCGGATCGGCGGCAAGCAGCTCGGTCAGCTCACCCTCCCCCTCGGCGACCCGCGAGCAGCAGGCCGTGACGGCGTCGTGCGCGGTCAGCCTGCCGACCACCGGAGCGAGTTCGGTGGTGATCCGTTCGGCGAGCATCAGCCCACCGGTCGCTTCGAGATTGCGTCGCATCCGCGCCGGGTCGACGTCAAGGCGGTGCAGGCTCCTGCTCAGCCAGTGCACCGCGGATCCGGTGCTGCGCAACAGTTCGCTGAATGGGCGCCATTCCGCGTGCCAGGCTCCGGCCGCTCGCTGGTGCTCCTGCTCTGCCGCGGCGAGCAACGTCGCGACCAGGCCGGGGGCCTGCCGGGCACAGGCCACAGCGGCGACGGCGGCGACCGGATTTCGCTTGTGCGGCATCGTGGACGACCCGCCGCTGCCGGATGGCCCCTGCTCGGTCACCTCCCCCACCTCTGTCTGCGCCAGCAGGGTGATCGTGCGGGCGATCCCGGACACCGCGCCCGCGGCCGTGCCCAGCTTTCCCGCGAGCTCGGTGATCCGCGTCCTTTCGGTGTGCCAGGGCAGCACAGGCTCGGCGAGGCCGAGCCTGCGGCTCAACGCCGCGAGTACGACAGGCCCTTCGACGCCGAGCGAGGCGAGAGTGCCGGTCGCCCCGCCGAGCTGCACGGCGGGACGCGGCTCTCGCAGCCCTGCGGCCGCGCGCTCGAGCGCACCGAGCCAGCCCGCCGCGACCAGGCCGAAGGTGACGGGCAAAGCCTGCTGCCCCAACGTCCGTCCGGATTGGACGGTCGTGGCATGTGCCTCGGCCAGAGTCGCCGCAGCCTCGGCACACGCATCCAGGTCGGCCAGCAGCAGGGTGCGGGCACGAGTGAACAGGAGCATCGCGGCGGAGTCCACGATGTCCTGGCTCGTCGCACCGAGGTGCACGAAGCGGCCTGCCTCCCCCGCGCGCCGGGTGATCATCCTGACCAGCGGCGCCGCCGGATTGCCGGTGCCCGCTGCCTGCTCGCCCAGTACCGCGAGGTCCTCGGTCGTCCAGTTCCCGATCCGGCACACCTCCGCGATCCGGTCGGCGTGTGCCCGCTCGATCAGGCCGGCGTCCGCCCCGGCCGCGGCGAGCGCGGACTCGACGTCGAGCATCGCCCGCAGCCAGGCACGGTCGCCGACCTCGCCGCGTACCGGGCCCGCGGCGAGCACGCCGTCGAACAGTCCGGGCCGGTCTACCGTCACCCGATCACCCCCCGGCCTGCGGAGGCCGGGTGCAGGTGAGACACGGACGTCTGCCGCACCTGCGTCTGTGCACAACGCTCATTTGTTTGCGCCACTGTGCCACCGGCTCATACATCGAAGAACACTGTCTCCCCTTCACCCTGCAGCCGCACGTCGAAGCGGTAGCCGTCCTCGGTGCGGGAGGCGATCAACGTGTCGCGCCGCTCGGGCGGAACCGACGTGAGCACCTCGTCAGCGGCGTTGGCCTCGGCCTGGTCGGCGAAGTAGATCCGGGTGACCACCCGGTGCAGCAGTCCCCTGGCGAACACGGAGACGTCGATGTGCGGCGCCTGTCCCGGCAGCGCTCCGGGGACCACCGTGCGGATTCCGTAGGTGCCTTCGTCGGTGGTGGGGCAGCGCCCGAACCCCCGGAAGCCGTCCGCACGCTCGTCCCTCGGATCGTCGGGATGGTCGAACCGGCCCTGCGGATCGGCCTGCCACGTCTCGATCAGGGCGTCCGGCACCGGCGCTCCCGCGCCGTCGCGGACGGTGCCACGGATCCATACGGCACCCGGTGCGTCCTCCGCCACGACATCGGGGCCGTCCGGCCACGGCAGGCCGAGCCCAAGGTAGGGACCGACGGTCTGCGACGGGGTGCTGCCGACTGTGCTCATTCGTGCGCCTCCTCGAAGACGCTGGCCGCACGGCCGCGCAGCACGATGTCGAACTCGAACGCCAGCGCCCATTCCGGCCGCGTGCGGTCGAGATCGAACCGGGAGATCATCCGCTGCCTGGCCCGCTCGTCCGGTACGGAGTTGAAAATCGGGTCCTGCGCGAAGAGGGGATCGTCCGGGAAGTACATCTGGGTGACCAGCCGCTGGGTGAAGGCAGTTCCGAACACCGAGAAGTGGATGTGGGCGGGACGCCAGGCGTTGTCGTGGTTCTTCCAGGGATAGGCGCCGGGCTTGATGGTGGTGAACTCGTAGCGGCCCTCGTCGTCGGTCAGCGTGCGGCCGACGCCCTCGAAGTTCGGGTCGACCGCGCACGGCCAGTTGTCCCACACGTGCTTGTAGCGCCCGCCCGCGTTGGCCTGCCAGATCTCGACCAGTGAGTTGCGTACCGGGCGGCCATCGCCGTCGAGCAGCCTGCCGTGCACGATGATCCGCTGCCCCTGCGGCTCTCCCCCATGGCCCCGGGTCAGGTCGTTGTCGTGGTCGCCGAGGCGACCGGGCCCCAGCAGCGGACCGGTGACCTCGGTGAGTTTCTGCGGCAGCAGCACCAACGGCTGCTGGGGGTACCGCAGGCCGGTGGACCGGTAGCCGGGCGAGTTCAGCGGCGGGTGTGTGCCCTCCGGATCCTTCCGGTACCTCGGCAACCGCAGTCCCGACCCCGTCGTCGTTGTCATCGGGCGAATCTCCCTCTTCTCAGGATTCCAGGACGACGGCCAGCCCCTGGCCGACGCCGATGCAGATCGCGGCGAGGCCCCAGCCACCGCCCCTGCGGCGCAACTCGTGGGCCAACGTGCCGAGGATGCGCCCGCCGGAGGCGCCCAGCGGATGCCCGATGGCGATGGCTCCGCCGTTGACGTTGACGATCGAGGGATCCAGCTTCGGCCACTCGGCGAGGCAGGCGAGCGACTGGGCGGCGAACGCCTCGTTGAGTTCGACGGCCGCCAGGTCCGCCCAGCCGATACCCGCACGCTCCAACGCGATCTCGGCCGCGCGCACCGGCCCGATGCCGAAGACGTCCGGGTCCACGCCCGCCGCTCCCCTGCCCGCGATCCTGGCGAGCGGCGCCGTGCCGACCCGTTCGGCGGCAGCCGCGTCGCCGAGCAGCACGGCGGAGGCACCGTCGTTGAGCGGTGAGGCGTTGCCCGCGGTCACCGTGCCCTCCGCGCGGAAGGCCGGCTTCAGCTTGGCGAGCTTGTCCTGCGACGAGTCGGGGCGGATGCCCTCGTCCCGCTCCAGTTCGGTGCCGGGGACCGCGACCACGTGGTCGTCGTAGAACCCGTTGTCCCAGGCCGCGGCGGCGTTGCGGTGGCTGCGCACGGCGAACTCGTCCTGCTCGTCGCGGCCGATCCCGTAGCGCTGCGCCAGCAACTCGGTGCTCTCGCCGAGGGAGACCGTCCACTGTTCGGGCATCGCCGGGTTGACCATGCGCCAGCCAAGCGTGCTGGAGTACAACGTCTCGTGGCCGTTCGGAAACGCCTTGCCGGGCTTGGGCAGCACCCACGGCGCCCGGCTCATCGACTCGACGCCGCCCGCCACCACGAGAGAGGCGTCGCCGACGCCGATCGTGCGGCTGGCCTGCATCGCGGCGTCAAGTCCGGAGCCGCACAGCCGGTTGACGGTGCTCCCGGGAACCGTGGTGGGCCAGCCCGCGAGCAGGGCCGCCATGCGAGCGACGTTGCGGTTGTCCTCGCCCGCGCCGTTCGCGTCACCGAGCACCACTTCGTCCACAAGAGACGGATCAAGGTCACTGCGGGCCGCGAGTGCACCGAGCACATGAGCGGCGAGGTCGTCGGGGCGGACCCCGGACAGCGCGCCGCCGTAGCGGCCGAACGGTGTGCGGACCGCGTCCAGCACGAAAACGTCGCCCATCAGGCCTCCTTCAGCGCGCGCAGGGCGCGCAGCTCGTCCTTCGTCGGCGCCGGGGTGCGCGCCAGGTCCGGTGCGACCCCCAGGTCCCAGCCGGTCGCCTCGCGCACCTGCTCCACTTCGACACCGGGGTGCAACTCGGTGAGTACCAGTTCCCGCGTTTCCGGATCCGGCCGGAACACGCCGAGGTCGGTGATCACCAGGGTCGGGCCCGCGCCGCGCAGGCCGAGCCGCTCCCGGTCACCGGCCGCCCTACCGTGCCCGACGGACGTCACGAAGTCGACCTGCTCGACGAAACTGCGCCTGCTCTGCCGCACGACGACGAACACCTCACCGCAGGAAGCGGCGATCTCCGGTGCTCCGCCCGCACCGGGCAGGCGCACCTTGGGCTCGTGGTAGTCGGCCCCGATCACCGTGGTGTTGATGTTGCCGAAGCGGTCCAGCTGCGCGGCTCCGAGGAAGCCCACATCGATTCGTCCCGGCTGGAGCCAGTAGTTGAACACCTCCGGCACGCTGACCACGGCGTCCGCCGTCTCGGCGAGAATCCCGTCGCCGATCGAGGCGGGCAGCCTTCCCGGCTTGGCGCCCAGCGCGCCCGACTCGTAGACCAGGACAAGATCCGGGGCATGCGTCCTGCGCGCCAAATTCGCCGCCGTGGACGGCAGGCCTATACCGACGAAACACCGACGACCACCGGTGAGGGCCCGCGCGGCTGCGATCGACATCATCTCGTCGGAGCTGTACTCGTTCCGCTCGCTCACCGCGCACCTCCGGCTGTCGTCCCGGCCAGCACATGGTCGTTCACCCAGCGGGTGAAGGCATCCCGGTCCCTGCCGATGGCGTCCCAGTCCTGGTAGTAACCGTTGTCCCGCTCGTAGTAGCCCTGGGCGTACGACGGATACGCGCCGCGCGGCACCTCGGCGACGCAGGTCAGCGCCCAGCCGGGAAGCACCATCCCACCCGGGACCGGTGTGAGGTCGTCAACGATCTCCTCGACGGTGATCAGGCTGCGCCGCGCGGCGAGCACGGCCTCCTTCTGCACCCCGGTCAGCCCCCACAGCTGCACGTTTCCGTCCCGGTCCGCGCGCTGCGCATGGATGATCGAGACGTCGGGATTGAGCGCGGGCACGGCGGCCAGGCGTTCTCCGGTGAACGGACAGGTGATCTGCTTGATCGTCGCCGTCTGCGCGGGCAGATCGGTGCCCGAGTAGCCGCGCAGCACCGCGAACGGGAGCCCCGACGCGCCCGCGACGTAGCGGTTGGCCATTCCCGCGTGGCTGTGCTCCTCGATCTCCAGTGGCGCCGGCCAAGCGTGCTGCACCGCGTCCCGGAAGCGGTGCAGCGACCCCACGCCAGGGTTGCCGCCCCAGGAGAACACCAGCTTGCGCGCACACCCCGCGCCGATGAGCTGGTCGTAGACGATGTCCGGCGTCATCCGCACCAGGGTCAGCTCCCGGCGCCCCTGGCGGATGATCTCGTGGCCCGCGGCCACCGGGATCAGATGGGTGAAGCCCTCCAGCGCCACGGTGTCTCCGTCACGCACCAGCCGCGCCACACCTTCGGCCAGCGAGACGAGCTCTGCCATCCGCACACCTCGTTCAGCTCAAATGTTCGTATCACGCACACAAGTTCTATATAAGAACTTATCTCGCTCACCTCCCGCCGTCAACGACGACCAATCGGCGCGGACGCAATTAGGGTGGCCCCGACGGCACACTGGCGAAGGAGCGCGGATGACTCATGCCCCACCCCGGATCGTCGTGACCCGGCAGATCGCCGAGCCGGCACTGGCGCTGCTGCGCGAGGCCGGGGACGTGGATCTACCCCAACCGGATCGCGGGCTGACCGAGGCCGAGCTGCACCGGGCGGTGGCAGGCGCGGACGCCCTCGTGAGCACGCTGCAGGACCGGATCGACGCCAGCGTGATCGCAGCCGCGGGACCGCGGCTGCGCGTGGTCGCCACGGTTGCGGTCGGTTACGACAACATCGACGTCGACGCGGTCACCGAAAGGGGCGTGCTCGTCACCAACACCCCCGGCGTGCTCACCGAAGCCACCGCGGACCTCACGTTCGGACTCCTACTGGCGGTCACCCGGCGCATCGGCGAGGGCGAGCGACTGGTGCGCGAGCAACGGCCGTGGGAGTTCCGCCTCGACTTCATGCTCGGCGCGGGCCTGCAGGGCCGCACGCTCGGCATCGTGGGGCTGGGCCAGATCGGCAGGGCCGTGGCCCGGCGGGCGAAGGCGTTCGGCATGGAGATCGCCTACACGGGACGCCGGAGGGTCCCCGAGGAGGTCGAAGCCGAGCTCAGCGCGCGCTTCCTCCCGCAGGCGGAGCTGCTCGCCAGCGCCGACGTGGTGTCCCTGCACTGCCCACTGACACCACAGACCCGGCACCTGATCGACGCGTCCGCGCTCGCCGCGATGAAGCCGGGTGCTTTCCTGCTGAACACCACCAGGGGTCCGGTCGTCGACGAGGACGCACTGGCCCGCGCGCTGGCCGACGGTGTCATCGCCGGGGCCGGACTGGACGTCTTCGAGGAGGAGCCCCACGTGCACCCCGGCCTGCTGGAGCTGGACAACGTCGTGCTCACGCCACATCTCGGTTCGGCCACCGTGGAAACCAGGACCGAGATGGCCCTGCTCGCCGCGCGCAACGTGGCCGCGGTGCTCAGCGACGAGCCCGCGCTCACCCCGGTGCGGTCGAAGGTGGCCTCGTGACGACGTCGATGCGGGTCGTGGTCGCGCCGGACAAGTTCAAGGGCAGTCTGACCGCGGTCGAGGCCGCGCGGGCGATCGGCGAGGGGGTGCGCGACGTCGTGGCCGACGCCGAGGTGCGGGAGTGCCCGGTGGCCGACGGCGGCGAGGGCACCCTCGACGTCCTGCTCGCCGCGGGCGGCACCAGGGTCGCCGCACGGGTGCGCGGCCCACTCGACGCCTCGATCGACGCCTGGTACGTGCTGCTCGACGGAACGGCCTATGTGGAGTCCGCGAGGGCGTGCGGGATCGAACATGTCGAGCCAGCACCCGACGTGGCGCTGGCCGCCCACACATACGGCGTCGGTGAACTCGTCGCCCACGCGCTCGACAACGGCGCCAGCCGGATCGTGCTCACCGTCGGCGGCACGGCCAGCACCGACGGCGGCGCCGGAATGCTGCTGGCGCTCGGCGCGGTCCTGCTGGACGACGACGGCAACCAGGTCGGGCTCGGCGGCGGTGCGCTGGGCGCCGTGCGCACCGTGGATCTCGCACCGGTGCGGCAAAAACTTGACGCGGCGGAGGTCAGGGTCGCCACCGACGTGACGAACCCACTGCTCGGGCCCGAAGGCGCGGCCCCCGTGTTCGGACCGCAGAAGGGCGCGGGGCCGGACGACGTCGAGGCGCTCGGACGATCGCTCACCGCCTGGTCCGATGCGCTCGTGCGGTCCGGCTGCGCGCCGTTCGCGGACATTCCGGGTGGCGGCGCGGGCGGCGGGGTCGCGGCAGGAGCTCTCGCGGGTCTCGGTGCCCGCATCGAGTCCGGCTTCGACCTGGTGGTCGACCTGACCGGCGTACTGGCCGCGATGAACGGCGCCGACCTGGTGATCACCGGGGAAGGGTCGCTGGACCGGCAGAGTCTGGCCGGCAAGGCACCAGCCGGCATCGCGGCGCGCGCCGGTGCGCTGGGCATCCCGGTGCTGGCCGTCGCAGGCCGGGTGCAGCTGGAGCCCAGCGATCTCGCTGCCGCGGGTATCGCAGGCAGCAGGGCCCTGATCGATCACGCTCCTTCACTGGAGTATGCGACCAGGAATGCCTACCCGCTGCTACGGGAGCAGACGGCCGAGCTGGTGCGGTGCTGGCTCAGCCACTGAGCCAGAGCCGCAGCGGCGCGGACCGCCGGTCGGCGACCGGCGGTCCGCCCCTGGTCACTGCGGGGTCGGCTCCCCTTCGCCCTGCTGCATCACGGCGAAGTTGAGCTGGCCCTCGTCGTCCTGCTGAACGTCGAGCACCTTGTCGTCGAGGAAATCGGCGGCCTGTGGCTCGAGAAAGACCTTGGCCCCGTTCTCGGTACCGAGAACCTGGTCACCCTCCTCGGGAGCCGGGGCGACGGACAGCGCCAGCTGGGCTCCCGCCTCCTGTTCGGCCTGGACCGCGAAACGCAGTCCGGCGCTCTCCTGCTGCGCCGTCAATGCGCTGATCGCCTCGGCGGCGGCGTCGGTCATGGCAAGCATGTTCGACCTTCCCTTCGGTCGCGGTCGTTGCGCTCTGCCACCCCCACGGTAGGGGTGATCGGGGTTGCCCGCGCGAAGCGGGCTGATCAACTCGGCTTCATCGCAGGTCAGGCGAGACCGTCAAGGTTCGTCCGGTGGAACCGTGCGTCAACTGGTCGATCCACAGCAGGCCGTGCACCACCGCATTCGACTTCGCGACGGGATCGCGGTCGCCGACCACGAGGTCCACCTGATCCACGACGTCGGCGGGGGCTCCGTTGAGTGCCGCGAGCACGGCCCGCAGCATGGCCCGCAGCGCGGGGTCCACCTCGTCGACCTCCACGCCCGCACCCTGGTCGTCGGACAGGTCGGCCACGAACACCTCTCGCGGATGCGTCCCGCGCTGCGCCGGAATCGCCTCCACCGTGTGCCCGACCAGCTCGAGCAGCAGTGGCCGGAGCAAGTGCCGCTGCGGCGCGTACTTGCCCACCAGCCTGCCGATCAACACGGCCAGCGTGCTCAGATCCTTGGCCCTGGCCAGGGTCAGCATCCGCTCGGCCAGTTCACGGACCTCCCGGACCTCGTACGGAGTTGTGGTCATCGAAAGCTCCCATGCCGGTGGCGCCCTCACGTCGCTATGCTGCCTGCCGATCGGCGACGGGCAACCGTCCGGGTTCCCGCACATGGAGGCGCGAAACCCGATTGGCCGCTCACGGTGGGAACCGAGAGGCGACAGATGACCGTGACGAGTAATCCGCGGGCGAACCAGACGGCTACCCGTCGAGCCCTGGGACCCGAACTGCTGATGACCTTGCTGGACTACGTCCGCTCGGAGGTCGAGGGCTGCGTGGGAGCAGGCCTGCACACCTCCTCCGGCGGAGGCGGCACCCTCGCCGTCAGCGGCCTCGCCGAAGCGATCGACGCCCTGCAGTGGGAACTCGACGAGGGGCCGGTGCCCAGGGCCGCCACGGAACAGCGTTCGGCCACTTCGCCGAATCTCCAGACGGACGAGCGCTGGCCTTCGCTCGCGACGAAGATCACCACGCTGGACTCGGTGCCCGGTCAGCTCGCCGCGGTCGCTGTCGCGGGCAGCTGGGACGACGAGGGCCCCGTCGTGCTCAGCATCTACCTCGACCACGAAGCGACCCCTGGCGACCTGCGCGTGATCGAGCGCATCGAGCCCATGATGGCGATGTCCGCCGCACTCGTGGAGTTCGCCGCGGACGAGACGGTCCGCGGCGAGCAGCTGGTGGCCATGGTCGAGCATCGGCGGGTCATCGAGCAGGCCAAGGGCATGATCATGGCGGTGCGGCGGTGTGACGCCGAGAACGCGTTCGGCTCGCTGGTCGTCTCGAGCCAGCACTTCAACGTGAAGTTGCGCGATCTGGCGGTCGCGTTGGTCGAGCTGGTCGGCCAAGCGCCGGCAGAACAGACCTCGATGGAGGCACTGGGCAGGGAGACCGGCCTCGCCAGCCCCGGCGAGGCCGCCCGGCGCGCCGCCCAGTTGACCTGGGCGGCACTGGACGCCGACGCGCCCGGCGACAACGCTTGACCACACTTTCCCGGAAAAGTGCGGCTGAGGAGCGACTCCGGGGCAGATCACGGACTCTGCCCGACGCACTTTCCCGGGAAAGTGCGGTACCTGCACGCGCTTGGTATGTCACTTTCGCGGAAAAGTGCGGTCCTGGTTCATGACCGCGCGGTGATGAACCCGCGCCAGCACTCACTCTGGTTCGGGTGGGGTGCGGATGGCTTTTGCCACCGAGCCGCCCGCCTCGTCGGCAGCCCTGCCCTCCGCCACAGCGTAGGAGGTCAGCCCGTCGGTGGCGTCGGGAGGGACGACGCGGTCAGCGTCGTCCGCGGCGCGGGCCGGATCGTCCACGGACTCGTCAAGCTGGTCGGCAGGGGTCGCGGCCACCGGCCGCTCCGGCACCTCGGGCGGCTGCACGTCCGGCTGCTCCTCCTGGACCCGTTCCTCGAGGCTTTCCCGCTGCTGCTGCTCGAAATGCGTCATGCCGAAGCGGTTGACGGCGGTCCAGTGCTCGGGTGGTTCGATGCCCTCCTCGAGCGGATCCATCTGCAACCGGTCCTCGTCCAGGCCCTCGCTGCTGCTCAGCGCGTTCGGATCGGTCTCAACCGCATCCGGGTTGTGTGCATCGTCGCGGTCGCCCACTGTTGCTCCCGGCTGTCGTGGTTCGGCTCTTCTCTGCTCGTTCGTTGCAGTTACCCCACCCGCCCGCCCGACAAACGGGCGGTTTCCCTCACATGGGCGAGCACCTTGCTCCTCACCCAGCTCATGGCTACGGTGGGAAACGAGGTTGAGCAACCAGCCGGCGGAGCGGGAACATCTCGTGTCCAGCAGGCGGCTCCCCGGACATCGCGAAGCCCTCGGACATTTCCCGCTCCGGTACATCATTCGCAGATTCGCGAAGCCGGAGGAGCACAGCTCGTGCAAACCATCGAACAGACCGACCACCACAACACCGTCGTTCACGCACACGACCTGACTGTTGCGCTCGAGAACGTGGAGCCGGGGGTGGTCGTCGTCCATGCCTCGGGCGAACTCGATATCCGCTCCGCCGACGCGCTACGCCAGTGCCTGGACACGGCAGTGCGGAACGCCACCTGTCTCGTCGTCGACCTCACCGAGGTCACGTTCCTGGCCACCGCGGGCCTCACCTGCCTCATCGAACTCTCCGAGGCGGCCGCACGAGCGAAACTCCCGTGGGCCCTGGCCACCGACGTACGGCCGGTGCTGCGCGCGCTCGAAGTGACCGGGTGCCTGGACAGGATGACGGTGCGCCCCACGCGGGACGCGGCCACCAAGGCGGTACTCCCGGCGTGAGTAGCGAACACCACAACGGTCGCCGACATCACACGACCGGGTAAGTTCTCTGGCTTCAAAACTTTGTGAAAGATATGTAGGTTACCGGTCATGCCCACCGCGATACCGGTAACCGGCGACGACCCGCCCGGTGCCACGCGGTCGAGGCACCGCGAATTCGGCAGACACGCCGCGTGGTACCTGGCAGCGGGAGGAGTTACGACCGCGCTTCAGGCCGGACTCTTCCTCGCCCTGCGCACACCGTTCGGCTCCTACTCGGCCAATCTGCTGGCCATCGCGGCGACAACGCTGGTCAACACGGAGTTCCACCGGAGGGTGACCTTCGCGGGTACCGCCGCCCCAGCCGGGCGGCGGTACCTGCAGGCCGCTCTCACCTTCGTGTTCTACGCGGGCTACGGCTCGCTGGTACTGCTCGTCCTGCGCTCCGTGGTCGCCGAGCCCACCGGCACGCTGGAGACCTTGGTCCTCGTCGCCACCAGCATGCTCGGCGGGGCCTGCCGCTTCTTCCTGTTGCGGCTGTGGGTGTTCGCCCGCCACTGACGACAGTCACCGAAACACCAACCGCTGCTTCGCCACGGCGGCCGTTACACTCGCCGCATCAGGAGGTGTTGTGGCCGAGCACGAGGAGACCGAACCGGACTACCGGTTCACGCTCGCCAACGAGCGCACCTTCCTCGCCTGGATCCGCACCTCCCTCGGACTGGTGGCAGGCGGGGTCGCCGTCCACCAACTGGTGCCAGGGCTTTCGGTGCCGGGGGCGCGCACCGCTCTCGCCGCGATGTGCCTCGCGCTCGCGGCCGCACTGGCCATCTCCAGCTATCCCCGCTGGCACAGGGCGCAACAGGCCATGCGGCGAGGCGAGCCGCTCCCCCGAAGCCGGATGCTGCTGGTCGTCACCATCGGCGTGCTGTTGATCACCGCGTTCGCCGCGGCACTGGTGGTCATCGGATGACGTTTGGCACCCAGGTCTCGCCCGACGGTCTGCAGCCCGCTCGGACAAGGCTCGCCTGGCAACGCACGGCACTCGCGGCCGCAGCCTGCTCCCTGTTGCTGTTCCACGGCGCCGCCCACCGGGACTGGGACAGCACGACCGTGCCCGCCGTGCTCGCGGCGATCACCGCGGCCGTGCTCGCCGTCACAGGTCGCTATCGGGACCGGCAGCTGCGCACCGCGCCGCGGCCCGCCCCCGCCGGCGGACCGATGATCGCCGGAGTCGCGGTACTCGTCACCCTGACCTCCACCATCACGTTGGTCTCGTTGCTGTAGCCCAACCGCACGTACAGGTGAGACCAAGCGCTAGGCCATGTCGCTGTGCCGCTCTCGTACGGAGTTCGCTATCTTTAGGCAAGATCTAAGCGGTTGAGCAACCAGCCGCAGCGCGCCAGGCACACCGGCACCGCCGAAGGAGCCTGGCGTTCGCGCGAAGCGAGAGGCTGCGTACTGGTCCGGCCGCCGGTTCCCGCGGTGGCTGCTGCCGCCGGGCTGCCTCTCGTTCGCGCGCTTTCGCGCCTGCCGACCGAGGGGAGTCCCCATGCCCGACCACCTGCCGTACCCGTTTGCCGTACCCGGTCAGCCCGGCTGAGCCCGGCGGTACGACACGTGGGCAACACCACGACCGGTGACCAACACGGTCCCGTCGCCGAAGAACCGAGCGTGCGCGTCTCGGAGCTGCAGCAGGAACTCAGCGGCCTCAGACGGGCGCTACGCACCCGTGCCACGATCGAGCAGGCCATGGGCGTCCTGATCGTGGCGCACCGCTGCTCGCCGCAGCAGGCCTTCCGCATCCTCGTCCGGCTGTCCCAACAGCACAACGTCAAGTTGTACAAGGTCGCGCAGATCCTGGTCCGTCTCGCGGCGCGGGTGGAACTCGAGCACCTGGAGCCCTTGCTGCGCCGCGCGGCGCAGAACAACGGGGCCGTTGGGCCTGCCGATGACGTTCCGCCTGAGCCGGACTCCGAACTCATCGAGTCCGCACGGAAACTCGTGGTGGCCGCGGAGGAGAACGGGGCGGCCAGGCGTGCGCTCGTCGCGCTCTATCAGGACCTGGTAGAGCGTGGCTGGGTGCCGCCGTACGAGGTACTCAGCCGACTACCCGGCCGTTCGGAGTAGTCGGGCAAGCTCGTCCAGGAGCGGCGGGACGTGGTCCACAGCTCAGGCCGCGGGTAGCTGCCGCCGCCTGCGGATCGCGTCCCGTCGCTCCTGCTCGTCCAGTCCGCCCCAGACCCCGAACGGTTCCTGCGCGGTCAGCGCATGATGGCGGCACTCCACGATCACCCGGCAACTCCGGCACACCTGCTTGGCGCGCGCCACCCGGTCCGAGCGCGCGAAACCGCGCTCCCCGTCGGGATGAAAGAACACCGAGCTGTCGAGATTGCGGCAGTTGCCGAGACGTTGCCATTCCCACGTTTCCGCCACGGGAACCGGCAGTCTGGACGTTTCGGTCATCCTGGTCACCTCCGCAACTCTGGGCTCGTTCGC
This sequence comes from Amycolatopsis marina, assembly GCF_900111885.1. GTDB lineage: Bacteria > Actinomycetota > Actinomycetes > Mycobacteriales > Pseudonocardiaceae > Amycolatopsis > Amycolatopsis marina. The sequence goes on from NZ_FOKG01000002.1 coordinate 150,048, forward strand.
GGTAGGTACCCCGGACCGGTCCGATCCACACCTGCCACCGATAACGGTTCGGCGGCCAAGGCGGCGGTGAACAACCGGACTCATGAATAAGACAGGTCACCGACGCTTGCCGGCTCGCGCGAACTGCTTGTGTGGTTCGTGCAGTTCCCCTGTGGCGACGATCTGCCTGCCGAACGGCAGGGACAGCAGCCAGTCGGCGGCAATCCGCGCCTTGCGATGTGCGGTCGGCATCGTGGCGAGATGGTAGAGGCGGTGCAGCGCCCAGGCTGGGGCACCGCGCAACTTGACGCCGTAGATCTCGGCCACTCCCCGGTACAACCCGAGACTGGCGACGGAACCCGCGTAGCTGTGGCGGTAGTTCCCCTGGTCCCCGCCGCGCAGTTCGGCGAGGATGTTCTTGACCAGCTGTTTGGCCTGTCGCGTCGCGTGCTGTGCCGAGGGTGCGCAGACTGCGTCCGGCGACTCGCTGGTCAGATCGGGCACGGCCGCACAGTCGCCCGCCGCGAACACCCCCGGGACGCCTTCGACGCGCAACGCCGCGGTGCATCGCACCCTGCCTCGCTCGTCCAGTGGCAGGTCTGTGTCGGCGAGCATCGGATTGGGTTTCACCCCGGCCGTCCACACGATCGTGCCCGCGTCGAACTCGACCCCGTTACCCAGCACGACGTGTGAGTCCTCACAGGACTTCAGCGTGGTGCCGAGGTAGTTCTCGAAGCCGCGCTCGGCCAGCCGGTCGAGTGTGTAGTGCGCCAGCGGCAGGCTGACCTCGGGCATGATCCGGTCCGCCGCCTCCACCAACACCCAGCGCATGTCGTCGGGGCTCACGCCGACGTAGTTCCGAGCCGCCTGGCGGGCGAGGTCCTCCAGCTCGGCCATGGCCTCCACCCCGGCGTACCCGCCGCCGACGAACACGAACGTCAGCAGGGTCCGCCGCAGATCGGGGTCCAGCGTGCTGGCCGCGGCATCGAGCCGGGACAGCACATGATTGCGCAGGTAGATGGCTTCCTCGAGGGTCTTGAAGCCCACCGCGTGCTCGGTGAGACCCGGAATCGGCAGCGTCTTCGACACCGATCCCGGAGCGACCACGAGGATGTCGTAGCTCAACTGCTCGATGTGCCCGTCGGCGACGCGCAGGGTGACCGCGCGGCGCGCGCTCTCGACGCCCGTCACCTCACCGGACATCACCTGACACCCGTTCAGCACTTCGCGCAGTGGGACGACGACGTGCCGCGGTTCGACGGAACCGGCCGCTGCCTCCGCGAGGAATGGCTGATAGGTCATGTAGGACCGCGGGTCGATGACGATGAGCTTGGCCTCGTCAGGGCTCAGTGCGGCACGCAGCCTGCGAGCCGCTGTCATGCCCACGTATCCCCCGCCGATCACGACGATGCGGGTCGGTTCCGCCGTGTTCGGTGCGTTGGTGGCCTGCGCCTGGCTTGAAGTCACCGCCGGTCACTCCTCCCGGTACTCGTCCTCGTCGTGCACAACCGCGGGCACCTGCTCGGCGACATCGCCCGGGTCAGCCTCCAAGGGCACCTCGGCACCGGGGTGGCCGTCCTCGTCGTCGACCACCGGATGGCGCTGCTCCTGGACGTCCAACTCTGGATGAAGGTCGTGTACGGGATCCATGCCTGAGTTGTACCCACCAGTCCCGGCACTCAATCCCGCTGCCGCGCCAGCCAGCCGAGAACCTCCGTGGACACGCGCTCCGGCGCCTCCAGCGGGGTGAGGTGCCCGGCCCCACCCACCATCGCGAACTCGGCCGAGGGCATCGACTCCGCCAACGCCCGCGCGGCCTCGGGCGGGGTGAGGGTGTCCTGCTCCCCCACGATGATCAGCGTGGGCACGTCGGTACCGCGCAGCAGTTCGGTGGAGTCCGGGCGTGCGGCCATCGCGCGCTGGGCCCAGGCGATCCCCTCCGGCCGCTGCGACTCCACCAGGTCCCGGACCGTCTCCACCACGTCGGGGCGTCCCTCGCGGGTCTGCTCGCCGAGCAGTTTCGGCATCATCGACTCGGCGAGCCAGCCCGTGCTCGCCTCCGCTTCAGCTCGCTGCGCCACGGTGAGCCGGGTGTTCCGGGCGTCCTCGGTGTCGGCGGTGGCCTTCGTGTCGATGAGGACCAGTCCCCCAACGCGTTCGGGCGCCGCGCGGAGCACGGCCATGGTCACGTAGCCGCCCATGGAGCAGCCCCCCAGCACCACGCGGTCGAGTTCGAGCCGGTCCAGCATGGCCAGCACGTCCCTGGCCGCGACGTCCAGACTCGGTTCGTGCTCGGACTCCGGCAGCGGAGTGCGCCCGAGGCCACGCTGATCGGGAGTGATCAACCGGCGGCGGGCGGCAAGCGGCTCACGGACCGGATTCCACATCCGGGCGTCGACGGGGAACGCGTGCAGGAGTACCAGTGGGAGCTCAGCCATGTCCCGCATTCTGTCGGACGAGGGCGCTAGTTTCAGAGAATGCCTCCAGACCTGCGGCGGGAGATCCGCACCGAGCGGTTGCTCCTGCGTCCGATGACCGAGGCTGACACACTCGCGCTCGTCCGCATCCATGCCGACCCGGAGACGAACCGGCACAACCCGCGCGCGCCGAGTGAGGAGCGCTCCCGTGAGCTGGTCGCCGACTTTCTCCGGCACTGGGAGATCCACGGTTTCGGATACTGGACAGTGGCGGAAGCGGCGACCGGCACCGTGATCGGCGCGGGTGGTGTGCAGACCAACGACCACGAAGGGGAGGCGGTGCTGAACCTGTACTACCGGTTCGCGCCGCGGTACTGGGGACAGGGATTCGCACCCGAGATGGCCGCCGCCGCCGTTGGCTGGGCGGAACGGGAGGTTCCGGACCGACCCGTGGTGGTCGTGACGAACGTGGACAACGCGCAGGCTCGGCGGGTGGCGGAGAAACTCGGCTTCCTCGAGCGCAAGCGAGGTCCTTACGAAGGCGCCGACGCGGTGTACTACCGCCGCCGGTGATTGGTGGGGCCGCGTCGGTCCCGTGCCTGCCAGCATCCCCGGTGCCAGTGCCTGCGGTCCGAGACCGAACCGGTCTCGTCGGCGGGCCAGACCACCACATGCGGAGTGCCGGGCCGGATCTCGTGATCGCAGCCGGGGCAGCGGTAGAACTTGGTCGCCTGCGCGCCGGGAACGCTGCGGACCAGCCAGTCTCCGTCCGGGCCAGCCTCCGACCGCGCCCAGCCCGTGGCAGCGCCCACGGGTGGTGGGGCGGCGGGCCTGCCGCGGTGCGGATGGTTACGTCGGGGCACACGACCACGGTAGAAGAGCGTCGGCCGCCCTCGGTACACCGGCCCGCGGATGTCCCCAATGCCACATTGGGGAACTCCAGCGGGCCGGGCGCTCGGCGCCGGTCATACCCGCCAGCCGGTACGGCGCGCCCAGGCCTCGGCCCGCTGGGTGATCTCGGCGATGAGCGGTCCTTTGGCGGACGCGTAGGCGTTCATGTCGGTCCAGTCCCTGCGCGCGAGCTCCCACTTGAGTCGCTCGTACTCGGTCCGGTCGTGCTCGTCCCGGCGCAGCCAGTCCCGGAACAGCAGATGTCTGCGCTCCCAGTCGCTGCCGGACGAGCAGACATGTACGTGCACGTCTCGTTCCGGAGTGCGGACCAGTCGGTGGCCGGGCTCACGGACGCGAAGGCGGTACCCGGCTGCGATGAGCGGACTGAGGTAGGCCGCCTCGTCACGCACGTCGGGCACGCTGACGTCGATGTCGATGATCGGTTTGGCGGCGAGCCCCGGCACGGAGGTCGATCCGACATGATCGACCCGTGACGCCAGCTCGCCGAGAGCCGCCACGATCCGCCGCCGTTCCAACTCGAACCGCTCCGGCCAGCTCGGGTCGTGCTCCACGATGCGGATCTCGCGCTTCTCCAACCCACCGATCAGTTCGATGTCATCCACCACGACGCCAAGTGTCCCGGCATCGCTTCCCCGGTCACGGTGGAGCTCAGCCGAGCGCCAGTGCCAGTGGGACCAGCTGTTCCGCACTGGTGAGCGAGCCGTGCTGTCCGATCAGTGAGGACTCCACCGGCTCCTCGGCACCGCGCAGCACGCCGGAGCGTCCACGGGCGGCTGCCACGACGTCGCCGATCCGTGCCCGCACGTGGTCTGCCACCACCGGCCCGAACCAGCCGGCCTCGATCGCCTGCTCGCGGCTCGCCACCCAGGCCCGGCCGCCCAGCACGGCGCGCCACGCCTCGAGGACGTCGGGTTCCGCACCGGTCTCCGCGTAGACGTGCCGCGCCCTGACCTCGCCGCCGAGCGCTCGCACCCCCGCCAACAATTCAGGAGTGTCGTCCACGTCCACCGTGGTGTCGTCGAGCGCGACCATGCCGTGGTCGGCCACCACGGCGAGCAGCGCGCCAGGAGGAAGGTTGTCCACAAGGGACTCCACCAGCCGGTCCACCTGTCGCAGCTGCATCCGCCATGCCTGCGACCCGGGCCCGTGCAGGTGGCCGAGCATGTCCAGTTCACTGTGATACGCGTAGCAGAAGCCGTTCGGCGACCCGAGCGACGCGAGCGCCCCTGCCGCCAGGTCCCCGAGGGCGTGCACGCCGTGGTAGCGCCCGCCGCGGAACACCGCCTTCGTCAGCGGCGTCCCGGCGAACCGCGCCGCTGACACCACCCGCACGTCGAGCCCGGCCGCGGCCGCCCTGGCGAAGGTCGTAGCGACCGGCTGGACCTCCTCCGGCGGGGCAGCACCCCGCAGATCCTCCCCTCCGGGATGTGCGCACCAACTCAGTGCGTTGAGCACGCCCGCGCCGGGCACCTCGAAGGAATACCCGACCATCCCGTGCTCCCCGGATGGCAGACCCGTGCCGATCGCGGCTAGGCCCGCTGCCGTGGTCGCCGGATAGCCCACCCGCAACGGCCGTGCTCGCAGGCTGGTCAGCACGGGTGCGTCGGCCGCGTGTTCGTCCAGCAACTCCCACCCGAGGCCGTCGATCAGCAGCACACAGGCGCTGCCTGCTTCCGGCAGGTCGAGCGTGCCGGCGAACCCCTCGACGCCGAGCATCGCGAGCAGGGATGGCACCAGCTGGGCCAGGTGCGGTGTGCTGTCGTCCGGTGTCGGCAGGTCGTCCACGCCGAACAGCTTTCCACCACGGGCAGTACCAGTGATAATCGGTCTCATGCCCACCTACGCATACCGCTGCCGCGAGTGCACCGGCACCTTCGAGCTGAACCGGCCGATGAGCGAGTCCAGTGCCCCCGCCAGTTGCCCAGACGGGCACGTGGACACGGTGAAACTGCTGACCACCGTCGCACTGACGGGAGCGGCCAGCGGCAGCACGGCGCCGGCACCCGCTGCGGGCGGCGGCTGCTGCGGGGGCGGCTGCTGCGGCTGACCCGTCCGCTCAGCTGTGTCTTCTTCATAGGTCGGGTCACTCACGGCCGATGTGCGGTCATGCCCGGCCCTCCGGGGCGGCCCCGTCTACCGACTTGTGAATGACCCTCCCCGGGTGTAGTCCTTGAACCCCTTGCCGGTCTTGCGCCCGAGCCTGCCCGCGGTCACCAGATGCTCCAGCAGCGGAGCCGGTGCGAATCCGGCCTCACGGAACTCGTTGTACAGGGTGCGCTGGATGGCCAGCGACACGTCCAGGCCGACCACGTCCAGCAACTCGAACGGGCCCATCGGCAGACCACAGCCGACCTTCATCGCCGTGTCGATGTCGTCGGCCTCGGCGTAGTGCGCCTCGAGCATCTTCACCGCATCGTTGAGGTACGGGAAGAGCAGTGCGTTCACGATGAAGCCCGCCCGGTCGCCACAGTGCACCGGGTGTTTGCCGACCGCGGCACAGAGCGCGTGCCCTGTGGCGAGTACGTCGGGTGCCGTCGCGATGGTGGACACCACCTCGACCAGCTTCATCACCGGGGCCGGATTGAAGAAGTGCAGGCCGAGTACGTCACCGGGCCGGGAGGTGGCCGCCGCACACTCGATCACGGGTAGCGAGGAGGTCGTGGTGGCGAGGACCGCGCCGGGCTTCACCACCTCGTCGAGTGCCGCGAAGACAGCCTGTTTGACCGCCAGGTCCTCGGCGACGGCCTCGATCACCAGGTCGACGTCGGCGAGTTCGTCGAACTCCACCGCGGGCACGATCCGGGCGAGCGCGGCCGCGGCGTCCTCTTCGGACAGCCTGCCCTTGACCACCTGCTTGTCGAGCGACTTCTTCACCCGGGCGATCGAGGCCTCCGCCTTGTCTGCGCTTCGTGCTCGCAGCACGACGGGGTACCCCCGCTTGACGAACACCTCCACGATTCCGGTGGCCATCGTGCCGGTCCCGATGACCCCGACCTTGCGCACCGGGCGTGCCATCGCGGTGTCCGGTGTGGACGATTCCGCCGCCGTCGAGTCCGCCACCACCGTCGGCGAGTCCGGCGCGTCATAGGCGTAGAAGCCGCGTCCGGTCTTCCGGCCGAGCAGGCCCGCGGTGATCATCTGCTTCAGCAGCGGCGCGGGGGCGTGCAGCCGGTTGCGCGACTGGTGGTACATCGTGTCGAGAATCTCGTACGCGGTGTCGAGGCCGATCAGGTCCAGCAGGGCGAGCGGACCCATCGGATAGCCGCAGCCGAACCGCATGGCGGCGTCGAGGTCCTCGCGAGTGGCGTAGCGCTGCTCGTACATGCGCACGGCGTGGTTGAGGTAGCCGAACAGCAGTGCGTTGGCGATGAAACCGGCCCGATCGCCGATCACCACAGGTTCCTTGCCCAGCCGCTCGGCGAACGCCACGACATCGGTGACGACGTCGGGCTCGGTCATCACCGTGCGCACCACCTCGATCAGCTTCAGCACCGGAGCCGGGTTGAAGAAGTGCATCCCGACGACCTTGCCGGGGCGGGACGTGTGCACACCGATCTCGGTGATCGACAGCGAGGACGTGTTGGAGGCCAGCACGGTGTCCGGCCCGGTGATCTTGTCCAGCTGGGCGAACAGTTCCGCCTTCTGCTCCAGGCTCTCCGGGATGGCCTCCACCACCAGTTCCACATCGGCAAGGTCGGCGAGCGACGTCGTGTAGGTGATCAGCCCGAGCAGGTCGGCGCGCTCCCGATCGTCCAGCTTCCCCTTGTCGAGCGCCCGCTCCGTGGAATGCTCGATATGTCCCCTGCCCCGGGCGACTCCCTCGTCGTCGATTTCGACGGCGACCACGGAGAGACCGCTGCGAGCGAGCACCTCGGCGATTCCGGCCCCCATCGTGCCGAGTCCGACCACTCCCACCCTGCTGATGTCCCGCGCCACGGCCGACCTCCGATGGTTACTCGCTAGTAGTTTCGGGGCTGATAGTGCCATGGGAACGGCACGCGGTACCGGCGTCGGCCGCTCGGAATCGAGTCAGAACCGCCAGAACTACCCGGTCGGAAGAGATTGCCAGACCACGTTCGCGAGTTTTCGTGCCGCGGAGCACGCATCCTGCGCGGCGACCTCTCGCACGAAGACCGAGGCGATCTCCACGGTGCCGGGCGCGATCTGTCCAGCCGACATGTGCTGCGTCAGCACCAGGCACGAGCCGGGTTCCTCCACGCGCAACACGGAATCTCGCCCGCCAATCACCGCGGACCTGTCATCCGCGTACTCCTGAAGTGAGTCTTCGAGACTGAATTTCACAATCGCGGAGGGCTCCTGCACATCGAAGCGCCCCCACAGGCACCAATGTCCAGACGGGGGAACTCTCGCCTCGGCCGCCACCCCGAGTGCGGTGGCTACATCCTCCTCAGCTGCTGTCGTGCAGGCATCAACGACCCCGAACGAGTTCGGCTCGAACTCCATTCGCGTGACTGGTCGACCGCTCTCGACCCAACGCCGGACACCGTCGGCAACGACCCCGGTGATCGAACACAGATCCTCCTTGGCCGCAGCCTCTTCGGAGGCAGTTATCTGCAGGCTGATGTCGTCTGGGAACAGGAGGAAGTGAACACACGCTGCCGGATCGATGTCGTCGTATCGATCGATCCGCAGGCCCCGACTGTGGTTCACCGTCTCGTCCGGCTCGCGGGGCAGCACACTGTCCGACTCATCGGCCAGCTCGCCGATCGACACATCCGCCGACACACCCGCCGAGTTCTCCACCCGGAGTTGACAGTCGTCGAAGTCCCGGCGCTCGTCGAGTACCCGTACACCGTCCAGCCCGCTGTGACCGAGTTCAAAAAACCCGCAGTAGTCGATCGTGCTGAAGTCTCCGAACACCTGTTTCGCGGTCAGAGGTGTCGTGTCTACCGGCTCCCGCACCCCATCGAAAGCTGGGGAACAGCCGGCTACCACGACCGCCACCAGACATGCGACGAACGAGCGAACTCTCCCCAGTGGTCCCACGACTATTCGAAGTCACGTTCGACGAGCGCGTTGATCCGCTCCACGGCCTCCGCAGCCTGCTCGCCCCGCACCCGGATCTCGATCTGGTCGCCCTGTCGGGCGCCGAGCGACATCAGTGCGAGCACGCTCGCGGCGTCGGCCTCCTGCTCGCCGAGCCGCACCCGCACCTCGGCGTCGAGCCCGGCCACACTGCGGGCCAGCAGCGCCGCGGGGCGGGCGTGCAGGCCGACCTCGTTGCGCAGAGTCACCTCGATGCGCCGGTCCGCTTCGGCGCCGAGCACGGCCGGCGTCGTCTCACGGTCCGGCGCCGCTCCTGCCGCTGCGGCCGACTCCGCGACCCGGTCGCGGTCGGCGCCGCCCTGCGCGGTCACCGCGGCGGCCACCGCGCCCTCGACCAGCGGCGCGTCCACAACGACCGCGGTGTCCGGTTCGGCCAGCGACTCGACCACGAGTTCCGCGGTCATCTGCGCGCTGCCCAGGTCGTAGAGCAGCACCACGCCCGCACCGGTGTTCGCCTCCCCCGCCGCTGCCAGCACCGAGTCGTAGTCCGTGCCGATGCCGCCGTCCGGCAATCCGCCCGCGGGCAGCACGGCCACATCGGGAGCCATCTGCCGCGCCAGTTCCGCAACGCCCTCGGCGAGTTTCGCGCTGTGCGAGACGATCACCAGTCCGACTGTCATTTCGCCGCCTCCGCGGTAGCAATCGCGTCGGCGGTCATTTCGCCGCCTCCGCGGTAAAAAGTACGTCGGCGGTCACTTCGCCGCCTCCGCGGTAAAAATTACGTCGGCGGTCATTTCGCCGCCTCCGCGAAACTGCGAACCAACAACGCGGTGGACCGGGCACCAGGATCAAGGTGACCAGCGCTGCGCTCGCCGAGATAGGACGCCCGCCCCTTGCGGGCCACGAGATCCACAGTGGACCTTGCACCCTCGTCGGCGGCATCCGCCGCAGCGGCCAGGACCTCGGCGACCGAACCACCCTTCGCGGCCTCCACGGCGGCGACCGCGGGAACGAGCGCGTCGACCATGGTCTTGTCGCCCTGCTCCGCCTTGCCGCGGGCCTGCACCCCCTCCAGTGCCGCACGCAGTGCCGTCGCCACATCGGCGGCGTCCAACTCGGACCGGTCGCCCAGAGCGGTCGCTGCTCGCAGAAACGCCGTGCCGTACAACGGTCCCGCCGCGCCACCCACCTTGGAGATCAGGGTGGTGGCGGCGACCTTCAGCACTGCCCCGGGGGTATCCGGCACAGCGGTGTCGAGTGTGGACAACACCGCGGTGAACCCCCGCTTCATGTTCTCGCCGTGATCACCGTCGCCGATCTCGCGGTCGAGTTCCACCAGTTCGTCCCGGTGTTCGTCGATCACAGCGGCCGCCGACCGCAGTGCCTCGGCGATGTCGGTCGCGCTACATCCCATGTCAGACTCCCCAGCGCAACGCGGCGGTGCGCACCGGCGCGTCCCACAGCTCGATCAGTTCGTCATCCAGTTTCATCAGCGTGAGGCTGATCCCCTGCATCTCCAGACTGGTGACGTAGGGACCGACGAGCCTACGGCGCACGGTGATGCCGCGCTCGGCGAGCAGCCGCTCCGCGATGCCGTGGGCGAGGTAGAGCTCGAGTTGCGGAGTGCCGCCCATCGAGTTGGTGAACAACAGCACCTCATCGCCGCGCTCGAACGGGAGGTCCTCCGTCACCGCGGAGAGCAATCGCCGCACCAGCGCGTCAGCCGACTCGGCCGGGATGCGCTCGCGGCCTGGCTCCCCGTGGATGCCGATGCCGAACTCGATCTCGTCCTCGGCGAGGGTGAAGCTGGGCTCCCCGACATGTGGCACGGTCGGCGCGGTCAGGGCGACCCCCATCGATCTGACCTGGCCGACGATCTTGCGTGCCAGCGCCTCGACCTGATCGAGCGAGTCCCCACGCTCGGCCGCGGCTCCGGTCAGCTTCTCCAGCAGCACCGTTCCACCGACACCGCGACGGCCCGCGGTGAACGTGGAGTCCGCGACGGCGACGTCGTCGTCGATCACCACGGATCGCACGTCCTGCCCGTCAGCCGCGGCCAGCTCGGCCGCGGTCTCGAAGTTCAGTACGTCGCCGGTGTAGTTCTTCACGATGAGCAGAGCACCAGCCTCGCCCGTCGTGGCGGAGACGGCGGCCTGCACCGCGTCCGGTGTCGGAGAAGTGAAGACCTCACCAGGGACGGCGGCATGCAGCATGCCCGGCCCGACGAACCCGCCGTGCAGCGGCTCGTGCCCGGAACCCCCGCCGGAGATCACCGCGACCTTGCCCGGCAACGGTGCGTCCGCTCGCACGACGACCGCCGGGTCCTCCTGCACCCTGAGCAGGTCGGCGTGGGCGAGGGCGAGTCCGCGCAGCGACTCGGCGACCACCGCCGCCGGATCGTTGATGATCTTCTTCATGCTGACCTCCGGCGTTCGGGCGGGCGGGTACGCCCCATTCCTACCGTCGATCACCCGCCCGCGCCAAGCACACGCCGCGGACGGGCTACGGCAGCCCGGCGGCCACCTTCGTGGCCAGAACCTTCGCCTTCCCGCAGGCGTCGTCGGTTTTCGCGTCGGCGTCGCGGTTCCGGTATTCGAGGGCGACCAACTCGCCCAGAGTCTCGTCGATCGGTCGGTGCACCCAACTGATGGCGCACTGTGCACTGTCCGGTGAGGTCACCTTCTGGTAGCCGGTCACCCCACCGCCGAGGTCGACCTCCTCGGCCGCATCCTGGACGCTCGGCAGGTGTCCCAGCCGGTATCCAAGCGTGAGGTCGGTGCCGCGGGAGTTCCAGGTGCAGTCGTGCAGGCTTGTGGCGCGCTTGTCGACCTCGCCGGTGAGGACGTCGCCCGTGGCGGCGTCATCCAGGCCGGTACACGGATCGAGCCCGACCACTGACCCTTCCGGCTGCTCGACGGTGGCGGGCTCCGCACGAAGCATGGTGATCACCTTCTGCAGGACGGTCCGGCCGGCGCGGCACGGGTCACCGCCCTCGTACTTCACCTGCGCGGTGATGCCAAGGTCCGGGTCGCGGCTCGTCAGGGCGCTCACGAAACAGTTGCCCTCCTCCAGCGAGTTCTCCGCCAGCGGAAGGCCCTCGACATTGCCGGTCGGCTTCTCGAGGCCGAGCAGGTCACCCAGTTGCAAGGAGACGCTGACCTTCTTGCCCCCCGCGTCCTGCGCCGTGTTGGCACAGCGGTCCCAACCCGAGACGCGGGGCTCGCCGGGAGTGCCGAGTTCACTCAGGACATCCGGTCCGACCAGCGGGCAGGGATCGACCAGGCGCAGCGCCTCGGCCGCGACCGCGGGATCGGTGATCGGACCGGTGGGCACCTCGCCCTGGCTGCCGCTGCCCGGCTCCGCGGGGACGGTGGTGCGCTGGAAGTTGGCCTTACCCAGGTCCTGGCCACCACATGCCACCAGGACAAGGGCAAGGACGAGGCCGAGCGCGACGGTCGGCAGGCGGCGATGAGCTGCGGGAAACACGGATGCCACGGTAGCGGGGCGGACCCCGCCACCGTGGCGAGACGTGGTCATTCAGACCGTGGCGTCGGCTCCTGGTCGCCGTCCTCCGCCGGAACTCGCAGTGGGCGGATCTTCACCCAGGCCACGAAGGACGCCGCGAACAGCAGCATGCCGAGTCCGGCCCAGAGGTTGATGTTGAGCCCGTCGGCCTTGGCGAGTTCGGCTTCGGTGGTGAAGCCGATGCCCAGGATCGTGATGACGAGCCCGTACACGCCGATGAGCAGCGCGATCACCATGCGGATGTCAAAGGCACCCGCGCGCTTTGTCGATTCTGAATCCGTTGCCATTGCTCGCCCCTCCTAGAAGAAGATGATGTTCAGGACGATGATCAGGACCAGCGCGATCCCGGCCAGTGTGACCGGGTTGCGGTACCAGCCCGCGTCCTCACCAGTGGTGGAGTGCTGGCGAGTCTCCTTCGGCGTGAGCGAGTAAACCAGACCGGCCAGCTCGGCCTCCGGCTTCGGCTGTGTCCGGTAGGTGACCGCGACACTCACGACGATGTCGACCACGAAGGCCGCACCGGCTCCGACGAACGCCGCACCCTGGCCCGGCAGGTCCCAGACGCCGGTCTCGGCGAGCACGAACACCGTGATGGCGGAGAACGTACCGGTGACCAGACCAACCCAACCGGCGGTCGGGGTCATCCGCTTCCAGAACATACCGAGGATGAACGTGGCGAACAGCGGCGCGTTGAAGAACGAGAACAGCTGCTGCAGGTAGTCCATCAGGTTGCTGTAGGTGGAGGCGATGAACGCGGTGCCGATCGCGAGGATGGTCGCGCCCGCGGTGACCGTGCGGCCCACCTGCAGGTAGTACCCGTCCGGCCGGTCCTTCTTGATGTAGGCCTGCCAGATGTCGTACGTGAACACGGTGTTGAACGAACTCAGGTTCGCGGCCATACCGGCCATGAACGAGGCCAGCAGACCGGCGATGGCGATACCGAGCATGCCGTTGGGCAGCAGGTCGCGCATGAGCAGCAGCAGCGCGTCGTTGAACGTCGCCCCACTGGGTGCGCCCTCGCCGCTCATCAGGGCGGCCTTGTTCTCGCCGAGAAGTTCGGTGACCGTGACGCCGGCGATCATGCCCGGAATGATCACGATGAAGGGAACGAACATCTTCGGGAACGCACCGATGATCGGCGTGCGCCGGGCGGCCGACATGCTCTTGGACGCCATGGCGCGCTGGACCTCGACGAAGTTGGTGGTCCAGTAGCCGAACGAGAGCACGAACCCGAGACCGAACACCAGACCGAGGACCGAGAGGAAGTTGCTGCCGAAGCCCGTGAGCTCGTTGCCGGGCCAGGCACTCAACTGCTCGGCACCGCCGGGACCGCCGGAGATCTTCTCGACCAGGCCGTCCCAGCCGCCGACCTTGTAGAGGCCGACGATCGTCAGTGGCAGCAGCGCCGCGACGATGACGAAGAACTGCAGCACCTCGTTGTAGATGGCGGCGGAGAGCCCGCCGAGTGCGGTGTACGCCAGCACGATGACGGCGGCGAGGATCACCGACACCCAGATCGGCCAGCCGAGCAGCAGGTTGACCACGCTCGCGAGCAGGAACAGGTTCGCGCCCGCGATCAGGACCTGCGCCGTGGCGAAGCTGATGCCGTTGACCAGATGCGCGGTGTTGTTGAACCGGCGGCGCATGAACTCGGGGACACTGCGCACCTTGGAGCCGTAGTAGAACGGCATCATCACGACACCGAGGAACAGCATCGCCGGTACCGCGCCGATCCAGAAATAATGCGCGGTCGGCATCCCGTATTGCGCACCGTTGGCCGACATTCCCATGACCTCGATGGCGCCGAGGTTCGCGGAGATGAAGGCCAGGCCGGTCACCCAGGCGGGCAGCGATCGTCCGGAAAGGAAGAAGTCCAGGCTGCTCGACACCTGCCTGCGGGCGAGGTAGCCAATCGTCAGCACCAGGACGAAGTAGAACGCGAGCAACAGATAGTCGATCGCGTTCGCATCGAGGCGCAGATCCGCCTCGGCCAGCACGTGCACTCGAGCCACCCCACTTCGCACATCATCCAACAAGAAGCACCAGGAACTAGCGACGAGCGCACATTACTGCATGTTTTCCCACAGATGAACGCGGGCGGCCCGACGTGTCTTGTTCTGACACGAAAGATCCGAAAAGTGCGGTTGCGCCTGCGATGACAAGGTCGGCAGAAGCACAAGAAGACGCTCAGAATCCTGGAGCCACTAGCTGTCCGCGCACAGTTGATCACGCACGATGCCGTGCGGCGAGGCGAGTCACCACCGTCTGGGGTTGAACGACGACGACCTCAGTCCGAGGGCCACTCGTAGGCCAGTTCGTAGCGATCAGCCGGGAGCACGATGTCGTTGATCTCCAGTGGAGTTCTCTCGGCAGTGACCGCAAGGCGGGTCACCGTGATTACGGGAACTCCGGAGCCGAGTTGCAATGCCGACGCCTCCTGGGGTTCCGGCATCCGAGCGCCGACATGCTCGGCGAAACTCGCGATGCGGTGCCCCGCCTCTTCCAGTCGCGCGTAGGTTCCGCCGTGACCGGTATCGACCTGCTCGATCGCGGTATGGCGAGTCAGCGTTCGCGGCAGTCGCGAGACCGCCAACTGAACGACGGCACCGTCCGCCCGCATCACGCGGTCCCGAACAGTTACCTCATCCCCAGGCTCGATCTGCAAAAGTTGCGCCACTCGCTCGCTCGCCGGCTCGAAGCCAACCTTCACGGAGGAAGACGGCGTGAAGCCTTCGGTCGCGGCGTCAGCAAGGAACGCTCCCTGACCGGATTCCCGCGCCTGTCGGGACAACCGCGATCTGGCGAGGCGACGAATCCTCGCGGGGCGCCGCACGAAGACACCTCGCCCGTGCTCCGCGACCACGATGCCTTCTGATCGCAGCACGTTGACGGCATCCCTGATCGTCGGCCGGGAGACGCCGTAGCTCTCCACCAACTCACGCTCACTGGGCAGACGATCACCAGGCTCGTACTCGCCAGAGGCGATCTTGGCTCTGAGGTCGGCCGCAACCTGACGGAAGGCCGGTAAGCCGCTCGTTCGGTCCACCACAGCCCCCATTCTCCACACGCACTGACGTCTTGACCACTTCCGCATGACACGACAGTATCAACTGGATAGGACGTCTTTACCAGTTGGAGGACTCGGTGCATCCAGATGCCTGCCCCACCTGTACTCGCATCGTCGACTCTGTCTCCCTGAGTCGAGCCGAATGGCAAGCAGTCGTAGCGGTGTTCGACGGAGACGACAGTCATCGCGATCACGCGCTGGACGCACTCATTCAGAACGCGTCAGCAGCCTGGCTGCACGACTTGGACCGGTGAGCGCACGTGATGCAGACCTGTGGCGCGCACGAACGATGAGTCGGCTTCAATCGTGCGCGCCGAGTCTTGCCTGTTCTGTGCTCGCCGGGCGCCTGTCCCTCCGAGAGGCCGAGGCCGATCTACTGGACCGTCAGTGCCTCCAGCCGATTCAGAACAGTCGGAATTCGTCCGATTCGATGCCGCGCAGCGCGTCGTAGTCCAGCGTCACGCAGCGGATACCGCGGTCCTCGGCCAGGGTTTTCGCCTGCGGCTTGATCTGCTGTGCGGCGAACACACCCTGCACCGGCGCGAGCCGGGGGTCGCGGTTCAACAGTTCGAGGTACCGGGTCAACTGCTCTACGCCGTCGATCTCACCCCTGCGCTTGATCTCCACGGCCACCGACTTGCCGTCGGCGTCGCGGCACATGATGTCCACCGGGCCGATCGCCGTGGGAAACTCACGCCGCACCAGGGTGTATCCCTCGCCGAGGGTGACGATGTGTTCGGCGAGCAACTCCTGAAGGTGCGCCTCGACCCCGTCCTTGACGAGACCGGGCTCGGCGCCGAGTTCGTGCGAGAACTCCTCGATGACCTCGTCGATGGTGATGACGAGCTTCTCCCCGGACTTGTTCTCCACGATCCAGAGGTTGCCGTCCTCGATCAGCCAGCATGGCGGGCTCATCCAGTTCAGCGGCTTGTAGGCGCGGTCATCGGAATGCACCGACACCGAACCGTCCGACTTGACCAGGAGCAGCCTGGTGGCCTTCGGCAGGTGGGCGGTGAGCCTGCCGGCATAGTCGACCTGACACCGAGCGATTACCAAACGCACCCGGCGAGACTAGGGGACACCGTGAGTTCCCCGATCGGCCACCCCGAGTCGTTACCCGGATCAGGCAGTGCAGTGGCCAGAACGGGAGACTGGAGTTCGTGAACGCGATCGAACGCACCAGCACCCGCGAGGTCTACCGCAACAACTGGCTGACGATGCGCGAGGACGGCATCCGCAGGCCGGACGGTTCCGACGGCATCTACGCCGTTGTCGACAAACCGACCTATGCCCTGATCATCCCGCTGGACGGCGAACGTCTACACCTTGTCGAGCAGTACCGCTACCCGCTCGGACGTCGTACCTGGGAGTTCCCGCAGGGCACGGCTCCCGAACTCGCCGATGTCGCCCCGCCGGAGCTGGCCGCACGGGAACTACAGGAGGAGACCGGACTGCACGCACGGTCCATCCTGGACATCGGCGGGCTCGACGTCGCCCCCGGATTGAGCAGCCAGCAGGGGCGGGTCTTCCTCGCCACCGACCTGACCGAGGGTGAACCGCGACGTGAGGTCGAGGAGCAGGACATGCGGACAGCGTGGATCGGCCGAGGCGAGTTCGAGAAGATGATCACGGCAGGCGAGATCACCGACGCCCAGTCGATCGCCGCCTACACCCTCCTGCTCCTCCACGAGCGCTGACGTCGCGGACAGGATGTCCCGAATGTGGCATTGGGGACGTTGAACGTCCCCAATGCCACATTCGGGAACTTCCGCTAACGCTCCAGGACGGCCCGGAGGAACTCGCGGGTGCGCTCGTTCTCCGGGTTCTTGAAGATCCGCTCCGGCGGGCCCTGCTCCACGGCGCGGCCGTGATCGAACATGACCACCCGGTCGGAGATCTCCTCCGCGAACCGCATCTCGTGCGTGACCATCAGCATGGTCATGTCCGTGCTTGTCGCGAGATCGCGAATCACGTTCAGCACGTCACCGATCAACTCCGGGTCGAGCGCCGAGGTCGGCTCGTCGAACAGCAGGACCTTCGGGCGCATCGCCAGCGCCCTCGCGATCGCGACTCGCTGCTGCTGACCACCGGACAGTTGCGGTGGCTTGTGATCGACGTGCTGGCTCAGGCCGACCATCTCCAGCAGTTCCATCCCGCGTTCCCGCGCCTCGTCCTTGGACATGCCAAGGACCTGCACGGGTGCCTCCATCAGGTTCTCGATGGTGGTCATGTGCGGGAAGAGGTTGAACTGCTGGAAGACCATGCCGATCTTGCGCCGGGTCAGCCGCATCTGTTTCGTCTCACGCGGGATCTTGGTTCCCCGCGTGACGTTCCACAGCTTCTCACCCTCGACAGTGACCACACCGTGGTCCGGGTACTCGAGGGTCATCAGGATCCGCAGGATCGTCGTCTTACCGGATCCGGACGGCCCGATGATCGAGACCTTCTCGCCGGGCTTGACGTCGAAGTTCAGCGACTTCAACACGTGGTTGTCGCCCCAGGACTTACTGACGTCGTCAAAGGTGATCATGTAGTCCGACGTTTGTTCCTGCACTGGCGTGCCGTCGTACGGTGGTTGCATGTCAGCCGACAAGGCGGCGCTCCAATCTGCGGACGAGTACCGAGGCCGGGTAGCTGACCGCAAGGAACAGCAGGGCGGCGATGGTCAATGGTTCCACATAACGGTAGTTGCTCGATCCGATGATCTGCGCCGCTCCGAGTACCTCGATGACGGTGATGCCGTAAAGAATCGCGGAATCCTTGTACATCTGGATCCAGTAGTTGCCGAGCATCGGCACGATCGTCCTTATCGACTGCGGAAGGACGATCCTGGTCCACGTCGGCTTCTTCGGCAGACTCAAGGCAGTGGCTGCCTCCCATTGCCCCTTGTCCACTCCTTCGATACCGGAGCGATAGACCTCCGCCGTGTAGGCGCTGTAATTCACGCCCATCACGATGATCCCGGTAACCAGGGGGGTGAGGGTGATGCCGTACTCGGGGAGGATGAAGAAGGCTGCGAACGCCTGAACAAGTAGTGGCGTCCCACGAACGAACTGGACGTAGAAGTCGAAGAGATGCGACAAGACGGGAATGCGAAGATAGCGGATGACCGCCACGATCAAACCGATCAACAGCGCGATCGCGATACCGGCGAAAGTGATCTGAATGGTCACCCAGAAGCCGGCCAGCAATTCGGGCATTACCGAAATCGCGAAGTCCATGTCCCACTCGAAATTCATGCGCGCACACCTCCCAACAGCAGCCTCTTGCGACCACCCTTCATGGACCCGGTCTTCCGGTCGATCGCGAACCTGCGTTCCAACCAGCGGATGAGCCAGGAGAGCAGCAGGGACAAAGCGAAGTAGATGACCAGCAGTGTCAGGTAGATCGCTGTGGTCTCACCTGTGTTCGTGCGCAGCAGGTTCGCCTGATACGTGAGGTCCAGAACAGTCACGAAGGAGACCAGTGAGGTGTTCTTAAGGAGATCCACCAACACGTTGCCGAACGGCGGCAACATGGCGGGAATCGACTGTGGGATCAAGATCCTTCGCATGCGCTTCGCCGGTGGGATGCCGAGAGCGATACACGCCTCGGTCTGCCCCTTCGGCCGACTGCTGATAGTGCCCCGCACGATCTCGGCCGCGTAAGCACCCTCGTTCAGGCCCAGTGCCAACACCCCGGCCATGAGCGGGGTCATCTCGACTCCGAACAACGGCAGTGCGAAGAAGAACCAGAACATCTGGACGATCAGCGATGTACCACGGAAAACCTCGACGAAAACCGCCGCCGGAGCACGAATGATCCAGTGAGTGGACAGCCGAGCAAGGCCCGCGGTGAACGCGACGAACACCATCAGCAGCGACGCCAGCAGAGTCACCTGGAGCGTGACCTGTAACCCCTGCCAGAGCAAGGGAATGTTATCGAATACAACGTCCACGAGTGATTACCTCTTGATGTCGAGGAGCGATCAACCGGGGTTCTGGCAGAGCTCCTCGGTGGTCACCCCTTCGACATCAGCAGGATTGAAGCCCCACTTCGTCAGGATCTCGCCGAACTCCGGCGTTGCCTTCAGTGCGGCGAGTTCCTTGTTGTATTCCTCGTGCAACGTGGTGTCGGCCTTACGGAATGCCGCACCCGCACCGGTCTTTGGTGCATCTTCCACCGCCTGCGTGACCTCGATCGAGGGGTCGTTCTCGACGAGCTCGTTCAGCGACAAAGTAGGTAGGAAGAACGCGTCCGCGCGACCGGCCTTCACCGCCTCGATACCACTGCGGCCATCCCGAACTGTCACCCGCTGTCCCTCTGGGACATTGGCTCCCTTGAGAATGCCCTCCTCGAAACCGCCGCTGAGCACGGCGACCTTCACATCGGGGTTTTCCAGTACCGATTTGACCGTGGTGATGTTCTTCGGGTTGCCTGCGGGCACGCCAAACGACTCAGTCGACACGATGTCCGGCTCGGAGTACAGCACCTCGGCGCAGCGCGACTGCTTCATGAACAGGCCCGCCGCGACCACGTCCCAACGTCCCGCCTTCAGGCCTGGGATCATCTGGTCGTACGGGGTGATGACGCCCTCGATCTCGGGGATACCCAACCGCTTGAGCACGGCGCGGAGCACGTCCGGCTCGACGCCCGTGACCTCACCGGAGGCGGTGATCTCGGTGTAGGGCGGCTCGTTGGCGACGCCGACCTGGAGGAAGCCCTGCTCGCGTCCGGTGGCGAGGGTGTCGCCTTCCTCGCCCCCACAGGCGGAGAGCAACGTCGGACCACCGATGGCCACCGCGCCGGCGGCCGCAGCCCGCCTGAAGAAGTCTCGTCGCGTCCAACCGTCAGTAAACATCCTGTACTCCCTCGCCTGATTTCGTATCGCCCTGCGTGTCGATCACGTCCGTACAACCTAGGACCCGAGCCGGGACCTCTCAAGAAAATGCCAAAAGATCCGATGTGGACGGTCTGCTTATCCGGATCGAATCTCCGCCTTGACCAGGCGAAACTCTGAACAGAAGGCAAACATCACGATTGTGCGACACGCCCGCCTATTAAGCCCGGCGAAACAAACTTGACGATCATGAATTTCACCCACAGCAATCCATCGTGCACCCTCCGGGTCAGTCCGGCCATTCGGCGCGGCGCTTCTCCAGGAAAGCGGCCATTCCCTCGCGGGCACCCGGCAGTTGCGACGCCGAAGCCATGACCTCCAGTGCGATCCCGTAGGCGTCCTGCTCCGGCCGGTCGAGCTGGGCGTACAACGTCTGCTTGCCCATCGCCTTGCTCGCCCTGCTGCCCCGCGTTGCCCTTGCCATCAGCTCGGCCACGGCGTCGTCCAGGTCCGCGTCCGGCACCACGCGGTTTACCAGGCCCCACTCCAGGCCGGTGGCCGCGTCGATCACGTCGCCGGTCAGCGCCAGCTCCATAAGTCGCTTGCGGCCCACCGATCTCGCCACCGGTACCGCCGGGGTGTGGCAGAACCAGCCGCCCTTGCCGCCGGGCAGCGCGAAGCCGGCCGACTCGGCCGCCACCGCCAGATCGCAGGACGCGACCAGCTGGCATCCCGCGGCGGTGGCGAGCCCGTGCACACGGGCGATCACCACCTGCGGCACCGACTGGATCGTTCGCATGAGATCGGTGCACAGGCGCAGCAGTTCGCGCACGCCCATGAGGTCCCGCGCCGCGACGTCGCCGAAGTCGTGCCCTGCGGAGAACACCGGTCCCGACGCGGCCAGGATGATCCCTCTGGCATCGGACTCGCCTGCGTCCCTGAAGGCCGCGAGCAGTTCGCCCAGGTGCTCGGCGGACAGCGAGTTGCGCCGCGCCGCCCGGTTCATGGTGATGGTGAGAGTGTCGCCGTCACGCTTGCACAGGATGTGCTCGTACTCGCCCATGTTCCGACGGTACTTCTCCGGACCCGGGACCGGAACCGTCTCCATCCGGCGGGGCGACGCTGTCTACCGGCCCGGCAATCCGTTCGCCTCGCGCACGATCGTCACGATGCCGTCCATGATCTCCGTCAGCTCGTAGTCCTTCGGCGTGAACACCGCGGCGATGCCCCGTTCGGTCAGCAGCCTCGCGTCATCCGGCGGGATGATTCCGCCGACGATCACCGGGATGTCGCCCGCCCCGGCCGCCTGCAGCCCGTCCACCACCTCGGGCACCACCTCGAGATGCGAACCGGAGAGCACCGACAGCCCGACCACGTGCACGCCCTCCTGAACGGCCGCGGCCACGATCTGCTCGGGCGTCAGTCGGATGCCCTGGTAGACGACCTCGAATCCGGTGTCCCGCGCCCGGACGGCGACCTGCTCCGCGCCGTTGGAGTGCCCGTCGAGACCCGGTTTGCCGACCAGGATCCGCAGCCGCTCCCCGAGTTCCTCGCTCGTCGCGGTGACCCGCTCGCGGACCCGCTCGATCTCGGCCACACCACCCGACGACATCGCCGCCCCCGACACCCCGGTGGGCGCCCGGTACTCGCCGAACACCGCGCGCAGCGCCCCGGACCACTCCCCCGTCGTGACACCGGCCCGTGCGCACTCCAGCGTCGCGTCGAACAGGTTCTCCGAGGTCTTCGCGACCGTGCGCAGCCGCCGCAGCGCGCCCTCTGCCCGCTCGTCGTCGCGCAGCTCACGCCACTTCTCGATCGCCGCGACCGCTTCCTTCTCGACCGCGGGGTCCACCGTCTCGATGGCTTTCGCGCCCTCGGCCTGCAACGGACTCGGCTCGGTCGTGTCGAACTTGTTGACCCCGACGAGCACTCGCTCGCCCGCCTCCATGCCCCGCCGGTACTCGGCGAGCGACGACACCAGCTGCGACTTCATGTAGCCACTCTCGACGGCCGTGACGGCACCGCCGAGTTCCTGCACCCTGGCGATCTCCTCGCGGGCGCCGGTCTTGATCTCTTCGACCTTCGCCTCGATCACCCGCGAGCCGTCGAAGATGTCCTCGTACTCCAGCAGATCGGTCTCGAACGCGAGCACCTGCTGCATTCGCAGTGCCCACTGCTGGTCCCACGGCCTCGGCAGGCCCAGCGCCTCGTTCCACGCGGGCAGCTGGATCGCCCTGGCCCGCGCCCCGCGAGACAGGGTCACCGCGAGCATCTCCAGGACGATGCGCTGCACGTTGTTCTCGGGCTGGGCCTCGGTCAGGCCGAGCGAGTTGACCTGGACCCCGTAGCGCAGCCTGCGCGCCTTCGCGTCGGTCACGCCGTAGCGCTCGGCGGTGATCTCGTCCCACAGCTCGGTGAACGCGCGCATTTTGGACATTTCCTCGACGAACCGAACACCGGCGTTGACGAAGAAGGAGATGCGGGCGACCACCTTCGCCATGTCGTCCGCGTCGACCTGGCCGGAGTCACGCACGGCGTCGAGCACGGCGATGGCGGTGCAGAGGGCGTAGGCCACCTCGTGCGTCGGGGTCGCGCCCGCCTCCTGCAGGTGATAGCTGCAGATATTGATCGGGTTCCACTTGGGCACGTGGTGCACGGTCCACGCGATCATGTCGGTGATCAGCCGCAGGCTCGGTCCCGGAGGGAAGATGTAGGTCCCGCGCGAGAGGTATTCCTTGATGATGTCGTTCTGCGTGGTGCCGGTGAGCTTGGCCAGCACCTCGTCGACATCACGTCCTTCGGCCTCGGCCTGTTCCTCGGCCACCGAGACGTACAGCGCGAGCAGCCACATCGCCGGGGCGTTGATCGTCATCGAGGTGTTGGCCTCGGCGAGTGGGATGCCCGCGAACAGCTGGCGCATGTCGCCGATGTGCGACACCGGCACACCGACCTTGCCGACCTCGCCCTTGGCGAGCTTGTGGTCGGGGTCGTACCCGGTCTGTGTCGGCAGGTCGAAGGCCACCGAGAGCCCGGTCTGCCCCTTGGCCAGGTTGCGGCGGTAGAGCTCGTTCGACGCGGCCGCCGAGGAGTGGCCCGCATAGGTGCGCATGACCCACGGGCGATCGCGTTCACGATCCGATGGATAGGGCACGACAAACCTCCAGATCGACGACCGATCCAGCATACTCGTCGGTAACATCCTGCGACGAGTGGAACTCGACACGTGTGGGCCCACTACCAGGGCAACACTGTGACGGAAATCCGCCGGGCCCGCTCCTTCTCACCCGTTAGAGTCGGAACTCGTGACGTGGAGTGTGTACGGCAGCTATCTGGTGATCGTCCTGCTGGTGGTCATCGCCCCCGGTCCGGACACCATGGTGACGTTGAAGAACTCCCTGGCGGCCGGCTGGCGAGGCGGACTGATGTCGGTCATCGGCATCTTCAGCGGAAACGTCGTGCAGGGCAGCGCCGCCGCTCTCGGACTCGGGGCGGTCATCGCACACTCCCAGCCCCTGTTCCTCACCCTGCGCTGGGTCGGCGCCGCCTACCTCTGCTACCTGGGCTTCCAGGCCCTGCGCGGCGCCTGGCGCGGCAACTACGGCGGCCTCGACGACGTCAAGCAGGCCAAGTCCTCCGGTTTCCGCCGCTGGCGCGAGGGATTCCTCTCCAACGTGACCAACCCGAAGGTGCTCGTGCTGTACCTCTCGGTACTGCCGCAGTTCCTCAACCCCGCCACAACCACGGTGTTCGACGCGCTCGTGCTGGCCTACACCGTGGCCGTCCTCGGTGGCATCTGGCTCCTGCTCATGCTGCTCTTCGTCCACCGCGTACGGCTTTGGCTGCAGCGCAGGAAGGTGCGTCGCTCGCTCGACGCCCTGACCGGCACGGCCCTGATCGGATTCGGCGCGGCGCTGGTCGCCGAGTCCTGAGGCGTCACCGGATCGCGGCCCGAACAGCCTTGACTGCCGAGCGGCCGCGTGATGAGTTCCTCGCCATGACAAGTCACTCCTTCGTGTCACACCGCCCCGGGTCGTCACGCTCGGCCAGGGCCACCCGCCGCACCCTCACCCTCACCGCGGCGACCGCCGCGGTACTGCTGGGCGCCGCCACCGCCGCGTCAGGTATCAACTCCTACAACGCCACTGCGGCCCCCGAGCGCACCGAGGTCGGCGCGCTCGTGGCCACCTGGGACAACGACGACGATCCGGCCACGGCGGACCGGGTCGCCTGGGTCTGTTCCGGCACTATGGTCGACGCCGACACCTTCCTCACCGCGGCACACTGCACCAGCGATTGGCCGGACAACGTGCGGTTCTACGTCTCGCTGGAACAGAACGTGCAGGCCGGGCTCGACGAGGCCGCGGATCGGTTCCCCGACCGGCCCGCCGATATCGCGCGGAGTGTCGGAGTGGAAGGTGTCGCCCATTCGGACCCGGAATACCCGGGCAACTCCGCCGACTCCCACGACATCGCCGTGATCGAGGTGGCTGCCACGGAGATGGCCGAACGGTGGTCCTTCAGCCCGGCCGCGCTGCCGTCGGCAGGGGAACTCGACCGGCTCGGTCCGCGCGGGCTCGACGCGACGCCGTTCGTGGTCGCCGGATACGGCACCCAGGAGGCCCAGCGGGGCCCTGGCGGACACACGCATCCCGGTGGCGGTGTGCGGATGAAGGCACCGGTCTCCTTCAACGCGCTGAACAAGACATGGGTGCGCCTGGCGATGACGGCGCCGCAGGGCAACGGCGGAGCCTGCTACGGCGACTCCGGCGGACCCAACTTCGCGACGATCGACGGCGTGCGCACCCTGGTGTCCACCACGATCACCGGCGACAGCCCCTGTTACGCCACGAATGTCACGTATCGGCTCGACGCGCCCGGCGCCCGGAAGTTCCTCAGCCCGTTCGTCGCGCTGCCCTGATCGTTCCCGCTGGCCCCGCGCGCCGGGGCCAGCGGGCCGTCAGGACCGTTCCGGGTCGCCGACAACGCGCTCGATCCGCGCGCCGAGACGGTTGAGGTTCTCCACGAAGTGCGGGTAACCGCGGTCGATGTGGAAGACGTCCCACACCTCGGTGATGCCGTCCGCGCACAGCCCGGCCAGCACGAGACCCGCGCCCGCACGGATGTCCGAAGCCCACACGGGCGCGCTGGAAAGCCGTTCCACGCCGCGCACGACCGCGTGGTGCCCGTCGGTACGCGCGTCGGCACCGAGGCGCATCATCTCCTCGATGAAGCGGAACCGGGCCTCGTAGACGTTCTCAGTGATCATCGACGTGCCCTCGGACACTGAGGACAGCGCCACCGCGAACGGCTGCAGGTCCGTCGCGAAACCCGGGTACGGCAGGGTCACGAAGTCCACCGACTGCGGCCTGTCGTTCTGCACGATGCGGAAGCCCTCACCGTCGAACGTGGTCACGTCGGCGCCGGCGAGACGCAACTTGTCCAGCACGAGGTCCAGGTGGTGCGGGTTGACCCCGCGCACGGTCAGGTCGCCCCGCGTCATCGCCGCCGCGAAAGCCCAGGTGGCTCCGACGATCCGGTCGCCGATCACCCTGTGCTCGGTCGGGTGCAGCTCGTCGACACCGTGCACGGTCAGGGTCGAGGTGCCCGCGCCCTCGATCTTCGCGCCCATCTCGATGAGCATCGTGCAGATGTCGGAGATCTCCGGTTCGCGCGCCGCGTTGTCGATCACGGTCGTGCCCTCGGCGAGCACGGCGGCCATCAGGATGTTCTCGGTTGCTCCGACGCTGGGGAAGTCGAGCCAGATCTGCGCACCGTGCAGGCCGTCGGCCTTCGCCACGACGCAGCCGTGCTCGATCGTGCTGGTGGCCCCGAGCTTGCGCAGGCCGTTCTGGTGCATGTCCAGGGGACGCGAGCCGATGGCGTCGCCGCCGGGAAGCGCGACCACCGCCTGCTTCAGCCTGCCGACCAGCGGACCCAGCACGCACACGGAGGCGCGCAGTTTCCCCATGGCCGGCGAATCCGCCCGTGCCGACAGCTCGGCGGGGGTGGTGATGCGCGCCGTGTCACCGTCGATCTCGACCTCGCAACCGACGCTGCGAAGCACATCTCCCATCAGGGGGACATCGAGGATCTGCGGGCAGTTGGTGATGGTCGTTGTGCCCTCGGCGAGCAGCGCGGCCGCCATCAACTTCAGCACGCTGTTCTTGGCGCCGACGACCTCGACCTCGCCGACCAGCCGTCCTCCGCCATGGACGTCGAAGTGCTCGCTCATGCCTTTTGCCTCACTCGCCGGCGGGCTGCACATCGCTCAGTGCCGTACCCCAGACGCTCACGGTGCCGGTCGCACTCTGCCATTCGCCTCACTCGCCGGCGGGCTGCACATCGCTCAGTGCCGTACCCCAGACGCTCACGGTGCCGGTCGCTCATGGGCGTTCATCATGCCTGCCGTACCGATCTACCCCTTCGGCAGGTGGGTGCTCGCTGGACGTCAGCGCAAAGTTCTGTTATTCATTTGCGAACTAATCGCCTAACTCGAAGGAGATGTACATGCTGGGGCGTACTGTCACAACGGCTATCGCGGTGCTCGCGGGCACACTGCTGATACCGACACCACTGGCCAGCGGCACACCGGCCGCCGCGGCCGCCCCGCCGTGCGGCGCGTCCTTCCTTCCGGAGACCAAGGGCGAGACCTACCAGCAGGCGTTCGAGCGGGTAAACGATTACTACGGTCTCGAATCGGTGCGGGTGTTCTACTCCGGGCTGCCCCGGCACTGGCCGGGCAAGGTCGACGCGGGCAAGCTCCCGCTCAGCGTCTCGTTCAAGGCCAATCCCAGGGAGGTCACGGCGGGCAAGCACGACCAGCATTTCCGGAAGTGGTTCGCCGAGACCCCCAAGGACGTCGACGTGCACTGGACGTATTACCACGAGCCGGAAGACAACATCGAGAAGGGACAATTCACCGCCGCCGAGTTCCGCGCGGCCTGGAAGCATCTGCACGGCATCGCACAGCAGGCGAACAACCCGCGGCTGCGGTCCTCGCTCATCCTGATGTCCTGGACCGCTGACCCGCCCTCCGAACGTAACTGGAAGGACTACTACCCGGGTTCGGCCTACGTGGACGTGCTGACCTGGGATGCGTACAACAAAATCAAGGGCACGACCAAGAACTACCGCTCGCCCGAAGAGATCCTGGGCAACGCGGTTGCGGTGAACAAGGCCGCGGGGAAGCCACTCGCCATCGGTGAGCTCGGGAGCGCACTGGCATCCGGCGACAAGGACGGCAGCGGCCGGGCCGCCTGGCTGAGGGAAACCACTGAGTATCTGGCCCAGCACGGCGCGCTCTGGGTGCAGTACTTCGATGTCGACTACAGGCCGCAGGGACACTCCGACTACCGCCTGCGGGACAAGGCGAGCAAGACCGCCTGGCACGACTTCTGCCGGAGGTGAACCACTCCCCGAGGGCTAGGGTGGTGTCATGCCGGTACGGATCAATCGCGTGTACACAAAGGTCGGCGACAGTGGCACCACCGCCCTCGGGGACGGGTCCAGAGTTCCGAAGACCTCACCGAGGCTGGGTGCCTACGCCGATGTCGACGAGACGAACTCGGTCATCGGAGTGGCCATCGCCCTGGGCGGGCTCAGCGACGAGGTCGCCGACGTCCTGCGGTCGATCCAGAACGACCTGTTCGACGTCGGAGCCGACCTGTGCGCTCCGGTGGTGGACAACCCTCCCTATCCCCCGTTGAGGGTCACGGAGGCCTACGTCGAGCAGCTGGAGCGCTGGTGTGACGACTTCAACGAGCGGCTGTCGAAGCTGACGTCATTCATCCTGCCGGGCGGCACCGCGGGGGCGGCGCTGCTGCATCAGGCCCGCACGGTCTCGCGCAGGGCGGAACGATCCGGCTGGCTGCTGATGGAGGCCGAGGCGGAGCGGACCAACGTCCTCGCCGTGAAGTACCTCAACCGCCTTTCGGACCTGCTGTTCATCCTCGCCCGGGTGGCCAACCCCGACGGCGACGTCCTCTGGAAGCCCGGCGGCGAACGCTAGGAACGGCACTTTCCCGGGAAAGTGCGCGACGTGCAGGGGGTCAGCTGGCGCGGGGGACGCGCCGGCCGGGGGGTGCCGACTCGAGCCACGACAGGAAGCCCGTCAGGGCTCCTGGGCCCATGGCGATCTCGATCGCCTCCTGGGCGTCGGACTCGCAGCGAAGCACTGTCGCCCCGGCGGGCACGGCGTAGGACTCCGTGCCGATCGGATCACGGCGATCGGCGATCTCCAGGCTGTCGCGGTGAAACACCCGGTCGGGGCCGTTGCGCAGGCTCCAGACCCGGTGCCAGACGAACTCCGCACCCCGGTAACGACCGATCCCGAGATGCCAGCCCGACCGCTCCTGGTCGGGCCGCCACCGCAGCGCGACACTCACGCCGCCGAGTTTGCGCATCCGCACCCAGCGGATGAGGTACCAGGCGACAATGAACAGCACTCCGAGCAGGACTGCCAGGACAATCAGTTCGATGCCCACGGCCGGCTCCTGCTCGTCGCTCGCTCTAGACCGACTGGCCCGCTGCGCGCAGCCTCGCACTCGCTCTGGCGCGCTCGACCTCGTCCTCGCCGGACAACGCCGCCCTCGCAGCCTGTACGTCGATCTCCTCGGCGAGGTCCGCGCTCTCCGCGAGCACACTGACCGCGCTGCCCGTGCAGGACAGGAAACCGCCATGTACGGCGGCCGTCTTCGTCTCACCGTCAGTAGTGGTGACCTTGACGATGCCACCTTCGATCAACTGACCGAGGACAGGCTCGTGGCCAGGCAGGATACCGATCTCACCCTCGGTGGTCTGCGCCACCACGAAGGTGGCCTTGCCCGACCAGAGGCGCCGCTCAACGGCGACAAACTCAACGGACATCTCAGCCACGTGGGTCTCCTTCACATCGGGCGCTGGAACCAAGTGTAATGGTCGCGCCGACCGCAATGAGTACGCCTACGCGAACGACGGGGCCGGCATCCTGCCAATCCACTGTGGACCAAACTGGAATCGGCCCCGCCGTACGCGAGAAGGTCACTTACCGGTGATTTCCTTGTACTTCTTCTCGAGGTCCTCGAGGCCACCGATACCCAGGAACGCCTGCTCCGGGTAGTGGTCGAACTCACCCTTGGCGATCTTGTCGAAGGACTCGACCGTTTCGGCCATCGGTACCGTCGAACCCGGCTGACCGGTGAACTGCTCGGCGACCAGCATGTTCTGCGACAGGAAACGCTCGATCCGGCGAGCCCGGTTCACCGTGAGCTTGTCCTCCTCGGACAGCTCGTCCATACCGAGAATCGCGATGATGTCCTGCAGCTCCTTGTACTTCTGCAGGATCCGGATGACCTCGGAGGCGACACGGTAGTGATCGTCACCGACGATCGCCGGGTCGAGAATCGTCGACGTGGAGGCCAGCGGATCCACCGCCGGGAAGATGCCCTTCTGGAACACGCCACGGGAAAGCTCCGTGGTGGCGTCCAGGTGGGCGAACGTCGTCGCGGGTGCAGGGTCGGTGTAGTCGTCCGCCGGCACGTAGATCGCCTGCATCGAGGTGATCGAGCGTCCCTTGGTCGACGTGATCCGCTCCTGCAGCGTGCCCATCTCGTCAGCCAGGGTCGGCTGGTATCCCACCGCGGACGGCATCCGGCCGAGCAGCGTGGAGACCTCCTGACCGGCCTGGGTGAACCGGAAGATGTTGTCGATGAACAACAGCACGTCCTGGTTCTGCACGTCGCGGAAGTACTCCGCCATCGTCAGCGCGGACAGCGCGACACGCATACGCGTACCGGGCGGCTCGTCCATCTGACCGAAAACCAGGGCGGTGTCGTTGATGACGCCGTCCTCGCTCATCTCCAGGAAGAGGTCGGTTCCCTCACGAGTACGCTCGCCGACTCCGGCGAATACCGAGGTACCACCGAAGTTCTTGGCGACACGGGTGATCATTTCCTTGATCAGCACGGTCTTGCCCACACCGGCACCGCCGAACAGGCCGATCTTGCCACCCTGCACGTACGGCGTGAGCAGGTCGATGACCTTGAGACCGGTCTCCAGCATCTCGGTCTTACCCTCGAGCTGGTCGAAGGCGGGAGCCTTGCGGTGGATGGCCCAGCGCTCGAGGTCCGAGCCGTAGCCCGGCTCGTCGAGGCACTCGCCGAGCGCGTTGTAGACGTGGCCCTTGACCTTGTCGCCCACCGGCACCGAGATCGGCGCGCCGGTGTCGGTGACCTCCGCACCACGGACCAGACCGTCCTGCGGCTGCAGGGAGATCGTCCGGACGAGGTTGTCACCGAGGTGCTGAGCGACCTCGAGGGTCACTGTCTTGCGCAGCTCCTCGAACTCGATCTCGACCTTGAGGGCGTTGAACTGTGCGGGTACCGCACCGCGGGGGAACTCGACGTCGACGACCGGACCGGTCACCGAGACGATTCGGCCCTTGGTTGCGGCTGGGGCATCTTGGGTGGCAGTCATCAGTCTTCACTTCCGTGTTCGGTGGAGCGCGATCGCGTGCCTGAGCTCGTGCGCCCGCAGGTCGAAGTTTCCATGTCACTCACCGTCAGTCGTTCCCGCCGGAGGCGGCCAGCGCGTTCGCGCCACCGACGATCTCGCTGATCTCCTGGGTGATCTGGGCCTGGCGGGCCTGGTTCGCCAACCGGGTGTAGGTCTCCACCAGTTCGTTGGCGTTGTCCGAGGCTGCCTTCATGGCGGTCCGCTGCGCGGCCAGCTCGGACGCCGCCGACTCCAACAGCGCGGAGTAGATGCGCGTGTTGATGTACTTCGGCAGCAATGCGCCGAGCAGTTTCTCCGCGCTCGGCTCGAAGTCGTAGGTCGGGGGAACATCGGCGGATGCAGCGGCAGGAGCGGTTTCCGTCTCCTCCTCGGCATACTCGACCTCGAGGGGAGCCAGCCGCTTCGCGGTCGGCGTCTGCGTGAGCATCGAGGTGAACTTGGTGTACACCAGGTGGACCTCGTCGACACCGAGCACGCCGTCCGGACCCGGGTTGCTGCCCGTGTCATCGGTCCCCGCGAGGAATGCCTTGGTCAGCGCCTCGCCGACCTCGGCCGCATTTACGTAGTGCGGCTGCTGGGAAAACCCGGTCCAGCTGTCCGCGATCTCGCGGCCACGGAACCGGTAGTAGTTCGTGCCCTTACCGCCGATCACATGCAGAACGGGTTCCTTGCCCTGCTCACGCAGCAACGAGAGCAGCTCCTCGGTGGCCCGCAACACGTTGGTGTTGTAGCCACCGACCAAGCCCTTGTCACTGGTGATGACCAGGACGGCGACCCGTGTCGGGTTCTCCCGCTCGACCAGGAAAGGATCGTCCAGATTGGACGCCGCTCCGGCCAGCGCGGAGAGAACCTTGGTGATCTCCTCGGCGTAGGGGCGAGAAGCCTCGACCCTGGCCTGGGCCTTGCTGATCCGCGAGGTCGCGATCAGCTCCATCGCCTTGGTGATCTTGCCGATCGACTTGGTCGACCGAACCTTCTGCCGTAGCTCGCGAAGTTGCGCCATGCCTTTACCCGGTCACTTCTTCGGCGCGGGCTTGTTGACCTTCACGGTCTCCTGCCCGACGTTGTCGGCGTCCATGGAATCAACCTCGGCCTCCTTCAGCAGCGACTCGCCGGAGGAAGTCGTGAAGCCCTTCTTGAACTCCTCCGCGGCGGCCACGATGCGCTCGCCCAGCTCGCTACTCCATTTACCGGTGTCGCGGATCTCGGCGAGAATGCCTTCGTGCTTGTGGCGCACGTTCTGCAGCAGTTCGTTGTTGAACCGGCGTACGTCCTCCACCGGCACCTGGTCGAAGTGACCGTTCGTGCCGAGGTACACCGACACAACCTGCTCCTCGACCGCGACCGGCGAGTACTGCGGCTGCTTGAGCATCTCGTAGAGACGAGCACCGCGCTCCAGCTGCGCCTTCGACGTGGCGTCCAGGTCCGAGGCGAAGGCGGCGAACGCCTCCAGCTCCCGGTACTGCGACAGATCGATACGCAGCGAACCGGAGACCGTCTTCATCGCCTTGATCTGTGCGTCACCACCGACTCGGGACACCGAGACACCGACGTCGATCGCGGGACGCTGCCCCGAGTTGAAGAGGTCCGACTGGAAGAAGCACTGCCCGTCGGTGATGGAGATGACGTTGGTCGGGATGTAGGCCGAGATGTCATTGGCCTTGGTCTCGATGATCGGCAGGGCGGTGAGTGAGCCCGCGCCCAGCTCGTCGTTCAGCTTCGCGCACCGCTCGAGCAGACGGGAGTGCAAGTAGAAGACGTCACCGGGGAATGCTTCACGGCCCGGCGGGCGACGCAGCAGCAGCGAAAGCGCACGGTAGGCGTCGGCCTGCTTGCTCAGGTCGTCGAAAACGATCAGGACGTGCTTGCCCTCGTACATCCAGTGCTGGCCGAGAGCGGCACCGGTGAACGGCGCCAGCCACTTGAAGCCGGCGGAGTCCGAGGCGGGGGCGGCGACGATGGTGGTGTACTCCATCGCGCCCGCGTCCTCGAGGGACTTCTTCACGCCGGCGATCGTGGAGCCCTTCTGGCCGACCGCGACGTAGATGCAGCGAACCTGCTGCTTCGGGTCGCCGGTCTCCCAGTTCTTCTTCTGGTTGATGATCGTGTCGACGCAGACCGCGGTCTTACCGGTCTTGCGGTCACCGATGATCAGCTGGCGCTGGCCACGGCCGATCGGGGTCATCGCGTCGATCGCGGTGATACCCGTCTGCAGCGGCTCGGACACCGGCTGGCGCTGCACCACCGAGGCGGCCTGCAGTTCCAGTGCACGGGTCTCGGTGGACTCGATGTCGCCGAGTCCGTCGATCGGCTTGCCGAGCGGGTCGATGACCCGGCCGAGGAAGTTCTCGCCCACGGGGGCGGAGAGGACCCGTCCGGTCCGCTTGACCTCCTGGCCCTCCGCGATCGACTCGTAGTTACCCAGGATGACGACACCGATCTGGCGCGGCTCCAGGTTCTGCGCCACACCGAGGATGCCGCCGGGGAACTCCAGCAGCTCGTTGGCCATCGTCGAGGGGAGGCCCTCGACGTGGGCGACGCCGTCACCCGTGTCGATGACCGTGCCGACCTCTTCCCGGCTCACGTCCGGGGAGTAACTCGAGACGTAGTTCTCGATCGCACTGCGGATCTCATCCGAGGAGATCGTCAGCTCCGCCATTGTCGTTCCCGCTCTCGCTTCGTTCTTGCCAGTGTCTGAAAGTAAGTGGTGATGCCGCCGCCGGCTCAGCTCGCGAGCTGCCTGCGCAGCGCTTCGAGCCTGCCTGCCGAGCTGCCGTCGATGACCTCGTCACCGACCCGGATGACGAGTCCCGCGCCGATGCTCTTGTCGAGCTCGACGTGCAGGGCGATCGGCCGTCCGTAGATCCGCCGGAGCTTCTCGCCGAGCCGTTCCTGCTGCTCGGCGGTCAGCTCGGTCGCGCTGGCGACGTGTGCGACCGACCGCTCGCGCCTGGTGGCGGCAAGCTCGACCAGCTCGTCGAGACCGAGTTCGACACCCCGCCCGTTGAGGCGGACCACGACCTGCTCGACCAGGATCTCCGTGACCGGATCGACCTTGTCCCCGAACAGATTCCGCACCAGGGCTCGCTTCGCCTCAGCGGGAGCGGTCTGGTCGGAAAGAGCCTGCTCGAGCGCCTGCTCTCCTGCCACGATACGGGAAATACGGAAGATCTGGTCCTCGACGGTGTCCAGATTGCCCGCCTTCTCCGCGCTCGTCAGCAACGCGGACCGGCCCAGCGACTCGACCCCGTTGACCAGCTCCCGAGGGCTGGACCACCGGTTGCCGACCACCGTGTCGAGCACGGTCAGTGCCGGGTCGGAGACCTTGCCCTCGAGCACGGCCCGGATCAGCCGCTTGCGGGCCTCCGGATCGGACGAACCGTCGGCGACGGCCCGGCGCAACCCGACCTCCCTGCCGAGCAGGGCGACGACGGAGAGCAGCTCCTCACCGACGGCGGACGGATCTGAACCGGCGTCGCCGAGTACCTCGCCGAGACGGTTCTCGGCGAGGTGAAGAGCCTCCCGGCTCGCAGCATGCAGCATCATCTACGTCTACTTCCTCGCTCCGGCACCGTTGGTCGTCTCGAGTTCTTCGAGGAACCGGTCGACCGTGCCGCGACGACGGGCCTCGTCCTCGAGCGACTCACCGACGATGCGGCTGGCCAGCGTGACGGCGTTCCGTCCGAGTTCGGCCCGCAGCTCCGCGACGATCTGCGACTTCTGAGCCTGCAGCTGGGCCTCACCCTGGGACACGATGCGCCGGGATTCCTCCTGGGCCTCCGCCCGCAGCTCTTCCTTGATCTGCTCGGCCTCGAGCCGGGCATCGTCGCGGATCTTGGCCGCCTCGGACCGGGCCTCGGCAAGCTGCGCCTTGTACTGCTCCAGCGCCTGCTCGGCCTCGGCCTGGGCCTTCTCGGCCTTCTCGATCCCGCCCTCGATCTTCGCCGTGCGCTCCTCGTAGAGGTTCTCGAAGCGCGGCACCGCGTACTTACGGAGCAGGAACAGCAGGATCAGGAACGCGACCAGACCGAGAATGACCTCGGACAGGTGCGGCATCACTGGGCCCAGTCCCTCTTCCGCAAGGATCATCTGTGTTCCCAACACGGCGTCTCCCAAATGGCCCTCGGTCAAATCAGGCAGCAGAGGCGATGAAGTAAATGACCAGGCCGATCAGGGCCAGCACCTCGGTAAGCACGAAGGTGGTCCAGGCGATGGTCATCAGCTTGCCCTGAGCCTCGGGCTGGCGAGCGGTGCCGTTGATGACGGCGGCCCAGATCAGACCCACACCGATACCGGGGCCGATGGCGCCAAGACCGTAACCGATCGCGGCAAGACCAGGGTTGATGTTGGTCGCAGCCTCGGCAGCCTGCGCAAGAACAATGTTGCTCACGTGCATTTCCCTTTCAACTCGGTCCGCAGCTATGCGGATCGGGGGCTTGTGTTGTTCCTCTTAGTGGTCGGCGGACAGTGCCGCGCCGATGTACCCGGCGGACAGCACGGCGAAGACGTAGGCCTGAATCACCTGGATGAGCGCCTCGACGAAGGTCATCACAATGGCGAAGGCGAACGACACCGCCGACACCGCTTTCAGCGCTCCACCCGCTTCGAGCAGGAGGTACTCGCCCGCGACGGTGAACACCATGAGGATCAGGTGACCCGCGAACATCGCCGCGAAAACTCGGATTGCCAACGTGATCGGGTTGAACAGGAACTTCTGGAAGAACTCGATCGGCGTCAGCAGCAGGTAAATCGGCTTCGGCGCACCGGGCGGCACCAGCTGGTTCTTCAGATAACCGGTGAAGCCGTACCGCTTGAAACCCACGTAGTGGTAAACGGGGTAGACCACCAGCACCGACAGCGCGAGCGGAAAACCGATGTGCGACATCGTCGGGAACTGCACGATCGGGATGATCCCGAAGATGTTGTTCACCAGGATGAAGGAGAACAGGGCCAAGATGAGCGGCACGAAGGGTCGGAAATCCTTGGACCCGATCTGTTCCCTGGCAATGTTGTTTCGGCCGATGTCGTAGACCGACTCGGCAACGAACTGGAACTTGCTCGGGACCACCTTCATGTTTCGCGAAGCGAGCATGAAGAACGCCGCAATGATGATGACCGACAGCACCACGAGCAACATCGGCTTGGTGACACCGAGGAAGATCGGGGGCAGCTCGAAGCTTTCAGCGCCGGGGGGAGTGAACTCTCCGCCTGCGGCTGGTACCAGCGCGCCCAACTGGGCTCCTTCCGGTTCTCCCGGCCGGCGTTCACTCCGCCGGGGGAATCGTCACGATCTGGACTTAACGTACCTGACAGCGATCAGGCACTTGGAAGCGGATGCCCACTGTGTGTAGAACACGGTGTGACTCCCGGAACCGGCGAATTCCCTCAAGCGGGTAAGCGGCAGTTCACTGGGAGTCGCCACGCTGCTTGTTTGAAGACACCATCCGGGAGGAACGGCGATGCCGCCTCCTTGCGCGGACCATACCAGCCGGTACTCCGCCGCCGTACGGCCGTACTCCTTATGTGGCCGACGCCCTATTTCGAACTGTCCGGGATGATCGTCGGGATCTTGGTCCGCCGGAAGGCGATCACCTCGGCAGCCGCCCAGACCAGGATGACCGCGAGCATCGTGAAGGCCAGCGACTCGCGGTGAAGTGCGTCGATGTTGCCGAGCAGGGTCATCACCCCGAGCAGCACGAGCAGCTTGAGGATGTACCCACCCAGCGATACCGCCATGACGGCCATCGGGTCCATGCCGGAGGACTTGCGCATCATCCACAGCGTGGCCAACGAGGAGCCGAAGGCGATGACGCCGCCGATGAGCGCACCGAACAGACCGGCCCAGCCGACCAGGACGGTAGCCACGATCGCACCGACCACGACTGTGGCCACCCCAGGCAACAACGCCGTCTTCACCATGGCATCAGCCAGCTTCAGCACTGACTCTGCATGAGGATTTCGCGTCTCGTTCATCTCGGTCCCGCTGTCGCTTGCTGCGCTCACTGCTGCACTCCCTGCTGATTCCCGACCCCCAACTGTGCCAGAACAGCTCCGATGGTCTCGCACCTGGGAGGACGGGCAGTCAGCGGGCCGGGCAGCGGGCAACGCACGGAGATCTGTGAGCTGGTGCCGTAGCCGGTTTCGGTATCCCCACGCCCCGGTTCTCGCACTTTCCCGCAAAAGTGCGAGGGGCGACTCAGGAACTGGTCCCGTTCCGTTGCCGCTTCAGACAGCTGCCACCTGCTCCGCTCGTCCCTCGCTCCACAGCACCTCCCTCAGCGGACAACTCAGGAACTGGTTCCGTTCCGTTGCCGCTTCAGTCGGGGCACGCCCGAGATCAGCACCGCCAGCAGCAGCCCGACACCGACGATCCAGAAGACCGCGGTGTTGTCGAACAGCGTGACCGAGACCGCGCCGAACGCCAGCAGTGCCGCCCACAGGTAGATCAGCAGCACGGCCCTGCGCTGGGAGTGACCGATCTCCAGCAACCGGTGGTGCAGGTGCATCTTGTCCGCCGCGAATGGACTCTCACCGCGGCGCGTCCGCCGGATCACCGCGAGGAGCAGATCCAGCAGCGGCAGGAACAGCACCGCCGCGACGACGAACAGCGGCGAGAGCAACGCGAGGATGTCCGACGGGCTGAAGGTGATGTAGTTGATCTTGCCGGACGCCGATGTGCTGGCAGCGGCGAGCATCAGGCCGATCATCATCGACCCCGAATCGCCCATGAATATCTTCGCTGGCTGGAAGTTGTGCGGCAGGAAGCCAAGACACGCCCCCGCCAGCGTCGCGGCGATCAGCGCGGGCGGGTAGCTGCCCACGTCGCCGCCCGAGCTCGCGAGCAGGCCGAGGGAGAACGCACAGGTGGCCGCGGCGGCGATGAAGCCCAGTCCACCGGCCAGGCCGTCCAGCCCGTCGACGAAGTTCATCGCGTTGACCATGACCACCACGAGCAGCACGGCCAGCAGGCCGCCCTGGTTCTTGTCCAGCTGCACCACGGAGCCGACGACTCCGTCGACACCACCCCACGGCACCCAGAACGAGTTCCACTGCACGCCGAAGATCACCAGAATTCCCGCGCACATGACCTGTCCGGCGAGCTTGGTCCACGCGTCGAGCTCGAACCGGTCGTCCAGTGCGCCGATCAGCACGATCGCGCCGCCACCGATCACCACACCGAGCGGGTCCAGTGAGTACTCGAACGCACGTCGCAGCACCGGCAGTTGGTGGGCCATCGCCATTCCGCCGACGACACCCAGGTACATCGCGAGTCCGCCCATCCGGGGAATGGGGATCACGTGCACGTCGCGTGCTCTCGGAGTCGCGATGGCGCCGATCTTGGTGGCGAACCGGCGAACCAGACCGGTGAGCAGGAAAGTGAGGGCCGCCGTGACGAGGGCGACGAGGACGTACTCCCGGATGGGGAGGCCTGCTGTGGAGGTGGGCGTCACGACGCTGCTATCCCTGGGGCTGCCGGTGCCGAGCGATCACGGGGCGCAACGCTACCGCGCGCCCCGTGAGCCCCGTGTGCCACCCGCAGCCTGGTGAGCGCGGCCGTCAGCTCTTCGGCAGCACCGGGATGCCGAGCACCTCGGACACGGCCGCGGAACTCACCGCGCCCTCGCGCAGCATGATCGGCGAATCCCCGGTCAGATCCACCACGCTGGAAGGCACCGGATCACCGGTCGGCCCGCCGTCGAGATACACCGCGACGGAATCCCCGAGCTGCTCCTGCGCCTCCTGCGCCGTACTGGCGGGCGGCTGTCCGGAGACATTCGCGCTGGACACGGCCATCGGGCCGACGTCACGAAGCAACTCCAGAGCCACCGGGTGCAGCGGCATCCGCAGCATGACCGTCCCCCTGGTGGTACCAAGATTCCAGGTCAGACTCGGGGCGTGCGGCAGCACGATCGAGAGGTCGCCGGGCCAGAAGGCCTCGATCAACGCCCTGGCCTGCGGCGGCACCCCGAGCGCCAGTCCGTCCACCGTGGTCCACGACCCGACCAGCACTCCGACGGGCATGTCCGGACCACGGTTCTTGGCACGCAGCAGTGACTGCACCGCGCCCGCGTCGAACGCGTCGGCACCGATGCCGTAGACCGTGTCGGTCGGCAGCACCACCAGCCTGCTGCTGCGGACCGCCGACGCGGCGGCCTTCAGTCCGTCTGTCCTGCTCTCCTGGGTGTTGCAGTCGTACACCGCGCTCATATGCCCAATCCTGGCACGAGCCTCCGATCACCCTCTGAGGGCCGTCACGAACCGGGGTCTGCCCGTGAGATCGGGATGGTCCTCGACGTCGGTGAGCACGCGTCGGGCCCGTACCAGGGACGGCACAGCCGCGACATGAGTGTCGTCGTGCTCTATGGCCAGACCGCCGCCAGGGCGCAGCAGCCGCGCGGCAACGGTGACCGCATGGCGGATGACGGCGAGGCCGCTCTCCTCCGCGAACACCGCGTGCGCGGGATCGTGTTCGGCGACCTCCGGCGGCACCCACGTGCCCTCCGGGACGTAGGGCGGGTTGCACAACACCAGGTCGACCAGCCCGTCCAGCTCGGCGAACATCGCGCTGTCGCTGATGTCGCCGGAGTAAAGGCGGATCCGGCTGTCCCCAGCCGCCGCGCGCAGCTCGGCGTTGTGCCGGGCCCACGCGAGCGCCGTCGGGTCGATGTCCACGGCGTAGACCACGGCGTCCGGCCTGGCGTGCGCGACCGCGAGGGCAAGTGCGCCCGAGCCGGTACACAGATCGACCACGACGGGGTACTCGCGGCCCTTGAGCAGCTTCAGGCCCCACTCGAGCAGCAGCTCGGTCTCCGGACGGGGGACGAAAACACCCGGACCGACGTCCACCGTGATGTCCCCCAGCGCGGCCCAGCCGACCAGGTGCTGCAGCGGAACCCGTTTGGCGCGCTGGGCGACCATCTGCCCGATGGCGTCCACCACGGCCGGATCCACCAGCGGCACCAGGGGCAGCCTGCCGCGTTCCACCCCGAGCACGTGCGCGGCGATCAGCTCCGCATCCGTCCGAGGGGACGACACACCAGCGGCCTCCAGGATGCGCATCGCCTCCATGATCGCCAGGCGCAACGGTTGCCGATTCACACTGCCATCCTCACAGGACAAGCCTGGCACACGCACCGCCAGGCATCAGGAACATTCGCTCGCCGCGCCCCCGTGTCCACCCCGGTCGGGCGTG
The DNA here is from genome assembly GCF_900111885.1 of Amycolatopsis marina. Lineage (GTDB taxonomy): Bacteria > Actinomycetota > Actinomycetes > Mycobacteriales > Pseudonocardiaceae > Amycolatopsis > Amycolatopsis marina. The sequence continues at coordinate 189,458 of NZ_FOKG01000002.1, forward strand.
CGTTCGCACGTCCCCGCTCAGCCCACGGTCTGCTCGTCGAGGCGTTCCTGCCTGTCGGCGTCACGCAGCGCGTCCAGCACACCGTCGAGTTCGCCGTTGAGAACCTGGTCGAGGTTGTAGGCCTTGTAGTTGACGCGGTGGTCGGAGATGCGGTTCTCCGGGAAGTTGTAGGTGCGGACGCGCTCGGAACGGTCCACCGTCCGGATCTGCGAGCGACGGGTGTCCGCGGCCTTCGCCGCGGCCTCCTCCTCCGCGATCGCCTGCAACCGTGCCTGCAGCACCTGCAGCGCCCTGGCGCGGTTCTGGATCTGCGACTTCTCGTTCTGACAGGACACCACGATTCCCGTCGGCAGGTGCGTGATCCGCACCGCGGAATCGGTGGTGTTCACACTCTGCCCACCCGGACCCGACGAGCGGAAGACGTCGACGCGCAGATCGTTGGGGTCGACCTCCACCTCCACCTCCTCCGGCTCGGGGTAGATCAGGATGCCGGCGGCCGAGGTGTGGATGCGCCCCTGCGACTCCGTCGCCGGCACACGCTGCACCCGATGCACGCCACCCTCGTACTTGAGCCGCGCCCACACCCCATCGGCGTCCGCGGTACGGCTCTTGATCGAGACCGTGGCGTCCTTGTAACCACCGAGATCGGACTCGACGGCGTCGAGCACCTCGGCCTTCCAACCCAGCCGTTCGGCATAACGCAGGTACATGCGCAGCAGGTCACCCGCGAAGAGGGCGGACTCCTCGCCGCCCTCACCGGACTTGACCTCCATCACGACGTCGGCCGAGTCGTACGGATCACGCGGAAGCAGCAGTTCGGTCAGTTTGCTCTCCAGCTCGGGGATCTTCCGTGCGAGTTCCTCGGCCTCGGCGGCGAAGGAGGAGTCCTCCCCCGCGAGTTCACGCGCGGCGACCAGGTCGGAGCGGGCGGACTCCAGCTCGCCGATCGTCTTCACCACCGGCGAGAGTTCGGCGTAGCGCCTGCCGAGCTTGCGCGCGCGGGACTGATCGGCGTGCACCGACGGATCCGCCAGCTGGTCCTCCAGCTCGGCATGCTCGTCGAGCAGTGCCTGCAGGGAACTCGATTCCACGCTTACCTCTTTTCCCGCGACCCCGCCTGCCGGCGCAGTCCCATCCTGGACAAAGAAACGGCGCCCATTCCCGCTACCGGGAATGGGCGCCGTCGGCGAAGCTACTTGGCGTCGTCCTTCTTCTGCCGCTTTCCGTAGCGGGCCTCGAAGCGTGCGACCCGGCCACCGGTGTCCATGATCTTCTGCTTACCGGTGTAGAACGGGTGGCACTTCGAGCAGATCTCGACGTGGATGTCGCCGGAGGTCTTCGTGCTGCGGGTGGTGAAGGTGTTGCCGCAGCCGCAGGTCACATTGGTGGCCACGTACTCCGGGTGAATACCGCTCTTCATGGGGGTCCTCTCCTACTTGGCCGCCGGGTCCCCGCCGATGTCGTCGACGAGGTGAACCGGAGCCGGACGTCAGCGGTTCATTCTGCCAGATGCGCTGGCAGTGGGTTCAACGCGCCCGTGGCTCAGGTTGTTCCGGGTATCCGGCCGACCCTTCCGGCACCACAACCCGCAATGTACTCCATTTGTACGAACCACCGGAAAGCTGCGCTGGACCGTTCAGCGGCCCGGCAGGGCCACCTGCAGAAAGAAGGCGGATCCGTGATCACGTCCGCGAAACAGCTGCTCTCCGCGCTCGGTAAACCGGCGACAGTGGCCGTGCTGGCCGCTGCCACGCTGACAATTGCCCCGCTCGCCGCCACCGCGGCACCAACGGCGGATGCCACCGCACCGGGCTCCCCCGCCGTCGCCCCGGCCGAGCCGGGGTTCTCCGTGCAGGGAGCCGGTGACGGCACTCCTGCGGGGGCCGTCCAATGGTTCCGCAACCGCATCGGCAGCACCGCCTACCAGGAGCTGTGCGAGAAAGCTGTGGAGAACGCGTACGGGGTGACCGGGGTCTGGGCCTCGGCGAACGCACACTGGTTCGGCGCCAGCCCGAAGCACCCCGGCAACCACAACCCTCCGACCGGTGCCTTCGTCTACTGGAACATCGGCCAGTACGGCCACGTCGGCATCTCCGACGGCGCGGGCGGCTTCTACGCCACCAGTGTCGGGGGAAGGATCGGCCACGTCACCAAGTCCGGCGGCGGCTACAGCTACTACCGGGGCTACCGCGGCTGGACCCCCGCAGCAGTCCCCCGCCGCTGACAGATACCGAAATGCCGTCAGGGCCAGCTTGTGCAAGCTGGCCCTGACGGCATCGATGGTGCTGTGGCCGACTAGTCGGTGTCCACAAGCGCGCGGTCGCGAACCCGTCTACGGGCCGTGACCTGCCTGACGGTCCGACTAGTCGTCGTCCTGGCCGGGGGCCGTCTTGGAGACCTGCATCAGGAACTCCGTGTTGGTCTTCGTCTTGCGCAGCCGGTCGAGCAGCAGGTCGATGGCCTGCTGCGAGTCCAGTGCGTGCAGCACCCGGTGGAGCTTGTGGGTGACCGCCAGCTCGTCCGGCGCGAGCAGGAGCTCTTCCTTACGGGTACCGGACGGGTTCACGTCGACCGCGGGGAAGACCCTGCGCTCGGCGATCTTGCGGTCCAGCTTGAGTTCCGCGTTACCGGTGCCCTTGAACTCCTCGAAGATGACGGTGTCACCGGTCGAGCCGGTCTCCACCATCGCCGTCGCGAAGATCGTCAGCGAGCCACCGTTCTCGATGTTGCGTGCGGCGCCGAGGAAACGCTTCGGCGGGAACAGCGCGGTCGAGTCGACACCACCGGACAGGATCCGGCCGGATGCCGGGGCCGCGAGGTTGTACGCCCGGCCCAGGCGGGTGATGGAGTCGAGCAGGACCACCACGTCGTGCCCCATCTCCACCAGGCGCTTGGCGCGCTCGATGGAGAGCTCGGCCGCCGAGGTGTGGTCTGACGGCGGGCGGTCGAAGGTGGAGGCGATGACCTCGCCCTGCACCGACCGCTGCATGTCGGTGACCTCTTCCGGCCGCTCGTCGACGAGCACGACCATCAGGTGACACTCGGGGTTGTTCGTGGTGATCGCGTTCGCGATGTCCTGCATGATCGTCGTCTTGCCGGCCTTCGGCGGCGAGACGATCAGCGCACGCTGTCCCTTGCCCACCGGCATCACCAGGTCGATGACCCGGGTGGTCAGCCGGTTCGGCTCGGTCTCGAGGCGCAGCCGCTCGTTGGGGTAGAGCGGGGTGAGCTTCGTGAACTCCGGCCGCTTCTTCGCGGAGTCGGGGTCGAGCCCGTTGATGGTGTCCACCCGGACCAGCGGGTTGAACTTCTGCCGCTGCTGCTCGCCGTCACGCGGCTGGCGGACCGCACCGGTGATGGCGTCACCACGGCGCAGCCCGAACTTGCGCACGAGCGACAGCGAGACGTAGACGTCGTTCGGCCCGGCGAGGTAGCCGGACGTGCGGACGAACGCGTAGTTGTCCAGCACGTCCAGAATGCCCGCGACCGGGAGCAGGACGTCGTCCTCGCGGATCTCGGTGTCGGGGTTGCCGCCACCCTCCCCACGGCCACCACGGCGACGGCGGTCGCGGAATCGGCGGCCCCTGCGGCCACCGCGCTCGTCATCGTCGTCGTCCTGGCCACCGCGGTTGTCCTGGCCACGGTTGCCCTGCTGGCCCTGGTTGCGCTGGTTCTGGTTGTTCTGCTGCCGGTCGTTCGGCCTGCGCTGGTCACCACCGCCGCGCTGCTGGTCGCCGCCGCGCTGCTGGTCGCCGGAGGTGTCCTTGTCCTCACCGCGCTGGTTCCCGCCGGCGTCGGCGTTGCCACCCTGCCTGCCGGAACCGCGGCGACGCCTGCTGCGGCCGCCCTCCTCGCCCTGCTGGCTGTCGCCCTGGGGCTGCTGGCCCTCGCCGCCCTGTCGCTGCTCGCCCTGCTTGCGCTCGGCGGGCTTGCTGTCGGGCTTGGCGTCGGCGGGCGCGCTGTCGACGGGCTTGCGCTCCGCCTGCTTGGCGTCCGCCTGCTTGGCCTCGGCTCGCTTGGCATCGGCCTGCTTGGCCGCTGCTGGCTGCTCCTGCGGCGGACCGCTGCGCTCCGCGGTGACGCCTTCGAGCGGGAGAGTGTCCTCGCCCGAGGCGCTGCGGCGCTTGCTCTTGCCCTGACGTTCCCGGATGGCCGCGATCAGGTCCCCCTTGCGCATGCCGGATGTGTCGCCCACGCCCAGCTCGTTGGCGAGTGTCCGCAGGTCAGCGATGACCATGCCGGACAGACCGCCCGCGCGGCGCTTCGGCGTGGTGCCATTGGCGTCCTGCGGCGTGTGCTCCCCAGCTGCCGCGGCGTCCGCGCTGTCAGCGCCGCCGGCGGGCGGGTTCACCTTGGTTTCCACGTCGCCGCCCAAAAGATCGGTGTTGCTCACACAAGTCCTTCCTTACCGACCCACGCCTCCACGGTGGATCAGCGGACTGCCGCCCGCGTCCGAATTGCGAGACGGCGTTGTTAGCCCGGTGCAGGCAGATCCAGCTGAGACGCGCGAGTCACAGCGGCGAGGCCGCCAGCACGGGAGTTGCGGGCCTCAGGTGAGGCACGCGGAATCGGCCACCGCACATCCGCCTGTGTCTCTGCCTAGATCCCGCAGCGCGGGAACTGTGGCTGGACGGTAGATGCGATCCGAGTTAGCGATCCCGGAACCGGCACCGAGTGCGGATGCGCACGGTGAACGAACGCCCCCGAGGGTAGACCGCCCTGGTACGAGGTGCAACAACCACCCCCACCCGGCGCGCCGGAATGCGGATTCGGCAACCGAATCGCTACTTCGTCACGATCTGCACACCGACCAGGTCGATCGTTAACTCAATGACCTCGAAAGACGTAACGCCGACCGCCTCCGGCAGTATTCCCTCGCGCGTGAGAGCGAGCACAGTCGGCCCCGCGCCCGAAATCGCAGCGGGCACGCCGTGCTCACGCAACGTGCGCACGAGCGCGGCACTCGCGGGGTATGCGGGTGCGCGGTAGTCCTGATGCAGTCGGTCCGCCGTGGCGGCCAGCAACAGATCCGGACGCGCGGTCATCGCGTGCACAGCCAGTGCGGCCCTGCCCGCGGTGAACGCGGCATCGGCATGCGAGACCTGATCGGGCAACAATCCCCTGGTCGCGTCGGTGGACGAACGCTCGGTCGGCACGGCGAGCACCGGCCGGATGGACGCTGCCGGGGTCAGCCGCTCGGCCCGGAACTCACCCGCGTCGCACCATGCGATCACCAGGCCGCCGAGGAGGCTGGCCGCGGCGTTGTCCGCGTGCCCTTCGAACTCCGCCGCGAGCTGCAGCGCGTGCGCGTCCAGTTCGCGGTTCGCGATCGCGTAGGCAGCGGCGACACCGGAGACCACTGCCGCGGCCGATGAGCCGAGACCGCGCGCGTGCGGAATCGCGTTGTGGCAACGCAGGCGGATCCCGGGGACCTCGATGCCCAGGTGCGCACTCGCCCTGCGCAACGCGCGCACCACCAGATGGGACTCGTCGGTCGGTACCTCGTCCACGCCACCGGCACCCGCGTCGACGACCTCGATCTCCAGGCCCGCTCCGGTGACCTCCAGCTCGACCACGTCGTGGAGGCCGAGTGCCATGCCGAGTGCGTCGAAGCCGGGGCCGAGGTTCGCGGTGGAGGCCGGAACCGTCACCCGCACCGACCGCACCGGGGTCACGTCTCTTGCCTCATTCGCCGGCAGGCCGCACATCGCTCGATGCCGTACCCGACTCGCACACGGTGCATGTCGCCAATCCCATGCCTCATTCGCCGGCAGGCTGCACATCGCTCGGAGCCGTACCCGACTCGCACACGGTGCATGTCGCTCATACCAGCTCCAGCGCCGCCGCCACCGCGCCCGGGTCCACCGCGAGCGGCTCGACCTCGACGTTGCCTTCCAGTGCGGTCGCGGGGTCCTTCAGCCCGTGCCCGGTGACCGTGCAGACCACCGTGGAACCACGCGGGATCCGGCCGTCTGCGGCGGTGGCCAGCAGACCGGCGACACTCGTCGCGGAGGCGGGCTCGACGAACACACCCTCCTTGCTGGCCAGCAGGCGGTAAGCGGCGAGGATGCGCTCGTCCGTGACCGCCTCGAAGATCCCGCCACTGGAGTTCTTCGCCTTCACCGCGGGCTCCCAGGACGCCGGACTGCCGACCCGGATCGCTGTCGCGACCGTCTCCGGCTCCGATACTGGAGCGCCGTGCACGAGCGGCGCCGCGCCGGACGCCTGGAAACCGAACATCCGAGGTGTGGTTTCGACCACACCGTCCGCCGCGTACTCCGCGTACCCGGACCAGTAGGCGGTGATGTTGCCCGCGTTGCCGACCGGCAGGCAGTGGATGTCCGGCGCCCTGCCGAGGACGTCGCAGATTTCCCAGGCCGCCGTCTTCTGCCCCACGAGGCGCACCGGGTTCACCGAGTTCACCAGCGTCACCGGGTGGTCGGCCGCGGTCTTGCGGGCCAGTTCGAGGCAGTCATCGAAGTTGCCGTCCACCTGCAGGATCCGCGCTCCGTGCAGCACCGCCTGCGCGAGTTTGCCGAGCGCGATCTTGCCCTGTGGCACCAGGACGGCGCAGGTGAGTCCCGCCCGAGCCGCATAGGCCGAGGCCGAAGCCGAAGTGTTCCCGGTGGACGCGCAGATCACCGCCTGCAGCCCGCTGGCCAGCGCGTGCGTTATCGCCACGGTCATCCCGCGGTCCTTGAACGAGCCGGTCGGATTCGCGCCCTCGACCTTGAGGTAGACCTCGCAACCGGTGAGCGCGGACAGGTGCGGCGCGGCAAGGAGCGGAGTGTTGCCCTCCCCGAGGGTCACCACGGTGGCGCCCTCCGGGATCGGAATCCGATCCGCGTAGGCGTTGATGATTCCGGGCCAACCCGGTGTGGTCGACATCTTCGCCTCAGTCCTCGCCTTCCACGCGCATCACGCTGACGACCTCGCGCACGACGTCGAGCCGCCCGATCTCTTCCACGGTGGCCCGCAGCGCGGCGTCCGGTGCCAGATGCGTGACGATAACCAGGCTCGCGGTGGAATGCCGGTCCCGCTGCCGGACCGCCGCGATGCTCACATCATGCGCCGCGAACGCCTGCGCGACCTGGGCCAGCACACCCGCACGGTCGGCGACGTCGAGGCTCACGTGGTAACGCGTCAGCGTGCGGCCCATCGGGCTCACCGGGAGCGCCGCGTGCGCCGATTCGCGCGGACCCCGGCCACCGACGACGCGGTTACGGGCGACGGCGACGAGGTCGCCGAGCACCGCGCTCGCGGTGGGCGCGCCGCCCGCGCCCTGACCGTAGAACATCAGCTCACCAGCGGCATCGGCCTCGACGTAGACGGCGTTGAAGGCGCCGTTGACCCCGGCCAGCTGGTGGCTGCGCGGGATCATCACCGGGTGCACGCGGGCCGAGACGGACTCGGCCCCGTTCTCGTCGATGACCCGCTCACAGATGGAGAGCAGCTTGACCGTCCGGCCCAGCACCCTGGCCGCGACGATGTCGGAGGCACTGACCCCGCCGATGCCCTCGCGGTAGACATCGGCCGCGGTCACCCTGGTGTGGAAGGCAAGCGAGGCAAGGATCGCCGCCTTGGACGCGGCGTCGTAGCCGTCCACGTCGGCGGTCGGGTCGGCCTCGGCGTAACCCAGCCTGCTCGCCTCGTCCAGGGTCTCGGCGTAGCCGGCCCCTGTCGAGTCCATTGCGGACAGGATGTAGTTGGTGGTGCCGTTGACGATGCCCATCACCCGGGTGATGCGGTCCCCGGCCATGGACTCGCGCAGTGGCCGAAGCAACGGGATCGCACCTGCGACGGCAGCCTCGAAGTACAGGTCGGCACCGGAGGCGTCGGCGGCCTCGGCCAGCTCACCCGAGTACTCGGCGAGCAGGGCCTTGTTGGCCGTGACGACGGACTTGCCCTTCTGCAACGCCGACAGCAGCCAGCTGCGTACCGGCTCGATTCCGCCGATCAGCTCGACGACGACGTCGATGTCGGAGTCGATCAGTTCTGCCGCGTCGGCGGTGAGCAGTTCCTGGGGCAACTCGGGATGCTTGTCCGGTCGCCGCACGGCGATGCCGGCCAGCTCGATCGGTGCACCCACCCTCGCCGCGAGTTCGTCGGCCTGCTCGGTCAGCAGCCGCACGACCTCGCCGCCGACGGTCCCGCACCCGAGCAAGGCAACCTTGATCGGGGGAACGCGGCCCTGATCGCTCACGACACCTCCTGTGTTCTGCGGGACACCCGTACCCGGTCGGCCTTCGTGAGCAGCGGTCTCGCGATTTTCGCTCACGACACCTCCAGGCGCAGCATGTCCTCGGTCGTCTCGCGGCGCAGCAGCAGCCGGGCGCTGCCGTTGCGTACGGCGACCACAGCGGGACGCGGCTGCCGGTTGTAGTTGCTCGCCATCGAGTAGCAGTACGCACCGGTCGCCGCGACCGCCACCAGGTCGCCCGGTGACAGGGTGTCGGGTAGCCAGCAGTCACGGACCACGATGTCGCCGGACTCACAGTGCTTGCCCACAACGCGGGACAGCGCGGCACCCACCCCGCTGGGCTGCCCGTCGTCACTCGCACGGGAGACCAGCCTGCAGTCGTAGGCCGCGTCGTAGAGCGCCGTGCGGATGTTGTCGCTCATCCCGCCGTCGACGCTGACATAGCGCCGCATGCTGTCGTCGCCGAGCGAGAGGTCCTTGATGGTGCCGATTTCGTACAGCGTCACCGTTCCCGGCCCCGCGATGGCGCGGCCGGGTTCGCCCGCGATCCGCGGAACCGGCAGGCCGGCGAACTCGCACTCCTTGCGGACGATCTCCCTGATCTGGGTGATCATCTGCGCGGGCGGCGGAGGATTGTCCTTGTCGGTGTACGCGATACCGAAACCACCGCCAAGGTCCACAATGGACAACTGTTTGACCAGTTCGTCCCCGTGCTCCTTGCCGAGTTCGGAGATCAACCCGATGACCCGGCGCGCCGCGACCTCGAAGCCGTCGGCGTCGAAGATCTGCGAACCGATGTGGCTGTGCAGCCCGACCAGTCGCAGGGACGGAGCGTTGAGCACCCGCCGGACGGCTTCGGCCGCGTCTCCGGAGGCGAGGGAGAAGCCGAACTTCTGGTCCTCGTGCGCGGTCGCGATGAACTCGTGGGTGTGCGCCTCGACACCGACCGTGACCCGGATCAGTACGGACTGGACGACGCCGTTGCGAGCGGCGATGTCGGCCAGCCTGGCGATCTCGTAGTACGAGTCGAGCACGACCGTGCCGATCCCGGCCTCGACGGCCTCTTCGAGCTCCGGCACGGACTTGTTGTTGCCGTGGAAGGTGATCCGCTCGACGGGGAAGTTCGCGCGCAGGGCGACGGCGAGTTCACCACCGCTGCAGATATCGAGGCTCAGGCCCTCCTTCGCGACCCACTTGGCGATCTCGGTGGAGAGGAACGCCTTGGCTGCGTAGTGCACCAGGGACGGATCGTCGAACGCGTTGGCGTACTCGGCACAGCGGGACTTGAAGTCCGCCTCGTCGATCACGAACAGCGGCGTTCCGTAGTTCTGGGCCAGCTCGCGTACGTCCACACCGGCGATACGGACGACACCGTCCGAGCCGCGGTAGGTGTTGCGCGGCCATACCTTCGGGTACAACCGATCAAGCTCATCCGATGTGGACGGAGGAAAGCCGGACTGGTCGGCGTGCGGGTAAACCTCGGCGTGCCGAGGACCCGCTGGGTGAGCGCACATAAGTCTCTCTACATCCGTTCCGGAGCCGAAACGCCGAGCAGCGCCAGTCCGTTGGCGAAGACCTGCCGGGCGGCATCGCACAGCGTGAGCCGCGCGTGGGTCAGCGGGGTGGCCTCCTCGTCGCCCTGTGGCAGGACACGCGCGACGTCGTAGAACTTGTGGTACGCCGACGCCAGCGATTCGAGGTAGCGGGCGACGCGGTGCGGTTCGCGCAACTCGGCCGCCTTCGTGAGCACGCTCGGGAACTCCCCGATCGTGCGGATCAGGTCACCCTCCCTCGGCAGGGTGAGCAGGCTGAGATCGGCGTCGCCGGGGTCTCCGTCGGCGATACCGAGGTCGGCCGCGTTGCGCCGCAGCGAGCACAGCCGGGCGTGGGCGTACTGGACGTAGTACACCGGGTTGTCGTTGCTGTGCTTGCGCAAGAGGTCCAGATCGATGTCCAGAGTGGAGTCGACCGAGTAGCGGGTCAGCTCGTACCGTGCGGCGTCCACCCCGACCACCTCGACGAGGTCGTCCATGGTGATGACGGTGCCCGCCCGCTTGCTCATCCGCACGGGCTTGCCGTCACTGACGAGGTTGACCATCTGGCCGATCAGCACCTCGACGACGTCGGGGTCGTCACCCATCGCGGCCGCGGCCGCCTTGAGCCGGGCGATGTATCCGTGGTGGTCGGCACCGAGCATGTAGATGCAGAGGTTGAACCCCCGCTCGCGCTTGTCCCGCAGATAGGCGATGTCCCCGGCGATGTACGCGGGAACCCCGTCGTTCTTGATGACCACGCGGTCCTTGTCGTCACCGTGCTCGGTGGTGCGCAGCCACCACGCGCCGTCCTTGGCGTACAGGCTGCCGGTCTCCTTGAGGTGCGCGACGGCGCGATCCACGGCACCGGACGCGTGCAGGGAGTCCTCGTGGAAGTACACGTCGAAGTCGGTGCCGAACTCGTGCAGGCTCTTCTTGATCTCACTGAACATGAGGTCGACGCCGACCCTGCGGAAGATCTCGTCGCGCTCGACCTCGGGCTGCGACAGCGCACTGGGCTCCTGCCGGATCACCTCCGCGGCGATGTCGGACAGGTACGCGCCCGCGTACCCGTTCTCCGGAGCAGGCTCACCCTTGGCCGCCGCGACCAGCGAGCCGACGAAACGGTCGATCTGTGCGCCGGCGTCGTTGAAGTAGTACTCGCGGGTGACCTTCGCGCCCTGCGCGGTGAGCAGCCTGCCGAGCGCGTCGCCGACGGCTGCCCAACGGGTCCCGCCGAGGTGGATGGGACCGGTGGGGTTCGCGGAGACGAACTCCAGGTTGATCACCCGGCCGGCGAGAGCCGCACCCGTGCCGTACGCGTCACCGGCGGCGAGCACCCTGCGGACCACCTCGCCCTGCGCGTCGGCCGCCAGGCGCAGGTTCAGGAAGCCGGGGCCGGCGATCTCGACACTCGCGATGCCGTCGGTGCCGGCGAGCTCGTCCGCGAGAGCCTGGGCGAAGTCGCGGGGAGCAAGCCCTACTTTCTTCGCTACCTGCAGCGCCAGGTTGGTCGCGTAGTCTCCGTGTTCAGGATTTCGCGGGCGCTCGATCGTCACCGGGTCCGGGAGGACGGCGTGGTCGAGGCCACGGGAGGACAGAACCTGCTTGGCGGAGGCGCGGACCAGGTCGGCGAGAGCGGCGGGAGTCACTCGTCGAATTCTAAGTGCGACCTGGTCCCGGCCCCGCGCGTGGGTGAGGTATGGCCACTCGTCAGCCGGTCGACACGCTCCCGCACCCCAGGTGGTGACCGAGTTGACGACGATCCGACACCGGGTCCCTACACTGGACCGGCGGTACACCTCGACGAAACGCGGGAGTCATGGCGAGCGGCAGCAAGAAGAAGGGTACGCCGAAGAAGGTCGTGCAGGCAGCGCGCGGCTCGGTGGTCACCAAGAAGCAGACGCCCTGGGGCACGATCATCGCCGTCATAGCGGTCCTCGCTCTGGCGGGCGGCGTCTTCGGCTACTACTACATCGCCTCGGCGGACAAGCGCGCGCAGAGCGAGCGCGAGGAGGCCGCTGCGGCCTTCGTCCCCTCCGCCGAGAACCCCGACCCTTCGACGCAACTCGCGGGGATCAAGATCGAGCAGTACGAGGGCAGCAGGCACGTGCTGCCCACCGAGCGCGTGAACTACGACCAGTCCCCGCCGTTCGGCGGCCCGCACGACGGCTTCTGGGCCGCATGCACGGGGATCGTCTACCCGAACGCGGTGCGCACGGAGAACATGGTCCACTCGCTCGAGCACGGCGCCGTGTGGATCGCCTACAACCCGGAGCAGGTCACCGGTGAGGCACTGGACAAGCTCAAGCTGCGGGTCGAGGGCAAGCCGTACTCGATGATGTCGCCCTACCCCGGGCTCGACGCGCCGATCTCCCTGCAGTCCTGGGGACACCAGCTCAAGGTGGACAGCGTCGACGACGAGCGGATCGACCAGTTCATCGCCGCGCTGCGGCTGAACCAGACGACCTACCCCGAGGTCGGCGCGTCGTGTGATGCCATCGGCCCCGGCCAGTTCGACCCGGACAACCCGCCGCCGTTCAACCCTGCCCCGCCTGGTCCCGACGCCAAGCCGATGGATTACCAGGGAACCGACGGTGCGACGCCGGACGACATGACCGGCAACGGTCAGCAGCCCTCGGGCACGCAGGCGCCAGCAGGTAGCTGATCCATGGGTGAGCAGGATCTCGACGCCGTCCGGCCGAAGCAGAACGACGCGAGCACCACGCGCACGCCGCTCTGGTCCCGCGTTGTGATCGTCGGTGCCGCCACGCTCGCGGTGCTGCTCGTGGGTGCGACGATCGGGATGCTGCTCACCCAGACGATGCGCGCGGAGCCCACCACTGCCGCCGAGCCCGCGGCGGACTCGGTCGAGGTCGGGTTCGCGCAGGACATGTCGGTGCATCACCTGCAGGCGGTGACCATGGCCAACTGGGCCCGCGACCACAGCACCGACCCACGGATCAGGCAGCTCGCGTTCGACATCGGCAGCACGCAGCTGGAGCAGGTCGGCAGGATGAAGGGCTGGCTGATGCTCTGGGACCAGCCGGAGCAGACGACCGGTGAGTACATGACGTGGATGACCGGACCCGGCGGGCACGGCGATCACGGCTCCGTGGACACCACTGCGACCGCGGGCGACGCGCCGATGCCGGGAATGGCGACCAACGACGAGCTGGCACAGATGCGGGCACTGTCGGGCACCGAACTCGACGTCCACTTCCTGCAATTGATGCTCCGCCATCATCAGGGCGGCACCGAGATGGCCGAGTACACGCAGGAGCGTACGCCGATGCCCGCGGTCGACGCGCTGATCACCAGCATGCTTCGCTCGCAGGGCGCGGAGATGGATCTGATGCGTGATCTGCTCGCCGAGCGGGACGCGAAGCCGCTGCCCTTCCCGTGAGGCCTGCCCCCTTCCCTGGAGCAGAGCCTTCGCCGTCACCAGCTCAGTTCGTCACAGCGCCGCGCGGACTCCCTCGGCTCGACCTGGAGGGTGGCGTGCTCGATCGAGTAGCTGCCTCTGAGCAGGTTCTGCGCGTCGGTGAGCACCGTCGCGGACGTGGCCTCTTCATCGATGGTCAGGTGAGCCGAGGCCACCTCCATCCCTGATGTCAGCGTCCAGACGTGCAGGTCGTGCACGTCCACCACACCGGGCAGGGCGGCGAGTTCCTCGCTGATCCTGCCCACGTCAACCCCGTGCGGAGCGTGCTGGAAGAGGATGCGCAGTGCCCGTCTGGCCAGCACGAAGGTGCGCGGCAGGACGAAGAGGCCGATCGCGACACCGGCGATGGGGTCCGCGTAGCGCCAGCCGGTCGTCAGCGTGACGAGACCGCTGAGCAGTACCCCGACCGAGCCGATCAGGTCGGCCAGCACCTCGAGATACGCGCCCCGCACGTTCAGGCTCTCCTTCGCACCGGAGCGCAGCAGGAAGAACGCGACGAGATTGGCGACCAGCCCAGCCGCGGCGACGAGCATGACCGGCAGCCCGGGGACCACCGGAGGATCGGTGATCCGGTCGACCGCCTCGTAAAGCACGTAGCCCGCGACGCCGAAGAGCAGCACGGCATTGGCGAGTGCGGCGAGCACCTCGGCTCGGTACATCCCGTACGTGCGAGTGAACGTCGGCCCGCTACGGCGGGCGAGCAGCACGGCGGTGAGCGCCATGGCGATGCCGAGGACATCGGTGAACATGTGCGCCGCGTCGGAAATCAGGGCCAGCGAGGACGTGGCGAACCCGACGACGACCTCCAGCACCATGAAGGCCGCGCCGATCGCCAGTGCGACAGCGAGCCGCCACACGTAGCGTCCTGACGCGCTCCCCGACGACGGCACCTGCACATGGCCGTGCCCGTGACCCATCGACCCAGCCTCCCGTGGTTCGTCTGCAACTGCTGGGAAACGTATAGTGATATGCGCATGAGTGCAATAGAGGTGAGGCTCACCTGACATTTGCAGCTTAAAGCCTGAGGCGCAGACCTCCCATCCCTCTTCCGGACCTTCCCGCCCCGCGAAACGTCAAACCGCCCGACACGGGCTTCCCCCGGCGACAGCGCGCGAGCGCGCATGCGCTAGGCTTTTCGACGTCGCACAGAAGCGGCCCTCGTAGCTCAGGGGATAGAGCACTGCCCTCCGGAGGCAGGTGTCGCAGGTTCGAATCCTGCCGAGGGCACTCTGGGATGTCGCAGGACATCGGCAAAGCCCGGACCCACGATGTGGGTTCGGGCTTTTTGCTTTCTTGTCGCGTTTGCGCTGGTCAAGCTGGAGGCGTCGAGCAGATCGGGATTGGCCGCCTGCTGGTTCTCCGCGCCGCGGACTTCTTGATCATGCGAGCGGTGCCGTCGATCTCGCGGCGCAACGCCTCGATGCGCTGTTGCCGTTGCTGTCGGGCGGCGGCGCCGAGGTCGCGGGCGGTGTCGCCAACAGGCTGCGGCGGTAGGTGCCGGAGACAAGCAGGCGCACCTCGGCGCGTTCCAGGCGGTGCTCGACGATGGTGCCTCGCAAATGACATAGCCGAGCCCGCTCCCGCGGGCGTCGAGGTCCATGCGGCCGCACTCGACGTCATAGAAGTGCGCGACGATCAGGCCGTCTTTCACCACCTACCGCCCAGGGGGGGACCGGGACGCCGACGGAGGACCCCGCCGCGCTGTACCGGGAAAGCAGGCGGGACACAGCGGGGTCCTCGTCAGTGGATCGAGTTGCCCCCTGCCCTGACCCACACTTACGACTGAAGAGCCAGATTTCTGTGCTCTGAACGCTTATCCATCCCGCCAGTGCTTCATGGTCCCCATTTTATATTCGCGGATACCATCCCATGCGAAGAAGATCACTGTCTTGACCCCGACGTTTCCTTCAGGCCAATTGTGGTTACATACTTTGGTGGTTCCATTGCCTGACTTGTTGTAGCAAAACCAATACTTTACCTTCCCGTTGACCTTCATCTGCACCCGTGCCATGACCGGATTCCCGTTAGCGCAGTGGTCTCGCACTGTGACGTAGTCCCCGTTGAGGGTGACCCACGCGTCACCCACAGACTTTCGCTGCCCACGGCACTCCATTGATGTGGCCATGTTGACAGGTCCAACATCGAGCTTCTTGTACCCAGATGCTGCTGCGGTACCGCCCGTAGCGAGCACCTGCGACGAAAAAATCAGCGCTGTTGCCGCGACTAGCGCAGGAAGACGCGAAAAAAGGGGCATTGTGTTCCCTTCGAATTGGGTATTGAAGAATCTTCTGCCGCAGACTAATGCTTGAACGACAGTAGCGCAGGCCTATTGCTGAGCGTGTGGGTCGTTCGAACCACAAACCTGGATCGGGTGCAGGAGCGGATCGCGGGTCGGTTCACGCGGCGCCCAGTTGTACCTCGATGGCAGGCAGCACACCGTGTCCAAGGGCTCCTCCCGGCAATCGGGCTCTGCACGGTGGCCGCCAGAACGGAGCCGGCGAACCCGCTGCGTCATCACGTCACCGACATTGCCGGTAGCCATCCCGCCGGACCTTGGCGGTGAGCTACCGGCAAGGCGCGCGCACTGTCAGCGTGACCAAGCCGAGTGCGGTAACTCAGGCGGAATGGAGCCCGCGGGTTCCGGCCGCCACCACGAAACTGCGGTCGGTGCTGACGGTGACCTTCCCCGGGTCGCGCTCCAGCGCATTGGAGACCACCCGGAAGTCCGCCCGCACCTGGTCCGGCGTGGCGGTGACCCGCACATATCCTCGCTCGTTCTTGCTGTACTTGACGTGCGGGTTGTTGCGGAACCAGGTGTCGCTCGGATTGCTGGTCGGGTTCTGGGTGCTCGCCGACGTGCAGACCAGTTCCGAGCCGACGACCGGGTCACTGTGGTCGAAGTAGTCCTTGCGCAGGTCGGCGGCCCAGTGCCGGTGCACGTCGCCGGTCAGCACGATCGGGTTCGGCACACCACGGTCGATCCAGCCCTGGGTGATGCGGTCGCGCGAGCCCTGGTAGCCGTCCCAGGCGTCGGTGGACCGGTCATCACAGCTCGAGCGCTTGCCATCGGTATCGCGTTGCGCGAAGAACACCTGCTGCCCGAGGAAGTCCCAGGTGGCCGGATGGGTTTCGAACGCGTCGAGCAGCCACCGCTCCTGCGCGCTGCCGGTCAGCGTGCGGGACGGGTCCGCCATCGTCGAGCAGCTCCCCTTGCCGGCCTGCTTGCTGCGGAACTGCCGGGTGTCGAGCATGTGGAACCGGGCCAGGTTGCCCCACATGAACTGCCGGTAGAGCTGGATGCTCGCCCCGTTCGGTTTCGCGGTGGAGCGGATCGGCGTGTTCTCGTAGAAAGCCTGAAATGCGGCTGCCTTGCGCGCGGTGCTCGCCCGGTCGGTGGTGGCGTTCCAGTTGTTCACCACCTCGTGGTCGTCGAACACCACGAACCACGGTGCCGCCGCGTGCGCGGCCTGCAGATAGGAGTCGGTCTTGTGCTGGGCGTGCCGCGCCCGGTAAAGCGCGAGCGTGGTGGTCTCGTCGGATACCGCGAGGCCACGCACCTTCTCCGACGCCGAGCGCCCGGACGGCTTCTCGTAGATGTAGTCGCCGAGAAACAGCACCAGGTCGGGGTGGTCGGCGGCGATACCGCGATGGGCGTGGTACCAGCCTTCCTCCCAATGCTGACAGGAAGCGAAGCAGTATTTGAGCTGGTTGACGGCGGCACCGGCGGCGGGTGCGGTCCGGGTCCGGCCGACCGGTGAGATGTGCCCGCCTGCGCGGAACCGGTAGAAGTAGTCACGGCCCGCGTCGAGCCCGCCCGGCTCGACGTGCACGCTGTGGCCGTGCGCCCGGGCCGTTGGCACGGTGCCACGCCGCACCACCGAGGCGAAGTTCTCGTCGGTGGCGATCTCCCAGTCCACGTCGTACGTCGCGTTCGGCATACCGCCGAAGCCGTCCGGGTTGAGCGGAGCGGGGGCGAGGCGGGTCCACAGGACCACGCTGTCCGGCAGCGGGTCGCCCGAGGCGACTCCGAGCTGGAACGGGTCGTGAATGGGCGGCGCCGCGGCCGTGGTCCGGCTGGTTGCCCAGGACGGCGTGGACGCCGCGACAGCGCCTGCCGCGCTCGCGAGCCCGCCGAGCAGCACCACTCTGCGATTCACCTGGCTCATGCGTCAATTCCTCCGAAGGACCTGAAAGGCCGAACTGTGGACAGGAAGCCGTGCGCGTGTCATGCCGCGTAGTCGGTAATGCCGTTGCTGCAGGATTGGAAGCCGGTGCCGCCGGAGTAGTCGCGGACGCAGACCTTGTAGTAGACCCAGTCCCCCGAGTCGACACTGATCGCCTTCTCGGTCTTGCCGCCGCTACCGCCCGAATGCCGCACGACCAGCGGGCCGACACCACCTGCCAGCCAGTACTGGACGACCGCGGACTTCCCGTCCGCCGCGCGGTCCCACACCACGAACGTCGCGTCCGACGAGCGGAAGAGCCCCTCTCCGGCGCAACTGCCGGACGAACACTGGGCGCTCCCGGTGCCCACCCCGCAGGATGGAGCGACCTGACCGTCCGAGCCGGTACGCACATAGGCGTCGGACACGTAGCCGTTGAGTGACGGGACGTAATCCCACAACGAAGTCGTGCCGAGCCTGCCGCTGACCCGGGTGCCCTGCGTCTGGCAGTCGATACTCACCTCGGTGCCGTTGTTCACCGTGCCGACGACGGTGGAGCTGGTGGTCGGCGCGCGGCGAACGTTGAGCGGATCACCCGCGGTTGTGATCGATCCGGTCACGGCTGCTCCAGCAGGAACGGCCGACCCGAACACCAATCCCACGACGGCCGCGACAACGATCGAAGTTCTCCCGGCGAAGCGCCGGATTGGCCTGTACCCCATGCCAAGTCAGGCTAGTCAGCCGCGTACGAATCGCATACAAACTCTGCGCGCTGCCCTGATCCTGAATTTTCCCCAACGTATCGCCACACCCGCGGAAAGCCTTGTCCGGATCGGGGTATCAACCTGACTTCCTCGTTGTTCCCTGCTTGCTCCGGAAACCGCCAAGACCGACGGCTTCGACCAGTGCGGTAAGCCCGAAAACGGTGGCCATGGAGTGCAGCCAGTTCGTGTTCTCGATGATCGTCAGTGCGCTCGTGCGGTCGAATTCGGGACGGCTGAACCACCACGGGTTGCCGTCGAGGACGCTCAGCGCCACGAACGACAGGAACGCCAGTACATAGGTCACCTCTCGGACGGCCACCCCGCGCCATCCGGCGAACGCACGCCCATCCCACTTCCTGACGAAGTACCGTCCGACACCCAGCGGCGTCGCGAAATAGGCGACCAGGGATATCTGGATGAGTTCCTGCCCACGCACGGCCACGTCGACGAAGGCGAGCACGATGGCCACGCAACCGAGCACGACGAGCGCGCGCATGCACAACTCGCTGACGCGGCGGCGTTTCATCACATAGCGAGTGACGAGCACGGCGGCGACCAAGCCCCAGTAGGCAACCGTGAGCAGATACAGATGAGGGGCTCGTAACACCATGTGGAGCACATAATCCACGACCACCCCAGGCTCGACATCCATCGTCACTCCCGATTAGTACACTGTGCCAACATCGAATTGGTACACTGTGCTAGTACGCTGTGTCAACTTGTGGAAAGATCGGCGGGCATGAAGGACAGGCGGCAGCAGATTCTGGACGCGGCGACGCGCATCGTGGCCGAGGGCGGCATGTCCGCGCTCAGCGTGCGTGCCGTCGCGGCGGCGGCAGGCATCGGCGCCAGCACACTTCGCTACTACTTCCCGTCCCAGCGGGAGCTGTACGACGAGGTGGTCGGCCGGTCGTTCGACGATCAGCTGAGCAACCTGCGGATCCACGATCGCGCGATCCCGCCGGCCGAACGACTGCTTGAATGCCTGCTGCAGTTCCTGCCGCCAAGCGAAGACCAGGTCCTGCATCTGGAGAGATGGCTGGCGTTCTACACCTCAGCCGTCGGCCCGGACCGTACCGAACAGGGAGCCGCACTGCTGGCGAGCTTCGCCCACCGCGCCCGCCGGCGCGTCGACGCCTGGCTGGCGGTCCTCCAGCAGGAGGACGCCCTCCGCCACGGCGACCGCGCACGCCACGGCACGCTACTGCTCGCCTTGATCGACGGGCTCTGCCTC
Source organism: Amycolatopsis marina (assembly GCF_900111885.1). GTDB lineage: Bacteria > Actinomycetota > Actinomycetes > Mycobacteriales > Pseudonocardiaceae > Amycolatopsis > Amycolatopsis marina. The sequence continues at coordinate 208,796 of NZ_FOKG01000002.1, forward strand.
GAACTTCTCACCCCCCAGTCACCCGCCACGCTCGAGAGCGCGCGGACAGCACTGGCCGACGCCATCGGAAACACGGTGGTCCTGGCCGAGAATTGATGTCACCCGCAGCGCGCCTTCGGGCCGGGACGGCGTAACGACGGTCGACACGCACGCAGTCCACGAAACGAACAACCGGAAAACATTCCGGCGCATGACCGGAAACCCTGGCGCGGAGATTATTGCCTGCCCCGAACGGCGCAGAAAGTTTCGCGGATGCAGCACAACGCACCCATTTGAACCAGACGGCTCATCCTGTCGAGCGCCACTCTCGGCCATTCACTGTCGACTGTCCGGACTGACCCAAGAACGTTCTGCTGCAAGGACTTTGCGAGCAGATACCGATGCGGCCGCCCCTTCTCCTGTTCACTCCCCCGGCCTAATGACCGTGGTATAGACCACCTGCTAGTGTCTTGAGTCGTTAATTCGTTGGCAGTAGGCGGCGAGGGTGTCGAGGATCTGGTCGGCGGTTTTGGTCCAGACGAATGGCTTCGGGTCTTTGTTCCATTCGTTGATCCACTTGCGGACGTCGGCTTCGAGTGCGGTGATGCTGCGGTGGGCGGAGCGGCGGAGTTTGCGGGTGGTCAGCTCGGCGAACCAGCGTTCGACCAGGTTGAGCCAGGAGCTGCTGGTTGGTGTGAAGTGCAGGTGGAAGCGGGGATGGCGGATCAACCATTCCTTGACCTTGGGGGTCTTGTGAGTGGCGTAGTTGTCCAGGACCAGGTGCAGGTCCAGCTCCTTTGGGACGGCGGCGTCGATCAGCTTGAGGAACCGCAGGAACTCCTGGTGGCGGTGTCGGCGGTAGTGCTGGGCGATCACCGAGCCACTGTTGATGTCGAAAGCGGCGAACAGGCTGGTGGTGCCATGGCGGATGTAGTCATGGGTCATCCGAGCTGGCGTCGTCGGCATGATCGGCAGGATCGGCGCGGTGCGATCGATCGCCTGCATCTGGGACTTCTCGTCCACCGCGAGCACCAACGCGTTGTCCGGCGGAGACAGGTACAAGCCGACGACATCACGGACCTTGTCCACGAACTGCGGATCGGTCGACAACTTCCAGGTCTCGATCGCGTGCGGCTTTAAACCGAATGCCCGCCAGATCCGCGAGACCGCCGACTGCGACATGCCCGTTGCCACAGCCATCGACCGGGTCGACCAGTGCGTGTCCCGCCCAGGCGTCTCCTCCAGCGTCTTCGTGATCAACTGCTCAACCCGCTCATCAGCGATCACCCGCGGTCGTCCCGGACGCGGGTCATCCGAGAGCCCCTCAAGCCGACGCGCCAGGAACCGCGACCGCCATTTCGACACCATATTCCGCGAGACCCCAACACTCTGAGCGACCTCACCAATCGAGCCTCCCTCGGCGCAGCGCAACACAATCCGCGACCGCAGCGCCAACGCCTGCGCGGTCTTCCGCCGACGCGACCATCCACTCAGGACGCTACGCTCCTCGTCCGACAACAACACCGGATCAAGCTTCGGGCTCGGCATCGCCACACCCTACAACTACCAACGAACTACTGACTCAAGACACTAGCGTCGGGCCGACAAGGGGAACAGGAAGAGCGAGTAATTCACACTCGCCAGGTGACGCCAAGCGTCCTGCGGCATGTTTGTACAGCACGAGTTTTCCAGCACGCGCATTTGTTGGCAGCGCCAATAAGACTCTGGGGGTTTCGGTGTCCCATATTGATCTTTCGGGAAGAACTGTCCTGATCACCGGTGGTCGAGGCTACCTCGGGTCCGTGCTCACCCGAGAACTGGCGAACAGAGGATGTGCGGTCCGAACCATCGACAACGGCCTGACCTCGTCTGTTTTCGTGCCCGGAAGAGGGGTATCCCACATCCAGGCCGACGTCCGCGACGTCGACGACTGGAGGGCCGCGTTGCGTGGTGTGGACGCTGTCGTTCATCTCGCCGCGATTGTCGGTGACCCGGCCTGTGCCGTCGACCACGATCTCGCTTGGGAGACCAACTACCTCGCGACCGTGCACCTCGCGGAGGCGTGCCGGGCCGAAGGGGTCGGGCGGTTCGTCTTCGCCTCGACATGCAGCAACTACGGTGCCTCTTCCCGCGGTCCCGCCAACACCGGAACCCCCCTGCACCCGCAGTCCGTGTACGCGGAAACGAAGATTCATGCCGAACACCATCTTCTGTCACAGCGGGACCACGGGTGCGCACCGGTAATCCTGCGCTTCGCCACACTGCACGGCCTTTCTCCCCGAATGCGCTTCGACCTGGCGGTCAACGTCATGACGGCCCACGCAGCGCTGACCGGCAGGCTCACGGTGCACGGTGGCGAGCAGTGGCGGCCGTTCCTGCACGTTCGCGACGCCGCACAGGCGGTGCTCCTGGCCGTCACCGGCACGACCCCGGGGAGCAGACCGCGCATATACAACTGCGGATCGGACCGCGAGAACTATCGGCTGCTCGACGTCGGCGCGATCATCGCGAAAGCAGCAGGAGGCGCGGCCGTCGTGGTCGAAGAAGGGTCGAAGGACCTTCGGGACTATCGGGTGGACTTCTCCGCGATCCACGAGGAACTCGGCTTCACCGCGAGCCGGAGTGTGGCCACGGGAGTGCGGGAACTCGTCAGCGCGATCAACTCTGGCGAATACCACGACTTCACCGATCTGCGTTACAGCGATCACGAACTCGTACTGGCATCGGTGGGTGCACGCGCCCCTGGAGCAGTCGTCAGGGCCAAGGGGAGCTGGCCACATTTGGTGTTCTACGGTGGCTGACCGCAGACGCGGCACGACCGGGGTCTTCGTCCTGTTCCTCGCGATCGGGCTGCTCCAGGGCGGGCTGGCCGTCGCACTGACCCGGCTGGGCAGCGATCGTTGGGCCCGGCCGGATTCCCTGCCGTACCTGCTCGCCTGTTTCAGTGCGGGCAGCGCCGCCGGTGTCCTGGTCTGCTGGCTGCCGCGCAGGCTGCTCCCGCATCGCATCCTCCTCGGCGGTGCCGTAGTCGCGACCGCTACCGGCGCGCTGAGCATCGTCGCTGCTCCCTTCGCTCTCGTGCCCGCGGCGACGTTCGTCGCCGGTGCCGGCTTCGGTGCGCTGGCCGTGCTGCTCAACGCGGCGGCGGCGACCGGCGGGGACGCGGTCCGGCGCACCAACTTCGGCAACGGACTGTTCGGCATCGGCGCCGTCTCGGGCCCCTACATCGCCAGCCAGACCAGCGGCGGTTCCTGGTGGGCACTGCCCGCCGTCGTCGCACTGGTGCTCGTGCTGGGATGGCCCGCTGCCACGCGGGCACCGGTGGCATCCGTAGCCCCTGCGACCGACATGGGCACCGTAAACCGGTTTGTGCTCGGTATCCTGCTCTTCGCCGCGTTCTGTTACGGGGGCGTGGAGAACGTCGCGGGTGGGCTGCTCCCCCAGCATCTCGGCTCGCTGGAAATATCCTCGGTCGGGCTGTACATGAGCTGCTTCTGGGGTGCGATGGCCATCGGCAGGCTCATCGCGGCAGCGGTAGGACATCGGGTACCCCCGACCCGCCTGATCACGATGGCGGCAGCGGGGGCAGGAGGCGGTTGCCTGTTGCTGGCACACCCGGCCACCGCGCTCGCGGGGTGTGCTGTGGTGGGGTTGTTCGCCGGACCATTGCTACCCACACTGCTGGCCACCCTGGCCACACTGGGCGCGGCACCGCTCGGCACCACACGACTGGTGCTGTTGTGCTCGCTCTCGGGCGCCGCGGTGTTCCCGATCCTCGCAGACCTTTTCCGACGCACCGTTCCCACGCACGCCGGCGTCCCGCTGGCTGTCGGGATCCTGTTGTCGTTGCTGCTGTTGTCGGTGCTCACCGCGAACGGCGCGCGGACCGCGCACTCCGTCGCCACACAGAGAACACCTTCCCGCCACGCATCTCCTGACCGAGAGAAGGATGTGTTTCCCCGATGACCAGATCTCCGGCGATCCTGGGCGGAGTTCCTGTTCGCACCGACGACCTGCCGGTCGCCCGGCCGACACTGCACACCGACACCACGCTACTGGGCGAAATCCACGACGTCCTGGGGTCCGGAATGCTCACCAACGGCCGCGAGGTGGCGAAGTTCGAGCGAGCGGTGGCCGACTTCCTCGAGGTCGAGCAGGTCGTCGCGGTCAGCAACTGCACCACAGGGCTCCTGCTCGTGCTCAAATGTCTCGGCATCCGTGGACAGGCCGTACTGCCGAGCTTCACCTTCATGGCAACCGGCCACGCGGCGGTATGGAACGGGCTGGAGCCCGTCTGGGCCGACTCCGACCCGCGCACCTGCACGCTTTCGCCGCGCTCGGTCGCGCAGGCGACCACGGCAAAGACCGCCGTGGTCCTCGGTGTGCACACATTCGGCTCTCCGTGCGACGTCGACAACCTCGAGGTACTAACCGGCGGACACGGGGTCCCGTTGGTGCTCGACTCGGCGCACGCCTTCGGCTCCCGCTATCGAGACGGACGACCGGTCGGTGGCCGCGGAACGGCCGAGGTGTTTAGCCTGAGCCCGACCAAACCGCTCACCACCGGAGAGGGCGGCCTGATCTCCACCAACGATGCCGGTCTGGCCGCCGAACTGCGGGTGGCCAGGGAGTACGGCAATCCCGGTGACTACGACAGCAGGTTCACCGGCCTGAACGGCAGGATGGGCGAAATCCCCGCACTGCTGGGCACACACAATCTCCGCCACCTCCCCGAGGTGCTGGACCGTAGACGTGGACTGGCCGAACGCTACCGGGAACGACTCGCTCAGCTGAACGGGATCGCCTTTCCGGAGACCGTGGGGCAGACGACGTTCAAGGATTTCGTCATCCTCGTCGATCCCGCCGATTTCGGACTCAGCAGGACGGATCTCGCGGCCGTCCTACGAGCGGAAAGGATCAGCACCCGAGCGTACTTCGATCCGCCACTACACAGGCAGCGCGCCTACCGAGAGCACCCGCCGCGGCTCGACCTGCCTGGTACCGAGTACCTGGCAGGTCGGGCGCTGACGCTCCCGTTGTTCGCGCATATGGGCGACGCCGACGTGGATCAGGTCTGCGAAGCTGTCGAGGCGGCGTACGAACACTCGGCTGCCATTATCGCTCGACTGCCCCAGCCTGGGACTCGTAGGGAGTCATCTCCGGTATGAACTACATCGCGGAACTACGGCGACTGGTCGGCAGTCGTCCGCTCATCCTGCCGGGCACCTCGGTGGTGCTGGTCGACGACGCCGGCCGGATACTTCTGGTCAGGCGCACCGACACCGGCGACTGGGGCCTGCCCGGCGGCTTCATGGACCCTGGCGAGTCCTTTGAGGACACAGGACGCAGGGAGGTCCGCGAGGAGATCGGCCTCGAGATCGACAAGCTCGAACTACTCGGCGTGTTCTCCGGCCCGGAGTACTACTATCGCTACCCGCACGGCGACGAGGTGTTCAACGTGACCGTCGCTTACACGGCCCGACCGAGTACGGGCGAGATCGAGCCGGACCACACCGAGGTCGGCGAGGTGAGGTTCTTCGAACCGACAGAACTTCCCGCGGACATCCTCGCCCCCGAAAAGCCCATCGTGGAACGTTACCTGGGTCTCGTGACCCATCGGCCCACTCCACAGAGGAGTGGATGACGTGGCCGAATACCTTTCCTTTCTCGAGACCACGCTGTCGGCGGCGGCCGACGCCGCACTCGGCTTCTTCGGCAAGGTTGTCCCCGGATACAAGGACGATGACGCCGATCAGGTCGTCACCGAGGCAGACCTCGCGATCGGCCGCTCGATCATCACCGAGATCACCAGGGTCTTCCCCGCAGACGGAGTGATCAACGAGGAGGACGGCGACGTTCGCGGCACCTCGGCGATCACGTGGGTCGTGGATCCGATCGACGGCAGCGCCAATTTCGCCGCGGGCAGCCCCCTGTACGGGGTGATGATCGGTGTGCTCCGTGGCGGTACGCCAGTGGCGGGCGGTGTGGCGCTGCCCGCATTCGGCGAGGTCTACCTGGCCGAAAGCGGTTCCGGTGTGATCCGCAACGGAGCAGCACTGGCTCCGGACCACGGTCAAGACCTTTCCACGGCGTTGGTCGCCTACGGCGTCGACGTGCACGGCACGACCCGGACGCATCAGGACTTCGCCAGCCTGCGGGCAGTTTCGGCGCACTGCCAAGGATTGCGCATGAGCAACAGCGTCTTCGACGCGGTCATGGTCGCCACTGGTGTCTACGGCGCCTTTCTGCACCGGAACTGCCGGATCTGGGACTGCGTCGCCCCGCAGATCCTGGTCGAGGAAGCCGGAGGGCGCTTCACCGACATCCACGGCACGCCGCTGGACTACGACGCGCCGGCGACCAAACGCGCGCACGTCTACACCGTGCTCGCAGCGGCACCACGACTGCACCGCCCCATACTGGAGGTGCTGCCCCCGTGAGGAGCTACCTCGACACCGCCATCGCGGCCGCATCCGCAGCGGGCACGGTGCTCGCGGCCCGGTTCACCGAAGGCACCACGTCCGCCCCCAAGGGCGACAAGGATGTCGTCACGCCGATGGATCATGCGGCCGAACAGGTGTGTCTGTCCCGTCTGCGGCAGGACTTTCCGGACTTCTCCCATGAGGCAGAGGAGAGCGGGCGGCGATCCACCGGTTCGTCGTTCACGTGGTACGTGGATCCGCTCGACGGCACGGCGAACTACCTCACCGGCAACCCGTACTTCTCCGTATCGATAGCCCTCGTTCAGGCCGGCGAGGTGATCACCGCTGTCGTGCACAACCCCGTCACGGGAGACTTCTTCACCGCGGAGCGCGGCAGCGGCGCGCGGCTGAACGGATCCCCGATCCACGCCGGTTCCGCGGCGGCGGCCGCCGAAGCCATGGCCGCGACCGCCTATTCCTTCGAGCCCGCACTGGAGCGGGAGAGTCTGCGAGCGCTGCGGATCCTCGGCTCCCGGTTTCGCCGAGTGGTGGTGAACTTCGCACCGGCACTGGACCTGTGCAACATCGCCCGTGGCAGGCTGTCGTGCCTGGTCGACTGCGGAAGCACACCGGTCGATCACGCGGCGGGCAGTCTTGTGCTCACGGAAGCGGGTGGTGTGCTGCGCAACTATGGTGGTGGCGGCTGGACCATTCGCGACACCGGAGTCGTGGCGAGCACACCGTCGCTCGCCGCCGAACTGGACCGGATGCTGCTCCCTGACGCCACGGCCGTCCAGCAGTGACACTGCGGGAGCAAGGGGGAACGGGCGAGCGCTCCGGTGTGGGCACCGCCCCGGTGATGGCACCACTGGCCAATCCGCTCGCCGCCTTATTCCCACGAGTAGTGCACGGCGAGCCCCTCCCGGCCCGCGGCGAGACCCGGGCGCAGCACCAGATCCTCGTCGTAGTCGCCGCCGTTCTGGTACCGGAACGGAAGTGGCTCCTCGTCCTGCAGTGAGCCGAGCCGGGCACGCAGTTCCTTGGCAGCCACCTCGTAAGCGTCTTCGGACACCCGGTCCGCGCCGTGCACCACGACGGGCGGCAATACCGACATTCCGCTGTACCACAGCGTGCCGTGCTGGAGTGAGAACAGCAGGTCGTTGGTCTCCCCGTTCACCCCGCGCGGTCCCATGCTCGTTTCCCGGGCGCCCGCGGTCAGCACGACCATCGCCCGCTTTCCGGCCAGCGCTCCCTCGCCGTACCGCAACGTCCGCCCGGAGTCGGGGTCCATGACTCCGTACGCGAATCCCTTGACGAAGACCCGGTCGAACCATCCTTTCAGGATCGCGGGCATCCCGTACCACCACAGGGGAAACTGGATGATCACCGCGTCCGCCCGGCGAAGTTTGTCCTGTTCGGCCTGAACATCCGCACTGAGCCGCCCGGAGACGAAGGCGCGCTTGGATTCCGCACCCACGACCAACCGGTCAGCTGGATCGTGCGCGAAGTCCTCGGCAGTCACCACCGGATTCCAGCCCATCGCGTACAAGTCGGACGTCTCGACCTGGTGGCCGAGTTCCCGCAGCGAACGTACGCCTTCGTCGCGCAACGCCGCGTTCAGCGAACGCTGTTCCGGGTGAGCGAAAATCCACAACACCTGCACTGGGACACACCTCTCCAAAGGGGGCGGCCGGACCTGTTCCGCGCCGCTCGGTTCGAGCATGCGCCCCCGGTACGGCCGACACGAGTGGCCTGATGGCCAATATATGAAAGAATCGAGCCATGGCGCTTTTCGAACACCCCGAGCGGCACGCGGTCGCCGTCCTTGTCCGCGACGGACTCCTGCCGATGGAGATGGGCATCGTGCAGCGACTCTTCAGCCAGGCCCGCTCCGCGGGCGGCGAACCGCTGTACGAGGTCCGCACCTGTGCGTTGACGCCCGGGGAGGTGCGCACCGACGCCGACATCACCATCAACGTCGCGCACGGCCCGGAGATCCTCGCCGAGGCGCATACCGTGGTCGTTCCGGCCTCCGACGAGGACTACGAGCCGACGCTGGACGGCACACTGAGCGCACCGCTCGCCGCCGCGTTCGCACTGGTCCGGCCCGGTACCCGGATCGCCTCGATCTGCACGGGATCGTTCGTGCTGGCGGCGGCCGGGCTGTTGGACGGCAGGACCGCGACCACCCATTGGCGGTCGGCCGACCAGTTTCGCCAACTGCATCCGTCGGTGCGACTCGACCCGGATGTGCTCTACACCGACGACGGCGAGGTGCTCACCGCCGCGGGAGTCGCCTCTGGAATCGACCTGTGCCTGCACATGATCCGGCGCGACCACGGTTCCGCCGTCGCCAACGAGGTGGCTCGGGGGACAGTCGTCCCGCCGCACCGCGAAGGCGGTCAGGCACAGTTCATCCGGCGTCCGGTGCCCGAATGCGGGCATTCCTCTACCGCGACGGCGCGCCAGTGGGCACTCGAAAACCTGGAGCGGCCGCTGACGCTGCGCGAACTCGCGGCCAAGGAGTCGATGAGTGTGCGCACCTTCACCCGCAGGTTCCGGACGGAGACTGGGATTTCGCCGCTGCAATGGCTGACCCAGCAACGAGTCGAACGGGCGCGCCAACTACTGGAGGAAACCGATCTTTCCGTCGACCGGATCGCGGCGGACGCGGGCTTCGGCACCGCCGCCTCACTACGCCAGCACCTGCAGTCGACCCTCGGGGTCTCCCCGACCGCCTACCGGGAAACCTTCCGCGGCCCGGTGACTGTCTCAGTCGCATGATCTATGTGGACGCGCTGCGGGGACGGGTCACCCGCTGTCCCGCGCACAGCGCTAGAATCAGCGCGAATAGAACACCACTGCGCTGGGTAGCCAACTGGATACCCAAGTCGATCAGGAGAGGCCATGAAGAAGGTTCTGACCATCGCCGTGGTCGCGCTGCTGCTGTTCTTTCTGATCTCTCAGCCGACACAGTCCGCAGCGCTGGTGCAGTCGCTCCTCGGCGGTCTGCGAGACGCGGCGGACTCCATCCTCACGTTCGTCCAGAACATCTTCACCTGAGCTGAGTGGGAGTCAGTCCTTTCTGATCTGGGCGATCGAACGGACCACGGCCATGCAGATGTCCTCGACATAGTCCAGACCTGCCTCCTCGGCGATGGCGCGCGCCTCGGCCGAGGCGATGCCCTGCTGCAGCCACAGCGCCTTCGCCCCGACCTGGACGGCCTGCCGCGCGACGTCCGCGGCCTCGGGCGACGGCCGGAAAACCTCGACCACCTCGACCGGCTCCGGCACATCGGCCAGCGAACGATAGGCGCGTTCGCCGAGAATTTCCTCGGCGCCGGGATGAACCGGGATCACCCGGAAACCCGCGGCCTGCATCGCCGCGGGCACCGAGTGGGCGGCCTTGTCCGGATTCGTGCTCAGGCCGACCACCGCGATCGTGCGGTACTGTCGCAGAATTCGTTCGGCTGTCTCATTCATAGCGGGTTCCTTCCGTTGGACGGGGTGCGATCTCCACTGTGGACCCCTGCCGTCGTTGGTCAATTCTCGGTACCGACTCGGTACCACCGGGGTGAGGTGTTCAGCGGCGGGCGCAGCCGAGCCCGCACCACCAGCACGGTGGGCTCGTCCGCCCGGCTGAACTCCCGCAGTCGCCGCCGGAAGGCCCTGCCGAAGCCGTCGACACGGTCGGCCCTGACGCCGAACGACCGCGCGAGTCCCACGAAGTCCGGCGTCACCAGGTCGACCCCGCGAGCAGGCAGTCCCGCCTGTTCCTGGTCATAGCGCAACATTCCGTATCCACCGTCGTCCACGATGATCGTTGTGACGGGCAGGGTCTCCTGGACCAGCGTGGCCAACTCCGCGCACGCATAAAGAAAACCACCGTCGCCGCACACGCACACGGCACGTCCCATACCTGCCGCGGCCGCGCCCATCGCCGCGGGAAATGCGAACCCGAGGGTGCCCCAGCCCATCGGGTACACGAGCTTGCGGGGCGCGGATACGCGGTGGAAGCCACCGATCCAGTATCCGGCGACGCACATGTCCGCCACGAGTATCGCGCCGTCCGGCAGGGTTTCGCGCAGTGCGGACAGCAGTTCGGCAGCCTGCGGTTCCTCAGCCCGCACCCGCCGCCGGACGCGGTGCTCGATCCGGTCCAGCCGGGTACTGAGCCGGTCGAGCCCCCGTCGCTGCGCCAGGCCGGTCAGCAGGCCCTCGGTCACGGCGAGCGCATCTCCGACAAGGGTCACGTCGGGGCGGTAGTTCTTCGCGGCGTCGGCGGCGTTCACGTTCACCGCGATCATCGCGGGCGGCTGGGGCATCAGCCAGTTCTGGGTCATCAGGCCGTCGAAGTCCGTGCCGATGCCCAGTACCACGTCGGCCTCGTCCCAGAGTTCGCCGACCTCGGGGACGTGTACCGGATCGGCGGCGAGGCACGGATGTCCGGGAGGCAGCAGGCCACGGGCCGCGAACGTGGTCACCACCGGCGCGGCAAGCCGTTCGGCGAGGTTCCCGATCGCTGCTCCCGCTCCCGAGCGCAGGGCGCCACCACCGGCCCAGATGAGTGGACGCGCGGCCTCGGACAACAGAGCGCGAGCCCGCTCGAACGCGCCTGTGTCCACCGCGGGTATGAGTTCCGTCCCGCCCTGCTCCGGCCCGCGCCCTGCCCGCTGCCGCAGAAAATCCGCCGGGATGCCCAGGTAGACGGGGCCACTCTGCGGAGCCATCGCCGTCCTGCCCGCGTGCAGCAGTGCGGGCGCGATCTCGTCCGGAGACGGCACGGTGAGAGCCGCTTTCGTGACGGGGGCGAACATTGCCCGCTGGTCACTGGACTCGTGCAACACGCCCCGCACCACCCCGGGTCTGCGCAGGGACGAGGGAATGTCGGTGGCGACGATCAGTACCGGCGACGCCGATGCCATCGCCTCCCCCACCGCGCCGATGGTGTTGGCCGCGCCGGGACCCGTGGTGACCAGCGCGACTCCCAGCTTGCCGCTGGCACGGGCATAGCCGTCGGCCGCGTATCCGGCGGCCTGCTCGTGGCGTACGCCGACCAGCCGGATCCCCGCGGTGCCCAGAGATTCCCAGATCGGCAGGTTGTGGACACCTGGAAGGCCGAACGTGACGTCGACGCCGAGATCGGCCAGCGCGTCGGCAAAACGCTGCGCTCCGGTTTCCGGCACCCGTCCAGCCTAACGAAATCGCTCAGGGACCGGCCACGGCGGCCGTCACCACTGTGCGGGCAGCACCTCGGCCGATGGCGGCGGGCCGGGTGCCGTGCCCTCTCCGAACGGCCTGCCGCCCAGTTCCTCCCGGTGATGCGGCGTCGCCCACAACGAGAGGTCCGGTCCGTTCGGGACGATGCGGGTCGGGTTGATCCCGTCGTGGACCTGGTAGTAATGCCGCTTGATGTGGTCGAAGTCGACGGTGTCGCCGAACCCCGGCGTCTGGAAGAGGTCACGCGCGTAAGCCCACAGCACGGGCATCTCGGCCAGTTTGTTCCGGTTGCACTTGAAGTGTCCGTGGTAGACCGGATCGAACCGGACAAGTGTGGTGAAGAGCCGGATGTCCGCTTCGGTGATCGTCTCGCCGACGAGGTAACGGCGGGTGGCCAGGCGCTTCTCAAGCGCGTCCAGCCGGGCGAACAGCCGGCTGTAGGCGTCGTCGTACGCGGCCTGTTTCGAGGCGAAACCGGCCTCGTACACCGCCGCGTTGACGTCGGCATACACCTGCCGGTTGATCTCGTCGATCTCGCCGCGGTGCCGTTGCGGATAGAGGTCCGGCGCGCCGTCCCTGTGGTACGCGCCCCACTCGGTGGACAGATCGAGGGTGATCTGCGGATAGTCGTTGGTCACCAGCTCCCCGCTCGGGACGTCGACCACGGCCGGAACGCTGATCCCGCCGTCGTAGTCCGGGTCGGCCGCGTAGTAGGCCTCGGAAAGGAACTCGATGCCGAGCACCGGATCCACCGCGCCAGGATCGAGGGTGAAGCGCCAGCTCCGCTCGTCCTGGATCGGGTCGGCCACCGCGAGGGAGACGGCGTCCTCCAGACCGAGCAGTCGCCGCACGACGAGGCCACGGCTGGCCCACGGACAGGCCCTGCTCACCACGAGGCGGTAACGGCCGGGCTCGACCGGCCAGCCGGACGAGCCGTCCGCGGTGATGCGGGCGTCGAAATGATTGGCGGAGCGGACGAACTCCCCGGTTTCCGGGTCTGTCGGAATCGCCATGCCGTCCAGATTAGTGCCTGTCCCCTTTCGTGGCAGTGTGCGTAGACTCGGCCACTCGACGCGATCGGGAACGTGTTCTTGCCGTGTCGGACAGGACGCTGCCGTGACGAGACGACAGAGGTGGTATCCCCATGCCGATGATGCCCGTGACCGACTCGATGTTCCTGCTCGTCGAGACACGCGAACATCCGATGCACGTCGGCGGCCTGCAGCTGTTCCGGAAACCCGAAGGGGCGGGGCCGGACTACCTCAGCACCCTCCGTCACGACCTGCTGGAGAACTCCAACGTTCGCAGCATCTTCCGGCGCAGGCCCGCCAAACCGGTGAACACCCTCGGTCATGTGGCATGGTCCGACGACAGCGAACTCGACCTCGACTACCACTTCCGCCACTCGGCGCTGCCACAACCCGGCCGGATTCGCGAACTGCTCGAACTGACCTCCCGCTGGCACAGCACATTGCTCGACCGGCACCGTCCACTGTGGGAGATCCACCTGGTGGAGGGCCTGCAGGACGGCCGGTTCGCCATGTACAGCAAGATCCACCACGCGTTGCTGGACGGCGTCTCGGCGCTGCGGCACCTGCAGAACACCCTGTCCGAGGACCCCGACGCGCGCGACTGCCCACCGCCGTGGGGCTCGCGCGCCCCCCAGCGAGCCCGCCCCGCGCGCAACCCCCGTTCCCTGTTCTCCACGGCGGGAAGCTCACTCAGCCAGCTCGCCGGTCTCGCGCCCGCCGCGGCACGAGTGGCGAACGAGGCGGTACGGGAGCAGCGGCTCACACTGCCTTTGCAGGCGCCTAAGACGATGTTGAACGTGCCGATCGGCGGGGCTCGGCGGTTCGCCGCCCAGTCCTGGCCGCTGGAACGGGTGCGGGCCATCGCAACCGCGTCCGGAGCATCGCGCAACGACGTCGTGCTGGCGATGTGTTCCGGCGCGCTCCGGGACTACCTCATCGAGCAGCGGGCACTGCCCGACGCACCACTGATCGCGATGGTGCCCGTGTCACTGCGGGGCAAGTCCGACGCAAGGGAGGCTTCGGGCAACAACATCGGCGCACTGCTGTGCAATCTCGGCACCGACCAGTCCGATCCCGCCGCACGGCTGGCCGTGATCCAGCGGTCCATGCGCGACGGCAAGCGGATCTTCAAGGAACTCACTCCACTGCAGACGCTGCTGCTGTCCGGGGTCAACGTCGCCGCGCTCGGAGCGTCCCCCATACCCGGCTTCGTCGGGCACACCCCGCCGCCGTTCAACGTCGTCATCTCCAATGTGCCCGGCCCACGTAAGCAGATGTACTGGAACGGCGCCCAGCTCGACGGCGTCTACCCGGCCTCGGTGCTGCTCGACGGCCAGGCGCTGAACATCACCCTCACCAGCAACGGGGACAACCTCGACTTCGGCATCACCGGCTGCAGGCGCAGCGTGCCCCACCTGCAGCGCATCCTCACCCACCTGGACACGGCGCTGTCCGAACTGGAGGCCGCGACCAAGTAGCGGCCTGCCGGTCAGGCCTCCTGGTCGTCGAACCGCGCGCGTGCGCGTTCGACGTCGGGCATGGTGACGGTGGTCCAGCGCAGGAGTGCGTCGATGAGGTCCTGCAGCGTCGTTCCGAGCGGCGTGATGCGGTACTCCACGGCGAGCGGTCGCGAACTCACGATGACACGCTCGACCATTCCGTTGCGCTCGAGGCGCCGCAGCGTCGCCGTCAGCGACTTCTGCGTCACGGCGGGGATCGCCCGGCGTAGCTCGTTGAAACGCGAGGGGCGCTCGCACAGCGCGTCGAGCACCTGCAGCGACCACTTGTCGAGCACCTGGTCGAGCAGTTCACGATGCGACGCGGTGATCTGTGGACCGTCGGCTGTGGGGTGGGCGGTTTCCGGCACGAAACCTAGTATCGTTGAAGTTCCCTTCGTATACCAGGTAGACGTTGGATACCTGAAGTCCGACAAGCGAAGGGCACGTCATGACCGTGCAGTTGTTGACTCCTGAGGGCATGTTCCAGCCCGTTCCCTACCACCATGTCGCGATCGGCACGGGCACTCGGCAGGTACACGTGGCCGGCCAGATCGCCCGCGACGCCAAGGGAAATCCCGTCGCGACGGGTGACCTCACCGGTCAGGTCGTGCAGGCCCTGCACAACACCGCGCTCGGTCTGAACGGCGCAGGCGCGAGCTTCGCCGATGTCGTGCGTCTGCGGTTCTTCGTCACACGGTGGAGCCCCGAGAAAGCGGACGCCTTCATGGCGGGCGTCGAACGCGCTGCCGACGAGCTCGGGATTCCACGGCCGTTGCCGCCCCTGTCGCTCATCGGCATCGACTACCTGTTCGAGCCTGACGTGCTCGTCGAGGTCGAGGCGTTCGCCGTCCTCGACTGACCGACCAACTCAGGCGGCCCCGCGTTCCGGTGAACGTGGGGCCGCCGTGACCCCCAAAGAGATGTTTGACAGCATGCGCCGGCGCTCTGGACACTCCCCGGCGTGCACAATCCCGAACTGAGCAAGCTGCGTGTCCTGGCGCATCCACTGCGGATGCGCATCCTCTCGCTGCTCACCGGCGCCGCCATGAGTGCCGCCGAGGTCGCCCGCGAACTCGGCGACAGTCAGCCGAACGTCAGCTATCACCTCCGCAGACTGCAGGACGCCGGAATGCTGTACATCGCGGAGGAGGTCTCGATCCGAGGTGGCAGGGCCAAGCGCTACCGCCATGATCCGGACAGCGGAGGCGGTATGCACACGCACGACCAGGAGGAGGAGCAGCTGCTCGCCGCGGTACTGGGTGCGGAACTGCGCAGGCGGACCGCGTACCGGCTGCCCGGTTCCGGCGCCACGACCGACGCGGAGTTGTGGGTGGATCCCCGGGTCTGGCAACACTGCCTCGATCAGGCGAGGGAGCTGAGCCGGGTACTGCACGAGGCAGCGAAACCACCGCGTACACCGGGGACCCGGCGCGTCAGCACCACGATCGCGATGTTCGCCATGGACCAGAACCGGTGAGCGCGGGGCTTACGGAACCACTGCGGCACAGGAACTTCCGCGCGTTGACCGGTGGACGCACCGCCACCGAGCTGGGCAACGCGATCGCACCGGTCGCGCTGGCGTTCGTGGTGCTCGACCTCACCGGGTCCGTTGTGGACCTCGGCATCGTGGTCGGTGCGCGCTCCGTGGCGAACGTGCTGCTCGTCCTGCTCGGCGGCATGCTCGCCGATCGTCTGCCGCGGTCGTTCATCCTGCAGGGCACCACATTGCTGGCCGCTGTCACCCAGGCAGCCATCGCGGTGAGTGTCCTGTCCGGATTCGCCACGATCCCGCTACTCGTCGCGCTGAGCTTCGTCAACGGTGCCGCCGCGGCGCTGTCCCTGCCCGCGGCCGCGTCGCTGACGCCACAGACCGTGCCTGGCAGTCTGCTGACCCAGGCCAACGCTCTCGTTCGGATCGGGTCGAACTCCGGCCGGATAACCGGGCTCGCACTGGGTGGCGTGCTCGTGGCGGCAATGGGCTCCGGCTGGACCATCGGCGTCAACGCCGCGCTGTTCCTGCTCGCGTCGGCATGCTATCGCGGGGTCCGGCTGCCCGTCGCCGTCCGCACGGAGCGCGCCCGGCCGCTGGCCGAACTCGCCGAGGGATGGCGCGAGTTCGCCGCCCGGACATGGGTGTGGGTGGTGGTCGCACAGTTCATGGTGGTCAACGCGGTGATCGCGGGCTGTGTGGTCGTGCTCGGACCCGCCATCGCGGACGAGACCATCGGGCGCGGCGCCTGGGGGTTCGTGCTGGCGGCGCAGACGGCGGGCGCCTTCGCCGGAGGCTTCCTCGCCGCCCGCTGGCGACCGCGGCACCTGTTGCGGATCGGGGTCGCCGTGATCGTGGTCGAGGCGATTCCCATGCTCACCCTGGCCTGGGCGCCCGCGGTGATCCCGCTGCTGGTCGCGATGTTCACGGCCGGGGTCGCCATCGAACAGTTCGTGGTGGCGTGGGACGTATCGCTGCAGGAGAACATCCCGCAGGACCGGCTCGCGCGCGTGTACTCCTACGACATGCTCGGGTCGTTCATCGCGCTACCGGCAGGCGAGGTGGCCGCCGGTCCGCTGGCCGAGCGCTTCGGCACGGCGGTCACCCTGACCGGCGGCGCGATCCTGATCGTGCTGACCACCGGAGCAGCCCTGCTCTGCCAAGACATTCGCACCCTGTCCCGCACGAGCACGGCCCCCGTCCCCTAACCTCCCGCACCCAGGTTGGTACGTCTGCAAGTACCCCCAAGCAAGATCGACATCACCGCTAACCGCTACCAAGCCCGACCGCTTGGGACGTGGCTTGGTAGCGGAAAACGCAGTAATGATCTTGCTTGGTGGTACTTGCAGGCACTCCATGCTTTGGGGGTGTGCCGCGTCGGCGGGGTGATCAGTGCTTGATGCCGGCGGGGTGGGAGGTGGGCCAGGGACGGATCTCCTCGACCAGCTTCGCCACCGCGAGCACCAGGTCGTCGGAATGTCTCGGGCCGACGATCTGCAGCCCGACCGGGAGCCCGCTCGCCGTGAACCCGGCAGGCACGCTGATCGCGGGCTGCATGGTGAGGTTGAACGGGTAGCTGAACCGGGCCCACTGCGGCCAGCTCTCCACACCACTGCCCGGCGGCACGTCGTGACCTGCCTCGAACGGCGGAATCGGCACGGTCGGGGTGATCAGCACGTCGTAGCGGGTGTGGAACTCGCCCATGTGGATCCCGAGAGCGGCCCGCTGCGCATTGGCCTCGAGGTAGTCGGCGGCCGAGTAGGTCATGCCCTTGTCCCAGACCTTGCGCAGGCCGGGATCGACCAGCTCGTCCGAGCCCTCGGGGAAGGTGTTCAGCCACTTCGCCGCCCCCGTCGACCAGAGGACGTCGAACGCGTCCAGCGGATCGCTGAATCCCGGATCGGTCTCCTCGATCTGCAGCCCGGCCTCGCTCAGCGCGGCCACGACGGACAGCACGATCCGCGCGACCTCGGGGTCGACGTCGACGTAGCCGAGCGTGCCGGAGTACGCCACGTTCAGCCCGCGGGCGTCCCGGCGCACCGCCTCGCGGTACACGCTCAGCGGCGGGGGAAGCGCGTTCGGGTCGCGATGATCGGGCGCGGCCAGCACGTCGAGCATCAGCGCGACGTCGTCCACGGAACGAGCCATCGGGCCCGCGTGCGCCAGCGCGCCGAACGGGCTCGCCGGGAACAGCGGGATCCGGCCGCCGGTGGGCTTGAAGCCGACGATTCCGCAGAACGACGCGGGAATCCGCACCGAGCCGCCGCCGTCGGTTCCGACCGAGAGCTCACCCATCCCGGCCGCGACGGCGGCCGCGCTGCCACCGCTCGATCCACCCGGCGTGCGCGAGGGGTCCCACGGGTTGCGGGTGACCCCCACCAGCGGGCTGTCGGTGACGGCCTTCCAGCCCAGCTCCGGGGTGGTGGTCTTGCCGAGCAGCACGAGCCCGTTCTCCCGCATCCGCGCGGTCACCGGGCTGTCGACATCCCATGGCTGGTCCGGGTCGATGCACCGCGAACCCCGCAGTGTCGGCCAACCCTGTGTGAGGAACATGTCCTTGATCGAGCTGGGCACACCGTCGAGCCAGCCGATGGGGTTGCCCTCGCGCCAGCGCTCCTCGGAGCCCTTCGCCTGGTCGAGTGCCACCTCGGGGTCGACCAGCGAGTAGGACTTCAGTTCCGCGTCCCGCTCGGCGATCGTGTCCAGCGCGACCTGCGTAGCTTCTACCGGTGACACCTCCCCCGACGAGTAGGCGGCCACGAGCTCGCTCGCCGTCAGCAGGGTGGTGGTGTTGGCTGGCATTCTTCTCCTCAGCGCTCTTGCGGGGGTGACGGCACGTAGCCAAGTGTTTTGTCGACGACGTTGCGCAGCGGAAGACCCGAGGTCCATCGCCGGAAGTTGTCCGCGAACACCTCTACCAGCGTGTTGCGCCAGCCGATGAAGTCGCCCGACATGTGCGGCGACAACAGCACGTTCGGCATACTCCAGAGTGGATTGTCCGCGGGCAGTGGTTCGGTGTCGAAGACGTCGAGCGCGGCGCCGGCGAGCTGTCCGGAACGGAGCGCCTCGATCAGGTCGCCGGTCACCACCAGTTCGCCTCTGCCGACGTTGACGAACCGCGCTGTCGGCTTCATCGCCGCGAAGGCAGTCGCGTTGAAGATGCCCTTGGTCTGCTCGGTCAGCGGGGCGACGGCCACCACGTAGTCCGCCGCGGGAAGGTGCTCGGCCAGCCGGTCGGAAGCGTGCACCGTGCCGAAGTCGGGGTCGTCCTCACGGGCCCTGCGCCCGACGCCCGCCACCTTCATGCCCGCGGCGCGCAGCATCCGGGCGATCGCACGCCCGATCGGGCCGGTGCCCATCACCAGTGCGTGCGTTCCGGAGATCCGCTCGGTCTCCCTGTGCTGCCAGCGGGCCTCGTCCTGCAACCGCAGCGATCCGGCGAAGTCCTTCGCGAAGGCCAGGATCACGCCGAGCACGTACTCGGCGATCGGGTCGTCGAACACACCACGCGAATTGGTGAGGACCACATCGCTGTCACGCAGTTCGGGGAAAAGGACCGGATCGACGCCCGCGCTCGCGATGTGCAGCCAGCGCAACCTGTCCGCTCCGTGCCACGCGTCGGGGACCGCGGTGGAAAGGAAGTCGTAGACGAACAGTGCGTCTGCCCCGCGTAGCGCCTCGGCGAGGCCGTCGGCGCGGGTGTAACGAACTTCTGCCGTTTGCTCGATGCTGCCCATGGCTGGAGGGTGTTGATCGCCACACAACACCGCCAGCACCGGGGTCTCCGTGCCGCTCACATTGACACGGTATGAGTCGGTCGTATGATTGTCAACAATCCGAGGGCCACCCCGGAGGCACTCCTTCAGAGATCGGCCGGAGGCTGAGCCTTGGATTTCACAGCGCTGGACTTCCCCGCGTTCGAAGGGCCATTGGCCCAGCGCGGTATCGGCGTCATCGCCCCCTTCGACCTGGCGCTGGAGCGGGAGCTCTGGCGCTGGGTACCGATGGAGGTCTCCCTGCACCTGGCCCGAACGCCGTACGAACCCGTGCCGGTGAGCATGGAGATGGCGCACCTCGTCAGCAACAGCCAGCACCTGGCGGCGGCCACCCGGGACGTGCTGCACGTGGAACCCGAGGTGGTCGCGTACCTGTGCACCTCGGGCAGCTTCGTCAACGGCATCGACTACGAGCGCTCCCTGTGCAAGGCGATCTGTGACGCGGGCGCTCCGGACGCGGTCACGACCTCCGGGGCCCTCGCCGAAGTGCTGCAGCAGCTCAATCTGAGCCGCATCTCGGTACTCACGCCGTATGATGCCGACCTCACCGGCGCACTGCACGACTTCCTCACCGAGCTGGGTGTACGCACCGTTTCCAGTGACCACCTCGGCCTCGGTGGCGGCATCTGGAAGGTGAGCTACCGGACCATCGCCGAGCGGATCATCGCCGCCAACCACGACGACGCCGAGGCGATCTTCGTCAGCTGCACGAACCTGCCCACCTATGACCTGATCGAGCCGCTGGAACAGGCACTGGGCAAGCCGGTGCTGACCGCGAACCAGCTCACGATGTGGGCCTGCCTGAAGCGGATGCAGCTGCCGGTCGTCGGCCCGGGCGAATGGCTGCGTGAGGTCACCTGATCCGCCACACCCTTGACGCCGTCGACGTTGGCGCATCTACTAGGATTGTTGACAATCTTGCTGGAGGTACTCGATGACGACCGTTGGGTTCATCTATCCCGACCACGCCGCCGAGGACGACTACCCGCTGGCCGAGGGCCTGCTCGGCGACGTCCGGCTCGCGGTGGAGCACATCTACGGCACTGACCTGCACGCGGTCGCCGAACTGCTCGACCTCGGCAGTCCGGAACGACTGGCCGAGGGCGCCCAGCTGCTCGCGCCGCATCGGCCGGACGCCATCGTGTGGGCCTGCACCAGCGGCAGCTTCGTCTACGGCCCGGAAGGCGCGGCCGAGCAGGTGGCGAAGCTGTCCGAGGCCGCTGGCGGCATCCCGGCGTCCAGCACCTCCTTCGCCTTCGTCCACGCCGCCGGCGCGCTCGGCCTGCGCCGCGTCGCCGTCGCGGCCAGCTACCCCGATGACGTCGCCCGCCTCTTCGTGGAATTCCTCGCCGCGGGCGGTGTCGAGGTCGTTTCGATGTCCAGCGCGGACATCGACACCGCGGCTGAGGTCGGCAGGCTCACGCCGGAAGCCGTGCTGGATCTGGTCCGCACGCACGACCATCGCGACGCCGACGCGGTGCTGATCCCGGACACGGCGATGCGCACCCTCGCACTCCTGGGCGACATCGAAGAACACCTCGGCAAGCCGGTTCTCACCGCCAACCAGGTGACCGTGTGGGAAGGACTTCGCCTGGCCGGTGCCGGGCGCGTCGTGGAGTCCCTCGGCGCGTTGTTCCGCACCCTTTCGGTGCCGGTTGGGGCAGGGGGCCGCTGACATGCCATTGGCCGACATCGAACCGGTGAGCCGGGAGTCCACCGCGGCGATCATCGCGCGGCAGCTGCGGGACGCGATCATGAACGGTTCGCTGCCGCCCGGCGCCCAACTCGGCGAGACCGAACTGGCCGCCCGGTTCGAGGTGTCACGCGGGCCGCTCCGGGAGGCGATGCAGCGACTGGTCTCGGAAGGCCTGCTGCGCAGCGAGCGGCATCGCGGCCTGTTCGTCATCGACCTCGAACCGGGCGACGTTTACGACATCTACGTCGCGCGGTCGGCGATCGAGCGGGCGGCGGCGATCCGCATCCTGCGCGGGGACCGGGAGGCGGCCGCGGCCGTGCTGGACGAGACTGTCCAGGACATGGCCGCCGCCGCCGACGACGACGATCCCACCGCGCTGTCGGAGGCCGACCTGCGCTTCCACGAGGCCCTGATCAGCGCCTCGGGCAGCCAAAGACTGGTCCGTATGGCCCGCACCCTGCTGATCGAGACCCGGATGTGCCTCTCCCTGCTCCAGCAGACCTACCAACGCGTCGAGGAGCGGGTCAACGAGCACAACCGCATCATCGAGGCGATCCGCGAGGGCGACCAGGATCTGGTCCTCGCGCTACTGGAGGCCCATATGGAGGATGCCGTCCAGCGCCTCGTCCCGGGCACGAGTCTGCACGCGGACTGAGAGAGCGTCCGAGAACCGAGCTGACCAGCTCAGCTGCCCTGCGTTCGCGCAGCCCGAGTGACGAACCCGGGCTGCGCGAACGCGGTCAGAGCTCGGCGGTGACGGCGGCGCCGAGGTCGGCGGTGGTGGAGCTACCCCCGAGATCGGGCGTCGCCACAGCACCGTCGGCGAGCACCTTTTCCACCGCGCAACGGACGGCCCGCGCGGCCTCGGGCTCGCCGAGGTGCTCCAGCATCATCGCGCCCGCCAGCACCTGGGCCACGGGATTCGCGATGCCCTTGCCCGCGATGTCCGGTGCGCTGCCGTGCACCGCCTCGAACATCGAGGGGTGCTGCCCCGGCGGATTGATGTTGCCGGAGGGCGCCATGCCGAGCCCACCGGTGACGGCCGCCGCGAGGTCGCTGAGGATGTCGCCGAACAGGTTCGACCCCACCACGACGTCGAGCCGGTCCGGCTGCTGCACCATCCGCGCGGCGAGCGCGTCCACATGCATCTGTTCACTGTGGATATCCGGGTACTCCGCCGCGATCTCGGCGAAGATCTCGTCCCAGAACGGCATCGAGTGGACCAGCCCGTTCGACTTGGTCGCCGAGCAGACCCGTCCCGTGCGCGTCCGCGCCAGGTCGAACGCGTAACGGATGATCCGCTCCACGCCAACCCGGGTGAACACCGACTCCTGCAGCACGAACTCGCCGGGCTGCCCTCTGTTGTGCCGCCCGCCGAGTTCCGAGTACTCACCTTCGGAGTTCTCCCGGACGATCACCATCTCCAGCTCGTCGGCCGAGCGGCCCGCGAGCGCGCTCGCGGTCCCCGGCAGCAGCCGCACGGGCCGCAGGTTCACGTACTGCGCGAACGCCCTGCGGACCGGGAGCAGCAGACCCCACAGCGAAACGTGGTCGGGGACTCCGGGGAACCCGACCGCACCGAGGAGGATGCCGTCGAACACCGCGAGCTGGTCGATCCCGTCCTCCGGCATCATCCGGCCGGTCTCGGCGTAGCGCTCACAGCTCCAGTCGAACTCCGACCAGCGCAGATCGAAGCCGTACACCTCGGCCGCCCGGCCGAGGACGTTCGTCGCCTCGGCCGTGACCTCGGTCCCGATCCCGTCGCCGGGAATGCTCGCGATCCGGTAGCTCCGGTCGGCAGAACTCACAGACTCACCGCGATGTACTTGGTCTCGAGGAACTCGTCGATACCCACGGTGCCGCCCTCGCGGCCGAGGCCGGACTGCTTGATCCCGCCGAACGGCGCGGCGGGGTTGGAGACGATGCCCTGGTTCAGTCCGATCATCCCGGCCTCAAGGCGCTCCGACACCCGCAGTGCCCGCTTGACGTCGTTGGTGAAGAGGTAGGACACCAGCCCGTACTCGGTGTCGTTGGCGGCGGCGACCGCCTCGTCCTCGGTGTCGAACACCGAGATCGGCGCCACCGGCCCGAAGATCTCCTCGGTGGCCAGCTTCGCGTCCTTGGGCACGTCGGTGAGCACAGTGGCCTGGTAGAAGTTGCCCGGGCCGTCCACAGCGGACCCGCCGGTGAGCACCTGCGCACCGCGATCGGCCGCGTCCGCGACCAGGCTGCTGACCTTCTCCACGGCCGCCTCGTCGATCAGCGGACCGACCACGACACCTTCTTCGGTGCCGCGGCCCATCGGCAGCGCCGACATCCGCTCGGTGAGCCTGCGGGAGAACTCCTCGACGATCCCGCGCTGCACGTAGAACCGGTTGGCGGCCGTGCACGCCTCACCGATGTTGCGCATCTTCGCCTGCATCGCGCCCTCGATCGCAGCGTCGAGATCGGCGTCGTCGAAGACCAGGAACGGCGCGTTGCCGCCGAGTTCCATGGACGTGCGCAGCACCTTGTCCGCGCACTGCTCCAGCAGCTTGCGCCCCACGGCGGTGGAGCCGGTGAAGGACAGCTTGCGAGCGCGCCCGTCGCGGATCAGCGGCTCCATCAAGCCGCCGGAGTTCGAGGTGGTGACGACGTTTACCACACCTGCGGGCAGTCCCGCCTCGACGAGGATCCCGGCCAGCGCGAGCATCGAGAGCGGCGTCTGCGCAGCGGGCTTGATCACCGAGGTGCAGCCCGCGGCGATCGCCGGGCCGAGCTTGCGGGTACCCATGGCCATCGGGAAGTTCCACGGTGTGATGAGCAGGGTCGGACCCACCGGCTGGCGGTGCACCAGGAACCTGCCGCTGCCGTTGGGCGCGACCGCGTAGCCACCGTCGATCCGCACCGCCTCCTCGCCGAACCAGCGGAAGAACTCGGCCGCGTAGGTGATCTCACCCTTGGCCTCGGCCAGCGGCTTGCCCATCTCCAGGGTCATCAGCAGTGCGAGTTCGTCCGCGCGGGCGATCAGCAGTTCGTAGGACCTGCGCAGGATCTCCCCGCGCTCACGCGGTGCCATGGCGGCGAAATCCGCCTGTGCGGCGACCGCGGCGTCGAGGGCGGCCTTGCCGTCCTCCGGTGTCGCGTCGGCCACCTCGCAGAGCACCTTGCCGGTCGACGGGTCGTGCACCGGGAAACTCTTGCCCCCCGTGGCGGCCGTCCACTTGCCGCCGATGAACAGGTCCTTGCCGACCGCGTCGACGACGCCTGCCTCGCTGATGTCGCTCATCGTGCTCCTCGCTTGATTGCGCCTGGTCCGAGTACCATGCTATGCATATTGTCAACAATCGACAACACCCCTCGCAACCCTAAGGAGCAACGCTGCCATGGCTCAGCTCTCCCCACTGCTCAAGCAGGCCACCCCGGTCGTCGTCGACCACGGCGAGGGTGTCTACCTGTACGACACGAACGGGCGACGCAACCTCGACTTCACGGCGGGCATCGGCGTCACCAGCACGGGTCACTGCCACCCGAAGGTGGTCGCGGCAGCACAGGAGCAGATCGGCAAGCTGATTCACGGTCAGTACACGACGGTCATGCACAAGCCGCTGCTCGAGCTCACCGAAAGCCTCGGTGATGTGCTCCCCGAGGGCTTGGACTCGTTGTTCTTCGCCAACTCCGGCAGCGAGGCGCTGGAGGCAGCCCTGCGGCTGTCCCGCCAGGCAACCGGGCGGCCGAACGTGATCGTGTTCCACGGCGGCTTCCACGGCCGCACCGTGGCGACCGCGTCGATGACCACCTCCGGCACGCGGTTCAGCGCGGGCATCTCGCCGCTGATGGCCGGCGTGCACGTGGCACCGTTCCCGAACGCGTTCCGCTACGGCTGGGACGAGGCCACGGCGACGAAGTTCGCGCTGCAGGAACTGGACTACCTCTTCGCCACGATGAGCGCGCCCAACGAGACGGCCGCCTTCGTGATCGAGCCGGTGCTGGGCGAGGGCGGCTACGTCCCGGGCAACACCGAGTTCTTCGCCGGACTGCGGGAGCGCGCCGACCGGCACGGCATCCTGCTGGTGATCGACGAGGTGCAGACCGGCTTCGGCCGCACCGGCAAGTTCTGGGGTCACGACCACTTTGACGTCCGACCGGACGTCATCGCCATCGCGAAGGGCTTGGCCAGCGGCTTCCCACTGTCCGGCATCGCGGCCTCGACCGAGCTGATGGCCAAGGCATGGCCCGGTTCGCAGGGCGGCACCTACGGCGGCAACGCGGTCTCCTGCGCCGCCGCGAAGGCCACACTCGAGGTCATCCAGGAAGAGGGTCTGGTCGAGAACGCCGCGGCGCGGGGCAGGCAACTGCTCGACGGCGCCAAGCTGGTGGCTGACAAGACCCCGCAGATCGGCGACGTACGAGGGCTGGGCCTGCTGGTCGGCTCGGAGTTCACCACGGCCGACGGCGGCCCCGACAACGCCACCGCACAGGCCGTGCAGAAGGCCGCGGCCGAGCGTGGGCTGCTGCTGCTCACCTGCGGCGCGCACATGAACGTCGTGCGCATGATCCCGCCGTTGGTGGTGACCGCGGAGCAGATCGACGAGGCACTGGCGATCTGGGCCGACGCGGTCGCCGCCGCCACCAAGAACTGAGAGGTCCGATCCGTGGCCCGCTACATCACCATCACGCTGGACAAGCGTGGCGTCTCCTGCCGGGCGCTGCTGCTCGACGACCAGGCGCCGCGCACCTGCAAAGCGGTCTGGGACTCGCTGCCGCAGAGCGGTTCGGCCTATCACGCCAAGTACGCCCGCAACGAGGTCTACACCCTCGTGCCGCCGTTCGCGGAACCGAAGCCCGGCCGGGAGAACCCGACGGTGACCCCGATTCCGGGGGACGTCGTGTACTTCGGCTTCGAGGCATGGGAGATCGGCAATCCCGCCTACGGCTACGACGAAGGAAGCGAGGCGCACAGCGACCAGGGCGCCACCGACCTGGCGATCTTCTACGGGCGCAACAACCTGCTCATCAACGGCGACGCGGGCTGGGTGCCGGGCAACGTGTTCGCCTCGATCACCGAGGGCCTGGACGAGATGGCCGCGGCGGCACAGGACCTGTGGCTGCGTGGGGTCGAGGGCGAAACGCTGAGCTTCGCCAGGGCCGAGTAGGACCGGAATCCGTCAGGGCCGTCTTGGCTGCGTCGGGCACGCCGAGGCGGCCCTGACGGATTGCACCCCGGGCAAGCCCTCACCTGTCCGAGTGAGAGTGGCACCGAATTTCAAGATCACCATTCGTGGCAGGAAGATCACCCGGTCGGGTAGCCGGAGCGCCCGTATGTCGCATCAAGCCCAACAACACGCCAGGCGACCTACCAGCTCGTGGCCACCGTCGGTATCTCGGCGCCGAGCAGCGCGCCCCGCGCAAAATCCGAAAGAGTTACGTGTTTATCCTGAGAGGATTTCGCCTCGCCCGTCGCGCCGACCCAGCGCGCTTTGACACGTCCCCGGATCGGTGAAAATCTTCTTCTCGCTTTCGAAAGCAGTGCGCGCACATCTCTGTTAATTCGAATCCGTTAAGGAGCCCCTCAATGCAGTTCTTTGCCGCGCATGCCCACCACGCCGACGACATCGTCACGAGCGTGCTGGCATCACTGGCACACGTTCTCGGATGGCTGATCTGAGCTAGCCGGAACTGAGGCGTGGGGCCGGATCGTTGGCGCGGACCGGCCCCACGCCACACTCGAGTCAGCCCACGGAACTCAACGTCCGGAATTGTTCCTCGGACAATTCCAGTGACACAGCGGCACAATTCTCCTCAAGATGTTCCATCGAGCCGGTTCCGGGAATCGGCACAATCACCGGCGAACGACGCAGTAGCCAGGCGAGCGACACCTGCGCGGACGTGGCGCCGAGTTCGGCTGCCACCTTGCCCAGCGCACCCCGTGACCCCGCGTGCTGCCCGGACGCGATCGGAAGCCAGGGAACGAAGGCGATTTCCGCCGCCTCGCAGTACTCCAGCACGTCCTCCCACGCCCGGTCGCTCAGGTTGTAGCGGTTCTGCACGCTCGCGATGTCGGTGATCCCGCGCGCGGCCTCGACCTGCTCGACCGAGACCTCGGACAGCCCGATCCGGTTGACCTTGCCCTCCGCGCGCAGTTGCGCGAGCGCGCCGATCTGGTCCTCCAGCGGGACGAGCGGGTCGATCCGGTGCAGCTGGAACAACTCGATCCGCTCGATCCGCAGCCTCCGCAGCGACAGCTCCGCCTGCTGCCGCAGGTACTCGGGCCTGCCGAGCGGCACCCACGCGCCACCCGGCCTGCTCTGGCCTGCCTTGGTCGCGATCAGCACGTTCGCGGGATACGGCGCGAGCGCCTCGGCGAGCAGTTCCTCGTTCGCGCCGAGACCGTAGGAGTCCGCTGTGTCGATGAACTCGACGCCGAGTTCCACCGCCCGGCGGGCAACGGCCACCGCCTGTTCGTGCTCACCGGGCGGCTTGCGACCGTGACCGGTCAGCCGCATGGCGCCGAAGCCCACACGGCGCACCGAAAGGGTGTCGTCGAAAGAGAAGGTGGGTGAAACAGTCATGCCGGCAGCGTCAGCCCAGCAGCGGCGGACCGCGAGAGATTTAGCTCTCCCTAAATCCACAGAACATGAATATCCTTCATGGCGGGTTGGTGGACCCGCCGACTAGGCTTCGCGTCAACAGTGCAGTGAGGCGCGGGAACGAGAGGGCGGTGCATCGCCATGAGCAAGGTCGACTCCCCAGAGGTGGCGGTGCGGCTGGCGGAGATCGTCGGCCCGGGAAACGTAATCACGGGCCCCGACGTCCCCGAGGACTACGCCCACGACGAGGCACTCACCGGTGAACCACAACTTCCCCGCCACGTCGTCCGCCCCGGTACCGTCGAGGAGGTGTCCGCGCTTCTCGTCGCCGCGGGCGAGCTCGGTGTTCCGGTGACAGCGCGCGGTTCCGGCAGCGGCCTCTCCGGCGCGGCCCGGCCACAGCCGGACGGACTCGTGATCTCCTTCGAGCGGATGAACGCGGTGCTGGAGATCGACACCGTCAACCATGTGGCCGTGGTGCAGCCGGGCGTGACACTGTCCGAACTGGACGAACGTACAGCGGAGGCCGGGCTCAGCTACACCGTCTACCCCGGGGAGCTCAGTGCGAGCGTCGGCGGCACCGTGGGGAGCAACGCGGGCGGTATGCGGGCGATCAAGTACGGCGTCACCCGGCACAACGTGCTCGGGCTGCAGGCGGTACTCGGCACCGGCGAGATCATCCGGACCGGTGGCAGGACGACGAAGGTCTCCTCCGGCTACGACCTCACCCAGTTGATCATCGGCTCCGAGGGCACCCTCGCACTGGCCACCGAGGTCATCGTCAAGCTCCAGCCCCGCCTGGCGCACACCGCCACCGTGCTCGCACCGTTCACCGATCTCGACCAGGTGCTCGCCGCGGTCCCGGAGATCATCTCCAGCGGTCTCGCCCCGAACATCCTGGAGTACATCGACGCCTTCACCATGGCCGCGATCACCTACACGGCAGAACTGACCCTCGGCGTGCCCGACGACGTGCGCGAGGCATCGCAGGCTTACCTGGTCGTGGGGATGGAGAACCGCGACTCCGAGCGGCTGCACAGCGACGTCGAGACGCTGGGCGAACTGCTCACCGGCATTGGCGCCGCGGACGTCTACGTCCTGGAGGGCACCAGTGCGCGCAAGCTGATCGAGGCACGGGAGAAGGCCTTCTGGACGGCGAAGGCGGCGGGCGCCGATGACGTGATCGATGTCGTGGTTCCTCGCTCTGCGATGGCCGCCTTCCTTGCCAAGGCACGGGAGCTCGCCACCGAAGCGGAGTCCGGTGTCGTCGGCTGCGGGCACGCCGGGGACGGCAACGTGCACCTCGCCGTCTTCCAGAAGGACCCGCAGCGCCGCGCCACCCTGCTGCACGACATCTTCGCCGTGGGGATGGATCTCGGCGGGGCGATCTCCGGGGAACACGGGATCGGCAGGGCGAAGAAGGAGCACTTCCTGGAACTGGAGGACCCGGCCAAACTGGACCTGCTGCGCCGGATCAAGCAGACGTTCGACCCGGCCGGAATCCTCAACCCCGGCGTTCTTCTCTGAGAACCACCTGGTGAACTGGAGCGATATGGCGAAGGTAACCAGAGAACGCGCGCGGCGAAGCCCACGAGTGGCGAGGCGGGGCGGATGACTCGCGGTGGTGAGAGCCGACTGTGAGTCCGAGCCCCGCCGAGTCGATCGTGACGCGCGTTATCAAAAGACTCTGAGAACCAGTAGAAAGTGAGCAGCATGAACGGCGCGCAGTCCCTGATCCGCACCCTCGTCGACGCCGGAGTGGATGTCTGCTTCGGCAACCCAGGCACCTCGGAGATGCACTTCGTCGCGGCATTGGACACCGTGCCCGAGATGCGCGGGATCCTCGGCCTGTTCGAGGGCGCCGTGACCGGCGCCGCCGACGGCTACGCACGGATCGCGGACAAGCCGGCCGCCACGCTGCTGCACCTCGGCCCCGGACTGGCCAACGGACTCGCGAACCTGCACAACGCGCGACGGGCGAACACACCGGTGGTCAACGTGATCGGCGACCACGCGACTTATCACAAGAAGTACGACGCGCCACTGGAATCCGACATCGAGGCCCTGACCGGCACGCTCAACGGCTGGGCTCGCAGGTCTGCCTCCACTGCCGAGGTGGGCGCCGACGCCGCGGCCGCGGTCGCGGCGGCGATGGACCCGCCGGGCCGCGTCGCGTCGCTGATCCTGCCCGCGGATGTGTCGTGGGGGGAGGGTGGCGAGGCGTGTGAGCCGGTGCCGCCGCGCACGGCTCCTTCGGTCAGCGAGAGCGCGATCAAGTCGGTCGCCGAGGTCCTGCGCACGGGCGAGCCAGCGGTGCTGCTGATCGGCGGGCGAGCCTGCCGGGAAGCCGGGCTGCGCGCAGCCGCGCGCATCGGTGCCGCCACGGGAGCCAAGGTTCTGGTGGAGACATTCCCCGCCCGGATCGAGCGCGGAGCGGGCCTGCCGATGGTGGAGCGGCTCGGGTACCTGGCCGAGCAGGTGGCTTACCAGCTCGACGGCGTCAAGCACGTGATCGTGGCCGGGACACGGCCGCCGGTGTCGTTCTTCGCCTACCCCGGCAAGGCAGGCGACCTCGTGCCCGAGGGCGCGCAGGTGCACACCCTGGCCGAGGTGGATCAGGACATGGTCGCGGCGCTGGCGGATCTGGCCGATCTGGTGGCTCCCGGCACCGAGCCCGTCGTGCAGGAGGCAGGGCGGCCCGCGCTACCCACGGGGGACCTGACGCCGCAGAACTGGGTCGACGTCATCGGCGCGCTGCTGCCGGAGGGCGCGATCATCTCCGACGAGGCCAACACGTCGGGGCTGCTGCTGCCGGCCGCGACGGCGGGCGCGCCCCGGCACGATGTGCTCACCCTGACTGGTGGGGCGATCGGCCAGGGCATTCCGGTGGCGACCGGGGCCGCGATTGCCGCGCCCGATCGCCCGGTTATCAACCTGGAGTCCGACGGCAGTGCGCTCTACACGATGTCGGCGTTGTGGACGCAGGCACGGGAGAACCTGAACGTAACGACGGTGCTGCTGAACAACCGGGCTTACGCCATCCTGCGGATGGAGTTGCAGCGGGTCGGTGCCGAGGGGTCCGGGCCAAAGGCCGCCGAGCTACTCGATCTGTCCACGCCGGACATGGACTTCGTCAAGATCGCCGAAGGCCTCGGTGTCCCCGCCACCCGAGCCACCACGGCCGAGGAACTCGCCGACCAGTTCCGCACCGCACTGGCCGAACCCGGCCCCCACCTGATCGACGCCATGATCCCACCCCTCCTCTGACCCGAGTTGGCAGTTCGGGCGTACGCGAATGTCGAACTTGTGTACATGAACGGCAAACTCCCGTGCAGGAACTGCCAACTCGCGCGCGGGAACCGCAAAGTCAGGGGTCGGGCTAGGACTTGGTGACCGTGACCAGCCACGCCGGATGGTCGGTGGTGCCGGCCATGTCGATCTTCTTGCCGCTGACGAACGTGAGCGTCTTCGTGGCGAACACGTGCTGGAGCCCGCCGTCGCCCTTTCGGTAGAAGCCGCTGCGGTTGCAGTCCTGAGCGTTCGGCGTGCCGCCGTAGCGCAGGTTCATGTCACCGGACACCACGACCGGCGCGCGCTTTGCGTAGTCGACCGCGCGGCTCATCAACTCCTTGCACTGGGCGAGCGCGACCGCGCCGTCGCGGGCCGCGAGGTGCGTGGTGCAGGCGCTCAGCGCACCGGCGGGCAGGCAGGCCCACACCCGCTTCTCGTTGCTGCTGTCCTGATTGCGGAACCGCCCACTGACCCCCGTGCCCGTGGCGACCGAATTCACCACCATGATCGCGTTGCCGTAGTTCTGGCCGTTCCGGCACTTCACCGCCGAGCCGTCCGGGCGTTGTGCGGCGACGAACTTCGTCCGCGCACCGCCCATCGCGTCACGCAAGGTCGCGACGTCACCCGAGCAGGCCTCGTTCACCGAGAGCACGTGCGGCTTGGTCGTACTGATCACCGACCGGGCCTTCGTGATCACCTTGTCGCCCGTGAAACAGCTCGCGGCCCCGCTGTGGCAGATGTTGAGCTGAAGCACTCGTACCTGTGTCGCGGCGAACGCGGTGCCGGGTACCACGGTGGTGAGCGCCAGGAGCAGTGCGGTGACGAACGCGAGACGGCGGTACATGAGACCTCCCCAGTGTCAGCAGTGCACCGAATAGTCCCATGGCCAACGTCAGAAAGTCACCGATTCAGCGGATCAGGTGGCCGCGGGAACCAGCTCGTCCAGCAGCGCGCGCACCCTTCGGTCGATCTCGTCACGGATCGGGCGCACGGCGTCCACGCCCTGGCCGGCCGGGTCGTCGAGCTGCCAGTCGAGGTACCGCTTGCCGGGGAACACCGGGCACGCGTCACCGCAGCCCATCGTGATCACGACGTCCGCGGCCTGCACGGCCTCGGTGGTCAACGGCTTGGGAAACTCCTGGGTCAGGTCCAGTCCCAGTTCCGACATGGCCTCCACTACGGCCGGGTTGACGGACTCCGCGGGAGCCGAACCGGCCGAGCGCACCAGCACCCTGCCCTTGGCGTGGTGGTGCAGCAGCGCGGCGGCCATCTGCGATCGGCCCGCGTTGTGCACACATACGAACAGCACTTCGGGAATCTCGGACACGGTGTCTCCCTGGTTCTTGGCTGTGGACTCCAGCCGCTCGCGAGCGAAGCGGGCGGCGAGGACAGGTAGGTAGGTGTGGACGCGGGCGCCACTGTTGAGTTGTTCGAAGGAGTTGTGCACACAGGCGCGGACGGTCTCGATCGAGAACGTTCCGTCGAAGCGGCGGGCCAGCTCCTCGGCCTCACGGTCGAGCAGCAGCTGGACGTGCGGATCGTCGAGCCGGCAGTCCTCGGTGTCCCGGCAGGTCTCGTCGTACTCGTCGTGCGTCATGACCGCATCCGCTCGGATTCGGCGGGCTTGGGGGTGAAACGTTTGCGCAGCGCCAGCGAGACGTAGACCAGCGCCACCAGCACCGGCACCTCGATCAGCGGGCCGACGACCCCGGCGAGCGCCTGCCCGCTGGTGGCGCCGAACGTCGCGATCGCCACCGCGATGGCCAGCTCGAAGTTGTTCCCCGCAGCGGTGAAAGCCAGGGTCGTGGTCCGCTCGTAGTTCAGTCCGAGTGCGGCGCCGAACGCATACGAGCCCGCCCACATCACCGCGAAGTAGGCCAGCAGCGGCAGCGCGATCCGCACGACGTCGAGCGGGCGGCTGGCGATCTGGTTTCCCTGCAGCGCGAACAGGATCACGATGGTGAACAGCAGCCCGTAGAGCGCGACCGGGCCGATGCGGGGCAGGAACTTGGACTCGTACCAGTCGCGGCCCTTCGTCCGCTCGCCGATCCGCCGGGACAGGTACCCGGCCAGCAGTGGGATACCCAAGAAGATCAGCACACTCTTCACGATCTGCCAGCCCGACACCGCCAGGTCGGTCTGCGGCAGGCCGAGCCAGCCGGGCAGCACGGACAGGTAGAACCAACCCAGCGCACCGAACGCGATTACCTGGAAGACGGAGTTCAGCGCCACCAGCACCGCAGCGGCCTCCCGGTCGCCGCAGGCCAGGTCGTTCCAGATGATGACCATGGCGATGCAGCGGGCGAGGCCGACGATGATCAGCCCGGTGCGGTACTCCGGCAGGTCCGGCAGGAACACCCAGGCCAGCGCGAACATCAGCGCGGGCCCGATCAGCCAGTTCAGCACCAGGGAGGACCACAGCAGCTTGCGGTCACCGGTGACCGAGTCGAGCTTGTCGTAGCGCACCTTGGCCAGGACCGGGTACATCATCACCAGCAGGCCGATCGCGATCGGCAGCGAGATCCCGTCGATCGCGACCGCGTTGAGCGCCGTGTCGAGGCCCGGGATCCAGTCTCCGGCCAGCAGGCCCAGCACCATCGCGGCGCCGATCCACAGTGGAAGGAACCGGTCCAGGGTGGACAGTTTGGCGACCACTCCGTCCGTCATGCGGTCACCGCCATCGCCAACTCGGGCACCAGCACGCCGGACAGCCGTGCGAGCTCCGCGGGATGACTGCGGTAGTAGATCCACGTGCCGCGACGCTCCCCGGTGATCAGACCGGCCTCGCGCAGCACCCTGAGGTGATGGGAAATGGTCGGGCCGGTGAGAGCGAACCGCGGTGTCAGCTCGCAGACACACACCTCTCCCCCGTCGTGCGAGGCGATCATCGAGAGCAGGCGCAGCCGCACCGGATCCGCGATCGCCTTGAACTTGTGGGCCAACTCGGCGGCTTGGTCTCCGGACAGCGGTTCACTCGCCAGCGGCGTGCAACACACGTCCTCGGCGCCGGTCTCGGCCGGGGGGAGCTGATTCGACATGTATCTATATTGACAGACATCAAATCAAGCCGCGAGCCCTCCCCCTCTCCTCCCGCACTTTCCCGGGAAAGTGCGGGCGTTGCACGCGCGGGGTATCGCACTTTCCCGGGAAAGTGCGGGGCCGCGCGGGAGGGAGGGAGGGAGGGAGGGAGGGAGGGAGGGAGTGCGACGTGGAACGGCCCGCCGCTCGCGGGATGCGAGCGGCGGGCCGTTCAGTCAGACCGCGGTGCCTACTCGAAGATCTCGCCCTTCTCGGCCTTCTCCACGAGTGACTGCGGCGGGGTGAAGTGGTCACCGTAGCGCTCGGCCAACTCACGCGAGCGCGCGACGAAGCCCTTCAACCCACCCTCGTACTGGTTGACGTACTGGATGACGCCACCGGTCCACGGCGGGAACCCGATGCCGAAGATCGAACCGATGTTGGCGTCCTGCACCGAGGTGAGCACGCCCTCGTCGAAGCACTTCACCGTCTCCAGCGCCTCGGCGAAGAGCATCCGCTCCTGCAGGTCCTTGAACGGCACGTCACCGCTGCCCGACCTGAAGGCGTCCCGCAGCCCCGGCCACAGGCCGACGCGCTTGCCGCTCTCGTCGTAGTCGTAGAACCCGGCGCCGGTGGAGCGGCCCTTGCGGTCGAACTCCTCGATCATCCGGTCGATCACGGCCTCGGAGGAGTGTTCCTTCCAGGTGCCGCCCTCCGCCTCGACCGCTGCCCGCGTCTCCTGCCGGATCTTGCGCGGCAGGGTCAGCGTGAGCTCGTCCATCAGCTGCAGCGGCGGCGCCGGGTACCCGGCCTGCGAACCGGCCTGCTCGATGCTCGCCGGCTCGACGCCCTCACCGAGCGCCGCGATGGCCTCGTTGATGAACGTGCCGATCACGCGGCTGGTGAAGAAGCCACGGCTGTCGTTGACGACGATCGGTGTCTTCTTGATCTGCAGCGTGTAGTCGAACACCTTCGCGAGCGTGGCGTCGGAGGTCTTCTCCCCGCGGATGATCTCCACGAGCGGCATCTTGTCCACCGGCGAGAAGAAGTGGATGCCGATGAAGTCCTCCTGGCGCTGCACACCCTCGGCAAGGCCGGTGATCGGCAGCGTGGAGGTGTTCGAGCCCAGCACGGCATCCGGGTTCACGATGTTCTCGATCTCGCCGAACACCTTGTGCTTGAGCTCGGTGCTCTCGAAGACCGCCTCGATCACGAAGTCGACACCGGCGAAGTCGGCCGGGTCGGCGGTCGGGGTGATCCGCGCGAGCAGTGCGTCGGACTTCTCCTGGGTGGTCTTGCCCCTGGAGAGGGCCTTCTCCTCGATCTTGGCCGCATAGCCCTTGCCGCGCTCGGCGTTCTCCTGCGAGACGTCCTTGAGCACGACGTCGATCCCGGCCTTGGCCGAGACGTAGGCGATCGCCGCACCCATCATGCCCGCGCC
The DNA here is from genome assembly GCF_900111885.1 of Amycolatopsis marina. Lineage (GTDB taxonomy): Bacteria > Actinomycetota > Actinomycetes > Mycobacteriales > Pseudonocardiaceae > Amycolatopsis > Amycolatopsis marina. Next base: position 244,227 of record NZ_FOKG01000002.1, read on the forward strand.
GAGCACACCGACCTTCTTGGCGGTGTACTTCTCGAACCCGTCCGGGCGGCTGCCGCCGGAGTTGATGTGCTGCAGGTCGAAGAAGAACGCCTTGGTCATGTTCTTCGCGATCTGGCCGGTGGCCAGGCTGACGAAGTAGCGCGTCTCGATCAGCGAGGCGGTGTCGAAGTCCACCTGCGCGCCCTCGACGGCCGCGCTGAGGATCGCCCTGGGGGCGGGCATCGGCGCGCCCTTGAGCTGCTTGCGCAGGTTCGCCGGGAACGCGGGCAGGTTCGCCGCGAACGACGGGTTGGACGGGCTGCCCCCGGGAATCTTGTAGCCCTTGGCGTCCCACGGCTGCACGGAGGCCTCAGGGTTGGCCTTGATCCATTCCTTGGCCTTGGGCAGCAGCTCCTCGACGGAACCGACCAGCTCGTGCACGAGGCCCAGCTCCAGCGCCTTGGCCGGCTTGTGCCGCTGTCCCTGCACCAGCACGTTCATGATCGCGCTCTGGATCCCCAGCAGCCGCACGGTCCTGGTGACACCGCCCCCACCGGGCAGCAGGCCGAGGGACACCTCGGGCAAACCGATCTGGCTGCCCTTGACGTCGGCCGCGATGCGGTGGTGCGTCGCCAGCGCGATCTCCAGGCCGCCCCCGAGGGCGGCGCCGTTGATCGCGGCGACGACGGGCTTGCCGAACGTCTCCAGCTTGCGCAACTGGGCCTTGAGCTCGTTGCCGCGCTTGGTGAGCTCCTCGGCGTGCTCCGGCGTGGCCCGGATCAGGTCGTTGAGGTCACCACCGGCGAAGAAGGTCTTCTTCGCGGAGGTGATCACGACGCCGGTGACGGAGTCCTTCTCCGCCTCGAGCCGGTCGACGGTGGCGCCCATCGACTCGATGTAGTCGGAGTTCATCGTGTTCGCGGACTGGTTCGGGTCGTCCATCGTGAGCACGACGATCCCGTCGGAGTCCTGCTCCCAACGGATGGTCTTCGCTTCGGTCATCTGCTTGTCGCCTCTTCTTCTCGCCCCGGCGCTCAGACGCGCTCGATGATGGTGGCAATACCCATGCCGCCGCCGATGCACAGCGACAGCAGCGCGCGCCGCGCCTGGCGACGCTCCAACTCGTCGACCATGGTCCCGAGGATCATCGCGCCGGTCGCGCCGAGCGGGTGGCCCATGGCGATGGCGCCGCCGTTGACGTTGACCTTCTCCTCCGGCAGCTTCAGGTCCTTCATCCACTTCAGGACGACCGACGCGAAGGCCTCGTTCAGCTCGAAGAGGTCGATGTCGTCGACGGTGAGCCCGGCGATGTCGAGGACCTTCTGGGTGGCCGGGGTCGGGCCGGTGAGCATGATCGTCGGGTCGGAACCGGTGATGGCCGTTGCCACCACGCGCGCCCGCGGAGCCATGCCGAAGTCCTTGCCGACCTGCTCGTTGCCGAGCAGCACCAGCGCGGCGCCGTCCACGATGCCGGAGGAGTTCCCGCCGGTGTGCACGTGGTTGACCTTCTCCACCGAGTGGTACTTCTGCAGCGCGACGGCATCGAACCCGCCCATCTCGCCGATGCCCTCGAAGGACGGCTTGAGCTTGCCGAGCGCCTCGACGGTGGTGCCGGGGCGGCGGTGCTCGTCGTGATCGAGGATCGTGACGCCGTTGACGTCCTTGACCGGCACCACGGACTTGGCGAAGTACCCAGCGGACCAGGCGGCCTCGGCCTTCTCCTGCGACCAGGCGGCGAAGCGGTCGACGTCCTCGCGAGAGAAGCCCTCGATGGTCGCGATGAGGTCGGCACCGATGCCCTGCGGGGCGAAGTAGGTGTCGTAGTTGGTGGCCGGGTCGGTGAACATCGCCCCACCGTCGGAGCCCATCGGCACGCGCGACATCGACTCGACGCCACCGGCGAGGATCAGGCCCTCCCAGCCGGAACGCACCCTGGCCGCGGCCTGGTTGGCGGCCTCGAGACCGGAGGAGCAGAAGCGGTTGAGCTGCACACCGGCGACGGTGTCCGGCAGGCCGGAGGCCATGGCCGCGGCGCGGGCGATGTCGGCGCCCTGGTCACCCACCGGCGAGACGACACCGAGGACGATGTCCTCGATCGCGGCCGGGTCGAGGTTCGGGTGCCGGACCTGCAGTTCCCGGATCAGGCCGACGACGAGGTCCAGCGGCTTGGTCCCGTGCAGGGACCCCTTCTTGCCTTTACCACGAGGCGTACGAATCGCCTCGTAGATGAACGCCTCATTACTCACACCCACGGTCCTTCCTGCAGCACTGCGTGTACGGGGCGGTTACAACGACCGGAACTTGCAGGTCGTTCATGCTAATCCTGACTAACATAATCCACCTTCGGCAGACCCTGTCAATGGGTTGGGACCTACTCCACACCAGGGGTTACCTGACGGGGAACGCAGCACTGGCGATCCCCACAAAGGCAGCTACAGTGTTCTCACCTATGGAACCGACCGCCACGCGTACCCGCCGCCCGCGCGACCGCAAGAGCCAGCTCGCCGCCGTCGCGGCGCAGCTGTTTCGTGCCCGTGGCTACCACGGCGTCGGGATCAACGACATCGCCGCCGAGGCCGGGATCACCGGCCCCGCGCTGTACCGGCATTTCGCCGACAAGCAGGCGATCCTCGCGCACGTGCTGCTCGCCGGCATCGAGGAGATGGAACTGGCGACCGAGCAGACCCTGGCCGGTCCAGGGCAGCCGTCGGCGGACCAGGTCGAAGCCCTGCTGGCAGAACTTGCCCGCAAGTCCGTCGAGCGCAGGGAGGCCGCCGCCCTGTGGCGGTGGGAGGGGCGCCACCTGGCGCAGGAGGACCAGCGGGAGATCCGCCACCGCTCCGCGGCGATGTTGCGTTCCTGGTCCCACGCCCTGCGGCAGATTCGTCCGGAACTCGGCGAGGACGACGCGGAACTGCTCTGCTGGGCCGGGATGAGCGTGTTCGGCAGCGTGTCGGTCCACCACACCAGCATCGCGAAGAAGCGGTTCTGCGAACTGCTGGTCCAGCTCGCGCAGCGAGTACTGCACGTACGGCTCCCCGAGCAGGACGCCGACCACTCCCCCGTGCCACCCGCGTTGGGCCTGGGCACGGCGTCCCGCAGGGAGCAGGTGCTCAGCGCGGCAACCGACCTGTTCCACCAGCGCGGCTTCCACGCCGTGAGCATGGAGGACATCGGCGCCGCGGCCGGTATCGCGGGCCCGAGCGTCTATCGGCATTTCCCGAGCAAGGCGAGCCTGGTCACCGCGATCGGCAAGCGGGCGGCCGAACGGCTCGCACTGGGCGCCGAGTACGCCCTGCGCACGAGTGCCCCCGCCGACGAACGGGAGGCGTTGCGGCGCCTGGCGGAGTCCTACGTCCGCACGCTCACCGGTAGCGCCGAACTCGCGGTCTCCTTCGCGGGTGGTCCGCTCGGCGTCACCGACGAACGCGACCGGGCCGAGCTGATCCGCATCCAGCGGGACTACGTCGCCCAATGGCTGCACCTGCTCGCCGTGGTGCGCCCCGAACTGGGGCCGCGCGAGGTCAAGATCACCGTGCACGCGGCGCTGACCGTCGCCAACGACCTGGCGCGTACCCGGCGGACGAGCGGACGGCCGCATCTCGCTGCCGAGCTGACGGCGATGATGAGCGCCGTCCTCGGGCTCTGATCCCGGGGAACCCCACCGGAACTGCCAGTTCGAGCCCCGGAACTGCCAACTCACGCGCCGGAACTGCCAATTCGACCGCGGGACGTGACCCGGTACTGGCGTGGGTGGACGCGAGACGCTAACCTACTGGCGAGTAGGTAAGCGAGGCCGGACCCCGGCTGATGGGAGACGCGACGATGGTTGCGCCGCAGAAGAAACGAGACGCGATGGGCTTCGGCCTTGCCGCGTTGACCCGGCTCGCCGGAACCAAGGCGATCGACCGGATCGGCTTGCGCAAGCCGGTGCAGAATCTGGTCTCGGCCGGGACCCGCAACGGCTTCCGGGCCGCCGGCGCGGCCAACCGGACGTTCAAGTCGGTGCAGCGCCTCGGCAAGCCCGCCCGCCTGGCGCCGAGCCACGACACCGGGTTGTTCGACCTGACGCCGTCGGAAGAGCAGCAGATGATCGTGGACACGGTCACCGACTTCGCGGCCGAGCAGCTACGCCCGGCCGCGGCGGAGGCCGACGCGAAGGCCGCCGCACCGGACGGTCTGCTGAGCAGGGCCACCGAACTGGGTGTCACCCTCGTCGGGATTCCCGAGGAACTCGGCGGCATCGGCACCGAGCGCTCGGTGGTGACCGGCGCGTTGGTGGCCGAGGCCATGGCACACGGGGATCTGAGCCTCGCGGTTTCTGTGCTCGCGCCGTCCGCGGTGAGCACGGCACTCGTGCAGTGGGGCGACGCCGAACAGCAGGCGACCTACCTGCCGTCGTTCGTCGGCGAGAACGTGCCCGCGGCGGCGCTCGCACTGCAGGAGCGAGTCGCGCTGTTCGACCCCTTCAAGCCGACCACAAAGGCCCGGCGTACCCCGAAGGGCTACCAGCTCGACGGCGTGAAGTCGCTCGTGCCGCGCGCGGCACAGGCCGAACTGTTCATCGTGTCCGCCGATCTGGAGGGGCGCGGCCCGGCGCTGTTCATCGTCGAGTCGTCCACGGCGGGCGTGAGCATCGAGGCCGAGCCCGCGATGGGCCTGCGCGGCGCCGCGACCGGCAGTGTGCACCTGGACAAGGTCTCGCTGCCCGCTGGCGCGCTGCTCGGCGACGGCAAGGCCGAGGTCGTCACGGAGGTCGTCCGGCTCTCCCGCCTGGGGTGGGCGGCACTGGCGGCGGGCACCGGCAAGGCCGTGCTCGACTACGTCGTCCCCTATGTCAACGAGCGTCAGGCGTTCGGCGAGCCGGTGAGCCACCGGCAGGGCGTCGCTTTCCAGGTTGCCGACATGGCGATCGAGCTCGAAGGGCTCCGGCTGGTGATGCTGCGGGCGGCCGCGCGGGCCGAGCAGGGCAAGCCGTACGCCAGGGAGGTCGCGCTGGCCCGCAAGCTCGCGACGGACAAGGGAATGCAGATCGGCAGTGTCGGAGTTCAGCTGCTCGGCGGACACGGCTTCGTCAAGGAACACCCGGTTGAGCGCTGGTATCGGGACCTGCGCGCCATCGGCGTGCTGGAAGGCGTCGTCCTGCTCTGAGCGCCCCGCTCACCGACTTCGGAAGGTCATCATGATCAATCTCGAAACCCCCAAGAAGGCCGGGGCACTGGTCAACCAGGCGTACCAGGCCGCCGCCGAGGTGTTCCGGCCCATCTCACGAAAGTACGACAGGGCCGAGCACACCTACCCCGCCGAGCTGGACATGTTCGCGGCGCTGCTGGACGGGCTGAACTCCTCGGGTGAGGGTGGCGCGGGCGCGTCCGGCGTGCGCAGGGACGACAAGTCCGACGCCGCGAGCTCGGGTACCCGCAACGGCGCCAACCTGAGCACCGTGCTCGGCACGATCGAGATGTGCTGGGGCGACGTGGGACTGTTGCTGTCGATGCCGCGCCAGGGACTCGGCAACGCGGCGATCGCCTCCGTGGCCAACGACGAGCAGCTCGAGCGGTTCGCCAGCATCTGGGCGGCGATGGCCATTACCGAGCCGGGCTGCGGCTCGGACTCCGCGGCCATCACCACCACGGCCCGTAAGGACGGCGACCACTACGTCCTCAACGGCGAGAAGATCTTCGTCACCGCGGGACAGCGCGCCGACGCCGTCGTGGTGTGGGCGACCCTGGACAAGAGCAAGGGCCGCGCGGCAATCAAGTCCTTTGTGGTCGAAAAGGGCACACCGGGCTTCGAGGTGGTCCGGGTGGAGCACAAGCTCGGTATCCGCGCCTCCGACACGGCCGTGCTGCGGTTCGAGGACTGCCGGGTGCCAAAGGAGAACCTGCTCGGCAACCCGGAGATCGACACCAAGTCCGGCTTCGCCGGGGTGATGCAGACCTTCGACAACACCCGCCCGCTGGTGGCCGCCATGGCCATCGGCGTCGCGCGCGCCGCGCTGGAGGAGACAGCGCGCATCCTCGCCGAGGCGGGGGTGACGGTCGACTACGACAAGCCGGCCAACTCGCAGCACGCGGCAGCGGCCGCGTACCTGGAGCTGGAGGCGGACTACGAGTCGGCGTACCTGCTGACCATGGAGTCGGCCTGGATGGCGGACAACCGCAAGCCGAACTCGCTGCAGGCCTCCATGGCGAAGGCGAAGGCAGGCCGTTCGGTCGTGGACATCACCCTGCGCTGCGTGGAACTCGCCGGGGCGGTCGGGTTCACCGAGGAGTCGCTGCTGGAGAAGTGGAGCCGGGATGCCAAGATCCTGGACATCTTCGAAGGCACACAACAGATCCAGCAGCTGATCGTGGCCCGCAAGGTACTCGGCAAGACCTCCGCCGAACTGAAGTAGCCACCCGCTCGTACGCCCGGACCTCCGGCCCCAGGGATGGTGCGTCTGCAAGTACCACCAAGCAAGATCACCGGCGCCGCCAACTAGCCCCAACCGCACTTTCCCGGGAAAGTGCCATCGTCGTCACCGCACTTTCCCGGGAAAGTGCGGTGGTTGCGTGCGCCGGGTATCGCACTTTCCCGGGAAAGTGCGCGATACGGAACGCTCCACCCGTGGTCGCGGGCTTGCCTTTCCGCACTTTCCCGGGAAAGTGCGTCCTTCGCCAGGCGACACCGGGCCGTTTCGCGTAACCGGGGAGACGAACACCCGTCATCTTGCGGATTCGCCGATCGCGCGCCGCGCCCTACCGTGCCAGACAGGGCGCCCGAACCCCGCCGGATCAGCGAAAGGACGCAGAGATGCCAGAACTGCTCGCGAAGGCCGAGGAACTGGACGCCAGCCCTGGCCTGTTGCGCAACAGTGCCGAGGCCGCCACACCGGCCGTGATCATCACCGGGATCACCGAGATAACCACCGGCGTGACCATCGGCATGATCGTTCCGCCTTCGTCGACGATTGCCGCGCGGGCGCCGCGAGACGCCCACGTCGACGCGCTGGTCGCGGTTCGCAGTCGCGCTCTGGGCTGACCGCAAGCCAGGCTCGGTTCCGGGCCGGCGGAACACCGGCGGCCCGGGACCTCTCCACCCGCACGCGAGGAGCACTGCCGTGTCCGAAGAGGACGGTCCAGCGACGGCGGTCGTCGACATCGACGACTCGTTCTTCCAAGACCCCTACTCCGCCTACCGCAAACTGCGCCGCTACGGTGAGGTACACCGGATGTCGACCGGACCCGGCCGGGGGCTGTGGCTCGTCACGGGCTACGAGACCGCGATGGCGGCCCTGTCCGACCGGCGGCTCAGCAAGGACTCCGACGCCCTGGCCAGGGCGATGCAGGTCTCGGTGACCGGTGACGCCGCCGAGGCGGCACGGGCCAGCGCCTACGGCGACTTCATGCGCTCCTTCACCCAGCACGTCAGCGTCGTCGTGCGCGAACAGCTGCGGCCCGAACTGGTCAACAGGGTCGCCGCCGGACTCCCCGCGATGGTGCACGACATCCTTGACCGGATTCCGTCACCTGCCGGGGTGAGCGATCTCGTCACGGAGTTCACCATTCCCTACGCGGTGGAGAGCGCCTGCGAACTCATCGGCATCCCTGCGGACCTGCGCCCCCAGGTGACCACCCTGCTGACGGACACGATCCTGTCGCCGGACCCGGAAATCGAGCAGGCGTCCAGTGTGCGCCTCGCGCGGCTGATCACGGCCCTGATGACCGAACGCCTCGTACATCCGCGCGCGGACCTGCTCACCGCCATCAGCACGAAGGTAGCGGACAGCGGCGGACCGGACGAGGACGAGACCGTGCGCGGTGCCATGCTGCTGATGATCATCTCGGTGGAAACGACGTTTTCCTTTCTCGGCAACGCGATCTGCGCACTCCTCGCACACCCGGGCGAACTGAGGCGGCTACGCGCAGATCCCGGACTGTTCGACAACGCGATGGAGGAACTGCTCCGGTTCGACGGCGCCCACAACATCAGTTCGCTTCGCTGCGTCACCGAGGACCTTGTGCTCGCCGGGACTCCGCTCGCGGCTGGTGACCTCGTCGCGGTGTCGCTTGCCTCGGCAAATCACGACGAGGCCCGGTTCGAGGACCCTGATCAACTCGACCTGACCCGAACCGTGTCGGCGCACCTCGCGTTCGGTCACGGGATGCACCGTTGTCTCGGCGCACGCTACGCCCGGCTCCAGGGACGCGCGGCACTAGGCGTGCTCCTGGAGCGCTTTCCGGCGCTTCAGCTCGCGGTCGATCCGGCCGATGTACCAAGGATATCGAGCGCGTTCCTGCGTTCTGTACACACGCTGCCGGTGGTCCTCACGCCGTGAACGAGGCGTTCTACAGGTCCGGAAACGGGTCCGGCGGAAGAAACTGCTCCGCGGGCGAAAGTTCGGCGTCGACCGCCCGGATCACCGGGACGAACTCCTCCGGAACTTCCAGTATCAGCGAGCCGATGTGGCAGAGCGGATCCATCGAGCCGGACAACTCCAGTGGCCCCAGCGTGGTCGTACGGGGATACCGTGACCAGACCGATACCGGCCGGTGCCGCCGGAACCAGCCACAAGCGAGAACCACAATCTCCGTATCCGTCACCACGACAAGGAATCCGGCCATCCCGATCGGTCCGCGAAGCGTGGTCGCGAAACCGGGGAAAACGTATCGTAGACGCGCTCCATCAGGCAGGAAGGCCGCGCAGCGCCTGCGGACGTCCGCTGACAACGACATGTCCCCGCACCCCCTTCCCCGCGACTTCCCCTTCCAGGTTAGGCGCTTTGCGGCGCGGCTTCAGTGCGCGGAGGCGGTGTCACCCTCGACGTTATCGATCTGTTGGGTGAGAAACTCGTCGAGGTGACGCCACGTGGTGCCCCGCGCCTTTCGACCGGTCAGCACCCCGAGGTGCCCGCCCGGTGCCACCTCGAACCGCACGGACGGCGCGTTCTCCAGCAGTCCGACGAGTCTTTCGACGGCGGCCCTCGGTGCGATGCTGTCGTCCGCACCCGCGATCACGAGTGTCGGAGCCTTGACCCCGGTCAGCGAGATGATGCGGCCGTTGAGGTCCACGGTGCCCTCCGCGAGGTCGTTGGAGCGGAAGAACCGGTGGTAGAGCTGGCCGAACGTCCGACCGGGGTAGGCGATCATGTTGTCCATGAAGTGATCGACCGCCTCGATCTGCGCGAGGTAGTCGCGATCATCCAGGTTCTTCAGTATCGCCAGCGGCTTGGTGATTTCCTTGTTGATCCCGGATATCCGGAAGGCTCGGCTGACCAAATAGGACGGTGCACCGCCGAGGGCCCGGTAGAACGGTGTCAGCAGGTGGCCCCCGGTGAAGTCCACCAGCGGCCGGAACGGCGCGATGAGCGGGATCGCGGTGAAGTCGAACGGCGCGGCTACGGTGGCGATCGAGGCGATCGGCAGGTCGGGCCGGTCTGCGGCGGTCAGCAGGGAGAAGATGCCGCCGAGGCACCACGCGACGACGTGCACCTCCTGGCCACCGGCGTCCGCGCTGACTCGCTGGATGGCCTTCGGCAGCACCTCGTCGATCCAGTGCTCGACCCCGAGCCTGCGGTCGGAGAACGCCACGTTGCCGTAGTCGACCAGGTAGGTCCTCCTCCCCGATTCGACCAGGTGCTCCGCGAGACTGCACCCCCTGCGCAAATCGAAGCACAGGGCGGGTGCGGCCAGCGGCGGCACGAGCAGCACCGGTGGACCTTCGGGCGGACGCGCACCCGCCGTCATCCGGTACACCGAGCGGTTCGGGCCCTGGTCGATGAGCACCCTCGGCACCGGGCGCAGGTCGGCGACGCCGCCCTGGAAGACCTTGCCGATCACGTTGGAGGCCGCGGCGGCCACCCTTGCCGGTGGTGATGACATCGCCGCCTCCTCGATCCGCCTGCATCCTCGTCCGGAACGAATCTTGCCTGCCGCGATGCCGTTATTCAACAAGCGCAGAAGGCTCGGCGGATCGGAATAATCACACTAAAGTCCACTTCGGACGTGTGACTGTGGCGTGGCTTACTTCTTTCCACCGCCATCCTCGTCGCGAACTCCGGGAGCGCTCTCCGCCGCCCTCGCCTCGTAGCCCGCCCTGGCACTGGAGTGCGCTGCCGAAGCGAGAACCTGGTCACCACCGAGCGCGCGCAGCATCCACTCGGCCGCCGCGCGGGGCAGGAGGCGGGTGATCCGGCCGGTGACGTCCAGCGACTTGGGCACGAAGACGTCGAAGCGGGGACGCTGCAGGGCGTCGACGATCGCCGCAGCGACGTCCTCCGGCTGCACCGACTTGATCATTTTCGCCTCGCCGAGCCCGCTGGCCAGTTCCGTGCGCACGATCGCGGGCATCACGCAGGAAACGTCCACACCACTGCCCCGCAGTTCGAGGTGCACCGACTCGGAGAGGCCGACCACCCCGTGCTTGGTGGCGCAGTAGGTGGCAGCGCCGGGAAAGCCCGCCTTGCCCGCCATCGAGGCCACATTCACGATGTGCCCGCTGCCGCGCGGCCGCATCCGCCGGACCGCCTCCCTGGTCCCGTGGATGACGGCGTGCAGATTGATCTCCAACTGGCGGCGTGTGGAGCTGTCGTCCTCCTCGTGCAGCGGCGCCAGTGGCATGATCCCGGCGTTGTTGATCAGCACGTCGATCGGGCCGAGCCGCCGCTCGACCTCGTCGAGGAAGGCAATGAAGCCGGCGGTGTCGGTGACGTCCAGCTCCAGCGCGAGGGTGTCCGGACCCAGCTCACCCGCGGTCTTCTCGGCACGGACCACGTCGAGATCGCCGATCGCCACCTTCGCGCCATGCTGCACGAGCGCCGCCGCCGTCTTCGCGCCGATCCCCTGCGCGCCCCCGGTGACCACGATGACCTTGCCCCGCAGTGAACGCACCTGCTTGGCCATGCTCCGGCTCCTCTCGTCCTCGTCGACGTCCAGCGGGCGCACTATTGACACAACGCCAACTGTTCGCACTCATGGTGCACCGAATGCGGCCGGACCACCAGACCCCGTCCGTGGCTCATCGAGCTGTGGTTCAGTGCGCGCGAATTCGAGTGCGGGCAGACGTCGGCACCGGCTAGCGTCGTCGCCGTGACCGACAGCCCCGGCGACGACGTGCTCGCCGCCCTGTGCCGGAGGCTGGACCGGGACCCCGCGACGCTGAAACGGTTTCCGGACGGATCGTTGCCGGTGTACGAACTGGGTTCGGATCTCGTGCTCAAGCTGTACCCGCCGGAGGATCTGGACGAGCTGCGAGTCGAGGCCGCGGCGCTGCGGGCGGTTCAGGGCAGGCTGCCGATCGCGACGCCCGACGTCGTCGACACCGGAGCGACCGGCGGCTGGGGCTACCTGTTGATGGGCAGGCTGCCCGGAGAGAGCCTGAAGTCCGTCTGGCCCCGGCTGTCCCCTGTGGAACGTTCGGAGCTGGCAGGCGTTCTCGGCAGGACACTCGCCGCACTACACGCGACCGGCGGTGCGCGCCTCGAGGACATTCCTCGGCCCGACTGGGCCGAGTTCGTCGCACGGCAACGGGCCACCGCGGTCGAACGCCAGCGCGCGAACGGGCTCGACGAAGGCTGGCTGACCCAGATCCCGTCCTTCTTGGACACTGTCGACGACACGAAACTGGCCTGTGCAGGGCCCGTGCTGCTGCACACCGAGGTCATGCGCGATCACCTCGTACTTTCACGAACGGCTTCGGGGTGGGTTCCGTCCGGCTTGTTCGACTTCGAACCGGCGATGCTCGGGGCACCGGAGTACGAGTTCGTGGCCGTCGGCCTGTTCGTCTCGGCCGGCGACGCACGTTTCCTGCGCGAGCTGCTCCTTGCCTACGGATACCTTCCTGAGCAGCTCGGCGACGAACTGGCCCGCAGGCTCCTCGCGTACACGCTGCTGCACCGGTACTCGAACCTGCGCTGGTATCTGCGCGAGCTGCCCGCTCCTACCGAACCCACCCTCGACTCCCTGGCCGTGCGCTGGTTCGGCACCGGAGCCTGAGGCGTTCGTACCGGTCAGCGGTACACCGATCTTGCCGGGACACCCACGCGCGAGCAGGGTGGGCGAGCATGGAAGCCAGCGCCGTACGCGCCGCGGCCGACCTGCTGCAAGGGGCCTATCGCAGCAGGACGCCGATCGCGCCATTGATCGACGAGTATCCCGACGCGGACGTCACCGACGCCTACCGGATCCAGCAGGAGCAGGTCCGCCGCTGGAACGAGGCAGGCGACCCCGTCAAGGGGCACAAGGTCGGCCTTGCCTCCGCGGCCATGCAGCGGCAGATGGGAGTGGATCAGCCCGACTACGGGCACCTGCTCGGCGGCATGTTCCACCTGGAGCATCAGCCGATCCCGGCGCAGCGGTTCCTGCAACCGCGGATCGAGCCGGAAATCGCGTTCGTCCTCGGCCGCAGGCTGTCCGGGCCGGGAGTCACCGTGGCCGACGCCATCCAGGCCGTCGACTTCGTGCTGCCCGCGCTGGAGATCGTCGACTCCAGGATCAGCGACTGGCGGATCTCGATCGTCGACACGATCGCCGACAACGCGTCCTCCGGCGGGGTCATCCTCGGCAGCAAACCCACCTCACTCACGGCCGTGGACCTGCGACTGGCCGGCTGCACCCTGCATTACGGCGGAGACCTGGTGGCGACCGGCGCGGGCGGGGCCGTGCTCGGGTCACCGGTCAACGCGCTGGTGTGGCTCGCCAACACCGTCGGCCCGCTGGGGATTGATCTCGAACCCGGTCATGTGGTCCTTCCCGGCTCGATGACCAGGGCGGTTCCGGTTCGCCCCGGGGACGCGGTGGTGGCGGACATCGCCGGGCTGGGCAGCGTCACCGCGGTGTTCGACAGGGAGGGACGGCCATGAGCGGCACTGAGCACGGAATGCTGCTGGACGACGCGAGCCCGCTGACCGCCGCGATGGCGCTGCACCCAGGGGACCACCTGGACGTGTCCGGGCTCGCCGAACCGAAAGTGAGCGCGCATCTCGCCGTCGTGCTCCGTGAGCGCCTGAGCGGGGAGGTCTCCGCGGTGCGTGCACTGCTCGCCGTCGAGGCCGTATGTGGCGCGCTGCTGGCCAGCGAGGAGGACCGGGCGGTCCGCTGGCTCACCGGCCCGGCCGCCAGACCGGTCAACGAGGTCGACCTGCTGCTGGAAGGGTGCCTGGTGGAGGTCGACGGCCAGATTGCCGACAGCGCGACCATCGCGGCCGTCCGGCTGGCCGAGACACTGGTGCGCGCCGCTCGGACCGGCGAACTGCCGTCCGGGGCGGTTCTGTTGACCGGAGCACTCACCGAGCCGGTCTCGGTCCGGGCTGGAATGCGAGTGGCGGGCCACTTCAGCACACTCGGTTCACTGACGGTCGCGGTGCGTTAACTATTTTGCCGAGCTTGGCGGCGGAAACGGCCGAACTCGATCTTGCTTGGGGGTACTTGCAGACGCTCCAACACGAGTGCGGGAGGCTCGATGGCCGGATCGAAGGAAGTTTTCGCGACAGGATCGTTATCTGCGGCGGGTGGGCGAGCGGGACGGTCCTCCGACGGACGTCACACCCGTTTTCCCTGTTCAGCTGGCCGGTCGGGATTTATCCTCGGTGCCTGGACGCCGAACAACGGCAGTCAACACTTGCGTGTTGTTTCCCACGCGTCGGCTTTGACCTATGCCGATAACGGCGAATTCACACTAGTGTCATAAGACCGGCGAACCCGGGAGTAACCGACGCGCGCTTCCCCGGTCCCCACCACAGGGCCCTTGGCGCGCGCTTTGCAGTAGACGCAGTACAGCGAAGTACGCGATACGCACAGCGACGTGCGAGGCCATACGACGAGGTGTGGCCATCCGGCGATGTCCGGGGCCCCTCTCGGGGCTTTCTCATCTCTCGACTGACCATCGCAACACCGGGCCGGATCGTTAGCCAGGTGCGACTTCACCTGCCCCACGAACCGACCCGGCCGCGCCGACGCCTAGGAGGGCGGCCAGCCGTGAACCGCCACGCACTGAGCTCGCACGAGCCGCACCGCAAGCAGGGCTTGTACGACGAGCAGTACGAGCACGACGCCTGTGGCGTCGCATTCGTCGCCGATCTCGCAGGCAAAAGAGATCACGCGATCGTGCGCAAGGCCCTCGTCGCCCTGCGCAACCTCGAACACCGCGGCGCCCGGGGCGCCGAGCCGGAGACCGGCGACGGCGCGGGAATTCTGATCCAGGTCCCGGACGCCTTCTACCGCGAGGTTGTGGACTTCGAACTGCCCGAGCCCGGCGCCTACGCCGTCGGCACGGCGTTCCTGCCGACCGGCGAATCCGCCCGTGGCCGCGCCATGACCACCATCGAGGCGATCGCCGCCGAGGAGGACATGCGCATCCTCGGCTGGCGCGAACTGCCCGTGCACACCGAGCACGTCGGTCCCACCGCGCGGACCACGATGCCGCACTTCGCCCAGCTGTTCCTCGCCCCGCGCCATGAGGGCGTCACCGGTCTCGCACTGGAGCGAGCCGCGTTCTGCGTCCGCAAGCGGGTCGAGCACGAACTCGCCGACTCCGCCGACGGTGACGTCTACTTCCCGAGCCTGTCCTCCAGGACGATTGTCTACAAGGGAATGCTCACCGAGCCGCAGGTGGAGAAGTTCTTCGACGACCTCAGCGACGAGCGAGTAACCAGCGCCATCGGCCTGGTGCACTCCCGATTCTCCACCAACACGTTCCCGTCCTGGCCGCTCGCGCACCCGTACCGCTACGTGGCGCACAACGGCGAGATCAACACCCTGCGCGGCAACCGCAACTGGATGGACGCCAGGGAGTCCATGCTGGACACCGACCTGATTCCCGGTGACCTCAAGCGGATCTACCCGATCATCACCCGCGGCGCGAGCGACTCCGCCTCGTTCGATGAGGTGCTGGAACTGCTGCACCTCGGCGGGCGCTCGCTGCCGCACGCCGTGCTGATGATGATTCCGGAGGCCTGGGAGAACCACCAGGAGATGGACCCCGCCCGCAGGGCGTTCTACGAGTTCCACTCGACGCTGATGGAACCCTGGGACGGTCCGGCGCTGGTCTCGTTCACCGACGGCACCCAGATCGGCGCCGTGCTCGACCGCAACGGCCTCCGCCCCGCTCGCTACTGGGTCACCGAGGACGGTCTCGTCGTGCTGGCCAGCGAGGTCGGCGTGCTCGACATCGAGCCTTCGAAGATCGTCAAGAAGGGCCGGCTCGAGCCCGGCCGCATGTTCCTCGTCGACACCGCGCAGGGGCGCATCATCGACGACGAGGAGATCAAGGGCGGCCTGGCCGCGGAGCACCCCTACGACGAGTGGGTGCACGACGGGCTGCTGCACCTGGACGAGCTGCCCGAGCGCGAGCGCGAAGTACCGACGCACTCCTCGCTGGTCCGCCGCCAGCAGGCGTTCGGCTACACGGAGGAGGAGCTCGACGTCCTGCTCAAGCCGATGGCGGCGGCGGGCGCGGAACCGATCGGCTCGATGGGCAACGACTCACCGCTGGCCCCGCTCTCCAGCAGGCCACGGCAGATCTTCGACTACTTCACCCAGCTCTTCGCACAGGTCACCAACCCGCCGCTGGACGCGATCCGGGAGGAGCTGGTGACCGCACTTGGCACCCAGCTCGGGTCGGAGCCGAACCTGCTCGAGGCTGGCGCGGACTCGTGCAGGCGGATCGTGCTGCCGTTCCCGGTGCTGGACAACGACGAGCTCGCCAAGCTCGTGCACATCAACGACGACGGCACGCTGCCGGAGTTCCAGGCGGTGACCGTCCTCGGTCGCTACGAGGTAGCGGGCGGCGGCGAGGCGCTGAACCGGCGGCTCGACGAGATCCGCAAGGAGGTCTCCGAAGCCATTGAGGACGGTGCACGCCTGATCGTGCTGTCCGACCGTGGCGTGGACGAGAAGCACGCGGCGATCCCCTCGCTCCTGCTCACCGGCGCCGTGCACCACCACCTGGTCCGGGAGAAGACCCGCACCCAGGTAGGCCTGATCGTGGAGTCCGGCGACGCCCGCGAGGTGCACCACATCGCGCTGCTGATCGGCTACGGCGTGGCCGCGGTCAACCCGTACATGGCGATGGCAACCGTGGAGGAGATGGCCGAGCGCGACCTGATCCCCGGGGTGGACGCCAAGCAGGCCACCAGGAACCTGATCAAGGCGCTGGGCAAGGGCGTGCGCAAGACGATGTCCAAGATGGGCGTCTCCACCGTCGCCTCCTACACCGGCGCGCAGATCTTCGAGGCGATCGGGCTCGGTGAGGAGGTCATCGAGAACTGTTTCACCGGCACCACCTCCCGCCTCGGCGGCGTCGGCTTCGACACGCTCGCCCTGGAGGTGCAGAAGCGGCACGCCACCGCGTTCCCCAAGGACGGCGTACGGGCGAGCCACCGCGAGCTGGAGACCGGTGCCGACTACCAGTGGCGCCGCGAGGGCGAGCCACACGTGTTCAACCCGCAGACGGTGTTCAAGCTGCAGCACTCCACCCGCTCGGGGAAGTACGAGATCTTCAAGGAGTACACGAAGGCCGTCGACGATCAGTCCGAGCGGCTGATGACCCTGCGCGGTCTCTTCGGCTTCAGGGAGAGCGAGCGAGCGCCGGTGCCGATCGAGGAGGTCGAGCCGGTTTCCGAGATCGTCAAGCGGTTCGCCACCGGCGCCATCTCCTACGGCTCGATCTCACAGGAGATGCACCAGACGCTCGCGATCGCGATGAACCGCCTCGGCGGCAAGTCGAACACCGGTGAGGGCGGTGAGGACGCCGAGCGGCTCTACGACCCGGAACGGCGTTCCGCGGTCAAGCAGGTCGCGAGTGGACGGTTCGGCGTCACCAGCGAGTACCTGGTGAACGCCGACGACATCCAGATCAAGATGGCGCAGGGCGCGAAGCCCGGCGAGGGCGGGCAGCTGCCTGGCAGCAAGGTGTACCCGTGGATCGCCAGGACCCGCTACTCGACACCGGGTGTCGGCCTGATCTCCCCGCCGCCGCACCACGACATCTACTCCATCGAGGATCTGGCACAGCTGATCCACGACCTGAAGAACGCCAACCCCTCGGCACGCATCCATGTGAAGCTGGTGTCCGAGGTCGGGGTCGGCACGGTCGCGGCCGGTGTGTCCAAGGCACATGCCGACGTGGTGCTCATCTCCGGGCATGACGGCGGCACCGGCGCCTCTCCCCTGTCTTCCATCAAGCACGCCGGTGGCCCATGGGAGCTGGGGCTCGCCGAGACGCAGCAGACGTTGCTGTCCAACCGGTTGCGCGACCGGATCGTCGTGCAGACCGACGGCCAGCTCAAGACCGGCCGGGACGTGATGATCGCCGCGCTGCTCGGCGCGGAGGAGTTCGGCTTCGCGACCGCGCCCCTGGTGGTGTCGGGCTGCATCATGATGCGCGTCTGTCACCTGGACACCTGCCCGGTCGGTGTCGCGACCCAGAACCCGGTGCTGCGGGAGAAGTTCAGCGGCAAGGCCGAGTACGTGGTGAACTTCTTCGAGTTCATCGCGCAGGAGGTCCGGGAGTACTTGGCGGAGCTGGGTTTCCGGTCCATCGAAGAGGCCGTCGGCCATGCCGAGCTGCTGGACACCCGCAAGGCGGTCGAGCACTGGAAGGCGTCGGGGCTGGACCTCACGCCGATCTTCCACGTGCCGGAGCTGGAGCCGCGCGCGGCACGGCACCAGGTGGTCACCCAGGACCACGGGCTGGACAGGGCATTGGACAACACGCTGATCCAGCTCGCCGAGGGTGCACTGTCCTCGGGCGACCGGGTCCGGCTGGAACTGCCGGTGCGCAACGTGAACCGCACGGTGGGCACGATGCTGGGCTCCGAGCTGACCAAGAAGTGGGGCGGTGACGGCCTGCCCGACGACACCATCGACGTGACCTTCACCGGCACCGCGGGCCAGTCCTTCGGCGCCTTCGTGCCGAAGGGAATCACCCTGCGGCTCGTCGGTGACGGCAACGACTACGTCGGCAAGGGCCTGTCCGGCGGGCGCATCATCGTGCGTCCCGACCACAGCGCACAGTTCCCCGCCGAGGAGCACATCATCGCTGGCAACGTCATCGGTTACGGCGCGACCAGCGGCGAGATCTTCCTGCGCGGCAAGGTCGGCGAGCGCTTCTGCGTCCGCAACTCCGGCGCGCTGGCCGTCGTCGAGGGCGTCGGCGACCACGGCTGCGAGTACATGACCGGTGGCCGGGTCGCGGTGCTGGGACCGACCGGCCGCAACTTCGCGGCGGGTATGTCCGGCGGTGTCGCGTATGTACTCGACCTCGACCCGAAACGGGTCAACCAGGAGATGGTGGATCTCGACCCGCTCGATGACGAGGACGGCGAGATTCTCCGCGATGCGGTGGAACGCCACTACGCGGAGACCGAGTCGGCCGTGGCCCGCACGCTGCTGGCCGAATGGGACACCGCCATCGACCGGTTCTCGAAGGTCATGCCGAAGGACTACAAGCGTGTCCTGAGCGCGCAGGCTGCGGCCGAGCGCGACGGCAGGGACCCCAACGTTGCGATCATGGAGGCCGCACATGGCTGACCCCAAGGGTTTTCTGACCACGGAGCGGGAGACTCCGAAGACTCGTCCCGTCGACCTGCGGCTGATGGACTGGCGCGAGGTCTACGAGGACTTCGCCACCAGCAAGGTGGCCAAGCAGGCGAGTCGCTGTATGGACTGCGGCATTCCCTTCTGTCACCAGGGCTGCCCACTGGGCAACCTGATTCCGGAGTGGAACACGCTGGTCTGGCGCGAGGACTGGCAGAACGCGATCGAGCGGCTGCACGCGACCAACAACTTCCCCGAGTTCACCGGCACGCTGTGCCCCGCACCGTGTGAGACCGCATGTGTTCTGGGCATCAACGACGACCCGGTGACGATCAAGCGGGTCGAGATCTCGATCGTCGACCGCGCCTGGGAGGAGGGCTGGGTCAAGCCGCTGCCCCCGGAGACCAAGACCGGCAAGAAGGTCGCGGTCGTCGGATCGGGCCCGTCCGGACTCGCCGCGGCCCAGCAGCTGACCCGTGCCGGGCACGACGTGGTCGTGTTCGAGCGGGCCGATGCGATCGGCGGGCTGCTGCGCTACGGCATCCCCGAGTTCAAGATGGAGAAGCACCGCCTCGATCGGCGTCTGGACCAGATGCGTGCGGAGGGCACCGAGTTCCGCGCCGGGGTCAACGTCGGCGTCGACATCACCGGTGCGCAGTTGCGCTCGGAGTACGACGCCGTGGTGCTCGCGGGTGGCGCCACCGCGTGGCGCGACCTGCCGATCGACGGGCGCGAGACCGAGGGCGTCTACCAGGCGATGGAGTACCTGCCCCCGGCCAACAAGGTGGCCAGCGGCGACCTGGAGCGGTCCCCGATCAGCGCCGAGGGCAAGGACGTCGTGGTGATCGGCGGCGGCGACACCGGCGCCGACTGCGTCGGCACCGCGCACCGTCAGGGCGCGAAGTCGGTGACCCAGCTGGAGATCATGCCGAAGCCACCGGAAATCCGCTCCGACGCGCACCCGTGGCCGACCTACCCGATGATCTACCGGGTCTCCTCCGCCCACGAGGAGGGCGGCGAGCGGCTGTACTCGGTGAACACGCAGGAGTTCGTCGCCGACGACGAAGGCAGGCTGCGTGCGCTGAAGCTGGTCGAGGTACGCAACGAGGGCGGCAAGTTCGTCCCGGTCGAAGGCACCGAGCGGGAGCTGCCCGCCCAGCTGGTGCTGCTGGCGATGGGCTTCGTCGGCCCCGAGAAGGACGGCCTGCTCACCGAACTGGGCGTCGAGCTCGACCCGCGCGGCAACGTCGCCCGGGACAGCGAGTACCGGACCAGCCTCGACAACGTGTTCGTGGCAGGCGACATGGGCCGTGGGCAGTCCCTCATCGTGTGGGCGATCGCCGAGGGCCGGTCCGCGGCCGCGGGCGTGGATGCCTACCTGACCGGGCGAGACGTGCTCCCGTCGCCGATTCTGCCGACGGAGCGCCCGATCGCCTGACAGAGCCGGAGCGGGCCGCGCACAACGGCGTGTGCGGACCCGCTCCACACCTCCGGGGTTGAGTCCTGCCCCGGCGGGTACCCGACAGGTATGCCTCACGACGACAGGGGCAGACGGCGTACTCGTGCGGAGTACGCGCAGGGCCTGCCCGACTACCACGACCCGACTGGTGGGTTCGGCGGAGCCGCACCGGCCTACAGCGCGCTGACACTGCGCATCGTGCTGGCGAGTATCGGACTGCTGTTGGCCTTGGCCGCAGGCGTGTACTTCGCGACGCAAGGCGTGACCTGGGCAGTCATCGCGCTCGGGGTGTTCGCGCTGGCCAGCGCGATCGACCTCGGCTGGGTGATTCACCGCAAGCGACGCGGTGAACCCGGTTGACGCTCACCGGCCTGCCACTTCCAGGGCCATCAGCCCCGCGCCGAGGCAGCCTGCCTCCGCGCCCAGTTCCGCCAGCACCAGCCGCGGCACGCGCTGGAACGGCAGATTCGCGCTGAGCCAGCGCCCGACCGGATCGAGCAGCACGGAACCGGCCTCGAAGAGCCCGCCGCCGAGCACCACGACCTCGGGCGCGACGAGGGTGGCCAGCACCCGCAACCCCTTGCCCAGCCCCTCGGTGGCGTCCCGCACGATTTCGGCCGCGATCGTATCGCCCGCTTCGGCGGCCCGGAGCACCTCGGCCGCTCCCGTCGCCGCTACGCCGGCCCGTTCGCCGTAACGCCGGGCGATGCCACCCGCCGAAGCCACCACCTCGAGGCAGCCGACCGCACCGCAGCCGCAGGGCAGGCCGTGCCCGATGTCGACGTGTCCGAGTTCCCCCGCGTGTCCGCCTGCCCGATACGGCCTGCCGTCGAGCAGCAGCGCCGCGGCGATCCCCGTGCCGACGGGGACCACTGCGACGTCGCGGTACCCACGCGCGGCACCGAGCCGCCACTCGGCCAGTCCACCCGCGCTGACATCGTGGCCGAACGCCACCGGCACACCGAGGCGATCACGGAGCATCGCGGCGAAAGGCACGTCGCGCCAGCCGAGATTCGCCGCGAACCGCGCGATTCCCGCCTCTTCATCCACAATGCCCGGTACGACCGCTCCCGCCGCGACCGGCCGCAGCCCGGAAGCCGTGCTCATTTCCCTGGCCATGTCGGCGATCTCGTCGGCGACCGCCACCGCGGACACGACACCCTGGGCGGCGGCGGGAACGGCACGGCGCAGCGCCGCGATCCGGCTGCCCGCCGCGTCGAGCAGTGCGGCCTTGATGCTGGAACCGCCGACGTCGAACGCGGCGACAACGGGAACGTTCATACCCCGCATCCTGCCCCGAGTCATCTTGAGCGACGTGTCCGGAAGCAGGACCCGGACTTGACCTATCGACTTTCGATGCTATCGTCTTTCGATAACATCGAAAAACGATAGGAGTTGTGATCATGTCCCCGCTTCGGAAGCGTCTGACCGAACCGCTGAGCACTGCGGACAAGCGAACCATCACCATCGTCGGCTCGCTCTTCGTGCTGGCCTTCGCCCTGGTGAACCTCGGCAAATTCAGTTCAATGAACACCGGCTGCGTCGAAATCAGCCAGGGCGGTCCCCTAACGGGCAGCACTGTTCTCGACTCCGGCGTACCCGTCACCGCGGCCAGCAACCGCGTTTGCGGGCCTCTCGGGCAGGACCTCGCCACCCCGGACCTGTTGCTCTCGATCGGCGCCACGTTGCCCTCGTTGCTGTTCAGCGGGGTCGCGTTGCTGCTGCTGTGGCGGTTCCTCTGGGGCGCGGTCCGCCCTGGACTGCACTCACCCGTCACGCCGGGACGAATGCGCCTGCTCGGCTGGTTCGTACTCATCGGTGGCCCAGTCTCCGAAGCCGCTCGGCACTTCTTCACCTACGAACTCGCCGAAAGCCTGCTCGGTGCGGAATACGGCCTGAGTGGCTACCCCGCATGGATGCAGGAGTTGCAGATGGACTTCCCGTGGTGGTCGGTGTTCGCCGGCGTGTCCGCGCTCGTGGTGGCGAAACTGCTGCGCATCGAGGTCCGGATGGCCGAGGACCTGGAAGGGACGATCTGATGCCGCCCGAGGAAGCACACCGGATCCGGATACACCTCGACGCCGTGCTCGCCGACCGGGAGATGACGGTGGCGGAACTCGCCGAACGGGTGGGACTCACGCCGGTGAACATCTCCGTACTCAAGAACGGCCGGGCCAAGGCGATCCGCTTCTCGACGTTGTCGAAGCTGTGCGAGGTGCTCGGCTGTCAGCCAGGTGACCTGCTCACGTTCGGCCGCTAGCACGATGTCGCCACGGCGGCCGGGAACCGGCCAGCCCGACGCCGACCGCGAGCGCGGTCGCGCCGACCAGCCGCGAGAGCCGCACCGCGCGGCGCAGGTCCGCCGTGTCGGGGGGCGGACCTGCGCCCAGCGGTCCCCGGTCCTCCACCCGGCCGCCGTAGCTGTTGACACCACCGAGGCGCACACCGAGCGCTCCGGCGAACGCCGCCTCCACCGACCCCGCGTTGGGACTCGGGTGCCGGTGCGCGTCCCTGCGCCACGCGCGCAGGGACGCGGCCGGCGCGCCGGCCACGAGCGGTGCGCACAGGACCGCCGCCGCCGCGCTGAGCCGGGCCGGGACCAGGTTCGCGAGGTCGTCCGCGCGCGCGGAGGCCCAGCCGAACTCGGCATACCGGGGCGAACGGTGGCCGACCATCGCGTCGAGGGTGTTCAGCGCGCGGTAGCCGAGCAGCCCGGGAAGGCCCGCGACACCACCCCAGAACAGGGGCGCCACCACCGCGTCCGAGGTGTTCTCCGCGATCGACTCGGTGGCCGCCCGCGCGAGCGCGGCGGCATCGAGGCCGGCCGGATCGCGACCGCACAGATGCGACAGCCGCGCCCGCGCGCCCGGCAGATCGCCCGCGTCGAGCAGCCGGGCCATCTCCCCGCCCTCCGCGGCCAACCCGCTGCCGCCGAGTACCGCCCAGGTGGTCACCGCCGTCGTCGCGAACCGTCCGGCCGGATGTTCGCGAGTGGCGGCGGCCAGCACCGTGCCGAGTGCGGTCGCACCGCCCGCGGTCGCCGCCGTATACAGCAGGCCGCGCCGGCGCGAGCGCGCCCACAGCCGCCGCTCCAGCGCGGCGGCGGCAGCTCCGAACACCGCGACGGGATGGCCGCGTCGTGGATCTCCGAAGCGCAGATCGGCCGCGTAACCAGCGGCGATACCGGCCGCCGTCGCAGCCCGGCAGGTCAACCTCGCGGACACCACAGCGGGGACCCTAATGCGTCCGCGACAATACCTCCCATGCCTCCCGCCAAGACCCCCTCCGCCCGCCCCACCCGACGGCTCGCCGAGCTCGTGGCCAACCGGCTGGAAGCCGGGGCCAGGGTGCTGCGCAGGTTCAGCGGAATCCCGGACCGGGACGGCCGCGTGCTGATCCTCGGTGGTGTCCGTTCCGGTAAGTCCCGGCACGCGGAGCAGCTGATCGCCCGGTACCCCGCCGTCACCTACGTCGCGGGCGGGTTGCCGCCGAGCGACGACGATCCCGAGTGGGCTCAGCGCGTCGCCCTGCACCGCGCGCGCAGGCCCGCGCACTGGCACACCGTTGAGTCCACCGACCTCGCGACCACGTTGCGCGAGGCGACCACCCCGCTGCTGATCGACTGCCTCGGCACTTGGCTGAGCCGCGTGCTGGACGAGGTCGGGGCGTGGGACCAGCGCGAGGGGTGGCAGGTGCGGGTGGACGAGCGGCTGGCCGACGTGGTGGAAGCATGGGCGGGTGCCAGGGTGCCGGTGGTGGCGGTGAGCAACGAGGTCGGCAGCGGGATCGTGCCGCCGACCTTCGCGGGCCGTGTCTTCCGCGACGTGCTCGGCGCGTTGAACAGCCAGGTCGCCGCCCGTTCGGACGAGGTGCTGCTGATCGTGGCCGGCCGGGTGCTGGAGCTGAAGGAGAACGAGACCCGATGACGATGTTCGAGCTACCGCCCGTTCCCCGGCCGAGCGAACAGGCGAGGGCGACGGCGCAGGAACGGCTGGACGGGCTGGTCAAGCCGCTCGGCGCGCTGGGCAGGCTGGAGGAGATCGCCGCGTGGCTCTGCGCCGCGCACGGCCAGGTGCCACCCCGGCCGCTGGACGACGTCCGAGTGGTGATCTTCGCCGGGGACCACGGCGTCGCGTCGACCTCGGCGGTGTCGGCCTACCCGAGGGAGATCACCGCGGCGATGGTGCGGGTGTTCCTCGCCGGGGTCAGCGGCGTGAGCGTGCTGGCGGAGCAGGTGGGTGCCAGGGTGCGGGTGCTGGACATCGCGGTGGACGCCGAACTGGCCGACGTCGCGCCGGAGATCACGGCGCACAAGGTCCGCCGCGGTTCGGGTTCGATCGACGTGGCCGATGCCCTGGAATCCGCCGAGACGCTGCGGGCGCTGGCCGCGGGACGTGCGGTGGCCGACGAGGAGATCGAGGCGGGCGCCGACCTGCTCATCCCCGGCGACATGGGAATCGGCAACACCACGGTGGCCGCCGCGCTGGTGGCCGCAATGCTGGGACTGCCGGCCGACGAGGTCGTCGGCACCGGCACCGGGGTGGACGAGGCGGGCCGCGCGCACAAGGTGGCGGTGGTGAGCACCGCGCTGGAGCGCGCGGGCGGGCAGGCAGGCGACCCGGTCGCGCTGCTCACCGCGCTCGGCAGCGCGTGCGCGGCCGCGACCACCGGGTTCCTCGCACAGGCCGCCGTCCGCGGAGTCCCGGTGCTGCTCGACGGCGTGTACTCCGGCGCTGCCGCACTGCTGGCCGCCGAACTGGCGCCGGGAGCGCAGGACTGGTGGCTGGCCGGGCACCGGTCGACGGAACCGTCCCAGGCCTACGCGTTGAAGGCACTCGGGCTCGACCCGATCCTCGACCTCGGCCTTCGTCTCGGGGAGGGCAGCGGCGCGGTCCAGGCGGTGCCGGTGTTGCGCTCTGCCCGGGCCGTGCTCGCCGGGATGGGCTCGCTCGCCGATCTCGATTTGGGTTGAAGGTGCGTCTCGCCGTCGACGCGCTGCGGATGACGCTGGGCACGCTCACCGCGTTGCCGGTACCGGCCCCACGGGTGATCGACCGGCGGGTGGCGGGCGGTGCGATGGTGCTGGCCCCGCTCGCCGCGGTGGCGCTCGCCGTTCCCGCAGGTCTCGTCGTGTGGGCGGGTGGGCTGCTCGGTCTGCCCGCGCTCGCCGCTGCCGTGCTGGCCGTTGCCACGGTGGCACTCGGCAGCAGGGGGCTGCACCTCGACGGGTTGGCCGACACAGCCGACGGGCTCGGTGCCTCCTACGACCGGGAACGAGCGTTGTCGGTCATGCGCAAGGGCGACGTGGGACCGTCCGGGGTCGCGGCGTTGACACTGGTGCTGCTCGTGCAGTGCGCCGCGCTCGCCGGGGCGGTCGGCGCGGGTCACGGCGTCGCGGCGGTGGTCGTCGCCGTCATCGCCGGGCGTGCGGTGCTGGTGCTGTGCTGCGCTCGCGGAGTCCCCTCGGCCCGGCCCGAGGGGCTGGGCGCGACCGTGGCCGGTGCCGTCCCGATCCCCGGCGTCCTGCTGGTGCTGGTGACCGTGGGCGGGCTCGCCACGCTCGCACCCGGCCTGCCGTGGTGGCGCGGCCCACTCGCGGTGCTGCTCGGTTGCGTCGCGGCGGCGGCGCTGTTGATGCGTTGTGTGACGCGCCTCGGCGGGATCACCGGCGATGTCCTCGGGGGCTGCGTCGAGGCCGCGACAACCGCCGCGCTACTGACCCTCGCCCCCTGAGCGCCCCGGCGCACTTTCCCGGGAAAGTGCGGCTCCCCTGCTCGCACTTTCCCGGGAAAGTGCGAGTGGTTGCACGTGCAGGTATCTCAGTTTCCCGGGAGCACGCGGGCCAGTTCGGTGAGGAATTCGCGGGCGGTGTCCTCGTCGCGGACGGCGATGCGCAGCCAGTCCGGGCCGAGCCCGGGGAACGTGTCGCCGCGGCGCACCGCGTATCCGGCGGACCGCAAGGCCGCCCGGACGTGGTCGCCCTCGGACACGCGCACGAGCACGAACGGCGCACGCGGCACGCCCGCGACCTCGACGTCGAGTTCACGCAGGCCCGCGACGAGGAACTCCCGGTCCCGGACGGCCTCCTTCGCGAGCGACTCGGCCTCCCCGAGCGCGTCGGGACCGCTGCAGGCGATCATCGCGGTCGCGGCCAGACTCGACACCGACCAGGGCGGCTGCACCGCGCGCAGTCGCCGCACCACGTCCGGTTCGGCCAGCGCGTACCCCGCGCGCAGCCCAGCGATGCCCCAGGTCTTTGTCAGGCTGCGCAGCACCACGAACCCGGGAAGCCGTTCTCCGGCGAGGGTTTCCGGCTCACCGGGAACTGCGTCGAGGAAAGCCTCGTCCACCACGACGATACGGCCGGGTCGCCCCAGCCCGCGCAGGGCAGCGGCGGGGTGCAGCACCGACGTCGGGTTCGTCGGGTTCCCCACGAACACCAGGTCCGCGTCCTCCGGCACGGCGGCGGGTCGCAGGGTGAAGCCGTCCACCTCGCGCAGCAGGACCCTGGCGACGGAATGGCCCGCGGCCCGCACCGCTGCCTCCGGCTCGGTGAACTGCGGATGGATCACGGCGACGCGATGCGGGCGCAGCGCCGTGGCCAACAGGGTGAACGCCTCCGCGGCGCCCGCGGTCGGCAGCACGTCCGCTGGTGCTCGCCCGTGCCGGGCGGCGATGGCGGCCGCCGCCTCCCGCACGTCGGGATACGCCGCCAGCCGGGGAATCGCGAGTTCCAACTCGCGGCGCAGCCACTCCGGCGGGGCGGGCAGGCGCACGTTCACCGCGAGATCGACCAGCCCGTCGGCCACGTCACGGTCACCGTGGTGGGCCAGGTCAAAATCCACTGTGGACCTTCCGCGCGAACCGCCGTGCGACACCGGGATGCCCGGCCCAGTGGACATGCAGATAGGACGCGTGCAGGGTCTCGGTCGCGAATCCGTCCGCGCGCTCGTCCCACCGCCACGCCGGATTCTCACCCGCTCCCGGCAGCACCTCGGTGCGGTGGAACTCGTGGCCGGTCACCTGCTCGCCGCGCGCGGCGAGCAGGGTGTCGGACTCCGCTCTCGCCCTGCGGTAGCCGAGCGCCCCGCGCTTCGTCATCCGCGCCACGGCGTCCACCGCCCCCACCATCGGCAGGCCGTCCAGCTCACGGCACAGGTACAGCAGGCCCGCGCATTCGGCCACCACCGGCATGCCCCGCCGGATCGCCGCCCCGACCTGCTCCCGCAGCCGCGAGTTCGCCGACAGCTCCTCGGCATGCACCTCGGGGAAACCGCCACCGAAGTACAGACCGGCGCAGTTCTCCGGCAGGTCGTTGTCGCGCAACGGATCCACGTCCACGACGTCCACGCCCGCGGCGTTGAGCAACTCCGTCGTCTCGGTGTAGCGGAACGTGAACGCCTCGCCACCCGCCGCCGCGACAACCGGTCGTGAAGTACCGGTAGTCACCGCGCGCACCTCGGTGGCGGGATCCCACACGGCGCCCCGCAGTGGTGGCGCGGATTCCGCGACCCTGCGTACGGCGTCGAGGTCGACTCCTCCCGCGGTCCAAGCGGCCAGGCGGGGCAGGAACCGCTCGGCCTCGGCGGCCCGTTCCGCAACCGGCACCAGACCGAGGTGTCTGCTCGGGGCGTGGATCTCCTCGCTGCGGCGCAGCGCGCCGAGCACCGGGATACCGGTGGGGCCAAGGGCCGCGCGGACCTCGTCCTCGTGCCGCTGCGACCCGAGTTTGTTCAGGATTACCCCGGCGAGGCGCACGTTCGGGTCGTAGTGCGCGAATCCGAGCACCACGGCCGCGACGCTGCGACTCGCCGCCGAGGCGTCCACCACCAGCACCACCGGGGCGTCGAGCAATCGGGCGACGTGCGCGGTCGAGGCATACCCCTCGGTTCCGAGCATCCCGTCGAACATCCCCATGACGCCCTCGATCACGGCGATCTCCGCCTGGCGGGCGCCGTGCAGGAACAGCGGCACCACGCGTTGCTCGCCCTGCAGGAACGGATCCAGGTTGCGGGCGGGCAGGCCGGTGGCGAGCGCGTGATAACTCGGATCGATGAAGTCGGGGCCGACCTTGTGTCCGGAAACCGCGATGCCGCGTTCCCGCAGTGCGGCCATCAGCCCGGTGGCGACCGTCGTCTTGCCGTGCCCGGACGCGGGGGCCGCGATGACGAGCCGCGCGTGGGGCGCTTCGCCTACCACTCGATGCCTCGCTGGCCCTTCTGGCCCTTCTGGCCCGCGTCCATCGGGTGCTTGACCTTGGTCATCTCGACCACCAGGTCGGCGGCGTCGATCAGCGCGGGCGGCGCGTTGCGGCCGGTGATCACCACGTGCTGGCGCCCCGGCCGGTCGCGTAGCGCCGTCACGACGTCCTCGACATCGATCCAGCCCCAGTGCAGCGGATAGCTGAACTCGTCGAGCACGTAGAAGTCGTGCCGTGCCTCGGCGAGCCTGCGCCGGATCTCCGCCCAGCCCTCACGCGCGTTCGCGGCGTGGTCGGCCTCGCTGCCCTTCTTCCTGGACCAGCTCCAGCCCTCGCCCATCTTGTGCCACTCAACCGGGCCGCCCTGCCCGGTGGACTCGTGCACCTCCCCGAGGGCACGCAGCGCGGACTCCTCCCCGACGCGCCACTTCGCCGACTTCACGAACTGGAACACCCCGATCGACCAGCCCTGGTTCCAGGCCCGCAGCGCCATCCCGAAGGCGGCGGTCGACTTGCCCTTCATTGGTCCTGTGTGGACGATCAAGAGCGGGCGGTTGCGCCGCTGCCGCGTGGTGAGTCCGTCGTCCGGAACGACGTCCGGCTTTCCCTTGGGCATGTCAGCTCACGCAGCCCTTCCGGTCCTGGCCCGCACCTCGCCTGCGAGCGTTCCCGCGGTGACCTCGCCGAGCGGGACGTGTTCGGCGCCGAGCCGGGCCGCCAACTCCTCGGCCAGGCCGAGCCGCATTCGCCCGGACTCGCAGTCCATCACGACCGTGCTCACCCCGGTGCCCGCGAGCAGCCCGGCCGCGGCCTGCGAACGGGCCACCGCGTCGGGTCCGCTGGTGGCCCTGCCGTCGGTGACGACCACGAGCAGCGGCCTGCGCCTCGGGTCCCGGATGGCCTCCACGCGCAGCACCTCGGCCGCGCGCAGCAGCCCCTCCGCCAGCGGGGTCCTGCCCCCGGTCGGCAGCCCCTCCAGCCGCGCCGCGGCGGCCTCGACACTGATCGTCGGCGGCAGCGCGACGTGGGCTTCGGCCGCCCGGAACGTCACCAGCCCGACCTTGTCCCTGCGCTGGTAGGCGTCGAGCAGCAGGGACAGCACGGCCGACTTCACCTCGCCCATGCGCGATCGCGCCCCCATCGAGCCCGATGCGTCCACGCAGAACAACACGAGGTTGCCCTCCTTGCCCTCCCGCAGCGCGTAGCGCACGTCCTGGGAGCGCATGACCAGTCCCGGCCCGTGGCGCCCCCGCGCCCGCTGGTGCGGCGCGGCCGCCCGGACGGTCGCCAGCAGGTGCGGGCCGCCCTCGCGCACGCCCTGCGGCCGCACCCCCACGGTCCGGCCGGTGTCGGTGACGGCGCGCGAGCGCCGCCCCTGCGCCCCGGCCCCCGTACCGGTCACGGTGAACAGCCGCGCGCGGTAGGACCCATCGGCCCCCACCGTCCGCTCTCCCGCGAGTTGGTCGTTCCGGGGCTCGTCTTGGCAGTTCCGCGGCTCGTCTTTGCCGTTTTGCGGCTCGTCTTTGCCGTTCGCGTCCGGACTCCGCCCCGAACCGGGCCCGTCGTCGTCCGGCCCCTGATCCTCCGGGCCGTCGCCCGAAGGCTGCTCGCCCGGCTCGGGCGGGACCTGCTCGGGCGGATTCTGCTCAGGCGTGCTGTCGCGCAGCACCTGTTCCAGCTGCTCGTCGTCGATGCCCGGCGCGTCGAACGGGTTGCGCCTGCGTCGGTGCGGCAGGGCGAGACGCGCGGCCACGCGGACGT
Source organism: Amycolatopsis marina (assembly GCF_900111885.1). Classification (GTDB taxonomy): domain Bacteria; phylum Actinomycetota; class Actinomycetes; order Mycobacteriales; family Pseudonocardiaceae; genus Amycolatopsis; species Amycolatopsis marina. Next base: position 274,141 of record NZ_FOKG01000002.1, read on the forward strand.
CCTCGGTGGTGACCTCGTCCCGGCCGGACCATGCGGCGTGTGCGATCGCTGTCCGCGCGGTGACGATGTCCGCGCGCATGCCGTCGACCTCGAAGGCGGCGCACACCTCGGCGATCTGCAGCAAGGCGTCGTCGGTGAGCGCCACGGCAGGAAGGAGCCGTTGCGCGGCCTCGATGTCGGCGGCCAGCTCGGTGTCCGCCTCGGCGAAACCGGCGGCGAAACCGTCCGGATCGGACTCGTACGCGAGTCTGCGGCGCACGACCTCCACGCGCTGCTCCGGCGCACGGCTCGACGTGACCTCGACGGTGAGCCCGAACCGGTCCAGCAGCTGCGGACGCAGCTCACCCTCCTCCGGGTTCATGGTGCCGATCAACACGAACCGGGCGGCGTGTGAAACGGAGACCCCCTCACGCTCGACCGTCGCCCTGCCCATCGCGGCCGCGTCGAGCAGGGTGTCGACCAAGTGGTCGTGCAGGAGGTTGACCTCGTCGACGTAGAGGAGCCCGCGGTGCGCACCGGCCAGCAGGCCGGGCTGGTAGTCGGCCACCCCCTCGCCGAGCGCCCGCTCCAGGTCCAGCGACCCGACCACGCGGTCCTCCGCGGCGCCGACGGGCAGCTCGACGAGGCGAGCGGGCCTGCGGTTCGCGGGCGCGCCATCGGGGTGCGGACCGTCGGGACAGCCGGGATCCGGGCGCAGCGGATCACAGGAGAACCGGCAGTCGTCCAGGACGTCCACGCCGGGCAGCAGGCCCGCGAGCGCGCGGACCATGGTGGACTTCGCGGTGCCCTTCTCGCCGCGCACCAGCACCCCGCCGATCGCGGGCGAGATCGCCGACAACACGAGGGCCAGCCGCAGGTCTCGCATCCCGACGACGGCGGAGAACGGATACGGCCGCATACACAAAACTCCCTTGCCACGAGTGGGTGTCCACGCCCACGCCGAACTGGCGCGCACCGGTGAGCCCGGCACGCGACGAGCGCCAAAGCTCTGACTCCCGGCTCGCCGCGCGGAGGCGGCGAGCGGTCACAGTGGCGGGACCGTCCCGGATTCGCACCGGGTTCCTCGGCGATCGTCGCGCCCGATCATCGCACACCGATCACGCCGCGCCGGTCTGGCGACGACGTGACAAACCCGACCGTTCCCGCGCCGCCCGACCGGCTAGCGTGCCTGTCGTGCCCGAAGACCGACCGCACCAACAGCCGATCACCGTCGTGGGTATCGGCGCGGACGGCTGGAGTGGGCTCGGCGCGCAGGCGCGGGCCGAGATCCGGGCGGCGCAGGTGCTGCTCGGCGGCCCACGCCAGCTCGACCTCGTCCCCGAAGTCGGGGCGCGGAAGGTGCCGTGGCCGAGCCCGCTGTTGCCGAATCTCGACGCCACCCTCGACGCCCACACCGGCCGCAGGGTCTGCGTGCTGGCCAGTGGCGATCCCCTGCTCTCCGGCATCGGCACGACACTCGTCCGCCGCCTCGGCACGGCCAGGGTGCGCATCCTGCCCGGTGTTTCGTCGATCACGCTGGCGCGCGCCCGTCTGGGGTGGGCGGCCGAGGACGTCGAGGTGGTCAGCGTCGTCGGACGCGACGTCCACCGCGTGCTCAGGGCACTCGCGCCCGACCGGAAGGTGCTCGTGCTCAGCTCGGGCGCGGACACTCCCGGCGACGTTGCCGCGCTGCTCACGGAGCGGGGTTACGGGGAAAGCGAGCTGACGGTGCTGGGTGAACTGGGCGGTCCCGGCGAGTACCGGGCGTCCGGCACCGCAGGTGAATGGCCACGGCCCGAGGTCCCGGCACTGAACGTGCTCGCCGTGCGCTGTCGCCCCGATCCGGGAACCCTCGTGCTGCCGCGGCAGCCGGGCCTGCCCGACTCGGCCTTCGAGCACGACGGGCAACTCACCAAACGGGACCTGCGGGCCAGCACGCTCGCCAGGCTCGCACCATGCCCCGGCGAACTGCTGTGGGATGTCGGCGCGGGTGCGGGCAGCGTCGCGATCGAATGGTGCAGGGCGCATCCGGCGAATCGGGCGATCGCGATCGAGCCGGTGCCCGAGCGGGCAGCGCGAATCGAGCGCAACGCGCGCCGCCTCGGCGTCCCGGACCTGCGCGTGGTGATCGGGCACGCGCCGGAGGTGCTGGCGGAACTGTCCGCCCCCGACGCGGTGTTCGTCGGCGGCGGCGTCAGCGCACCAGGGCTGCTGGACACCTGCTGGAAGGCGTTGCGAACCGGCGGCAGGCTCGTGGCGAACGGGGTCACCCTGGAGGCGGAGCGCGCGCTGGCGGCCGCTTACGCCGAGTGGGGCGGCGAACTGGTGCGTATCTCGGTCGAGCAGGCCGCCCCGCTGGGCGGCTTCACCGGCTGGACCCCGGCGCGCACGGTGACCCAGTGGAACGGAGGCAAGGCATGAACGGACCGTTCACGACGCGAACGGCACGGGGCGGGACGTCCCCAATGTGGCATTGGGGACGTTCAAGTTCCCCCATGCCACATTGGGGAACTACCCCCGAGGGCGCTGTATGACGGTGCACTTCATCGGGGCGGGGCCGGGGGCGGCCGATCTGATCACCGTGCGGGGGCGGGATCTGCTCGCCCGCTGTGCCGTCTGCCTGTACCCGGGCAGCCTGACGCCGTCCGACCTGCTCGCGCACTGTCCGCCCGGCGCACGGCTGGTGGACACGGCCGATCGCACGCTCGAGGAGATCGTCGGCGAACTCACCGCGGCCCACGCCAGGGGCCAGGACGTGGCCAGGCTGTGTTCCGGCGACCCTTCGGTCTACAGCGCCGTCGCCGAGCAGGCACGGCGGCTCGACGAGGCCGGCGTGCCCTACGAGATCACCCCCGGCGTGCCCGCGTTCGCCGCGGCGGCCGCGGTGCTCGGCCGGGAACTGACCGTGCCGACCGTCGGGCAGAGCCTGATCCTGACCAGGGCCCAGGCCCGGTCCACCCGGATGCCCGAGGGCGAGGAACTCGCCACGTTCGCCGCGAGCGGGGCCACACTCGCCCTGCACCTGGCGATCAACCGGATCGAGCAGGTGGTGGACGAACTGCTCCCGCACTACGGCGCCGACTGCCCCGTGGCTGTGGTAGCGCACGCGAGCCAACCCGCGCAGACCGTGCTGCGCGGCACGCTGGCCGACATCGCGGCGCAGGTGCGCGAGGCAGGCGTCAGCCGGGCCGCGATGATCTTCGTCGGTCGCGTCCTCGCCGCGGAGGGCTTCCCGGACAGCTTCCTGTACTCGGCGACACGCGAGCGCTCGACCCAGCCGCGCTCGCTACCGTGACCGCGTCACCTCGGGGCACGCCCGACGATGGTGCCCGCTCGGTCGATGACCACCACGTCGACGTCGATCGGGGCGTCGCCCAGCACGTCCACGCAGGTCCGCCTGGCCCGCTCCGCGACCAGACCACCGAGATCCAGCCCGGCCGCGGTGGCCAGTTCCAGTGCGTGCAGTGCACTGTTGGCGTTCCGGATCGGCTCCGCGAGCGTGTCGATTCCCGCATCGGAGGCCAGCTCCGCGAGCAGCCCGAGGTCCACTCTCGACCGTTTCGAGTGCAGGTCCAGGAAACCGGCAGCGAGCTTCGAGAACTTCGCGAACCCGCCGGCCATCGACAGCCTGGGGACCGGATTCCTGCGCAGGTACTTGAGGACCGCCCCGGCGAAATCGCCCATGTCCAGCAACGCGCTCTCCGGCAGGCCGTACAGATCGGCCACCACCCGCTCGGAGGTGCTGCCGACGGCGCCGGCGACGTGCTGGTGACCCATCGCCCTCGCCACGTCCACGCCCCGCCGGATGCTGTCGATCCAGGCCGAGCACGAATACGGCACCACGACGCCGGTCGTGCCGAGCACGGACAACCCGCCCAGGATGCCGAGCCGCGGATTCCACGTGTGCCTGGCCATCTCCTCGCCGTGCGGGATCGAGATCTCCACCACGACATCCCCCGCCGCGCCGTTGGCCTCCGCGACCCGGCGCACCGCATCGGTCATCAACTGCCGTGGCACCGGGTTGATGGCCGGTTCGCCGATCGGCAGCGGCAACCCGGGGCGGGTGACCGTGCCCACACCTGAACCGGCCAGGAAGGTCACCCCGGATCCAGCGGCGCCTGCCGACACCGTGGCGACGATCAGCGCGCCGTGCGTGACGTCCGGGTCGTCGCCCGCGTCCTTGATGACGCCGGCACTCGCGACAGCACGAACCTGGTCGAGCTCCTCGGTGGCCAGGGCGAAACTCGGTCGCCTGCCCTTGGGCAGCAGCACCTCGACCGGGTCGGGGAACTCGCCGGTGAGCAGCGCGGTGTACGCGGCCGTCGTCGCGGCGGTCGCACAGGCGCCCGTGGTCCACCCGTACCGGAGCTGCTCGTTCGGTGTTGCCATCAGGAAAGGGATTATCGCCGCATGAACTCCGTCGATGCCGAGGCGGCCACCCCCAGGGCTGTCGCACACCGCGTACTCGTGCTCGGCGGCACGGCCGAGGCGAGGGCACTCGCCTCGACCCTCGTCGCCGAAGGCGTCCCGGTGATCTCCTCGCTGGCAGGCAGGGTGAGCGCACCAAAACTTCCCGATGGCGAGGTACGGATCGGCGGTTTCGGTGGCCCCGAAGGGCTGGCCGCATGGCTGACGGGCGAGGGAATCACCGCCGTCGTGGACGCGACACATCCCTTCGCCGAGCGGATCGGCGCCTCCGCGGCCGCCGGTGCCGCAGCGGCGGGAGTACCGCTGCTCCGACTCGAACGGCCCGGCTGGGCGGACGAACGCGAGTGGGCCGACGTCGACTGGCGTCCGGTGACGTCGCTGGCGGAGGCAGCGCTCGCCGTGGGCCGGCTGGGCGAGCGGGTTTTCCTGACCAGCGGCAGGCAGGGGCTGGCCGCGTTCGCCGGGCTGACCTCGCTGTGGTTCCTGATCCGCTGTGTCGACCCGCCCGAGCCACCGCTGCCGCCGCACTCCGAGGTGCTGCTCAGCAGGGGGCCGTACCGAGTGGGCGACGAGCTTGCGCTCCTGCGAGACCACCGGATCGACGTGCTGGTGACCAAGGACAGTGGCGGGTCGATGACCTCGGCCAAGCTCGTCGCGGCGCGGGAACTCGGGCTGCCGGTGGTGCTGGTGCGGCGACCGGCCCGCCCGGAAACGAACAGTGTGACCAGCGTCGCGGCCGCCGCACGCTGGGCGATCGAGCAGGAGGTACCGGGGACATGAGCATTGATCACGACACCGGAGTGGACGCCTTCTACGACGTGCTGCGGCGACGCCGCGACGTGCGCGGCGAGTTCACCGGCGCACCCGTCGCGGCGGACGTGCTCGATCGGATCCTGGCGGCGGCCCACGCCGCGCCGAGTGTCGGGCTGACCCAGCCGTGGGACTTCGTGCTCGTCGAGGACAGGGCGACCCGGCAGGAGTTCGCCGAGCACGTGCGCGCCGAACGGGAGGTGTTCGCCGGGACACTGGACGGGCAGCGCTCCGAGAAGTTCTCCCGGATCAAGATCGAGGGAATTCTCGAGTCGAGCATGGGTGTGGTGGTGACCTACGACCCCGCGCGCGGGGCACCGGACGTGCTCGGCAGGCACGCCATCGCCGACGCCGGGCTGTACTCGGTCTGCCTCGCCATCCAGAACCTGTGGCTCGCCGCGACCGCGGAGGGCTTGGGGGTCGGCTGGGTCAGTTTCTACCGCGAACCGGTCCTGCGGGACCTGCTCGCCATCCCGGCAGGTGTCCGGCCGGTGGCCTGGCTCTGCCTCGGACCGGTTCGCGAACTCGCCGAGGTGCCGGATCTGGAACGGCACGGCTGGCGGAGCCGCAGGCCACTGTCCGCCGCGGTGCACCGGGAACGCTTCAGGACAGCCGAGTCCGATCCGGACTGAGCGGGGTGGAACGGGCGGCCGTGTGCGGGAATAGCGGACACACGCGCACGAATGCCCGACTCGGGTGCACAGCGGGCGAACACACCGACTCGGTACGGACCCAACCCAGGTCAGGGACGGCACAAGCGGTTGGCTAGCGTTGGCCTCGATGCCCCCCGCCACCACGTCCACCCCGACATCCCGGGACACCGCGCCAGGTCCTGGGATCGACGGAGCGGGCGCCAACGCGGGCCGGAGCAAAATGTGGCGGCGGCTCGCGGTCGTCTTCGGACTCATCGCGGCCGCGTGCGCGCTGTCGTTCCCGTTCCTGCCCGTGGCGCAGGACACGGCACGGATCGTCTGGCCGGTGGGTGGTGACACCACCCAGGTGAACGCCCCGCTCACCGGGTACTGGGCGCAGGACCTGCAGGTGCGGATGCCGTGCGACACCATCCGGTCGGCTGATGCGCGCACTCCCGGTGACGCCCTGCTGTTCTCCACCGTGCCGGCCGCCCGCACCGAGGAGGGCGCGGGCCTGCAGCTACACGTCGGCGACGGGGTGCTGGTCGCCTCCAGCAGGGGCGAACAGATCGCCCGCCAGCCGCTGCCGCTCAACGGCTGCGACGTGCACGTCGCCTCCGACGCCCACGGCACGTCGGTGAGCGTCGCGGACACCCCGATCTACCAGGAGGAAGGCGATGTCCGCCCGCGCGTGATCGGCATCTACACCGCCATCGACGCAGCGCAGGACCCGATCGACGGGCTCTCCGTGTCGATCACCCCGGACACCCGATACCAGTCCTCCCCCACCCCGCTGAAGACCGCGGTGGGCATTCTCGGCCTGCTGGCGATCGTGGTCTGCCTGATCGGGGTGAACCGGCTGGACTCCGGCGTCGCCCGGCGGGCCCCGCGCTGGGCACCCATCGGCTGGTGGCATCTGACCGGCCGCGACATCGTGGTGTTCCTCGCGCTCGGCGCCTGGGTGTTCATCGGACCGGTCACCTCGGACGACGGCTACATCCTCGGGATGGCCAGAGTCACCGAGGACGCGGGCTACCTCACCAACTACCACCGCTGGTTCGGGGTGGCCGAGGCGCCGTTCGGCTGGTTCTACCACGTCTACGAGCTGATGACGCACTTCAGCACCGCACCTCCGTGGATCCGGTTGCCTTCGTTCGTGCTCGGCATCGCCAGCTGGCTGCTGATCAGCCGGGAGGTGATGCCGAGACTCGGCAAGGAGGTCCGTACCAGCCGGGCCGCGGGCTGGGCCGCGGCCGCGGTGTTCCTGGTGTGGTGGATGCCGTACAACAACGGCGTACGGCCGGAGCCGATCGCCGCGGTCGGCTCGCTGATCGCGATCTGCGCGGTGGAGCGGGCGCTGGTGACCCGCAGAATGCTCCCGCTGTGTCTCGGCCTGCTGGCCGCCGCGTTCACCCTGGCCGCCACGCCGACCGGGCTGATCGCCGTGGCTCCCTTCCTGGTCGCCGCACGGCCGCTGTTCCACCTGCTGCGCAGCAGGGCGAGCCGGGGCTGGCTGCCCGTGCTGTCGCCGATACTGGCGTCCGGGCTGCTGGTGCTGATCGTCGTCTTCGCGGACCAGACCTTCGCCACGGTCGGCGAGGCCACCCGCCTGCGCAGCCAGGTCGGGCCGAGTCTGTCCTGGTTCGAGGAACTCGCTCGCTACGAGCTGCTGTTCAGCAGCACGGCCGACGGCTCGGCCACCCGCCGTTTCCCGGTCCTGCTGTTGCTGCTGTGTACCGGCACCTGTCTTGTGGTGCTGCTGCGCAGAGGCCGGATTCCCGGCGCCGCGCTGGGGCCGAGCCGGCGGTTGATCGGCACGGTGGCCCTGTTCTTCCTGCTGATGGCTTTGACGCCGACCAAGTGGACACACCACTTCGGGGCGTTCGCCGCCGTCGGCGCGGCCATGGCGGCGTTGACCGCGCTGGCGACGAGTTCCAGCGTGCTGCGTTCGAAACGGAACAGAGCCGCGTTCACCGCGGGCCTGCTGGTGGTCGCCGCACTGGCCGCCACGGGACCGAACGCCTACTGGTTCGTCTCCGGATTCGGGGTTCCGTGGTTCGACAAGGCACCGTCGATCGGCGGTCTCGGCCTCTCCACGATCCTGCTGCTCGGCGCCGCGGTGGCCGCGGTGATCGCCTTCATCGAGAACGTGCGCGCCCACCGGCCCGGTCCACCGCTGCCTCCCGAACGGCGCGGCAGGGCGCTGAAGCTGGGCGCCCTCTCGCTGGTCGTGGTCTGTGGTCTGGTGGCAGCGAGCGAGTTCGCCAGCATGGCCAAGGCCATCCACAAGCAGCGGGACAGCTACAGCCTCGGCGAGGCGAACATCGACCACCTGCTCGGCAGCGGCTGCAACCTGGCCGATCACGTGATGGTGGAGAAGGACCCGATCAACAGCATGTTGACGCCCTTGCCGCCGGGTTCGCAGCGGACCGTGGAACAGGAGTCCGGCAGCACCCCTGGCGACCTGCCCGATTCCGACGAGGGCAACGGCCGCTCCCGCAAGGGCTTCCACACGCGCGCCACGTCCGGCAGTGACCCGATCGCCGAGCCACCCCACGGGTTCAGCACGAGCACGGTGGCGATGTGGAGCAGCTTCGAGGAGCGCAACACGCCCACCGGCACCCTGCGCACCGACTGGTACGACCTCGGCGAGCGCCCTCCCGGCGGCCAGTTCGTCCTCGCCATCGCCGCCAAGTCCGGTAAGGCGACCACGGTGCGGGTGGAGTACGGCAGGCCGACCCCGGAGGGGGTGAAGGTCGTGGGCAGCTCGACGGCGCTGCCCGCGGGATGGGGCAGTGGGAGCTGGACCGACGTCCGGCTCAATCTCGTCGACGCCCCGCCCTCGGCGACCACGGCGCGCATCGTCGCGGTGGACTCCGACTTCACCGAGGACGGCTGGGTGGCGGTGACGGCGCCGCGGATCCCGACGTTCACCACCCTCACCGACAAGGTCGGCGACAAGCCCGTGTACATGGACTGGCCGACGTCGTTCGTGTACCCGTGCCTGACCCCGGCCAAGACCCGCGACGGGATCAGCGAGGTACCCGCGTACCGGATCACCGCGAGTTCCCTGGCCTACGAGGGCGCGTGGGCGAGCAGCAAGGGCGGCGGCCCGAACGGCTGGCTCGAGGAGATCGCCGACCAGCCCGAAGTGCCCAGCTTCCTCCGCGGCCAACCTTCCCAGCCGTGGGGCGAACTGGTGGAGATCGACACCTACGCCGAGGGCACCGCGCCCACCGTGATCCGCGGCCGGGAGGTGCACCCCGGCTGGTGGTCCCCCGGCCCGGGCCCTGCCCAGCCGGACGGCGACCAGCCCACGCGCTGAGGGCGCGCTGCCAGCGTTGTCCCCAATGTGGCATTGGGGACGTTGAAGTTCCCCAATGCCACACTGGGGACATCCCCAGGGTTCCCTGCGTCAGTACGAGCGGGGGGTCCAGACGACGGCGGTGCCGTCCTCCTGCTCGCGGACCCGCGTACGCGTGGAACCGATGATCAGCAGGCAGCGCATGTCGACCTCGCTCACGTCGAACGAGCCGAGCCGCTCCACGCGTACCGACTCCTCCGGCCCGCCGACGTCGCGGGCGATCACCACCGGCGTCTCCGGCGCGCGGTGGCGCAGCAGCACGTCCCTCGCGGCCGCCAGCTGAGTGGTCCTGCTGCGGGACGCCGGGTTGTAGAGGGCCACCACGAGATCGGCCGTGCCGGCGGCGTCGAGCCTGCGTTCGATGATCTCCCACGGCTTGAGCCGGTCGGACAGCGAGAGCACGCAGTAGTCGTGTCCCAGCGGGGCGCCGACCCTGGAGGCGGCGGCCTGCGCCGCGGTGAGCCCGGGAAGGACCCGCACGTTGACACCGCTCCAACGCTGCTCGTCCGACTCGGCCTGCTCCAGCACGGCCGACGCCATCGCGAACACTCCCGGATCACCGGAGGACACCACGGCGACCCTTGCCCCCTGCGCTGCGAGGTCGAGCGCCTCCGCGGCGCGCTCGGCCTCGACCCGGTTTCCCGACGCGTGCCTGCGCTGACCGGCCCGCTGCGGCACCTTCGCCAGATACGGGCCGTAGCCGACGAGATGCTCGGCAGCGGACAGCGCCTCTTCGGCCTCGGGAGTGAGCCACTGCGGCCCCGCGGGGCCGAGCCCGACGACCACCACCTCACCGCAGGCGTCTACCGTGCCGGTGCCAGTGGCGGTGGCCGTGGCGGTGCCCGCGGTTCTTGCGGCATAGGCCGGACTCGGCACAACGGCCAGCGAGAAGTACGGCACCGACTCCGGGTCGACATCGGTGAAGGGCTCGACCCGCTGCGTGCCCCAGGTCGCCCGCTCCACGTAGAAGGCGTCCTCGAGCTTGCCCGACTCGGCCAGCGCGTCACGCACGGAACCGAAGGTGCGGCCCAGTTTCAGCACCGCGGCGGCATCGGTGTCGGCGAGCCGCCGCGCCAGCTCCGGTGCGGGCAGCGTGCCTGGCAGCAGGGTGAGCACCTCGTCCCGCTGCACCAGCGGCCTGCCGAGGACTGCGGAGGCGGCGCTGACCGACGTCACGCCGGGAATCACCTGCGCGCGGTACCGATCGGCGAGCCGTTCGTGCATGTACATGTAGGAGCCGTAGAAGAAGGGGTCGCCCTCACAGAGCAGGACCACGTCCCGGCCCGCGTCCAGGTGCTCGGCGAGCCGCTTGGCGCTGAGTTCGTAGAAGTCGGCGATCGCCCCCTCGTACCCGCCGGGATGATCGGTGGTCTCGGTGGTGACCGGGTAGACCAGCGCCTCTTCCAACTGGCCTTCGCGCAGGTAGGGCTCGGCGACCGAACGCGCGATACTGCGCCGGTGCCGCGCGCTGTGATAGGCGATGACGTCGGCCTCGCCGATCACCCGCGCCGCCTTCACGGTCATCAGCTCGGGGTCACCGGGGCCGAGGCCCACCCCCCACAGTGTGCCTGTCTTCGGGGTGGTCATCATTCCTCCTCGGTGGCGATGGCGTTGACGGCGGCGACGGCCATGGCGCTCCCGCCACGGCGGCCACGAACGGCGAGATAGGGCGCGGGGGCACGCGCGACGAGTTCGTCCTTCGACTCGGCGGCGCCGACGAAGCCGACGGGGACCCCGATGATCGCAGCCGGAACGCCGACGCCCTCTTCGAGCAGTTCGAGCAGCCGGAAAAGGGCGGTAGGCGCGTTGCCGATCGCGACGACCGAGCCGGGCAGCCTGTCCCGCCACAGTTCCAGTGCCGCGGCCGAGCGCGTGGTACCCATCCGCTCGGCCAGACCGGGCACGCTGGGGTCGGAAAGGGTGCAGAGCACCTCGTTGTCCGAGGGCAGGCGTGCACGGGTGATGCCGCTGGCGATCATGTTCGCGTCGCAGAGCACGGGCGCGCCCGCACGCAGCGCCTTGCGGCCGGCCTCGACGAACTCCAGCGAGTACTTCAGGTCCTCCACCAGATCGACCATCCCGCAGGTGTGAATCATCCGGACCGCGACCGCTTCGAGGTCGTCGGGCAGGATCGCGAGGTCGGCCTCGTCCCTGATGGTGGCGAACGAGTGCCGGTAGATCTCCGCACCGTCACGGATGTAGTCGATCACGCGTCGTCTTCCTTTCCCGCGGGCGAACTCGCCAGCGAATCCACGAGCCGGTCGAGCGGCACCCAGGCGTCGTCCACCCGGTAGCCGCCGTCCTCGGCGAGCACGTCCCGGTGCGCCTGCCTCGGCCTGCCACACCGTCGTTCACAACCGGAGAAGTGCGTCCTGATCCCCGGTGAAAGGGCCGCGCTCGCGCGGAGCGCGTCGCTCCGCACGTCGGCCCTCGATTTGGCGCAACCGGGCAGCCCGGCGCAGGCGCTGACGCCCGCGACTGGATCGGCGGCGTCGGTGACGAACCCGGCTTCGGTGAGTTCGGCCACGGCGGAGCCGGAGCCGACGGGAACCACGATCGTGCGCCACGGTGTCACCACGACCTCGGCGGTCATCCCGGCCAGCAACCGCAACGCGGGCGAATCCAGCTGTCCGAGTACGGGCGCGACACAGGCGATCAGATCACCGCCGTCCGTCCTGTGCGTACCGATCGGCAGGCGTTCCCCGCCGGGCATCGGCCGCGGTGGGACGCGTCGTCCGACCGCGGCCAACGCCGTGGTGATCGCCTCGACCGCTCCGGGCAACTCGCGTACGCGCCACACCGCCTGATCCCCGGTGCCCCTGATCTGGAGAAATGTCGCGGCCGCGCTGACCAGCGCCGTGACAGCGTGCTGCCGGGGGATTCGCAGACCGCTGTCGGCACCGGCGACAAGCAGTGCACCGGTTGTCGCGTCCACCGCCCGCCAGCACACGTCGGGATCCTCACCCGAGACGTCGCCGCGGCCGTCGTCGAGGGCGAAGAGGAACCGGCCGGGCAGCGAGGCCAGCTCGGAGCGGGCACAGACCGACCGGTCCAGCTCGCGAACCAGGGGCCGGACGTCGAGCAGCCCGCCGGTCAGCCCACTGGCGGGCGAGGCGAGGAAGTTGCGCACCCGCTCGTGTTCCGGCGCGGGCAGGAGACCGGCCCCGGCCAGCCGGGGAACCAGCTCCGAGTCTTGTTTGGACAGGCCCCTGAGCTGCAGGTTTCCCCGCGAGGTCAGGTGCACGAACCCATCACCGAGGTCCTCGGCGCAGTCCGCGAGAACACGCAACTGCGACGCGGTGACCGCCCCACCGGGGAGCCGCACCCGGGCCAACGGGCCATCGGCGGCGTCATGGGTGGCGAATACGCCGGGACACGCGTCAGCGTGGGAACGCTCGGCGGTCGGCATGCGGGTCACTGTAGATGGCCGCTTAGGCCCTCAATACCCCTGCGATCTTATGTAGTACACATGCTATCTTTCGATGCACACATCGGATCGAGGTGGGGGTAATGAAGTTTTCCGACGAACTCGCGCTGGACATACGCGACCTGCGCATGCGCTACGGAACCAAGGACGTCCTGCGCGGCGTGACCTTCCAGGCGCACAAGGGCGAGGTGCTCGCACTTCTCGGCCCCAACGGCGCGGGCAAGACGACGACCATCGAAATCCTCGAGGGCTTCCGGATGCGTTCGGCCGGAGAGGTCAGCGTGCTCGGCGTGGATCCGGCCGACGGCGACGAGGCCTGGCGGGCCAAGCTGGGCATCGTCCTGCAGTCCTGGCGTGATCACGGCAAGTGGCGGCTCCGGGAACTGCTGGCGCACCTCGGCAGCTTCTATGTGCCGTACTCGACCGAGCAGCGGAAACGGCCGTGGGACCCGGACGAGCTACTCGAGGCGGTCGGCCTGACCGAGCACGCGAACAAGAAGAGCAAGCAACTCTCCGGTGGGCAGCGGCGCAGGCTGGACGTCGCCATCGGCATCGTCGGCCGGCCCGAACTGCTGTTCCTCGACGAACCGACCACGGGGTTCGACCCGGAGGCACGGCGGGAGTTCCACGACCTGGTCGCGCGGCTCGCCGATGACCACGAGACCACGATCCTGCTCACCACGCACGACCTGGACGAGGCGGAGAAACTGGCGGACCGGATCCTGATCCTGTCCGGCGGCACGATCATCGCCAACGGCTCGGCGGACGCGCTGAGCCGACAGATCGAGGGTGCGGCGGAGGTCCGCTGGACCAGGGACGGGCAGCGGTTCGTGCACTCGACGACCGAGGCGACGCAGTTCGTCCACGGCCTGTTCAAGCAGTACGGCGAGGCGATCGGGGAACTCGAGGTCCGCCGGGCTTCCCTGGAGGACACCTACGTGACGATGGTCCGCCAGGCCGAGTCCGGTAACGACGAAGCGGCCGCGCGGGTGTTCGCGGTGCAGAACAGCGATGGCGACGCGGCAACCCTGGAAGGACACGTGGCATGAACCCGACACTGAACGCGATTCGCGCCGGGATCACCCGCGGCAAGATCGAATCCCGGCAGATGCTGACCAACAGCGAGGACCTGGGCAGCACGCTCGTCTTCACCACGATCTTCATCGTGGTGATGGTGCTCATGCGCGGGTCCACCGTGCCCGGAACGGACTTCTCCCTCGGCACCATGACCGTACCGAGCGTGCTGGGCATGAGCCTGGTGTTCAGCGGGGTCGTGGGGATCGCCGCGGGGCTCAGCGTGGACCGGGAGGACGGCACCCTGTTGCGCGCCAAGGCCATCCCCAACGGCATGCGCGGATACCTGGTCGGACGAGTCGTCTCCTCCTCCGCCTACGCGGTGGGCGGACTGGTACTCACGCTGGTGCCGTGCCTGTTCCTGTTCGACGGCCTGGCCACCGGCGGGCTCACCTCGTGGCTCACCCTGGCATGGGTGCTCGCGGTCGGCCTGCTGGCCACGATGCCGCTCGGGGCGATCATCGGCGCCCTGATGCCCAGCCCGCGCAGCATGGGCCTGGTCATGCTGCCGTTCTCGATACTCACCGCCGTCTCCGGGATCTTCTACCCGATCACCGCGTTGCCGGAGTGGGTACAGGGCTTCAGCCAGATCTTCCCGATCTACTGGCTCGGCCTCGGCATGCGCTCGGCGCTGCTGCCGGACTCGATGGCCGCGGTGGAGATCGGCGAGTCGTGGCGGCACCTGGAGACCCTGGGCGTGCTCGGGATCTGGGCTGTGATCGGATACGCCCTGGCGCCGGTCGTGCTGCGCAGAATGGCGCGACGGGAATCGGGTTCGGCCGTCGCGGCGCGGCGGGAGAAGGCATTGCAGCAGGTCAGGTGACACGGCGATGAGCGAGACGATCTACAACCGGATCGCGATGCTGCGCGCCGAGCGCGGGATCTCGCGCCGCGAACTGGCCGAGGCACTCGGGGTCCATTACCAGACGGTCGGCTACCTGGAGCGGGGCGAGTACAGCCCCAGCCTCTACCTGGCCCTGCGGATCGCGGAGTACTTCGAGGTCCCGGTGGAGGTGATCTTCTCCACCGCCCCGTTCCCCCGCATCGGCGGAGCCGAACGCACAGCCTGACCCGACTTCGCAGTTCCAGGGCCCGAGTTGGCAGTTCCAGGGGCCCGACTTTGCAGTTCGGGGGCTCGAGTCGGCGCTTCCGGGCCGCGCGCGTCACCTTGACGGTTGCGCGCGCGGACCGGAGAGTGAACGGCGACCCTACGCGCAGGCAGTGGAGGAACCCGGTGAAAGTCCGGGGCGGACCCGCCACTGTCACCGCACGCACGTGCGAGAGCCAGGAACTCCCGCCTGCGCGTATCCACCACCCGGGGCGAGGACTCCCCGGAGAGGAGACTCGCGCGCGTGATCCTGTTGCTGTCCACTTCGGACACAGATCTGCTGAGTGCCCGCGCCAGCGGCGCCGACTACCGGCTGGCCAACCCGTCCCGCCTCGACCTCGCGGACCTGCCCGGTCTGCTCGATGGGGCGGACATCGTCATCGTGCGGATCCTGGGTTCGCCGAAGTCGTGGCAGGAAGGTCTGGACACCATCCGGGCCAGCGGCAAGCACGCCGTGGTGCTCGGCGGTGAACAGGCCCCGGACGCGGAACTGATGGAGCTCTCGACCACTCCGGCGGGCATCGCAACGCAGGCGCACGTGTACCTGGCCCAGGGCGGGCCGGAGAACCTCACGCAGCTGTACCACTTCCTCTCCGACACCCTCCTGCTGACCGGGCACGGGTTCGAAGCACCGGCGGAGCAGGCAACCTGGGGCGCACTTTCCCGGGAAAGTGCGGCGGGACAGGACGCGCCCGTGGTGGCGATCCTCTACTACCGGGCTCATCACCTGTCCGGAAACACGGCATTCGTGGAGACCCTCGCCGCGCAGATCGAGGCGGCGGGCGGCCGGGCGCTGCCGATCTACTGCGCCTCACTGCGCTCCCGCGAACCGGACATGATGGCCGCGCTCGCCGAGGCCGACGCACTGCTGGTCACCGTCCTCGCCGCGGGTGGCACCCGGCCGTCGGAGGCGGGGGCCGGTGGCGACGACGAGGCGTGGGACGTCGCCGAGATGGCGGCGCTGGACATCCCGATCCTGCAAGCGCTCTGCCTGACCAGCGACCGCGACACCTGGCAGGACAACGACGAGGGTCTCTCCCCGCTGGACGCGGGCAACCAGATGGCGGTGCCGGAGTTCGACGGCAGGCTGATCACCGTGCCGTTCTCGTTCAAGGAGATGGACGACGACGGCCTCCCCCGCTATGTGCCGGACGCCGAGCGCGCGGGCCGGGTCGCCCGGATCGCGCTCGCCCACGCCCGGCTGCGCCACACTCCGCCCGGTGAGCGCAAGATCGCGCTGATGCTCTCGGCGTACCCGACCAAGCACTCGCGGGTGGGCAACGCCGTCGGGCTGGACACCCCGGCCTCAGCCGTCGAACTGCTGCGGCAGATGCGCGATCGTGGCTACGACCTCGGGCCGGAGGCGTTCCCCGGTGTCGAGCCGACCGGCGTGCTGCTGCCCGACGGCACCCCGCAGCCGGACGGCGACGCGCTGATCCACGCGCTCATCGCCGCCGGCGGGCAGGACCCCGAGTGGCTGACCGAGGAGCAACTGGCCGGCAACCCCATCCGGGTACCCGCCGCCCGCTACCGCGAGTGGTTCGCGACGCTGCCGGAAGAGTTGCGCGCGGCCATGGAGGAGCACTGGGGGCCGCCGCCGGGCGAGTTGTACGTGGACCGCTCCCAGGATCCCGACGGCGAGATCGTGCTGGCCTCGCTGCAAGCGGGCAACATGGTGCTGATGATCCAGCCGCCACGCGGATTCGGTGAGAACCCGGTGGCGATCTACCACAATCCGGACCTGCCGCCGAGCCACCACTACCTGGCGGCCTACCGCTGGCTGGAGGAGGAGTTCGGCGCGCACGCCGTGGTGCACCTCGGCAAGCACGGGTCACTGGAGTGGCTGCCCGGCAAGACCGCGGGCCTCTCGGCGTCCTGCGCGCCCGACGCGGTGCTCGGTGACCTGCCGCTGATCTACCCCTTCCTGATCAACGATCCCGGCGAGGGCGCGCAGGCCAAACGGCGGGCGCACGCCACGATCGTGGATCACCTGATCCCGCCGATGGCCAGGGCCGAGAGCTACGGCGACCTCGCGCGGCTGGAGCAGCTGCTGGACGAGTACGCCAACATCTCGGCGATGGACCCGGCGAAACTGCCGGCGATCCGCTCGCAGATCTGGACCCTGATCCAGGCGGCCAAGCTCGACCACGACCTCGGCGTCGAGGAGCGGCCGCACGACGCGGAGTTCGACGACTTCCTGCTGCACATCGACGGCTGGCTGTGCGAGGTCAAGGACGCGCAGATCCGCGACGGCCTGCACATCCTCGGCGCGGCGCCCGTCGGCGAGGCCAGGGTGAACCTGGTGCTGTCGATCCTGCGCGCGCAGCAGATGTGGGGCGGGCAGCAGGGCGCGGTACCGGGGCTGCGCTCTGCGCTGGGGCTGAAGGAGAACGCCCCGATGTCCGATGTGGACGCCGTGGAGAACACGGCGCACGCACTGGTGCAGGCCATGGAGGCCCGCGACTGGTCCCCCGGGGCCGTCCCGGCCGTCTGCGCGGAGGTGTTGCAGGGCGAGGGCGATTCTGACGTCGCGCGGGTGCTGACGTTCGCCGCCACCGAGGTCGTGCCCCGGCTCGCGGGCACCGCGGCCGAGATCGACGCGGTGCTGCACGCGCTGGACGGCGGCTACGTCCCGGCAGGCCCGAGCGGCTCGCCACTGCGCGGTCTGGTGAACGTGCTGCCGACCGGGCGGAACTTCTACACGGTCGACCCGAAGGCGATCCCGAGCAGGCTGGCCTGGGAGACCGGGCAGTCGCTGGCCGACTCGCTGCTGCGCCGCTACCGCGAGGACACCGGCGACTGGCCACGCTCGGTGGGGCTCTCGGTGTGGGGCACCTCGGCGATGCGCACCTCCGGGGACGACGCCGCCGAGGTGCTGGCGCTGCTCGGCGTGCAGCCGCGCTGGGACGAGGCGTCGCGGCGGGTGACCGGCATCGAGGCGATCCCGCTCGCCGAACTCGGCAGGCCGCGAATCGACGTGACCGTGCGGATCAGCGGCTTCTTCCGGGACGCCTTCCCGCACGTCATCGACCTGCTCGACGACGCGGTGCGCCTGGTGGCCGGGCTGGACGAGCCGGACTCGGAGAACTACGTCCGCGCGCACACACGCGCCGACCTGGACCGCCACGGCGACCAGCGCAGGGCGACCACCCGGATCTTCGGCTCCAAGCCCGGCTCCTACGGCGCGGGCCTGCTGCCGCTGATGGACTCCGGCAACTGGCGCGACGACGCGGATCTCGCCGAGGTGTACGCCGTCTGGGGCGGCTACGCCTACGGCCGGGACCTCGACGGCGCGCCCGCCAGGGAGGACATGGAGAACTCCTACCGGCGGATCGTGGTGGCGGCGAAGAACACCGACACCCGCGAGCACGACATCGCCGACTCCGACGACTACTTCCAGTACCACGGCGGGATGATCGCGACGGTCCGCGCGCTGACCGGCACCGCACCCGCGTCCTATGTGGGCGACAGCACCACGCCCGACGCCGTGCGTACCCGTTCGCTCTCGGAGGAGACTGCGCGGGTGTTCCGGGCGAGGGTGGTCAATCCCCGCTGGCTCACGGCGATGCGCAGGCACGGCTACAAGGGCGCCTTCGAACTCGCGGCCACTGTGGACTACCTGTTCGGCTTCGACGCCACAGCGGGCGTGGTGGACGACTGGATGTACGAGAAGCTTTCGGAGTCCTACGTGCTCGACGTGGAGAACCAGGAGTTCCTGGCCTCGGCGAACCCCTGGGCGCTGCGGGGCATCATCGAGCGCTTGAACGAGGCGGCCGATCGCGGCCTCTGGGCCGAACCGGACCCCGACCTGCTCGACCGCATGCGCGAGGTCTACCTCCGCCTGGAGGGCGACCTGGAGGACTGAGCGCGAGTTCGCCTTCTGTGCACTCGCGTTCGCGTTCTGTGCGCCTAAGATTGCCACCTGCGGACGTGGGCGCGCACGTCAGCCGGCTCCTCCCGGACCTGTACATAGCCCGCCTCCAGCAGACCGTCCGCCAGCTCGGCAGCCGAGAACTCGTCGTAGCCCTGCTGTTTGCGGATCCGCTCGGCCACGGCTGCACATCGGCAGGATGAACACCAGTTCACCCTCGACGCACCAGTGGTAATTCCGGTCGCGAGAACCGTGCGTCGCCGGCGTCGCGACCAGAACCTCGACCGTCGTCGCTCCCCTCCCCGTGAGCCCGCCCTCGCGGACCACCGCTGGATCCTTGAGTACCAGTGGGACCGACAAACACTGGCGGCAGCGGAGAAGCCGTGCACGAAAGGCAATCTCGCGTACACGAAACGTAAACTCGCGTACAGGAAACGCAATCTCAGGTGCACGAAACGCAATCTCGCGCAAACCTCGCGTTACGAGGTTACGGCGCCGTTGGCTGCTGAGCCGACCAGTTTCGCGTACTTGGCCAGGACGCCGGTGCGGCGGGGGACCTCCGGCTGCTGCCAGCCTTCCTTGCGGCGCTGGAGTTCCGCCGGGTCGATCTCGACGTCGAGGGTGCGCTTCTCCATGTCGAGCACGATCGGGTCGCCGTCGCGGACGAACGCGATCGGGCCGCCGTGCGCGGCCTCGGGCGCGACGTGTCCCACGCACAGTCCCGTCGTGCCGCCGGAGAAGCGGCCGTCGGTCAGCAGCAGCACGTCCTTGCCGAGACCCGCGCCCTTGATCGCGCCGGTGACCGCGAGCATCTCGCGCATCCCCGGGCCACCGCGCGGACCCTCGTTCTTGATGACGACCACGTCACCGGCCTTGAGCTCGCCGAGCGCGTCCATCGCCGCCTGCTCGCCGTCGAAGACCCTGGCCGTGCCCTCGAACCGCGCCGAGTCGAATCCGGCGCTCTTCACCACGGCGCCCTCCGGGGCGAGACTGCCGTGCAGGATCGTCAGCCCGCCGGTCGGGTGGATCGGGTCGGTGAGCTTGCGGATCACCGAGCCGTCGAGCTCGGCCGGTGCCAGCTCGGCCAGGTTCTGCGCGACGGTGCGGCCGGTGACGGTCATGCACTCGCCGTGCAGCAGGCCGGCGTCCAGCAGCGCCTTCATCACCACGGGCACACCGCCGACGCGGTCCACCGCGGTCATCACGTGCCTGCCGAACGGCTTCACGTCGGCCAGGTGCGGGACCCGGTCGCCGATCCGGGTGAAGTCGTCGAGGGTCAGCTCCACCTCGGCCTCGTGCGCGATGGCCAGCAGGTGCAGCACGGCGTTGGTGGAACCGCCGAGCGCCATGACCACGGCGATGGCGTTCTCGAACGCCTCCTTGGTCATGATGTCGCGCGCCGTGAGCCCGGAACGCAGCATCTCCACGACGGCCTCGCCGCTGGCCCTGGCGAAGCCGTCCCGCCTGCGGTCCACAGAGGGCGGGCTCGCCGAGCCGGGCAGCGACATCCCCAGCGCCTCGGCCGCGCAGGCCATCGTGTTGGCCGTGTACATCCCGCCGCAGGCGCCCTCACCGGGGCAGATGGCGCGCTCGATCTTGTCGACCTGCTCGCGGGAGATCAGCCCGCGGGCGCAGGCGCCGACGGCCTCGAAGGCGTCGATGATCGTGACCTCCTCGCCGTCCACCGTGCCGGGCAGGATCGTGCCCGCGTAGAGGAACACCGAGGCGACGTCGAGCCGCGCGGCCGACATCAGCATGCCGGGCAGGCTCTTGTCGCAGCCGGCGAGTAGCACGGTGCCGTCGAGGCGCTCGGCCTCGACCACGGTCTCCACGGAGTCGGCGATCACCTCGCGCGACACTAGGGAGAAGTGCATTCCCTCGTGCCCCATCGAGATCCCGTCGGACACCGAGATCGTGCCGAACTCCATCGGAAACCCGCCGCCCGCGTGCACGCCCTGCTTGCTCGCCTCGGCCAGCCGTTGCAACGACAGGTTGCACGGGGTGATCTCGTTCCAGGACGAAGCGACCCCGATCTGCGGCTTCGCGAAATCCTCGTCCCCCATGCCCACCGCGCGGAGCATCCCGCGCGCGGCGGCCCGCTCGATCCCGTCGGTGACCTCACGGCTGCGCGGCTTGATGTCATAGTCGGCCATGCCCTGATGATGCCGCACAGGTCCGTGTTCTTCCCGGCAGGTCGACG
The DNA here is from genome assembly GCF_900111885.1 of Amycolatopsis marina. Taxonomy (GTDB): domain Bacteria; phylum Actinomycetota; class Actinomycetes; order Mycobacteriales; family Pseudonocardiaceae; genus Amycolatopsis; species Amycolatopsis marina. The sequence continues at coordinate 295,034 of NZ_FOKG01000002.1, forward strand.
GTGCACAATTCTGCGACGGCGTGCAACGCGAACGAGAGAGCGGGATCTGAGGAAGTGGGACAGGACGTGGCGGTGTCTGCGGAAGCTGTACGGCAGTCGATCCACCGGAAGATCGCCGAGGAACTCGGCGTCCGGGAACGGCAGGTCCAGGCGGCCGTCGACCTGCTCGACGGCGGGTCCACGGTGCCGTTCATCGCCCGGTACCGCAAGGAGGTGACCGGCACCCTCGACGACACGCAGCTGCGCACGCTGGAGGAGCGCCTGCGCTACCTGCGTGAGCTGGAGGAGCGTCGCGCGACGATCCTCGACTCGATCCGCGAGCAGGGCAAGCTCGACGACGCGCTCGAGGCCCAGATCCTCGCCGCCGACTCCAAGGCCCGCCTCGAGGACATCTACCTGCCGTACAAGCCCAAGCGCAGGACGAAGGCACAGATCGCCCGTGAGGCCGGGCTGGAGCCGCTCGCCGACGGCCTGCTGAGCGACCCGGACACCGACCCGCAGGCCGCGGCCGCCGTGTTCGTGGACCCGGACAAGGGCGTAGCCGATGCCGCCGCGGCGCTGGACGGCGCCAGGGCGATCCTGGTCGAGCGCTTCGCCGAGGACGCCGACCTGATCGGGAACCTGCGCGAGAAGATGTGGTCACGCGGCAGACTCGCGTCGAAGGTGCGGGAGGGCAAGGAGGCCGAGGGGGCGAAGTTCGCCGACTACTTCGACTTCGCCGAACCGTTCCCCAAGCTGCCCTCGCACCGCATCCTCGCGATGTTCCGTGGTGAGAAGGAGGAGATCCTCGACCTCACCACGGACCCGACCGACGGCAGCGAGGACGCCGACGCGCTCAAGCCCGGTCCCAGCGATTACGAGACCGACATCGCCGCGCGGTTCGGCATCGCCGACCTCGGCAGGCCGGCCGACCGCTGGCTGAACGACACCGTGCGCTGGGCGTGGCGGACGAAGATCCTCCTGCACCTGGGCATCGACCTGCGGATGCGCCTGCGCCAGTTCGCCGAGGACGAGGCGGTGCGGGTGTTCGCGTCGAACCTGCGCGACCTGCTCCTCGCCGCCCCCGCGGGCACCAGGGCGACGATGGGGCTCGACCCCGGCTACCGCACGGGCGTGAAGGTCGCGGTGGTGGACGACACCGGCAAGGTCGTGGCCACCGAGACCATCTACCCACACAAACCGCAGGGCAAGTGGACCGACGCGCTGGTGGTGCTGGAGCGGCTCGCACGCGAGCACAATGTCCAGCTCATCGCCATCGGCAACGGCACCGCGTCGCGGGAGACCGACAAGCTGGCGGGCGAACTGGTGGCGCTGCGGCCGGAACTCAAGCTCACCAAGGTGATGGTGTCCGAGGCCGGCGCCTCGGTGTACTCGGCGTCCGCGTTCGCCTCCCAGGAGCTGCCCGAACTGGACGTCTCGCTGCGCGGCGCCGTGTCGATCGCCCGCCGCCTGCAGGACCCGCTGGCCGAACTGGTGAAGATCGACCCGAAGTCCATCGGTGTGGGCCAGTACCAGCACGACCTCGCCGAGTTCAAGCTCTCCCGCTCACTCGACGCGGTGGTCGAGGACTGCGTGAACGCCGTCGGGGTGGATCTCAACACCGCGTCGGCCCCGCTGCTGAGCAGGGTGTCGGGCATCGGCACCGGGCTCGCGGAGAACATCGTGCACCACCGCGACACGAACGGGCCGTTCCGGACCCGGCTCGCGCTGAAGGAGGTCTCCCGGCTGGGGCCGAAGGCGTTCGAGCAGTGCGCGGGCTTCCTGCGGATCAACGGTGGAGACGACCCGCTGGACATCTCCGGCGTGCACCCCGAGGCCTACCCGGTCGTGCGTCGCATCGTCACCGCGGCCGGCACCGCCACGCACGAGCTGATCGGCAACTCCCGCGCGATCAAAACGCTGCGCCCGGACGACTTCGTGGACGACACGTTCGGGCTGCCGACCGTCACCGACATTCTCAAGGAGCTGGAGAAGCCGGGGCGCGACCCACGACCGGAGTTCCGCACGGCCACGTTCGCGGACGGGGTGGAGAAGGTCACAGACCTGGAGCCGGGAATGCGGCTGGAGGGCGTCGTGACGAACGTCGCGGCGTTCGGCGCCTTCGTCGACGTCGGCGTGCACCAGGACGGCCTCGTGCACGTCTCGGCGATGTCGCACAACTTCGTCAAGGACCCGCGCGAGGTGGTCAAGCCCGGCGACGTGGTCAAGGTGAAGGTCCTCGAGGTGGACGTCGAACGCAAGCGGATCTCGCTGACCCTGCGCCTCGACGACGAGCCCGGCGCGAAGACGAGTGACCAACGTCGCCCCAAGGGTGGCCAGGGCGACGGCGCAGATCGCGGTCGCGGCGGCCCGCAGAAGCCGGGTCAGCGCGGCAAGGGCCAGGGTCAGGGTCAGGGTCAGCAGCGCGGTAAGCAGGACAAAGGCCGGGGTGGCCCGGCAGCGGGCGGTAGTGGTGCCCTCGCCGACGCGCTGCGCCGCGCGGGCTACGGGAAGTAGGTGCTGGGTCCTGATCTGTGTGGCGAGGGTGCCACCAGACCAGGACAATGGCGGCCATGTCTTCCACAGGTGGTTTGAACCCGGCCACGCGAGCCCGGCTGGAGCAGGAACTCGCCCAGTTGCAGGAGCAGCACGCCGAGCTGGCGCCACGATTCGGCGAGGAGTCCGTCGGCGACAGTGCGGACCAGGCGGACATGCTCGAGCGCGCCGAGACGGCGGCCTGGATGGAACGACGCATGCACGAGATCAGGGAGCTGCTCAGGAGCGGCCCCGACGCCGAGGACTACGCCGTTGCGCCCGGCACGGAGGTGAAGCTGCGCTTCGCCGACGGCAGCGAGGACACGATGCGGATCATCGCGATCGCCGAGGAAGCCGTCGACGACGCGGACGCACTGACATTGGACAGCCCGCTCGGCAAGGCCGTCGCGGCGCACGGCCCCGGCGACAAGATCACCTACCGCACCCCGAGAGGTGAGGCCACGGCGGAGATCCTTGAGATGACCCCGCCCAAGTAGCAAACCGGGCTCAGATCAGGTGGGCCCGGCGCCAGAGGCCGGTGGTGGGTCCGCCGATGAGGTCGTGTTCGCGGAGGAACGGCACGACCTTCTCCCCCATCCAGCGACGCGTCTCGTGGAAGTGCGGGTTGGCGAGCGCGGCGGCTCGGCCCACGGCAGGGCGGATGCCGACGCAGGCATACACCTTCGGGTCGATCAGGCACTCGACCACCGCGTAGGACACGACGCCGGTGCGCCAGCGGTGCAGGCTCCGGCTCGCCCGGGACAGCGTGGGCATGGTCCTGGCGACCTCCTCCCGCGCGTACCGCACGTGCCTGGCCTCCTCGACCACGTGGATCCGGTTCACCGCGCGGATGAGGGGCTGGATGTTCTCGTCGTCCATCATCGAGCGCTGCAGCCGGTCGGTGGTCTCCTCCGCGACAAGCACACTCGCGAACATCGACGGCCCGCTCGCGGTGGCCTTGAACAGCCGCGCGAGGTTGTGCACGATCCGCGGCGGCCCGTAGCGCGGCACGCCGAGGCGTTCGGCCGCCCTGGCGAACATGACCGAGTGCCTGGTCTCGTCACCGATCTCGGTGAGCGCGTACTGCGCGTGCGGGCTGCGGGGGTCGAGGTCGTAGGCATAGCGGGTGAGCATCTGTATCAGGCAGATCTCGAACCACAGCCCGACACTCATGATGCTGGCGATCTCGTGCTTGGACAGCTCGATCCGTTGCTGCTCGCTCAGCGTGTTCCACAGCTCGGTGCCGTAGAGCGACACCCGCTCCAGCGGCATGAACGGCTTGCCCTCGACCAGCGGCGCGTCCCAGTCGACGTCCAGATCGGGGTCGTAGGAGTTGCGCGCCGAGGAGGTCAGCAGCCGTGCCGCGGTGACCTGGGGGTCCCTGGATTGCTCTGCCCGGCTCGTTGTCGCCATTGACATTCTCCTCGTCGAGATAGCGGGTACAGCAAGTACTCGATACTCGGAGGGTACAGGCTGTACCCATTACTCGGTAGACTTGACCTATGCCCATCCGGACGGCGCACCAGCGTGAGCAACACGACCAGCCGGACCGGTCCGGTCAGGACGGTCGCGCGACGCGCTGGCGCGGCCAGCACGACCGGCGGCGTGCGCAGTTCGTCGACGCCGCACTGCGGGCGATCGCCGAGCACGGCGCGGACGTCTCCACCGAGCAGATCGCCGAACAGGCCGGAGTCGCTCGCACCCGTCTGTACAAGCACTTCACCGACGCGGGCGAACTGCAGCGCGCCATCGCCCAGCGAGCCGCGGCGATGATCACCGAAGAGCTGGAGCCGGTGTGGAACCCGCAGGGCACGCCCGCGCAGATGATCGCCACAGCAGTGGACACCCACCTGCGGTGGCTGACCGAGCACAGCGAGCTGCACCGCTACCTCACCCGGCACGCCCTCACCACGCAGGCACCCGGCACCTCGGGCTGCGTGGACGTCCAGACCGCGATCGGGGTGCACCTGACCGGCATGTTCCACGGCTATCTCAGTCAGTTCGGCCTCGATCCGCGGCCTGCCGAGACCGTGGCCTTCGGCATCGTCGGCTACGTGGAATCGGCCACCACCCGTTGGCTGGAGAGCGAAGGAACCATCACGCAGGACGAACTCGCGGGCCTGCTCACCAGCGCCATCTGGACCCTGCTCGACATGCAGCTGCGCATCGGTGGCGTGGAACTGGACCCCGACCGGCCGCTCCCGCCGCTGTCCACGCCGGCCGCGCCATCGGCGGAACGCGACTGATCCGGCGGTAACTCCGCCCAACCAGGCACAGCACATGCCTGTCCTTATATTTGTCCGCCAATATATTATGTCCATGGCAGCCAAACCCTCGATAACACCAGCTGTGATCAGTGGAGGAACACTCCTCCGCGGGACTACCGGTCGAGCTGCAGTCGTCGCCAGGCGATACCGGTCAGTGCTGCGAACAAGATCGGGATGATCGCGACCAGGGCGAGCTGTCCGAGGTGGACGGTGTCGGGCCGCAGCGCCCACAAGGCCGGTGCGGCGAGTGGTAGCCAGGCCGCGGTGTCGAGTGCGGCGACAGCGGTGACTTGCGCGGCGATCAGGATCACCAGGGTGACGGCGATACCAGGCAGCGGTCCGCGGCCGAGGGTCGCGGCCAAGCCGGCTGGAGTTGCGATCATCCCGGTGAGAACCGTGAGAGCCGCCTGGCGGGCGAGTTGCGACAGCGCCTCGCCGTTGACCGGCCCGAGTTCGAGGATGAGCCCGGCGGCCAGAACGAGGACGGTCAGGGTGAGGGCGATGGCGGCGGTCCACAGAAAGTGAATGCACAGTTTCGCCAGTGCGATCGTGTGCCGGGAGACCGGCAGGGCGAACAGGCCGGTGATGGTCCCTTCGGTGAACTCGCGGCCGAAGGTCCAGCTCAGTGCGATGCCGAAGGCGAGCAAGGCTCCGGCGGCGGTGATTTGAGCGGTGACGCCGGTCAGCAGGCTCCAGCCGGTCTCGTCGGCGAGTGGTCCGAGCTTGGCGTTGATCTGCTCGTTGCCGGCCAGGACTGCGGCGACCAGCGTCCCGGACAGGACGGCAATGCCGAGGACGACGAGGATGGTGACGGTGTGTAACACACGGGAGGCGAGAGCCTTTCGCAGCTCGACGTGCACCGCGATACCCTGGGGATTCACGATTTCCTCTGTTCGTCGTCGGCATGGACCGAGTCGAAGAAGGCCCGTTCCAAATCCGGTGTGTCAGGGTCGAGGACGCCGACGATCCGGCCGTGATTGAGCACGGAGACGCGGTGTGCGATCCGGGCGACCTCGTCGAGGTGATGGCTGGACACCAGCACCCCTGCCCCGTCGCCTACACGACGCAGCAGCGTCTCGCGAAGCAGGATCACGCCGGCGGGGTCGAGCGCGTTGGTCGGCTCGTCCAGCACGATCACCGCGGGATGATGCTGGAGTGCGGCGGCCAGGCCGAGACGTTGGCGGTTTCCCTGCGACAGCCTGCGCGCTCGAACAGCCGCGTAGCGGCCGAGGTCCAGCTCCGCGATCGCGGCATCCGCGGTGCCGGGAGCCGACGCGGCCCCGACGCCGTTCAGTCGGGCGGCAAGGGTGAGGTTGGTGCGGGTGTCCAGTTCGGGGTAGGCGAACGGGTGGTCCACCAGATGTCCGACTCGGCGCCAGACGCCGGGCGACACTCGGTGGAGCGGAACGCCGTCGATGTGCACGCTGCCGCCGTCGGTCAAGCGGAGCATCCCGAGGATCGCGCGCATCAGCGTCGTCTTGCCCGCGCCGTTGAGACCGACCAGCGCGTGCACCTCACCTGCCGCGACGGTCAGGTCGAGACCGAACAGGCCCGCGTCCGGCCCGAACACCCGGGTAGCGCCACGCACACTCAGTCGTTCAGTCATCGCGTGCTTCCAGGGTGCGCAACGCGACATCGACCGCGGCACGCAAGGTCAGCCGTTCGTCGCGAGCCCACTCGAACAGGGCCGCTGTCAGCACGGCGAGCACCGCGGCCGCTGCCGCGCGGGCGACGAGTACCGGTGCACCGTCGGCGATGAGCTGGTCGCCGATCCGGGCCTCGGTGGCCGCATTGACGCCCGCACTGCTCGCCCGCAGAGCCGCCGAGCCCGCGATGATCCTGACCCGGCGCCGCACCAGCTCCGACTCCGGCTCCGACAACCCGCTCAGCGCTTGACGGATCCCGCGCACGGCCCGGACCAGAGCGGGATCGTCCACCGGCTGCCCGGCGACCGCGTCCGCGATCGCCGGATCGTAAGGATCGCTGAGGACGACCAACTCCTTGCTGGCGAAGTGGCGGAAGAACGTCATCTCCGTCACCCCCGCCGCGGCGACGATCTGCGCAACCGTGGTCTGTTCGAACCCCTGGACTTCGAACAGGTCCAACGCGCACTCGATCAACCGCGCGTGCGTGCGTCTGTGCCGAGGAGTCATCACAGCCGTAATGTTAGCCGCTAACAAAGTGGCGTGGAGAGTAACCGCGAGGCCTTCCTCACCCCTGCACCGGCGGCCGCCTGCCGATCCCGGGCAGCGTGGGCCTGCGCTCGCGCGCATAGGCCGACGGCGTCATCCCCTTCCACCGTCTGAACGCGTAGATGAAGCTGGACGCCTCGGCGTAACCGAGGCGCACGGCGACCTCCTCCACCGAGAGTGCGCCGGTGGCCAGCAGTTCCTCGGCCAGTGTCTGGCGGACCTCGTCGACCAGCGTGCGATAGCTCGTGCCTGCCTCGGTGAGCCTGCGCCGCAGCGTTCGCGGGCTCATGGTCAGCTCACGCGCGAGCTGGTCCATGCCCGTCTGCGGCCCGGTGCGCAGCAACCGTTCCCGGACCTCGTGCGCGATCCCCGTCCGTGCCCGCCGCCGCGCGACCATCTCGGCGCACTGCGCCATGCACATCGCCACCGTGTGCTGGTTGGCCTGTGGCAGCGCTCGATCGAGATACGCGACGTCGAAGGTGAGGGTGACGACGCCGGACTCGAACGACGGCTCGATGCCGAAGACCTCCAGATAGAGGTCGACACCGGCCGGACGCGGCCCACGCAGTTCGACGCCGAGCAGCGAGATGGCCGGGAGCAGGTCGCGCATCATCGTGTGGATCGCGGCGAGATCGCGCAGGACGAGGAATCCGGCGACGTCCTCGGGCACTCGCTCGTTGTGCAGCGTCAGCGTGACCTGCGCACCGTCGACGGTCACGTGCGGAATGCTGAAGGTGAAGCTGAGATCGAGGTAGCGCAGGGCGAACACCATCGCGTCCCGCAGGGTGGGGCTGCTGATGCAGGCGAAGCCGAAGATGCCGAACGTGGTGACGTGGTAGCGCCGCCCCAGTTCGGCCGCGATCGCATTGTCGTCCCCGAGCGCGGCCACGAGTGCGCGCACCACCCCCAGTTCCTGCCTGGCGTCGACCTGCAGCTCCGGATCACGCAGGTCGGCCTCCCGCAGCCCGGATCCACGCAGCAGTTCCGCCACCGGGACCTCGCGCTCCCGCGCGAACTCCGACATCAGCAGGATGCTCGCCGGATTGCGGGGAAAGTCCCAGTCCCGGACGGCCGGAACAGCGAGTTCGGACATGACCGGAATTATGGATCCGCTCGCCCCGGCCGCACCACAGGGGGATCTGGCCGGTTTTCTCGATTCGCTGACCTGTGTTGCACTTCACTCGCGGGATGCGGCGCTCTACCGTCGCGCCATGACGAAGTGGGAATCCGACTCCGACTATGACGTGCTGGTGATCGGCTCCGGCTTCGGCGGCAGTGTGACGGCGCTCCGGCTGACCGAGAAGGGCTACCGGGTCGGCGTGCTGGAGACCGGCCGCCGCTTCGCCGACGACGAGTTCGCGGCGACGTCGTGGCGGCTGCGCAAGTACCTGTGGGCGCCCAAACTCGGCTGCTTCGGGATCCAGCGGCTCACCCTGCTGAAGAACACCTTCGTCATGAGCGGCTCCGGGGTCGGTGGCGGCTCGCTCGTGTACGCCAACACGCTCTACGAACCGCCGGACACGTTCTACGACGACCCGCAGTGGTCCCACATCACCGATTGGAAGGCCGAACTGGGCCCGCACTACGACCAGGCTTCCCGGATGCTCGGCGTGACCGAGAATCCGGCCACCACCCCGGCCGACCGGGTGCTGCGCGAGGTCGCGGAGGACATGGGCATCGGCCACACCTACCGCAGAACCCCCGTCGGCGTGTTCTTCGGCCCTCCCGGCACCCGGCAGGGCGAGAGCGTGGCCGACCCCTTCTTCGGCGGGGCAGGCCCCGAACGCCGGACGTGCACCCACTGCGGCGAGTGCATGACCGGCTGCCGGCACGGCGCGAAGAACACCCTGGTCAAGAACTATCTCTACCTGGCGGAACAGGCCGGAGCCGAGGTGCACCCGCTGACCACCGCGGTGGACGTCCGACCCCTGGCCGGTGGCGGTTACCGCGTGTACACCGAGCGGACCGGCCGCTGGTTGCGCAAGGGTTCCCGCACCTTCACCGCCGACCAGGTCGTCTTCGCCGCGGCCTCGCTGGGCACGCAGCGACTGCTGCACACGCTGAAGGACAACGGCGCGCTGCCCCGGATCTCCCCGCGCCTCGGCATGCTCGCCAGGACCAACTCCGAAGCCGTGCTCGCCGCGCGCTCCCTGCGCGCGGACAACGACTTCACCAAGGGCGTCGCCATCACGTCCTCGATCCACCCCGACGCCGTGACCCACGTCGAGCCGGTGCGCTACGGCAAGGGCAGCAACTTCATGGGCCTGCTCACCACCGCGCTCGTGGACGCGGAGCCGGGACGACGGCGCTGGGTGCTGGGTCTGCGGGAGCTCTGGCGGCAACGCCGTCACCTGCACCGGCTGCACAACCCGCGCCGCTGGTCGGAGCGGATGATCGGGCTGCTGGTCATGCAGACGCTGGACAACTCGGTCACCACCTACACCCGTCGTGGCCTACTGGGCAGGCGGATGACGACCCGGCAGGGCGATGGCATGCCGAGTCCGGAGTGGATCCCCGCGGGCAACGAGGTCACCCGCAGGGTCGCCGAGAAGATCGGCGGGCTTCCCCAGGGCGCGTGGCCGGACATGTTCAACATCCCGATCACCGGCCACTTCATCGGCGGCTGCGCGATCGGCGACTCGCCGGAAACCGGCGTGGTCGACCCGTACCAGCGGCTGTACGGGCACGCGGGCCTGCACGTGGTGGACGGTTCCGCCATCTCGGCCAACCTCGGCGTGAACCCGTCGCTGACCATCACCGCACAGGCCGAGCGGGCGATGGCCTGCTGGCCGAACAAGGGCGAATCCGACCCCCGCCCGCCACTGGGCGCCGCCTACCAGCGGCTGCGGCCGGTACCACCGAAGAACCCCGTGGTGCCCGAGTTCGCGCCGGGCGCGCTGCGGCTGCCGATCACCCCGGTGTGAGTTGTAGCGATCGTGTACCCCCACCCGGCACTCTGGTCCTCGACGAGTTGACGAGGAGGCGGTCGTGCACGGATCGCGGGTGGTTCACGGGTTCGCCGCGGCGTTGCTCATGGTGGCGGCTCTGCTGGTCGCCGTCCCGAACGCGGCCGCGGCGGCGCCGCTGCCCCGGCTCGGAACCGCGGAGCTGGACACCTTCCGGCTGACCAGGGGTCAGACGTTCACCGTCTATCCCGGCCGGATCGCGGAACTGGAGCGGCACCCGCAACTCGCCGCGCTCGGGCTGAGCGACGTACTCGGCGCGACCAACCGGACTGCCCGGCCGCTGTGTCACGCCACGCACCTCGACCCGACGCTGAAGCCGGCGGGGTTCTGCTGGGACACCAGCGGTGACGACACCAACAACGACTGGGTCCCGCAGGGCGTCACCGGCTCGGGCGATGCCCGGCCCGGCACCGGCAGGGCCGGCGGCAAGCGGGTGGTGGTCGCGTCCTGGCACAACCGGGGCGACACCCTGATCCGGCTGTCGTTCGTCGACGTGACAGACCCGAGCAGGCCCAAATACCGGCACGTGCTGCTCGTCGAACCCACCTCGGACAACGACTTCGCGGCCATCTCCGGACACGGCCACGGGGTGACCTGGATCGGCGACCGGCTGTTCGTCGCCACCAGCGGCGGCGTGATCCGGGTCTTCGACACCGCGCACTTCTGGCGGATGGACCACAGCACCGGCGAGGTCGGCCTCGGCGCCGACGGGAAGTACCACGCCGCCTACCACGCATTCGCCCTCCCTCAGGTCGGTGCCTACTGGTATCCGGGAGGTGGCGGCTGCACCAGCAGGACAGGGCCCCGCCCCTGCCTGGCGACCCTGTCGCTGGACCACAGCGGCACGGGATCGCTGATCGCCGCGGAACACGTGCCAGGGGCGGCAGGCGGCCGGATAGTCCGGTGGCCCCTGGACCGCACGACGGGGTTGCTCCGGATGGCGGCGGATCAGCGGGTACATGCCGCGGAAGGCTTCCGGTCTCCGGTCTGGGGCATGCAGGGCGCGCTCGCGAAGGACGGCTACCTGCTGCTCACCGGCGTCTGCCCGGAGTTCGCGGGCACACCCGGCGACAAACCGTCCTGCCTGCACGGCGGCGTGGGCGGGGAGTCCACCACACGCCTGGGCCGCGCACCGGTGAACAGCCAGAACCTGTCCTACTGGCCCGCCACCGGCGAACTCTGGCTGATGAACGAACAGCTGCGTGAACGCGTCACCGTGCACGTGCCGTGGACAGCTCTCACCGGCCGTGCGCGATGATGTGGACATGTCCAGCGTTCGCGACGTCAGTATCAACGAAGAGCCCATCAAACTCGGCCAGTTCCTGAAGCTGGCCGGCCTCGCCGACGACGGCTCCCACGCGCGCATGCTGCTCGAGTCCGGTGACGTCACGGTGAACGGCGAGGCCGAGCACCGGCGGGGGCGGCAGTTGCGCGGCGGTGACGTGGTCGCCATCGAGGACGAGCGGGTCCGGGTCGCATTCGGCTGACACCTGCCGCCCAAAATCGGTCACAACCCGTACGCATACTCGCGGGTGGAAGGGCAAAAGAGTGAAACTCGAATTCCTTTCAGAATACATAGCTCGACGGATTAGCAAATAACAATCAAAGTATCCGCCAAGTCTGGTAATTGCTGTCCGCGGGTCATACGATCCGGGGAACTGGGATCCTGCCTCTTGGGCGGTGCACGTGATTGCTATTCCATTTCGTGTTCTTGGCCCGCTCGAAGCCGGTAGCGGCGAGCGGGCGACACCACTCGGCGGCCCCAAGCCGCGCATGCTGCTGGCCACCCTGCTGCTGCAGCCGAACTCCGTGGTGGCCACCGACGTGCTGATCGACGTGCTGTGGCCGCAGCGGGCGCCGCGCTCCGCGGCGGCCAACATCCGAACCTACGTGCACACCCTGCGCAGGCGACTCGACGAAGGCGGCGGGCAGCTGGGTGACCGGCTGCGGAGCCGATCCTCCGGCTACCTCCTGACCGTCGCGCCGGCCGAACTGGATTGCACGGTGTTCGAGGAGCGGGTGGACCGCGCGCGGCGTGCGCTGGCCGAGGGCGACACCGGGACCGCCCTGACGGCGCTCGACGCCGCCAGCCGACTGTGGCGCGGGCACCTGCTGGAGGACCTCCCCCACAGCCATGCATGGGCGTCCCGGCTCGCCCGGCTGACCGAACTCCGGCTGTCCGCCGAGGAGCAGCGGCTTCGACTGCGGATCGAGCGGGGCTGGCACTGCGACGCGATCGCCGAACTGCGTGGCCTGCTCGCCGAGCACCCGCTGCGCGAGGAGCTGTGGCAACAGCTGATCGTGGCGCTGGACGCGAGCGGCAGGCGGGCGGAGGCGTTGCACGTCTACGCCGAGGCGGAGCAGGTCCTGCAGGACGAACTCGACGCCGAGCCGGGGCCCGGCCTCCGGCAACTACGGGCCCGGCTGGACCGCGCCTCGGCGAAGGGCCGGCACACTCCCGCGGGCGCCCCGCGATCGCCCTTCCCCGTCTGCCAGCTCCCGTTGGACCTGCCCGACTTCACCGGACGGGGCCCGCTCACCGACGAGCTCATGGCCCTCCTCCGCCGCAACAACCAGCAGAGCGTGCCGACGGTTGTCGTGCTCTCCGGCGCACCGGGAGCGGGGAAGTCGGCGTTGGCGGTCCGGGTGGCGCATGCGATCCGGCAGACGTTCCCCGACGGCCAGTTGCACATCGATCTCGCAGGCACCTCCGCCAACCCGCGCAGTCCACTCGATGTCCTCGCCGAGGTGCTGCGTGCGGTAGGTGTGCCGGACACGGCCATACCGCGAGGACTCGGCGAGCGCTCGGCGCTGTTGCGTTCCCGGCTCGCCCGAAGACGCCTGTGCGTCGTACTGGACGACGCGGCGTGCGCCGCGCAGGTGCGGCCGCTGCTGCCCGGAACCGGCGGCTGCGCGGTCCTCGTCACCAGCCGGGTGCGGATGCCGGACCTCGAAGGCGCCCATCCGGTGGAGGTGGAGGTGCTGCCGGAGGCCGAGGCCCACGAACTGCTCACCGGCATCGTCGGGGTGGATCGGGCCGCGGCCGAACCGGACAGCATCGCGGCACTCCTCGACTACTGCGGGCACCTCCCGCTCGCCATCCGGGTGGCCGGGGCCCGGCTCGCACACCGCCCCGGCTGGACGATCCGGACACTGGCGCTACGCCTGCACGACGAGCGCCGCAGGCTCGACGAACTCCGGCTCGGTGACCTGGCGGTACGCGCCAGCGTCGGGCTCAGCTACGACCAGCTTCCGGCCGACGTCGCGCTCACGTTCCGGCTGCTGGCGCTGCTCGGGCCGGTGCGCTTTCCCGGATGGCTGCCCGCCGCGCTCCTCGGCCGGGCCACGGCCGACGACGTACTGGACACCCTCGTCGACGCGCATCTGGTGGAAGCCGTCGGCGCCGACGCCACCGGCGCACCCCGGTATCGGCTGCACGACCTGCTGCGCTGCTACGCGGCCGAGCAGTGGAATGTGGACAGTCAGGGCGACCGGAAGGCGGCCCTGCGCCGCGCACTGGATGGCTACCTGGCACTCGCACTCGAAGTGGGCGAGACAATGCCGCTCCACTTCTTCGGAATGATCTCGGCCGGCGAATTCACCCCGACGTGGTCTCCGGTGCCCGGCCAGACGCTGACGGGTCTCGTCGGCGACGACCCGGCCGCCTGGTTCGAGGCGGAACACCGCTGGGTCGTCTCGGCGGTCGAACTGGCGGAGCGCTGGGGGCTCGACGACCTGGCCTGGCGGCTGACCGCCGCACTCACCCCGTTCTTCGACCTGCGGGGACATCAGGACGACTGGCACCACACACACGCCATCGCGCTGGCCGCGGCGCGGCGCACGGGCGACCGCACCGGCCAGGCCGTGATCCTGCGCAATCTCGGTCAGGTCCATCTCTACCAGGACTCCTACGACGACGCGCGGGCGGCGTTCACCGAGGCGGCCGCGCTGTTCCGGGAATCCGGCGACGACCGTGGCGTGGCCATCGCGCTGGCCGGGCTGGGCACCGTGCGGCGGATACTCGGCGAACACGACGACGCGCTCGACCACTGCCACGAGGCGCTCGCCCTGTTCGAGTCGGCGGGCGACCGGCACGGGGAGGCCGTGGCCAGGATCGCCGTGGGCGCGGTGTGGCTCGCACTCGGCTGTTTCGCCTGCGCGGGGCGCTGGTTCACCGACGCGCACGCGCTGTCCGCCGCGATCGGGGACCGACACAGGGAAGCGCACGCCCTCAAACGCCTCGCGGCGCTGGAACAGCACCGGGGAAATCTCGGTAAGGCCAGGGAACAGGTGGACCGGGCGATCGCGATCTTCCACGAACTCGGGGACGACCACTGTGTCGGCTACGCCAACCAGAACCTCGGCGAGTTGTACCTCTACAGCGGCGACCTCGCCCACGCCCGGCTACTGCTGGTCAACTCGCTGAGTGTGCACCGGCGAAACGGCGACCGCCGGTCACAGGCACAGGCCGCTGAACTGCTCGGCCAGGTGCACGAGCAACTCGGCAGGCACGAGCAGTCCCAGCGGTACTTCGAACACGCGCTCGCCCTCTGGCGTGAACTCACCCCCGGGGCGCCGGACACCGAACCGGTGCGGCTGTCCACCGTGATCTCCCATCATCACCCGAAAGCCACAGAAGAATTCGCGGACCCGGCGGCCACCGGCCGCACCTCCGCCTGAGCGTCACCCGCTCCCAGCACCCCCGGCACCGCTTTGTATCGATCGTGTACGTCCCCTGCGCAGACTTCCGCGGGTGGCCGGCACAACCGGCCACCTGGTTGCCCGGACGGGCGAAAAGGAGTGAAGGATGGCAGAGGACGAAATCGGCGCACTCGCCGAAGCGAACAGCGAGACATCCTGGTTCTGCTGCGGCCCCGCCTGGGGCCGGTGCAGCTCCGCGGGCGGTGGATCCTGCGGCAACTGCCGGTCCGCCAGCTACCACACGGCATGGCCGAACGCGTCGCAGGCATGTTTCGACATCACCCGGCCCGACCGATGTGGGAGCACACTCTCCCGCCGTGGCTGCGGGCACACGTTCTACGTGAAGCACCTGTGCGGAACCAAGGAAATCGCGGTCAAGATCGCCGACTGCGGCCCGGACACGGATCGCTGGTGTAACGAGAAGCGCTGCTGCGGCGGGAAATGCGCCACCCAGCGACTCCTCGACCTGACGCCTGCGGCGTTCAGCGCGATCGGCAACCTCGACGCCGGTCTGCTCCCGGTGACCTTCCACAGCTGACGACAGTTCCGCCGTAGCCCTGCGGCTTTGCCCTGCGGCACACGAACACAGCGAGGAGCAACAGATGAGCAAGCTCGACCGAAGACGATTCATGACCAGCGCCGTACTCGGTAGCGCGGCCGGGATTGTCGGCGCTACGGCGCTCGGCTCGGTGTCCCCCGAGGTCGCTCTGGCCGAACAGCACGCGAACGTCGGCCTCGGCGCCAACATGTACGACCCGAACTTCGTCGAGGGCCGGATCACCAAGATCAGTGGGAATCTGCTCTCGGTGACCAGTTCCGACCGCTCGTTCCACCGGATCCACGTCACCAACGGCACCAGTGTCTGGAAGCTGCGGCACACCACCTTCAGTGAAGCCGAACTCGGCGACGGGCTCTACGCGCGGGGGTTGCGGCTGGAGGACGGCACCCTCGCCGCCGACTCCGTCTGGCTCAACATCGTCAATCTCCGCACCAAGATCGTCGGCGTCGGGCAGAACTCGCTGTATCTCGACAGCGGCCACGAACGTCTCGTCGGAAACGTGGTGCGCGGCACGACGGCTGCCGTCTACAACAGCACACCCGCGGTGCGCGACCTGTCAATGGTGCGGGTGGGCAGGCACGCCCAGGTCATCGGCGCCTGGCGGCCGGACACCGACCAGGTCGACATCTCCACCGTCTACACCTCCGCGGCCTGATCCACATCGGACATCCAGCGAGCGGCGCACCGGCCCCGCGGCAGTCACGGGCGCCGGGCCGGTGCCCCACTCCCGTCCCCAGGAGGGACCATGTTCCTACCCCACCCATTGGCTTCGAGCCTGCTCGTCCTCGTCGTCGCGGCGTTCACCTCGGCCGGCGCGTTCAAACTGTTCGGCAGTGCCGCTCCACTCGCCGCCCGGCGGTCCGCACTGGCGCAGGTTCTCGGAAAGGCCCGAGTAGTCCCCGTCTTCCGGGGCGTCGGCCTGATCGAACTCGCGCTCGCCGCGCTGCTGCTGATTCCGGCGGCACGACCCGGTGCCGCGTTCCTGGCCGCCGCGTGGTGCCTCGGGATGCTCGGCTATCTCGCCTACGCCCGGTGGCGCGCGCCGGAATCCTCGTGTGGCTGCGTGAGCGCGTCCAGCGGGCCGATCGGTCCGCGCACGTTCACCAGGGTCGCACTGCTCGTGCTCGCTGCTACCGGCGCGACCACTGTGGACGGTTCGTGGACCATGGGCCTCGGCGACGCACCGGTGACCGCCGCGCTGGTCGTCGTGGCGGGAACCGCGTTGTTCGTCGTGCTGTCACCGGAACTGGACCAGCACTGGCTGCTGCCGCTGCGGAAGCTGCGGGTCCAGTGGCGGCATCCGCTCGGCGACACCGCGACGGAGACCGAAGCACCGGTGCAGGCCTCGCTGCAACAGCTCTACCGCAGCCCCGCCTATCAGGGGGCACACGACCTGATTCGCTCCGCACTGCTCGACAGCTGGGACGAGGGCGAGTGGCGGCTGCTCACGTTTGCCGCACGCACCGGGGACCGGTCGATGACGGCGGTGTTCGCGGTGCCCCGGTCGCGCCACGATCCCGCCGAGGTCCGCATGGCCCTGGTCGACTGACTGACCACACTCTCCCGGGAAAGTGCCGCCGGCGATTCGGGGCCACTTTCCCGGGAAAGTGCGGGGCCAGATCAGCAGCCGGTGCTGCTCGTGATGGTCGTGTTGCCGAAGTACCGGATGGCAACACCGTTGAGCACCACGCGCTTCACCACGCCGTTGAGGCGCTGTTCATAGTGCAGGTGGGGGCCGGTGGAACCACCCGTGCTGCCCACCTTTCCGATGATCGTTCCGGTGCTCACCCGCTGGCCGACCGAGACGTTGAAGGAGTTCAGGTGCGCGTAAAGCGTCTTCCAGCCCTCGGCATGCCGGACGACGATGTACTTGCCGTAGCTGGTGTTGCCGAGGTTGCGCACGGTCTCCACCGTGCCCGCGGCACTGGACCGCACGTTCTTGTTCAGCGCACCACTGCGCTGGAAGTCCACCGAGTTCTGCGGGTTGTGGTTGGTCCGGGTGTTGGCGTTCCACACCTGGCCGCAGTCGAACGGCGTCCGCAGATTCACTGCCTGGATGCCGACGTCACCGGAACCGGCAGCTGTGCTGACGTCGGTGGTGCCCGCGGTTGCGGTGACCGGGGTCGCGAGCGCGAGCACGGCTGCCGTGCCTGCGACGACACCGGCGAGCGATCTCCTTGCGGTCGACAGTCTCATGGTTTGTCCCTCATTCCGATCGTTACAAACGAGGAGCAAAGGACAACATCCGCGAATACAAGATTCATACAACCCGGTGCGGCTTGCCAACCGGAGTAGTTGGGAGTTTTTTATAAGTATTTTGGGGCGCCACCAGGATGCGGCGAAAATATCGCCGATTCCTGAACGAAATTCACGAACTCTCTTCACGAGTGCTCGGGAAATGAGCAGAATCGGTTTCCACCCCACCGCCGGAGGCTTCATGTTCACCTTGCGCAGATTGTCCTTCATCGCACTCGCAGCCACCACACTCACCGTCGCCGCCGCTACTCCCGCACTCGCCGACAGCTCACGCTGCACATCCGGCAGCGGCTGCGCGGGCCGGGTCACATTCCAGTCTTACGGCGAGGTTTTCAAGGTCTACGACCAGAAGGCTGACGGCCATTCGGCGGTACTGCTGTACTGGTTACCGGACGGTTCCGGGCCGCACCGCGTGTGGAATCCGAATGGCAACGGCTCCTCGGTCACCGCCAATCTCGAGTTCCCGGAAGGCGACTGGGTGACGTATCGGGCCTGCCTCGGCGAACACGGCCCCAAAGAGATTCTGGAATCAACCTGTGGTGCCTGGATCACCGACTACGCGTGAGCGAGCGAAGCACGACATGACCTGAAGATTCCCCGAACACCTGTCGCCCCACCTGAGGAGTTTTCCAATGCCCACCGTGAATCGCAGACTTTTCCTCGTCACCGGACTCGCCGGCGCCGCGGCCGGCGGCGCGCTGGCCGTTCCCGGACTCGCCGCGGCCGGCGCGGGCACCGCCGCCCTGCGCTACCCGTTCCACCTCGGAGTCGCGTCCGGCGACCCGCGCCCCGACCGCGTTGTGCTCTGGACCAGGCTGGCCCAGGCCCCGCTCGACCTCGACGGCGGAATGGGCACGCAGAACGTGCCGGTGGAATGGCAGCTCGCCACCGACGAGGCGTTCACCGACATCGTCGCGTCGGGCACGGAGACGGCCATTGCAACCGAGGGGCACAGCGTGCACGCCGAGCCGACCGGGTTGACCCCTGGGGCGCGATACTTCTACCGGTTCAGGACCGGCGCGCACGTCTCCTCGGTCGGCCGCACCAGGACCGCCCCCGCGGAAGGCAGCACTCCCGCGAAGCTCAAGTTCGCCTTCGCCTCCTGTGCCCACTTCGAAGAGGGCTGGTACCACGCGTTCCGGCACCTCGCCCAGGGCGATCCGGACGTCGTGCTCTTCCTCGGCGACTATATGTACGAGAACAACTC
The DNA here is from genome assembly GCF_900111885.1 of Amycolatopsis marina. GTDB lineage: Bacteria > Actinomycetota > Actinomycetes > Mycobacteriales > Pseudonocardiaceae > Amycolatopsis > Amycolatopsis marina. Next base: position 313,696 of record NZ_FOKG01000002.1, read on the forward strand.
CGGCCACAGCGACGTCGTGCGGGGATATCTCGACCTCGACGAGGTCGACAAGCTGGACGAGCACCGGCTGCGGTACGCACAGCACAAACTCGACCCGGATCTGCAACGGGCCCATGCCGCGGCACCGTGGCTCGCGGTGTTCGACGACCACGAGCTGGAGAACAACTGGTGGGGCGTGAACTTCGACCAGCAGTACCGCAAGCAGAACGCGTTCCAGGCGTTCTGGGAGAACATGCCGCTGCCCCGCTCGATGAAGCCGGTCAACTCCGCGATTCCGCTGTACCGCACCATCACCTGGGGCACGCTCGCCCGCTTCCACATGATGGACACCCGCCAGTACCGGTGGAAGCAGGCGCCGAACAACAACAACACCAACTGCACCGAACTGCGGCGCACCGACCGCACCCTGACCGGCGCGACACAGGAGCGATGGCTGCTGGATTCCCTGACGTCGCGCACCTCCGGCTGGGACTTCCTCGGCCAGCAGGTGTTCTTCGCCCAGCGTGACGGCGACGGCAAGGGCAGCACCTGCGACGTCAGCGAGGACGCCTGGGACGGCTACCCCGCCAACCGGGACCGGATCGTGCAGGGCTGGATCGACCGCAAGGTCCGCAACCCGGTGGTACTGACCGGCGATGTGCACCGGCACTGGGCCTGTGACCTGCGCAAGAACTACAACGACCACAGCGCGCCCCTCGTGGGCACCGAACTGGTCACCACGTCGATCACCTCACGGGGCAGCACAACTCCACCCGCATACCCGGAACGCAATCCGCACGTGCACTACGTCGGGCACCAGCGGGGTTTCGTCCGCGCCACAGTGACGCCGCAACAGCTGACCGCCGAGTTCATGGGGGTGTCCTCGGTGCTGGTGCGCGATCCCGCGAAGTCGACCCTGTCCGTGGTGAAACGGTTCCACGTGGAGGACGGCAGGCCGGGTCTGCGGCCGGGCTGAGCCGACGGCGCGGTCAGCAGAAGAGCGGGAACCAGCAGTCGTCCCTTGGCCGAGTGGTCGTGGTGGCCGGTGGAGGCTGGGTGCTGGACCGCGTCTCGGACGGGTCATCCGTCGGGTCCGGCCGATCGTCGCGCGCACTGCTGGACCCGCCGGTCGGCGCTGGTGGATCGGAAGTGCGCACCACCGAACTCGTCGCATCGGACGGCGTCGACGACTCACTCGAGTCGTCGGCACCGTCCTCGGCGGAAGACTCCTCGGAGGAGGCGCGGTCATCCACCGACGTCGTGTCCGCGATCGTTGCGGTGACGGTCGCGGCGCCGGGAAGACCACCACCGGTCGGCGTTCCCGGCACTCCGATGACGTTGGTTTCCTCCGGCCACAGCGCCTGGGGCTCCTCGTTCGGCGCGGGCCGGACGAGGACGGCCGCGACACCGCACCCGAGCACGACCGCCCCCATGACAGCGAGGACACGGAGGCGGGAGCCCGGCTTGGGCGGGGCGTGTTCGTCCCAGCCCTCACGTTCGAGGAGCTGGGCCACGGACACCTCGTCGTCCACCAGGGGCCCCTTCACTCGCCGGTGCGATAGGGGGCATTTCTACCGCAATGTCATTGATGGTTTGCCAACAACCCCAGGAATGGGCCGAAGGCGTGTTCGCGTGAACACGGGCGGTGACTAAATCCTCTCTTTGCCGCGGCTCGAATTCCGCTACGGTGAGCGGCCTGGAGGTGCGCAATGCCGCTGCTGTCGAATCGCCGTCCGCGGGCGATTGTCGGTCTGGTACTGGGTTTGGTCCTTGCCGGTGGTGGCGTTGTCGCCGCGCCGGCCTCGGCTTATCCCGCCACACAAGGTGATCGGACACCGGGAGACGAGCCGCTGCCCGGCTACACCGTGCACAACCCGCCACTACCGCCCGCCGAGGTCGGTGGCGAACCGGCGACGGTGTTGCAGGGAATCCACGAGCACGCCGCCTACACCATGGAGGTGCCGCCGGACTGGAACGGCGAACTGGCGATGTGGGCACACGGATACCGCGGCAACAGCACGGTGCTGACGGTGGACCCGCCCGCTCACGGGCTGCGACAGCGGTTGCTCGACCAGGGTTTCGCCTGGGCCGCCTCGTCGTACTACGCCAACGGTTACGACGTCCGGGCCGGTGTCACGAGCACTCGGGACCTCGCACAGCACTTCCGCGACCTCGTCGGCAAGCCGAAGCGGGTGTTCGTGGCCGGAATGTCCATGGGCGGCCACGTGATCGGGCGATCGCTGGAGCAGTACCCCGGTTTCTACGACGGCGCGCTGCCGATGTGCGGCGTACTCGGGGACCACGAACTCTTCGACTACCTGCTCGACTACCAACTGGTGGCCCAGGACCTGGCCGACGTACCCGCCTATCCGGTTCCCGAGGACTATCTCGAGACCGCGGTGCCACTGATCCAGGAGAAGCTGGGCATGACCGAGCTCGCTCCCGGCGGTCCGGACACACTCAACGAACTCGGCGCGCAGTTCCGCGCCATCACAGTGGAACGCACGGGCGGCCCCCGGCCCGGCGACGCCGCGTCGTTCGCCTTCTGGAAGGACTTTCTCTTCGGTCTCAGCGTGCCCTCCGGTCTCGAAGGGCTCGCGGCAAACCCCGGTGACGTGGCGACCAACATCGGCACGCGGTACGAGCCGAACACCCCGGTCAACGTCAACGCCTCGGTGCAGCGGGTGTTTCCGGAGAACGTCCGTGCCAGGTACTCGCCGCTGCTGACCGAGGTGCCGCGCATCGCAGGCAGGCCCACCGCACCCGTGCTCTCGCTGCACGGCCTCGGCGACCTGTTCGTGCCGTTCTCGATGGAGCAGGCATATCGCGAGGACGCGAGCAAGCACCACCGGACGCGGCTACTCGTCCAGCGCGCGATCCGCACGGTGAACCACTGCGAGTTCTCACCTTCGGAGGTGGGGACAGCCTGGGACGACCTCGTTCGGTGGACCGACACCGGCGAGCGGCCCGACGGCGACGTCGTGCACAAGCGCTCGGCGGTCTCGCAGCCGGACTACGGCTGCGAGTTCAGCGACGCGGCCGCATACGACAATCCCGTTCCGGGTAGCACGCGCAGGCTGTTCGCCGCCTGTCCCGCCTGAGCGCGGCGACCGGGTTCAGCGCCCCGCCCTGCTGAGCCCGGTGCTCCCGCCATCCCGGCTGAGCACCACGTCGTCGATCCGCTCGAGAGCTTCGACCCGCCGCGCGGCGGGTACGTCCGCACCCGACTCGCCGCTGAGATCGGTGAGGCGGATCGGCGGGCCGAGGTCGATCAGCGTCGGCACGTACTCGGCGCGTTCCACCGACCAGCCGTCGGCCGAGCGGGCGAAGTGAAACCGTGCGGCGATCCCCTCCTCGGTCACGCCTCTCGGTTCGGAATGCTTGGCGACGCTGTTGCCGAGTCCGTAGGCCACCCACTCGCCGTCGATGCGCTCGATGGGCTGCACGACGTGCGCGTGGTGTCCGAGGATGAGGTCGATCGCGTCGGAACCCAGCAACTCCGCGGCGAGGTCCTGCTGCTCGGCGGTCGGCTCGTGCTGGTACTCCGTTCCCCAGTGCAGACTCGCGATCACCACCTCGGCACCCGCTTCTCGCGTGGCCTCGGCTGCCGCGAGAACGGCCTCCGCGTCCAGCGGGTTGGACATCCAGGGCTTGTCCTCGGGCAGCTCGTACCCGTTGAAGCCGAACGTGTGGGACACCTGCCCGACCTTGACGCCGTTCACGTCGAGCACCAGCGGCGTCTCGGCCTCCTGCTCGGTGCGCGCCGACCCCGTGTGCCGAATACCGGCCTCGTCCAGGGTGTCGAGCGTCCGTACGACGCCTTCCGAGCCCTGGTCGAGGGTGTGGTTGGAGGCCGTGGAGCAGCTGTCGTAGCCGATGTCCGCCAGCGCGTCGGCCACCTGTGGCGGGGCGTTGAAGGAGGGGTAGCCACTGTAGGCGCCGTCCGGCTCCGCCAGCGGCACCTCGAGGTGACAGATCGCCAGGTCCGCGCCGGACACGACGGGCTCGAGGCCGGCGAACAGCGGCCGGTAGTCGAGGCTGCCCTGTCCCGCGTCCTGCTCGGCCTGTTCGGTCAGCGCCGGGTGGATCAGGACGTCCCCCGTGGCCAGGACGCTGAAGGAGTTCGCGGGGCCGGTGCTCTCCGGCGGCGCGGGCGGGGCTGACGACGGAACGGGCCGGGCTTCCTGTTCGGCGGGGTTCGCGGTGCAGGCCGTCAGCACGACCGCGACGCCGAGGACCGCGGGAAGAACTCGCCGCACCTGATCTCCCATCTGCACACCGGTGAGTGACTGCGGACCGACACGATCGGGGCCATCCTGCACCATCGGACTGCCGCGGGTAGCACCGCCACGGGCGTTGCGACGTGGCACCATCGAGGGGTGAGCACGCACCGGGACCGAGACGACGAGGGGCGCGCCCGCAACGCCCGCCCGCGCGACGGCCTCGGCAGGCCGCTGCCCTACGGGGCCGAGGGGGTCGAGCGGCAGCCGGAGGGAATCGAGCGCACCCCCCAGGAAACCGTGCGCGAAGCACAACGCCTGCTCGAGGCGGGCATGCCGTTCCACGCGCACGAGGTGTTCGAGGACGCGTGGAAGACCGGGCCCCCCGAGGAGGAAGGGCTGTGGCGGGGCATGGCTCAGCTCGCGGTCGGTGTGACCCACGCGGCCCGCGGAAATCTCCCGGGCGCCGCGTCGCTGCTGCGCAGGGGCGCGGACAACATCGCACCCTTCCGTGGCGTCGCCCATGAACTGGACATCGACGGCATCCGCCGGTGGGCCGAGGACCTGGCCGCCGATCTGGAGGCGCGCCCCGAGGTGCGGGAGGCCGCATCGCTCGCCCCCCGCCTGCGGGCAGAACGCGACTCGGCCTCCTGATTCCGGCGCCGATCAGGTGTCCCGGCTGACCTGCTGTTCGACTTGGCCGGTGGACCGACCGGGCGGTCGGTCTGTATCTTGGGCACGGGAGGTCCGATGACCGAGAACCGGGATGTCGCCGAGCGGCGGGCGCAGATTCTCGACGCCGCCGCGGCGGTCTTCGGCCGGAAAGGGCTGCACACGGCGGTCATGGCGGACATCGTCGCCGAGTCCGGACTGAGCAAGGGCGGCCTGTACTGGCACTTCAGCAGCAAGGACGACATCGTCGCCGGGCTGCTCCAGCGCTTCTTCGAGGAGCACGTCGGCGCGGTGGAGAGCATCGTGCGTGCGCCGGGCCCGGCCGCTCCCCGGCTTCGCGAACTGGGCAGCAGAGCGGTCACCGACCTCACCGAGTTCGACGGCAGCCGCGACCTCGCGCTGGAGTTCTACGGGCTGGCGGCCCGCAGAACGGACGTCCGCGAACTGCTTCGCACCTACTACCACCGCTACCGCGAACTGATCGCCGCACTGCTCGACCAGGGCAACGAAGCCGGGGAGTTCCGCGTCGCCGACAGCGCGGACACGGCGATGACCGTCATCGCCCAGTTCGAGGGCCTGGCGCTGGTCAGGTCGATCGCGCCCGACTCGGTCGACCTCGCCGCGCAGGTCGAGCACTTCCTGACCACCGTGATCGCCGCTGCCGACACATCCCCGTCGGGGGACGACTGAGAAAGGAACGGCCATGCGCATCCTCGAGCGGAAGCCGCAGCCGAAGGGACTGGCCAAGTTCCTCTTCCGGCTGCCCATCCATCTCTACCGCATCGGGCTCGGCCGCCTGCTCGGTGGCCGTTTCCTGTTGCTGCACCATCGCGGCAGGGTGTCCGGCAAGCCCCGGCAGGTGGTGATCGAGGTGGTGCACCACGACAGCACAGCGGGCTCCTACACGGTCGCCTCGGGATTCGGCGCCAAGGCCGACTGGTACCGCAACGTGCTCGCCGACCCCGAGGTGCGGATCCAGGTCGGCGGCAAGAAGGGTGCCGCCACCGCGGTTCCCCTCGACACGGAGGCGGGCGCCGAGGTAATGGCCGAGTACGCGAGCAGGCACAAGCGGGCGGCGAAGGCGCTGTGCCGGTACATGGGGTTCGAGGTCGACGGCGGCGCGGCCGACTTCCGGGAGGCAGGCAGGCACATCCCCTTCCTCCGCCTGCTGACGCATTGACCTGAGGGACCGGGACGCGGAGAACCCCTGCTCCCCGGCCGGGACCGGGAGAACAGGGGTTCACCGCACCGCAGGACACCGCTAGCGGGAAGGACTCAGTGCAGGGTCAGTGAAGCGTCCGCGTTCAACGGGTTGGGGCAGCCGAAACCACCACTGGACAGCGGAACACTGACGCTGGCCGTGTAGTGCCTGGTCGTTCCGTCGCGCTGACCCTCGACATCGCGGGCCTGGTAGCGGCACTGCATTCCGAACTGCGTCAGCGTGACGTCCAGCAGGTCCACGGTCGCGGTCCCGTTCGCGTCGTCGAAAGTGGCCGTCGGGTCGTTGTTCAGCGTGGCACTGACACCGCCGGAGCAGCTCAGATTGCCGCCGGGGGCGTTGATCGTCGTGCGGTCGACAGTGAGGGTGTTGGGCGGGTTGTCGCTGGTGCTCCCGTCGGTCCAGCTGCAGGTGTCACCGTTGGCGGTGATCGACCCATCGATCTTCGAGTGGTCGGCGAGTGCCGGAACGGTTCCCAGCGCCGCCACGGTGAGCGCGCCGGCGAGAATTCCGATGATCTTCGAGGGCAACCGAGACATCGTCTACCTCCATCTATCGGCGTTACCGACGGGTACACCCGGCGGCACCAGAGAGATAAACATGCGTGTTTCTAAACGTCAACAGTCAGTTCCGGGCAGTGACTGTCCGTTACCAGCTACGTCCTGGCCGTCGGCGTCTCGACGAACGGCGCCAACATGAGCACTCGCGACCGCAGGATGTCGATCTCCGCTCCCCTGGCGAATTCCCGAACCACCACCTGAAAGAAGAGGCCGATGACGAATTCGACATGTGTCCGGCCTGCCGGTGAGCAACGCAGCGGCTGCTCGAACATCGCCACCATCACCGACCTGAAAACACTCAACTTCTCCAGTAGAAGCGGATCGCAAGTTTGTCGCGGAACCACGAAAAGTAACCGAGCCATCTCGGGGCGCGCCGCCATCCAGCTCACCGCGGCTTCTGCCATTTGGAGGAACCGCTCGCGGCAGTCACGCTGGGCCGGGTAAGCCCGTGCGCACGCCCTGCGGCAATCCTCCGCCGCCTCGTCGAGTGCGGCCGCTCCACAGGCGGCAACGCTTGGGTAGTGTGCGAAGAAGGAATTCACCGACATCCCGGCCGCATCGGCGACTGCGGTAGGAGTGAGATCGTGCCACGCCTGGTCGACGAGCTTCGCCCGCAGCGCCGCGCGCAAGCGCAGACACGCCGGGCACTCCTGACGACAGCCCGACGCTGCGGTGGTGTCACACCGACGAGGTGTTCCTGTGTCGGGGGCCACAGTCGTACAGTAACCGTTACTTTACGGTGAGCAAAGAGCGAACCGGAGGCGCAGTGGGGGAACAGGAGCGCGCAGCCCAACAGCTGCCCCCTGGTCGGCACGGACTGCCTCGCGATTACGTCGCGGGGAACCAGCGTGCGCGGATCCTGACCGCGGTACCGCGGGTGGTGGCCGAAACCGGGTACGGGGAGATGACCGTCGAGGCGGTCATCTCCCGCGCCGGCATCTCCCGCCGCACCTTCTACCAGCACTTCAGCAAGAAGGAAGACGCCTTCCTCGCCGCATACGACGCCTTCGCGGCGCTCGTGGTGGAACGGGTCGAGCAGGCACAGCGGTCCTCCGGCACGGAGTTCTCCCAGTTGGCCGAAGCCGCTCTCCGGGCGGTGCTCGAACTGCTCGCCGAACACCCCGCCGAAGCCCACATGCTCATCGTCGAGGTACTCGCGGCAGGACCGAAGGCGATCGAGCGACGCAATGCCTCGCTTCGGCTGATCATCGGCCTCGTCCACGAGACCACCTGCGCCATCGCTGAGGCACAGGGCGCGCCGCCGTCTCCGGAAATCACCGCCGAGACCGTCGTCGGCGGTCTGGTCGAGGTCGTTTACAGCAGGATTCACCGCGGTGAGACGACGCAACTGCCCGAACTCCTGCCCGACCTTGTCTACTGCGCGCTGCTCCCGTACATCGGCCCGACCGCGGCCGCTGTCGAGCACCAACGCCTTGCCGATCAGTACGCGGAGCATTGAGCAAGCCACCACGGCGACAACAGTGGCCACCTGAGCCAGTCTCGGGTTTGTGTTACCTCCGGTAAGTGTTACCTTAAGTCGCAGGTAACAAGACTCTGATGCGCCGACGCATCGAGCGACCCGGAAGGCAACCGAGATGACGCTGTCCCAGGCGCCCGCCGGAGGTGCCGCCGTCGACCAGATCCTGATCGCGATGGCGATGTTCTTCGGGATCTTCCTGCCGGTGGCGATATTCGTCATCCGCGAACGGGGCGGCAAGCGCACGCTCGTCGGCAAACTCGCCGACCTGGTCGCTCGCATGACCGGACTGCCGCGCTGGGCCGGACTGCCGATGGGGACCGCGATGCTCTCCGGCGTCGCCGCGCTGATCGGCGTGTACTGGGATGTGCCGACCCACATGGAACTGGGGCGTGACGAGGGCCCGCTGGCGAACCCCTCGCACTACCCCATCTACTTCGGCCTGATGGGAATCTTCGCCACCGGCGTGCTCAGTGCGGCGCTGGCCAAGGGCAAACTACCCGTCCGCACGTTCCCCATCGGCCCGTACTGGCGTGCCCCGATGGGCAGCATCCTGATCATGGCGACCGGCCTGGTGGCCGTGGTGGGCTTCCCCCTCGACGACGTGTGGCACCGGCTGTTCGGCCAGGACGTGACCGAATGGGGCCCCACCCACGTGCTGATGATCGGCGGCGGGATCACCGTTGTCATCGGCCTGCAACTGCTGCTGGCCGAGGCAAGGCAGGTCGGCGCGACCGGACGCCTCGTCCGCTGGCTGGACCCGATCCTCGCGGGTGCCTGGATGATGGGCGCCTCCGCGTTCCTGATGGAGTTCGACCTCGGCGTGCCACAGTTCCCGATGCTCGCCCAGGTGGTACTGGTCGGGCTGATCGCGGGCTGGACCCTGGTGTACGCCCGGGCCAAGTTCGGCCCCGGCGCCACGCTGATCGTGCTCGCGGTCTTCCTGCTCTCCCGCGTGCTTTACGCCGGCATCCCGTTCGCGCTGGACTTCCACGTCTCGCCGATGCTGCCCTACGTCGCCGAGGCCGCGCTGATCGAGATCGCGGCGCTCGCACTGCGAGGACGGTCGGCGAAGCCGATCTTCGCCGTGGCGTCCGGTGTCCTGATCGGCACCGGCGGCATGGCGGCCGAATGGGCGTTCAGCCAGTGGCTGATGCCCTACCCGTGGCCTGCCGCGATGCTGCCCGCGATCATGCTGTTCGGCACGGCCGCCGGTGTCTCCGGCGCCCTCATCGGACATTGGCAGTACCAGCGCACCGAGGACATCGCCGCCCGCCGCAAACAGGATCCACTCCCGTCCGGCAGCCGAGTGCAACGGCTCCGTGTCCGCCACGCCTTCGGCCTGCTCGGCGCACTGGGCGCGGTCGCGCTCATGGCAGTGGTGGTGCCACCTGAGGATCCGCCGCCAGGTCTGCGTGCCGACATCGCACTGAACCCCAGCGCGGAGACCCTGCCGATCTCCCACGCCTCAAGGGAAGCCGATCCGCAGGACGAGCCGAGGTGGGTGAACGTCACGATCACCATGGACCGCGCCGAGGACATCAGCGCCGCGGAGAACGCGGTCTGGTTCCGGGCACTGGCCTGGCAGGGCGGCGACTTCTTCCACTCCCCGATGCGGCAGACAGGTCCCGGTGTCTACACCACGACCCAGCCGCTGCCGGCCTACGGCGAGTGGAAGAGCGGTATCCGGCTGCACGGCTCGACCGATGCTCTTGTCGACCGGACAATGACGATTCTGCCGATCTACGCGCCCGACGACCCCGAGGCCTCGGCGCCGGAGATCCCCGCCGTGGCGGGACAGCGAGACTTCATCAGCGAGATCTCCTTCCTTCAGCGAGAGCGCAAGGAGGACACTCCGGCCGTGCTCTGGACGGTCGCCTACGTCGCGGTCGGCGGCATTTTCGCCGCGTCGTGGTGCCTGTACGCCTGGCTGTACGCGGCCGCGGCCGCGGGGACCGGAAGGCGCGGCCGCGCCGCACGGCAGACCGCGCCGGAGCCCGTGCTCACGCCTTGATCACCACTCGCACCCGCCGAGGGCCGGACACCGTGATCGGTACCGGTCCGACGTCGGGGCGCGGCACCGTTGCGAAGTACCAGTTGTCCACGCCACCACCGATGATCTCGGCGTAGCGCTCGGCCGCGTCCCGGTTGGCGAACCGGATCTGCTGGCTGTTCAGCTTGTGAGTGATCTTGCAGGCCACGCACCCCTCCTCAGGTCTGGGCCGGCTCCGGTCTTCCCCGCCAGAGCCGGCCCATTCATTAGAACATATGTTCGATCACCTGTCTTCTTGGTGTGGCCGGAACACTCGGGAGTGCTATGCCGAAGCGGGCTTGAGCTGCACACAGCAGTGGTCGGGCAGCGGATCCAGCCGGGCGCGCAAATCGGTGAGGCCGAGACCGTCGAGCAGACCGCCGAGCAGGCTCAGGTTCATGCCGCAGACGAGTTCGGTGTGTTGTTCGGCCAGGCGATGGAACGGGCAGTTGCCGAGCAGCACCCGGCCGTCGGCCGCCCGCGGTTCGAACCCCTGCGCCTCGAGCGCGGCGAACAGGACGTCGTCGGTCGCGTCCTCCCCCTGCGCACGTCCCGCTCGCCCCATCTCCGCACCCACCGCACAGGCCAGCCGGTCGAGTTCGGCGCGCACCGACGCGCCGGACCTGTCCGCCTCCTCGATGGCCATGGCCAGCAGGTGCCCGGCCAGGTCGTAATGACGCTCCGGCAGTGACACCGCAACCTGCCTGGCCGATCGGAAATAGAGCTTCGAAGGGCGGCCCGCGCCCGGCCCGGTACGGCCACTACGCCGCTCGTGCCTGACCTCGAGCAACCCCTCATCGACCAGCTTGTCGAGATGGAAGGCGACGGTGGCGCGCGCGAGCCCGACCGCACCCGCCACGTCGTCGCGGCCCACGGCGGCAGACTGCCGCGCCACGTACTCGTAGAGCCGCCTGCGGGTCGGCTCGTCGAGCGCCGCCACCGCCGCCACGTGCGCACCAAGCCGATCGTCCATGCCCACATTCTAAAACGAACATCGCTTGACGAAACAGGAGCGCTGTTTCTATAGTCAACTAACATTAATTTTAGAAGGAGAAGACATGAGCACCTCGCGTTCGAGCACCGGGCAGGCGCCGGTCGACCGGATCCGCACCGACCCCGGCTACCAGGCGTTCCTGCTGTTGCGCATCGTTTTCACGGTGGCGCCCATCGTCTTCGGGCTGGACAAGTTCGCGGACCTGCTCACGGAATGGCCCCGCTATCTCGCGCCCTGGATCGACGAACTCGTGCCCGGCTCAGCCCAGCAGGCGATGTACGCCGTCGGCGTGGTGGAGATCGCCGCGGGCATCGCGGTCGCCCTCGCGCCGCGGTTCGGCGGCTGGCTCGTCGCGGCCTGGCTCGCCGGGATCATCCTGAACCTGCTGACGATCCCGGGCTTCTACGACATCGCACTGCGGGACTTCGGCCTGCTGGTCGCCGCGGTCGCGCTCGCCCGCCTGTCGATCAGTCACACCTCGTCCCGCCCTCGCCGATCCTGACCCGTAACCCGCGAAGGGAGTGCCGGATGAGCGTTCCGGACATCGAACACGTCGAGCACGCAAGCCCAACGGTGGGCGGAGCCGGAAACCTGCGCATCATGCGGGAGCACACGGAACCCGACCTTGCCGCGGCCGAGCGAGCAGTGGCCGATCTGTTGCGGGCGTTCGGCAAGGATCCCTCCGCTGAGCATCTGGCCGGAACTCCGAGGCGAGTAGCTCTGTCCTACGCGGAGATGCTGCGGTCCCCGGAGTTCCGGTTGACCACCTTTCCCAACGATGAGGGATACGACGAACTGGTGCTGGCCAGGGGAATCCCGGTGCAGTCGCTGTGCGAGCATCACCTGTTGCCGTTCAGCGGTGTGGCTCATATCGGCTACCTGCCGGGTGAGCGAATCCTCGGACTGTCCAAACTTGCTCGTGTGCTGGAACTGTTCGCCCGCGACCTGCAGGTTCAGGAAAGGCTGACCCAGCAGGTGGCCGACTGGCTGCAGCACCACCTGAGGCCACAGGGGGTCGGTGTGGTGATCGAGGCGGAACATCTCTGCATGTCGCTGCGTGGCGTCCGGGCCATGGGCGCACGTACCGTCACGTCGGCGCTCCATGGTTCACTTCGCCGGGACGCCGGTTCCAGACAGGAGTTCTTCGCCCTCACCGGCGGGAAGATCTGACTGCCGGACCACGCTCAGTTCTGGCTCGCGTCGCGGTCGGAGTCTCCGGGTTTTGCCTTGTGCGCCCGCAGGGACCCGGGGTGCGCCTTGGCGGAGGGGTCCTTCTTGGTCTTGACCAGACTCGCGACGGTGACGACGGCCAGCACGACGACGACAACGCCGAGGCTGACCGGCGTGGAGATCTCCGGGACACGCTCGTCGATGTCGACGTGGGCCCAGTGCAGCAGCAGCTTGACACCGATGAACGCCAAGATCAGCGCGAGCCCTGCCGAGAGGTAGACGAGCCGCTCCAGCAACCCCTTGACCAGGAAGAACAACGCTCGGAGACCGAGCAGCGCGAAGGCGTTGGCGGTGAACACGATGTAGGGCTCCTCGGTGACCCCGAAGACCGCGGGGATGGAGTCCAGCGCGAACAGCAGGTCGACGCTGCCGATCGCCAGCAGCACGATGAACAACGGGGTGACCAGCTTGCGGCCCTGCACCTTGGCGACCAGTTTGCCGCCGACGTACTCGTCACTCACGGGCAGGAACTTGCGCGCCGCCTTGACCACAGCGTTGTCCTCGACATCGGGATCCTCGTCGCGGTGCCGGAACAGCTGAACCGCCGTGTAGATCAGCAACAACCCGAAGAGCAGGAACATGAACGAAAACAGCGCCAGCAGCGTCGCGCCGACGGCGATGAAGATCGCGCGCATGATCAGCGCGAGCACGATGCCGAAGGTCAGCACCTTGTGCTGGTGCTCCTCGGGAACAGCGAAGGTCGTCATGATGATGACGAACACGAACAGGTTGTCGACCGAGAGGCTCTTCTCGATGATGTAGCCGGCGAAGTACTCCGTGCCGAAGTCGCCACCATGCTGCATGGTGAACCACACGCCGAATCCGATGGCGACCAGGATGTAGAACACCGACCACGCGGTCGCCTCGCCGAATCCGACTCGATGCGGCCGCACCCAGGCCAGAACAAGATCCACCGCGAGCAGTGCGACGATCAGCCCGATCGTGGCCGCCCACGTCACCATACCGAGGTCCAGCATTCCTGCCTCCGCTCCGATTGCCTGCAGGAACATCCTGATCTATCAGGAGAACGAGCGCGACGCAGGATGACCGCGACGCGTGGCGGCAAGGGTGCCCAGCAGGCTCAGCGCGTTGGCGCTCGGGCTCCCGGCCTCCGCCTGGTACACGACGAGCTGCTGGCCGGGCGCGTCACGGACGTCGAACGCCTGGTAGGTCAGTGACAGCACGCCGACATCGGGATGCGCCAGTTCCTTCGCCTGCCTGGTCTTGCCGCGGACCTCGTGAGTGCGCCACAGTCCGGCGAACTCCGGACTGTGGTCGCCAAGCGCATCGACAAGTCGCGCGAGCCGGGGATCGTGGGCGTCGTAGCCCGCCGCCAACCGCAGACTGGCTACGGTGGCTTCCGCCGCGCGCGGCCAGTCCACGTAGAAGGATCTGCCGGCCGGATCGAGAAAGACCATTTCGGCGAGGTTGTCGACCGCCGCGAACGGCGAGTACAGGGCCGCACCGAGCGCGTTCACCGCAAGGATGTCCAGCGCCCGGTTCAGCACGAACGCCGGGGCCCCCGGGTAGCCGTCCAGCAACTGCCGCAATGCGGGACCGACCACCTCGCGTACCACCGCCCGGCCGGTCCTCCCGCCCGTTCCGGCCAGCCGGTACAGGTGCTCATGGGCCTCTGCGTCCAGTTCCAGCGCACCGCTGAGCGCGTCCAGCACCTGAGCCGACGGGTGACGTTCCCTGCCCTGCTCCAGCCGCGTGTAGTAGTCGGCACTGACCCCGGCCAGCACGGCGATCTCCTCGCGCCGCAAGCCCGTGACCCGCCGCTGCCCGTGCTCACGCAGTCCCACATCCGCAGGCCGCAGCCGCCCTCGCCGCGCCCTGAGAAAGTCGCCCAGCTCGTTCGCCGCCATGTCCCCGACTCTACGGAGAAGCTCCGCGCCGCGCCTGGGTGCGCCACACCCTGGTCAGGCGGTCACCCGGCAGGACGCTGCCAGGATGAGATGGCCGAATGGCACAATCAGGTGTCTGCGTCCGCGGACCGATGGAGGGAGCGCGCCCCGTGCAGCGCATCGCGTTGGCTTCCCTCTCCTTGATCGCGGTCGCCCTCGCAACGGTGACCGTCGCTTCGACCCCGCAAACAGAACCTGTTGCGGCACAAGAGAAATCCACCGAGCAGCCGGTACCGGCGGTACCGTCCAAGCACACCGTCGAGGTGACGGTGTCCGGGCCCTACGACACCGTCATGCACGTGTCCAGGGCGGGTGCGCAGACCGAGGTCGAACTGCAGGGGGAGCCGTTCGAGTTCGAGTTCACCGAAACGCTGGCGCACGTCGGCAGCCTCGGTATCACGGTGCGCGCCGACAGCGCGGACCCTTCCGGCGAACCATTGCGGTGCGCCATCAGGGTCGACGGGGTGACCGTGGCCGACGACGCGCAGACCGGGACGGGCAAGAGCGGGACGGCACGGGTCCACTGCATGATCCCGCTCGACATCTGATCCGGGGATCACCCAACGTCACGCCGGCCGGCATGCTCACCTGCCCAGGTGGTCGTGTGACATCGTTCGGGGCGGTTAACTCCGTTCGCCGTGTTCCGGCGTGCTGCACTTCGATCATGCGAACCACGAAGAACCCAGCCCAGCACCGGATCCGCCGCTCCCTCGTCGCACTGCTCGCGGGATGTGCTCTGCTCGCCACCGCACCCGGCGCGGCGCTCGCCGCCCCGGTCGGCACGGACGGCACCGGCACCCACTCGATCGCGGGCAAGAAGAAGGTGAAGGTCGACGCCAAACTCGACAAGAGCAAGGTCAAGGTCAACGAGAAGGTCAAGCTCAAGGGCAAGCTCGACGTACAGGCGCCGCTACGGGCGTCGGGCACGGACGGTGTGACGTCGCTCGAACCACTCGTGGTGCAGCGGCTCGTCGCGGGCGTCTGGGTGGACCTCACGTCGACCTCGTGCAGGCCCAACGGCAGCTACCAGCTCAAGCTCAGCTTCCAGGTCCAGGCCGAGATCAAACTGCGCGTCTACCACCCGGAGACCACGCTCTACGCTTCGGCGACCTCGAGCGTGTTCAGCCTGCTGGTCATCTGACCGCTCGCTCAGCGAGGGAGCCTGCGCCAGACGGTCCTCGGCAGCAACCGCATCACCGCGAACACCGGGCGCAGCACCCGGGGCACCCACACCTCGCCCCGGCCGCGGCGCAGGGCGTCGGCGGTGGCTTCGGCGACCTGCTCCGGCGTGCTGGAGAACGGCGCAGGCTCCATCCCCTCGGTCATCCTGCCGATCACGAACCCGGGCCGCACGAGCAGCAGCCGGACCCCGCTGCCCGCCAGTGCGTCGGCGAGTCCGCTGGCGAAGCCGTCCAGCCCCGCCTTGGCGGAGCCGTAGACGTAGTTCGCCCTGCGCACCCGGACTCCGGCCACCGAGGAGAACACCACCAGCCTGCCGCTGCCCTGCGCGCGCAGCAGGCTCGCCAGGTGGGTCAGCACACCGACCTGCGCGACGTAGTCGGTGTGCACGACCGCGACGGCGTGCGCGGCATCGGCCTCCGCGCGTTGCTGGTCGCCGAGAATCCCGAACGCGACGAGCACGGTACCCAGTGGGCCGTGCCGGGCCACCACGTCGTCGAGCACCGGGCGGTGACAGGTGAGGTCGTCGGCGTCGAACTCCACCGTGTCCACCGTCGTCGCACCTGCCCGGGTCAGTCGCTCCCGCTGCTCGCCGAGTTCACCACTGCGGCGGGCCGCGAGCACCACGGTCGCAGCTCCGTCGGCGACAAGGCGTTCCGCCAGCGCCAGACCGATCTCACTGCGTCCACCGAGTACCAGGAGAGTCCCGTTCATCCCGCGCAGTCTGCCGTCCCGGTGAACCACGCGGAAACCGCCCCAGCCGTGATCTGCGAGTAGTAGCGTCTTGTCGCCGTACTTCCGCTCCGATTCCCGGAGGCCCCGGTGGCGAACAGCACCGATCCGATCAGCGAGATCGCCGAACTCGATCTCGACGACCCTGAGAACTACACCACGCATCGCGCCGAACAGTGGGTCCGCTGGTCCCCGAACGAGGCCGACACGCACGCCACGGACGAGACCGGCGACTACCGTCGATTTGTCGACGCGTCCTGTGACCTGACCATGCGGGGCGGGACCACCAGCGGGGTGATCTACCCGCTCGCGGTCTGTTCACTGGCCCGGCGTTACGTCTTCCGCTCGGTCGGCGGCGCGTCCGCCGGTGCGATCGCCGCGTCCGCCACGGCCGCCGCTGAGTACGGGCGGTTCGCCGAGCAGCCGGACACGGTGCCCGAGGGATCGGTCCGTCCGGGTTTCGCCGGACTGGCGGGGCTGATCCGGTGGATGGTCTCCGGCACGGGTGCGCAACGCTGGCGCCTGGTGCAGCTGTTCCAGCCGAACACGGCACTGAGTCGCATCTACCGGGTGCTGGTCGCTCTCATGCAGTCGCCCCAGACCACCGGACGCAACCGGCTGACCTGCGTGGTCGCCGCGTTGCTCACGGCGGTGAGCAGGATCGCGGGTGTCGTGCTGACCCTGCTGTTCCTCGGCTGGCTCACCGCGCCCTTCGCGATGGCCATGGCTGCGCCCCCTGCCGGCTGGAACGATGCGCGGCCTCTGGTGGCCGGACTCGCCGCGGTGGCCGCCGTGGCCGCCGCCGGATGGCTGCTGCGGGTGGCGGCAGGCTGGTTCCGGCTCGGCTCGCTCGTTCTCGCCGTGCCGCTGGCCGCAGGCGTGCTCACGCTGTTGCTGCGCGGAACGATCGCGGGGGGACCGGCGAATGCGGCGGGATGGATGGCGGCGACAGCCGCCGTCGTCACCTGCTGGCTGGTCACCACCCTCGCGGTGGGGGCGGCGTTCGCCGTGATCTACGGCAGAGCCTGCAGGCCGGTGCTCGCGGAGGCCGAACGCTTCCGGTTCGGGATCGTCCCCGGCGCCACCCCCTACCGCCCGACCCCCGTCGACCGGCTGGCCGGAGTGCCTGCCTCGACCGGGGTCCCACCGCTGGCGACGTGGCTCGCCGACCGGCTCGACGAACTCGCCGGGCTCGACGGGGAACGCGCACTCACCTTCGGCGACCTGTGGCGCGGTCCCGACGCCGGCCGGGATGGTGAGCGCGATCCAGCCGTGCTCCGGAACCTCGCGACGCACAGCGGTGATCGGGTGATCAACCTGGCGCTGATGACCACCGACCTTTCGGCCGGCCGGCCGTTCCGGTTGCCGCTCGCCGCCTGGGACGGGGTGGGCGATCGCTGGCAGTTCTGCCCGGACTGCCTCGACGGGATCGTCGGGGAACGAGTGATCCGGCAGATGTCCACCGAGGGCACCGCGAACGACCGGTGTCCTCGGCACCCGGAACGCGTGCTGCACTGGCTGCCCGATCCCTGGGACATGCCGGTGGTGCTGGCGGTCCGGATGAGCCTCTCCCTTCCGGGGCTCATCTGCCCCGTCCCCCTGCACCGGCTCGGCCGGGTGCACTGGTTCAGCGACGGCGGGATCACCAGCAACTTCCCCATCCACTTCTTCGACGCGCTGCTGCCGCGATGGCCGACGTTCGGGCTGAACCTGCACTCCGTGGCGGGCAAGGTCGACGCGGTGGACGAGGTGTTCCTGCCGCCACAGAGCTCGGCCGAACCCGCTCCACCGTGGAGCGCGGTCGGCGCGGGCGCGGCCGATTTCGCCGGGCGCATCCTGAACACGTTCCTCGGCTGGCGCGACACCATGCAGTCGGCGCTGCCGGGCTTCCGCGGCCGGATCGCCCACGTGCGGCAGGGCGACGGCGAAGGCGGGACGAATCTGTTCATGCCACCCGAACTGATCGCCGAGCTCGCCCTGCGTGGCTACCGGGCAGGAGAGCAACTGAAGGTGCGGTTCAGCATCGCGGGCACGGACGGCGAGGCCCCCGGTTTCACCCAGACCGATCGCTACCGCTGGCTGCGCATGCGCCTGGCGCTTCGTGAGTACCGAGAGATCAGCCTGCAGGCGGCCGCCCGGGCCCCGCTGTACCGGGAGCGGGCGACGAAGTACCCGATCCCGGAGGCGCTCGCGGGCTGGTTCGCCGACGCGGCAGGCGGATGGCCGCGCCAGGAACCACACGGTCCCGCCATCGAGAAGACGTTTGACGGCCTCGGCGAACTGGCGGACAGCCACCTCTCCGAGCCGTTCGACGGCACCGCCCCGGTGAACCCGGTCCTCCGCCTGACGCCACCCGAATAAGTCGCGCGGAGTTTGCAGTTTCGGGGCCCGAGTTTGCAGTTTGTGTGCGTGAGTTGGCAGTTTGTGCGCGCGTGTGCGTTCCAGGGACACGTGGTGGGGTTTCGGGCACGCCTTCGGCGCGCCCTGCGCAATTGTCGCTCCACGCATCACCCTTTCGAGGTGGCCGGTAGCGACAATTCAACGATCATCCGGTGTACCGGATCCGGGTCCGGTGGGTGGGCGAGGACCCGCGCGCCGCGCTCAGCGCGGAGTCAGACCTGTCGAAGTCGCAGGTCAGGACCATCGAACAGCAGTTGGCGCGGATGGACGCCCGGAGCCGACACGGCGCGTGGACCCATGACGTGCTCACACTCGTCGCAGCTCATCCCGAACGTCGAGCAGCCGATCTGGCCGACATGCTGGGCCGGGACAAGGACGCGCTGAAGCTCGACATCCGCAAGCTCAAGAACCTGGGCCTCACCCACAGTCTCGACGTCGGCTACCGCATCTCCCCGCGCGGTTCCGCCTACCTACGTGCTCGGGCCGAGGATCTGGACACGAAGGGCTGATTCTCGCTCGCTCGGGCCTGTGGACGACACAAAATCCGTTGAGCGGAACGGGGTCGGCAGAGAATACTCGGGGTAACGCCAGTTCGCTGCCGATCGATGTTTTCGGTACAGGGGCACGGGTAGCCAAGGGGCGTCCGCCTGCATATTCGCCGGCACGGATGGTGCCGGCCGCAGGCGCGATCGTGCATGACGCTGAGTGAAGGGAGTTGGCTGTGGAGACCAGGAACAGCCAGATGGCGAGGCAACACTCGGTTGCGAACTCGGGCCCAGGTGCGCAGTCGTCGGTACTTCGCGCCGGCTCCATGGAGGATCCGCACGTCGGGCTGAACATTCCCGGCGGCCCGGTGGTTCCCGGTCCGCGAATCACCGAGGACGACGAGTTCGAACCGACCATCGTCCGCGGGCGCGAGTAGCGCCACCGACCTCTACCAATCCGGGACACCCGGCAGTTCGTTGATCCGGCTTTCCCACTCTTCGAACCTGCGCTCGAGGTCCTCGCCCGCTCGTCCGCCGGAGTCCTGAGCGGGAGCCGAAGCGTCCGGATCGGATCTGCGCTCGGCTGCGTCGCGTTCCGCCACTTCCGGCGCTTCCGCTTGCTGGGACGCGGCGGGGGTGCTCACCGGAGGATTCTCTCCGGGATGCGCGACCCCTTCGATGGTCACGACCGTGGGCGCACCCACCCGTGCGGGGGCCACTGCGCCATCGGAGATGTCGCCCGGCGGCTGCTCTCCCCCGCCTTGGCCGAGGACCAGGCCGCCTGCCACCAGGAACATCGACAAAATCGCCACGGCTCCACCGCCCACCGCCAACCTGGAACGCGACCTGCCCTCGCCGACCGGGCTACCGGAGGCAGCTGGGCGCCGATGCCGGGCACCGACGTCACCGGCGGAGACGGCAGGCATCGGCATCGTGTCATCCGGCCTGCGTCGCAGGGCTACCGTCCGTGCACGACCGACGAGTTCCGCGACGGTCACCGTCTCCTCCGGGGAAGACTCACTCCTCCGCGGAGTCGTACGGGCCATCGGATACCTCCATCGGGCGAGGAACGAACGCCCGATGCTATGGAGCCGCAACGCGAGTAGTAAAGCATTGCCCTTCGTGTGGCCCAACCCTCCGCTACTCCTTGTCACCCGGGTGACAAGAACAGACACAGGCCGTACTTCTGACTACTCAGGGTGTCACCCGGCCAGTGACGTCAGCCTCTCGAAAGCCGCTGGGCCCGACCAACACCCGCCCACTGGGCCACACTGAACGGATGAACGAGCCAGCACGCCGATCGTCCGGGCAGGCGGCATGAGCATTCCCGGAGCGTTCGGTTCGTGGTTGCCATGGCGGGAACTGGACGGGCTGCTCACGGCGGGCCGGACCCTGCTTCCCTCGGTGCCGACCAGCCCCTCCGGTGTCCTGCAAGCGGCAGTCCGCACCGTGAGCGATCGGCTCGTGGGCAAACGTCTCACCGTCCGCGCCGCCGACACCGATCTGCGCATGACGCTGGCCGAGTTCGACTGCCGGGTCTCGTCGGTGGGGATCGGCCAGGCGGAGGTCGGGGATCTTCGGCTGGTCGTGGCGGACGTCGAGAGCACCGACAGCGGACACATGCCGGTGCGGCGAGCCGAGATCGTGTGCCGGGACCTCCGGGTCCGGTCCCTGCCTGCCCCGACACTCGGAACGGAATCCATCCAACTGGCCATCACGGTTGACGGGACGTCGTGCGCGACCTCGTCAGCCAGGCCCGGCCGGACGTTCTCGCCGAACTCGGGACGGACGGTCTCCTGCGGCTGCGCTCCACTCGCCGGCCGCACTTGGGCCACCTGCAGGTCGAGCCGTACATCGAAGGGACGCGGATCCTGTTGCGGCCGGTGGCGGCGCGGATCTCCCGGCTCAGGGTGCTGCTACCCGCGCGCACCCGGCCCATCCCGGTCGACCTGCCGGACCTGCCCGGCGGACTGCGCCTCACCGGGATCGGGACCGCACCGGCCGAACTGACTCTGTACGGCGTCACCGACTACTGGCGCGACCGGCTCGCCACCATCCCGCTCAGCACCCTGCTCGGCGCGGTCACCTCGGCCGTCTCCACCCTCACCGTGCCCTGGCTCGGCGAGTCCTAGCCGCTCGCCTTCTTCCGGCCGACGCCGCCGAGGATCCAGCCCGCGCCATCGCCGGTGTCCGCCGTGGTTCCGGGATCGGGTCGCCAATGCCTGGCCGGCACCAGACCGGGCTCGGCGAACTCGAGCCCGTCGAAGAAGGACAGTACCTGCGCGCGGGTTCGCCTGGCATCACCCGAGCGCTTGAGGAACGTGCGGTACAGCTCCTGCGCCCGACCGAGCTCGTCCGGCCCTTCGTCGGCGACGACATGCGACAGGGCGAGGTAGCTGCCCGGCGCGACCGCGTCGCGGAACGCGGCGACGATGTCGAACGGGCGATCCTCCTCGGGGAAGAAGTACAGAATCCCGACCAGCAGCACCGCCACCGGCTGGTCGAAATCGATGAGCTCGCGCAGCGCGGGATCGGCCAACAGGGCGCGCGGGTCGCGCACGTCGGCTTCGACCACGATCGTGTGCGGGTTGTCCGCCAGCAGCGCCCTGGCGTGGACGAGCACAACGGGGTCGTTGTCGACGTAGGCGACCTTGGTGTCCGGGGCGATCTCCTGGGCGACCTCGTGCACGTTGTTCTGCGTCGGCAGCCCTGTCCCGATGTCCAGGAACTGGGTGATGCCACAGCCCGCGAGGTAGCGCACCACCCGGCCGAGGAATGCCCGGTTGTCCCTGGCCATGGCCCTCGCCTCGGGCGCGACACGCAGGAGCTCGGCGGCGAGTTCCCGGTCACAGGCGAAGTTGTCCTTGCCGTCCAGGAAGTAGTCGTAGATACGCGCGATGCTCGGCACACTCGTGTCGATCGCCACTGGTGCCCGCTCCCGCATGCGGATCAGGGTACTGCCCCGTTCGGCGGTACGGGTCGGTGTCCTTGATCTTCGGTGTCCGGACGTCGCTGGTCACGCGATCGGGCAGATGTCGACAGCCGGACGGCGCCCATACTGGCGACGATCACCAGCGCCATCCCGAGGCCCTCCAGCAAGGACAGCGCCTGGCTCAGCACAAGGAACCCGGCGAACGCGGCGATGGCCGGCTCCAGACTCATCAGCACCGCGAACGTCGCTGCCGCGATTCGCCGCAACGCAAGCAGTTCCAGCGTGTAGGGCAGCATCGAGGACAACAGCGCAACCGCGGCCCCCAGGGCGAGCGTCACGGGATCCACCAGCGCCGCTCCCGCGGTGGCCACGCCGAAGGGCAGACTCAGCACGGCACCGATCGCCAGTGCGAGCGCCAGTCCGTCCGCCTTCGGGAACCGCCGGCCGGTGCGCGCGCTGAGCAGGATGTAGGCCGCCCACAGGACTCCGGCCGCGAGCGCGAACAGGACCCCCTCGACATTTAGACTGTCGAAGCCGCCCCGGCCCAGCAGGATCACCCCGGCCAGCGCCAGCCCGGCCCAGACCAGGCTGGCCATCCGGCGCGCCGCCAGCACCGACAAAGTCAACGGCCCCAGCACCTCCAGCGTCACCGCCGCGCCGAGTGGAATGCGCTCGATCGCCTGGTAGAAGAGTGCGTTCATGCCGCCGAGGGCCACGCCGAACGCGGCGACCAGCGCCCAGTCCGCCCGCGCGTGCCCGCGCACCTTCGGCCGGCAGATGAGCAGCAGCACCACCGCCGCCAGTGTCAACCGCAGGGACACCACTCCCATCGCACCGGCCCTGGGGAACAGCAGTGCGGCGATCGCCGCCCCGAACTGCAGCGACACCGCACCGCCGAGGACGAGCGCGACCGAACCGAGCTGCGAGCCGTCGCCGGGACGCCGGACAGTGCGACGGGCAGCGGAGCGCCAGGAGGGAGCCGGAGTCGGGGTCAGTGGGGAGTCGAGCCGAACAGCAGTCACACCATGCACGGTAGGCAGCGGAAATCCGCACGTGAAATGCCGGTTGTTTAGCTGTTATGCTTCGCGTGCATGACCATTGAGCTGCGTCACTTCCGCTGCTTCCTCGCGATCGCCGAGGAAGGCAACGTGACGCGCGCGGCCGGGCGGCTGCACCTCACCCAGCCCGCGGTCTCCCGCACGTTGCGCCAACTGGAACAACAACTGGGTCTGCGCCTGGTCGACCGCTCCACGCACCACCTGCGGCTCACCGACGACGGCCTCGCCTTCCGCGACAAGGCCGCGACGGTGGTCGCCGCTGCGGACGACGCACTCGACACGAGACGACTGCGCTCATGGCCCCTGCGCATGGGCCATGCCTGGGCCGCCGCGGGCGCCTTCACCAGCACGCTGTTGCGACGCTGGGAGCACGCCCATCCCGACACTCCCTTGGAGTTGCTGCGGATCGACGACCGGACGGCGGGACTGACCACGGGACAGGTGGACGTCGCCCTGCTCAGGGGCGTGGTGGATGCCCCCGGCCTGGTGGTGGAACCGCTGCTCACCGAACCCAGGGTCGCGGCGATGCCCGCGGACAGCCCCCTCGCGGAGCGGGCCGAACTCTCGCTGGCCGACTTCACCGACCAGACCGTGGCCGTCAACACCATCTCCGGTGTCACCACCCCGCACCTCTGGCCACCGGAGATTCGGCCCGCCCGCACGATGACCGTGGCCAACACCGACGACTGGCTGGCCGCCATCGCCGCGAACCGGGCGGTCGGGATCACCACCTCGGCCACTTCCGACCTGCACCGCTATCCCGGGGTCGTCTACCGGCCGATGGTCGACGCTCCGGAGATCCCGGTCGTGCTCGCCTGGCGCCGGATGCCCGGACACCCCGCGATCCCCACACTCGTCGCCCTGTTCCGGGACGTGGTCGGCGAGGGCAGGACGGACAGAAAACCGGACAAGTCTTGAGGGTTATGCACAACTCGGATGACGGGAAGGACCCCCGCTCCGGCACGCTGTTCCGCCGCAGTAGGGGCTGCTCGCGGCGACCGAGTGCGGGTGAGCTATTGGTGTAGCCGCACCCGCGTGCGTGCATAACACGCAATTGCACAAGCCTACTTGTGAGCGCCCGATTCACTGGCAAACTGACTTCTCATGCGGAAATCACGACTGATCGTTGTCCTGTCCGCCCTCGCCCTGGCTGTCTCCTCGTTCGGCCTCGCGCACCCCGCGACCGCCGCACCGGAAACCTCGGGCACGACCTCCGCTCCGGACACCATGCGTGGTGGCCGGATCGATCCCCATCCCAGTACAGCCGAGCTGACCCGCGAACTACAGCGGCTGCAGTGGCGTAGCCGCGGCGCGGTCGACGTGTCCGAGATCGGCCGCTCCAACCAGAACCGCCCGGTGTGGAGCGCTCGGGTCGGCAACGGGCCACTGCGCATCATGTACGTGACCCAGCAGCACGGCAACGAGCCACTGGGCACCCCCGCCGCGCTGAAGTTCCTGGAGACCACCGGAGTCGGGCAGAGCGCGTGGCAACGGTGGCTGCGCTCCAGGGTCACCGTGGACATCATCGTCAGGGCCAACCCGGACGGGTCCGAACTGAACTGGCGATACAACTACGATCCCGAAGCCGATCCGGAGTACGGCGAAGCCGGCAAGGGATACGACATCAACCGCTACCACAGCCCCATTCTCGCCCCTGAGGACAACCCGGCCACGGAAGCCGGGTTGATCCAGCGGCACTACGCCGAGTTCGAGCCGGACATCATGGTCGACTACCACATGCAGGGCCGGTACGCCGACGCCGACGGCGAGGAGATCACCGCATCGGTGATGTGGCCGACGCGTCCGGACGTGCGGGCAGACATGGTGCGCCTGGCCAAGCAGGTGTCCGTGGTCGCGCAGCGCGCCATGGACCTCGCCGGGGCCAATGTCTCGCAGTACCCAGGCGGGAACTACGAAGGCATTGCCCGCAACGCCTACGGGCTGCGCGGCAGCGGCAGCGTGCTGATCGAGTTCAGCGCGATGGGCCCCGAGCATGATCGGCAGCAGATCGCCTCGGCATGGGTTTCGATGATCGGCATCGCGCAGAGCGGGGCGAGCGGGTCGTTGCAGCGAGTCGACCCCACCTGGGCCGAGCGGATTCCACCACGCGGCGAGCCGATCCGGACCCAGGCGGCGAGCGCGCTCGCGAGCCACGGCGACTGACGAAGCCTCGGGCACCATCCGTGCGGCGCCGAAAATTCGATCCTCTTTCGGCGCCGCACGGTTCTAGAATGAGATATGGCCGAACTCGACGGCTTTCCCCTGACGAACCTGCTGATCTACGCCGTGGTAGCAGTGGCTCCCACGCTCGTGTTCTGGATCGCGCTGTCCGCGATGGCGGCCACTCGCCGTAGGCGCAGGCCTGCCGGCGAGCCGGTTCACCGGCCGATCCAGGAACTGGCCGCGGACCTGCGGCGGGTGCACCGCCTGCTCCTCGACTTCGGCCCCGGTACGCCCGCCGCACGACGGAAGGGAACCCGTCAGGCTTACGATGCGCTGCTGATCCAGGCGTGCGCCGCGGTCGAGGTGGAACACGAACTCGCCGTGCTGCCCGAGGGTGTCGACCGTGAAGTCGAACGCCTCCGTGTGGAGGAGGCACTGCGCGGCGCGGGGCTGGCGATCCCGTGACGCACGGGGGCGGGTCACACTTCGCCGGGTCCGAGTAGCCGCCGAGGTCCCGGCCCCTGCCTGCCGAGTTCGTCACGTGGGTTGGCGAGCCCGCACCGGTCGAGCGAGAGGCAACCACACCCGACGCAGTCGGTGAAGCTGTCCCTGATCTGCTGCAGGTGCCGAATCCTCGCGTCCACTTCGGACCGCCAGCGCTTCGACAGCCGCTGCCAGTCCTTTCGGTTGGGGGTTCGCCCGTCCGGCAGCTCGGCCAGCGCGCCCCTGACCTCGGCGAGCGGAATTCCGGCCCGTTGGGCAATTCTGATCAACGCCAGCCTGCGCAGCGTATCCCGCCGGTACCGCCGCTGGTTTCCCGACGTTCGCCTGCTCTCGATGAGCTGCTGGCGCTCGTAGAAGTGCAGGGCCGAAACCGCGACCCCGCTGCGCGCGGCGAGCTGCCCCACGGTGAGCTCGGCCTTGGTCCACGCGGGCTCTTCCATCATCGACCACCACTGTCTCGGGGCCGCCCCAACCGGGCAGCGACATTCCATATTGCTTGAGGTTTACGCGCGATCCCCGGGTTGGTCAACCTTCCTTGACCTCTACCAATATCGAGCTTTTAGAGTTGTGTTCACCGGGGTTTCCGGTGTGCACAGCCAGCGAGAGGAACAGAATCCGATGCCACAGCGGAACTCAGCAGACGCCGTACTCGTCATCGGCGCGACCGGCAACGTCGGCAGGCAGGTGGTGCACCAACTGCTTGAGGCAGGAGCGACGGTGCGCGCGATGGCCAGGAATCCGAACACGGCGGCGCTGCCGGGGGATGCCGAGGTCGTCGCAGGTGACCTCACCGACCCCGCGACCGTCGCGGCAGCGGCGAAAGGCACTCGCGCGGCCTTCCTGGCCTGGCCCTTCTTCACCGGCGAGGCGGCCCCGGCCGTGCTGGAGGCGCTTCGCCCTGACGTCCGTCACGTCGTGTACCTGTCATCGGCAGGCGCAGACGAAGCCGACGGCCCTGTGGGGTTCCATTACGAACTGGAGCAACAGATCACGCATTCTGGTCTGGAATGGACATTCTTGCGGCCGAGCGGATTCGCCACCAACACACTGGGCTGGGCCGACCAGATCCGCCAGGCGGACGTCGTCCGATGGCCGTACGGCAAGGCCTCCCGATCCCTGATCCACGAGTCGGACATCGCCGCCGTCGCCACCGCGGCGCTGACCGGCCAAGGACACGCCGGGAAAGTTTACGACCTCAGTGGCCCTGAGCAGCTGACCCAGATCGAACAGGTCGACGCGATCGGCGCCGCGATCGGACGCAAGCTGCACTACGAGGACGTGTCGCGCGAAAGAGCACGCCGGGAACTGCTGGCCGAATGGCCGGACGAGTTCGCCGAAGGCGCACTCGATGCCTGGGCCGAGTTGGTCACCGCCCCGGAGCCGATCACGACAGGAGTGCGCGACGTGATCGGCAGGCCGCCCCGAACCTTCCGGGAGTGGGCCGTCGATCACGCGGAAGACTTCCGCTCCGAGCGCGTCGGCTGATCTCTCGGTGAAGTAGCGGGGCGCTGGCGCTAGTGTCTGCGGTGATGATCGAGCAGCTGAGCATTCCCACCGCGGCGGGCCACTTCGACGCGATCGCTTCCGGGCCCACCGAGGGCAGGCCGGTACTGCTGCTGCATGGCTTTCCCGAGGCAGGGATCGCCTGGGAGCACCAGGTGGCCGCTCTCGGTGGGCACGGGTACCGCGCGGTCGCGCCTGACCAGCGTGGGTACTCCCCCGCCGTCCGGCCTGAGCGGACCGGTGACTACGACATGAGCGAACTGGTCGCCGACGTACTGGCGATCGCGGACGCTCTGGAGTGGAATCGCGTGGACCTCGCGGGCCACGACTGTGGCGCGGGGGTCGCCTGGACGGTCGCCGAGCAACATCCCGAACGGGTGCGCTCGCTCACGGCCGTCTCGATGCCCCATCCCGCCGCGCTGGCGGACGCCCAGCGGACCGATGAGGACCAAGCACTGCGCTCGGGTTACCTCACCGATTGGCGGCAGACCAGAACCACCGAGCGACGGATGCTCGACAACGACGCGGAGGCGCTGCGACGGATGTTCGAGTGGCGGGTCCCGCCGAGCCGAGTCGAGGAGTACGTGCAGCGGCTGACCGAGCCGGGCGCGTTGACCGCCGCCCTGAACTGGTACCGCGCCAATCGACCTGGTGCCCGTATCGGACCGGTTTCCGTACCGACGCTCTACGTCTGGAGCACCGATGACGTCGCCTTCGGCTCGACGGCAGCCCTCGAGACCGGCAACTGGGTCACCGGCCCCTACCACTTCCACATGCTGGAGGACGTTTCCCACTGGGTGCCGGAGGAAGCGGCAGGAGCGATGAGCTCCTTACTGCTGGAACAGCTGAACACACACTGAACACGCTCTGCGTAGTCGGCTCCGACCTTTCACCCGCATGCGCGGGAAAGGACCGGATACAGCGGCTCCTTTCATTACCCATACCGCCATCGGCATGGCCAGCACTGCGCCGAACGGACCACGACTGTGTTCTGAGCGCTAGCACAGTGCTACTTTCAGTACTGCTCCGGTTACTCCTAATGCTGGCGCCGAACGGGGGAATATCGTGACCTCGCGCAACAGTCACTACGACCAAGTGGGCGCAACGGCCGCGAAACTGTTGGCGGATATGCGATCCGACCCTTCCGGTGACTTCTCTCCCTCGATCTACGAAACGGCCCGTCTGGTCGCGCTCACGCCATCGTTGCGCGGACATCGGCGGCGGCTTCGGTTTCTCCTGGACCAACAGCGGCCCGACGGCAGCTGGGGCGGGCCGGAGGGCTACTCCCTGATTCCGACGCTGAGCGCGATCGATGCACTGCTTGCGGTGCTACAACACGAGAACTCGAACCGGGACCGCGGCACAGGCGACGTCGCCGGCGCGCTGGGCCGCGGACTGCACTGGCTCAGAGGACACCTCGAACCCGGCGCGGGTACGGCACTGCCGGACACCGTGGCGGTGGAGATGCTGGCTCCCGGCCTGGTCTCGGCGATCAACCTCCGGCTGGACCAGTTGGCGGCCCTGGCACCGGTCGGCGTCGAAGTGGGATGGGGCGCGGCGCGCCTGCGCCCTCCGCCTGAGTCCAACGAAGCGTTGCTCGACCGGGTTCGCGTCGCCGTCCTCGATGGACGCAGCCTGCCGGTCAAGTTGCTGCATTCACTGGAGGTTCTCGGCGCGGACACTCGCGACGCGACCGTCCCCGTCGCGGAATCCGGTGGTGTCGGCTGCTCCCCCGCCGCCACGGCCGCCTGGCTCGGTGACGACCGGGTCCGCCAGGGGCACCCTTCGGTGCGGTATCTGGAGGAAGTGCAGGAGCCGCACAGCGGCGCTGTTCCCGTGGCCGCTCCACTCGGCCTCTTCGAACGCGCGTGGATACTCGGCACGCTCGGCAGCACCGGAATCACCAAGTTGGCTCCGGAGAGTCTGCTGGACAGCCTGCGAAACGGGCTCGGGGAAGCAGGAGCAGCAGGCGGTGACGGACTGCCGCCGGACGCGGACGACACGGCCGCCGCGCTGCACGCACTGGCACTGCACGGAGAGGCCAGAGCTGCCGATCCATTGTGGACTTACTGGACCGAGGAGGGCGGTGGGCACGTCAGTTGCTTTCCCGGTGAACGCACGCCTTCGACCAGTACGAACGCGCATGCCCTGCAGGCCTTCGCCACTTCGGCGGAGCCCGCCGACGTTGATGTACAGCGGCGGGGTGTCGCGATCCGGTCCATCGTCGACTGGCTGCGGGAGCAGCAGACACGGGAAGGGTACTGGACGGACAAGTGGCACGCCTCGCCCTACTACGCCACGGTGTGCTGCACCGTGGCGCTGGCGGAACACGGCGGGACCGCCGCGGCCCCCTCGGTCGCCGCCGCCGTGCGCTGGGTGCTCGAGACGCAGCATCCGGACGGGTCCTGGGGCCGCTGGTCGGGAACCTACGAGGAGACCGCGTACGCCGTGCAGATCCTCCTGCGCACCGGCCTTCCGGTCGATGAGGCGACCGCGTTGGCCGCGGCGCGTGGTTGCAGATTCCTGATCGCCAACGCCGATCTGACGGAACATCCTGCCCTGTGGCACGACAAGGACCTGTACACACCGACAAGAATCGTGCGCACCGAAGGCCTCGCCGCATTGCACGTGGCCAGGTCGGACCCGCGCACGGCCGCACTGCTGCACGAAGACGGTGACGGCAGTGCCCGCGAGCCTGCGGGGAGGGCGGTGTGCTGAACGGCGTCGAACTTCGCCTTGCACTGCGCACACTGCCGTTCCTGGACGCCAGATCCGACCTGCCGGAGGGAATGCTCGACCTGCGCCAGGGACCGCACGCCAAACTGCTCGTCTGGCACCCCGACGCGATCGATCGGATCTTCCGCTCTGATCGGCGACTGCTTCATCCCGGCAGCAACAGTCTCATGCCCCTGTTCGGCGCGGGCTCGCTCCTGTGGGCCGACGGTGAACGCCACGCCGCCTACCGCCGGGCGCTGGGCCCACCCCTGCGTGGCAAGCGGCTCACTGTCTACGAGGGACTCATTTCCCGCATTACCCACGAAGCACTGGACGAGCTGTCGGCAGGCTCGCTGGTCGCGCTGCCCGCGTGGTCGAGACGGATCGCGCTGCGGGTCGTCGCGGCCATCGTTCTCGGTGCCGCGAACGACACCGTGCTCGTCCCGTTCACCCGCTGGATCGACAGGGCACTCGGTTCCCGGCGCAGGACGCTTGCCTACCGCTACCTCCGCGGCGGCCTGCCGCGCTCGTCTGCCGAACTCGACCGGTCCCTGATCCGCCAGGCGAAGGTGCACCGCGGCGGCCTGCCACCCACCCTCGCCGCGGTGATGCTCTCCGGAGAAGGACCGCTCGGCAAGGTCGATGACGAGGAGTTGCGCGACCAGTTGGTGTCGCTGCTGTTCGCCGGACACGAGACCACCGCATCGGCGACGGCGTGGACGCTGTACCACCTCGCCCGTGATCGTCAGCTCACCGCCGCCGTCCGCGCGGAAATCGAGGCCGCGGGCGACGGCGGTGCCGATGCCGGCCGTGTTCCGCTGTTGCAGGCCGTGATCCAGGAGGCGCTGCGCCTGGCACCACCGGTCACGGTCGCGGAGAACCGCACGCTCACCGAGGACACCGAGCTACTCGGCCGGACCCTGCCCGCGGGCACCACCCTGACCCCCAGCATCTACCTCGCGCACCGGCGAAGGGACAGCTTCGCCGATCCCCGCCGGTTCGACCCCGCACGTTTCCTTGACACCAAGGCGAGTCCGCAGCGCTACCTGCCCTTCGGCGGTGGAAGCAGGCACTGCCTCGGCAGCGGGCTCGCACAGCTGGAGATCCGAATGATCACGGCCGCGGTGCTGGGCAGGCTGGACTGGGAGTGCGTCAATCCCCGGGCCGCTGTCCCCGAGTTGCGTGGACACGCGATGGCGCCGTCAGCGAAGCTACGAATGCGGGTGACGGGATGCCGGGCCTGACGCGAACGCCAACACGAGGGCTGTGGGGGGACCTGGTCGTCCTGCACCGGCTCGAACACCCCCTGCCCGTCATGTATGTCTGCTACGCGTCCTGGGGAGCCTGTTACGCCACGGGCGACGTCCGGGGACTGCTGCATCCGCCGGTGCTGCTCGCGATTCTGGCAAACCTGCTGCTGCTGATCGGCGGGCTCGCACTGAACAACATCGTGGACGTCCCGACGGACCGACAGCACAAGGACAAGGCCTACCTTTCCTCCGCAGCACTGCGGGTCGGTGAGCAAAAGGCACTGTGGCTGGCGCTGACCGAGACGGCTGCTGGCCTCATTCTGTCCATTGTGGTATCTGTGGTCACTGGGCGCTGGATCGTCGCCGCGATGGCACTGGGCATAGCGCTGCTGCACGTGCTCTACAACGTACGACCCGTCAGACTGAAGGGCCGCGGCCTCGCGGGATCCATCGCGTTTGGACTGTCGGTGGTCGCCCTGCCGTCCCTGCTCTCCCACGGTGCGGTGAGCCAGACCCTGCCAGGGTGGGTGCTGGCGGTCCTCGCCGGAGCGAGCGTGCTCGCCGTCGGCCGAACGGTGTGGTGGTCGGCCCCGGACCGCGCTGCGGATCTGATCAGCGGTGTGGCCACTCCCGCCGCCCGCTACGGCGTGCCGCGCACGCTCGTCCTGTCCTGCCTGATCCTGCTGTCCGGCCTGGTGCTACTCGGCGGTGGTCTGTGGGCACACTTCGGGTTCGTCACAGTCGTCGCAGGGGCACTCGCGCACGCGGTGTTCACCGGTACCGCCGTGTTCCAACTGCTCCGCGCCACCAGGGGAATCGCACCGACCGCATCCGCCATGCGCAGGCATGCCCTGCTGCTGGTGCTGGCGGGTGAGCTGTCGATCGCCCTGGTCCCGTTGCTGGCGTCCTGAGACTCAGACCTTCCGGCCGAGACCCGCGTGCACGCGCACCAACTCGGGATTGCGCACCTGCTCGTCGCCGGGCTCTGGATGCCACAGGGGGACCGGAACGATGCCGGGCTCGACTATCTCCACCCCGTCGAAGAAGCGGACCAGTTCGCCGGGGTCGCGCAGCTTCACCGCCGGCGGTGCGCCGAACATCCGGCTGAAGAGGGTGAGCCCCTCATGCAGTTGGTCGTCCTGGCTGAAGTGAGAGATGCCGAGGTAGCTGCCGGACGGCACCGCATCCATGTAGGCGGCAACCAGTCCGGCCGGGTTTTCGGAATCCTGCAGGTGCAGCAGAAACTCGATCATCAGGACGGCGACCGGCTCTCCGAAGTCGATCAGGTCGGTGACCTCGGGCGCGCCGAGCACCTCGTCCGGCCTGCGCACGTCGGCGCGTACGAACGCCGCGTTGCCGGTTCCGGCGAGGAGGTCGGCGCTGTCCTGCGCGATCGTCGGATCAAGATCGACATAGACGATCTTGGCCTCCGGATCGACCTCGTGGGCCACACGGTGGGCGGCGTTGATGTCGGGGACGCCTGAGCCGAGGTCGAGGAACTGCCGCACACCACGGTCGGTCAGATACCGGACGAGCCTCCGGACGAACGCGTTCTGCGCCCGAACGAGATACGGCAGGTGCGGGGCGCAGACCACGATCTGGTCGGCGAACCCGCGGTCGGCGTCGTCGTGATGGGTGCCGCCGAGCCATGAGTCCCGGATACGGGCAATGCTCGGATGCGCCACGTCCACCTCGCCTGCATCGGGACCTGCGGCGTCGGACCGGGTGGATCCGGGCTGCGCCGGACCGCCGGGAAGTGCCACGTTGTGCCGCTCCCTCCGAGAACAACCTGCTCGGCCTATCGTGGACGATCTTCAGCCGGTCAGGGCACGAGATAATACTGCAGTTCGATTTCACTGGGGACATACCTGACGACGACGTCACACTATCGTGAATCCGCCCGAATCCCGTGACGCTGAGTTGATCAGCGTGTTGATCAACCGGCCCGGGACGCCAGCGGCGTCGGCGCGCGAACCCTGTGACACTGGGACGTGACCGGCGCAAGCCGGAGAGAGGATGGATCGGATGGCTGCCTCGGTGAACCCGGATCGATCGGAGTGGGACGTCATCGTCCTCGGCGGAGCGGCGGCGGGTGAGAACGCGGCCCAGTACGCGACGCAGTTCTCCGGGCTCGACGCGGTGTTGGTCGAGAATGCGCTGGTGGGAGGCGAGTGCTCCTATTGGGCGTGCATGCCGAGCAAGGCGCTGCTGCGCCCTGTCGAGGTGCTCGACACCGCTCGGCACCTGCCCGGCCTCGCCTCCGTCGTCGAAGGGCTACGCCTCGATGTCGACGAAGTGCTCGCGCGACGTGACAAGATCGTCAGCAATCTTGATGACGCGGGACAGGTGCGCTGGGCCCTCGGCGCCGGCATCGATGTCGTGCGCGGGTACGGCAGGCTGACCGGTGCGCGCACCATTGAGGTGACTGGTGCTGACGGGACCGTGCGCACCCTCATCGCCCGGCACGCGGTCGTGCTGGACACCGGCTCCGCGGCCTCGATCCCCCCGGTCCCCGGGCTGCGCGAGGCGCTGCCATGGACCTCCCGCGACGTGACCAACCTGCACGAGATCCCCCGGCGGGTGGTGATCCTCGGCGGCGGAGTGGTCGCCTGTGAGGCGGCGACCTGGCTGTACGGGCTCGGGGTGGACGAACTGACGTTGGTCAACCGGGGTCCCCAGCTGCTCGCGGGCAACGAACCGTTCGCCGGCGAACTCGTGGCCGACCGGTTGCGCAAGGCGGGTGTGACGGTGCACGCGGAACGCACGATGTCCGAGGTACGACGGGAGGACGTGCGGGACAGCGGCGTCGGCAGGATCCACGGCGGCGAGGTGAAGGTGACCCTGGACGACGGCACCATGCTCACCGCCGACGAGATCGTCGTGGCAGCGGGACGGAAGCCGAACAGCGATGACATCGGCCTGGACAAGCTCGGCGTGTCCCCCGGTGGCTATGTCGACGTCGACGACCAGCAGGCGGTGCGCGGGGTCGGCGGGGAGTGGCTGTACGCGATCGGTGACCTCTGCGGGAGGGCGCTGGTGACCCACATGGGCAAGTACCAGGCGAGGATCGTCGGCGAGGTGATCGCGGCGCGGGCCAAGGGCGAGCAGCTCGAACTGGGCGAGTACGGCAGGCATACGGCAGCCGCCGGGCATCGGACCGTGCCGCAGGTGACCTTCACCGACCCGGAGGTCGGTTCGGCCGGACTGACCGAACAGCAGGCGCGGGAGCAGGACATCGACGTCGAGACCGTGGAGTACGACCTCGCCGCCCTCGCGGGGACGTTCTTGCTGCGTGAGGACTACTCGGGGCGCGCCAAGCTGGTGCTCGACCGTGCGAAGGACACGATCGTCGGCGCGACGTTCGTCGGAACCGGTATCGCCGATCTCGTTCACTCCGCGACCGTGGCCATCGTCGGCAAGGTGCCCGTGTCGGCGCTGTGGCACGCGGTGCCCAGCTACCCGACCCCGAGCGAGGTGTGGCTCCGACTGCTGGAAACCCTCAACGCCGACCGGCGTGGCGGCTCGGCGTGAACCGATGAGACGCCGACAGCCAGCCCCACTGCCGCAGCGGGACGGCCTCGACCCCGCTCGAATGCGGATGCCCACCGAGGGTGCGTGGGCAACCATCCGCGACCACCTGGTGGACCGGATTCCCAAGCTCGCGCCCACCCGCATCGACGAGATGTTCTCCGAGCGCCGGTTCTTCGGCGAGCACGGGCCTCTCGACGCGGACGCGCCTTTCGTGCCCGGCTCGGTGATCTGGTTCCACCGGGACCTGCCCGACGAGGTTCCGGTGCCGTTCGAGATCGACGTCGTGCACCGGGACGAGAACCTGCTCGTGGTCCACAAGCCACACTTCCTGGCGACGATTCCGCGCGGGCAGCACATTGTCGAGACCGCGCTCGTGCGGCTGCGGCGTGATCTGGACCTACCGCTGCTCAGCCCGGCGCACCGGCTGGACCGGGTCACCGCGGGGCTGGTGATGTGGGTGATCCGCCCGGAGTATCGCGGCGCGTATCAGAACCTGTTCCGGGACCGGCTCGTGCGCAAGGAGTACGAGGCTGTCGCGCCCTTCGACCCCGCGCTGGATCTGCCCCGCACGGTGCGCAGCCGGATCGTGAAGGAACGTGGCGTGATCACCGCTCAGGAGGTGCCGGGGACGCCGAACAGCGAGACCACGGTGGAACTGATCGAGCACTCCGGCGGACTCGGGCGTTACCGCCTACTGCCCGCGACCGGCCGGACTCATCAGCTCCGCCTGCACATGAGCAACCTCGGTGTGCCCATCCTCGGCGATGACTTCTACCCGGTGCTCCACGAAACCCCGCTCGACGATTTCCGCAGGCCACTGCAACTACTGGCCAGAACACTCGAGTTCACCGATCCACTAACCGGTGAGCCGCGGCGGTTCGAGTCGCCGGGCGAGCTGCAGGCGTGGACCGACCTGGCCGGGTGGTCGGGCACACAGGATGGACAACACTCGATAGAGTGACGTGCATCGCTGAAACCTTTTCATCATTCGCCGCACGAGGAGAGCCGATGCCCGAACCGAAGGACCCCGAGTTCGTTCCCGAGGGCGTCGACCTCGAGCGGCCGAACCCCGCGCGGATCTACGACTGGTTCCTCGGCGGGTCCGCGAACTGGGCGATCGACCGCGCGTTCGGGGAGAAGGTGCTGGAAACCTTCCCCCAGGCGCGCACCATCGCCAGAACCGGCAGGGACTTCCTCGGCCGCGGCGTGCACTACCTGGCCCGCCAGGGCGTGACCCAGTTCCTCGACCTCGGCTCCGGTGTGCCAACCGTCGGCAACGTGCACGAGATCGCCGAGTCGGTGAACCCGGACAGCCGTTGTGTCTATGTCGACAACGAGGCTGTCGCGGTGGCACACTCCCGCGTCCTGCTGGAGAAGCACGGCGAGTCCAGCAGGCACGCCGTGCTGCACGGCGACCTCCGGCAGCCCGACGACATCTGGAAGCGGGCACTGGCAACCGGTGTGCTCGATCCCGAGAAGCCGATCGGACTGATCGTCGTCGGCGTGCTGTACTTCCTCGGCCCGGAGGACGACCCGCACGGTGTCATCGCCCGTTACCGCGACCTCCTGCCCTCGGGCTCCTACCTGCTTTCGTCACACCTGACCGAGGACGAGGTTCCCGACGAGGGCGGCACCGAGCGCGAAGAGGTCCGCCAGCAGTACCAGCGCTCCAGCTCCCAGCTGTACATGCGCAACCGCGAGGAGTTCACCGCCTTCTTCGACGGTTTCGAACTCGTCGAGCCCGGCGTGGTCTGGCTACCGGAATGGCGCCTCGACGAGCGCGAGTCCAAGGCCAGCCGCAAATACGCGAACACCCCCCAGGAAAGCAGCTCAATCGGCGCACTGGGCCGAAAGCCCTGACGTGATTGCGTTCTGCGCGCGGGTGTTTGCGGTTTAGAGACGCGTGTTGGGGTTTCGGGCACGCCTTCGGCGCACCCTGCGCAATCCAGCCAACCCCACCCACTGGACAAAAACCACTTGAGCCGCGCCCGTCCACTGCACCAGCGTCTACCGGCCGACCGCGTACCCCATTCCCCGGACGGTCGAGATCCTGTCGGCACCGAGCTTTCGACGTAGCGCGCGCACGTAGACGTCGACGATGTTGGAGCCGGGGTCGAAGTCGTAACCCCAGACGTGCGACAGAATCTGCTCCCGGGACAGCACCTGACCCGGGTGCCGCAGGAACAGTTCGAGCAGGGTGAACTCCCGAGCCGTGAGTTCCACGGTCGTTTCGCCCACCTGTGCACGCCGGGTGCGCAGGTCCAGCGACAGATCGGTGACGCGCAACAACGTCGCCTCCGGCGTGTTGTCCGCCCTGCGCAGCCGCAGCCGGACCCTTGCCAGCAGTTCCTCGAAGCGGAACGGCTTGGTCATGTAGTCGTCGGCTCCCCCCTCCAGACCAGCGACCGTGTCCCGCACGGAGTCGCGGGCGGTCAGGATGATCACCGGGATGCTCACTCGTGCCTCACGCATCGACCGGAGCACGCTGAAGCCGTCCTGATCCGGTAGGCCGATGTCCAGGATCATCAGGTCGAACGAACCGCCGCGGGCCAGTTCGACGGCGCTCGTGCCGTCGCCGACAACAGTAGTGGCGAAACCGTTGGCCGAGAGTCCCTTTCGGACAAAGGAGGCGATCCGCTCCTCGTCCTCCACCACCAGAATTCTGTTCACTGCACCCCTTCTCCACGCGCCGGCAGTTCGAGTCCGAACGTCGCGCCGCCACCAGAGGTCGGCACGAGCCTGACGCCTCCGTGATGCGCACGGGCGATGGCCTGCACGATGGCGAGACCCAGCCCTGCTCCACCCGACGTCCGCTTCGCGTTACTACCTCTGGCGAACCGGTCGAAAATCACCGCTGCGTCCTCCTGGGAGACGCCGGGGCCTCGGTCGGCGATCCAGAACGAGGCCCAGCCCCGGTAAACACTCGAACCGAGCAAGATCTCGCCATCGGTCTCGGTGTGCTGCACGGCATTGTGTGCCAACTGAACCACGGCCTGCGTGACTCGCTGCTCGTCCAACATGACCCTGCCCTCGCCAATCGACTCCAGCCGCCAGCGCCGGTCGCCAAGTGCCCGGATCTTCGCGTAGATGTCGCTGGTCAGCTCGGCGACCTCCACCGGTTTCAGCTGGACGAAGTCCGGGCGTTCCGCCTTGGCGAGCAGCAGCAGGTCGTCCACGATGCGGCTCATCCGGTCCAGTTCGTCGGTGCACACCCGCACGGCGGCCAGCCGTTCGTCGGGATCATCGTTCACCGGGTCGAGCAGTTCGAGGTGGCCTCGGATGATGGTGATCGGAGTGCGCAACTCGTGCCCGGCATCGTCGAGGAATTCCCGCTGGGTGGCGAACGCCTTCTCCAGGCGTTCCAGCATCGCGTTGAACTGCTCGGCCAACGCCGCGAACTCGTCGTTGCCCTCGACTGGAACGCGGCGAGTGAAGTCGTGCTCCGTGATGTGCGCCGCAGCCGCACGGGCCAACCTGACCGGTGCCAGTATGCGTCCGGCCACCAGCCAAGAAGCTCCCGCGGTAAGGATCAAACCGAGCAGGCTGACCAGCCCGAGGGTCCGGATGGTCCGGTGGACCTCGGCCCGATCCCGGTCGATGAAATACCCGACGACGAAGATGCCTTCAGCACCCTGCCCCGCCGGGCCGGTCGCCGTGACCTTCACCCACCGCATCTCCCCCGCTGCCGTCCCGATGCTGCCACTGGTCGAGGTCGCGGCCAGGATCGGATCGAGCAGTTCCGGCCGATCGTACAGGCGCATCGGTGCTTCCCGTTCCTGCCGCAACACCTCCCGTGCGGCGCCGTTTCGAACCACGCCCACGATGACCTCGTCATCGTCGGGGTACTGCCGCTGCAGGTGATTGCGCAGCAACTCGCGGACGCTGCCGAACGGCTGGCCCGTCGCCCGGTCCACACCGGACGCCGCGACACCGGAGAACTCCCGCGCTTCCTGTTCCAGTGCGGCGACCGCAGAAGACTCGGCCTGGTGCAGCAGCAGATTTCGGGTGACCACGGCGACCGAGAGCAGCACCACGGCCATCAGGAGGATCAACCAGCCCATGATCCTGGCGCGGGCAGGCAGACCACGTCGCCTGGTCCGCCGCGCTGGTGCGCTCCCGACCACCGGAAGTGTTCTCGGCTCAGTCGTCGTCTTCGTCGTCATCCCCGTCGTCGTCGCTGTCGTCGTCCTGGTCGTCGTCATCATCATCGCTTATGGGCGGAGGTGGCGGGACGACCTGCATGGTCGAGGTGCCCGGTGCGGGCTCCGACTGCTGGGTGCCGGACGGCCCCAGCCTGCTGTCCCCGCCGTCTGGACCTTCGACCTGCCCGATCCGCACCTGCGCAGGCACGTCCGGTGGCGGGACGTCCTCGGTCAGCACGTAGCTGGCCAGCGCTGCCGTCAGTGGCACCGCGATGACGGCCAGCGGAACCGTCAGCCGCGCGGCGAGTTTCATGAGCCCATCGTGTCGCCGGCCTGGCACACGGAGGTGAGGCGGAGATGAAAATTTCTTCATCTCCGCCTCGCCTCCTGTCGACCCGGTGGGTCAGGCCGGGCTGTCCGGGCTGTCCGGGCTGTCCGGGCTGTCAGCCGGGATGTCGGGGCTGTCGGGGCTGTCGGGGCTGTCAGCCGAGTCCGGCCCATCCGGAAGTTCAGCCGCGGAGGCCGCGGAATCGACGGGCGACTCGCCGGGGGAGTCCGCCGACTCTGGCGAGTCGTCATTCCCCACGTTGTCCGCAGCCGTCATGGGCTCGTAGTCCGCGAGGTGAACCGTCGGTGCCGGCCTCGGCTCGTTGAGCGCAGCAGGCTCCGACGCCGCCGCGACAGCCGTGCCGAACCCCGCCACCGCGAGCGTTGCGCCGACGACTACCCATGGCCTCGTGATCTTCATCAGTGATCTCCTTACTGTTGTTGGTGATTCCACGATCTCTTCCGGACATGAGGTGAACTGCCGCTTCACATGAAGGGCTTTTCACCTCTCCGCGCGTGGGGGTGACCCGTTCGTCGGCTCCAGCCACGTCTGCGCGAGAGCAACGCGGTCCTCGGTCCGGGCAAGCCAGTCGGCCTGGCCCAACCGGTGCGGCCCGGTCGCCAGCGACAGCGCTACCGCCGCGGCTCGCCTGGACAGTGCGGCGGGGTCAAGTTCGCGGACGAACCGCAGGTACAGCCGCGACACCAGCCGGTCGAGGTCCGGTGCCGCATCCGGACGCAGTTCGGCGAGCAGGGAAAGATGGGCAAGCAGGCATCCCGCGTCGTCGAGCCGTTCACCACGACCAGCGGTGTCGAGGTCGAGCAGGCCGACGATCCGCCCGTCGCGCATGAGCAACTGACCCTCGTAGAAGTCGCCGTGCACGGCGGTGTCGGGGCCCTCCGGCTCCTCGTGATCCACGGCGTTCGCCACCGCACGAGCCCGTTCCGCGAGCGACGGCGCGGCCGCGGCGATCACCTCGGCGTAGTGCGGAGCCCTCTGCCCCCACGTACGTCTGCGCTCACCGGTGGCCAATCCGGCCGGCAGTGCGTCAAGGGTGTTGACGACGTCGTCGGGATCCAGGGTCATCGCGCCGGTCAGCAACCCCTCACGGAGCCCCCGGCCGGGGAGCCTGGCCAGCACAACGGCTCCCGTCTCGGTCCAGCCGAGTGCCGCGGGTACAGGGCAACCCGCCGCCTCGGCGATCCGGTGCCGTCGGTGCAGCTCGCGCGCATGGCGAGGGCGGACGACCTTGACGAACGCCGTGCCTGCGGGGGTGCTGACCTCGAACACCGCGCGGCGTCGCGGCCGGTACACCCGGAGCCGGGACCGCACCGGCCCGTCGGGGGCGTCGAGACCGGTTCCGCGCAGCAGTGCCCGCACCTGCCGGTGGTCGTGCACCAGCGGCAGTGCGGGCAGATCGGGATCAACGGGAAAGCGCCACATGCCGATCTCGGTGGCACCGTCGCTGATTCGGGCAATCCCGGCAGGCAGCTCGCCGGAGCACGCACCGAGAATCTCGCGCGTCCGCGCCCCGTCAGCCCACTCGACGTCGACCGTGTAGCTCGCCGTGGCGCCCCGCCCCGGCTGGTGGTCCACCTGCTTGAGGGCCCATCGCAGGGACCGAGCACCGGCAGCGGCGAGGACGGCGTCCACCATCGCACCGGCATCTGGACCGGTGAGCAGTGCGAGACCCGGATCGGGCGGAGCAACCGTGTTCGTTGGCATGACCCCACCATCGCCGTGGGGCATGACCCCCGGCTGAGGAAATGATGAAGGTGTCTTCATCTTCCCCGCCGGAGCAGGGAGGCCGGCCGTCGAAGAACGGCCTCTCTGCTCAGTCGCGTTCGATCAGGTGGCCCACCACGTCGGGGCCCGGGTGCGCGGCACCGGAGCCGTCGCGGCGCGGATCGGTTTCAGGCAGTTCCACCGGGGAGCCGTTGTCCGTCGAGCCCGCTGGACGCGGCCCGACCCACGCCACGGTGAGCCGTTGCTCGCCCTTGAGGAAACGGTGCGTCCGGACACCGCCGGTGTTGCGGCCCTTGGCCGGGTACTCGGCGAACGGCGTCACCTTCACGCTCTGTCCGGTGGAGGTCACCACCATCGGCTCGCCGTGCTCGTCATCGTCCGTTTTCACCGCGCCGAAGAACACCACCTCGGTGTCGGCACCGAGGTTCATTCCCGCCATGCCGCCGCTCTTCAGCCCCTGCGGGCGCACCAGGGACGCCGCGTAACGCAGCAGCGTCGCCCCCGAGGAGACGAACGTCAGTGTC
Organism: Amycolatopsis marina; assembly: GCF_900111885.1. Lineage (GTDB taxonomy): Bacteria > Actinomycetota > Actinomycetes > Mycobacteriales > Pseudonocardiaceae > Amycolatopsis > Amycolatopsis marina. The sequence continues at coordinate 355,178 of NZ_FOKG01000002.1, forward strand.
TCCGCGCCGTCGGTCAACCAGGTCGCCCCGACGACCTCGTCACCGTCCTTGAGACTGATCACCTCGAACTCGTCGGACCTGACCGGCCATTCCGGCGAACAGATCTTCACCACTCCCTGGCGCGTGCCCAGCGCGAGTCCGGGCGAGCCCGCTCCGCGCTCACCGAGTGGCGCGATGCCGACGACCCGCTCGCCCTTGTCCAGCGGCACCAACTCCCGCGCCGCCATGCCACCGCGCAGCGACACGGTGCCCGCCTGCTCGGGCAGCACCGGCAGCGGCAGCACATCGGTCTTGAACGCACGCCCCTGATTGGTGACCAGCAGAATCTGCCCGCGCGCCGTCGAATGGACCACCGCGGCGACCGCGTCGTGCTTGACCCTGCCGTTGCGCCTGCGCGCCTCCGAGGCCTCCTCCGACTCCGCCGCCGTCCTGGCGACGAGCCCGGTGGCGGAGAGGATCACCTGGCACGGGTCGTCGGCGATCTCCAACGGGCCGGACGGCTTCGAGGCCGCCAGCACCTCCTTGAGGTCGCCGTCGATCAGCGAGGTGCGCCGCTCGGTCGGGAAGTCCTTGGCAATCTTCGACAGCTCGCTCGACACGACCTTCTTCAGCACGGACTCGTCGTCGAGGATCTTCGACAGCTCCTCGATCTCCGCGCGCAGCCGGTCCTGCTCGGCCTCCAGCTCGATCCGGTCGTACTTCGTAAGCCGCCGCAGCGGGGTGTCCAGGATGTAGGTCGCCTGGATGTCCGAGAGTTTGAACCGCTTCATCAGCCCGTCCTTGGCGGCCTGCGCGTTGTCGCTCTCCCGGATCAGCTTGATCACCTTGTCGATGTCCAGCAGGGCCTTCAACAGACCCTCGACCAGGTGCAACCGCTCCTCACGCTTGCGCCGCCGGTACTTCGTCCTCCGCGTGACCACCTCGTACCGGTGCGCGAGGAAGACCTCCAGCAAGGCCTTGAGCCCGAGCGTCTGCGGCTGTCCGTCGACCAGGACGAGGTTGTTGATCCCGAACGACTGCTCCAGCGGCGTCAGCCGGTACAGGTCGGCCAGCAGCGCCTGCGGGTTGACCCCGACCTTGCACTCGATGACGAGCCGGGTGCCGTTCTCCCGGTCCGTCAGGTCCTTGACGTCCGCGATCCCGGTGAGGCGCTTGGACTTGTTGACCTCGTCGGTGATCTTCTCGATGATCTTCTCCGGCCCGACGCCGTACGGCAGTTCGGTGACCGTGATGGCCTGCCGCCCCCGGCTGCCCTCCAACGGTCCGGTCTCGACCTTCGCCCGCATCCGGACGACACCACGACCGGTCTCGTAGGCCCTGCGGACCTCGTCGAGGCCCAGCAGCAGGCCCCCGGTGGGCAGATCGGGCCCCGGCACGTACTCCATGAGCTTGTCCAGCGAGGCGCCAGGATGGTTGATCAACCACCGGGCGGCGCCGATGATCTCGCCGAGATTGTGCGGGATCATGTTGGTCGCCATCCCGACGGCGATCCCGGACGTGCCGTTGACCAGCAGGTTCGGGAAGGCCGCCGGCAGGACCGACGGCTCCTCGAGCGAACCGTCGTAGTTGGGGCGGAAGTCGACGGTGTCCTCGCCGAGCTCGCCCACCAGCAGCATCGCCTCCGGCGACATTTTCGCCTCGGTGTAACGGCTCGCCGCCGGTCCGTCGTCCGGGGACCCGAAGTTTCCGTGCCCGTCCACCAGCGGCACGTTCATCGAGAAGTCCTGCGCGAGGCGCACCATCGCGTCGTAGATCGCCGTGTCGCCGTGCGGGTGGTACTTGCCCATCACGTCGCCGACGACCCTGGAGGACTTCACGTACGCGTGCGTCGGCCGGTAGCCGTTCTCGTTCATCGAGAACAGGATGCGGCGGTGCACGGGCTTCAGTCCGTCACGCGCGTCGGGCAGGGCCCTGGAGTGGATCACCGAGTAGGCGTACTCCAGGTAGGAGTCCTCGATCTCGGTCTTCACCGGATTGTCGAACACGTGCGCACCCGGCTGGTCGAAGGCGGCCGGGTTGACCTTGGTCTGGGTGCCCTTACGGCGTGCCATCGCTGCGGAATCTCCTAGTGTCGTGCAGAAAACTGGTGTCGGCTTGGTTCCCGGACGCGCTGTCAGGCATCGATGGCGTTCCGGTCGACCCTGGCCGCGGACTCGACGAGCCAGTTCCGCCTCGGTTCGACCTTCTCCCCCATCAGCAGTTCGAGCGCCTGCTCCGCCGCCTCGGCGTCGTCCATGGTGATGCGGCGGACGGAGCGGGTCGCCGGGTTCATCGTGGTGTCCCACAGTTCGTCGGCGTCCATCTCGCCGAGCCCCTTGAACCGCGGCACCGGTGTCACGATCTGCTTGCCCGCCTTCTCGAACTCGGCGACCGTTTCCTCCATCTCCCGCTGGGAGAAGGTGAACCTGGTCTCCGGGTTGCGTCCCTTGGTCACGACCTTGTGCAGCGGTGGCATCGCCGCGTACAGCCTGCCCTCCTCGATCACCGGACGCATGTACTTGGCGAACAGGGTGATCAGCAGGGTCCGGATGTGCGAACCGTCCACATCGGCGTCCGCCATCAGGATCACCCTGCCGTAGCGCAACGTCGAGGTGTCGAACGTGCGTCCCGAACCCGCGCCCAGCACCTGCACGATAGAGGCGATTTCGGCGTTCTTGAGCGTGTCCCCCAGGCTCGCCTTCTGCACGTTCAGGATCTTCCCGCGCAGCGGCAGCAACGCCTGGTACTCGGACACCCTCGCCATCCTCGCCGAACCCAGCGCGCTGTCGCCCTCCACGAGGAACAGCTCACTCCGCGAGACCCCGGTGGTACGGCAGTCCACGAGTTTCGGCGGCATCGCCGCGCCCTCCAGCGCGGTTTTGCGCCGGGCCGCGTCCTTCTGCTGCTTCTGCGCGAGGCGCACCCTGCCCGCGTCCACGACCTTCTGCAGGACGGTCTTGGCCTCGGTCTTTGTCCTGCGGTTCTCGGTCCACGCCTTGATGTGGCTCTCCACGACGGTCTGGATGACCTTGGTGATCCCGGCCGTGGACAGCTCGTCCTTGGTCTGTGAGGTGAACTGCGGCTCCGGGATCCGCACGTGGATCACCGCGGTCATCCCCTCGAGAACGTCCTCGAGGGTGGGCGGGTCCTCCTTGGGCTTGAGCAGTCCCCTGGTCTTGGAGATGGCATCCTGAACGGCTTTCAGCACGGCACGGTCGAACCCCTTGCGGTGCGTGCCACCGTGCACGTTGCGGATCGTGTTCGTGAACGACTCGACGGTGCGCTCGTACCCGGTGCCCCACCGGAGCGCGACCTCGACCTCGGCCTTTCGCTCTACTTTGGACCGCATGACACCGTTCTCGTCGGCCGCGTTCTCCCGGTAGGTTCCCTCGCCGGTGGCGATGAGGATTCCCGAGACCGGCTTGTCCGATGCCGGGGTGAGGAAGTCGACCATGTCGGCCAGGCCGTTCGGGAAGTGGAACGTCTCCTCCCCGATCTCGCTGTCCACGGCGTGCCGTAGCACGTAGGTGACGCCGGGTACGAGGAACGCGGTGTGCCGCAGCTTCGACCGCACCTCGTCGACGTCGAGTCCCGCGCCTGCCTCGAAGTAGCGGGAGTCGTACCAGTAGCGGATGGAAGTACCGGTGGACTCGCCCCGCTTCAGCTTCCGGACCACCCGCAGCCCGGACTGGCGGGTGAACTTCGCCTTCGGTCCCGGCCCGTCGAAGACACCGGGAATTCCGTGCGCGAAGGACATCTCGTGGACCTTGCCGTCGCGTTTCACGGTGACGTCGAACCGGTGCGACAGGGCGTTGACCGCGGACGCGCCGACGCCGTGCAGCCCGCCCGAGGTCTTGTAGCCCGAGCCGCCGAACTTGCCACCCGCGTGCAGGCGGGTCAGCACGAGTTCCACGCCGGAGAGGCCGGACTTCGCGTGCACGCCGGTCGGGATGCCACGGCCGTCGTCGTCCACCTGGACACTGCCGTCGGCGTGCAGGGTCACCACGACGCGGGTGGCGTGCCCGGCAACACCCTCGTCGGTGGAGTTGTCCACCACCTCGGCGAAAAGGTGGTTGATGCCCCGGCTCGCGGTGGACCCGATGTACATGCCGGGCCGCTTCCGGACGGCTTCCAACCCCTCGAGGTGAGTCAGGTCATCGGCCCCGTAGAGGGTCTCAGCAGAAGCAGTCACAGGGTCGCTCTCCCAGATCGTGGTGTGCGGGTGGGCCGTCGCGACAGGCCCACCGGTGGCGTCGAACCGGCGCCTCACCGTACTGGAGGGTATCCGAACCCACTGACAGCCTGGTGTTGAACTGGAGCTACATGGTGTTGGTGCCCAAACGTAACGCGCGCGGCGCGGCCCACGAGCGTCGAGGCGGGGCGCAGGAATCGGGATAGTGAGTGTCGACGGAAAGTCGAAGCCCCGCCAAGTCGATCGTGACGCGCGTTTGCCAACAGAAGGGCCATTCGCGGCTGGCAGGCGGGTGATTGACAAACCGGACATCGGGTATTCCCCGTGGCAACAGCAGTGACGCCGGGAGGAAGCGATGTCGCATCTGAGTGAGCAAGAGCGCAGAATGCTGGAAACGATCGACCGGCAGTTGTGTGACGACGACCCGGAGCTTGCCCGGTCCTTCGAGAAGATCGAACGCAGCGGCAGGCGCCGGTGGCCGTGGATCACCGGTCTGTCCGTGTTCCTGCCGATGTTCGTCGTGGGCATGATCGCCGCGATACCCATGCTCGCCGCGCTCGGTGCCATGGGCTCGGCGGTGGCGCTGGCCGTCCGGTTCGTGTCCCGCAGTTACCAAGAAGAAGACGAACGTCGCGAACGCGGGGACGACAGCGGGTTCAGCGGCCTCAGGCCGGAGTGAGGGTGCACCTCAGTGAGAAGTTGTCGATCGTCGCGGGCAGCCGGTCGGGCCTGAGCTCCGGACCTGCCCGCACCGCGATGTCGTGGCTCCTGAGCAACTCCCCCAGCAGTGTGCTCACAACGAACAGCACGAGGTTGCGCCCGGGGCACTCGGCGGGGCCCGCACTGAACGGCACCAGGGCCGGGTACTCGTCGACCCGCCCGTCCAACCAGATGTCCGGGTCGAACCGGTCGGCGAAGTGCAGCTGCGCGCTGTCGCGGTGGAAGTACGGACAGTAGACGAGGACGGTGCTGCCGGCTGCCAGTGAGCCGGTGCCCCACCGGGTTTCGCCGGTGGTCCGCCTGAGCAACAGCGGTGTCGTCGGCCAGAGGCGGACGGTGTCGAGTGCGCATGCGCGCAGGAACGGGAGTTGCTGCGCGCCGCGGCGCCGCGGAGCCAGTTCCGCCCTGGCCCGTTCCGCGTGGTCCGGGTGCGTGGCCAGCAACGCCAACGCCCGCATCGTGACCATGCCCGCCGCGTCGAACGCGAACAACCAGTGTGCGACCTGGTCGCCTGCGTCGCCCCCGTCGACCGTCCCCGTCGTCCCCGCCGTCTCCGCCGTCTCCGAGGCGAGCACCGCGGCGAGGCTGTCCGGCTCGGCACGGTCGAGATGCCGGTGAAGCAGCCGCTCGAAGTGTTCCCGCGTGCGCGTCCGGCGTGGCCGCAGGTAGGCCCAGTTGGCGTCCCTGCGCAGCACCGTGAGCACGTCGGTGACCTCGTGGTCGGTGCGAGCGCCGTCCCCGAGGACGACCCGCCGCACCACGCGCCACCACATGCGGTTGAAACCGTCCCAGTCCAGTTCCCGCGGCGTCGACCGGTCGCCCAGCAGTTCGTCCACCTCCTCGCGGACGACGTCGGTCACCGGGTCGGCCAGCTCGTGCAAGGGGCGCTCGGTTTGCAGCACCGACTCGTTGAGCGAGCGCCGGGCGGCGCGCTCCGCACCCGTCGAGATCAGCACGCCGTGTGGCTGGAAGTGCCCCAGCGCGGCCGCTTTCTCGATACTGGCCGGGCTGAAGGGCGATGGGGAGCCATGCAGGATCCGGCCGACAGCATCGGGGGCGAGGGGCAGTGCGATGGAGCGGCCCGGAACCGGCAGCGTCAGCAGTACGTCCCCGTACTTGCGGCGCAACCGCTGAAACAGCGCGATCGGCCGCCGGTCGACCTGGAGCCATTCGGCTCCGCGCAGCAGCGCGGGGCGCCGCTTGATCACCCCTGTGGCGAGCGTCGGCAAGACGACGGTCGCCGCGAGGCGCGCGGTGTCCGCCACACTCGACTTCGCGATCTGTCCGCCCTCCCCCTGTGCCATGCGGTCCCTTCCACGTTTCTGCCCTGTTCCGCCTCCAGGGGATACCCGGCAACGGACCGTCGAAAACGGACCTGGCACCGTTTCCGGTTTGCCGCGGAGAAGCAGAGGTACTCCTCGACGCATGTGGTTGCTGCGATTGCCTGGGGTGTACCGGCCGCAGGCCGACACCTGGCTGCTCACCAGAGCACTGAGGGAAGCCCACGTGGGTCCCGGTGCGCATGTCCTCGACCTGTGCACCGGGACCGGGGCGGTGGCCGTGTCCGCCGCACGGCTCGGTGCACGCCGGGTCTCCGCCGTGGACACCAGCAGGAGGGCGGTGTGGAGCGCGCGGTGCAACGCTCGCCTGCGCGGCCTCCCGGTCCGCGCCCAGCGTCGAGACGTCCTGGCCAAGCCCGCGCTGGGAGGTTTCGACGTCGTGCTGGCCAACCCGCCCTACGTCCCGCGCAGGCCGGGCGGCGGGTCCGGTTCCCGCTCCGCCCGCGCATGGGACGCCGGTCCGGACGGGCGCCGGTTCGTGGACCTGCTCTGCGGCGCGGCCCCGGCCCTGCTGGCGAAGGGCGGCACGATGCTGATGGTGCACTCCTCGCTGTGCGGGGTCGACGGGACGCTCAGGAGCCTGCGCGATGCCGCGTTGAAAGCCTCCGTCGTCGCCCGTTCCGTCGAGCCGTTCGGGCCGGTGCTCACCGAACGGATCGACTACCTGCAGGAAGCCGGGTTGATCGAGCCCGGACAGCGACATGAGGAACTGGTGGTCATCCGTGCCGACCGCACCGAACGGCCCCGCTGACCGCGAACCGCGGCGGGTTCGCATCGTTCCCGGTGGCCCCATCCTCGTGGAGGGCCCCGTGGAGCTGCTCACTCCGGACGGGGACACGGTCACCTCGGACCGTTTCCTGGTCGCGATCTGCGCCTGCAGGCGGAGCAAACGTTTCCCGTTCTGCGACACCAGTCACCGCAAACGCGTGCGCTCCGGTGCGGAACGCCCGGATCAGCCGGTTCGCGCCGCAACCAGCCCGGACTGATAGGCGAAGACCACGAGCTGGGCCCGATCCCGGGCCCGCAGTTTGGTCATCGCCCTGCTCACGTGGGTCTTCACGGTCATCGGGCTGAGCACCATCTGTTCGGCGATCTCGTCGTTGCTGAGCCCGTGCGCGACCTTGGCGACCACCTCGCGCTCCCGTCTGGTGAGCAACTCGAGGCCGGCGGAGGAGAGGATGTCGGGCGGCCGGGCGACGAATTCGCTGATCAGCCGCCGCGTGACGGCGGGTGAGAGCAGGGCGTCACCGCGTACCGCGACCCGCAGTGCCTGCAGCAGGTCCGCGGGCTCGGTGTCCTTGACCAGGAATCCCGAGGCACCCGCGCGCAGCGCGTTGAAGACGTACTCGTCCAGCCCGTAGTTGGTCAGGATGACCACGTGTACGTCGGTCAGCCGGTCGTCGCGCACGATCCGCCGGGTGGCCTCGATCCCGTCCATCACCGGCATCTGCACGTCCATCAGCACGATGTCCGGCCGATGTTCGACGGCGAGATCCAGGCCCTCGCGACCGGTGCCGCCCTCGGCGATCACGTCGATGTCGTCCTCCGCGTCGAGGAGCGCCCGGATGCCGGTCCGGATGAGGACCTGGTCGTCGACCAGCACGACCCTGATCACGTGGTGCCCGGTATCGGCAGTTCGGCCTGGACGGAGAATCCCCGGGTGGCTCGTGGCTCGGCACTTAACTCCCCGCCGAGCGCCGTGACCCGTTCCCGCATCCCGATCAGCCCGTGGCCGGGCACCGGTGGCCGCTGCGAAGCGCGACCGTCGTCGTCGATCCGAACCGTCAGGGTGCGGGGACCGTAGGTCAGCCGGATCGAGGCGGTCGCGGGGCCCGCGTGCCTGCCGACATTGGTCAACGCCTCCTGCACGACCCGGTACGCCGCCTGATCGACCTCGGGAGGCAGCACCCGGGCCTCGCCCTCCACGGTGACCGTGGTGGCGAGACCGGAGGCCTCGGCTCGCCGCACCAGAGCCGGAATCCGGTCGAGTCCGTTGCCATTGCCGTTGCCGTCCTGGTCCCGGCGCAGCACGTCCAGCGTCGACCGCAGCTCCCGCACCGCGTCGCTGCTGGCCTCCTGGATCGCGAGCAGCGCGTCCGGCGGTTCCGCACCGTGCTTGCGGGCGAGGTGCGCCGCGACGCCTGCCTGGACCTTGATCACGGAGATGCTGTGCGTGAGCGAGTCGTGCAACTCCCGCGCGATGTGCAGCCGTTCCTCGACCGCCCGGCGGCGAGCCACCTCCTCACGGGTGCGTTCCGCCTCCTCCGCGCGGTTCTCGACCTCGCGGACATACGCTCGCCACTGCAGGAACGCCAGCGCGGTGATCCCGATGGAGACGAGCCAGCCGGTGGCGTAGAACCTCCGCCATCCGCGATCAGTGCGCATGCGGCGAGCCTATTGCGCTTGCCCTGTCCCCTGCATCCTCCCGCCGGAGTACTTCCCCGCTACTTCCCGCGCCGTACGCCCCCTTTCGGACACCCCCGCGCCCAGCAGTCCCAAGAGACGTCCGGGAGACGACGAAATCCGCGCCCGATCCGCGCAGGCTCCATGAGGTGGAAAGCAACGTTTTCCGCAGCCAACCCCTACATGTGAGGAGCGACAAGTGAACCAGAAGCTGCCGAGAAGCCACCTGGGGAGCATGGTCCTGCTGCCGGAGGACGACGGGTACGCGGAGGCCGCCAGGACGTTCTCGACGACGGGGACGCCTGCGCTGATCGTGCGGCCGAGGGACGCACACGAGGTGTCCGCCGCGATCCGCTACGCCAGACACCAGGACCTGGCCGTGTCCGTCAGATCGGGTGGTCACAGCGTGCTCGGGCACAGCGCGGGCGTCGGCGGTATGACACTGGACCTACGGCGTCTCGACGCCGTCACGATGATCGATGACGGCGAGCGGATCGTGCGGATCGGCGCGGGCGCGGACTGGGGCCGGGTCGCTGCCTTCCTCGAACCGTACGGCCTCGCGCTGACCGCAGGAGACCACGCTCGTGTCGGCGTGGGCGGGCTGACAGTCGGCGGCGGCATCGGCTGGCTGGTCCGCAAGCACGGTCTCGCCATCGACAACCTGCTCGCGGCCAGGGTGGTGACGGCCGATGGACGGTTGCTCGTCGCGAGCGAAGACGAGAACGAGGATCTGTTCTGGGCGATTCGTGGCGGGGGCGGGAACTTCGGTGTCGTGGTCAGTTTCGACTTCGCTGCCCAGCCGGTCACCACGGTCCACTACGGAACGGTCACCTACCAGGGAGACGACGTCGTCTCCCTGCTCAGGGGCTGGCGTGACCACATGCGATCGGCCCAGGACGAACTCAGCAGCACCCTCGTCCTGACGCCGAAGCTGTTCGGGATGCCGGAATCCGTCATGCTCCTGCTCTGTTACTCCGGGAACGACTCGGCTGCTGCCGCCGAGGCGATCGACCCGTTGCTGGGTCTGGGCACGGTGACCGGCAAGCAGATCTCCGCGACCCGGTACGTGGACATCCTCGAGAAGGAGGCGGAGCTCCCGCCCGGTGTGCGGATCGCGGCGCGCAACAGTCTGGTCCGGTCCCTCGGCGACGAGGTGCTCGCCGCGATCGCCGGCACTCACGGGAGCAACACGTCCACCGTGCTCAGTCTGCGGAGTCTCGGCGGTGCGTTCGCGCGCGTCCCGGCGGACGCGACGGCGTTCGCCCACCGCGACGCCGAGGCGATGATCGTCGCCACCGCCTTCCTCGAGGAGGGCGCGACCGAGGCGGAGGTCGAGAAGGCGCTCACCCCGTGGCAGGCCGTCGCGGCCCATGGATCGGGCGTCTACGGCAACTTCCAGGGCTCGGAGACCGCAGCGGATCTGGCGGCGATCTACCCGCCCGCGACCTACGCGCGCCTCGCCGCGGCGAAGCAGACCTACGACCCCGCCAACGTGTTCCACCGCAACCACAACATCGCGCCCAGCGGCGCGGTGCGAACGGAGGGCATCGCATGAGTTATGCGTTCGAAGTCGAAGGGCTGGTGAAGAAGTTCGGCCGGACGACGGCGCTGGCTGGCATCGACCTGCACGCGCGCCCGGGCTCGGTACTGGGGGTACTCGGCCCCAACGGAGCAGGAAAAACTACGGCCATCCGCATCCTCGCCACGTTGGTGCGACCCGACAGGGGACGGGCAACGGTCTGTGGCCTCGACGTCGTCCGCGACGCCGCGCGCGTCCGCAGGATCGTCGGACTCACCGGCCAGTACGCGACCGTCGACGAAGACCTCACCGGGACCGAGAACCTCGTGCTCATCGGCAAACTGCTGGACCTCACCGGTGCGCGCGCGACGGCTCGCGCGTCCGATCTGCTCGACCGGTTCGGGCTGGCCGATGCGGCAGGCCGCCGGGCTTCCACCTACTCCGGCGGCATGCGTCGCAGACTCGATCTCGCCGCCAGTCTCGTCGGCGACCCGCAGGTCGTCTTCCTGGACGAGCCGACGACAGGGCTGGATCCCGGCAAACGCGAGGACCTGTGGCAGACGATCCGCGCGCTCGCCGACGGCGGAGCCACCGTCCTGCTCACGACCCAGTACATGGAGGAGGCCGACGCGCTCGCCGACGAGATCACGGTGATCGACCACGGCCGGGTCATCGCGCACGACACCCCGGCGGGACTCAAACAGTTGGTGGGCGGGCAGACCGTCGTCGTACGCCCGAAGGATCCGGCGCAGCTCGGCACGGCCGCTGAGGTCGCGACCCGGACGACCGGTCGCACGATCGAGCGGGCGCACGGTGGCGTGCTCACCGTGCCGGTCGACGGCGAGCACGCCTTCACGGAGATCGTGCGGGGTCTCGACGCGGCGGGCGTCGCCGTCGCGGAACTCGCGCTCCGGCTGCCGAGCCTCGACGAGGTCTTCTTCAGCCTCACCGGACATCGCACGGATGAGACCCAGTGACTTCTATGAACGTGCGACCGCAATCGCGTGGCCAGGGCTCCGTTCCCAACGCCCGGCACGTCATCACCAGTCGGAGCCCTACCCCCACGATTGCGGGCCTTCGGCGAGCACGTTCCGTCGCATCACCTCGACATGGCGAAGCAACTTCTCGGATCTGGTAGGAGACCGCATGACCTCGACGTACAGCCCAAGCGCTACCACCCGGCGCGACACGACCGACGTGCGGCAGCGGTCGTGGGCCCTTGCCCGGCACAGCCTGGCCCTCGCCGGCCGGAGTTTGGTCAAGACCCGGCGCAACCCGGGTCTGCTGATGGACGCGCTGATCCTGCCGATCATGTTCCTGCTGCTGTTCGTCTATCTGTTCGGCGGAGCGGTCACGGGCTCCACTGAGGAGTACCTGCGGTACCTCTTCCCCGGAATTCTGGTGCTGACGACCGTGCTCGCCGGGCAGGTCGCCACCGGACTCAACATCGTGATCGATATGCAGAAGGGCGTCTTCGACCGGTTCCGCAGCCTGCCGATCAGCCGGTCCGCCCCGCTGATCGGCTCGGTCCTCGGCGACACGCTCCGCTACCTCATCACGGTCGTGGTGCTGTTCGGCTTTGGCTTTCTGCTCGGCTTCCGGATCGACACCGGTCTACTGCCCGCACTGGGTGCGGCCGCGCTGGCGATCGGCTTCGGCTTCTCGTTGAGCTGGCTGACCGTGCTCGTGGCGGTGCTGCTCAGGAGCGAGACGATGGTGTCCACCGTGGGTTTCCTGCTCCCCTTCCCGCTGGTGTTCGGCACGAGCATGGTCGCCCCGGCCGAAACGATGCCCGGGTGGCTGCAGGCCTGGATCGACGTCAATCCGGTGAGTCACGCGATCGAGGCGAGCCAGGGACTGCTGCTGGGCGGGCCGGTGGCCGGGCCGGTCAGCATGACGCTGTTGTGGAGCGCGATCTTCCTTGCCGTGTTCGGCAGCCTGGCGGTCTGGGCCTACCGGCGCCGGGTCTGACTGCCTGTTGGCGAACGCGCGTCACGATCGATGTGGTCAAGATGGCGGTGCGGAGCGCCTCAGTCTGGGTGGCGGTGGGAGACGGGTGGGCGGGGCTCGGACCCACGCACGAATACTCACCACCACGGGTTGTACGCCCCGACTCGCCGATCGTGGGCTTCGCCGCGCGCGTTCTGGGGGCAGCACCGCTAGTTCGCCGACAGGCTCTGACCGTGGTGCCGGCGCAGCGAGGTGCGATCCCGCGCCCAGCTGCCGAGCAGGTGCTCCGCAAGGCGGTCCTCCAGGAAACCGGTGGCCTGGACGCCGAACACCACGTCGGCGGCCAGCTCCGGTTCCCTGGCCAGCAGGTCCCCGATCACATCGTGGCGCAGCACCTGCTCGTGCACGGCGTCGGCCTCGATGTGTTCGGTGAAGAAGTACCGGCAGGCCGCTGGCGCACCGAGCCGTTCGAGCGCGGCGTCCATCCGCCGCGCGCTCGGCGCGGTGGTGATCTCTGCGGCGGCGAAGTGCCCGACCAGCGCCCCGCGTAACCGCCGGTGCAGACCGAACAACGACATCATGTTGACCGGCGCGAGGCCGACGGCGGGCACCAGGTCCAGGTAGTGCAGGTAGCCCGGCGAAAGATCGGCCGCTGCGAGCAGGTCGGCGAACAGCTGGGCGTGCACCTGTTCCCCACGGCCACCGCCGAACTCGTCGTACTCCACGGCCACCAGCGCCGCTTTCGCCGTTCCGCGCAGGCGCGGGATGACCCAGGCGTGCGGGTCGGCCTCCTTGAGGTGGTAGATCGAACGGTGGATGAAGTACTCACGCATCTGCCACCAGGTGCCGTGGTCCCGCAGGTAGTCGCTCACCCCTGCCCCGTCGACCGGCTCCACCAGCAGCTCGTCCAACACACCCTCGACGTCGCTGGACCCGCCGCCTCCCGCGATCCCGACGCGCAGCGCGGCGAGGAACGACCGTTCCATCGCGCCGCGCAGGCGCAACAGTTCGGGGTCCCACTCCCAGTCGGGGTCGACGCCGTCGAAGCCCTGGTAGTGCAGCTCATAACAGACCTGGAGGGCGAGCTGCAGGTCCTCGCCGAGCGGGTCCGCCGACCCGACCTCCGCGAGGTCGAACACCTCCCCCACGGCACCGCGCTCGTCCTCGCGCAGTGCGCCGAGTACGGCCGCGGAGAGCGGGCCGCGCGCTGCGGGCAACGCGGCACCGGCCACGGGAACAGCTGTCGCATCGGGCTGGGCAGTCATCGATCACCTCCGTCGTTCCGCGACCGGGTACCCGCTGCCGACTGCTCCCACCCCTCGCCGGAGTGTCCTGCCGTTTCCGCCGCCAGCATCCGCACAGCGGCGGGGATCCCGTAACGGGCCGCTGCTCGCCGCTGCCGCTCCGCACCGGTCCCGTGTGCCCGGATCAGGGCCAGTACTCGCCGCACACTCGACAGGTCACCGGTTTCCTCGAGTGCCGGTCGTACTCGGTGCAGCAGGTCACGCAGCAGCTGTACGGCCGGTACCCGGCGGGCACGGAGCATGTCCACACCGTCGCCCTCGAGACCATGACGTGCCGCCGACCACACCGCGGCCGCGGCCACCTGCTCACCTGGTCGCGGAGCCGGGGCTCCGCGCTCCACGTCGAGCACCGTCGTCCGGACGAGTGCCCTCGTCAGCAACGCGAACAGGACCGCCTCGTCGACCGTGCCGGCCGTGTCGGCGACGCGGAACTCGATCGTCGGCAGCGTCGGCGAGGGCCGGACCAGCCAGAAGCTCATCCGCTCGTCCACGAGCACTCCGCACTCCACCAGGCGGGCCACCTCGGCATCGTGGTCGGCGCGGTCGGCGAAGTAGGGCGGGACTCCCGAGCCGGGAAAGCGCGATTGCTGCACCATCCGCCAGCTGCCGAAGCCGGTGTCCCTGCCTTCCCACAGTGGCGAATTCACCGAGAGCGCGAGCAGGGTCGGAATCCACGGCCGCAGCCGGTTGACGACGGCGACCGCGAGTTCCGGATCGGGCACACCCACATGAACGTGACATCCGCAGGCCTCGTAGTCGGCCACCATTCCCGCATACAGGTAATCGATGCGGGCGAAGCGCTCGGAAGGTTCGTCCACAACGGACTGGAAGGACAAGGGCGGCGTGCCGGAGGCCACCAGCAGCGCGTCGACGGCAGTGGCCTGTTCCACGAGCCAGTTGCGCGCCGCGAGCAGGTGCGCACGCAGGTCCGCCTCCCCCGCGCAGACGCCGGTGGCCGCCTCCACCTGGGTTTCCCGCAGTTCCGCGTGCAGCAAGGCGCCGTCCGGAAGGCCGACCGGCGGCCTGGCCAGGATCTTCGGCCCCGCGGCGAGAGTACGGCCGGAGTCCGGCTCGGCCACCAGGAACTCCTCCTCCACCCCGACGGTGTGCCCGGCGGCCACAGTCGGGCCGGTCACAGCCGAGGGAGTGGCCTGGTGGCCGGTCCGTGGATCACGGACCCGTCGACACCGAACCGCGAGGCGTGGCACGGGCAATCCCAGGTCTTCTCCGCGTTGTTGAACGCGACGACGCAGCCGAGGTGGGTGCAGTTCGCCCCGACCTTGTGCAACGTGCCCTCGTCGTCGCGATAGGCAGCGACGGGGCGGACCCCGGAAGTCGTCACGGTCGCGGTTCCGGCCGGGAGGTCGTCGAGGTCGGTGCGGTCGACGGCGGCACGCAGGTGGTCACCGACAAAGTGCTTGCCAACCTTGCCGTTGGCCTTCGCCAGTTCCACCGCACCACGGGCATCCATCCGATTCGGGTCGTACAGCGCGGCGGACGCGTTCTCGTTGCCGAGTATCAGATCACATAGCAGGTGACCCGCGGCCGTACCGCCGCTCATCCCCCACTGGCCGAATCCGGTTGCCACCCACAGGTGCTTTGCCGTCGGATGGTACCCGCCGACGTACGGCACTGAATCCACAGTAGACATATCGTGCGCGGACCATCGGTGGGTAACGGTCCGCACCGCGGCGTGTTCCCTCGCCCATGCCGCGAGGGCACGGTAACGGGCTTCTACATCGATCCGCTCACCCGTCCGGTAGTGCTCGCCGAGGACGATCGCCATCGGGCCCGTCTCCGACTCGTAGCCGCGTACCGAGTGCTTGGTCGCCGAGTCCAGGTACATGCCGGATATCCGGTCCTTCTCGGACTTCACCGGACCGGAGACGACGAGATCGCGCGTCGGTTCCAGCCTCGCGAAGAACAGTCCACGGTCCAGGATCGGGTAGTGCGTCGCGACGACGACGTCGCGCGCACGCACCGTGCCGTGGGTGGTCCGCACCTGCTGGACGCCCCGTTCGTCCACGCCCTGTGCTCGCACGCCTTCGACGATCATCCCGCCTGCGCGCTCCACCTCCTCGGCAAGACCAAGCAGCCAGCGGCGGGGGTGGAACTGCGCCTGGCCGGTGAAGCGGACGGCGCCCACCGAAGGCACCGCGAGCCCGATGTCGTCGGCGAACGAAGCGGGCAGACCCGCGGCGCAGGCCGCGTCGACCTCCTTGCGCAACTGGTCCAACTGCTCACGGCTGCCGGTGTGGACGAAGCTGTCCCTGCGGCTGAACCCGCAGGCGATCTCCAGTTCGGTCGCGGTGCGCTCGACCCAGTCGATCGCGGCGGACTGGGTCCGCGCGTAAAGGGCAGCGGCGGCAGCTCCCTTGCGTTCGGTCAGCGAGTGGTACTTGAGCCCGTGCTGCGCACTGAGCTTCGCCGACGTGTGGCCGGAGACACCGCCCGCGACCTCGCCCGCCTCGAGAACCAGCACCGACCGGCCTGCCCGCGCGAGCAGGAACGCCGTGGTCAGCCCGGCGATTCCGGCGCCGAGCACGGCCACCTCGACCTCGGTGGGCAACGCCCGTCCGCGCCGGTCCGGGGCCGGCGCGGTCTCCACCCACAGGGACCGTGGCGCAGGAAGGCCAGCGGTGTCCGTATTGCCCGAAGTGATCTGCTCGTCGCCGATTTCGCTGCCGCTCATGCTGCTGTAGGTGCCCCGCTCGTGGGCCGGCAAAACGTCGGAAGGGTTTTAGCGGGGACCGATTGGGGGACTTGATTGTTGGGGGCGGACAGAGTGAAGGAGCGACAGTGAGCCAGATCGACGTGTTCGTGGTTGGCCTCGACGAGGCCAACATGCGGACGCTCAACGACGTGCCCGACGCCGTGCAGTACCACTTTCACGGCTTACTGAGCATCGAGGAGGTCCAGCACGGAGAGATCCCGATCGCGGATCTCATCCGGAAGGCGGAGAAGGCTCTGGACGACTTCGACGGTGAGATCGGGGCCATCGTCGGATACTGGGACTTCCCGGTGAGCACTCTCGTGCCCATCCTGTGCAAGAGGTACGGCCTGCCGAGTGCCGACCTCGAGGCGATCGTCAAGTGTGAGCACAAGTACTGGAGCAGGCTCGAGCAGGAGAAGGTCATCGAAGAACATCCCAGGTTCGGGATCGTCGACCTGGAGAACCCGCGGGTGCCTGCCGGCATGAACTACCCGATGTGGCTGAAGCCGGTGAAGTCCTTCTCCTCCGAACTGGCCTTCAAGGTGAAGGACGACGCGGACTTCGAGTACGCGACGCGGGAGATGGCCGAGGGCATCGACCGGATCGGGAAGCCGTTCGAGTACATCATGGAGCAGATCGATCTGCCGCCGGAGATCGCGGAGGTCGGCGGGGCCGCCTGCCTCGCGGAGGAGGCGATGTCCGGCCAGCAGGCCGCGTCGGAGGGGTATGTCTACGACGGCGAGGTGGTGGTCTACGGCGTTCTCGACTCGCTGAACTACCCCGGCACCTCCTCCTTCCTGCGCCACCAGTATCCGTCACAGCTGCCGACGCCGATGGTGCGCCGGATCCGGGAGATCTCCGAGAAGGTGGTCAAGCAGCTGGGAATGAACAACTGCACGTTCAGTATCGAGTTCTTCTGCAAGCCGGACTCCGGCGAGATCGGCCTGCTCGAGGTCAATCCGAGGCATTCGCAGTCGCACGCGGAGCTCTTCGAGTTCGTGGACGGTGTGCCCAACCACTACTGCATGCTCAGCGTCGGCCGCGGGCAGGACCCGAACCTGCCCCATCGCAAGGGGCCGTACGAACTGGCCGCGAAGTGGTATCACCGCAGGTTCGGCGACGCACTGGTGACGCGGCTGCCGACCGAGGAGGAGATCGAGGCCCTGCGGGACGAGATCCCCGGCCTGCACATCGACCTCCAGGCCAACGAGGGCGAGCGGCTGTCGAGCCTGCCCGGTCAGGACAGCTACAGCTACGAACTCGCGCACATCTACCTCGGTGCGGACGACGAGAAGGAGCTGGAGCAGAAGTACGACCGCGTGATCGAGAGGCTGCGCTTCGAGTTCGCGGACGAGGAGGAGGAGAAGCGGCCCGCCGTCGAGTGAACCAGCGGCAGTACGCCACCCGGCACACACGTACAGAGGAGGAAACACGGTAAATGCGGACGGTCAGCTCGCTGCCATACGAGATCAAAGAGGACGAGCACGTCTGGATCCCGACGTCAGACGGCACCCGGCTCGCCGCACGAATCTGGCGGCCGTTGTCCTCCGAGGACGAAGCTGTCCCGGCGATCCTGGAGTACATCCCGTATCGGAAGCGGGACCTGACCGCGTGGCGCGACTCGATCCACCACCCGTACATGGCGGGGCACGGGTACGCCTGTGTCCGCGTCGACCTCAGGGGCACCGGCGATTCCGAGGGCGTCCTGCGCGACGAGTACCTGGAGCAGGAGCAACTCGACGCGGAGGACGTCCTGGAATGGATCGCAGGGCAGCCGTGGTGCACGGGACGGACCGGCATGATGGGCATCTCGTGGGGCGGGTTCGCCGCACTGCAACTCGCGGCCCGGAAACCGGCGAGCCTTGGGGCGATCGTCATCTCGTCGTTCACCGACGACCGCTACTCCGACGACATGCACTACATGGGCGGCTGCCTGCTGTCGGACAACCTCGCCGAGGCCGGAACGATGTTCGCGCACAGCACCCTTCCGCCCGACCCGATGCTCGTCGGCGAGCGCTGGCGGGACATGTGGCTGGAGCGGATGGAGAGCGCGGGGCCCTGGATCGACCAGTGGCTCGAACACCAGCACCGCGACGAGTACTGGCAGCACGCCTCGGTGTGCGATAGCTATGACTCGATCTCGGTGCCGGTACTCGCGTCGAGCGGCTGGGCGGACGGTTACTCCAACGCCGTGACACGCCTGCTGGAGAAGCTCGACGTGCCCCGGAGGGGCCTGATCGGTCCCTGGTCACACAAGTACCCGCACCTCGGCGTGCCCGGTCCGGCCATCGGCTACCTGCAAGAAGTGGTGCGCTGGTGGGATCACTGGCTCAAGGACGAGGAGAACGGGGTGATGGACGGCCCGACGCTGCACGCGTGGATGCAGGACAGCGTGCCACCGTCGACCTCGTACGAGAACCGGCCGGGACGGTGGGTCGGCGAGCCGACGCTGCCCTCACCACACATCCAACCCACGGAGTACTCGCTCGCCAGGCACCGGATCGCACTCCCGGAGAGCTCCAATGCCGAGGAGACGCTGACCGTCGAGTCGCCGTTGTCGGTCGGCCAGTTCGCCGGGAAGTGGGCGTCCTACAACGCGCCGCCCGATCTGCCCTACGACCAGCGGGAGGAGGACGGCGGCTCCCTGGTGTTCGACACCGACGCGCTCACCGAGCCGTACGAGATCCTCGGTTCACCGGAGGTCACGCTGGAACTCTCGGTGGACAAGCCGGTCGCGATGGTGGCCGCTCGCCTCTCCGACGTCGCCGAGGACGGGCGGGCCACCCGGGTCACCTACGGGATGCTGAACCTGACTCACTGCGAGAGCCACGAGCAGCCCGAACCACTGGAGCCCGGAAGGCGGTACCGGGTTTCCTTCGAGCTGAACGGAGTCGCCCAGTCGTTCCCGCCCGGTCACAAGATCCGGCTTTCTCTGTCCACATCGTACTGGCCACTGGCGTGGCCGCCGCCGGAACCGGTGCTGCTGTCGGTGTACACCGGGTCGAGTTCGCTGACGCTGCCGAAACGCCCGGTCACCGAATCCGACGAGGCCCCGGCCCGGCCGTTCGGTGAACCCGAGGGCGCCGAACCGATTCCGATGACCCAGGTCCGCCCGAGCGAGCACAAGTGGACCGTCTGCCGTGAACTGACGGACTACAGCTCGGCGCTGGAGATCGTGAAGGACAACGGAACCGTGCACTTCGACGACATCGACCTCGATATCGCGAAGCGGGCCTACGAGAAGTACAGCTGGGTGGCCGACGACTTCGAGTCCCCGACGGGCGAGACGAACTGGACGCTCACGTTCTCCCGTGGTGACTGGACGGTCACCACGGTGACCCGGACCCGCCTGGGCTGCACGAACAGCGACTTCTTCCTGCACGCGCAGATCGACGGCTACGAGGGTGGGCAGCGGACCTACTCGAACAACTGGTCGCGGGTCATCCCGCGGCGCTGTGTCTGAGCGGCCGCTGAGAACCGAGCGACCAGCGTAGACGCATGTACGAACTCGTTTGGTCGATGGCAAGCTGTCCCGGCTCTGATCCGCGGAGTGTCGTACCGCCGCTCTAGTGTCGGCCCGTGACGGAAACTCTGAGCCGTAGGGCGCTGAACCGGGCGCTGCTCGCGCGACAGCTTCTGCTGCGGCGTGAGCGGCGCTCCGCCGCATCGGTGGTGGAACACCTGGTCGGTCTCCAGGCGCAGGCGCCGAATCCACCCTACTTCGCACTGCGGGCGAGGATCGACGAGTTCGACCCTGCCGAGCTCGCCGGTCTCCTCACCGATCGCGGCGCGGTACGCGCGACGGCGATGCGCGGCACCATCCACCTGCTCACCGCCGCCGACTACCGCCGTTTCCGCGAATTGTTCCAGCCGATGCTGACCCAGGCCTTCACCCGCAGTCAGTGGTTCAGTGCGGTGGCGGATCTCGACCTTGCCGAGGTGGTCGCCGAGGGCCGACGGATTCTGGCGGACGCCCCGCTCGGCAACCCGGCGCTGGCCGAACAGCTACAGCGTCGCTGGCCGGAACATGACGGGAAGGCACTGGTCACGGCTGTGCAGTACCTTTCGCCGTTGGTCCAGGTGCCTCCACGTGGGATCTGGGGCAGCAGTGGTCTGCCGGTGCACGCCGCCGCGGAAGCCTGGCTCGGTGCACCGGTCGCCGCGGAGCCGGAGGCCGAGGAGCTGGTGCTGCGGTACCTGGCCGCGTTCGGCCCGGCCAGCGTGCTCGACGTGCAGGCCTGGTGCGGCCTGACCCGGCTCGGTGAGGCCGTGGAGCGGTTGCGTCCCCGCCTGCTGACCTTCCAGGACGAGAGCGGGCGCGAGCTGTTCGACCTGCCGGACGCGCCACGGCCCGACCCGCGTACCCCCGCACCGCCGCGGTTGCTCGGCGAGTTCGACCAGATCCTGCTGGGGCACGCGGACCGGGCCAGGATCATCTCCGACGAGGACAGGGCCAGGGTGTTCACGATCAACGGCCTGGTCCGGGGCACGTTCCTGGTCAACGGCTTCGTGCACGGCATCTGGCGGACCACGATTCGTCGCAAGGTAGCCGGACTGGAGCTACGGCCGTTCCGGCCCGTAGCCGCACGGAGTGTGGAGATCCTGACCAGCGAGGCACACCGGCTGCTGGCCTTCGCCGCACCTCGCGCCGAGTCCCGCCAGGTCAACGTGGCCGGTCCGGCGTAGCACCGGTGATCGGCCTGTCCCATCCCCAGTCCCTTCCCGTTGTGCCCGTTTCCGGTTTGGGATTCAGCCGCGTGGCGCATACATGATCACCGCGACTCCGACCAGGCAGATCAGCGCGCCGATCACGTCGAACCGATCCGGCCGGAAGCCGTCGGCGACCATGCCCCAGACCAGGGAGCCGACGACGAACACACCGCCGTAGGCGGCCAGAATCCGGCCGAAGTGCGCGTCCGGCTGCAACGTCGCGACGAACCCGTACAGACCGAGCGCGATGACCCCACCGCCGATCCAGATCCACCCACGATGCTCCCGGACACCCTGCCACACCAGCCACGCACCGCCGATCTCCGCGACGGCGGCCAGTACGAACAGGACAATCGAACGCAGGACAAGCATCAACTCTTTCTACACCGGCAGCGACCGCTTACGGCCGGTTGTCCCCCGCTTCGAGGTACGCCGCCAGGTTGGCCAGCGACGAGGCGATCCCGGCCTCGTGCACCGCTTGGTCGATGCCCGATGGCACGTTCGTCGCGCTGACGGTCACCTCGGTACCGTCACCGTCGGCATTGAGGTCCCAGGTCATCGTCATGGTGCCCGCATAGGCCGGGTCGTCGGCCTCGAACACCGCCCGCTGCACCACGCGCTCCGGCGGCACCAGGTCGGCGAACTTGATATCGACGACATCTGTCGCGGCTGAAGTCTTGCCGGGACTGTCGGCGGGGTCGAGGTAGGTGAGGACCATCCGGAAGCCGCCACCAGGGCCGGGATCCCACCACTCGATCCGTCCGCGCATGCCGTCCGGCGGCAGCCAGGTCTCGAGGGATCCTCGGTTGGTGAGTGCGTCGTAAACAGCCGCCGGTGGTGCCGCGATCACCCGGCCGGCGCGGTCGGTCCTACCCATGACCGGAT
Source organism: Amycolatopsis marina (assembly GCF_900111885.1). Classification (GTDB taxonomy): domain Bacteria; phylum Actinomycetota; class Actinomycetes; order Mycobacteriales; family Pseudonocardiaceae; genus Amycolatopsis; species Amycolatopsis marina. The sequence continues at coordinate 376,893 of NZ_FOKG01000002.1, forward strand.
TCTAGGACGCGAAGGGGTCGCTGGCACTGACGCCTGCACGCGCGTATCCCCTGGTGCTCCCCATCACACACAGACGTGGGTCACACTCCATGCATGTCTCCCCTTACGTGAGGGTATGGTTTTCCAGGATCGGTTGAGCCCCACTGGTGCGGCTCCCCCTGGTTCTCTGTTCCTCGCCGGTTTCCCGTGTCCGGCGACCCTCCGTGCCGCGAAAGAAGATGATGTCGCTTCCTGCTGTCCTGCGCTCGCGTATGTCCGCTCCCGCCTGGCTGTCCCCCCGGGTGCTGCGCACCGAGGCCCTGTCCGGCCTCGTTGTCGCGCTGGCGCTGATTCCTGAGGCGGTGTCGTTCTCGATCATCGCGGGTGTCGACCCGCGAATCGGGCTGTTCGCGTCGTTCACGATGGCGGTGACGATCGCCTTCACCGGCGGTCGTCCGGCGATGATCTCCGCCGCGACCGGCGCGATCGCGCTGGTACTCGCACCACTGGTCCGCGAACACGGCGTCGAGTACCTGCTGGCCACCGTCGTCCTGGGCGGGCTGATCCAGGTGCTGCTCGCGGTGTCCGGAGTGGCACGGCTGATGCGGTTCCTGCCCCGCAGCGTGATGGTCGGCTTCGTCAACGCCCTGGCCATCCTGATCTTCCTGGCCCAACTGCCCTACCTGGTCGACGTCCCCTGGACCGTCTACGCCCTGCTCGCCGCAGGCCTGCTGATCATGGTCGGCCTGCCACGACTGACCAAAGCCGTGCCCGCACCGCTGGTCGCGATCGTCGCCCTCACCGCCGTCACCGTCGCCGCGAGCATCGCCGTCCCCACCGTCGGCGACCAGGGCGAACTACCCAACAGCCTGCCCGTGCTCGGCATCCCGACCGTGCCGTTCACCCTCGAAACCCTGACGATCATCGCGCCGTTCGCGATCGCCATGGCCCTGGTCGGACTCATGGAATCCCTCATGACCGCCAAACTGGTCGACGACATCACCGACACCCACTCCGACAAGACCCGCGAATCCTGGGGCCAGGGTGTCGCCAACATCGTCACCGGCTTCTTCGGCGGCATGGGCGGCTGCGCCATGATCGGCCAGACCATGATCAACGTGAAGTCCGGGGCCCGCACCCGCGCCTCCACCTTCCTGTCCGGGATCTTCCTGCTCATCCTCGTCGTCGCCCTCGGCAACATCGTCGCGCTGATCCCCATGGCCGCCCTCGTCGGCGTCATGATCATGGTCGCCGTCGGCACCTTCGACTGGCACAGCATCCAGCCCACAACCCTGCGACGCATGCCCAAGAGCGAAACCACCGTCATGCTCGCCACCGTCGCCGTCACCGTCATCACCCACAACCTCGCCATCGGCGTCATCGTCGGCGTCCTGGTCGCGATGGTCCTCTTCGCCCGCCGCGTCGCCCACCTGGTCAACGTCGACAGCGTCCTCGACCCCGACGGCACCACCAAGATCTACACCGTCACCGGCCAACTGTTCTTCGCCTCCAGCAACGACCTCGTCTTCCAGTTCGACTACGCAGGCGACCCCGCCACCGTGGTCATCGACCTCTCCGAAGCCCACATCTGGGACGCCTCCACCGTCGCCTCACTCGACGCCATCACCACCAAATACGAAAACCGCGGCACCACCGTCACCATCACCGGCATGAACAACGACACCGAACAACGCCACACCACCCTCGCCGGCACCTTCACCGGCAGCCACTGACCACAGTTCCCGCCGCCGACGACCACGACGCGTTGCCAGCGAACGCCCGCGACGGCGTAGGTCGCGCCACCGTGCGTCCGGATCACGAAACCGTCGACCGACACCTCCACCGCGTCGACAGTTGCGGTGGTGTGCTCGCCACCGCCAGCGCGGTTGCCGCCAACGTCATGGCGGCGAGCACGAGGAACATCGAGGAGTAGTCGCCGGTGACGGCGGCGAGGCTCGCGCCCGCCCAGGGCGCGAGGGCTGTGGTGACCGTGCGCGGCGCGGAGAGCACACCGGTGAGCCGCCCGTAGTGCAGCGCACCCCACCGGTCGGTCACGGCCGTCGCGTTCAACAGAGTGAGGATCCCGCGCGCCATTCCCGCCACGGTCGCCGCGAAGATCAGTGCGGCAGCCGAGGTCAGGACACCGAGCACCGCGGTGGTGCCCGCGACGGCCACCAGGACCAGCACTGTCCGGCCGCGCACCCCCAGCCACCGCGCGAGCGGGCGGTGGCCCAGCCGTCCCAGCACCTGCCCGACGCCGCCCAGGCCGAGCGCGACGGCCGCCGTTCCCGGTTCGATGCCGCGCTCCACCAGCAGTGGCACCAGATTGATCACCACAGCGGAGGCGACGAACCCGCTCAATGCCAGCGCCGCGACGAGCGCGATGAAGGCACGGCTGCGCAGGACCCGGGCCGGGGCATTGGCAGGGTTCACCGGACCGTCTTCCACCGGTTCCGGCCACTGCCCGCGCAGACCCCAGGCGTGTCCCGGCACCGTGACCAGTGCCAGGACGATGGCCAGCACCACGTATGCGCCACGCCAGCCGAGGTGTGCCGCGAGCGCCGCCGTCAGCGGCGCGAACACCGTGCTCGCCAGGCCGGCGGCGAGGGTCAGCACCGTCAACGCGTGGACGCGCCGCGGTCCGTACCAGCGGGTCAGCGCGGCGAACGCGGGTGGATAGAGCACGGCTCCCATGGCGACCCCGCCGAGGAGCCACGCCGCGCAGAACCAGACCAGATTCTGCGCGGCGGCGATCAACAGCACCGCGGGCACAGCCAGCACCGATCCGGCCGTCATCACAGCGCGGGGACCGCGCCGATCGAGCACCCGTCCGACCCAGATCCCCACCAGCGCCGCCACGAGCAGGCTGCCGGAGAACGCGGCGGTCACCGAGACCACCGGCCAGCCGGTCCCCGCATTGATCTCGGCGGCCAGCACCGGAAAGGCGTAGTACAACACACCCCAACTGGTGATCTCGGTGACGCACAAGGTGACGAGCACACGTCGTAGCCCCGCTTTGTCCAAAGTGGCCAGTCGTGTTGGTGCCCGCGCCGTCACCGGCCAGCTGCGGAGGGTGCCTGCAGGGACACCAGCTCCGGGGCTGCGGCAGGTGCCGGGGCGCAGCAGCCGCCCCCGGACTCCGGTTCGACCTCGTCGAACAGGCCCGCTCCCCCGCAGACTCCCGTCTCCGGCAGCGTCAGCTCGACCCGCTCGGCCGACTCCCTGTCTCCCGCGAGCGCGGCGGCGATGCTGCGGACCTGCTCGAAGCCGGTCATGGCGAGGAACGTCGGCGCGCGTCCGTAGCTCTTCATCCCCGCAAGGAACACCCCTGGCTCGGGGTGGGACAACTCGTTGACTCCGTGCGGATAGACCGTGCCGCAGGAGTGGACGTTCGGGTCGATCAGCGGAGCGAGGGCGACCGGCGCCTGCAGGGTGCTGTCCAGTTCGAGACGCAACTCCGAGAGCAGGGCGAGGTCGGGCCGGAAACCCGTCAGGACGACGACCTCGTCCACCTGCTCGATCCGGTTTCCTTCCCCGGAGACCAGCGTAAGCGTCCCGGCCTGGTCGCGTTCCACGATCTCCGTGCGGAAGCCGGGCACCACGGTGATCCGTCCGGACCGCACCGCCTCCTGTGCCCTGAGCCCCAGCGCTCCCCGCGCCGGAAGCTGATCGGCCTGCCCCCCGCCGAAAGCATCGCCCACCGCAGCCCGGCGCAGCACCCAGCTGATCCGCGTTTCCGGAGCCTCGTCGGCGAGCCCCGACAGGGCCACGAGCGCGGTCAGTGCCGAGTGCCCGCTGCCCGCGACCACAACGTGCCGGCCCGCGTACCGCGCCCGTTCGGTGTCGTCGGCCAGGTTCGGCACCCGGTAGTTGATTCGGTCATGGGCGGCTCGCTCGCCGAGCGCGGGCAGTCCATCGCCACCGAGGGGCCCAGGGCTGCCCCAGGTTCCCGAGGCGTCGATGACCGCATTCGCGGTGATGAGCTCCTCGCTGCCGTCCGGACAGCGCACGTGGACGGTCAGCGGTTCGGTGTCCCTGCCCGCGTCGACCACCCTGTCGCGGCCGCGGCGGGCCACGCCGACGACCTCGGCGTCGAACCGAACCCGTTCCCCGAGCACCGCTGCCAGTGGCCGCAGGTATTCGCCAGCCCATTCCTGCCCGGTCGGGTATCCGGCCGAAGGCGGTACCCAACCCGTGGCGGCCAGCAGTCGGCTCGCGGCGGGATCCACCAGCTCGGGCCACTGGGAGAACAGCCGCACGTGGTTCCACCGCGCGACCGCCGCACCTGCCTCGCTCCCACGTTCGAGAACCAACGGTTCGAGTCCCCGCTCGACCAGCTGTGCCGCAGCTGCCAGTCCCACAGGGCCGGCACCGATCACGACCACCGGCAGTCCGTTCATCATTCCACCTTTTCATCGATGTTGCTCGATTAATGAGGCAATATATCGATCGATGTCGATTGATGCAACCATCGATGACGGGCGATACTTGGCGGGAACACCTCGACGCGGAGTCGGCAAGGCTCTGCTGCGCACTCAGGTCATGGAGGCCGACGCGGCCGGGCTAAGGACGCTGCGGACATCGGTGCTGACCGAGAACCCGGCCGGACCAGAACACCGTCCGCTCAACGCCCGCCGGTCGCCGAGGCGAGCAACACCGCGGCCGGACCGACGAGCCTGCGGCCCGCAGGCCACACTGCGCGGAGGGTGCGGCGCAGGTCCAGCCCTTCGACCACCACCTCGATCAGCCGCCCCTCGGCCAGGTCCGACGCGATCGCCAGCTCACTCATCACGGCGGGCCCGGTGCCGTTGATGACCGCCGCCCGTACCGAGGCGGCGGAGCCGAGCTCCACGAGGGGGGCGATCTCGCCCGCGCCCGCACGCTGCAACGCCCGGTCCAGGGTCTCCCGCGTTCCCGATCCCCGTTCGCGGACCACGAGCGGAACGGTGACCAGCTCCACCGTGGTCAACGGCCTGCGCCTGCGTGCCCACGGGTGCGCCGGCGTCACCACGACCAGCAGGCGGTCGGCCGCCACCCGCCGGGTGGAGAGCCCCGTCGGCGGTGAAGGTGACTCGACGAAACCGAGGTCGACCTGCCCGGCTCGGACCAGTTCGCCCACCGTCTCCGAGTTCGTCACCTGCAGCCCCACATAGAGTTCGGGGTTCTTCCGCCGCAGTTCCCCGATCCAGATCGGCGCCAGGTGTTCCGCGATGGTCATACTGGCCGCCACCCGGAGCTCGGCGTCGCGTTTGGAACGCAGAGCCTCCACACCGGTCAGCAGACCGTCCACCTCGTCGAGCACCCGGCCCGCCCAGCCCCACACGACCTTCCCGGCCGGGGTCAGGACCGAGCCACGACGAGTGCGGTCCACCAGCACCAAGCCCAATTGCCGTTCCAGAGTGGACAACCGCTTGCTGGCCGACGGCTGGGCGACACCGAGTTCCGCGGCGGCCTTGCCCAGACTGCCACGCTCGCCGATCAGGACGAGCAGCCGCAACGACTCGAGATCAGGAAGCACAGTCATAGCCACAGGGTATGACATCATGCTCACGATCCGGCTACCGCCGACCCAACTCGTCCCCCACCGTGGATGTCATGGCCACGACGGAGGACGGGACGGGATCCGTTCCGGCGACAGGCAGTGCCGCCGGAACAGGCAGACCACGACAACTGCTACCGGGGCTGGCGCTCGTGGTCGTGGGTGTGACGGTCGCGTTCCTGGTCAACCTCGCCGTTCCCGCACTCAGCGCGCTGACCATCGCCGTCGTTCTCGGCGTCGTCGTGGGAAACCTGCGCTTCGTACCCGACAGCACCGGCGCGGGTGTGCGCTGGGCGACCCGCCGCCTGCTGCGCGGAGGCGTCGTACTCCTCGGCCTCCAGCTCGCGGTTCCGCACATCCTCCAGCTCGGCGCGGGCACGATACTTGCCGTGGTCCTCACCGTGGCGATCAGCTTTCTCGGCACCCTCGGGCTCGGCAGGCTGCTGCGCGTCCCGCACGGTCTTTCCGTGCTGGTGGCAACGGGTTTCTCCATCTGCGGCGCGTCGGCGATCGCCGCCATGGAGGGTGTCGTGAAGCGCAAGGAGTCCGATGTCGCGACCGCAGTCGCGCTGGTAACGCTCTACGGCAGCCTCGCCATCATCGCCGTGCCACTGTTCGGCCCGATGCTGGGTTTCACCGGTGCCGGACTCGGCGAGTGGGCGGGGATGAGCGTGCACGAGGTCGCGCAGGTGGTGGCCGCGGCATCCCCAGCGGGAGCCGCCGCCGTCGCGACGGCCACCGTGGTCAAGCTGAGCCGGGTGGTGCTCCTCGCGCCGATGGTCGCCGCGGTGAGTGTGGCGGAGCGCAGGGGAACCCCGGCGGATTCTGGCACCCGCCCGCCGCTGGTACCCCTGTTCGTCCTCGGATTCCTGGCGATGGTGGCACTGCGAACCGTCGACGTGCTGCCGCTCGCCGTGCTGAACATCGCCGGGACGCTGACCACCCTGCTGCTGGCGGGCGCACTGTTCGGGCTCGGCTGCGCGGTACGGCTGCGGTCGCTGATCCACACCGGACCCCGCGCACTGCTGCTCGGGCTGTTCTCGACCCTGCTCGTCGCCGGCGTGGCTCTCATGACGTTGCGGCTGCTGACATGAGCGGCCGCCCGTCCAGGACTCATTCCCAACGGCTATGGCACTCGACGTACTCCCATCTGAGCATCCAATCGGTAAGAATGACCTAATGGGACGGACTCTCATCTCCATCGAGCGCGGCGCCGGAGAGCCGATCTACCAGCAGCTGCGCAAGGCGCTGGAGCACGCGATCGCCTCCGGGGCGCTGAACCCGCGCCTTCCCCTCCCGTCCTCCAGGGAGTTGGCCCGCGAGCTGGGAGTCTCCCGCAACACCGTGAACACCGCATACCAGGAACTGCACGCTCAGGGATTCATCGAGTCACGACCTCGTCGCGGGCTGTTCATCAACCCGGACATGCTCACGCACCTCGACCAGCACGAGGAACACGTCACCACCACCGATTTCGTGGACTGGACACGGCGAATCCGGCCCACTCCCGACGCCGGTATGCCGGAGATCGCGAAGATCCCCGATTGGGACCGCTATCCCTTCCCGTTCGTCGCGGGCCAGATCGAGGCCGAGTCGTTCCCCCGCCTGGCCTGGGCGCGGGCACTGCGGGACGCCCTGGATCCCCCGCACCTGCACTACAGCGTGCGAGACGGGATCGACGAGGACGACCCGCTGCTGGTGCAGGCCCTCTGCCGGGCGGTGCTGCCCGCGAGAGGCATCGAGGTGAATCCCGACCAGGTCCTGATCACCCTCGGCTCGCAGCAGGGACTCGACCTGCTCGCCGGTACGTTGCTCCGCCCCGGGGACACGGTCGGCGTCGAGGATCCCGGATACCTGGACGCACGGCACATCTTCGCCAGAGCAGGCGCGACGGTGGCCCCGATGCCGGTCGACGGCTCGGGGCTGATCCCGTCGCCCGATCTCGCCGACGTGCACCTGCTGCACCTGACACCGAGCCACCACAGTCCGACCAACGTGACCCTCACCATCGGCAGACGTCAACAACTGCTCGCACTGGCTCGCCGCCACGGCACACTCATCATCGAGGACGACTACGACAGCGAGTTCCGCTACCAGGGCAGCCCGACACCCGCGCTGAAGGCGTTGCCGGACAGCGAGCGGGTGATCTACCTCGGCACGTTCTCGAAGTTCCTCGCCCCGGGACTCCGGCTCGGTTACCTGGTGGCGGCCCCGGAACTGATCCGCGAACTGCGCAACCAGCGCAGATACCGGGTACGCCACCCTTCGGGTCATGTCCAGCGGGCCATGGCCCTGCTCATCGAGAGCGGGCAGTACCACCGAACCGTGCGGCGCAGGCGCACTCAGCTGCAACGCAAGTGGCAGACCCTGCGCGAGGCGCTCAACGAGACGCTGCCGTGGCAGGCCGACCCGCCACCTGGCGGCGTGAGCATCTGGGTGACCGGTCCGCCCGAACTGGACTGCGTCGAACTGGCCGAGCTGGCGTTGCGGCGAGGCGTGGTGATCGAGCGCGGCGACATCTACTTCGCCGACGCCACAGCCCACCGAAACCACTTCAGACTCGGGTTCGCCGCGATACCGCACAGCGCCATCCGGCCAGGGATCATTCAACTCGGTCACGCGATCGACCAGCAGTTGCGGTGACCTCCTCCGCAGTCCGGCGCTCCAGGCCGTCGAACCAGATCGCCCTGACCTGCTCACCCGGCGCGTGATCGGTGAACAGACTCCCGGCCACCAGCGCGACGGCGCCCGCCAGATACCCCGGAACGATCTCGGTGAGTCCGAAGGGGTTTCCGCCGACCTCCCAGGCGATGGTGACGCCGAGCCCGGCCAGCATGCAGGCGATGACCCCGAAGCGGGTGGTCCGCCGCCAGAACATCACCGCGAGGAACGGCAGAACGAGCGTGACGGCCGTCCACTTCAGCGTGTACGTGTAGATGCCGACGATGTCGGTGATGAAGAAGGCGATGAGCAGCGCCACCAGGCCGATCAAGGTCACGCCCCACCGCGACGTCCGCAGCAGCTGCTCCTGGCTCGCGTCCGGCCTGGCGTAGCGCTGGTACAGGTCGCGGGTCAGATTCGCTGTTCCCTGCAGGAGGAAGGAGTCACCGCCGGACACCAGTGCGGCCATCAGCGCCATCGCCAGGATTCCGCCGAGATACGGCGGGAGAATGTCCTGCAGCACGATGTAGAACACCGAGTCCGGACGTAGTCCTTCGGCGGGCACGAAGGATCGCGCGGCCATCCCGATGAACACCGGGATTATGGCGATCACCGTCCCGGCGACCACCATGCCGGTGAGGTTGCCCCACAGGGCGATTCGTTCGGTGCGGGCGGCGTAGATGCGCTGCCAGCTGGACTGCCAGATCAGGTAGAACGGCCCGATGGTCATGGCGAAGACGAGCGTGCCCATCGGGTCGTCACCGATCAGGCTCAGGTGTCCGTCGGGTACCGCCGGTGCGATGTCGGTCATCCCGCCCGCGTAGTTCCACGTCGCCACACCCATGATGACCAGCCCGACGACGAGCACGACGGTTTGGATGCTGTCGGTGACGATGACACTGGGAAGGCCACCCAGCATCGTGTAGCCGTAGATGATCACCCAGCCCAGGATCAGCCCCCAGCCGAGGGGCATGCCGAACAGGATGTTGAACATCGCGCCCAGCGCCACGATCTGCATCGCGGTGACCGGCGCGGCATAGAGACCTGCCGAGAGCAGCGCCGGGATGACGCCTGCCGGCTTCCCCAGCCGCTCGTCGAAGATGTCGGGCACGGTGTAGAGCCGTGTCCTTCTGAGCTTCCTGGCGAACACCACCGCCAGAATCACCGAGAACACCGTGGCCGGCAGCGCGAATCGGACGTAGCCGGAGAGACCGAACTGGTAGCCGAGTCCGACGCTGCCGATGAAGATCGACGCGCCGGCCCAGGTGGCGATCACGGTGAGGAAGATCTTGACCGGACCGACGTCCCAGCCGGCGATCAGGTAGTCGTCGGCACCCTTCGTCCGGCGGAAGTGGTAGAGGCCGACGCCGAACATGACGGCGACGAACAGGGCGATGTAGAGGGCATACCAGATCACGGGGCTGTCCTTCCCGTAGTGGATGTCGCACCGCGTTCGTCCGAGATCCCCCTGCCCCACGCCACACCGTCCCTGACCCGGACGACGTCGCCGGCGACGACGGTCGCGTCCACCGTCAGCTCGCGCAGGTTCTCGGCCGGGGTGGCGGTGGGGTCGGCGGACAGAATCGCCAAGTCCGCGTACTTCCCCGGTTCCAGCGAACCGCTGTCGTCCTCGTCGAAGCCCAGATACGCGGCGTCCGATGTGTACGCCCGCAGCGCGGTTTCCACATCGACCCGCTCCTCCGGTCCCAGTTCGTCGCCGTTCCTCGTCTGGCGGAGCACGGCGCACCAGATTCCCTCGAGTGGCGGAACCGGGGTGACGGGGCTGTCGGCGTGCAGTCCGAACGTGACGCCTCGCGCGCGGGCGGAGGCCAGCGGATCGATCCGGCCCGCTCGACGCGGGCCGAGGAACCTGTCGCGGTGCCGATCGCCCCAGTAATAGACGTGCTTGACGAAGAACGACGCGAGCACGCCGTGGGCGGCCATCCGTTCGAGCTGGTCCTCCCGGACGGTCTGGCAGTGCTCGACCCGGTGTCGTCTTCCTGCGTCCCCCTGCGCCACACCCAGCGCACCGTAGGCGTCGAGAATCGCCTGGATCGCGGCATCGCCGTTGCCGTGCACCGCCACCTGCCAGCCGGCCTCGTGCAGGCCGGCCACCCGTTCGGCGAGTTCGTGCGGCGGAAGCAGCATCATTCCGCTCTCGTCCGGCGAGCAGGTGTACGGCTCGGAAAGGCAACCGGTCATCCCCTGGATCGAGCCGTCGGCGATGATCTTCACGCCGTCCAGCCGGAAACGGTCGGGATCGAGGTTCATGCCGTCCACGGCCCGTGGGCCGGGGACACCGGAACCCAGTTGCCGCAGGATCTGATCCAGCAGGTATCCCCGCACTCTCGGACGCATCCGGCCCGAGTCGATCGCGCTCCGGTACGCACCCAGTTCGTCGTGACCGTTGAGGAGGCCGATCCCGGTGTCGTGCACCGTCGTCACCCCAGCGGCGAGGTAGGCGTCGCTCGCGAGCCCGAGTATCTCGGCCATCTCCCGCTCGGAACGCTTTGGCAGTAACGCGTAGACCGGGAAGGCGGCCGTCTCGGCCAGTACCCCACTGGGATCCCCGGAAGCGTCCCTGCCGATCGCACCGCCCACGGGGTCCACTGTGGTCCTGCTGATCCCGGCCAGCCGAAGTGCCTGCGAGTTGGCCGTGACGAAGTGGCCCGAGATGTGCACCAGCAGTACGGGATGATCGCCCGACACCGCGTCCAGGTCGTGCCGTGTGGGGTGGCGACGCTCGCGCAGGAGCGTGTCGTCGTAGCGGTAGCCCACGATCCAGTCGCCACTGGACGTCGACCGCGCGGCCTCCGCGACGCGCTCGACGATGTCGTTCACCGAATCGTTCGGTGGTGATCCCGCGTCGATCGCGGCGTCCAGGGTGAGCCCGAAGAAGTAGGGATGCGTGTGGGTCTCCACGAACCCGGGAATCGCCGTACGGCCACCCAGATCAACCCGCTGTGTGCCTACTCCTGCCAGCATCAGCATGTCGCGATCGGACCCGGCCGCGAGCACCTTTCCTTCACGGACGGCGATGGCGCTGGCCCTGGTGCCGACTCTGTCGAGAGTCAGTACCTGACCGCCGAAGAGAATCAGGTCGGCGGCACGGTGCAGACCTCCCGGAGCTTGCGGCATCGGGTCCTCCTGCTTTCGCCGATTCCTCGACAGTGCGGCAGAGCCGTGACAGTCCGGCAAAGCTAAATGATCGAGTGACCCCGCGCACAGATCCAGTTCCCGCCTCGTTTTTGGGTACCAGCGCGAATTGCCTGGCACCCAAAAAGCCGTCGCCATCTGGATCTGGAATGGGTCCTGTCGCACCCCCACAGTGAGGACACCTACCACGGCGACCACCAATGCTGGAGGGATCCTCGTGACCCAGTCGGACATCAGGGCGCTGGCGCAGCGCCACCTGTTTCCCCACTTCACCCGAGGGCAGGTCTGGCGTGACGCCGAACTGCCGGTCATCACCCGAGGCGAGGGGTGCTATCTCTACGACGATCGCGGCCGCAGGTTCCTGGACGGTCTCGCCGGGCTCTTCTGTGTGAACATCGGCCACGGCAGGGCGGACATTCCCGCGGCAGCGGTCAAGCAGATGGAGACATTGGCCTACTGGACCAACTGGTCGGCCACACATCCCGCCTCCGCGGAGGCGGCGGCGATGATCGCCGAACTCGCACCCGCCGACCTGGACGTGGTCTTCTTCGTCAACTCCGGCTCCGAGGCAGCGGAGTCCGCGATCAAGTTCGCCCGCCAGTACCACCGCAGCCAGGGCGAGCCGCAGCGCACCAAGATCATCGCCAGGGACATGGCCTACCACGGCACCACGCTCGGGGCGCTGGCCGTGACCGGTATCCAGAAGTACAGAGAGCCCTTCGGACCGCTGATGCCCGGTGTGCGGCACGTGCCCCACACCCTCGGCGCCGCGGTGCCGGACGGTGGCAGCGCGGCGGAGTTGCCGTGCGTCGAAGCGATCGTGGCGGCCATTGAGGACGAAGGACCCGAGACGATCGCCGCCCTGTTCGCCGAACCGGTGCAGAACTCCCGCGGCGCCCTCGTGCCACCGGAGGGTTACTGGCAGCAGTTGCGGGAGATCTGTGACAGGTACGGCATCCTGCTCGTCGCCGACGAAGTGATCTGCGCCTACGGCAGGCTCGGGGAATGGTTCGGCAGCGCCAAGTACGGCGTCGTGCCCGACCTGATCACGTTCGCCAAGGGCTCCACCTCCGGCTACGCACCGCTCGGCGGTGTACTGCTGCGCAGGGAGCTCGCGGCCGGGCTGATGGAGTCCCCGCTGGCCGGGGCGTTCACCCACGGAGCGACGTGGGGCGGGCATCCGGTGTCCACCGCGGTGGCCGCCGCCAACCTCACCGCGCTGCGGGACGAGGACGTGCTCGGCAACGTCCGCGGGCTCGAACCGCACTTCCAAGATGGTCTCGACCGGCTGCGCGACGCACACGGGTGCGTGGCCGAATGGCGGGGGACGGGGTTCTTCTACGCCATCGAGTTCACCGGCGACCGTCTGAGTGGCAGGCCGCTGACCGAGGCGCAGTCGGCGGAACTGGTCCGTGAGGTCATGCCGAAGGCGATGTCCGACGTCGGCCTGATCACCCGGCCCGACGACCGCGGCGCCACGATGCTGATGCTCTCCCCGCCGCTGGTCGCCGACCGGGCGGTGCTCGACGACCTGCTGCACAAGGTAGACGCGGTGTTGTCCGCGGTCGACGATCACCTGCAGGCGTGATCGACGGCGGATTCTCCTACCCAGACAGAAAGTGAGGTAGCGCCATGCGTGTCGGCGTGCCCCGAGAAGTGAAGAACCACGAGTACCGCGTCGCGATCACACCTCCCGGCGTGCACGAACTGACCGGCCGGGGCCACGATGTGGTCATCGAGCGCGGGGCGGGTGCGGGATCGTCCATTCGCGACGACGAGTTCGTCGCCGCGGGCGCGAAGATCCTGGAGTCCGCCGACGAGGTATGGGGCCAGTCCGAGCTGGTACTCAAGGTGAAGGAACCGATCGAGTCGGAGTACCACCGGCTGCGTGCGGACCTGACCCTCTTCACCTACCTGCACCTCGCCGCGTCCCGCGAGTGCACCGACGCACTGTTGCATGCCGGAACCACCGCGATCGCATACGAAACGGTGCAGTTGCCCGGCGGCGCGCTGCCGCTGCTGTACCCGATGAGCGAGGTGGCGGGCTGCCTCGCACCCCAGGTCGGCGCGGAGGCGCTGCGCCGTACCGGAGGTGGCAGGGGACTGCTGCTCGGCGGTGTCACCGGTGTCGGGCCGGCCAAGGTCGTCGTGCTCGGGGCAGGCGTCGCGGGCACCAACGCGATCGCGATGGCCGTGGGGATGTGGGCCGACGTCACCGTGCTCGACACCAACGTCGACAAGCTGCGTGCGCTGGACCGGCGGTACAACGGCCGGGTCACCACGGTCGTGGCGAACAGCTTCGAGATCGAGAAGGCCGTTCTCGAGGCCGACCTGGTGATCGGCGCGGTGTTGCTGCCCGGCGCGCTCGCCCCGCGACTGGTCTCCAACGAGCAGGTCAGCCGGATGAAGCCGGGCAGTGTGCTCGTCGACATCTCGATCGACCAGGGCGGCTGCTTCGAGGACTCGCGGCCCACCACGCATGCCGAGCCGACTTATCCGGTGCACGACAGCGTCTTCTACTGTGTCGCCAACATGCCAGGCGCGGTGCCGAACACGTCGACGTACGCGCTCACCAACGTCACCCTGCCCTATGCCACGGCGATAGCGGACAAGGGCTGGCAGCAGGCGTTGCGCGAGGACCCCGTCCTTGCGGGCGGTCTCAACACCGTCGGCGGCGAGATCACCAACGCCCCGGTTGCCCGCGCGCACCAGCTGCCCGTGCGGGCACTGGCCGACATCCTCGCCTGAATCGTGGCCGTCTCCCTGTTCGAGGAGTGGACCCGGCGGCTCACCGCCGACGGGTCCACTCGCTCTCCACGTGTCGCGTTCGCCGAGGGCGACGATCCCCGAGTCCGCCGGGCCGCCGTCGACCTCGTGGGTCACGGCATCACCCCGATCCTGGTGAGTCAGCGGCAGGATGCGAAGGACCTGCCCGCGGCCGTGGAGGTCACCACGGCCGCCACGCTGTCGGCGGGCCCGGCCGGAGCACGGGTGGAGCAGGTGGCGACGCAGCGGAACTGGTCGCCGTCGGCCGTCGCCGCGCGCTCGGACGATCCGGTGTACCTCGCCGCCGCCATGGTGGCGGCCGGGTCGGCGGACGCGTGCGTGGCGGGCAGCACGCGAACCACCGGGGAGGTGATCCGCGCCGGCATTCACGTGCTGGGGCTCGAACCCGCCACCCGCGTACTGTCGAGCAGCTTCCTCATGCTCCCCGTGCACGGTCCCCCGCTGGCGTTCGCCGACTGCGCGGTGGTGCCCGAACCGGACGAGAGCCAGCTCGCCGACATCGCCATCTCCACCGCGGCCACCTTCGAGAGCCTCACCGGCCGGACGGCATCGGTGGCGATGCTCTCGTTCAGCACCAAGGGCAGCGCGGACCACGAGTCGGTGCGACGGGTGCGGGCCGCGACGGAACTCGCGCGCGATCGGGCCCCCTGGCTCGCGGTGGACGGCGAGATACAGTTCGACGCCGCGCTCGTCGCCTCGGTGGGGCAGCGCAAGGCCGCGGGATCGCCGGTGGCGGGTCAGGCCAATGTCTTCGTCTTCCCCAACCTGGCCGCGGGCAACATCGGCTACAAGATCGCCGAGCGGCTCGGTGGCGCGCAGGCCATCGGCCCCATCCTGCAGGGACTGAACGCGCCGATGAACGACCTCTCCCGCGGCTGTTCCGCCCAGGACGTCGTCACGGTCGCCCTGATCAGCGCCCTACAGGCGCAATCCGGACCGGCGGCCCCCCGGCAGGGCAGGTCAGGTACCGGTCTGGCGAGCACGCGGACATCCTGACCCGCGCACTTTCCCGGGAAAGTGCGCTCCGTGCACACGCAACCACCACACTTTCCCGAAAAAGCGCGACACATGCACACGCAACCACCACACTTTCCCGA
>NZ_FOKG01000002.1:392121-433503 GCF_900111885.1 Amycolatopsis marina
TGCACACGCAACCACCACACTTTCCCGAGAAAGCGCGACACGTGCACACGCAACCACCACACTTTCCCGGGAAAGTGCGATCGGCGTGTCAGCGGGAGAGCATCGCCAGGATGTCGCGGAACACCTGGTTCGCGGCGCCGGACTCCAGGTCGAGTACCTGTGATCGGTTGTAGTAGTGGCCGAGATCGAGGCCGACGCCCAGCCCGTGGATCCGCGCCGAGCCTGCCCGCTCCTCCTCGCGCACCACCTCCGCCAGATGGTTGCCCAGGTAGTCGCTGTCGTTCATCAGCGCCGTGGCACTGTCCACCGGGCTGCCGTCGGAGAACACGAGCAGGAAACGCCGGTGCTCGCCGCGGCCGTCCATCCTGCGGCACGCCCACCGGACCGCCTCACCGTCCACACCCTCGCGGTACAGATCCTGCTTCAGCAGCGCCGCGATGTCCGGCCGCGCCCGACGATAGGTGGTGTCGGCGTCCTTGACCACGAGGTGACACACCTCGTTGAGCCGTCCTGGATGACGCGGCCTGCCCGATCTCCTCCAGTCGCGCATCGCCCTGCCGCCGTTCCAGGAACCCGTGGTGAATCCGAGGATCTCGGTGGCCACCCCGGCGAGTTCCAGCGCGCGCGTGAACACGTCCACGACTGCTGCGATCGACTCCGCGTGCGCCTTCATCGAACCCGAGCAGTCGAGCAGGAACGTCACCAGGCTCTCCGACACCGGCTCGACCCGTTCCGCACGGAACAACCTCCGCTCGGCGGGGGAGGTGATGAGCTGCGTGAGACTCCGCCCGTCGATGTACCCCTCCTCCTGCCCGCCCTGCCAACCCGTGCGGGCCGGGGCGGTCAGCAGGGCGGCGAGTTCGCGCGCGAGCCGCGCGTGGTTCACTCCCTGCCCGGCGATCCGCCGGTCGAGCCGCTCCCGGAACTCCCTGCGCTGTTCGGCGCGCACCAGTGTCGAGATGTGTCGCTGGGTGTCGTACGCGGTGGTGAACGCGCGATAGCCCTGCCCGGCCGGCTCCGGCGTCGCGCCGGTCCCTGGCGGGACCGGTGCGAACCCGTCACCATCTCCCGGATCCAGCAGCAGGGCCCAGTTACGGGAACGACGGTCGGCAGCAGCCGTCTCCCGCTCGCCGTTCGCCCGGCCCGCTTCGGCGACCAGACCCTCGACCGTCCGCGCGACTGCCCTGGCGTGAACCGCGTAAGCCTGCTGATCCTCGCGATGGCGCCGCAACCCCGCCAGTTCGTGTCCGAGCAGCGGCGCCAGGGCGAACCGCGTCGCCTCGATGACATCCTCGGCCATGGCGGGTACGGGCTGTCCGGTGACGCGCGACCGGCAGATCTGAGCCACCGAGTACAGGAGGAGACCGTTCGCGGTCTCTGTCAGTCCACTGTGGATACACCTGTCCGACCACTGCTCGAACCGGTATCGCAGGTTCCACACGAGGCCGGGCAGCCCTGTGGGAACCTGCGACTCGACGCGGTACTGCTCCAGCATCTCGAAAACCAGCCGCTGCAGCGGTTCTTCCGGCCGAAGTCCGCGGTGCAGGTCGCTGTCGGAGTGGACCAGCCGCAGGCCGACGCCGTCGGCGGCTCCACGAAAGGAACCGAGGTCGTCCTCGTTCGACGACGGACGCAGGTGGGGCGCGTTCACGGGAAGGGGTAGACCGGCGCGGTACGGGCGCCCGGCGCGCAGGTGAAACTCCGGTTCACCGGAGACCGCCCGAGCGGCCGCCGCGCACAGTTCCTCGACCCGGTGCTGGTGCCGCGTCCTGCCCCGCGTGCCGGTCACGCCGGGACGGCCTGCTGGTAGGACTCCGCCAGCTCCCGGCCGAAGCAGCGTTGGAAGTACTCGGCCACGGTCTGACGTTCGGCCTCGTCGCACTTGTTGAGGAAGGAAAGCCGGAACGCCACGGCGACGTCACCGAAAACACCGACGTTCTCGGCCCAGGAGATGACCGTTCGCGGTGACATCAGGGTGGAGAGGTCACCGGCGCGAAAGCCGTTTCGGGTGAGCTCGGCGACCCGCACCATCGCGGCGATCAGCTCACTCCCCCGCTTCCCCGCGAGTTCCGGCACCCTGGCGAGCACGATCGCCGCCTCCTCCTCGGGGGCGAGATAGTTCAGCGAGGCGACGATGTTCCAGCGGTCGATCTGGGCGTGGTTGAGCCGCTGCGATCCGTGATAGAGGCCGTTGACGTTGCCGAGACCGACGGTGTTGGCGGTGGCGAAGAGCCGGAAGTACGGGTGTGGCCGCAGCACCCTGTGCTGATCCAGCAGCGTCAGCTTCCCGTCGCGTTCGAGGATGCGCTGGATGACGAACATGACGTCGGGACGCCCTGCGTCGTACTCGTCGAAGATCAGCGCGACCGGCCGCTGCAGTGCCCAAGGCAGGATGCCTTCCTGAAACTCGGTCACCTGCTGGCCGTCCCGCAGCACGACGGCATCCCGTCCCACCAGGTCCAGCCTGCTCAGGTGGCCGTCCAGATTGACCCGCACACACGGCCAGTTCAGCCGCGCGGCCACCTGCTCGATGTGGGTCGACTTGCCGGTGCCGTGCAGGCCCTGGACCAGCACCCGGCGGTTCCGTGCGAAGCCGGCGAGCAGTGCGAGCGTGACATCGGGATCGAATCTGTACGCCTCGTCGATCTCCGGCACGTGCTCGTCACGCTCGCCGAAGGCGGGCACCACGAGGTCCGAGTCGATGCCGAACACGTCGCGCACGGCGACCGCGTGGTCGGGACAGGCGTCGCTCACGTGGCTGCTCCTTCGGCCTCGATCCGGCTGATCGCGTCGGCTGCGCGCCGGAGCGCAGGCAGCATCCTCGGCGCATCCTGTGCGCTGAGCCGCATGACCGGTGCCTGTACCGCGACGCAGAGATTGGATCGCGCGGCCCCGGTCGGCACGGGCACCGCGACACAGACCAGTCCCGGCAGGAACTCCTCGTCGTCGAGTGCGAACCCGTTCTGCCGCACCCGGGTGAGTTCCTCCTCGATCGCGTCCAGATCCGTGACGGTGTTTGGCGTGCTGCGGGTCAACGGAGCATGGGCCAGCAGCTTGCGCCGCTGCGCCGGGCTCAGCTGCGAGAGGATCATCTTTCCGCTGGCGGAGCAGTGTGCGGGCACCCGTGATCCGGGGCGCAGGTAGAAACGCAATGGCTCGGCGGTCTCGACCCGGTCGAGGTAGACGACCTCGTTGCCGGAGAGCGCGGTGACGTTGCAGCTCTCACCGATCTCCTCGACCAGATGACGCAGCACGGCGTGCCGCGCTCCGTGCTGGGTGGCGTTGAGCAGCAGGTTCTCGGCCAGCCTGCGCAGGCGTGCTCCCGTGCCGTAGTGCCTGCCGTCGCCCTGCCTGACCAGCAGCCCCGCACCCTCGAGTTGCTGCAGCATGCGATGCAGCGTCGGCTTCGGCATGCCGGTCTCCTCGACCAGCCCCTGCAGTGAGACGAACTGGTCCTTGGCCGCGATCAGCTCGAGCAACGCGAACAACCGCATGGTCGGCGTGTCCCCGTTGCGTTCGCCCGCCTCGATGAGCTGCGTCTGTTCCATGACCCCACTGTAGATCTGTTCCGGAAAACAACACAACCCGTACCGGTTTCCGGAACTTCCGTTGACCAAGGGTCGACGCGAAGCCTATAGTCCGGCTTACGTCTCGATTTCATGAACGTGGCGTACAGCTTTTTCCAACCAGGCGCCGTTACGGGGATCGCCGACTCTCGCAAGGAGGAACCACCATGAGTGAGCAGACCGAAGGGGCCGGGCGGGCAGCAGTGACCGGACCACGGAAGATGACGCCCTCGGAGGCGTTCGTGGAGACGCTGGTGGCCAACGACGTCACGGACATCTTCGGGATCATGGGCTCGGCGTTCATGGACGCCATGGACATCTTCGCCCCGGCAGGCATCCGGCTGATCCCCGTAGTACACGAGCAGGGCGCGGGGCACATGGCCGACGGCTACGCCCGCGTCAGTGGCCGGCACGGCGTGGTGATCGGCCAGAACGGCCCCGGTATCAGCAACTGCGTCACCGCGATCGCCGCCGCCTACTGGGCGCACAGCCCGGTGGTGATCGTGACCCCCGAGGCGGGAACCATGGGCACCGGGCTCGGCGGCTTCCAGGAGGCCAACCAGTTGCCGATGTTCCAGGAGTTCACGAAGTACCAGGCGCACGTGAACAACCCGAAGCGGATGGCCGAGTTCACCGGCCGCTGCTTCGACAGGGCCCACTCCGAGATCGGACCGACGCAGCTCAACATCCCGCGCGACTTCTTCTACGGCGAGATCGAGGCCGAGATCCCCGGGCCGAACCGCCTCGACCGAGGCCCCGGTGGGGAGCGCAGCCTCAACGAGGCGGTGGAGTTGCTGGCGCAGGCCGAGTTCCCGGTGGTCATCTCCGGCGGCGGGGTCGTGATGGCCGACGGTGTCGACGAGTGCGTCGCGCTCGCCGAGCGGCTCGGTGCACCGGTGGTGAACAGCTACCTGCACAACGACTCCTTCCCCGCGAGCCATCCGCAGTGGTGCGGTCCGCTGGGATACCAGGGATCGAAGGCCGCGATGAAACTGATCGCGCAGGCCGACGTCGTGGTCGCCCTCGGCTCCCGCCTCGGCCCGTTCGGCACGCTGCCCCAGCACGGCATGGACTACTGGCCCAAGAACGCCAAGATCATCCAGATCGACGCCGACCACAAGATGCTCGGGCTGGTGAAGAAGATCAGCGTCGGTATCTGCGGCGACGCCAAGGATGCGGCGGCGGCGCTGACCGAGCGGCTCGCGGGCAGGACGCTCGCCTGTGACGCCACGCGGGAGTCGCGAGCGGCCACGACGAGGGGGGAGAAGGAGGCGTGGGAAGCCGAACTCGACGAATGGACACACGAGAAGGACCCGTACAGCCTCGATGTGATCGCCGAAGCCGAGCAGGAGGACGGGAACTGGCTGCACCCCAGGCAGGTGCTCCGGGAACTCGAGAAGGCGATGCCGGAAGACGTGATGGTCTCCACCGACATCGGCAACATCAACTCGGTCGCCAACAGCTACCTGCGGTTCGAGAAGCCGCGTAGCTTCTTCGCGCCCATGAGCTTCGGCAACTGTGGCTACGCGCTGCCCACGATCATCGGGGCCAAGACCGCGGCACCCGACCGTCCCGCGGTGGCCTACGCGGGCGACGGGGCGTGGGGAATGAGCATGGGCGAGATCATGACCTGCGTCCGGCACGACATCCCGGTCACCGCTGTGGTGTTCCACAACCGGCAGTGGGGTGCGGAGAAGAAGAACCAGGTCGACTTCTACAACCGCCGCTTCGTGGCGGGCGAACTCGACAACCAGAGCTTCGCGGGCATCGCGGCGGCGATGGGCGCCGAGGGCGTCGTGGTGGACAAGCTGGACCAGGTCGGACCGGCACTGGAGACCGCCATCGAAAAGCAGATGCAGCAGGGCAAGACCACGGTCATCGAGGTCATGTGCACCCGTGAACTCGGCGACCCGTTCCGGCGGGACGCACTGTCCAAACCGGTCCGCTTCCTGGAGAAGTACGCCGACTACGTCTGAGCCGTCCACGGCGGGCACACTTCGACACAGAGGCTCCTGACCGGGGATCTCCCCGGCCGGGGGCCTCTGCGCGCATACGGAACGGCAGCTCGGCACTGCCGACTGGTACCCAAAAATTCGTCCCGCACTGGATCTGTCAGGGGTCCTGCCACACCCGCACAGTGGTGTCCACCACAACGGCGCCTGTGAGCAAGTTCAGCCCAGTACGGCGATCGCCGGGCACGTGTCCCGGCCACGCCGCACCATGGAAGAGGACCAACGGCGGTCCCCGGAGAACGAGGCAGACGATGGAAACAGTAACCGGACCCGGCGACGCGGCCGGGGTACCGCAGCAGGGGGAGAAACGCGCACAACTGTCCAGGACGCTCAAGCCGAGCTGGGTGTGGGCGATCGCGCTCGGATCGGCCGTCGGGTGGGGCGCCTTCGTCCTGCCGACCGACTGGATAGCCACCGCGGGACCGCTGGGAGCCATCCTGGGTTTCCTGATCGGCGGTCTGCTGATGATCGTGATCGCGGTCAGCTACGGCTTCCTGATCCGTACCTTTCCGGTGTCCGGCGGCGAGTTCGCGTACGCCCACGCCGGCTTCGGCAGGCGGCACGCATTCCTCTGTGGCTGGTTCCTCACCCTGGGCTACACCTGCATCGTGGCGCTCAACGCCTCCGCTCTCGCCCTGCTGAGCCGGTACGTGCTGCCGCAGGTCGCCGAACGCGGACTGCTCTACGAGATCGCCGGCTGGAAGGTCTACCTCGGTGAGGTCCTCATCGCCAGCGCCGCACTGGTCGTCTTCGCGGTCCTGAACATTCGCGGCGCCACCGCCTCCGGCCGACTGCAGTTCATCTTCTGCCTGGTCATGCTGGCCGGTGTCGCGGCAATCCTGATCAGCGTGCTGATCCACCCCGGGGGACAGCTCAGCAACGTGGCACCGCTGTTCCCGACCGGCGTTCCACCGTGGACGGCCGTGCTGGCGATCGTCGCGATCGCCCCCTGGGCGTACGTCGGGTTCGACAACGTGCCGCAGGCCGCCGAGGAGTTCGACTTCGCGCCGAAGAAGGCTTTCCGGCTGATCGTGCTCGCGATTCTCGCTGCCGCCCTGCTGTACGCCGCGATGATCCTGGCCACCGCGTCGGCGACGCCATGGCAGCGGCTGATCGCCGGAGAACCGTTGTGGGGCACGGGAGACGCCATGTCCGGACTGTTCGGCGGGATCGGGATCATGCTGCTCGCGCTCTCGGTGTCAATGGGCATCTGTACCGGGCTGAACGGCTTCTACGTCGCGGCGAGCCGGTTGCTGTTCGCGATGGGGCGGAGCCGGATGATCCCCGCCGCGTTCGGCGTCCTGCACCCCCGCCGCAGGACGCCGTATCTCGGTATCGCGTTCGTGTGCGCCCTGTGCCTCGTCGCCCCCTGGTTCGGCAGGCAGGCACTGCTGTGGGTGGTGGACATGTCCGCGGTCGGCGTCACCATCGCCTACACATACACCTGCCTGGTCGCGTTCAAGCAGTTCCGCTGGTCCGGCAGTGCGGTCAGGGACGGCGACGTCCCCGGCTGCGAGTCGTCCGGCAAGAAGGTGCTCAGTCTCCTCGGCGCCGTCGTCGGAGCCACCTTCCTCGGTCTGCTACTCATACCCGCCTCACCCGCGGCCCTCGGGCCGGAGTCACTGACCGCGCTTCTGGTGTGGACCGCGCTCGGGCTCATCTTCTACATCCTCCGCCGCAAGGAGAACGCCAGGCTGAGCGATGCCCAGCTCGACTACCTGATTTTGGGTAGGAAGACCGCCGCACCGGGGGTGCAGGACCCGCCGGTCCTGCGCGAGCACGCCGCCGAGCCCGCGGCCGCCGAACCGGTGCGGACCGAGTAACGGCAACTCTGGGCCTCCGAGGGGCGGGCGTGCTCCCCTCGGAGGCCACAGGCGCGCCACGCGGCACCGCATACGGACGCCTCCTGAACAGCTCCTAGACCAACTCGGGCTCGAGGCAGTACACGGAGTACGCGTGCTGGATGATCGGCTGGGCCACGTTGCGCACCCGCACACCACCGGGCGTCACACCCTGCTCACAACCGAAGTGCGCGTGCCCGTGCAGCGCGAGATCAGCGCCCGCCTCGTCGATGGCCTCACCCAACAGGTACGAACCGAGGAACGGGTAGATCTCCGGCGGTTCGCCGCGCAGCGTCTCGGGGATGGGGGCGTAGTGCGTCAGCGCGACCCGCACGTCGGCGTCGAGCGCGTCGAGCGCGGCATGGAGCCTGCCGGAGATCTCGATGGTGTGCCCCACGAAATCCTTCATCTCGCGCTCCCCGAACGCACTCGCGCACTTCCCGGCGAACCCGCCGCCGAAGCCCTTCGCCCCGGCGACGCCGAGCCTGCGACCACCGATGTCGAGGGTGATTCCGGCGCCTTCCAGCATCCGGATGCCGTGCTCCTCGAGCAGCGCGGTCATCTTCTCCCCGTTGTCGCTGTGGTGGTCGTGATTGCCGAGCACCCCGACGACCGGTACGTCGAGTCCGGTGAACTCGTCGGCGACCACCTGGGCCTCGTCCATGCTGCCGTGCCGGGTGAGATCACCGGCGAGCAGCAGCACATCGGCATGGTCACCCACATGTTCGAGCGCGGGGCGCAGCCGGCCGCGCGCGTCCTCGCCGAGGTGCACGTCGCCGACGGCGGCAATCCTGATCACCGCAGCTCCTCCCTCCGGGTCGGTTCCCCCGCGTCCACGATCCGCACGTCGTTGTGCACGCGCATCCGTGGCGCGAGTTCACCGAGCACCTGGTCGAGTTCGGACTTGCGCACCTCGGTCGCGACCTCGCCGCTGAGGTGGATGTGGCTGCCGCGCATGTTGACCCGCACACCGAGTTCGGCCGTCCGCTCGTCCTCGGCCAGCGCCCTGCGCACGTGGGCCACCCAGTACTGAGGTGCTTCGTCCGCGTCATCCGTGGCGTCCACGGCTAGTCCTCCCTTCGGCGTTGCGACTGGGGTCGCGACTCGGCGATGCCCAGCTCCCGCACCAGGTTCAGAAATGCCCGTGCATACGGCGATTCCCTCGTCTGTTCCGCGACCTCGGCCCAGTCGATCTGCTCACGGAGTTCCCTGGCGATCGGCAGCAACGGCGTGAAGTCGCAGCGGTGCGGGCCGAGCACCAGCACCTTGTCCACCATCAGGTCGGTGCCGGTGACGACCGGCGCCTCCGCGGGCCCGACGCGCAGTGTCTCGGCGCGGTCGAGCAGCTCGTCGGTGACCGGGCGTCCGTTCGGGTTGAAAATCAGGTCGACCAGCAGTTCCCCGTCGAACACCTTGGTCAGCCAGTCCTCCGGCGGGTCGACCGGCATCATGCCTGCTTCGACGAGCGCGGTACGCGCAGCCGCGACGTCGCCCTCTTTGAGAAAAACGTCGACATCGTGTTCCGACGGCGGCCCACCCCGTGCGTAGGCAGCACACCCTCCCGCCACGGCGAAGCGAATGCCGTTGTGGCGCAATGTGTTCACTACCCGGGTGATCGTCTGCAGGAGGTCCTTCTCCCGCACCGCTCCGGTGCTGCTCGTGGTCGTCACAGAACGGCGGGTACCCGAGCACTGCCGGGACAAACTCGTTCGTGTAGGCACCAGGGCCGCGGGTAACCGCGAATTATGAGCGACCGGCACCGGGAAAAATCGGGTACGACACCGAGCGATGTGCAGCCCGCCGGCGAGTGAGGCAGGAAATATGAGCGAGACAGCACCGCTGCCCGGGGAGACCGACCGTCCGCGAACCGCCATCGTCACCGGGTCGGACTCCGGGATCGGCAGAGCCGTCGCCGTCGCACTCGCCGGCGGCGGACTGAACGTCGGCATCACCTACCACCGCGACGAGGAGGGCGCCCACCAGACCGCGCGGGAAGCGGCCGAGCAGGGCGTGCGTGCCCCCGTGCGCAGGCTCGACCTGACCGACCTACCGACCTCGACCGTGGCGATCGACGAACTCGCCGCCGAACTCGGCGGGGTCGACGTCCTGGTGAACTGCGCGGGGACCGGCAGTTCGCAACGGGCGCTGGAGATGGATTTCGACACTTGGCGGGAAGTGCTCTCGGTCGATCTCGACGGCGCGTTCCTTTGTGCGCAGCGAGCCGCGAGACGGATGGCCGACGCGGGCAGAGGCGGCCGGATCATCACGATCACCAGCGTGCACGAGCACGCGCCAAGAGTGGGTGCCGCTCCGTACTGTGCGGCCAAGGCTGGCGCGGGAGCGCTGACCAAGGTGCTCGCGCTCGAGCTCGCCGAGCACGGAATCACGGTCAACTCGGTGGCTCCCGGCGAGATCTCCACGCCCATGACCGGACAGCCGGACGTCGATCCACGGACCGAGAAGCGCCCTGGAATCCCGTTGGGCAGGCCGGGACACGCGCACGAGGTCGCTTCGGCGGTGGCCTTTCTCGCCACCCCGGCAGCCGGTTACATCACCGGCGCCTCACTGGTGGTCGACGGCGGCATGCTGCTCATGGGACCACAGGCCAGCTCAGCACTGGACACGCACGCCTGGCGCACGCCGTAGCGCACGCGCCACGGCGTCACTCACTTGCCTTGCGCCGCAGCGAGGTTCGGAATGCGTTGACCGTGCGGGACGCCGGTCCGGACGAAGTCCACCCTGCGCGCCACCGACACAGCCTGGTCGGCGAAGCGCTCGTAGTACCGCGCCAGGTGCGCCACGTTCACCGCGTGCCGGACACCGTACGTCCAGTCCGGGCCGGTCACCTGCTCCATGAGCTGCTCATGCAGTTCGTCGACCTGGTCGTCGGTCTTCCGCAGCGCGGCCACACCGGGGCCGGAGCTGTCCTCGATCAGTCCGCGCAGATCCTCGGCCATCGCCCCGGCCAGTCTGCCGAGTTCGGTGTATACGGGCACCAGCGACGGTGGGACCGCGGGGCCAGGCTGCTCTCTGCGCACGAGTTCGGCGATGTGACGGGCCAGGTCGCCCATCCGCTCGATCCGATCGGCGCAGTACACCGCGGAGAGCACCATGCGCAGGTCCTTGGCCACCGGCGCCTGCAGTGCCAGCAGCTCCAACGCTGCCTGCTCGCATCGGTCCCGGGACTGGTCAAGGCGCTCATCGGCGGCCAGCACCTCAGCGGCCGCGGTCAGGTCCTCCTCCAGCAGTGCCTTGGTCGCAAGCCGCAGTTCGGTGGCGGCCATCGAGCACATGTCGGCCAGCTGAGCACCGAGGGCTCGGAGCTTCTCGTGAAACTGCTCGCGCATCAGACCGTCATACCTTCCGCCCGCTGATCACACATCTCGGGTTCACCTGCACCGGACAGGATGGCAGGCGGACCGGTCCGGGGATCGGCCGGTGACGTCGTCATGCTTTCCGTTCGGTGTCCTCCCGCCCCGGTCCGTCGCCATCGGCCGACGGCGCGGACGCGCCCTCGGTGGCCTCCCCGGCCGCGGCCCCGTGCTCTGCCAGTAGTTCGGTGAAGATCGGCGTGTTCTCGGTATCTGCAGTCATCGGCACTCCCACGAGGCGGAGGTAGCGATCACCCCGGTGTCGGACTCTTCCCCCGCGCACTAACCGTTCCCACACACCACGAAACGTCAGCGCACGGACCAGCAGCGGAATTCACCCGATCGGGTGAGGGGTGGCGGCGGGGGTGGACAACACCACCGAGTCCAGGAAGTCCGCTACCACGTCCGGTGCCGGTGTTATCTCACCGTCGAGATAGTGGAGTACGAGCAGGTCCTCCCCGCATCCGGTCTCCACCGCGACCGCCCACCCGTTCTCCTCGTCCCACAGCAGCGCGACATCGCGCTCGGCGTACCGCGGAATCCGGTGTTCCACTGCGATGTAGGCGTTTGCGCGTGTGTCCGGACTGCAGCAGCACGCTTCCGGCCCCACTCCGACCGCCACGGCCACCTCCGACACGTAGTGACACAACCGGCGCCACTGCGGCGTGGAGTCGTCGATGTCCATCCGTCAGTCCCCCGCACATTCCAGCGCGGCCGCGGCGGTGGGGTAGCAGGCGAGCAACCGGTCGAGACCGGTCAACCGGAGCGGTCTGGTCACCTCTCTGGTCACCGCCACCAACCGCAGGTCCGTGTCGGCCACGGCCGCTCGGTGGCGGGCACTGTGCAGGAGCCCAAGACCCGCGACACCGAGAAAGGTCAAGTGGGACAGATCGAGGACCACCCTGCCAACGGTCGAGCGGATGCGGGTCTCGAGGATGTCCTGCACCCGGCCCACCGTGCTCAGGTCGAGTTCTCCGGCCAAGGCGATGAGCACAACGTCGCGACTCGGATAGGTGACACTGACCCGCAGTCCGGCGGCGCTGCCTCCCCGGACAGGCCGTCCCCGAACCGACGCTCCCGGCACAGTTCGCCGGGAGCCCCGCTGACTCGGCGTCGTCGGGGAAGCCGGTACGTGCGGAGCCAGCACGACTTCCGGAGTCCCGGCGTCACGATGGCCGAGGGGAGACAACGCGGAGTCAGCGTTCTCGGTGTGATGTTCCACTGGCGTGGCCATAGCGTGCTCCGTAGTAGTGGGCGCGGTGCACATAGGAGCCGTCACCAGATGCCGCGACGGGAGGGACCAGAACGGCGAAGGCCGGCCAGTTCACCATCTGCGATGACACCGGAGGCGGACCAACGCCACCACGTCGGTGGGCGCGTAATCCACAGAGGCTGGTGACTCAACCGCCATTCAGCGTAACGGCCATCACAGCGTGATCGCAATCCTCAAGCGCTCACCTGGTGGTGAGTGGGGCACGGTGCACAGCGGACGCCAGCAGCGCATGTGCCTGGCAGGGATCGAGGCAGGGCACGCCGAGGGCGCGCGCCTGCCGCAGAACGTCTGCTTCCAGCGGCAGGCCGGCGCCGTCGAGTACGTCCTCGTCCGCGACCACGCACAACAGATCCGGATCTGGTTCCTCCACGGGGATCACCCCTGCCTTGCGAGCAAGCGTGAACGCCTCCATGAGAGCGTCCGACTCGCCGATGAAGATCATCGTGCGCCTGCCGTCCAACCCTTGGCCACGGCCTCCGGCCTTCGTCGTTCGCATCGTCCTCTCCCCTTCCACGTCGCCTCTTCTGGGCGAGTTGACCAAATCAACAACGTGGAAACACAGAGCGGACGTCCGGATCCGCCGGATCTGTCGTGCGGTCCTCAGATGGGCATGCCGTGGGCCGTCGCGCTCGCCGCGGCCACCGAGTTCTCCGTGCGCGGCCGCGGCGTGCGCACCGCACGCACCGGGGCTGTCAGTCCGGCCTGGTAGGCGATGGCTGCGGCCTCTGTCCGGTTGGCCACGTCCAGCTTGCGCAGGATGCGCAACACGTGCGAGCCAACCGTGGAATGCGTGATGTGCAATTCCTTCGCGATGGCCGAGTTGGACAGACCACGTGCCATGCAGGTCAGCACGTCACGCTCGCGATCGGTCAGCTTGTCGATCCCGCGGCAGGTCAGGGGGGTCATCATCTCCGCGAGCCGCTTCCGGTACTTGGTGAGAATCGCTGAGGAGACGAATAGCCTGCGGTCGAGTGCCGAATGAATGGCTGCCGCGAGATTCCAGGGCGAGTCGTGGGCGAGCACCACGGCCGAGCTTCCCGCATACAGCACCCTGCCGATCTCCTCCTCAACCGGCCCGCACACGACCACTACCGGTTTCAGCCCACCAAAATCCGCGTTGGGTTGCGCTTCGGAAGAATTTAGAAAAACTCGGGAACTGACAATCCACACGTCGACGGCGTCCCCGGCAGGCGAGGCGTTACGAACAGTGCCCGTTCGTGAGACGGTTCGCGTGAGAGTAATGTTGAACCGTTTCAGATCCAACGCCTGCAACCAGGAGAAGCAGGTACTTCCGCCCTGGTCGGACTGTTCACTCTCCACCAGGCCCACGGCAACCATGTACGAGACTCCCAGCTGTCGTTCGTTGTGGTTCACAG
Organism: Amycolatopsis marina; assembly: GCF_900111885.1. Lineage (GTDB taxonomy): Bacteria > Actinomycetota > Actinomycetes > Mycobacteriales > Pseudonocardiaceae > Amycolatopsis > Amycolatopsis marina. The sequence goes on from NZ_FOKG01000002.1 coordinate 405,561, forward strand.
CGTCACGGACACGTCGAACACCCCCGTATTCGAGCCCCAGAAACCCGCCGTATCCGCTGACGTTTTCCCGCAGCCTGCATTCTGTGAGAAATTAACGTCGACGCGCTCAGGCTAGCGATGCCCACCCCCCGCTGCGATAAGGTGTGATACAGGTCACAGACACTCGCGCGGTCGAACCCGAAGAAACTTCGGCATTTTCGGTTGATGGTTGAACCACTTCCCTTTCCGTCCGAACTCGGCCTGCCCGCCAAGGCCAATACACACTCAAAATAGCGCGCGACTCCGGTCCGACGGAGTCGCGCGCGCTCGCGTTCCCTCAACTTGTGAAAATGTTCCAGAGACGCTCCCCGGAGCCACAACCATAAGAATCCACAAAGGACGCTTCGGCAAGGCGGGCGGGTCACCCCGGTAGCGGGAGTGTCAGGCCGCCTGTGGACGGCTGCGCTGCCTGCGGAACAACTCCCGGCGTTCGCGCTCGGTGGTACCACCGAAAACACCGTGGTCGAGCCCGTTGTCCAAGGCGTAACCAAGGCATTCCGCGCGGACAGGGCAGCGGGCGCACACGGCCCTCGCCTGTTCGGCCTGCCGGGCGCCCGGTCCCATGTCGGACACGGGGAAGAACAGTTCAGGGTCCTCATCCCGGCAGGCGGCACGACTCTGCCAATCGGTCGTCTCCATTGCGTGCCACCTCCTTTCACGGTTTTCTGATGCGCACGGCACCGCGCCCTGCACAGCGGGGCTCGCCGGTGCGATTGGTCTGGGCGGCCGACAGGGGACGGCCCTGTCGGCGCGACATGACGGCTCCCGCCGCATCTCCTCATCCGGGCCGCGGCCATGGCGTGGCGGCGGTACCACCGGATCCAGGGAGCACAACCGCACACGTCCCCCGGTTATTCCGCCACGGCCCGGCCCCGGCGCTGTGTGCCGCAGATCCGACTCACCGTCAGCCGGCAGCCACCGCCACTCTGCGGGCGAGCAGCTCGCGTGCCGCGTCGGTGATTCCAGCCGCATCGATACCCGCCGCATGCAGCAACTCGTCCGGCTTTCCGGAAACCGGCATCTCCCGAACTCCCAGCTTGCGCACGACGGGCCGGTTCGGTTGTTCCGCGAGTGCACTGAGCACGGCATCGCCGAGCCCGCCTTCCGGCCAATGGTCCTCGACGGTGATCATCGCCTGAGTGTGGTTCGCGGCACTGATCAGTGTCTCCGCGTCTATCGGCTTGATCGAGTAGCAGTCGACCACCCTGGCGTTGATCCCGTCCCCTGCCAGAGTTTCCGCTGCGGCGAGTGCCTCGCCGACCGTGACTCCGCAGGCCACGATGGTCAGGTCGTCGTTGTCGGACGAGCGCGGCACCCTGCTGCCACCGATGTGCACGTCCTCGTCCGGACCGGTCCGGACCTCGGTTGCGCCGCGCAGGGTTCGCAGGTACGAGATCCCGGAACGATCGGCCATCTGCGTTACCAACTGGGCGGTCTGGTTGGCGTCCGACGGGTGCAGCACCACACTTCCGTGGACCGCGCGCAATGCCGCGATGTCCTCGAGTGCCATCTGGGACGGGCCGTCCTCGCCGATCGCCACGCCGGCATGGGAGCCGCACAGGCGCAGATCCGCCCGCGAAACGGCCGCCATGCGAACGAAGTCGTACGCCCTGGTGAGGAACGCACCGAAGGTCGAGACGAACGGCACCCAACCACGGGCCTGCATCCCGACGGCGGCCGCGACCATCTGCTGCTCGGCGATGAACATCTCGAAGTACCGCTGCGGATGCGCATCGGCGAACAGTCCGGAATTCGTGGAGTTGGAGACCTCCCCGTCGAGTGCGACGACGTCACCCCGGTTGTCCCCGAGCGCTGTCAGTGCCTCCCCGTACGCCTTCCGGGTCGCGACCTGCTCGCCCAGCTGCCAGGTCGGCAGGTCGCCGCCCGCGGTGCTGAACCGATGTGGCTCGGCTGACCTGTCCGGTGCCATGACGTCCACACGCAGGTTCCGCTCACCCCCGAGCTCGGCGATCGCGGTCTCCGGGTCCTCCAGCGGTTTGCCGTGCTTACCCGGCTTGTCCTCGACCGCGTCCACCCCCCTGCCCTTCAGTGTGCGGGCGAGCAGCACGGTCGGCCTGCCCGTGTTGGCCCGTGCCTCCGCGAACGCCGACTCGATCGCGTCGAGGTCGTGCCCGTCCACGACGATCGCGTGCCAGCCGAAGGCCCGTGCCCGCTCCGCGTAGCCGTCGAGGTCCCAGCCGAGCATCGTCTCGCGCGTCTGCCCGAGCCGGTTGACGTCGACGATCGCGGTCAGGTTGTCCAGCCCGGCCCAGCCCGCGTGCTGGAAGGCTTCCCAGATCGAGCCCTCGGCCATTTCCGAGTCCCCGCACAACGCCCAGACGCGGTAGGACAGCCGATCGAGCCGCTGCCCTGCCAGCGCAAGGCCGACGGCGACGGGGAGACCCTGCCCCAGCGAACCCGTCGCCACGTCGGTCGGTGGAATCCGCGGGGTCGGATGACCCTCGAGCCTGCTGCCGAGCTTGCGAAAGCTCAGCAACTCCTCGTCGGTGATCGCCCCGGCGGCCTTGAGCATCGCGTAGTACAGCGGCGAGGCGTGCCCCTTGGAGAAGACCAGGTGGTCATTGTGCGGATCGTCCGGCTCCGCGTAGTCCAGGCGGAGATGGCCGTCCAGCAGCACGGCCATCAGGTCTGCCGCGGACATCGAGGACGTCGGGTGACCCGAACCGCCCTCGGTACTCGACCGTACCGAGTCCACGCGCAGCTGCTGGGCCAGTTCATGGCGAAATTGGGTGTCTGACATCTGCACACTCCTAGCTCCGGGTCACCTCCTCGGTTGCCCTGACCTAGGCAGCGACAAACACGCCTCGCTGGCAGGAGTAGGGGTTTGGCGAGACGTCAGCAGGGGAACCACCTTTTGTCCGGCCACCAGAAAGGGATTCGCATGACGTCCCTGCGGCAGAACGCGGACCAGGAGACGAGCCAGGAGTGGCCCCTCGTCCTGGACGAGGTCACCGCTCGTGGTCGGCTCGCTGTACTCGGGTGCGATCAACTGCTACAGCGCTGCGGATCACGGCTTCGCGGAGCTCGACGAGCAGTCCCAAAGGGAGAACGTGAAGGTGCGCGACCTCGCCCAGCGGCTGGTTCGCGACATCGCCAAGAGGTGGTAGTGCCGGTTCGTCAGTTGGGTGCCGCGGCGCGTGCCTTGTCTCTCGCGCTGGCGACGAAGGCCTCTGCGACGTCATGCAGCTTGACGTTCTCGCGCTGGGACCGCTGGACCAGCTCGTTGAACGCCTCATCGGCCGTCACGCCCAGCGTGGCCATGAGGATGCCCTTGGCCTGGTCGATGACCGCTCTGCTGGCGAGGGCGTCCTGCAGTTGCTCGGCCAGCTTCCGGAACAGCAGGTACCGGGCGTTGCTGCGCAGGGCGGACTCCACCGCCCTGGCATACAGGCCGAGTAACTTTTCCTCGACCTCGTCGAAGCCGTGCGACTGGAAGCCGAACAGGTTCAGCGCGCCCTTCGAGTCCTGAGCCATCGCGAATGGAGCGGAGAGATAGCTCTCGACGCCCAGGCGGATCGCCGCCTTCGTGAAGCTGGGCCACAGGGCGGCCGCCTGCTGCACGTGCACCCGGACGGTCTCGCCGGTGGCGGCGGCACGCAGGCATGGCCCCGCACCCGCCCGGTACTGCCCATCGTCCAGGTCGACCGCCCGCTGGTCGGTACTGGCAACCGTCGTGGCGACGCCGTCTCGCAACACGGTAATGCTGGCCATGTCCGCGCCGTGGACCACATGGGTCACCTGGTGACAGACCGATTTCAGCACGCTGTCGAGCTCGTCCTCACTGTCGAGCGCAGCGGTGAGCGACTCGAGAGCGCCGGCGACCTCGTCGAGTTGCCCACGCCACCGACTCGCCTCACCAGCGTCGTAACCGGTCATTCAGCTCCCCCCGAACGCAACATGCGATTGGGCACCAGCCTACGCGAAACACCCCCGCTGAGCTGATCTTCGAGGACCGCCCGCAAGGCCCGCGACCTGCGGCCTTCCGGCCGCCCCGGCGCATCGACAGGGCCGCCCCAGACGGTACGAATACCGGACCGCGGCTCGGGTACCCGACCAGCGGAGGAAAGGAGGCTGACGTGCTCGAACACGACAATCTGCCGCTGCCGGACTACGACCACCTTCCGCAGTCCAGCCTGATGCACCGCATCAGGTCGCTCAGCGAAGACCAGTTGGAGACATTGCTGGAGTACGAAGAGGCCCACGCGAACCGTGTCGCCGTGGTCGAGATGCTCCAGGCGCGCCGCGCGGAGCTGCGCGAGGGGGCCACCCCTTCGGCAGGGGATCAGAGCGTCCAGCCGGAGAACGCCGGTCCGCCGGCGGGTGGATCCCGGGTGAGCCCGGACTCGGCGGCGACACCTTCCGCTCCACCACGGCACGGTGTGTACCACGAGTCTCCCAGCCGGCAGCGTCCCTGACCGTGCACACTCACCGGCCGGGCCACGGCCGGTCAGGCAGGCAGGTACTCGTGGAACCAGTCGCCGGCCAGTCGAGCCACCTCGTCCAGGGCGCCAGGCTCCTCGAACAGGTGACCGGCGCCCGCCACGATCTCCAGCCGGTGCGGCCCGGCCAACCTCGCGGCGGCCTGGCGGTTGAGGTGCAACACCTCCTCGTCGAGTCCTCCCACGATCAGCAACGTCGGTGCGGTGACACTGCTCAGCTCGTACCCGGCAAGATCGGGACGGCCACCGCGGGAGACGACAGCACGTACGCGGGGTTCCTGCGCGGCCGTGACAAGCGCCGCGGCGGCCCCCGTGCTTGCCCCGAACAGCCCCACGGGAAGATCCCGCACGCCTTCCCGTGCCCTGATGCCGTCCACGGCCTGCCGGACCCGGTCGGCGAGGAGGTCGATGTCGAACCTCAACTGCCGGGTACGGATGTCGACCCGTTCCTCGTCCTCGGTCAGCAGGTCGATCAGCAGGGTGGCGAACCCGTTCCGGCGCAATGCTTCCGCCACACCTCGATTTCGGCGGCTGTGGCGGGAACTGCCCGAGCCGTGGGCGAACACCACGATGCCCTTCGGCTGCCCGGGTACCCCCAGGTCGCCGCACAGCCGGCCATCCGGACCTTCGATGACCACCGCTTCAGTCATCGCGCTCTCGCCTCCACACACCGCCGTTCTCCACCGACGCGCGTGGTTACCCGGTCCGGGCGAATCCGACACCCGCACCTCAGCCCTTGGCCCCGCCGTCCTCGGCATCGTCCTCGACACCGAGACGTGCACGCAGATCACTGATCTCGTCATGGGCCGCGGCCAACTCGTCCTGCAGGCCGACGATGCGCGCGGCCGCGGCCAGGGTGTGCCCGTCGTCCAGTTCCGCCCGCAGCCGTACCACCAGTTCGAGCTGTCGGCGGGAGTAGCGGCGGTGGCCCCCGCCGGACCGGTCGGGCGACACGACGCCCGCCGCGTCCAGGCTGCGAAGGAACGCCTGTTGCACACCCAGTAGTTCGGCGGCCTGCCCCGTGGCGAACGCCGGGTAGTCGGCATCGTCCAACTTCCCGAGATCCCGCATCGCAGCAATCCTCCCAACCCGGCAGCCGTGATCACACGGTATCTACTCGCACAAGTTGACACAATCTACAGTCGGCGCTATAAAAAAATCCCAGCGTGAGTGACCTGACGTAGGACGGACACCCGCCGAACCTCGCGGACCGAGAACACAGTCAACCCAGGAGAAGGTGGAGAGGAGACAACGACCATGTTGATGCGGACTGACCCGTTTCGGGAACTGGACCGGCTGACCCAGCAGTTCTTCGGCAACGACGGCACGGCCACCAGGCCCGCCGCCATGCCGATGGACGCCTACCGCTCGGGGAACGACTATGTGGTGAGCTTCGACCTGCCCGGCGTTTCCCCCGAGTCGATCGATCTGGATGTGGAGCGCAACGTGCTCACCGTGCGGGCCGAGCGCAAGCCGGAATTCGGTGACGACGTGGACGTCGCGGTCGCCGAACGGCCGCGCGGCGTGTTCTCCCGGCAGCTGTTCCTCGGGGATACCCTCGATGCCGAGAACATCAACGCGCACTACGACGCCGGTGTCCTCAGCCTGCGCATTCCGATCGCAGAGCGGGCCAAGCCGCGCAAGATCTCCATCAGCGGCGGAACCGACCGCAGGGAGATCGACGCCTGACAACCACACGACCGGCCCGGTGGAATGCCCACCGGGCCGACTCGTTCGACCTCAGCAACCGAGCAGTGGGCGCAGCGCGTCCACGAGGTCCACGGGCGACACGGGCTCACCGCCGGGTGCCCATACGCCCTGGAACTCGGCGATCTCGAGCCCGACCACCTCGTGCTCGGCCAGCACCCCGGCGACCGCGTGCAGGTCGTTCAAGCTCAGGCCGCCGGGCACGCGGTACTCGGTGGGGGCGATGCCCGGATCAAGGACATCGCAATCGAGGTGGAAGTAGACCGGCCTGCCCGCGACGGCCTCCCGCACACGCGCGGCGAGATCGCGACCGACGGGGACCGCGCGCACGACCTCGTCGTCGATGAGCCGCTGTTCGCCGGGGTCGATCTCCCTGGCGCCACCGAGAATGACGTTCTCGGTCCGCAGCTCACCGCCGAGGCCGGTGTCCCACATGCCGCAGGCGCCGGCCAGTACGAGCCCACCCAGGTAACCGGTGGGCGAGGTCTCGGGGGTGTTGCAGTCGGCGTGCGCGTCGAACCACACCACACAGGTGTCGGGGCGATGCCTGGCGAGCACCGGAAGCGTCGCGAGCGCGACCGCGCACCGGGTCAGTGCGGTCACCGGTACCAGTCCGTCGCGCAGCACTCCGTCGAAGGCCCCGGACATCTCCCTGAGCGCGGGCAGTGCGGCCGCCAACTCGGTTGCCCAGTCCGCGTGCAGTGGTGGCTCCGGTTCACCGACTCGCACCGGGGCGAGATCCAGGCGCTGGGACAGTTCCGCACCAAGGAGTTCGGCGCCGTGCATCGCCAGTTCGTTTCGATCACCAGCACGTCCGCGAAACACCAGCAGTCCGCGGTTCCGGCTTGCGACGTCGGTCATGTCGCCGAGCCTAGAGGCCGATGGACGGGGGTGTCATCGCCGTTTCCCGCCGCGCGGTCCCGGGTACCCCCGAAGTCCGCCGCACCCCACCACAGTGCGGAAGGAGTGCACCCATCACCACTACGCCAGCTCACGCACGTCGCTCCGCGCCGGCGGCGATCACACTGCTGCTGACACTGAGCGGCTGCGGGCTGCTGGACAGCGGTAGCACGCCGCCACCCAATGCGGACGAGTTGCGCACTGTGGACCTGCGGGTGCTCCACAGTGGTGGTCTCACCCTTCCGTTCGTGCAGGTCACCATCTCCGGCAAGGGCCCGTACCGGTTCGCCCTCGACACCGGGGCGTCGAGCACTGTGATCGACACCGACGTGGCGAACGAACTGGGGCTGCAGAAAACCGGCGAGGAGCGAGAGGTCGCAGGCGTCATCGGCAGGCAGCGCATGCCGGTCGCGACGGTCGATCAGTGGAACCTCGGCGACATCTCCCTTGACGCAGGAGAGGTCGCCCTCATCGATCTTCCCGACTCACCGGACGAGCAGGGGCTGCAGGGCTTGCTCGGATCCGACGTCCTGAGCTCCTTCGACTTCGTCATCGTCGACTACGACGACGAACAACTGCGCCTGCCACCCGCGTGACTTCCAGCTGAAAAAGCTGACCGAAGATGTCAGGTATCGCGTCGAGCATGGGTGTGCACGGCCGGAAGACCCGGCCGCACCCGGTACGGAAGGCGACGCGACACGATGACGAAAACTGCCACCCTGGTGATGGTGAACCTGGACTGTGCCGATCCCCGCGGTCTCGCGGAGTTCTACCACCAGGTCCTGGGCTGGGAAATCACCCATGCTGCCGACGAGTACGCGATGATCAGCGGCGAGGGTGCACCCATCGGCTTCGGCCGGGTCGAAGGATTCGAGCCGCCCGCCTGGCCCGATCGGAATGCGGGCAAACGGTTCCACCTGGACCTCTCGGTCGACGACCTGGATGCCGCCGAGGCCCGCTGTGTCGAACTCGGTGCGACCAAACCGGACTTCCAGCCCGGGGGTCACTGGCGGGTCCTGCTCGATCCGGCAGGCCACCCCTTCTGCATCTGCGCTCCCGCGCCGGATCAGTGACCGGCCACCCGCCTGTGCCCGGCCCGGTGCATGGACCGGGCGCAGGCGGGTAACCGGTATGCATGACCACCGCACCGTTCGAACCGAATCCGGACCCCGGCGAGGAGCGAATCGCCGCAGCAGACCCAGGCCGGGGCGCCCCGGAACCCGCCGAGGGGTTCGGCCCTTCGGTCAGCGAGGCCGAAGAGCTCCGCCAGCAGCATCCGGACCAGGAAGGACCGGATACCGGGGAGGCCTGATCGCCTCGACGCGCTGCACACCCCTCAGGGCAGCGCGTCGAGGAACGGCCGGTGACTGTCGCTGAACTCCCAGCCGTAGTAGCGGTCCCAGTTGATCGACCACGTCATCAGGCCGCGAATGTCCGGCGAGACCCCGCCGCGGAGGTCGTACCCCCCGCAGTCCTGCCCCCTTGCGAGACAGTTCAGCGCCTGCTGCACCTGCGCGGGCGGGGTGTGCCCGTTTCCGGCGCTGACCGCGGCGGGCACCCCGAACGCGATCTGCTCCGGGCGCAGCCCGGGGAAGGTGTGCCCCGTTCCCGCCACGCTGAACCCGGCCTTGACCATGTCGGTCATCGCGATGTGGAAGTCCGCGCCGCCCATCGTGTGGTACTGCTTGTCCAGTCCCATCACCGGTCCCGAGTTGTAGTCCTGAACGTGCAGCACGGTCAGCGCGTCCCGCATTGCGTGGATCACCGGCAGATAGGAACCCGTTCGGTTGTCTCCGCCGCCCGCTCCGCCGTAGAACTGGTGGCCGACCTGCACGAAGAACGTCTCGGGGGCCATGGTCAACACGAAATCGGAGCCGTAACGGGACTTCAGGCTGCGCAGCGCCGAGATGAGGTTCACGATCACCGGTGTCGTCGGTTTCCGGAAGTCGGTGTCTCCGCGATCGAGATACAGGGAGTGACCCTCGAAGTCGATGTCGAGCCCGTCGAGCCCGTACCGGTCGATGATCGCGGACACCGAACTGACGAACCGGTCGCGTGCGGCCGCGGTGGTGAGCTGCACCTGCCCGTTCTGCCCGCCGATCGACAGCAGCACCTTCTTGCCCTGCGCCTGCTTCGCCCGCACGGCGGAGGTGAACTCGGCCTCCGTTTCGACATTCGGGCACTCGGCGACGGGGCACAGCGCGAAACGGATGTCCCCGGACGTCACCGAGGTGGGCTCACCGAACGCCAGGTTGATGACGTCCCACGAATCGGGCACGTCGGCCATGCGCACGTACCCGGAGCCGTTCGCGAAGCTGGTGTGCAGGTACCCGATCAGCGCGTGCTTCGGCAGGTCCGCACTGGTGCACCCAGTCGTGGTGCCCGAAACCTCACCGCTGCGCCCCGACTCCCCCGCGCCGTTGTAGGCCGTCACCGAATAGGTGTGTGTGGAGCAGGGGGCGAGCCCGGTCACGGTGGCTGACGTTCCGGTCACGGTGGCCCGGACCGTGTCCCCCTCGTACACGCGGTAGCCGGTCACCGAGTCACCTGCACCAGGCCACGACAACGTGATGGACGTGTCCGTCACCGCGTCTGTGCTCGGGGTGCCGGGAGTCCGCGGCCCTTCCGGCGCGCCGCCCCCCGGCCCGTCCAGTTCGACGTCGTCGGCGAAGTAGGTGCCTGCGCCGTACCAGCCGTGCAGGTAGACCTCCGCCCTGCTCTGGTTCGCCGCACTGGTGAAAGTCAGTGACAGCCGGGTGTAACTCGCAGCCGATGTCCACGTCGAAGGGCCGCCCGCGACCCCGAGGTACACCGGGTCGCCGCGCACCCAGGCCGAGACCGTGTACGTGGTGTCCGGCACGACCGGCACGGTCTGTGCGCACCGGGCGATATCCGATGCCGTGGTCGTCCCGGCCATGGCCGCGCCGCCCGAGTGCGTAGGACTGCGCACCACCGAGCCACCGGGGCACGACCAACCCGTGGTGGACCCGGTCTCGAACCCGGGGTTCGTCAGCAGGTTGGCCGCGCCCGCGGGGGCGGCTCCCGCCAGCAGTCCGGCGGCGACCACGGCCAGTGCGACGAGCAGGGCGGGCCACCGCCCGCATCGAGAGTTGGAGCGCGTCATTGCAGTCCTCCGGTGGGCCTATGGCAGTGTGTCGAGATGCGGCCGGACGGTCCTGGCGAAGTTGTTGCCGTTGCTCACATCCCAGTTGATCGACCAGGTCATCGCGCCGCGGATTTCGGGATAGGTCCGTGGTGGGCGGAAACTGCCGCACCGCGTGCCCCTGGCGAGACAGTCGAGAGCACTGGTGACCACGGACGGTGCGACGACTCCGCCACCCGCCGCACCTGGGCCCGCGGGCAGGCCGAGCGCGACCTGGTCGGGTCGAAGCCCGTTCTCCAACTGCAGGCAGGTCAGCGCCGTCAGGAAGTTCACCGTTCCCTGGCTGTAGGCCTGCGCCTGGTCACAGCCGAGCATGGAGCCCGAGTTGTAGAACTGGGTGTGCACGACCGTGAGGATGTCCTTGATGTCCAGCGCGAGCCGGAAGTAGGACGCTCCGGTCGACTGCATGTCGATGGTCTGCGGCGCCATCGTGATGATGAGGCCCGGACCCGCCATGGACCGCAGTGATCGCAGGGCCTGCGCCATGTAGGTGGGGTTCAGCCCGTTCTCCAGGTCAATGTCGACCCCGTCGAAGTCGTACTCCTGCATGATCGCGTGCACACTGCGGGCGAAGTTCCCCGCGGACGCGGAGTCGCCGACGCTGACCCGGCCGGTCTCCCCGCCGACGGAGAGAATGACCTTGGCACCACGAGCTTTGAGGGTTCGCACATCGGCCTTGAAGTCGGTGTCGCTGTACCCGCCGAGCGCGCTGGACAGCCCGGGGTCGACGCCGAACGTGACCGCGCCGGGCGTCCCCGTCGCCTCGGCGAAGGCGACCGCGACCAGGTCGTACTCGGCGGGCACGTCGCGCAGGCGCAGTTCCACCGCGGGGTTGACGAAGTTGTGCCAGTACCCGGTGAGGAAATGCCTCGGGAGCTGACTCTGCTGGCAACCGGAGGTGGACGCGGTGACCGCTGCGCTGTGGGGTGACTCGCCCGCGTCGTTGTAGGCGGCCACCGAGTAGGTGTGCGTCGAGCAGGTCTCGAGCCCGGACAGCGTCGTCGCGGTCCCCGTCACCGTGCTGCGCAGCAGGTCACCCTCGTAGACGTGGTAGCCGGTCACCGGCCCCGGCGGAGCGGACCAGGCAAGGCCGATGGTCGACGCCGTGGTCCCGGTCACCCGCGGACCTTCCGGCGCACTCGGTGCGCCCGGCGTGCCCGGGTCGTCGCCCCCGGCGCAGCTCGCGCCGTTGATCCGGCAGTTCACCGGGCCGCCCGCACCACTGAGCAGGAAGCCGAAGGTGACCGACGCGCCGGGTGCGATGGTGCCGTTGTACTCCCGGTTGGTGAAGGTGTGACGGTCACCGTCCGATTCACGCAGGGCATCCCAGTGGCTGCCGATCCCGGTGCCCGAGGGCAGGTCGAACTCCACTCGCCAGCCCGTGATCGTGCTCGGTCCACGGTTGCTGATCGTGTACTTGCCTTCCGAACCGGAACCCCAGTCGGACACCTTGGCAAAGCTCGCGGTGCCACCGGCCGCAATGGCGACCTGTCCCGGCACGACCACGGCGGCCAGCGTGAGCACGGCGGTCGTGACGAGCCGGGTCAGCCTGCGAGCGAGGACGTGTTTCATGTCGACGACCTCCTGATGCGGCGGGCAGGGGAACGCCGCTATATATTGTCTAGACCAATTGCCCATTGAAGTCCACCCTTCTTTCGGCGGGAGGCGTACCTCAGTCCACAGTGCTCAGTTGCGGTGCCGAAGCCAATGCCTCGGCACAGGTGGCGTTTGCGGAGTAGCGGGAGCGGGTACCGCTGCCCGTGTGAGGACTGGAGAGAACGAGAACGCCGAGACCGGTGGGCCGCAGGCCGAAGGGTCCGGACGGGAGCGGGTGGTCATCGGCCTGATCTCGGATCCAGACCTGCCCGAGCTGGTCGCCCAGCAACTGGCCGACGACCTTCCGAAAGCCCTGGCCGACCGGGTGAGCGACCGGGTTCGCTGGCAGGTCGAACTGACGGCCGAACCGTTCGAGGCGATGGCACCGGACTTCGACCGGCTGATCGACAAGGCGCGCGAGCGGGTGCGGAACACGAACTGGGACTTCGCGGTGTGCATCACCGATGTACCGGTGCGCAGCGACAACCGATTCGTGCTCGCCGACGTCAGCGGAAAGGACGGCGTCACCCTGATCTCCCTGCCCGCCCTCGGCGGTTTAAGGCTGCGGCAGCGGGCCCGCGACACCGTCGTCCCGATCATCGACTTCCTCGCCACCAAGATCCCCCGGCCGGATGGTCGCCGCTCGCCGGACGTGCCGCGGCTGGACCGGAGCTTTCTCGAGATGGGGCACTCCACGAGCGTGCGCAAACCGGACGACGGTGACGTCACCGTCGAGATCGTCCGGAAGACCGGTTCCGGGATCATCCGGCTGCTGGCCGGGATGGTGCGGGCGAACCGGCCATGGCAACTGGTGCTCGGGTTGTCCACGGCACTGGCCGGGTCCCTGGCCGGTGTCGCGTTCGGTCTGCTGTACTCCAGCATCTGGCAACTCGCCACGGCGCTGAGCCCACTGCGGATGATCGGGGTCATCCTGGTGGCCATCGCCGCGTTGAGTACCTGGATCATCGCCGGCCACAGTCTCTGGGAGCGCCGCACGCTGCCCGGCGGCAGACGCTCCTCGGGCACCGGACTGCGGAACGCGGGCACCATACTCACCGTCACGCTGGGCACGGTCGCGTTCTTCCTGTCCTTGGTCCTGCTGGCGAGCGCCGCGGCCGCACTGATCATTCCACCGGACTTCCTCGCCCAGAACCTCGGCAGGCCGGCGGACTGGCAGGACTACCTGTCCGTGGCGATGATGGCCAGCGTGCTCGGCACGGTCGCCGGGGCAGTGGGCTCCGGCCTGGAGGACGACCAGACGGTCCGCAGGGCCACCTACGGCTACCGGGAGCAGGAGCGCTGGCGTGAGGTGACCCGCAAGGGGCACACGGGCGGAGGCGAGGATCCACAGCGGTGATGTGGTGTCCCGCCCGGCTCACCTCACCCGTCTGCAGTGGCGAGCCGGTACTGCGCGGGACTGACACCGTGCACTCGCTTGAACGCGGCGCTCAACGCGAAGGAACTGCCGTAGCCGACCTTTCTGGCGACGGCTCCGATGGTGACGTCCGGTTCCCGGAGCAGGTCGGCGGCCACGGCGAGCCGCCACCCGGCGAGGAAGGTCATCGGCGGTTCACCGACCAGTTCGGTGAACCTGCGGGCCAGCCCGGCGCGGGACGCTCCGGTCGCGGCCGCCAGTGTGGCCACGGTCCACGACTTCGCCGGATCGGCGTGCAGCAGGCGTAGCGCGTGGCCCACCAGCGGATCACCGAGGGCGCGGTACCAGGCAGGCGCCTCGGCTTCGGGCCGGGAGAACCAGGACCGCAGAACCGCGACGAGCAGCAGATCCAGCAGCCGGTCGAGGACGACCTCCTGGCCGGGCTCGTCCTTGACGATCTCGGTGTCGAGCAGCCGCAACAGCGGCGAGTCCCACGCCTCCCTCGGGTGCACGACCAGATCAGGCAACGCACCGAGCAGCCGCTGGCTCACGGCACCGCGCAGCTGGTAGGTGCCGATCAACATCACCGTCGAACCATCTGCGCAGTTGCCCCAGGTCCGCACGCCCAGATCCATCTCGGCCGACAGAGTTCCACCCCGCGGGTCGGTGCAGGTCTGTCCAGGATGGACGATCACCTGAGGCTGCGAGGTGAGATCGTCGGCGACGGTGTACGGCTCGGGGCCACGCAGGATGGCGAGGTCGCCGGGGCGTAACCTGCGTGGTTTCCCTTCCGTGGGCAGCACCCAGCTCATTCCCCGCATCATCGCCACGAGCGTGAGCGGGGCCTCGTCCTGCACCCGTATCGACCAAGGCGGCTCCATGACGCCACGGAGCAAGAAGGCGCCCCGTGCACGAGGCCCGTCCAGGAGACCGGCGAACACGTCCATGGGGGAAGCCTAGTGTCCTGGACGCGAAAACATGGATCCGAGCTTCTGGACCATGGACCGTCTCACTACCGCAGGTTTGACTGAGGTCATGCCGACCAACGAGACAACAACGAACAACCGCGCACCGGGCAGGACGCTCGTGCTTGGCGGTACGGGCAAGACCGGGAGCCGCGTCCTGCGGCGGCTGCGGGAGTTGGAGCTGCCTGCACGCGCCGGTTCCCGGTCCGGCGAGCCGCGGTTCGACTGGGCGGACCAGACGACCTGGGAACCCGTGCTGCGCGGCGTCACCTCGGCCTACCTGGCGTACTCGCCGGATGCCGGCTTTCCGGGAGCCGCCGACACGATCCGCTCGTTCGCGAAGCTGGCAGCGGAGTCCGGAGTCGAACGGCTGGTTTTGCTGAGCGGCCGGGGTGAGGCCGGGGCCCGGCGCAGCGAGCAGGCTGTGCGGGACTCCGGAACCGAGTGGACGGTCGTCCGGTCGAGCTTCTTCGCGCAGAACTTCAGTGAGGACTTCCTCGTCGACGGCGTGCGCACCGGTGTGGTCGCCTTCGCCGCGGCGGACGTAGGCGAACCGTTCATCGACGTCGAGGACATCGCGGAGGTCGCCACGGCGGCACTGACCGAGACCGGTCACGCGGGGCAGGTCTACGAGGTCACCGGCCCACGGCTGCTGACCTTCCCGGACGCCGTCGCGGAGATCGGCGAGGCCTGCGGGCGAACAATCGACTACCTGGCGCTCACACCGCGCGAGTTCGAGATCGGCATGGTCGAACAGGGGCTTCCGGCGGACTTCTCCGCGCAGTTGACAAGCCTGTTCCAGGACATTCTCGACGGCCCCAATGCCAGCCTCGCCGACGGTGTCCAGCGAGCACTCGGTCGAGAACCCCGTGACTTTGCCGACTATGCGCGCGACACCGCGGCGACCGGCGTCTGGAACCGAGGAACCTGAGCATGAACGAGTTTCTGCGCACCGCGACGCTTGTCGCGGCCACGATCTCGGCCGGCCTGCTGGCCGGGTTGTTCTACGCCTTCTCGATCGCCGTCATGCCTGGACTCCGCCGCAGTGCGGATCGTTCTTTCGTGGACGCGATGAGCCGGATCAACGTGGCGATCGTCAACCCCTGGTTCCTGCTCAGTTTCGTCGGTGCACCGTTGTTGACCGTCCTCACCGGAGTCCTCCACCTCGACAAGGGTGCCGCACTCGCCTGGATCGTGGCCGCGTTCGTGCTGGCCTTGGCGACTCTGGCCGTCACGGGGTGGGTCAACATCCCGCTCAACAACGCGCTCGGCTCGGCGGGGCCACCGGCGCGGATTTCCGACCCGGCAGCGGTGCGTTCCGCGTTCGAGACCAGGTGGGTCCGGTGGAACCATCTCCGCACCCTGACCTCGACGGGAGCGTTCGTCTGCCTTGCCTGCGCGCTCGTGACGGTCTGAGGATTCGAGCCCACAGAGGTCTGCACCAGTAAGCGGCCAGGGACTACCCAACGTCGATCTGCCGTGACCGCGAAGGCCGAACCTTCAGCCGGTGAGCCTCCCTCGTTCACCGTCCGGTCACAGCGTCGCCAGTTTCCGGCCGCAAGCTGACCGGCAGTCCTGACGTAGGGAGAATTTCCATGGTTGACGAGCCCCAGCCCCGCGACTTCGGGCGCCGCACGCTGCTGCAGGCCGCGATCGGCGCGCCGGTCGTCGTCGCCTCCACCACGGTCCTCAATGGAGCTGAAGCGAATGCGGCCGCTGCGGGCTCCGGCAAGGCGGATCCGCGAAGTCCCCGGTTCACCGTCGCCGTCCTGCCCGATACGCAGTACCTCATCGACGAGGGGGGTTCCGACCACGAACCGGTGCGGGAGACCCTGCGCTACCTGGTGCGGCAGCGAAAGTCCGACAACATCGTGTTCATGGCGCAGATCGGCGATGTCACCGAACACGGCAGCGAGCAGGAGATGCGGCTGGCCGATCAGGTTTTCCGTGCCATCGACGGGAAACTGCCGTACAGCGTGCTGACCGGAAATCACGACGTGCCCTCCGACACCGACGACCAGCGGGGCCCGACCCCGTACTTGCGGACTTTCGGCCCCGCGCGCTCCGCCCGGATGTCCACCTACGGCGGATCCTCGCCGGACGGGTACAACAGCTACCACATGATCGACGCGGGCGGGCGCCAGTGGCTGCTGCTCGCACTGGACTGGCGAGTGTCGGAGCAGGGCATGCGATGGGCTCAGCAGGTCATCGACCGGCACCGCACACTGCCCGCCATCCTGACCACCCACGATCTGGTGTGGGCCGACGAAGCGGGTTCGGCCCGGCTCTCAGGTCATGGTCAACGGCTGTGGGACGGGCTGATCCGCCGTAACGATCAGATCTTCCTCACAATCAACGGCCACTACTGGCCGCCGGGGCGCACCACCCTGACCAACGACCACGGCAACCCGGTTCACCTGCACCTCACGAACTACCAGGATCGCTACTACGGAGGTGCCGGCATGGTTCGGCTCTACTCCTTCGACCTCGCCCGCAACGTCGTCGACGTCGAGACGTTCTCGCCGTGGCTGCTCGCGCGCAGGCCGCAGGACCGGACCACGTTGGAAGCCGAGACCGTGGAACTCACCGGCGACGCCGACAGATTCAGCGTCGAGGTGGACTTCGACCAACGGTTCGCCGGTTTCGCCCCGCCAGCCGCACCGCCCGCTCGTCCCGCGGACGCGGTGCTGCCTCGTGGAACGGTGGCCTACTGGCGATTCGACCGCTCCGGGCTGGCAGGCACACCGGCCGACGGCGCACCGCTGCTCGCGGGCGCCGTCGCGCGCGACCTCAGTGGCAACGGCAACGATCTGACCGCGCGACGCCTGCACTCGAGCCCGGCGGAGGTGCTGACCTGGTCCGCCGAACACCACGTGGCGCAGCCCGCACATGCGAGCCTGCGTTTCGACGGCGGCCGGAACCCGGACCGGGGTGCGGTGCTGCGCACGGCGGCGCGCGCGCCGATCAACTCCATGACCTTCGAATCCGGCTACACGATCGAGACGTTCCTCAAACTGCCCGACCCGTTCGAGGGTGATCACGCTTTCATGGGAGTCCTGAGCTGGGAAGGACGCAGCGGGGACGCGGGCAAGACGGCGGGCTGGTCGCAGGACGAACCGACGTGCAGCCTCAACATCTCCGGAGAACGGTTCGTGCAGTACGTCGTCTACCCGAAGCACCGGGACGCCGACCCCACCTCGTGGAGCCATGCACTGCCGGTAGGCAGGTGGACACACATCGCAGTAGTGAACGACGGGCGACGAACGACCATGTACGTCGACGGGTCGAAGATCGCGCGCAATCCGGCCGAGGAGTCCAAGGGAATCGCCACCCTGGGCAAACCCTTCGCGCTCGGCGGCACCCAGTTCGCCGAGCGCTACGGCCAGGGCTTCTACGGTTGGATCGGGGATACCAGGATCGTGTCCCGGGCGCTGCGGCCCGAGGAGTTCATGACGTCTCTGCGGTGATTGCCCGACCGGCGTCGGTGCATTGTGGACAGTGTGCCGCCACCGGTGAACATCTGCCCGGAAGCTAGTCGGGCTGGTGACGAACGCACGGTTGTGGTTCGTTCGGCCACATCGATGCCACCTTCTCTGTCCAATCGCACAAGACCTCCGTGTCGTGGGCCACATACGGTGTCCCGAACACGAGTCACCAGTCCCAGCGAACACCGCAGGCCGCTGTGGTGCCGATGGGACAGAGGAGAGCGAGATGGACCAGCTAGCAACGATTCCGTTCGTGTCCGGCGGCGCACCACTGGCCGCAGAGGCGGCGGAGGAGAGCACGCTCGGGCGAATCGAAGCCACTATCAACGCAGCATTCGAACCGATTGCCCAAGGGCTCGGGGACTTCGTGTTCGCGGAGATCTCGGTCTTCGGGATCACCTTTCCCTGGATCGTGGCCTGGCTGGTCCTCGCGGGTGCGGTGTTCACGCTCTACCTGGGATTCATTCAGGTGCGCGGCCTCAAGCTGGCAATGCAGGTCGTCCGCGGCAAGCACAGCAAGGACAGCGATCCCGGCGAGATCACGCACTTCCAGGCCCTGAGTTCGGCCGTATCGGGAACCGTCGGCCTCGGCAACATCGCCGGAGTCGGTGTCGCGGTCACCATCGGTGGCGCCGGTGCCACTTTCTGGATGGTCCTCTGCGGACTCCTCGGAATGGCGTCCAAATTCGTCGAGTGCACACTCGGGGTGCGCTACCGGGACCACCACTCGGACGGGACCGTCTCCGGTGGACCGATGCAGTATCTGAGCAAGGGCATCGCGGAACGGCTGCACGGCGCCGGCGGCAAGCTCGTCGGCAGGGTGCTGGCGGTTCTCGCCGCCATCATGATCCTGTTCTTCGGGATCGGCGGCGGCAACATGTTCCAGGCCAACCAGACTGTCTCGCAGATCCGCAATGTCACCGGCGGCGAGGACGGTCCCCTCGCGGGCGGCGGTTCCGCGTTGATCCTGGGTATCGTGCTTGCCGTCGTCGTCGGCGCGGTCATCATCGGCGGCATCAGGGCCATCGGCAAGGTGACCAGCAGGCTGGTTCCGGCCATGGCGCTCGTGTACATCACCGCGTGCATGATCGTCATCCTGTTCAACATCACCGAGGTTCCCGCGGCGTTCGGTGAGATCTTCGCCGGCGCCTTCACCGGCGAGGGTGTCGTCGGTGGCGTGATCGGCGCGCTGATCGTCGGGTTCACCCGCGCCGCGTTCTCCAACGAGGCAGGACTGGGTTCGGCCCCGATCGCCCACTCCGCGGTGAAGACCAGGCATCCGGCCAGTGAGGGCCATGTCGCGCTGCTCGAGCCGTTCATCGACACCGTGGTCGTCTGCACGATGACGGCACTGACCATCGTCATCGCCAACAGTCAGGTCTGGAACGACGCCAAGGCCGCCTACTTCGCGGACGGAGAGACCATCGATGGGGTCACCGTCACCTCCTCGGCGTTCGAGACCGCACTGCCCTGGTTCCCGATCGTGCTTACCCTGGCCGTGGTGCTCTTCGCCATCTCGACGATGATCACCTGGGCCTACTACGGCCAGAAGGCCTGGACCTACCTGTTCGGCAAGAGCAAGTTCAGCGAGCGTTCCTACCAGCTCATGTTCTGCACCTTCATCGTGATCGGCTCGGTCCTGACGTTCGGCAGCGTGCTGGACTTCACCGATGCCGTGCTGTTCCTGCTCGCACTGATCAACATCATCGGCCTGTACCTGCTGGCCCCCGTGGTCAAGAAGGAACTGGCCCGGTTCCGCACGGCACTGCGTACCGGCGACGAGCGGGACACCCGCGAAACCGTGGACGAAGTGGTCTGACGGGGAACACCAGAGCTCCTTCCGGGCGGGTTCGACGCGCCGTCACCCGCCCGGAAGGTAGCACCGGACTGTCAGGGAGCCGGCTAGGGCGCGAACACACCCAGTGCGTCGTAGGCGTGCCACGATCCGGAGTTCTTCGCCAGGCTGAGCACGTTCTCCCCTGCGCGCAACCCGGATGCCGGCAGCGAGATCTCCACAATGGACGGGCGAAGTGGGTTTCCGGGCAGTGTCGCGTCGCCCTGCAGCGACCCCTTCGTCGCCCCCTTCTCCAGGGGCACGTCCGCCACCGTGGAATCGTTGCAGGAGACGGTGAGCGTGCCGGGAATGCTGGCATGGGTGTCGATCAGCCACACCGCGAGAACCAGGTCGTGCCCGGGGGCCGACGGCAGCCGGAAGCGCAGTCGGGACGTGTGTGCCCTGCTGCCTGCCCATCTGTCGGCGGGTCCGGGATGCAGGTACGGCCAGTCCGTACCTGGAGCGCTGACGCCGTGCGTGTAATCCGCACCGTTCGGAAAACGAGCCAGGTAGCTCGCATAGCCGGCCGGTGCCAGCGCCAGCTCCAAGCTCTTGCGGTCGAATTCGCCGATCACCGCGATCGGGGTGCCCGCGACGGTGACGGATTCGACCGTCCTCGCCCGCAGCGGCCCGGCCGGGTGGCTGCGCCGTCCGGCGGCATCGACGGTCATCACGCGGTAGTACCACGTCTGCCCACGCGGCCCGAGCCCCTCATGGCGTAGATGTGTGTCGATGGTCTTGCCGATCAGGTTCTCCGCCGTGGGGTGGAACCGCGGGTGCGTGGAGCCGTGTACGGCGAAATGATCGACGAGCGGGTGGTACGGGGACCGGATACCCCAGGTGACATCGATGCGGCCGATTCCGCTCTCCGCGTCCAGGTCGCGCACGGGAGCCACGTTCGCGTTCATCAGCCCTCCCGCTTGAGTCCGGGGGTGCCCGCTTCCGTCACGAACCGGGCCACGGTGGAGACCGGTGCCGTGTCGTCGCGGCGGACGTGGTCCACGACCTTGAACCGCGAACTCAGCTGTTCCGGCGTCATCGTGCAGTGCACGTACCCCCTGCGGCCGTCGTAGAACTTGACGTGTGGATTGCTCAGCCACAGGTCCGTGTAGTTGTCCGTGGGTGCGCCGTCGCCGTCGGAACCGACAGAGGTGACCACGAGTTCGCTGCCAATCGTGGCCGAGCCCGGATCGGTGAAGTCCGCCTTCAGTTCCGCCGCGACGTGCCGGTGGATGTCCCCGCTCAGCACGACCAGGTTGTCGACTCCGAAGCGGCGCACGGCGTCGAAGACCCGGTCCCGGTTGGCGGCGAAGCCGTCCCACTGGTCCATGCTGAACGTCTTGCCCGGCCCCATGTCCCGGTCGATCTGCGCCATGACCACCTGCTGTGCCAGCACGTTCCAGGTGCTGCCCGATCTCCGTAACCCGTCGACCAGCCAGCGCTCCTGCTCGGCGCCGAGGATCGAGCGGCTCGGGTCTGTGCGTTCGGCCTGGTCCTCGGGGAAGTTGTCCCGGTACTGCCGGGTGTCCAGCACGTGGAAGTCGGCCAGTCGGCCCCAGCCCATCCGCCGGTACAGCCGCATGTCCGGCCCTCGGGGAATCGCCTTGCGCCGCAACGGCATGTTCTCGTAGTAGGCCCGGTAGGCCACCGCCCGCTGGCGGGCGAAGTCCTCCCGGGATATCCCGTACTGCGAGTTCAGCCCGGCGTAGTTGTTCTGCACCTCGTGGTCGTCCCAGGTCGTCACCCATGGCGCTCGCGCGTGCGCCCGCTGCAGGTGCGGATCGCTCTTGAACAGCGAGTAGCGCAGGCGGTACTGCTCCAGTGTCCGCACCTCGGCGTCGTGTCCCGGCCCCAGGGACACTCCTTCGCGCCAGAGATTGCCGGAGTTGATGGCGTACTCGTAGATGTAGTCCCCGAGGAAGAACACCACGTCCAACTCCTCCTCCGCGAGGTGCCGGTACGCGGTGAAGTGCCCGTGGTACCAGGCCTGGCAGGACGCCATCGCAAAGGAAAGCGAGTCAACTCCGGCGCGGGTGTCGGGGGCGGTACGGGTGCGGCCTACCGGGCTGATCTCGTTGCCCGCACGGAAACGATAGAAGTACTCCCGTCCTGGGCGCAGGCCCTCGACCTCCGGATGCACCGAGTGGGCGAGTTCGGGCGTCGCGACGGCCCTTCCCCTGCGCACCACCCTGGAGAACCGTTCGTCCTCGGCCACTTCGTAGTGCACATGGACCGGGCGGGACGGCATTCCACCATGGCCGTCCTCGGCCAGCGGCCGAGGCGCCAAGCGGGTCCACAGTGCGACGCCGTGCGGCTCGGGATCACCGGAGGCGACGCCGAGCTGGAAGGGGTCCGCGGGGACGGCACCTCCCACGGGAGTCCCTGCGCCCGCGGGAACACCCGAACCGGCGGCCACCGCCGCGGCACTGACGCCTGCCATGGTGAGGAAGGACCTCCTGCTGGGCAGGAAGCCGCTGGGTCTGTCACTCACTGGTGCGCTCCAATCTCGGATCCTCTACTTCACGCCGCCGGAGGTGAGCCCGGCAACGATCCGCCGCTGGAACAACAGCACCGCGATCACCAACGGCACGGTTGCGATCACCCCGGCGGCCATCTTCGTCCCAAATGGACTGTCGTGTCCGGAGAAGCCGACGAACTGCGAGATCCGCACGGTCGCGGTCTGCATCTCCGGCAGGTTCACCATCGTCAGCGCGATGATGAACTCGTTCCACGCCACGACGAACACGATGATCGCGGTCGTGAAGACCCCGGGAACGGCGATCGGCAGGATCACCTTCCGGAACGCCTGTCCCCGGCTGCATCCGTCCACTCGAGCCGCCTCCTCGAGCTCCGCGGGCAACTGCCGGAAGAACGTGGTCAGGTACCAGATCGCCAGTGGCAGGGCGAAGGACAGGTTCGGCACGATCATCGACTGGTAAGTGTTGATCCAGCCGATGTCCGTGAACAGCTTCAACAGGGGCACGAGCAGTGAAATCCCGGGAAACATCGAGGTGGCGATGACCACCGCGAGGACGGCGTTCTTGAACCGGAAGGTCAGCCGGGCGAGTGCGTACGCCGCGAACGTCGCGAGCACCACGGTCCCGATCGTGGTCACCCCGGCGACGACGAAGCTGTTCAGCAGCGCCCTGCCGAACTCGTTGTCACCGCTGAACACCGCCCGGTAGTTCTCCAGCGACCACGGCGACGGCAGGGCCGACATGTCGAAGATGTCGTTGGTGCGCCGAAAACTCGACACGACCATCCAGTAGAACGGAGCGAGGCAGTAGGCGACGATCACCGCGACACCGAGATACGGCAGCCAGCGCCGAGCTCGTCCCGCCCGCGGTCGCGTGTTCACCCGTGTGCTCATCCGGCCATCCCCGCCTGCCGCTGGGCGCGCCGCTCACCGAGCAGGTCGGCACCGAGCAACCGGACGAACACGAAGGCCACGATCGCGACATACACGAACAGCAGAACCGCGTACGCCGCCGCGGGCCCGTAGCGGACCTGGTTGGCCTCGTCCCACGCCAGCATCGACAACGTCTCCACCGATCCCTTCTGCGGACCGATCAGCACGAACGGCAGGTCGAACATCCGCAACGCGTCCAACAGCCGGAACAGCACCGCGACGAGCAGCGCGGGCCGGACCAGGGGCAGGGTCACGCGGCGGAACTGCTGCCACGCGGTCGCCCCGTCCAATCGAGCGGCCTCGTAGACGTCACCGGGAATGAGCTGCAGACCGGCGAGCACGAGCAGGCCCACGAACGGCGCCGTCTTCCACGTGTCGGCGATGATCACGGCGAGTTTGGCCGGCCAGCCGTCGGAGGTCCACAGCAACTCGGTACCGAGCACCGAGTTCGCGACTCCGTCGGCCTGGAAGATCCAGCGCCACAACAGCCCTGCGACCGCGGTGGGAACCGCCCATGGGACCAGGATCGAGGCTCGCACCAGGCCACGGCCGCGCATGGCCCGGTGCATCACGACGGCCATCGCGGTACCGATCACGACCTCGGCCGTGACCGTGGTGACGGTGAACAGCGTGGTGTTCGCGAACGCGTTCCAGAACCGCTCGCCCGCCGGTCCCAGTGCGTTCGTGAAGTTGTCCAGGCCGACGAACCTGTCGCCGGACACGACGAACCCGGACTCGTCGAGCTCGTCACCACTGCGGTACAACGACTCGCGTAGCGCGGCCAGCAACGGGTAGCCGACCACCAGCCCGAGTACGAGGAAGGTCGGCGACAGCAGTAGCGCTGCCGTCCTCCCGGCGCGTGCGACGGTGGTCATCTGCTCAGGAGTCCTGGGCGATCTCGGTCAGCTGTTGCTGCATTGTCGACAGTGCCTGGTCCACCGAGATGTCTCCGTTGAGCGCCGCGTAGACGTTCTCCTGGATGCTGGCGGAGGCGTCTCCGTATCGGACAAGCGACGGCCGAGGCACGGCGTTGTCGATGGCCTCGGCCAGCACGGGGAGGTAGGGGTACTGCTCCCGCAGTTCCGGGTCCTCGTAGATGGCCGACCTGGTCATCGGGTAGGCCGATCCTTCCGCGTGCGTGCGCTGGGTGGGCTGGCTGGTCAGATAGGCGATGAAGTCCCGTGCGGTCGCCTGCTTGGCGGAGAACGACGAGACCGCGAGGTTGTTCCCGCCGAGCGTGGCAGCGCCGGGACCGGAGGCACCCGGCAGCACCGAAACGTCGAACTTGCCCGCCACCTCGGACGATCCGTCCTCCGCGTTCATCAGCGCGTAGATGTACGCCCAGTTGCGATGGAAGACGAGATCGCCCTGCTGGAACGCCCTGCGGCCCTCCTCCTCCTTGAAGGTGATGGCCTCCTGTGGGAACAAGCCGCTGCTGAAGCCGTTCACCAGGAATTCGAGGCCGGCCTTGGCCGCCGGGGTGTCGAGCTGCGGGTTGCCCTTGTCGTCGGTGACCTGTCCACCGGCCGAACCGACGGCCTCGGAGAAGTTCACCGTCAGGCCCTCGTACTTGTCGAACTGGCCCGCGTAGCAGGAGGCGTCCTTGGCCTCCGGCAGTGCGAGCACCTTCTGACAGACGGACTCGACCTCAGACCAGGTCTCCGGGACTTCGACTCCCGCCTTATCCAGCAGGTCCTTGCGGTAGTAGAGCATTCCGGCACCGGTGAAGTGTGGAATCGAGTAGAGCTTGTCCCGGTACTTCGAGCCTTCGAGCGGGGTGTCGATGAAACCGTCCACATCGAACTGCTCCGGTGGCAGTTCGGTGACCCATCTGCGAGCCGCGAACTCGGCCGTCCACGGCAGGTCGATGGTGATGACGTCGTATGCGTCGGACTTCGTCTGCGCCTGCTGGACGAGTTGCTGCCGCTGGCCGTCGGCTCCTTCGGGAAGGTCGACGATCGTGACCTTTTCTTCCGGATGCTCGGCATTCCAGGCTCGCACCAGCTCCGGCACGGTACCGGTGCCGTCCTTGAGGGTCGCGAATGTGATGGGCCCCCGCCCCTCGGTCGCGGCCGAGTCGGATTCCGCGGTCTCACCACCACACGCCGTGGCGACGAACGCGCTGACCGCGAGCGTCGCGATCACTGCCTTTCTCATCCTGCTACCTCCGGTGCTGTTGCTGGTGCTTCCGTCAGCTGAACGACCGTTCCCGTGCGGCGAGACCGTTCCGCGGCCCAGACCAGTCGATGGGTCTCGAGGCTGCCCCGGCCACTTGTCAGGATCTTGGTCGAGTCCCCACTGGCCACGGCCGCGACGAAGGCGTCGACGATTCCCTGATCACCGCCGCCGTGCCCGTCGTCTGCCGTGGCGCCTCCCGCCTGGGTGTCGACGACCTCGGTTCCGTTGAGGAAGTCGTGCAGCGTGATCCTTTCCCCGTCGCCCTCGATGGAGCCGCGGGTGCCGAAGATGCGCGTCTTGCGGTGGCTTACCGGGGCGAAGGCGGTCATGGTGAAGGACGCGGTCACGCCGTCGGTGTACTCGATGTCGACCACCTGGTGGTCCACGACGTCGTTGTCACAGGCGTAGACACAACGCCCGTATGGACCGTCGCGCAGGGCCGCCCATACGCCCGCCTCGCTGCGGTCGTCGGTGATCACCGACAGCGGCCAGGTCCGCTCCGGCTGCTTCACCAGCGGCAGGTAGATCCGCAGCGCCGAGTAGGGACAGGAGGCTTCCACCTCGCACTCGACGCACCGATCCGCCGCGCCCGCAGGCTTGCGCTCCGGACGGAACTCGTAGAGCCCGCCGAACGAGGAAACCCGGACGGCGGGTCTGCCGATGATGAATGCCAGCCAGTCCAGGTCATGACAGGACTTGGCCATCAGCATGAATGTCGACTCGTCCTCCCGCCGCCAGTTCCCCCGCACGTAGGAATGGGCGTGGTGCCACCAGCCGACGGGCTCGAGGTGCTCCACACTCACCACGTCACCGATGCGTCCACTGTCCACTATGTCCTTCAGGGCCCTGGAGTACGGCGTGTACCGAAGGACGTGGCAGACGGCGAGCATGACTCCGGCTTCCTCCGCCGCACGCACGAGCCGGACGGCGTCAGCCTCCGTGGTCGCCATCGGCTTCTCCAGCAGCAGGTGGTAACCCCGGCGGGCGAGTTCGATGGCCGGCTCCACATGCGCCCTGTCCTGGGTCGCGATCACCGCGATATCCGCGACCTTCGGCCGGGTGACCAGCTCGCGCCAGTCGTGAAAGACCGATTCGGCGGGGATGTCGTGCTCCCGAGCGAGCTCGTTCCTGGCCTGCTGCCGTGGCTCGGCCACGGCGACGACGCGTGCCGGATGCCTGCCCCTGGCAGCACAGGCGGCGTAGGTGCTGCCCCGGGAACCAGCCCCGACGATCGCGATGGTCACCGGCCTCGACACGCGGGCCCTCCCCATGGGTCGTATTATTAATGAAACTTCTTTTAATTAGTCTGCGATGGTCTACCATTCCGCTCGTCGGCGGTCAAGGGAGTGTTGTGTCGAAACCACGTGCAACCAGCGGCGATCAGTCCTTGTTGCGGCTGATCAACTCGGTCGCGGTGCTGTCCGCGTTGCGCGAGTCGAGCCCGGCCACCCTCACGGACATGGCCGCGAGCACCGGCCTCTCCCGGCCGACGGTGGAGGCGGCGATCGCGGATCTGGTCGAGCAGGGATGGGCCTCGGAACTGCAGGCGGAAGCCGAACGCCGGGTCGGACGCCCAGCGCGCCGGTACGTCTTCCGCGCGGACAGCGGGTACGTGCTCGGTTTCGACGTCGGCGCGCACCGCGTCCTCGGCAGGCTCGCGGATCTCAACGGACGGACCATCCACACGCACGAGACACAGGTCGACCCGCAACTCGACGCCGAGAGCAGGGTCGCCGTGGTACGCAAAGTGGCGGCGAAGTGCCTGGCCGCCGGACGCGTCGAGCGCTCCCGGCTGATGGCCGTGGGCGTGGGCAGCCCCGGCATCATTGACGCGGACGGAAACGTGACCGTCTCGACGGTGCTCCCCGGCTGGGTCGGGCTTCCGCTGGCACGCAAGCTCTCGCGCTCGTTCCACTGCACCGTTCTCGTGGACAACGACGCCAACCTGGCCGCCATGGCCGAACGCGGACACGGCGTCGCCCAGGACGTCGACGACCTGATCTACCTGCTGATCGGCCGTCGGATCGGCGCCGGACTCGTTCTCGGCGGCCGGGTGCACCGTGGTTTCGGCGGCGCCGCGGGCGAGATCGGCCTACTCGATCCACAGAAATGGGAACGTTGCAGGGAGCTGCTCCTCGGACCCGCCACGACCGAATCCCTCACCGACCGCCACCACGAGGTCACCGACCGGATCATCACCGCGGCCCGCGCCGGTGACGCGGGCGCACTCACGATCATCGACGACTTCTGCGCCGTGCTCGCCCAGCACGCCGCCGCGATGACCCTGACCGTCGACCCGGAGATGATCATCATCGGTGGCGGCCTCGCCGCCGCAGGCGACCTGCTCCTGCCCAGGCTCCGCACCCACATCGACCGTGTCTGCATTCGCACCCCCCGAATCGAAGCCTCCACCATCGGCCAGGAAGCCGTCGTACTCGGCGCCGTCCAACTCGCACTGCACTCCGCCGACGAAGCACTCCACCAACAAGCCGCCCCCACCTGACTTTGCACTTTGTGCGCGGGTGTTTGCGGTTTGTGCGCGGGTGTTTGCGGTTTGTGCGCGGGTGTTTGCGGTTTGTGCGCGTTTTCGGGGGTGGGGTGGTGGGGTTTCGGGCTCGCCTTCGGCGCGCCCTGCGCAATTGTCGCTCCACGCATCACCCTTTCGGAGTGGCCGGTAGCGCCAATTACCCAGGGAACGAGACCGGCTGCGCCGGTTTCTGTCGGGCCCCCTCCATACAATTGTGGGGTGACTAGTTCAGGGGGAAACGTGGTGGTGCCGGGGCTTTCCCGGCGAAGATCGATCCTGTTTGGGCGGCTGCAGTCTGTGGAGCG